>NZ_VKAB01000008.1 GCF_009769385.1 Saccharothrix deserti
AGACCTCCGAGTACTCGCGGCGCAACGCCATCAGGCCGGGCATCTCGTGCTCGGCCAGGCGGATCTCCTTGCGGCCGAACTCGGCCAGGGACAGGTCCGCCACGGCGAAGTCGATGCCGTTGCGGGTCTGGAGCCTCTCGGCGGTCATCGCGGGTTCCTCCATCTCGGGTTCGCCCGACCCTACCGCCCGCCACGCCGGTCCACGGACGTCGCCTGCATGTGGCTTCGGATGGACCACTATGACGAGGCTGACGTGAGGTTCGCGGGAGGTTTTGTGCTGATTCCCGGCCCCGACACACGGGTGGTCGAACTGCGGGTGCACGGTGTGCAGGGCACCACTCCGCAGTCGCTGGTCGACGCGGTGGCGGCGGTGGACGTGGCGGGCGACGGGCTCGGCCGCGTCGTGCGCCCGGCCGACCGCCTGCGGAGACCCGCACCGGGCCCGGTGTTGCAGGCCGCTGGTCGCCCGGTGACGCGGGTCGTCGAGGGCTACGTGTGGGGCGGGATGACGTCCGGCGGCTGGGCCAAGGCGACGTGGGCGCTGCTGTTCCCGTTCTCGCTGGCGAACGTGGCGCACTGGATGCTGCCGCCGACGCCCACCGGGTCCGTGCCCGCCCACCTGCTGGGGATCGGGCTGCGCGCACTGCTGCGGCTGGCGGCTCTGCTGCTGACCGTGCTGCTCGTGGCGCAGCTGGAAGTGATCAGCCTGGACCTGGTGGCGGCGCAGTGCCTCGCGCCCGGTGCGGCGTGCCTGTGGGGTCCGTCCTGGCTGAGCACGACGCCGTGGGTGCGTGCCGTGGTGGGTCTGGCGCCGATCGCGCTGGCCGTGCTGGTGCTGCACCGGATGTCCAGCGTCGACTGGCGGATCGAGCGCAAGGAGGTGCCCGCCTCGGAGAACGGGCCGTCCGGGCTGCCCGGCGCGCACGTGGCCACGGACCCGGACACGCCGGCGTTGCGGGTGCTGCACATCGTGGCGGGGTTGGGCACGGCCGTGGTGATCGCGTTGGGCGGACCGCCGGGTCCGCTGCTCGCGCCCGGCTGGCACGGGGTCGCGATCACGGTGTGCTGGACGTTGGGTGTCGCCCTGGTGGGGGTGGCCGCGTTGGGCGCGATGCTGCTGGACGACCCGACGGGCGGCGCGCCGCACCGGGGTGGGCGGTGGCTGCGGGCGGCGTTGGGGCGTGGGCCGCGGCGGGTGCTGCAGGTGGTGTCGTGGCTGTCGTTGCTGGTCGCGACCGGGTTGCTGGTCCGGTTGCCGGTGCGGCTGCCGGGCGCGGACCTGGCCGTGCAGATGGTGGCCGCGCTGGTGGCGCTGGTGTGCGTGCTGATCGCGTTGCTGCTGGTGCCCGCCGCGTTGCTGGCCCGGCGCACGTGGTCCGCCCAGCCGCGTGACCTGCGGCCGTGGGCCGGTGGCTGGATGGCCGCACCGGTGGTGGCGCTGGCCGCGCTGCTCGGCGGCGGGTTCGGCGCGGGCGTGGCGCTGACCGTGCAGCGGGTGCTCGGGCACGGTGTGCTGCCGCGCGGGTACGACTACATCGCGCTGCTGTGGGGCGTGGCCGGGGTGCTGGCGTTCCTCGCCGGGGTGGCGATGGCGGTGACCACCGGGATGATGCGGTGGAGTTCGCTGCGGCGGAACAAGGAGTGGGCGCGTGAGGCGTCCCTGTTGCACGCGGGGCGCGCACGGGACGTGAAGCGCGCTGCGCGGGCGTGGTGGTGGGCGCGGTGGCAACGGCGGCACAGCCACCACGTGGTGCTGATCATGTCGTCGGTGCTGGCGGTCGGCGCGGTGCCGGCGGCGGTGCTGCGGCTGCGCGAGGTCGACCCGCCGGGGTGGACGCGGCCGATCTCCGGGTTCGGCGTGGTCGTGCTGGCCGTGTTGGCGTTGTCGCTGCTGCGGGCGGTGTACCTGGCGGCACGGCAGCCGGACAAGGCCAGGCAGGTCGGGGTGTTGGCCGACCTGGCGGCGTTCTGGCCGCGCGAGGCGCACCCCGTGGTGCCGCCGTGCTACGCGTTGAAGGTGGTGCCGGAGCTCGTGGCGCGGGTGCGTGAGCACCTGGCCGATCCCGGCACGCGGGTGGTGCTGGCCGGGCACAGCCAGGGCAGCCTGCTCGCGGCGGTGGCGGCGGCCCGGCTGCTGGAGGAGCTGCCCGCTGCCCAGGCGGAACGGGTGGGTCTCGTCACAGCGGGGTCGCAGCTGCAGTGGGCGTACCCGCGGGCGTTCCCGGCGGTCGTGCCGCACAGCTCGTTGGAGTCGCTGGCCGGCGGGTTGGCGGGTCGGTGGCGCGCGCTGTGCCGGGGCACGGACGCGTTGGGCGGCGCGGTGATGACGTGGAACCGGCAGGTGTTCGACGGGATGCTGCTCGGCGCGGGCTTCCGGCCGGACGGCACGTCGGGCGCGCTGCCGCCGGCGTTGCGCGGTCCGACGGGCGCGCTGGTGCTGGGCGGTGACCACTGGCTGCCGGACCCGCAGCGCGGGCCGTTCCCCGGTCGGCGGTGGGCGGCGGGCGTGAACCGGCACGCCGACTACACGTCCGATCCCGAGTGGGACCGGGCGGTCGCCATCGCGGCCGGTCTGGAGACGACCGACCCGCCGCCGCCCGTGCTGCCTATCGCGCGGCAGGCGCCTCCGATGAGGCTGCCCTCGCCCTCGCCCTCGCCCTCGCCCTCGCCGTCGCCGTCGCCGGAACCGAAGCGAGGTGGTTGAGCAGGCGGTCGGCCGCTGACGTGCGACCGGTCTCGGCCAGGAGTCCGGCCGGAGCCAGCACGTAGTCGCGGTCGACCGTGATGGCCGCCGTGCGCAGGATCGGGCGCAGCACCGGGTCCGCGCGCAGCGCGCGTTCGACGTCCACAGTGGACTCGGCGTGCCGGAAGACGCCGCCGGACAGCACCAGCAGGCCCGCGCCCCGCGGTCCGAGTTGGCCGTCGACCAGCCTGAGGTGGCGGCGGATCGCGAGCACGGCGGCGAGGGCGGCGAGCCTGAGGTCCACGGTCGGGTCGTCGGGCAACCACGTCACGTCGGCGGCCCGTGCGGCGGCTTCCCCTTGCAGAACAGCGGCTTCCGCCTTGTCGATCAGCTTCTCCGCCACCGCCTCGGCCACCACGCCGGGCGCGGACCAGCGCATACCCAGATCGCCCTCGACGGTGCGGCGGTCGGGCGGCAGCGCCACCGTCCGCTCCGGGCCGTCTGCAGTGGACACGGCAGAGTAGACGTCGGTGGTCGCGCCGCCGACGTCCACGACCAGGACCGCGCCTTCCCGGTCCCGCATGGCCAGCCGGGAGACGCCCTGGAGGACCGCGTCCGGCGTGACGGCGCGGACGAGTTTGCGGAACCTCGGCCCGCGTGACAGGCCCTTGCCGCCGATCACGTGCTCCAGGAACACCTCGCGGATCGCGGCACGCGCCGGGCCCGGTGCGAGTTCGCCGACATCCGGCAGCACGTTCGCGGTCGGCACGACGGTCCGGCCGCCGAGCAGGTCCAGCGCCTCCGGTCGCGCCTCGACGTTGCCCGCCAGCACGATCGGGCAGGCGATCCGGTTCGCGCCGAGCTTGCGGGCGTTGTGCAGGAGCACCGACGTGTCGCCGCCGTCCGTGCCGCCGACCAGCAGCACCAGGTCCGGTCCGGCCGCGCGCAACGCCCGGATGCCCGCGCCGTCGAGCGGGCCGGCCGAGACGTGCACCACCCTCGCGCCCGCCGACAACGCCACCCGGTACCCGGCCTCGGCGCTGACCAGCCGTTCCTGCCCGACAACAGCCAATCGGAGGCCGCCACCGGCGGAAGAACACGCGATGGTGTTCCCGGCGGGACCGAGGGCTTGTGTGACGACGTCGACGCCTTGAAGCACCTCCGGCGGGGTAGTCGTGTGCTGCGCGGTACCCAGCAGGTCACCGGCTTCCGACACCAGGGCGCCCTTGGTCCAGGTCGAGCCGATGTCCAGGCAAAGCACCGTCATGCAGGCAAAACTACCGGTGGCGCCGATTGTCGGACCCCACCTCTAGGCTGATCGGACCAATCAACGCAGGAGGAGCTGTGCCGGGGAACGGGCTGTGGCGCACGAAGTCGATCGAGCAGTCGATCGCCGACACCGACGAGCCGGAGACCAGACTGCGCAAGGACCTCACCGCGTGGGACCTGACGGTGTTCGGTGTCGCGGTGGTGATCGGCGCGGGCATCTTCACGCTCACCGCGTCCACCGCGGGCAACCTCGCCGGACCGTCGGTGTCGTTGGCGTTCGTGCTGGCCGCCGTGGCGTGCGCGCTGGCCGCGTTGTGCTACGCGGAGTTCGCCTCGACCGTGCCGGTGGCCGGCAGCGCGTACACGTTCTCGTACGCCACGTTCGGCGAGTTCATGGCGTGGATCATCGGCTGGGACCTGGTGCTGGAGTTCGCGGTCGGCGCGGCGGCGGTGGCCAAGGGCTGGTCGGTGTACCTCCAGACGGTGCTCGGGCAGCTCGGCGTGACGGTGAAGACCACCGCGTCGGTCGGCGGGCTCGACGTCGACTGGGGCTCGCTGCTGCTGATCGCCGTGCTGACCGTGCTGCTCGTGGTCGGCACGAAGCTGTCGTCGCGGGTCAGCGCGGTGATCACGGCGGTGAAGGTGGCCGTGGTGCTGCTGGTGATCGTGCTCGGCATCGGGTACATCAAGGCGGCGAACTACACCCCGTACATCCCGCCCGCCGAGTCCGGCGGCACGACCGGGTCCGGCTTGGAGCAGTCGCTGTTCTCGCTGGTCACGGGCTTCGAAGGCAGCACGTACGGTGTGCTGGGGCTGCTGGCCGCCGCGTCGCTGGTGTTCTTCGCGTTCATCGGCTTCGACGTGGTCGCGACGACCGCCGAGGAGACGCGCAACCCCCAGCGCGCCGTGCCGCGCGGCATCCTCGGGTCGCTGGCGATCGTGACGGTGCTGTACGTGGCGGTGTCGCTGGTGATCACCGGGATGCTGCCGTACGACCAGCTCAAGACCCAGCCGGACGGCACCCGGGCCACGTTGGCCACGGCGTTCTCGCAGAACGGCGTGGACTGGGCGGCCACCGTCATCTCGGTCGGCGCGCTGGCGGGCCTGACCACCGTCGTGATGGTGCTGATGCTGGGCCAGTCGCGGGTGCTGTTCGCGATGTCCCGTGACGGTCTGCTGCCGCGCGGCCTGGCCCGCACGGGTCAGCACGGCACGCCGTTCCGGATCACCATCGCCATCGGCGTCCTGGTCGCCATCGCGGCCGGTTTCTTCCCGGCGGGCAAGCTGGAGGAGATGGTGAACGTCGGCACGCTGTTCGCGTTCATCCTGGTCTCCGCCGGTGTCCTGGTGCTCCGCAAGACCCGCCCCGACCTGCCGCGCGGCTTCCGCGTGCCGTGGGTGCCGGTGGTGCCGATCCTCGCGATCCTGGCCTGCCTGTGGCTGATGCTGAACCTGACCGCGCTCACCTGGGTCCGGTTCCTGGTGTGGATGGCCCTGGGCGTCGTCGTGTACTTCGCATACAGCCGACGGCACTCCCTGCTGGGCCAGAAGGGCGCCACCGCCGTGCCCGTGGTGAAGCACGACGAGATCCCGTAACACCTCCGCAAACGCCGAAGGGCGACGAGCGCAACGGCTCGTCGCCCTTCGACGTCGACTGTGTCTTTGAAGACCGTGTCTTTGAAGGTCTTTGAAGGTCTTTGAAGGAGGGGAGGAACTACGACTTGGCCAGCGACCGGTCCAGGTCGGGCTCCAGGTAGATCAGCCGGGCGGCGGGCACCTTGTTGCGCACGCGCTGCTCGGCGTCGTCGATGGCCTCGGCCACCTCGGTGATGCTCAGGCCCGGGTTCAGTGCGATCTTCGCCGCCACCAGCAGCTCGTCCGGCCCGATGTACTGGGTCCGGATGTGGATGACGCGCTGCACCTTGCCCGCCGCCAGCTCGCCCACGATCACGTCCAGCTCCGCCGGCACCGCGCCCTCGCCGATCAGCAGCGACTTCATCTCCACGATCAGGATGACCGCGATCACGCCGAGCAGCACACCGATGCAGATGGTGCCGATCGCGTCCCACACCGGGTCACCGGTGATGGTCGACAGCCCCACCCCGAACAGGGCCAGGACCAGGCCGAACAGCGCGCCGGCGTCCTCCAGCAGCACGACCGGCAGCTCGGGCACCTTCGACTGGCGGATGAACTGCCACCACGTGGCGTCACCCCTGATCTTGTTCGACTCGACGATCGCGGTGCGGAAGCTGTAGATCTCCAGGCCGATCGCGACGACCAGGATGATCACCGCGACGATCGGGCTGCTCAGCTGCTCGTGGGACTCCAGCTTGTGGATGCCCTCGTACAGGGCGAACACCGAGCCCAGGCTGAACAGCATCAGCGCCACGATGAACGAGTAGAAGTACCGGTCCCGACCGAACCCGAACGGGTGGTTGAGGGTGGCCTTGCGCTGCGAGGTCTTCTGCCCCAGCAGCAGCAGGCCCTGGTTGGACGTGTCCGCCACCGAGTGCACCGACTCGGCGAGCATGGACGACGATCCGGTGATCAGGAAGCCGACGAACTTCGCCACGGCAATCCCGGCGTTGGCCACCAGTGCGGCGATGATCGCCTTGGTCCCGCCCCCTGCTGACACGGTTGCTCCCTAAGCGCCCAAGTCCGATTGGTCGGGTGTGACCCTACTCAACCCCGGGGGTGGCGCGGAAAAGCTGGGTGTCGACGTCCGCCGTGACGACCACGGCCGGGTCCTGCGCGGGCAGCCACACGGACTGGCCGCGTTCCAGCACCAGCGACTCGCGCCCGGTCGACAACCGCGCCCGGCCACGCGTGCAGAGCAGGATCTGCGGCCCGCTGTGGTCGACCCGGACCTCGGCCGAAGCCGAAGGCCCGACCTCGATCCGCGACAGCTCGAACTCCGGGCACCCCGTCCGGTACGCCCACAGCCCCGGTGACGTCCGCACACCGCTCTGCACCGGCATGTCGCCGCACCGGAAGTCGAGCACGCGCATCAGCTCGGGCACGTCCACGTGCTTGGGCGTCAGCCCGCACCGCAGCACGTTGTCCGAGTTCGCCAGGATCTCCACCCCGGTGCCGTGCAGGTAGGCGTGCAGGTTGCCGGCGGGCAGGTAGATCGCCTCGCCGGGCTGGAGCACGAGCCGGTTGAGCAGCAGCGCGGCCAGCACGCCCGCGTCACCGGGGTACGCCTCGCCCAGCTCCAGGATCGTCCGGCACTCCAGGTCGAACTCGCCGTGCTCCTTCACGTGCAGCACGCACGCGTCCAGCACCTGCGGCAGGAGCATGCCCAGCGCGGTCTGCGGCAGCGTGATGAGGGTCGTGAACAGCGCCCGCAGCCCGCTCGCGTCCGGCTGGGCGGCCAGCAGCTCGGCGTACGGGGCGAAGTCCGGCGCGTCCAACGACCGCAGCAACGCCACCGTGCGCTCCGGCTCGCGGAACCCCGCCAACGCGTGGAACTCGGTCAACGCGCAGATCAGCTCGGGCTTCGCGGACGGGTCCTTGTAGTTGCGCACCGGCGAGTCCATCGGCACGCCCGCCGCGTCCTCGGCGGCGAACCCGTTCGCGGCCTGCTCGGCCGACGGGTGCGCCTGCAGGCTCAACGGCTCGTCCGCGGCCAGCACCTTGAGCAGGAACGGCAACCGGCTGCCCCAGCGGTCGGCGTGCCGGGTGCCCAGCTGCCCCTCCGGGTCGTCGGTGAGCATGTCGAGCAGCGAGCGGTACTCGCCGTCCGGGCCCACCACCCGCGACGGGTCACCGGGGTGGGCGCCCATCCACAGCTCGGCCTCGGGGTGCGGCGTCGGCACCTCCCTCCCGAGCAGCTCTGCGATGGCGGTGCGCGATCCCCACGCGTACGCGCGCACCGCGTTGTGCAGCAGGTCCACAGTCATCCCTTCACATGGCCGGCGCGTACAGGCCGGGCCCGCCCAGCGTGCCCGCCGCCAGGCCCAGGTACAACGCGGCCAACTCGAACCGCAAGGCGAGCAGCGCGGCGCACACGGCGTCCCCGCCGCTCACCTCCTCGGCCGGTTCGAGCACGTCGGCTCCGGACAAGGTCTCCATCGCGACCCGCCGGGCGAACTCGGCCTGCGGGCCCTGGCGCACGGCCAGCAGCATCACGCGGACCATGCCTTCCGACTCGTCGTCCGGGTCGGCGAACAGGTCGTCGCCGGACGTGCCGCGCACCGCCCGGCGGTGCAGCACCGACCGGGTCAGTGCCTGAGGATAGCCGGCCACGTCGCTCACCACGCCCGCGTAACCGGCCAACGCGCCCGCGCCGTGCACGGCGACGGCCGTCGCCAGGTCGTCCAGACCCCACAGCAGCGGGGTGCGCTCGGCGACCCGCAGCGCGAGCGTCTTGGCCGGGTTCACGAACGACTCGTGCATCGGGTGGCACCGCTCGGCCTCCCGGTCCAGCTCGTCCGCGATGGCCTGCACGTCCACGTCGAGCAGGCCCAACGCCTTCAACGCGACCAGCCACGCGGCGAGGCAGCGGGGGAAGCCGAAGCCCGCCGGCACCGGCACCCGCGGCGGGATCAGCAGCGCGTGCTGCGCGGCGGACGCGGCCACCGGGCCGTCCGGCTCGGCGGTCAGCAGCACCCGCGCGCCACGGCGGGCCGCCCGGTGCACCGACTCGGCCAGCTGCACGTCACCGGGGTCTTCGGTGTGCGCGAGGACCACGTCCAGCGCGCCCACCCACGTCGGCACGTCGTCGGTGACCACGACCGGCACCGGGCAGCGCGGCCCGAGCAGAGCCGTCACCAGACCGGCCACCGCCGTGCCCACGCCGGGCCGGGTGACCAGCACCAACGCCCGCGGGCGTTCCTGGAACACCCTGGTGACGCCGAGGTCTTCCGCCGCCTCGGCGGTCGCGCGGACCTGCGCGCCCGCACGTGCGGCCGCGCGCAGCAGACCCTCCCGGTCAGCTTCGCTGAGCCGGGACTGGTCGTCGAGGAGGCTGTCGTCGAGCACTCGGCATCACCCTGCCGTCGGCTCGACAGCTTCGTCGAGCAGCAACACCGGGATGCCGTCCCGAACCGGGAACGACCGGCCGCACGAGGTGCAGGTCAGGTAGTCCGCCAGCGGGTCGGACGCGGTGCCGACCTTCAGCGGCGCGTGCTCCGGGCACGGGCACGCCAGGATCTCCAGCAACTGCGCGTCGAGTTGGACAGCCACGGTGCTCATCCCCTCACGATCGACAGGACCTCGTCGCGCAACGCCGCGACCGAGGCCGCGTCGGCGGCTTCGACGTTGAGCCGGAGCAGCGGCTCGGTGTTGGACGCACGGAGGTTGAACCAGGAGCCGTCCGGCAGGTTCACCGTGAGGCCGTCCAGCTCGTCCAGCTCGACGCCCTCGCGCCCGCCGAACTCGGCCTTGATGGCGGCCAGCCTGCCCTTCTGGTCGTCCACCGTGGAGTTGATCTCACCGGACGCGGCGTAGCGGGAGTAGTCGCTGGTCAGAGCGGACAGCGTACCGTCCTGCTCGCCGAGTGCGGCCAGCACGTGCAGCGCGGCCAGCATGCCCGTGTCGGCACGCCAGAAGTCGCGGAAGTAGTAGTGCGCGGAGTGCTCGCCGCCGAAGATGGCGCCGGTCTTGGCCATCTCCTCCTTGATGAAGGAGTGGCCGACGCGGGTGCGCACCGGGACGCCGCCGTGCTCGCGGACGATCTCCGGCACGCCGTGCGAGGTGATCAGGTTGTGGATGATCGTGCCGCCCGGGTCCTTGGCCAGCTCGCGCACCGCGACCAGGGCGGTGATGGCGGACGGGGACACCGGCTCGCCGCGCTCGTCCACCACGAAGCAGCGGTCCGCGTCGCCGTCGAACGCCACGCCCGCGTCGGCCTGCTCCTCGCGGACCCTGGCCTGGAGGTCGACGATGTTCTTCGGGTCGAGCGGGTTGGCCTCGTGGTTCGGGAAGTTGCCGTCCAGCTCGAAGTACATCGGGACGATGTCGATGGGCAGGCCCTCGAAGACCTTCGGCACGGTGTGGCCGCCCATGCCGTTGCCCGCGTCCACCACGACCTTCAGCGGCCGACTGGAGCTCAGGTCCACCAGTTCGCGCAGGTAGGCGGCGTAATCGGTGAGCATGTCCTGCTCGGTGACCGTGCCCTTGGTGACGCCCTCGGCGTCCGGGACGCCCTGCTCGGCGTCCGCTCGGATCTGCCCGAGGCCGCTGTCCTGGCCGACCGGGGCGGCGCCCGCGCGGCACAGCTTGATGCCGTTGTACTTCGCCGGGTTGTGGCTCGCGGTGAACATCGCGCCGGGCAGGTCCAGCTTGCCGGAGGCGAAGTACAGCATGTCGGTGCTGGCCAGACCGATGCTGATGACGTCGACGCCCTGCGCGGTGACGCCCTCGGCGAACGCCGCGGCCAGGCCCGGCGAGGAGTCGCGCATGTCGTGGCCGATCACCACGGCGGGGCCGCCGACCAGGCGGGCGAACGCCGCGCCGAAGTCGCGTACGACGTCCGCGTCGAGCTGTTCCCCGACGACACCGCGGATGTCGTAAGCCTTGACGATGCCGGACAGATCGCGCACGGCCACACTCCCAAGTTGGCTCTTGACACTGCCTTGGGAAGCCTACCGGCGCGCGCCTGAGCGTCGTGTCCGGTCCGTTCAGTCGTCGTTGGGATCCGGGAGTACACGCAGGTGGCCGCGCCTGATGGTGCCCGCGGGCATCTCCGGCACCTCGATCGGCGGGGTGGCCCGGCCGGCCTCGCGGACCGCCTCGGCCAACGCGGTCAGGTCGTCCACGGTCGGCTCGGGCGCCCGGAACTCGCCCTGGTGCCGCACGACCTCCCAGCCGCGCGGCGCGGTGAGGCGCAGGGCGTGCTCTTCGCAGAGGTCGTAGGAGTGCGGTTCGGAGTACGTCGCCAGGGGTCCGACCACCGCGGTCGAGTCCGCATAGGCGTACGTGAGCGTGGCGACTGCCGGGTTCGCGCACCCGGTTCGCGAGCACCGTCTCACGCTCCGCACGGCGGGGACGATATCGCGTCCCGCACGGCGTGTGTTGGATTACCTCCGGCGCGGCGCTGGAGGTGGTGCCGGACTTCGGCAAGTTGCCTGGTCGCGGAGGTACCCCGTGCGGTCGGGCGGCGTACGTGGCCCGGCGGCGGACAACTACCCTCTACCCCGTGGTGATGGCTCGGGGTTCACGGCGGCAGGGCACTCCGCGACGACGCAACCGCGACCGGCACGGGCGGGGGTTGCGCGGTCCGCTGTACCCGGCCACGTTGCCCGCGGCCCGGAGCCGGGCGGAGAAGTTCGACGCGCTGGTGCTGGAGGCGTTGGAGCCGATCGAGGCCCGGTGGCGGACGGAGCTCACGCAGCTGGACGTCGCGGTGGACGACGTGCCGGACATCGAGCCGCCCGGCGACGACGGTGACGTGGTGGAAGACGGCAACGTGCCGTTGGCGCGCCTGGTCCCGGCCGGCGCGGACCGCCGTGCCCGCATCGTCCTGTACCGGCGGCCGCTCGAAGCGCGTGCCAAGGACGGCGCCGACCTGTCCGACCTGGTCCACGACGTCCTCGTCGAACAGGTGGCCAACTACCTGGGCCTGGACCCCGACGTGATCGACGGCGACTGACCCTCACCCCGCCCGTCCTGAACGTAGGACACACCCATCCCGAACGTAGGACACGCGCAACCTGAGTGTTCGACTCTCGCGAGAGTCCTACGTTCAGGACGCGAGAGTCCTACGTGCAGGAGGCCTGAGTTCTACGTTCAGGTTGAGCGTCAGGTGCGGCGGCGGGAGGGGATGGCCGTCAGGAGGGTGAAGAGGGCGGCGGCGGCCTGGAGGACCAGGAGGAGTTCGCGCAGGGTTGAGGAGGCTTCTACGCGGACCTCCGAGGCTGTTGTGGGGACCGTCACACCGACCAGGTGGCCCCACGCTCGGACGACGGTCACCTCGCGGCCGTCGACCCACGCCCGCCAGGTTGGTTCCTCCTCCGCGGCCAGGACGAGGAGCCGTCCTTCGGGGCCCTCGGAGACGCGGACTCCCACCTCGGGCGGTGCGGCTTCGACGGGGGCGATGCCGGGCGCGCCCAGCTCCACCGGCGGGTTGCCGCCGGTCCGGGCACGCCGCGCCAGCTCCGGTGACAGCAGCACGGCGTTCCCCGCCGCCAACTGCACCCGCAGCACCGGCCGCCCGTCCGACATCGCTGGCGTCACCCCCACCAGGTCACCGACGGCATCACGCAGCCGCTGAGCCGTCCTCAGGTCCGGCACCACGATGAACGCCACCCCGGACGCCGCCGCCTGCGCCAACGCGATCCGCGCGGCCTGCGAAGAACCGCCGGTCAGGTCACGCGTCCACCGCTCCAACCGCGTGGTGGCCGTCGGCACGGGCACGTAATCGTCATCCCCGAACGCCGGCAGCCGCCCCGCCACCAACCGCGTCGGCGTACCCAGGACCAGCACCGACCGCCCGGTCCGCGGCACCTCCTGCGCCAGCGTCGACGGCAACCGCACCGCGTCCGCCGTCAACTCCCCCGACCGCAACCCGACGAACCCGGCACCGGCCATCCCGACGACCGACAACACCCCGAGCACCGACATCACCCGCTGGAACGGCACCGGAGCCGAGTCACGCCGGAACGCCGACAGCACCACCCACAGCAGACCCCACCCGACCACCACCAACGGCGCACCGGTCCACCCCGGCGACGACGTCCCGCCGGGCAACGGCGTCACCGACACGGTCCGCAGCACGATCACCGTGAACCCGCCCAGCACCACCAGCCCCAGCCCGGCCAGCATCGACCGGGACGTCCGCAGCACCAGCGCCGCCAGCGCGAACCCGACCACCAGGAGCCCGACGAACGGCAACGCCCCCGTCCCACCGGGCCGCAGCGACAGCAGGTCCACCAACCCGACCGCGGGCGACTCCACGAACGCGCCCACCCCGTGCAGCACGACAGACGGGTTCTGCAACACCACCGCGGGCCACGGCAGCAGCAGCGCCATCGGCAGCAGCACGATCATGAACAACGACGCCACCCGCCGCCGCCCGTCACCGGGCCGTCCGGGCACCGCCACGAACCCGACCAGCGCCGTCAACGCCACCAGCCCGTGCACCAACGGCGAGAACGCGCCGACCACCGCCATCGCCAACGCCGTCCCAGACGCCACCGGCAGCCACGACGCACCCGCCACACCCCGCAGCACGGACGCCACCCCGGCGAACACCACCGGCGCCATCACGTGCACCACGACGACGTCCAGCCGCCCCTGGCTCACCGCCGACGTCGCCGCCGGCAGCAACGCGTACGCCGCCGCCACCACCGCGCGCACCGGCCGCGCCACCGGCATCCGCCGGGACGCCACGTACGCGAACAACCCGGCCAACGGCGCGTCACCGATGAACAGCACCGCCACCAGCACGGCAGGCGACCCGAACAGCACACCGAGCGTCCCCAGCACGGCCAACGCCGCCGGTGCCGGCGCCGTCGTCCCACCCGCGACCGGATGCCAAGTGGCCAGGTACGACGACCAGGTAGCCGCGAGATCACCCACCGGCAGCAGCCGCCCACCGGCCAGATCAAGCCCGATCCGCGACGCGTTGGCCAGAATCCCGAACACGGCGAGCCCGAGGACCAGCAGCAACGGCGGTCCGACCACCACCGACCGCAGCACCCGAGCCCGGTCGACCTCCAAGAACACGACCCCCGGCGCGGTCGAGCCACGCGGCACCGGTGAAGGCTGCCCCGGTGAAAGACGTGGCCGGGGCGAGGGCCGCAGCGCGGACGGCGACGCCTCCACCGGCACGGTCACCGCGGGCCGTCGCAACCCACCGGTCGCCCGCACGGGCCGACGCCGTGACAGCACACCGGCGGGCAGCGCCGCCGGACCCACCCGACGCTCCACTTCGGACGGAAGCGACCACGCGCCCGGCCGCGCGTCGTCCTCCGGCAACCGGCCCAACGCCAGGTCGGCCTCGACGCGTCGCCTGATCAACGCCGCCGACGCACCCCGGATCGCGTTGCGGAACCGGGTGATCCTGCTGGTGAACAGGCCGCGCACGACCCCGTGCACCGGCCGCTCGGCACGTCCGGCCAGCAACCGCGCCCGCCCGCTCAGCAGGTACCGCAGCGCGCCGATCTCGGCGTGCGCGTCGGAAAACCGCCGCAGCAACAAAAACCCGCAAGAACGCAAGAAAGCGAGCACCGCGATCCGCGGCAGCCCCAAAACGAACGAGAACGTCCCGCAGTTGACCAGGAAAGTCCGCAGCCCGTGCGCCCGATCCACGCCCCGCAACGCGGGCCCCGGCCTTGCCGCCACCGCGTCCAACCGCCGCGCACCCCGGCCGGCCGCGCGCGCGTGCCGCATCCGCGCCACCGGAACCGACAACACGAGATGACCGGCGAGATTCACGCGCCAGCCGAAATCGATGTCGTCGCGCAACAACGGCATCGTCCGGTCGTAACCGTCGAGCGATTCCCACACCGCGCGGCGGATCAGCGACCCCGCCGACGACACCGCCAACGCCTCGGTGCTCTGCTCGAACGACCCGGCCAACTCGACCCGACCCATACCGGTCTGCCGGTGGCCGGACGCGTCGGTCGACAGCCCCGCCTCCACCACCAGGCGCGGGTCGGTCCAGTCGAGGCTCAACGGTCCCAGCACGGCCGCCGAGGGCGAGACCTCGGCCGCGGTCAGCAGAGCGGACAGGCAATCCGATTCCGGTGCGCAGTCGTCGTGCAGCAACCACAGCCAGGCACCCGGATCGCCCCACCGCTGCACGGCGTGCTCGACGGCGGCGTGCACGGCCGCGCCGAACCCCGTGCCCCGAGGCAGGGTGAGCACACCGTCGACCACCTGGTCCGGACCAACGGCGGCCTCCGCGAGCAGCTTCGCCGTGCCGTCCACCGAACCCGTGTCGACCGCGATCACGTGCCGCGGGCGCGGCTGTTGACGGCGCAGCGCGGACAGCGCCGTGCCCAGCCACCGGTCGCCGTCGTGGCACACCAGCACCGCCAACACCGGCGCGGTGCGCAGCCGCGGAGTGGCCCCGCTCGTCAAGTGCCGCTCCTAGTTGCTCCGACTACGCCGTGGGACGACCACGGTAAGCCAGAGCGGCTCGCCCACGAGGTCGGACTCCGCCGATCACACCTCGCGGACGATCACCCGCGCTGACGGTCACACCGCGCGCTTCTTGAGCTTCCTCCGCTCGCGTTCGGACAACCCGCCCCAAATGCCGAAGCGCTCGTCGTGCTGCAAGGCGTACTCCAGGCATTCGGAGCGCACCTCGCAGCCGAGGCAGATCCGCTTGGCCTCCCTGGTCGAGCCGCCCTTCTCCGGGAAGAACGCCTCCGGGTCGGTCTGCGCGCACAGGGCGCGCTCCTGCCAGTCCTGCTCATCGGCCGCGTCGAACAGGTCGAGTACGACCGGCTCCGGTGCCGGGACGTCCCCGTCCACGATGCGACCCCCGTCGAATTCCTGCATAGTCCGCCTCCTCGCCTTCCGCTCTCCCCGGTTGGCGGACACCACTCGCCGTCCCCACAACGATGAATGACACCGATGTGATTACACCTGTGTCACAACACGCGGTCAAGCCGAGTCCACAGGTCGGGGGATATTCGCGCGAATGGCCGGAAAAGCCTTGACTAGCAGTACAGACGGTGAGTACACGACCGCCTTGAGCGATAACCGCTGCGCGGATCGCCTACAGGGCTGGGTGACGGCGGCCTGTGGAGCACCGGTTCGGGGAGGCCACACTGGAAGGGTGAAGCGATCAGCGGTGCGTCCGAGTCCACTGTTCCTCAGCCTGCTCGCGGTGACGGTGGCAGGCGCCGTGTTGACCCTGTTCGACGGCTCCAGCGCCGCGGTGACCGCGGGCACGGTGCTGTTCGTGCTGGGCGGCTGGGCGGTTTCCCTGTGCCTGCACGAGTTCGGCCACGCCGTCGTCGCGTACCGCGGCGGCGACTACGCGGTGAAGGCGAAGGGTTATCTGACCCTGGACATCCGCCGGTACACCGACCCCGTGTTCAGCATCGTGCTGCCGTTGGTGCTGTTGGCGTTCGGCGGCATCCCGCTGCCCGGCGGCGCGGTGTGGATCAACCACCACGCGCTGCGCGACAAGCGGGTGGAGTCGATGGTGTCGCTGGCCGGGCCGCTGAGCAACCTCGTGCTCGGCGTGCTGCTGGCGCTGTCCGTGATCCTCTTCACGCCGCCGTTCGGCCTGGCCGCCGCGCTGTCGTACCTGGCGCTGCTCCAGATCCTGGCCTTCGTGCTGAACATCCTGCCGATCCCCGGTCTCGACGGGTGGGGCGCGATCGAGCCGTACATGTCGTACTCGGCGCGGCAGTTCGGCGCGAAGGCGCGGATGTGGGCGCCGTTCGTGCTCTTCGCGGTGCTGATCGGGTTCCCGACCATCGGCGCGCTGTTCTTCAACGCCGCCTACTCGGTGTTCGAGCTGATCGGCGGCAACCCGGCCGACGCCGGGGCCGGCGCGAGGACCTTCCGGTTCTGGCAATGACGCCAGGTGGGAGGATGGCGACCCGTGAAGGTCGTCGTACTGGTTGGCGGGGTTGGCGGGGCGCGGTTCCTGGTCGGGCTGAAGAGCCTCCTGGCCGGTCCGGAGCACGAGATCACCGCCGTGGTGAACACGGGTGACGACGTGTGGATGCACGGGTTGCGGATCTGTCCCGACCTGGACACCTGCATGTACACCCTCGGTGGCGGGATCGACGCCGAGCGCGGGTGGGGCCGTGCGGGCGAGACGTGGGCGGTCAAGGAGGAGCTGGCCGCCTACGGCGCGGACCCGACGTGGTTCGGGCTCGGCGACCGGGACGTGGCCACGCACCTGGTGCGGACCCGGATGCTGCGGGCGGGCTACCCGCTGTCCGCGGTGACGGAGGCGCTGTGCCACCGCTGGGAGCCCGGCGTGCGGCTGCTGCCGATGTCGGACGACCGCGTGGAGACGCACGTCGTCGTGACGACCGAGGAGGGCGAGCGGGCGATCCACTTCCAGGAGTGGTGGGTCAAGCACCGCGCCCAGCTGCCCGCGCGGTCGTTCGCGTCGGTCGGTGTGGAGACGGCGACGGCCGGGCCCGGTGTGGTGGACGCGCTGCTCGCCGCGGACGCGGTGTTGATCGCGCCGTCGAACCCGGTGGTGAGCGTCAACACGATCCTCGGTGTGCCCGGTGTGAAGGACGCGTTGCGCAAGACCGAGGCGGGTGTGGTGGGGCTGTCGCCGATCGTCGGCGGCAAGCCGCTGCGCGGGATGGCGGACGCGTGCCTGTCGGCGATCGGCGTGGAGACCTCCGCCGAGGCCGTCGGCCGGTTCTACGGCTCGCGCAAGACCACGGACGGCGGCGTGCTGGACGGCTGGCTCGTGCACACCGGTGACCGTTGTGACGTGCCGGGTGTCGCGGTGCGCGCGGTGCCGCTGCTGATGTCCGATGTGGACGCCACCGCGGCGATGGCGCGGGCGGCCCTGGAGTTGGCCGGTGTCGACGTTGGCTGACCACGCTTCGCCCTCGGGGATCACGCTGCTGCCGGTGACCGGGCTGCCGGAGTTCCGGCCCGGTGACGACCTGGCTTCGGCGCTCGCGTCGGCCGCGCCGTGGCTGGAGGACGGCGACGTGGTCGTGGTGACGTCCAAGGTCCTGTCCAAAGTGGAAGGTCGGCTGGTGCCGGTGCCCACCGATCCGGAGGCGCGGGACGCCGTGCGGCGGGAGTGGGTCGAGGCCGAGTCGGTGCGCGTGCTGGCGCGGCGCGGGCGGACCTTGATCACCGAGAACAAGCTGGGGATCGTGCAGGCGGCGTCCGGAGTGGACGCGTCGAACGTGGCCGGTGACGAGATCGCGTTGCTGCCGGTGGACCCGGACGGGTCGGCGGCGGCGTTGCGGGCGGCGTTGGCGTCGAGGTTGGGCGTGTCGGTCGCGGTCGTGGTGACGGACACGATGGGCCGGGCGTGGCGGGTCGGTCAGACGGACGCCGCGATCGGGTCGTCCGGGTTGGCCGTGCTGCACCGGTACGCCGGGTCGGTGGACCGGCACGGCAACCCGCTGGTGGTGACCGAGGTCGCGGTGGCCGACGAGATCGCCGCGGCGGCGGACCTGGTGAAGGGCAAGCTGGGCGCGGTGCCGGTGGCCGTGGTGCGCGGGCTGCCCGTGTCCGACGACGGGTCGACGGCGCGTGACCTGGCCCGTCCGGTCGAGGAGGACCTGTTCCGGTTGGGCACGGCCGAGGCCGTGGCGCAGGGGCGTGCGGAGGCCGTGCTGATGCGCCGTTCGGTGCGGTCGTTCACCGGTGATCCGGTGTCTTCGGACGCCATTCGTCGTGCGGTGGCCGCCGCGCTGACCGCGCCGGCGCCGCACCACACGCGGCCGGTGCGGTTCGTCCGGTTGGACGTCAGGCGTGAGGCCCTGTTGGACGCCATGCTTGATCGCTGGCGGTCGGACCTGCGGGCCGACGGGTGGTCGGACGAGCGGATCGCCGCTCGGGTCGCGCGGGGTGATTTCCTGCGGAACGCGCCGGAGATCGTCGTGCCGTTCCTGGTGCGGACGGGGGCGCACTCGTACCCGGACGAGCGGCGGGCGTCGGCGGAGCGGACGATGTTCACGATCGCGGGCGGCGCGGCGGTGCAGGGGCTGTTGGTGGCGTTGGCCGCCGAGGGGCTGGGGTCGTGCTGGGTGTCGTCCACGATCTTCTGCGCGGACGTGGTGCGTGACGTGCTCGACCTGCCGGCCGACTGGGAGCCGTTGGGCGCGGTGGCGATCGGGCACCCGGAGTCGGAACTGACGCCGCGCGTTCTGGGTGATCTGGACGAAAGGTATCTGGAACGGTGAGCCTGCACGCCGACACCGCGTCGACCTTGGGCGCTTGGCGTCCCGCCGACCGGACGCAGGAGGCGCTGCGGCAGGCCTACCTGGGGTTCCTGGCGGCGCGCGAGGACGCTTGCGAGCGGTCGTGCGAGCCGGGGCACATCACGGCGTCGGCTCTGGTCTTGAACGCGACGGCGGACCGGACGCTGCTCACCCTGCACCCCAGGGTGGGCCGGTGGCTCCAGTTGGGCGGGCACTGCGAGCCTTCGGACACGACTCTGGCGGCCGCCGCGCTGCGTGAGGCGACGGAGGAGTCCGGCATCCAGGGTCTGCGCATCGAGCCGGTGCCGATCCACCTGGACGTCCACCCGATCACGTGCTCGCTGGGCAAGCCGACCCGGCACTTCGACGTCCGCTTCCTGGTCCGCGCCCCGGTCAACGCCCAACCACGCCGCAGCGCCGAGTCACTGGACCTCCAGTGGTGGCCCCTGGACGCCATGCCCTCGAACGTGGACGACCTCCGCCCCATGATCGAAGCCGCCCTAACCCGCCTCCGCTAACCCACCCCACGCGAGAGTCGAACCTCCAGGACCCGAGAGTCGAACGCTCAGGTACCCCGAATTCAACGTTCAGGTACCCCACGAACCGACGCGAGTGTTGAACTCAGGGGTCCTGGAGGTTCGACTCTCGCGGTCTGAGGGTTCGACTCTCGCGGGGGTGTGGGTGGGGTGGGGTCAGGGGTTGCCGTTTAGGCGTTGGGAAAGGCCTGGTGGGCGTTGGTCCGGGCCGCCCGAGAGGCGTTGGGACAGCGTTGGGCGTGAGGTCGGGACCTGCTGGACCGTCGGCACGGGGCCGGGGGCTACGCGCAGTTCCGGCTCGGGTTCGGGTGTGGCGGGTGGGTGCGGGGGTGGCGGCGCCGGCTGACCTGCGGCGACGTGCGCGGCCAGCACCATGGTCGAGTCGGGGTCTTCACGTGGGTCGACCGCGTTCACCATGGCGCGCGGGATCTGCTGGGTCGCCGAGGAGTCCATCGGCGAGGTCATGTTGTCCGGCGTCACGACGTGGATGCCACGTGCACGAGCACGGGCCAGCGCCGCGTCGGCCCGAGCGCGGGGGTCCATCCGGATCTCTCCTGCGGGTGCCTTGGGCCGGCTGGGGAACGCCGGCGTGCCGATCGGTGACGCTCGCCGACACGGGACCACTGCCCGTGTCACCCGAGTGCTCATGCCAGAGTATTCGCAAACTACGGGTGGAAGTAAGCGGAGGAGGAAAAACGGCATGTCGGAGCTGCAAGGCGCCGAGGCAGTGGTTCTGGTCGGGGGCAAGGGAACCCGACTCCGACCACTGACCCTGTCCGCCCCCAAGCCCATGCTGCCGACCGCCGGGGTGCCGTTCCTCACCCACTTGCTGTCGCGGATCCGGGAAGCGGGCATCACCCACGTCGTGCTCGGCACGTCGTACAAGGCCGAGGTCTTCCAGGAGCACTTCGGTGACGGCGCGGCGCTCGGCCTGGAGCTGGAGTACGTGGTCGAGGACGTGCCGCTGGACACGGCGGGCGCGATCCGCAACGTCTCCCACAAGCTGCGCGAACGCGACGTGATGGTGTTCAACGGCGACATCCTGTCGGGCGTCGACCTGCGCGCCGTGGTCGACACGCACCGTAAGGCCGAGGCCGACGTGACGCTGCACCTGGTCCGGGTGGACGACCCGCGCCGGTTCGGCTGCGTGCCGACGGACGAGGACGGTCGCGTCACGGCGTTCCTGGAGAAGACGGAGAACCCGCCGACGGACCAGATCAACGCGGGCTGCTACGTGTTCCGCCGCGAGGTGATCGAGGACATTCCCGCTGGTCGGCCGGTTTCGGTGGAGCGGGAGACGTTCCCGGGGCTGTTGGCGGCGGGCGCGCGCGTGCAGGGTTACGTCGACGCGTCGTACTGGCTGGACCTCGGCACGCCGGCCGCGTTCGTGCAGGGTTCGGCGGACTTGGTGCGCGGTGTCGCGCCGACCGCCGCGCTGGCGCTCAAGGGCGACGCGGTGCTGCTCGACGGCGCGAAGGTCGACGGGAGCGCGGTGGTGACGGGCGGCGCGACGGTCGGTGCGGGCTGCACGGTCGCGCCCGGTGCGGTGGTGGACGGCTCGGTGCTGTTCGACGGCGCGGTGGTCGGCGAGGGCGCGCGCGTGGAGCGCAGTGTGCTCGGGGTGAACTCGCTGGTCCAGGCCGGTGCGGTGGTGTCGGACGCGGTGATCGGTGACGGCGCGGTGGTCGGCGCGCGGTGTGAGTTGATCAACGGGGCCCGGGTGTGGCCGGGTGTCGTGCTGCCCGAGGGCGGGGTGCGGTTCTCCGCTGATGTCTGATGTCCGATGTGCTGGTGTCTGATGTGTCGTGATGCGTAGGACGTGGTCGCCGACGTTCCCGTTGGACCTCGGCGCGGTGCTGGGGTCGTTGCGGCGTGGGCCGGGCGACCCGACGTTCCGCGTCGAGGACGGGGTGTGGCTGACCGCCAACACCCCGGTCGGGCCGGGCACCCTGCACGTCCGCCGCACCGATGTGGTGGAGGCGGACGCGTGGGGTGACGGCGCGGAGTGGCTGCTCGACCGCCTGCCGGCGCTGTTGGGCGCCGGGGACGACGACTCCGCGTTCGAGTGCCACCACCCGTTGATCGCGGAGGTGCGGCGGCGTCGGCCGGGGATTCGGCTGGGCGCGACGGGACGGGTGTGGGACGCGCTGCTGCCGGCGGTTCTCGAGCAGAAGGTCACCGGCATCGAGGCCTACCGGTCGTACCGGGAGCTGTGCCGCCGGTTCGGCACGCCCGCCCCCGGTGTGACCGGCATGTACGTCCCGCCGACACCGCGAGCGATCCTGGGCATCACGGATTGGGAGTGGCACCGGGCGGGCGTGGACGGCGGACGTCGACGTGCGCTGATCGCGGCCGCACAGGTGGCGCACCGGTTGGAGGGCGCGTTCGACCTCGGCGGGGAGGACGGCCGGAACCTGCTGCGGAAGGTGCCGGGCATCGGTGTCTGGACGGCGGCCGAGGTCGCACAACGGGCCTGGGGCGACCCGGACGCGGTGAGCTTCGGCGACTACCACCTGGCCGGACATGTCGGGTGGGCGCTGACGGGCGGGCCGTTGGACGACGACGGCATGGCCGAAGTGCTGGCCCCGTACGCGCCCCAACGCCACCGCGCAGTCGTCTACATCCTCGCCTCAGGCGTCACGAAACCCCGCCGAGCCCCCCGCTTCTCCCCCCGCGACTACCGCGCCATGTAATCCCCCATACCGGCCGTGTAATCATCCATACCGATCGAAGCCACCGAGGAAGTCGATGAACTCATCGACCATGGTCCGGTAGAAAACGAGACTTCCCTGACGATGACGTCCGGTGGTTGTTCGGCGCTCGGCAGCGGAGTCGCGGTGCCCAGCAGGGCCCTGACCAGGTCCGACCTGCGCTTCGACCCGGGCCGGCCAGCGCCGGCAAGGGTGAGTTGCTCGCCCTTGCCGATCTTGATCTTGAACGGGGGCCCCACGTCGTCGATCGCCTCGAAGAACGAGGTCATCACGAGGATGCCGTGTGCGGCTTCGAGCAGCCGGGTCCGGTCGACGCGGTGCAGTCCGCCCAGCAGCTTCACCGCGTCGCCATAGGAGAAAGAGCGGCGCATCGGGTCATCCACTGAACGACCCAAAGCGAAGGCGCAGTTAGCGGGTCATCAGGCGAAGCCGCAGGGACAGGCCCGCGCGCACGGCCAGCATCAACGGCGCCCAGAACAGGCCGCGGTGGCGGTCGGCCAGGTACCGGTACGCGCTGGAGTGGTGGGCGGCCAGCATGCGTCCCGAGGTGCGCTGGGTGGAGTGGCCGCCGATGTGCACGACCTCCGCCTCCGGCACGTACACGTTCAGCCAGCCGGCGCGGCCGAGGCGGTCGCCCAGGTCGACGTCCTCGAAGTACATGAAGTACCGGGGGTCGAAGCCGTCGACCGAGTCGAACGCCTCACGCCGCATCAGCAGGCACGACCCCGACAGCCACTCGGCGGTGCGCTCCTCCGGCGACGCCGCCGCCTGCCGGTAGTCGCGCGACCACGGGTTCGACGGCCAGACGTGCGCGAACACCGCGTGCCCCAGACCCCGCCCCAACGACGGCAGCAACCGTGCCGACGGGTAGACGGCCCCGGACGGTTCCCGGATCAGCGGGCCGAACGCGCCACCGCGCGGCCACCGCTTGGCGGCCTCCAGCAGCGCGTCCAGGCTCCCGACGCCCCAGGACAGGTCCGGGTTGGCCACCACGACCCAGCCGACCGACGGCGGCAGCGACGCGACACCGCGGTTCGCGCCCGCCCCGTACCCGAGGTTCCCGCCGGTCGGCACGAACGTCACGTTCGGGTGCTCGGCGGCGGCACGTTCCGGTACGCCGTCGGTGGACCCGTTGTCCGCCAGCACCACCGACACCGGTCGTGTGGTCGCCGCGGAAAGGGTGGACAGGAAGGTGTCCAGGGTCTCACCGGGCGAGTAGGTGACGGTCACCACCGCCAGCTCGTCTCCGTAACGCGTCACGCCGGCCACCCTAGTGGTGGTGTGCGTGGTGCACGACGGCATGTCCCTTGCCGCGCGAGATCAACCACCGGTTCACCGGCACGGTCAGCACGAACGCCACCGCCAACGAGAACGCCAGCGCACCCCAGAACAGCAGGCTCGACACGCCCGCCTCCATCGCGCCCGGCACCACCAGCATGATCGCGTTGTCGACGATCTCCATGACCGTGATCGACACGGTGTCGGCGGCCAGCGCCACCTTCACCGCCGCACCGAAGCCCAGACCGGTTTTGAGCACGCCACGCAGGGTCAACGCGTAGCCGAAGAAGAACGCCAGCGCCACGGCCAGCACGACGGTCCCCCAGTTCGGGAGGCCGATCGCGGTGCCGATGACCATGCCCAGGACCTCGCCGATCGCGCAGCCGGTGAGGCAGTGCAACGTCGCGGAGATTGCCATTGACCAGGTTGCCTTCATGCGGAGGATAATACCCCTAGGGGGTATCCAGAAGGCAAGAGCGGAACCAGCCCGAAGAAACAGAAACTTAACGACGGTGCGAGCGCGCGGCCCGCTCGTAGGCCAGCCGGTGCCGGGCCGCCGACGTGGACCACGAGAAGTCCTTCGCCCGCACCACCGCCGCCGCGGCCAACTCGTCACGCCGGGCGGGATCGTCCAGCAGCTCACCGAGAGCAGCCGCGATGTCACCCGCGCCGACACCGCAGTACGCCACCGCGTCGCCGCCCACCTCGGGCAGGCTCAACCGCCGGGTGGTCAGCACGGGCGCGCCGCAGGCCATCGCCTCCAGCACCGGCAACCCGAACCCCTCGCCGAGCGACGGGTACGCCACCAGCTCCGCGCCGCCGAGGAACCCGGCCAGCGACGAGAACGGCAGGTAACCGGCCCGGATCACGCGGATCCGGTGCGGCACGGCGTCCAGCGCCCGTTCCACCTGGCTGTCCCAGCCGGGCTGACCGGCCAGCACGAGCGCGGGCGGGTTCGGCCGGTCCCGGCACGCCTGCGCGAACCCGCGGATGAGCGCCGGAACGTTCTTCCGCGGTTCCAGAGCACCCAGAAACGCCACGTAGGGCGCGTCCCCGAGCGACAGCATCCGCCGGACCGAGGCGACTTCCTCGGGCGTCGGCGGGTGGAACCGCTCGGTCTCCACGCCGTGCTGGGCGATGTGCAGGAACCGCCGATCCGCACCGGCCACCCGCGCCAACTCGTCCGCCGTCGCCCGCGACGGCACGACGCACAGCGATGCCCGGCGCAGCGAAGCCCTGGTCCAGGCCCGGAAGAAGCGCGCCTTGACCGACGAGTGCAGCACCGCGTCGGTGAAGAACGTCGCGTCGTGCAGCGTCACGACCGACGCCGCGCGGTTCGCCAGCGGCACGGTGTAGTGCGGCGAGTGCACGACGCCCACACCCAGCCGGGCCACCAGCCGCGGCAGGGTCGTCTGCTCCCACGTCAGCCGGGCCGTGCGGGTCGCCACCGCGTCCGCCGCCGGGATGATCCGCGACCCCGGCGCCAGGGACGTGTAGAGCGCGGCGTCACGGGGTTGGCACACGACGCTGAGCCTGGCCCCGTCCGCGTCCAGCGCGGCCACCAGGGAATCCACGTACCGTCCGACGCCACCTCGGTCGGCTGGGACGGCGGTGGCGTCGATCAGCACGCTGGGTTCGACGGGTGACACAACGGTGAAGGGTACGGTGGCGGGCCGCCGGGTTGACCGGGAATGGCGCAAACGGTTCGTCAACGAAACAGTCCGAGGTGGATGTCCCACACCGATCTCGCGGCGTTTTCCCAGGTGAACACCTCGGCGCGAATCCGGCCGGCGGCGACCGAACGGTCAACCAGGGCGGAATCGGACAGCACCGAGCGCAGTCCTGTGACCAGCGCCGCACGGTCGCCGCGCGGCACCGCGACCCCCGCACCGCCGGCCACCTCGACCAGCGCCGGAGCGTCCGAGTGGACCACCGGCACACCGGCCGCCATCGCCTCGACCACCGGCAGCCCGAACCCCTCGGCCAGGCTCGGCGCGGCGAGCACTGCGGCCCGCCGCAGGACGAAGGCCAGCTGGGCATCGCTCAACCGTCCCAACAAGTGGACGTGCGGCGCGCGCAGGTCCACCCCGCCCCACCCCTGCGGCCCGACCACGACCAGCGGCACGTCCAGCTCGGCGGTCGCGGACGCCAGCAGGTCGAAACCCTTGCGCGGCTCGATCGTGCCGATCGCCAGCACGTACCGGGGCGGGACGTCCACCGGCTCCTCCGGCGGGAACGCCGTCACGCCGTTGCCCACCACGTGGACGGGGACCGGTCCGGGCGCGTACCGCCGGAGCTCGGCGGCCACCACCGACGTCGGCACCACGATCGCCCCGGCACGTGACGTGGCGCGGCTGATCACGCGCTGGTGCCACGCCACCCCGCGCGGCGTCAACGTCGACGGGTGGGTCCACGGCACGGTGTCGTGCACGGTCACCACCACCCGCCCGCGCGGTGGCGCGAACGGCGTGAACGCGTGCACGGAGTCACCACCGGGCCAGTACGGCACACCCCGCTCCCACGCCGCGATCAGCGCACGTCGGGGCAACGGCAGCACGCGGGGTCCGAGCACACCGGGCACCACGGCCGCCGAGACGTCCGGGTGCCTGCTCACCACCCCGGTCACGGTCCACCCGGCGGGCGCGGTCGCGGCCAGCGCGGCGGCCAGCTCACGGGTGTACCGGCCGGTGCCGCCGGGCACCGGCGCCAGCAACTGCTCGGTCAGCACAACCAGGTCGGGCACGTCGCGTACCGTCTCACGCCGTGTCGATCCCCAGCACGACGGTGGTCGTGGTGACGTGGCGGGGCCGCGAGCACATCACCGCGTGCCTCGACGCCCTCGCCCGGCAGCGTCCACACCGGACACTCGTGGTGGACAACGCCTCCGACGACGGCACGGCCGAGCTGGTCGCCGCGCACCCCAGCCGCCCGGAGACCCTCCGCCTGCCCGTCAACCGCGGTTACGCGGGCGGTCTCGCGGCGGCGTTGCCGAAGATCACCACCGAGTACGTGGCCTGGCTCAACGACGACGCGGTGCCCGACGACGGCTGGCTCGCCGCCCTGGAAGACGCCCTGGACGCCACCCCCGACGCCGCCGCCGCGACCCCCTCCATGCTGCTGGCCGACGGCTCGACCCAGTCCGTGGGCGTCAAGCTGACCGCCGACGGTCACGGCGCTGACCTGGTCCTTGCCGGTCGGGAGGTGTTCGGGTTCTGCGGCGGCGCGGCCCTGATCCGCTGTGCGGCGCTCGACCACGTGGGCGGCGTCCCGGGCGGTTTCTTCTGCTACTACGAGGACACCGACACGGCGTGGCGGCTGCGACTGGCCGGTCACCGGGTGTTGTCGGTCGGCCCGGCCCGCGTCCACCACCGGCACGGCGCCAGCACCAACCCCGGCTCCCGGCTGTTCCACCGCTGGAACGAGCGCAACCGGCTGTTGATGCTCCTGCGGTGCGCGCCCCTCGCCACGGCTCTCCGGGAACTGGCCAGGTTCGCGGTGATCACCGCCCTGCTGCCGTTCCGGAAGCACACCCCGGACGCCGGGAACTTCCGCGTCCCGCTCCGCCTCCAGGTGCTGGCGGAAGTGCTCCTCAGGCTGCCGATCACGCTCGTTCAGCGGACGGAGATCGGCCGACGTGCCAAGGTGGCCAGGCGCGTGGTGTGGCGCGAGTGGGCCGGCCGCTAGTCAGCCCGCGTGAACACCGACCGCCGGGGTCCGTGGACGAGGACTGGAGAGGACTGGGATGGCCGAGTACGTCGAGGTGCGCACGGAGAACGGTGAGCTGCTGCCGTTCGAGCTGGACGACGAGGACGACGGCCTGGTGCGCGCCGGCCGGCGGTGGGACGCCGCCGTCGAGCGGGCCGAGGAGACGCTGGAGAGCGGTATCGAGCGGGCGAAGAAGGTCGCCCAGTCGGTGGCGGCGAAGATCGGCAGCATGCCGTCGCCGCGACCGGACAAGGTGGCCGTGGAGATCGGCCTGAAGGTCAGCTCCAGCGCCGCGCTGGCGATCGCCAAGTCCTCCGCCGAGGCCCACGTCAAGATCACCGTCGAGTGGCACCGCGACAGCCTGCCCGCCGAAACCCCACCCGAGGACAACGAGTCGAAACCCGACCAGGAGCCCGACCGGGACCCCGGCGCAGAGGCGTAAGACACCTTCACCGCCCGCTGCGGAGCGTGATGAGGCAGAGTTAGCGCGTGGAGCAAGGGAGCCTGCCCGAAGTGTCGGTGGTCGTGGTCAACTACCGCGGCGCCGACGACACGATCACCTGCCTGCGCGCGTTGTTCGGCGACCTCGACTACCCGGGGGACAAACTCCAGGTCATCGTGGTCGACAACGCGTCGGGCGACGGCAGCGCGGACCGCATCCGGGCCGCCGCGCCGAACGCGGACGTGGTCGAGGCGCCGGCCAACCTGGGCTTCGCGGGCGGCTGCAACCTGGGCGTGCGCGGTGCGCGCGGCTCGGTCGTCGCGTTCCTCAACAACGACGCCCGCCCGCACGCCGGGTGGCTGCGCGAGGCGGTGCGGGTGCTGCGCGCCGAGCCCGCCGTCGGCGCGGTGGCGAGCAAGGTGCTCGACTGGGACGGCCGCCAGATCGACTTCGTGGACGGCGGCCTGACCTGGTTCGGCATGGGCTACAAGCGGCACGCGGGCGAGCCGGACGACGGCACCCACGACACACCGCGCGACGTGCTGTTCGGCACCGGCTCGGCACTCGTCGTGCGGACCGGCGTGTACCGCGAGCTGGGCGGGTTCGACGAGCGGTTCTTCATGTTCTACGAGGACGTCGACCTCGGCTGGCGGATGAACCTGCGCGGCTGGCGCGTCCGGTACGTGCCCACTTCCCTGACCTACCACAAGCACCACGCCTCGATGTCCAGTGTGGACACGAGCCGTGAGCTGTACCTGTTGGAGCGCAACGCCCTCGCGTCGCTCTACAAGAACTTCTCCGACGAGACGCTGGCCAAGGCGCTGCCCGCCGCGCTCGCCCTGGTGGTCCGCCGGGCCACCGCGCGCGGCGAGTTGGACGCCACCCAGCTGGAGATCACCCGCCGTCCCGAGAACCCCGCCAACGACCGCGCGCCGGTGCCGGTGTCGCGGCAGGCGCTGGCCGGGTTCCTCGCGATCGACCAGTTCGTGGAGCTGCTGCCGGAGCTGGCCGAGTCGCGCAAGCAGGAGCAGGCCGCGCGCCGGGTGTCGGACGCCGACCTCGTGCCGCTGATGCGCAAGGCGATGGAGCCCGCCTACCCGCTGCCCCGCTACCTGGCCGCGCACGACGTGCTGGTCGACGTGTTCGGGCTGGAGGAGGTGTTCGGCCGGCCGCGCCGGGTGCTGGTGATCACCGGTGACGCCATCTCGGAGAAGATGGCCGGTCCCGCGATCCGGGCCTGGAACATGGCCGACGTGCTGGCCGGCGAGCACGAGGTCCGGCTGGTCACGATCAACCCGCTGTGCGAGCCGCCCGAGTCGTCGTTCCCGGTGACCCGCGCCGCGCCGCGCGAGCTCGTCGAGCACGCCCGGTGGGCCGACATCGTCGTGCTCCAGGGCCACGTGCTGGAGAACCTGGGCTTCCTCAAGGAGCCCGGCAACACCAAGATCGTCGTCTGCGACATCTACGACCCGATGCACCTGGAGCTGCTGGAGCAGGGCAAGGACTCGACCGACGAGCAGCGCGAGCTGGACCTGGTGGGCGTCACCCGGATCATCGACAACCAGCTGCGGCGCGGCGACTTCTTCCTGTGCGCCTCCGAGCGGCAGCGGCACTTCTGGCTCGGCCACCTGACCGCGATCGGCCGGCTCACACCCTCGCTGTACGACAACGACCCCACCACGCGCTCCCTGCTGGCCGAGGCGCCGTTCGGGCTGCCCGGCAAGCCGCCGCAGCGCACCGGGCCGGGGTTGCGCTCGACGTTGGGCATCGACGACGCGGACAAGGTCGTGCTGTGGGCTGGCGGCGTCTACAGCTGGTTCGACCCGCTGACCCTGCTGCACGCGGTGGACCGGCTGCGGACCCGCCGGTCGGACGTGCGGCTGGTGTTCCTGGGCATGAAGCACCCGAACCCCGAGGTGCCGGACATGGACATCGCCGGGCAGACCCGCGCGCTGGCCAAGCGGCTCGACCTCGTCGGGACGCACGTGTTCTTCAACGAGACGTGGGTGCCCTACCACGAGCGGCAGAACTGGCTGCTCGACGCGGACGCGGGCGTGACCACGCACTACGAGCACGTGGAGACGACGTTCGCGTTCCGGACCCGGGTGCTGGACTACCTGTGGGCGGGGCTGCCGATCGTGACCACGGACGGCGACTCGTTCGCCGACCTCGTGCGGCGCGAGGGGTTGGGCGTCGTGGTGCCGTCGGAGGACGCCGCCGCGTTGGCCGACGCGCTGGAGAAGGTCATGTACGACGCCGAGTTCGCCGCCGGCTGCGTCGAGCGGATCGCGGCCGTGCGGGAGCGGTTCACCTGGGAGAACGTGCTCGCGCCGCTGACCGAGTTCTGCCGCAACCCGCGGCCCGCCGCCGACCGCCTGCCGGGGTCGTCGTTCATGGTGCCCAACCGGCCGCTCGGACGGCGGGAGAAGGTGCAGCGGGACGTGCAGCTGGTCAAGGAGTACTTGAGCGCGGGCGGCGCGGGCGAGGTGGCACGTCGGGCGACCGGTCGGGTGCTGAAGAAGTTGCGCGGCCGTGGCTAGGCCGTTGCGGGTGCTGATCGACGGCACGCCGCTGCTCGGGCAGCGGACCGGGATCGGCCGGTACACGGCGGCGTTGGCCGAGGAGCTGGCGTCGATGCTGGACGAGGTCGACGTGCGGGCGGTCGCGTTCACCCTGCGCGGGTGGCGTGCGCTGCGGACCGTGCTGCCGCACGACGTGGTGGCGCGCGGGTTGCCCGTGTCGGCGCGGTTGCTGCGGGAGTTCTGGCTGCGCATGCCGTTCCCGCCGGTGGAGTTCCTGGCCGGGCCGACCGATGTCATGCACGGGACGAACTTCGTCCTGCCGCCTGCCCTCAGGGCGGGTGGCGTGACGACCATCCACGACCTGGCGTTCCTGGACACGCCGGGCGACCTGCCGCCGTCCGACCGGAGGCTGCCGGAGCTGGTGGAGCAGTCGGCTTTGCGCGCGGATGTCGTCTGCACGCCGACGCGTGCCGTGGCCGAGGTGGTGATGGACCGGTTCGGCGTGCCGGAGTCGAAGATCGTGGTGACGCCGCTGGGCGTCGACCCCGCGTGGTTCGCCGCCAGGTCGCCGTCACCTGCTCTGCGTGCGCGGTTGAAGCTGCCGTCGGAGTACTTGCTGTTCGTGGGGGCCGGCGGGCCGCGCAAGGGCTTGGGGACGCTGCTGACCGCCCATGCCGCGCGGCCGTCGTTGCCGCCGTTGGTGCTGGCCGGGCCGCACGCGGTCGGTTCGGATGGTCGCGTGATGCGGACCGGGTACCTGAACGACGTCGACCTGCGGAGTGTCGTGGCGGGGGCGGCGGCGTTGGTGCTGCCGTCGCGTGACGAGGGGTTCGGGCTGCCGGTGCTGGAGGCGTTGGCGTGCAACGTGCCCGTGGTGTGCACGGATGTGGCGGCGTTGCGCGAGGTGGCCGGTGGGCACGCGGTGCACGTGCCGGTCGGTGACGTGGAGGCGTTGGCTTCGGCCATGGTCGACGCGGTGGAGGCCCCGCCCACGCCCGCCGACCAGGCGGCACGGCGGACGCACGCGGCGGAGTTCACGTGGCGGAAGACGGCGGAGCTGACCGTCTCGGCTTACCGGCGTGCCGCCGGGCAGTGACAAGCGCGGTTGCCGACCGAGCCAGGCGCCATGGGGACCCACTGCTCGCCGGTGTCGAGGCAGTCGTCGCAGTCGTAGCCGGCGGGGTCGAGGACCTTCAGCTCGCGCTGGACGGCTTCGAGCAGCCGTGACGCGCCGCTGATGGTGAGGCCGAGCACGACCTGCCCCGGCGGTGGACCGACGGAGAGACACACGGTCTCACTCTCGTCGTCCACCCACACGCGCAACGGCGTGTCCCCTCGCAGATAGGCCACTTCAACAGCCACAACACCCTCCCCGATCGACGGAATTTGGTTCTGCTAGGTTGCTCGCGCCCTCTTCTGGATGCAAGCATCATTGGAATCAAATTCCAAATCTTCACTCGATCGAGGGAACGCCCGATGACTCCGAAACAACGCCGCCTGGCCCGCCGCCTCCGCCAGCTCCGGGTCAACTCGGGCACGTCCCTCGAAGACGCCGCCAACCACCTCGGCTGCAAGCAGCCCAAGATCACCAAGATCGAGATCTGCCAGTTGGGCGCGAAGCCCGATGAGGTCCGGATGCTGTGCGAGCTGTACGGCGCGGGTCGGGCCACCGTCGAGAGCATGGTCAACCTGGCGCGGACCGCGAAGACGCGCGGCTGGTACCAGGTGTACGACGAGTCGGCGAACCCGGAGAACATCGACTTCGTGGAACTGGAGACCGACGCGGTAGCGGTGTCCAACTTCGAGATCGACCTGATCCCGGGCCTCCTCCAAACCGAGGACTACGCCCGCGCGGTGTTCCAGGTCGGACTTCCCGACATCAGCGCCGAGATCATCGACCAACGAGTCAAACTGCGGATCGCGCGCCAGCAGCGAGTGCTCGATGGCTATCTGTCCCTGTGGGCGGTCGTAACCGAAGCGGCTTTGATCCGCGCGGTGGGCGGCCGGGATGTGCACCTCAACCAGCTCACGCGCCTGCTCGAACTCGCCACCCTGCCGAACGTGCAGTTCCAGGTCATCCCGACCCGTGCCGGGGAGTACATGGCGATGGGTGTGCCGTTCTGGTGCTTCAGGTTCGACGACAACTACGGCACGGTGGCCCTGGACCATCTCAGCGGCACCACATTTCTCGAAGAAGAGGGCGATGTTGAGCGGTATAGGCTGGCGTTCCAGCACCTGTGCAGCACGGCGTTGAGCAAGCAGGACTCGCTTGCACTGCTGCGCAAGTACGTCAAGGAGGAGCACAGCGAATGGGAGCGTCGGAGCTGACCTTCGGGGTGTGGCGCAAGGCCAGCTACAGCGGTGCAAACTCCGGCTGCGTCGAGGTGGCGCACTCCTCCACAGGTGAAGTCGGCATCAGGGACAGCAAGGCACCGACCACCGGCGCCCTCACCGTCTCCCGTGCGGCCTGGACGGCCTTCCTGACTTCCCGGCTATGAATGGCCGCCTGGCTGCCGGTCGACCTGATGAGGGTTCTTGAGCTCGCTCCACGAGATCTGCCGTGAACCCGTCACGGCACAGACGCGACGCAGGAACCGCTGCCGCTCGCCATCAGGACGAGGTGCGGTCGCTTCAGGGGATCTCCCCAGCGCGGACATGGGCGAAAGGTTCTCGCACTGCTTGAGCGCAAAACCAGTGCGTTAATCCGAGTCCACCCCAACGGCCCAACAGACCCCTCGGGTGGTCACTCAGCGCGTCCACTGCGATGATGCCGGCCATGAGTTTCACGGCTGTGTGGCCGATCACCGACGAGAACGACGCCGACGCGGCCGACGAGCTGACCGTCAGCACGCCAGAGGACGTGGACACGCTCCTGAGCCGCCTGGCCGACCCCGGCGCGGGTCCGGCCGTGATCGAACACCAGGACCGCGAGCTCATCACCGACACCGAGGGCCTGCTGGGCGAGCCCGGCACCACCAAGATCCCCGACCACGACGTCGCCGCCGCCATCCACAACGGCTACGGCTACCTCACCTACGCCGACCCGGAGCACGACTACTCGACCCTGAAGGGCGAGCCGTCCTCCCCCGAGTACCGCTCCGAGTACGTCGACTACCCGGCCGGCGCGGGCGTCCAGCCGGAAGTCCTGGCCGCCGCCCTCAAGGACTTCCTGGCCACCGCCCAGCGCCCCACCTGCGTGGACTGGCAGCCCGCCTGAGCCGGCGCGCCGTGTCGACCATGGTCAGGGCAGCCGTGCGAGAGGACGTGCCCGCGCTCATCCGCCTGCGTCTGGCGAACGCCGAGAGGCACATCCGGCTCGACCCGGCCGTCTACCGACTGCCCGACGTCGACGCCGTCCGAAGGCACTTCGAGGACGTGCTCTCGGGCGGGTCGGACGTCCTGATCTTCGTAGCCGACGTGGGCGGCGAGATCGCGGGCATGGCGGAACTGGTCCCCCTGCCGGATCCGCCCGACCACCAGATCGCCGTGCCACGCCGCGCGGCTGACGTCCACACGGTCGTCCTGGACGGGATATCGCGGTCGCGGCGTGGGAAAGGCCTTGCTCGGAGAGGCGGAACGAGCCGCCTCGGAACGAGGTGTGTCGGTTCTCCACGCCGGCATCCTCACGCTCAACCAGGACGCCGTCGGCTTCTACGCATCGGCGGGGTACGGACCGCGCGGGACGATGCTGCGCAAGGAACTGGGCACCCCCGGCTGACGCGCTCAGGACACCAACGTCGGCCGTTCGACGTCCCAGCGTTGCTGCGAGAACGCCTTCATGCCGGTGACCAGGCGTTCCACGTCCGCCTCCGGCCGCACGACAAGTCTCAGGAACTGGCCGCTCAACCCCAGCTTGTTCGAGCACTCCCGCACGAACACCTGGTGCTTGAGCAGCAGGTAGTCGCGCATCTCCGCCCCGGTCACCTCACCCGACAGCTTCACCAGGATGAAGTTCGCCTGCGACGAGAAGACGTCCAGCTCCGGGATCCGCCCCAGCTCGATCCCCATCCGGTACCGGTCCATCGACAGCTTGACCAGGCTCTCCGCGTACTCGTCCAAGTGCTCCTTGAACATGAACACCACGGCCTCGGCCAGCGAGTTCAGGTTCCACTTCGGCAGCGACGAAGCCATCTTCCGCGCCAGCCCCGGGTTCGCCACCATGTACCCGAACCGGATCCCGTGCAGCCCGAAGTTCTTCCCCAACGACTTCAGCACCACCACGTTCGACCGGATGGCCGCCTCCGACGCCACCGAGGGGTTCCGCTCCACCTCGACGAAATCGATGAACGACTCGTCGACGATCACCAGGTCCAGGTCGGACAACTCGTCCAGGAACCGCACGACCTCGCGCCGCGGCAGGTACCCGCCGTCGGGGTTGTTCGGGTTGCACAGCACCGCCACCCGCGACCCGCGCGACCGGATGAACTTCACGTACGCGTCCAGGTCCAGCTCGAACCCGTCGCTCTCCGGCAGCAGGAACATGTCCACCCGCTTGCCGGTCTCCAGGAACTGGTCGGTCCACCGCCCGAACGTCGGGATCGGCACCGCGATCGAATCGTGCACCCACAGGTGGTCTATCCACGTGATCAGCTCGGTCGACCCGTTCGACATCGCCACCGTCGCCGGGTTCAACCCCAGCACCGACGACAGCTGCCCGGCGATCGCGCCCGCGTCGCTCGGGTAGAACTTCAGCACCGATTCGAGGTTGCGCCCCAGGAACTGGAACATCTCCTGACTGGGGAAGTACGGGTTGCACGGGATGCAGAAGTCCACCAGCTCCCGCGCGCCCTCCCCGAGTTTCCGGCTCAACTCGAAGTACGACGGGCTGTGGGCGGTCTGCCGAAACACGTCCGTGTCCATGCTGCTGTGCCGCACGCGACCTCCCAGCTCATCCGTGAATCCGTGAATGACTCACTGGGGTGTACGGCCCGTTCACACCGCCGGTTCAGGACCTCAGGACCTGAGGATCTCAGGGACCTCAGGGCACGGCGTGCGCCGCCACCGCGGCGGCCAACGCCTCCTGCCAGTGCCGCAGCGGCGTCAGCCCCGCGTCCGCCCACGCCCGGCCGGACAGCACCGAGTACGCCGGGCGCGGAGCGGGCCGGGGGAAGTCGGCGGTCGTGCACGGGCGCACGCGTTCCGGGTCCAGGCCCAGCTCGGCGAAGATCGCGCGGGCGAACCCGCACCACGTGGTCTCGCCGCCGCCGGTCGCGTGCAGCACCCGTGCCGGCGTGCCGCCGGAGGACACCAGTGCGGCCAACGACAGCAGGCCGTGCGCCAGGTCGAGCGACCACGTCGGCGAGCCGACCTGATCGTCCACAACGGACAACGTCTCGTTGGTGGCGGCCAGGCGCGCCATCGTCTTCACGAAGTTCGCGCCGTGCTCGCCGTAGACCCAAGCGGTGCGCACCACCCACGCACGGTCCCAAGTGGACAGAACGCGTTCCTCGCCGGCGAGCTTGGTCCGCCCGTAGGCCGAACGCGGCCCGGTCTCGTCGGACGGCTCGTACGGCCGCGTCCCGTCACCGGGGAACACGTAGTCCGTCGACACCTGCAGCAGCGGCACGTTGTGCTCACGGCAGCTCGTGGCCAGGTACCCCGGCCCCAGCGCGTTGACCGCGAACGCCCGGTCGAAGTCGGTCTCCGCCGCGTCCACCGCCGTGTAGGCCGCCGCGTTCACGACCACCGGCCGGAACCCGGCGTCACGCGCGGTCGAGGCGAACACGGCCACCGCGTCCGCCACCGCCGACGGGTCGGTCAGGTCCAGCTCGGCCGACGACGGCGCGTGCACCAGACCGTCCTCGGGCGCCGCCGCCACGATGTCCTGCCCGAGCTGCCCGCGACCGCCGGGCACCAGGAGTGCGAGCGCCATCAGCCGGCCAGGGCCGCGCGCTGCTTCAGCGGCTCCCACCACGACCGGTTGTCCCGGTACCACTGGACGGTGGCCGCCAGGCCCTCGGTGAAGTCGACCCGCGGCGTGTACCCCAGCTCGGTGCTGATCTTGGTGATGTCGACCGAGTACCGCCGGTCGTGGCCCTTGCGGTCGGTGACCGGCTCGACGAACGAGTCCCAGTCGCGGCCGGTCGCCTCCAGCAGGCGCTCGGTCAGCTCGCGGTTGGTCAGCTCGGTGCCGCCGCCGATGTTGTAGATCTCGCCACCGCGACCGCCCTCCAGCACGAGCTGGATACCGCGGCAGTGGTCGTCCACGTGCAGCCAGTCGCGCACGTTCAGCCCGTCGCCGTACAGCGGCACCTTCTTGCCGTCCACCAGGTTGGTGACGAACAAGGGGATGACCTTCTCCGGGAACTGGTACGGACCGTAGTTGTTCGAACACCGGGTGATGCACACCGGCAGTCCGTGCGTGCGGAAGAACGACCGGGCCAGCAGGTCGGACGACGCCTTGGACGCCGAGTACGGCGAGTTCGGCTCCAGGATGTGGTCCTCGGTCCACGAACCCTCGTCGATCGTGCCGTAGACCTCATCCGTGGACACGTGCACGAACTTCGCCACGCCGGCCTCCAGCGCGCCTTGCAGCAGCGTCTGGGTGCCCAGCACGTTGGTCAGCACGAAGTCGGCCGAACCGGAGATCGAACGGTCCACATGCGACTCGGCGGCGAAGTGCACCACCACGTCCGTGCGGCTCATCAGGTCGGCGACCAGCTCGCGGTCGCAGATGTCGCCGCGGACGAAGGTCAGCCGGGGGTCGTCCGCGACCGGCGCCAGGTTCTCCTCGTTGCCCGCGTAGGTGAGCTTGTCCAGCACCACCACCTCGGCGTCGGCGTAGGCCGAATACGCGCCGCCCACCAATTCCCGCACGTAGTGCGAACCGATGAACCCGGCCCCACCCGTAACCAGTACGCGCATGCTCAGTGCCCTCCCGCAAAGCGTTGCCCGATGAAGTCTGTCACGAGGCTTAACCGTGCAACCCACCCGGTTGTTACAACGTCTCCCGTATAAGAGGAGTGTCGGGTGCGGTTCGCCGCTCCGCCACAGATCTCGATCAGACGGCCTGAGCGCACGGGGGAGGCAGGCAGTGGACCGGAGTCCGCCTGGAACAGCCGGTGGATCGACTGCTCTTCGTGTGCTCGCGCTCACCGGTCGTTCACTGTTGGCACTGGTGTCGGCGGCTGTGCTCCTCGTCACGTGGTACGGCTGGTACCACCTGAGCGATATCGACGACGACATCACGACGACGGACGTCATCGCCTCCTCGGTCACCGAGCAGAGCGACGGCGAGACCCGCAAGCCGCTCGACGGCGCGGTCGACATCCTGCTGGTCGGCGTCGACAGCCGCACGGACGCGCAGGGCAACCCGCTGTCCGACGAGGTGTTGGCGCTGCTCAACGGTGGTGTGGCGGACGGAACGCTGAACACCGACACGATGATCCTGGTGCACATCCCCCAGGACGGCACGCGTGCGGTGGCCATCTCGTTCCCGCGCGACGCGTACGTGGAGATCGCGGACGGGTTCGGCAAGCACAAGCTGAACTCCGCGATGGCCCGGCAGAAGAACGAGACGGCGCAACGGCTGCGCAACGAGGGCGTGACCGACGAGGCCCGCATCGAGTTGGAGTCGACGCTGGCCGGGCGCCGGACGTTGATCAAGACGATCGAGGGCATGACCGGCGGCTCCGTCACCGTCGACAACTACGCCGAGGTCAACCTGGCCAGCTTCTACGAGGTCACGAAGGCCATCGGCGGCGTCGAGGTGTGCCTGAACCAGCCGGCGCGCGACCGCGCGTCGGGTGCGAACTTCCCGGCGGGCCGGCAGACCATCGCGGGCGCGCAGGCGCTGTCGTTCGTGCGCCAGCGCAGCGGGCTGCCCGGCGGCGACCTGGACCGGATCGTGCGGCAGCAGGTGTTCATCGGCGCGCTGGCCCGCAAGGTGCTGTCCACCGGCACGCTCACCGACCCGGCCCTGCTGTCCGGGCTGATGGACGCGGTGAAGAAGTCCGTGGTGCTCAACGAGGGGTGGAACATCACCGAGTTCGCCGGTCAGATGCAGGGGCTGGTGTCGGGCAACATCCAGTTCCGCACCATCCCGGTCGGCGACCCGACGGACACCTGGAGCGACGGCAACGTGCTGCCGGTCGACCCGGCGCAGGTGCGGCAGTTCATCAAGGGCCTGGCGACCGACAACAACCCGTCGAAGGCGCCCACCACCACGACCCCGGTCGGGCCGCCGAACTCGGCGGTCACCGTCAACGTCTACAACTCCGCCGGGGTGAACCGGTTGGCCGCGAGCGTGCTGGACATGTTGGCGGAGAAGGGGTTCCGCCGGGGTGACGCGGACAGCGCGGCGTACGCGGACACGACGTCCGTGCGGTACGCGCCGGGTGAGCGGTCGAGCGCCGACAACGTGATCTCCGCCCTGGGCGGTAACGCCGAGGCCGTCGAAGACGACTCCGTGCCAAGAGGGCAGGTTCAGGTGTACGTCGGTGCCGACTACGCACCGCCGGACCAGTCCGACCCGGCGTCGGCAGGCGACACCGGGACGAAGATCACGCCGACGACCACCTCCGCCCCGCCGATCACGGCCGACGGTGTGGTCTGCGTCAACTGAACACCCGCCTGCCGGTGAACCCGGACGTCCGACCGGCTGAAGGTGGTTAGCCTGACCGGACATCCCCATCCGTAGGAGGAACGCGTCGGTGAAGGCCGCGGTGATCGTCGGACGCACGCTGGTCGTGCTGCTGTCCGCGGCTGTGTTGGCGGCGGCCGGGTACGGGTGGTCGACGTTGAAGCGCGTCCAGGAGAGCGTGAACACGACGGACGTGCTGGCCGAGCTGTCGGACGTGCCCAACGCGCCGCCCGTGGCCGACGGCGCGACCGACATCCTGCTGGTCGGCAGCGACAGCCGCACCGATGCCCAGGGCAGGCCGTTGCCGGATCGGGTGCTGCGGCAGTTGCGCACCGAGGCGACGGACACGCTCAACACCGACACGATCATCGTCATGCGGGTGCCGCACAACGGCGGCAAGGCGCGCGCCGTCTCCATCCCGCGGGACACTTACGTGCCCATCCCGGACCACGGCGAGGAGAAGATCAACTCGGCGTACGGGCTGACCAAGTTCTTCACCATGCAGCGGCTCCAGGCGGAGGGCGTGGGCGACCTGGAGGAGCGGTCGAAGCAGGGCGACCAGGCGGGGCGCCGGGCGTTGGTGCAGGTGGTGCAGGACCTGACCGGGGTGCGGGTCGACCACTACGCGGAGATCAACCTCTACGGGTTCTACCTGCTCACCGAGGTGATCGGCGGCGTCGACGTGTGCCTGAACCAGGCCACGTCCGATCCGGACTCCGGTGCGAACTTCCGCGCCGGTGTGCAGTCGATCTCCGGTGGTGACGCGCTGGCGTTCGTGCGGCAGCGCAAGGGCATCCCGAACGGTGACCTCGGGCGGATCACCCGGCAGCAGGTGTTCATGTCGGCGGCGATGACGAAGCTGATGTCGGCCGGGACGCTCACCGACCCGGCGCGGCTGTCCGGGCTGCTGGACGCGGTGAGCAAGTCGGTCGTGGTGGACGAGAAGCTGGACCTGGCGACGTTCGCGAACCAGGCGCGTGGGCTGGCCGGCGGGAACGTCGAGTTCGCGACCATCCCGGTGACCGGCGTCGGCGCGCGCAACGAGCGCGGCCAGAGCGTCGTCACGGTGGACCCGGCGCAGGTGAAGGCCTTCGTAGCCCAACTCCTGGGCGAGAAGACCACCACCCACACTCCCCCTCCCACAACGGCCCCCACCACCGTCCCCACCACGGCTCCCACCACCCAAAAGCTCACCGGAGACCGCCTGGTGACCCTGGACGGCCGCCCCCGCGCAACCGCCCTCCAATCCCCACCCTGCATCGACTGACCCGAGAGTCGAACCTCCAGGTACCGAGAGTCGAACCCTCAGGTGCGCCGAATTCTGCGTTCGGGTGGGTCGAGGCGCGGGTGCCGGTGTTGTCCGAACGTGGAGTTCGAGGTACGTGAGCGTTCGACTCTCGGCACCTGAGCGTTCGACTCTCGGGAGGGCGTGGGCCAGGGCCGGCGGGTGTGCGCGGGCGGGGCGTGGCAAGGTTGGCGCATGACCGTCACGGATGCCCTGTTCGCGCCGCTGTTCGCGGCGAATCCCGGCCGTCCCCTGATCACGCACTACGACGACGCGGCGGGCACCCGGGTGGAGCTGTCGCGGGCCACCGTCCGGAACTGGGCGGCCAAGACGGCGAACTGGCTGCGTGACGAGCACGACGTGGAGCCGGGCGACCCGGTGGCCGTGCTGCTGCCCGCGCACTGGCAGACGGCCGGTGTCCTGCTGGGCGCGTGGTGGTGCGGCGCGGCGGTGACGAACGACCCGGCGGGCGCGAAGGTGGCGGTCGTGGCACCCGGCGGTGAGGCGCCCGGTGCGCTGGTGACGGCCGTGGCGTCGTTGCACCCCATGGGGTTGGGCAGCGGCGCGCCGGTGGACTACAACGACGACGTGCGCGTGTTCGGTGACGATTTCGCGCCGTGGGAGCCGGTTCCCGGCAACACCCCGGCACTGCTGCAGTCCACTGTGGACGAGGTGGTCGAGGAGGCGCACCAGCGGGCGGCGACGTTGGGCATCACCACGACGTCCCGCGTGCTGTCCACTGTGGAGTGGACGCTGCCGGACGGGGTGCTGAACGGTTTCCTCGCCGTGCTGGCGGGCGGCGGTTCGCTGGTGCAGTGCAGCAACGCCGCACCGGACCTGCTGGCCGCACGCCGCGCCGGCGAGCAGACGACCCTCGACCTGGTCGGCTGACTCCCGCCGTCAGGCGGGCTGCTCGGCCTTCTTTGCCCTTGACCAGGCGGCCGACGGTCAGCGACCCGCCGTTGAACCCGACCGCGATCGCGGCCACGCCGAGCACGAGGACCAGTTCGTAGCCACCCTGCCCGAGCAGACCGTTCGGCAGGTGCACGAGGACCAGCGCGCCGAGCATGTTCGCGGCCAGCAGCACGGCCACCACCGGCATCGCGACGCCGAGGACCAGCAGTGCGCCGCCGGCGAGTTCGACGATCGCGGCGAACCAGGCGGACAGCGTCGGCAGCGGCACGCCCATGCCCGCGAAGGCGGTGGCGGTGCCGTCGAGCCCCCACTCGGTGACCTTCTACCAGCCGCGGGCGATGAACACCACGCCCACGCCGAGCCGGCCGATGAGTGCTGCCACGTCCTTGAGCATGTGCGATTTCCCCTTCGCATTGACGATCAGTCACGACGAAGTTATATGAAATTTCAACCAATCCGCGCGCCGAGAAGGGGTGTTGACAGCCAGTCGGCAGGCGCGTAGAAAACCAATCAGTTAGATAACCAAGTGGTTAGGTAGACATGGCGGACGATCCACTGAGCATCACCTTCGCGGCCCTGGCCGACCCGACGCGCCGAGCCATCCTGGCCCGACTGGCCGAGGGTGCGGCCACCGTGAAGGAACTCTCCGAACCGTTCGCGATGAGCGGCCCGGCGGTCTCCAAACACCTGCGGGTGCTGGAGCGGGCCGGTCTGATCACGCGCGGTCGTGATGCGCAGTGGCGGCCTTGCACGCTCGACGCGACGCCGTTGCGCGAGGTCACCGAGTGGGCCGACGGCTTCCGCCGGTTCTGGGACGACAGCTACCGACGCCTGGACACCTACCTGGAACACATGAAGGAGAAGGGGACATGACCACTAAGACCGCGCTGTGGACCACGCCGTCCGACGTGGAGGTGGCCGCTACGAGGACGTTCGACGCGCCGCAGGAGCTCGTGTTCGACGCGTTCACCAAGCCGGAGCACATCGTGCACTGGATGCTCGGCCCCGAGGGCTGGACCATGCCGGTGTGCGAGATCGACCTGCGGCCGGGAGGTCGGTGGCACATGGTGTGGCGGCGGGCCGACGGCACCGAGATGTCGATGACCGGCGAGTACCTGGAGGTCACGCCGTCGTCGCGGACCGTTCAGACCGAGTCGTGGGGCCCGGAGTGGCCGTCGACCGTCAACACGACCGAGTTCATCGCCGAGGGCGACCGCACCACCGTCGTCCAGACGATGAAGTTCCCGTCCAAGGAAGCCCGCGACCGTGCGACCGAGACGGGCATGAAGGACGGCGCCGACATCAGCTACGACCGGCTGGCGACGTACCTGGCGACGCTGTCCTGATCACGGCCTGGAGGCGGCCTGATCAAGGAGATCAGGTGCCTCCAGGCCGCGTGGCGAAGGGGCCGGGTCAGCCGAGCAGTGAGCGTGACATCACAACCCGCTGGATCTGGTTCGTGCCCTCGTAGATCTGGGTGATCTTGGCGTCACGCATCATGCGCTCCACCGGGAAGTCGCGGGTGTAGCCGGCGCCGCCGAACAGCTGCACGGCGTCCGTCGTCACCTCCATCGCCACGTCCGACGCGAAGCACTTGGCCGCCGCGGTGATGAAGCTGATGTTCGGCTCGCCCCGCTCGGCCTTCGCGGCGGCCACGTAGACCATGTGCCGGGCGGCCTCGATCTTCATCGCCATGTCGGCCAGCATGAACTGGACGCCCTGGAACTCGGAGATCGACTTGCCGAACTGCTTGCGGTCCTTGACGTAGGCGACGGCGGCTTCCAGGGCGCCCTGCGCGATGCCCACGGCCTGCGCGCCGATCGTGGGACGCGTGTGGTCCAGGGTCCGCAGGGCCGTCTTCAGGCCGGTGCCGGGTTCGCCGATGATGCGGTCCGCCGGGATCGTGCAGTTCTCGAAGTGGATCTCACGGGTCGGTGAGCCCTTGATGCCGAGCTTGCGCTCCTTCGAACCCACCACGAAACCGGGGTCGTCCTTGTGCACGACGAACGCCGAGATGCCCTGGGACTTCTTCGGGGCGTCGGGGTCCGTCACCGCCATGACCGTGTACCAGGTGGATTCACCCGCGTTGGTGATCCAGCACTTGGTGCCGTTCAACACCCAGTGGTCGCCGTCGAGCCGGGCCCGCGTGCGCATCGACGCGGTGTCCGAACCGGCCTCCCGCTCCGACAGCGCGTACGACGCCATGGCCTCGCCCGACGCGACGGACGGCAGCACCTGCTGCTTCAGCGACTCCGACGCCGACAGCAGGATCGGCATCGTGCCCAGCTTGTTCACCGCCGGGATCAGGGACGACGACGCGCACACGCGCGCCACCTCCTCGATCACGATGCACGTCGCCACCGAGTCGGCACCCTGGCCGTCGTACTCCTCGGGCACGTGCACGGCCGCGAAACCTGACTTGACCAGCGCGTTCAACGCCTCGACCGGGAAGCGCTCCTGCTCGTCCACGTCCGCCGCGTGCGGTGCGATCTCCTTGTCCGCAAGCGACCGGACCGCCTCGCGCAGCGCCTCGTGCTCCTCGGCGAGCTGGTAGGTACCGAAGCTCGGGTCCACGTTAAGTTACCTCCCGGTAGGGCGTCCTGCCAGGATGTTAGCGCGCGTTCACTCAGTTGTCCGCTGTGCCGTCCGCAACAGCCCGCAGCGCCTCGTCCTTCTCCAGCACGAGGTCCGAAAGGGACGCCTGGAACGCCGCCATCCGCTTCTGCAGGACCGGGTCGGAGGCCGCCAGCACCCGCACGGCCAGCAGCCCCGCGTTGCGCGCGCCACCCACGGACACCGTGGCCACCGGCACACCCGCCGGCATCTGCACGATCGACAGCAGCGAGTCCATCCCGTCCAGGTACTTCAACGGCACCGGCACGCCGATCACCGGCAGCACCGTCGCCGACGCCACCATGCCCGGCAGGTGCGCCGCCCCGCCGGCACCGGCGATGATCACCTGCAACCCGCGGGACGCGGCGGAAGACGCGTAGTCCAGCATCCGCTGCGGCGTGCGGTGGGCCGAGTACACGCCGACCTCGTAGGTCACGTCGAACTCGGCCAGCGCCTCGGCCGCCGCCTTCATCACCGGCCAGTCCGAGTCGCTGCCCATGATCACGCCGACCTGCGTCACTGCTGTCCTCCGTGGATGTCGTACCCGTCCAGCCACACGCCGTCGGACAGCCAGTGCGCGGCGAGCCGAGCCCGCTCGCGCACCTCGTCCATCCGCTCACCGAGCAGCGTCACGTGACCGATCTTGCGTCCCGGCCGCTCCGCCTTGCCGTACAGGTGCACGTGCGCGTCGGGGAACCGGGCGAACAGGTGGTGCAGCCGCTCGTCCGGCCCCATCTCGGGCGTGTCCGAGGCGCCCAGGACGTTCGCCATCACGACGGCGGGCGCGGCGAGGTCCGTCGCGCCGAGCGGGTAGTCGAGCACGGCACGAAGGTGCTGCTCGAACTGCGAGGTCCGGGCGCCTTCGATGGTCCAGTGGCCGGAGTTGTGCGGGCGCATCGCCAGCTCGTTGACGACCAGCCCGTCGGCGGTGTCGAACAGCTCCACCGCCAGCAGCCCGACCACGCCCAGCTCGGCGGCGATCTTCAACGCCAGCTCCTGCGCCTGCTCGGCGGGCCCGTCCGGGGCCGGGGCCAGCACCTCGACGCAGATCCCGTCCGCCTGCACGGTCTGCACCAGCGGCCACGACGCGCCCTGCCCGAACGGCGAGCGCGCGACCAGCTGGGACAGCTCGCGGCGCATGGGCACGCACTGCTCGACCATCAACGGCGTGCCGGCGGCCAGCAACTCGGGGACGACCCGCTGCGCGCTCTGCGGCGTGTTGAGCATCCACACACCACGACCGTCGTAGCCGCCGCGCACCGCCTTCAGCACGCACGGCCACCCGTGCTGGGCGCCGAACTTCAGCACGTCGGCCGCCTCCAGCACGGCGGAGAACGGCGGCACCGGCGCGCCCATCTCGGCCAGCCGCACCCGCATGACCAGCTTGTCCTGCGCGTGCACCAGGGCGTCGGGCCCGGGGAACACCTTCACGCCGTCGGCGACCAGCGCGTGCAGGTGCTCCTGCGGCACGTGCTCGTGGTCGAACGTGACGACGTCACACGACTTGGCGAACGCACGCAGCGCGTCCAGGTCGGTGTGCTTGCCCAGTTCGACATCGCGCGCGACGAGTGCGGCGGGGTCGGAGTCCGACTCGGCGAGCACCCGCAGCGACTGGCCGAGGGGGATGGCGGCCTGGTGCGTCATGCGGGCGAGCTGGCCGCCACCGATCATGCCGACGACGGGGAGACGAGTTCGGGAGTCCACGGTTCGGTGAGTCTACCTGCACAAACACAACGCGCCGCAGCGGAGGCGTCGGCACGCTCCCCCGTTGGGGAAGTCCCGCACGCCCGGAAGCGTGCGAGACCCCCTCAGCAGGGCCGCCGCGGTGCGAAGGCGGCAGGCCCGGTGCTGATTAGACCCCACGTGACCGGCGCACCCACACGAAGGTCAGCGCGAACAGGCCTGCGGCGAGCAGGGCGAAGACCCCGAACTCGAACCACTGGAACGACACGAGCCGGTCGGCCGGGTGGTAGTCGCTGAAGGTCTGCACGCCGTTGTCGGCCATGCACTTCGCGTACTCCGTGTTCGACTGGGTGCCGCCACACACCTGGGGAAAATCGATCTCGTTGCCCGCGGCGTCGGCGTAGCCGGAGTTCACCGTCCAGGAGCCGTCGTTCCCGGCGCTCCAGTACAAAGGCGATTCGTCATACGGCTCCACCTTGCGCAGCGGCTCCTGGAAGTACGGCCGCCAGAACCCCGCCACGAAGGCCCGCACCAGGAAGAACCCGCCGAGGGCGAGCCCCATCGACAGCACCGTGCGCCGGGTGATCGCGCTGAACGCCAGGCCGAGCGCGAAGCCGAACACCGCGTACCCGACCTGCACCTGCGGCGCCGCCTCGAACGCCGCGCCCTCGAACGGCCGGAACGGCACGTAGTCCGTCGTGACGGCGTTCATGCTGTTCATCAGCTTGATCAACGCCGTGCCGAGGCCGGCGGCGAGCACCACGGTGATCGCACCGAGCAGGACGACCTTGCCCACCAGCCAACGGATCGGGGTGAGGTCCTGGCTCCACACCACGAGGTGCGTGCGCTGCTCGTACTCGCGGGAGAGCAGGGGCGCGGTCCAGAACACCGCGATGACCGCGCCCAGCGCCATCGGCGTCAGCGTCAGCATCTGGCTCACGTCGAGGTAGCTCCACCGGCCGAGCAGGTCGTGCTTTTCGCCCGTGGCGTCGGTGTGCCAGGCGATGCCGAGCGCCACGGCGGCGGCACCGACGACGACCACGGCCGTGCCGAGGATCGTCCAGCGGTGCTGTCGCCAGGTCAGCCACAGCAGGTCACCCCAGCCGACGCGGGTGCGCGTGGCCACCGGTGCGGCGGTCGTGACGTCGGTCGTCGTGATGGTGGTCATGCGCGGGCCCCCTTCCTGGTGGCTTCGAGCTGCGCGAGCACGTAGTCCTCCAACGTCAGCGGGCGCTCGGTCCACTGCCCCGCCACCACCGGCCGCGGCTGCCCCTCGGGCAGTTCGACCAGGAACGTCGACTGGTTGCCGGTGTGCCGCGCCTCCACGACGTCGCCCAACGCGGGCGGCACGTCCGAGCGCGGGCCGGTGTAGCTGACGTGCCGGCCGAGCAGTTCGTCCAGGTCACCGCCCGCCAGCAGCCGACCGTGCGCGAGCAGCAGCAGGTAGTCGGCCACGCCCGCCAACTCGGCCACGACGTGCGTGGACAGCAGCACCGTCATGCCGGTCTCGTCGACCTCGCTCAGCAGCTCGGCGGTCACCTCGCGGCGGGCCAGCGGGTCGAGGTTGGCCAGCGGCTCGTCCAGCATGAGCACGCTCGGCCGCGAGCCGATGGCCAGCGCGAACGCCACCTGGGCCTGCTGGCCGCCGGACAGCTTGCCGCACGCCTTGTCCAGCGGGATCTCGAAGCGCGCCAGCCAGCGGCGGGCACGCGCCTCGTCCCACACGACGTTGAGGTGCGCACCCAGGCGCAGCATGTCGGCCGCGGAGAAGTGCCGGTAGACCGGCTTCTCCTGCGACACGAACGCCACCCGGCCCGTCGCGCCCGCCGACCCCTCGTCGGCGTCGAGAAGGCCCGCGAGGACGGTCATCAACGTCGTCTTGCCGGCGCCGTTCGCGCCGACCAGTGCCGCCACCCTGCCCGCGGGCAGGTCGAACGTGCACTCCCGCAACGCCCACTTGTTGCGGTACCGCTTGCCCAGCGCCTGCGCGCGCACCGCGATCGCGGTGCGGTCAACAGGCTCGACCGCAGTAATCAAAGGACCGCCACCCCATCCCCCGCTGTTATCTGATTGCCGTCTTCGTCGGCGGCGAGGACAGACCGCACCAGCGCGTCGATGTCCTCGATGTCCAATCCGGCCTCACGCGCTTCGCGGACCCACTCGGCCAGGCGCGCCCTGAGCGCCGCCATCACCTCGGGGTCGGTCGAGCCGAGCCCGGCCTTGATGAACGTGCCCGAGCCCTGGCGTGCCTCCACCAGGCCGGACAGTTCCAGTTCGCGATAGGCCTTGAGCACGGTGTTCGCGTTCACACCACTCCTCGCGACGACGTCGCGGACGGTCGGCAACCTGTCTCCTGGTCCCAGCCAGCCCAGGCGCAGCGCTTCGCGCACCTGTCGCACCAGCTGGAGGTACGCGGGGAGGCCACTGGACCGGTCGATGCGGAACTCCACCCGGCGCCTCCAAAGTGTTCTAGTCAACTAAGACACTAGAAGACCATCACGCCCGGAAGGCTGTCAAACGCGCAGGCACGGCGTGTCGCCCGATCGGGTACAGAAAGTGAGAAGCCCGGTGCACTGGGGGGAGGCACCGGGCTTCTCGGGGGGAGGGGAGTTGGTGACGGACGCCGGACAGGGGATCGGTGTGCTCGGCGCCCGACGTTCAGCGCCCGAGGTCGTCAGCGTCCGAGGTCGGCGACCAACGCCACCGCGTCCTCGCACGTCTCGGGCAGTTCCTCCAACCAGACCCGGACGGGTCCGGTCGGCGCGATGTGCGGGTCGACGGCCAACCGGTCCGCCGTGAGCACCCGCAGGTTGGCCAGGGCCCGCGCCAGGTGCCGGTCACGGCGCAGCAGCACGCACGCCACCGACGGCCCGACCGAGGCCACCGTCTCGCCCGCGTCGAACACCTCCATCAAGACGTCCGCCAACAAGGTCATCGCCACCACGCGCGACCAGCCGGACGTCCTGGTCAGGTCGAGCGCGACCAGCACCAGCACGTGCTCCTGGCGGCCGACCGTCCGCGTCTCCGCGTACACCTCGCGCAGCCTGGTCCGCAGGTACGCGGCGGTGGCCAGGCCGGTCAGCGGGTTGTCCGCCGCGCAGTTCCCGGCCTGCTTGCTCATCACGTCACCCCAGCCCAGCGCGGTGACCCGGAGCATCCGCGCCGGGATCGCGTCGACGTTCGGCGACACCATCCCGGTCGACCCCGGTGGCTCCGCCAGCACCGCGTGCAACGCCGCCAGGTCCAGCAGCGTCTCGGCCAACCCGGCGCCCGCCTCGGCGCGCGCCTTGCCCAGCCGGTACAACTGCGCGCTCGGATCGCCCGGACCCAGCACCGCCCGACAGACTTCGTCCACCTCGGCCAGCGGCCAGTCCGCCGGGAACGCCCAGCCCGCGGCCATCGTGGCGGTCCGCCACCTCGACCGCAGTGCGCGCGACCCGTCAGCGCCGGAACGCCGTGCGACTGCTTCCCGAACACCCACCCGGATGCCTCCTCGACGTCGGTTTCCGAATACGGGACGTCGCCGCGCCTAGTCCATGACGGCATCAGGCCACCCCGGTTGGGCGGTTTCAGGTGACGATCCGCGATCCGGTGCGTCAGACTGGCGCCGCGCGAGGAGGGAAACACGTGGCGACCGTTCCTGCCGAAGTCCAGGGACCGAGCGACGCGGAGCTGATCGACTCCGTGCGCGACGGCGCGATCGACGCCTACGGGCAGCTCTACGAACGCCACGTGTCCGCCGCCTACAACCTGGCCCGCCAGCTCGCCAGGTCCACCGCCGAGGCCGACGACCTGGTCTCGGACGCCTTCGCCAAGGTCCTCGACGCGCTGCGCGCGGGCCGCGGCCCCGACTCGGCGTTCCGCGCCTACCTGCTCACCGCGCTGCGCCACACCGCCTACGACAAGACCCGGCGGGACAAGAAGGTCGAACTGTCCGACGACGTCGCCGAGGTCGCCCCCGAGGCGATGAGCGTGCCGTTCAAGGACACCGCCGTGGCCGGGCTGGAGCGGTCGCTGGCGGCGAAGGCGTTCGCCCGGCTGCCCGAGCGCTGGCAGACCGTGCTCTGGCACACCGAGATCGAGGGCCAGTCGCCCGCCGACGTCGCGCCGCTGCTCGGCCTGACCGCCAACGGCGTGTCCGCCCTGGCCTACCGGGCCCGTGAGGGCCTGAAGCAGGCCTACCTGCAGGTGCACCTGGCCGAGACCCAGGCCGAACGCTGCCGCGCCACCGTCGACAAGCTCGGCGCGTGGACCCGCGGCGGCCTGTCCAAGCGGGAGACCACGCAGGTCGAGGCGCACCTGGACGAGTGCACGGACTGCCGCGCGCTGGCCGCCGAACTGGCCGACGTCAACGGCGCGCTGCGCGGGGTCATCGCACCGCTGGTGCTCGGGGTCGGCACGTCCGGCTACCTGGCCGCCGCCGGGGCGGGCACCGCCAAGGCCGCCACGGTCGCCGCCGCCGCTGCGGGTACGGGTGGTGCCGCGAGCACCGCCAATGCCATCACGTCCGCACCGCGCCAGTTCCTCGGCGCCGCCGCCTCGGTCGCGGCCCTGGCGATCGCGGTGGTGATCGGCCTGGCCTCCGGCGGTAGCGACCAGGATGCGCCCGCGGCGCAGATCGCGCCGGCTCCGACGACGCAGATCGACTCGACCACCCAGCCCCGGATACCCACCCCGCTGCCACCACCGCCGGAGCCGGAGCCCACGCCGGAACCCACGACCGAACCGGCACCTACCACCGAGCCGGAGCCCACCACCGAGCCCGTGCCGACCACCGAACCGACGCCCACCACCGAACCCGTGCCGACCACCCAGCCCGCACCGGTCCCGACGCCGGAGCCCGAGCCGGAGCCTCAGCCCGAACCTCCGCCGGAGCCGGCGACCCTCGTGCCGACCGTGCCCAGCGGGTTCGCGCTGACGCCCGGCGACGAACCGGTGGACCTGCCGATCACCGTGCGCAACTCCGGTGAGACGGCCTCGGAGCCGGTGAGCGCCGCGCTGGACCTGCCACCCGGCGTCCGGTCCGTCGGCGCCGCGTCGTCGTTCACCGGCACGCGCCTGGCCAGGCTCGACGGCGCCCCCGACCAGTCCGTGACCTGCCCGGCGGGCGCCGGCGCGGTGACGTGCACGACCACGCAGGGCATCGCGCCCGGCGGCACGGCGACGTTCGTGTTCCGGCTCCAGGCCGACTACGAAGCGATGAGCGGCCGGATCTCCGGCACGGTCAGCGCGGGCACGTCGCTCAGCGTGTCGATCGAGTTCGCGGTCGAGGTGCGGCCGGTGCACGACAACCTGGAACTGCTGGTCCGCAAGTGGCACCACGGGTTCTGGGACCCGCGCCTGGACATCAAGGCCACCAACACCGGCGGCCGGGCGGGCAACCTGCGGCTGGTCGTGGAGTCCGACGAGCACGTGACGCTGGTCGCCCTGTGGTCCGGCTGCGAGCGGTCGCTGCACCGGGTGGTGTGCGAGGTGCCGCTGGCGCGCGCCGAGTCGTTCCGGCTGATGGTGTGGGCGTTCGGGTCGCCGTACCGCGACGGGGTGGTGCGGGTCAGCGCCACGCTCGGCACCGCGTCGAGGAGCGTCGAGGTGCCCGTCTCGCTGCGTCCGGGCGGTGGTGACGGTCAGCTGCCCGAGCCGCCGATCAACTGGCCGACGACGCCGCCGCGGCCGACCACCCCGTGGCCGCTGCCGACGACGACCAACCCCACGACGCCCAAGCCGACCACACCGACGACACCGACGACACCGACGACACCGACGACGACCACCGAGCCGCCGCTGCCCACCGAACCGTCAACGCCCGGGTCGACGCCGAGGATGGAACCGATCCCTGCCGACCCTGCCGACCCTGCCGACCCGACCGACCCGCCCCCGACGGAACCGCCACCGACCTCGAGTGAACCGTGTCAGCCCAGGTCACCGCTGCTGCCACCGTTGCTGGACGACCTGCTCCCTGATCAGTGCCGCACCCCTTCGTGATCGTTCGATCACGGTGTCGGTAGCCTGCCCCGGTGCTGCCACTCGTGCGCAGGGTTTTGGGCCTCCTACCGGAACCGGTCCGCTTCCTGATCAACAAGCACCGTGAGCTGATCCGGTTCGCCGTCGTCGGCGGCACGACCTTCGTGATCGACAACGGTGTCTGGTACGCGCTGAAGCTGACCGTCCTGCAGGACAAGGTCGTCACGGCCAAGGCCATCGCGGTGCTGGTGGCGGTCATCTCGTCGTACGTGCTGAGCCGGGAGTGGTCGTTCCACACCCGCGGCGGCCGTGAGCGGCATCACGAGGCAGCGCTGTTCTTCCTGGTCAGCGGCATGGGTATCGGGGTGAACCTGCTGCCGCTGTACGTCTCGCGGCACGTGTTCGACCTGCACTCGGAGATCGCGGACTTCGCCAGCGGGTCGGTGATCGGGATGCTCCTGGCCACCGGGTTCAAGTTCTGGGCGATGCGGAAGTTCGTGTTCCCCGAGGCCGACGCGCGGCCGTCGGTGGAGCCGCTGCACGTCGTCGCGGAGCAACGCGAAGTCGCCTGAACAGGCCTTTTCACCCGTTTCCGTACACTGCCAGGGTGTCCGTAGTCGAAAACGTCGTCCTCCGCCTGCCCGAACCGCTGCGCTCGCTGGCCCTCAAGCACAGAGAACTGCTGAAGTTCGCCCTGGTCGGCGGCACCTGCTTCGTGATCGACACGGCCATCTTCCTCGGCCTCAAGACGCTCGTGCTGAGCGAGCACCCGGTCACCGCGAAGATCGTGGCGACGCTGGTGGCCACCATCGTGTCGTACGTGCTCAACCGCGAGTGGTCGTTCAAGACCAGGGGCGGACGTGAACGCCGCCACGAGGCGGCGCTGTTCTTCCTCGTCAACGGCATCGGCATCGCGCTCAACTCGCTGCCGCTGTGGGTGTCGCGGTACGTGCTGCACTTCCAGGAGCCGAACGTGAGCAGGCTCGGCGAGGAGATCGCCGACTTCGTCAGCGCGCAGATCATCGGCATCCTGATCGCCATGGCGTTCCGCTGGTGGGCCTACAAGAAGTGGGTCTTCCCCGAGGCCGACTTCCGGCCGCGCCGCGTGACCAGGGCTTACGACCGCCCGGACGACGAGGAAGCGCTCGGCCGCTCCTGACCGGTTTCAGCGGCCCTGGCCGAGCACCTTCAGCGCCGCGTCGTGCAGGTGCCCGTTGCTCGACAGCACGTTGCCGCCGTCGAAGCGCTCCACGCCGCCGAGGTCGCTGAACCGGCCACCGGCCTCCGTCACCAGCACCTGGAACGGCGCCACGTCCCACGGGTTCACGATCGGCTCGGCGGCCACGTCGATCGCGCCCTCCGCGACCAGGCAGTGCTGCCAGAAGTCGCCGAACGCCCGGTTCTCCCAGCACGCGTCGACCAGCGCCAGGTACGCCTCGCGGGAGTGGTACTCGACCCACGTGCCCAGGTGCGTGGTGGACAGGTAGGCGTCGGACAGGTCGCGCACGCCGGACACGCTGATCGCCCGCTCGCCCGACGCGTCCGAGGTGTGTGCTCCGCCACCCGTCGAAGCCCACCAACGGCGGCCCAACGCGGGCGCGCTGACCACACCGACGACCGGCACACCGTCCGCTACCAGCGCGATCAACGTCGCCCACACGGGCAAGCCGCGCAGGAAGTTCTTCGTGCCGTCGATCGGGTCGACCACCCACGCCCGCCCGGCGCCCGCCGTGCCGCCCCGCTCCTCGCCCGCGACCTGGTCTTCCGGCGCCTCGACCGCGAGCACGGCGCGGATCGCGTCCTCGACCGCCACGTCCGCGTCCGTCACCGGTGTGCGGTCGGGCTTGCGCTCCACCACGAGGTCCCGCGCGCGGAACCGCGCGGTGGTGATCTTGTCGGCCTCGTCGGCCAAGCGGAGGGCAAGGGACAAATCGGCACGTAGGTCTGACACGAAACGGATCGTGCCACGCCTACGCTTGGCGACGTGAGCGTGGTCTTGTTGGCCGAGGACGATCCGGCTATCGCGGAACCGCTGTCCCGTGCGCTGCAGCGGGAGGGGTACCAGGTGCTCGTGGTCGGCGACGGTCCGGGCGCGTTGGACGCCGCCGCGCACGGCGGCATCGACCTCCTGGTGCTCGACCTCGGCCTGCCCGGGATGGACGGGCTGGAGGTGTGCCGGCGGCTGCGCGCGGGCGGGCGGGGCATCCCGGTGCTGATGCTCACCGCCCGTTCCGACGAGGTCGACTTCGTCGTCGGGCTCGACGCGGGCGCGGACGACTACGTGGCCAAGCCGTTCCGGCTGGCCGAGCTGATGGCCCGCATCCGCGCCCTGCTCCGCCGCCGCGCCCCCGGCACGTTGGAGGTCAACGGCGTGCGCATGGACCTCGCCGCCCGCCGCGTCACCGTGGACGGGCTGGAGGTGCAGCTGGCGAACAAGGAGTTCGAGCTGCTGCGCGTGCTGATCCAACGCGCGGGCCAGGTGGTGCACCGCGACGAGATCCTGTCCGAGGTCTGGAACGACCCGGAGCTCAAGAGCAGCAAGACGCTCGACATGCACATGTCCTGGCTGCGCCGGAAGCTCGGTGACGCCCGCTCGGTGGAGCGCCGCATCGCGACCGTGCGCGGCGTCGGCTTCCGCTTCAACACCGCCGACTGATGCGCAGCCGGATCCTGCGGGCCATCCTGCTCGCCGTCGCGGTCACCGGGTTCGCCCTGGGCATACCCCTCGGCTACACGGCACTCCGGCTGGTGGACGACGGCGCGCGCACCGACCTGGCCGCGCGGGCGCAGCGGATCGCCGCGTCCATCGACGACCAGATCGCCGGCGGCCGGCCGATCGACCTCGGACCGGTCGAGGTGGGCGTGCCCGAGGGCGGGCACCTCGTGGTCACGTCGTCCAGCGGGACGCACGAGTTCGGCAAGACACCCGGCCCCGACCCGTTGGCGGTCGAGGTGCCGATCGCGCAGCAGGGCACGGTGCGGCTGGAGGTGTCGTCGGCCCCGATGCACACCGCGCAGTACCAGGTCGCGGCGCTGGTGGTGCTGCTGGTCGTGCTGTCGGTGAGCACCGGCACGGTGGTGGCCACGGTGACGGCGCGCAAGCTCGCCAAGCCGTTGCGGCACGTCGCGGCGCGGGCCGCCCGGCTGGGCGCGGGTGACTTCCGGGTGGACGAACGGCGGCACGGCGTGCCGGAGCTGGACCTGGTGGCGGACGCGCTGGACAAGTCGGCGGGCGCGTTGGCGGAGCTCGTGCAGCGGGAACGGGAGCTGGTCGGTGACGTCTCGCACCAGCTGCGCAGCAGGCTGACCGCGTTGCAGCTGCGCCTGGAGGCGTTGTCCCTGCACCCGGAGCCGGACATGGCCGTCGAGGCGCGGGCCGCGTTGGAGCAGGCCGAACGGCTGGCGGAAGTGCTCAACGAGATGCTGGCCGCCGCTCGGGCCGCCCGCGCGGTCGGCGCCGAACCGCTCGACCTCGGCGCGGAGTTGTCGGCCATCACCGAGGAGTGGCGTGAACCGCTGCGCAGTGTCGGGCGCGCGCTGCGGGTGAAGGTGCCGGACGGTCTGCTGGCGCGCGCCACGCCCGCACGGCTGCGCGAGGCGATCGGCGTGCTGCTGGACAACGCCCTGCGGCACGGTGAAGGTCAGGTCGTCGTCTCCGCGCGCCGTGATGACGGCACGGTGGTGGTCGAGGTCGCGGACGGCGGCGCGGGCGTGCCGGACGAGTTGGCGCACCACATCTTCGAACGCGGTGTGTCCGGCGGCGGGTCCACCGGCGTCGGGCTGGCGTTGGCGCGGGCCCTGGTGGACGCCGACGGCGGGCGGCTGGAGCTGTCCGCCGCCCGGCCCGCGACGTTCGCCGTGTTCCTGCCCGTGCCGAAGGCCGAGGACGTGGTGGGCGTGTCCTGGCGGACCGACCTCACGCCTCGGTAGGCGCCGTCTCCGGTCGTGTGGCCTGTGACTGTGCGACCTCTGGCTGGGTGGCCTCTGGCTGTGCGGCATCCGACTGGGTGGCCTCTGGTTGGGGCAGCACCCCGACCGCGCCGCGCACGACCTGCGCCCACACCAGCCGGCCGAACAGGTAGTGGCAGGCGACGTCCTCGCTGGTGAACGCCGCCCAGTCGTACCGGTTGCCCTGCTCGCGCCAGAAGACCTCGAAGCCCTCCTCGGTGGGCAGCAGGCACCACGTGTTGTCGGCTTCCGCCCCGATCGACACGACCTCGGCGGGCACGCCCACGGCCAGCAGCCAACCCTGGATCGACTCGGCGTTCATCCCATCTCCTCCAGGTAGCCCAGCGCGAGCAGGTCGGCGACCGGGTAGGTGGTGCGGAACCGGACGCCGCCGCCGGGCTGTCCGAACCACTCGGCGGACAGCGTGAACCACACCGGCAGGACCTTGACCACCCGGTAGCGGTGGTAGCCGGCGTCCACCAGCGCGGGCGGCAGCGAACGTGCGGAGTACGCGGTGCCGAGCTGGGACAGCACCCGGCCTTCCGGCGCGCCGAACCGGTCCAGCTCCACGCCGACGGCGAGCACACCGGCCTGGCCCGCCTCGTAACCACCCTCGGGGAACAGCTCACCGGGCGGCCAGGCGTACTCGGGCGGGTCGGCGCGGACCAGGAACCGGCGGTCCCAGTCACGTTCGTGCATACCCGCCAACGGGTCGTAGCCGTCGAGCAGCGCCGGGTCGGGCGCCGTGCCGGGCGTGAGGACGAGGCGCGGACGGTTGCGCGCGGGCACCGGGTCGGTCGACACCGGACCTTGAGCCGTGGTCGGAGCCGCGCCGGAGAGCCGTGACCGCAGCCCGTCCTGGCCGGGGGTCCGGAGGTCCAGGCCGAATTGGGCGGACGCGTCCACCAGGTGGCCGTCCGGGTGCCCCTGCGGCTCGAAGCGGAGGCCTGCCGCGAACGTCTCGTCCTCGGACGGCGGCGGCAGCTGGCGGGCGGGCTTGGTGCTGGGCTGCGGGAGCGTCCCGCCGGGGAACATGTGCAGCAGGAACAACGCGGCCACCTCGGTGGTCGGCTGCGCGGTCTGCGCTGCCTTGACCGGGGGTGGCGGCGGGGTGGCGGCCGTTTCCGTCGGCAGGACCGCCGACGTCGGGCCGGACAGCAGCGGCGAGCCGCCGATGGTGTCGCGACCGCCGGCCGGGACGGGGATGATCGCGAAACCGAGGTCGCCGTCCTTGGTCTGCTGGGCGATGGCCGCCAGGGCGTCCTTGAGGTCCTTCGGCTGGGCGTCCTTGACCTCGCCCTTGGCCGCAGCCTCGCCCTTCGCCGCACCGTCGCTCTTCGCCTGGCCTTCCGCCTTGGCCTGGCCCTCCGCCTTCGCGGCGGCCTCGCCCTTGGCCTGACCGGCACCGGCGTCCTTGGCCTGGCCGCCCTGCCCCTGCCCCGACTGGCTCTGGCCCGACTGGCCCGACTGTCCTTGGCCGGACTGCCCTTGACCCGCCGGTGCCTGACCGGGCTGAGGCTGTGCGGCTTGCGCGGCCTGGGCAGCACGCGCCTCGGCCTTCTGCGCGGCCTGCTGACCGGACTGCTGAGCCGGGGCCTGGGTGTTCGCGGCGGCGTTGGCGGCGGCATTCGCGGCCGGGTTCTGCGCTACGGCGGCAGCAGCCGCAGCAGCCGGGGCCGCAGCGGCGGGTCCGCCACCGAGAGACGGGCCGCTGAAGTTGGGTCCCTGCGGCGCGGGCTGGTTCGCGGCCGGAGCCGCAGGTTGCGCGGGCGCGTGCGGGGCATCGGTGGTGGGCAGCAGCGGACGGTCGAGAACCGCCGCCGACGACTGGGTGACCGTGCCCTCGGTCCGGGTGACGGCGTCCACGACCGGAGCCGCAGCGCCCGGGACGGCACCGAGGACCGGGTTCACCACGTCACCGAGCCGGTTGCCCAGGCCGGGCGGTGTGCCGCCGTGGCCGGGCGCGTTGTCACGTCCGGGTGCCACGGGGTCGGTAACGCCTTGGACCGTGTCCGCCGCACCCTGAACCGTGCGGCCGACCGTGTCGTCGACGGTGTCGCCGACGTCCTGCACGACCTCGCCGGCCGTGTCCAGCACCGGTTCCACCACGGCCGCGACCGGTGGCACGACCGCGCCGACCGTCTCCACGACCGGCTGGGTCACCGCGCCGACCGTGTCCGTCACGGCACCGAGGAGCCCACCGACCAAGCCACCCGACTGGCCACCACCAGGCGCAGCCCCACCAGCGGGAACGCCGCCGGGAACCCCACCTGGAACGCCACCGCCGCCACCGGCGGCACCGCCGTCGGACCCACCGGGCAGCAGACCGTTCAGCAGCCCACCGCCCTGGCTCGGCCCGCCACCCAGCAGACCACCGCCACCCAGCAGACCACCGCCACCGAGCAAGCCACCCGACCCCTGACCAGCGCCGGGACCTTGCGCCGGGCCGGCGTCACCAGGCGCGTGCACGCCGGGGTTGGCGTTGACCGGGGGCTGGTGCCCGCCGATCTGCACGCCGCTGTCCAACCGCACCGCGCTGGTCAACGTGTCGGTCAGGTGGGCGACGTTCGCCGCCGCACCGCGCACCGCCGTGTCCAGCCCGAGCAACGCGGTCGGGTGCCCCGCACCAGCCGCCTGCTGCGCGGCGTCGTTGTTCTTGGCCAGGTTCACCAGCTCGCGGACCAGCTCGACCTTGGCCGCGCCGACCTGCTCGGCCGCGTGGTCCAACCGGTCGGCCGCCGCGTTGCAGCCGCGCACCACCGAGTTCAACGTGCCGTCCGGCGCGGTGAACTTGCTCCAGTGGCCGCGCGCCGACTCACCGGTCGCCCCGGACATGGCGGCCAACGCCTTGCTCGCCGAACCGTCGGACTCGCCCGCCAACGTGGACAGCTTCGTGCCCGCCTCCCGCCAAGCGGTCGCGGACGTGCGGAGGGCGTCCTCGTCGGCCTGCGGCCAGGACACCCCGGCTTTCGCGGCGACCTCGGCCAGTTCGGCCGGCAGCTCGATCCCCATCACGGCCCCCTGAGTCAGATCGCGCCGAGCGCGTTGCGGTTGCCCTCTTCGACTTCGCGGTACGTGCGGGCGGTCTCGGCGAAGCGCTGCCCGACTCCCCCGAACCCGGCGCTCAACCCGTTCAACCCGCCCAGCACGTCACCCGACGGCTGCACGTGGCTCGCCGCGAAGCTCTGCCCGATCGCGTCGCCGCCCCAGCAGTCGCCCAGCGAGTCCAGCAGGCCACCCAGGTCTCCCGCGATCTTCCCGGCGCGCTCGGCGAACGTGGTGAAGTCGTCGGCCCCTTCGGCGAGGCGGGCGAGGTCGGTGTTGAAGCCGTTCATCTCGTTCTCCTCGCGCTCGTCCTGCTCGGGCCGGCGGCGTCGGTCTGGAGCCAGTCGCGCTGCTCGAAGTCCTCGTCATCGTCAACGACCGGACGCCGTCGAGGTCGCTCCGGCGGCTGGACCTCTTCGGGCTGGATCTCCTCCGGGCGGAGGTCGGCGGTGCCCCGCAACAACGCCTCGGGGTCCGTGCCGGCGGGCAGCACCGGGCTCAACGTCCGGTAGGTGCCCTCGGCGGCCTTCGCCACCGCCTCCTGCGTGGTGCGCAGGATCAGCTGGGCGAGCTGGGTGGGCCGCAGCCGGTACGCGTTGTCGCTCAGCTCCAGGTCGGTGAGCGTGCCCTTGGCGTCGACCACGGCGGTCACGGAGCCGTCCGGGCTGGTGGCGGACCCGGACACCCTGGCCAGGTCGCGCTGCACGGACGCCAACTGGTCACGACTGCGCCGGTAGTCGGCGAGCAGTTCGTCCACCTGGGCGCGGTGATCGGTCGTCACGGCCACCTCCGGTCTTCGCCGTCGCCAGTCCGATTTGCCGCCTCCGGCGGCGGTGGCATGGTCGTCGGTCGCGCGTTGGACGTTACGACCGTTCCCCCGGTTCCCGGCGAATCACGGCACCAGACGGACGAGTGCCCGGTTCGTGCCGCGCCGTTCCACCACGTCGAAACCCGCGTCGGTGAACATGCTCAACGTGCCGTGGTAAAGATCGCCGGACCCCTTCTTCCCACCGCCGGTGTCCACGGGATACCCCTCTACGGACCGCGCGCCGTGTTCGCGGGCGAACCGCACGGCGTGCTCCAGCAACACCGCGCCCAAGCCCTGGCGGCGGGCGGTGCGGTGGATGAAGAAGCAGACCACCGACCACACGTCGGTCAGGTCGTCGTCCACCGGGGCGGCCACTTTGGTGCGCGCCAACCTCGAATAGCTCAGCCGTGGCGCGACCGCGACCCACCCGACCGGCCGCTCGTCGTCGTCGACCGCGATCAGGCCGACCGGCGCTTCGGAACGGACGCGGGCGCGCAGCAGCTCCTTGTTGCCCGCCGAACCGTTGTCGCGCATCTGGGCGTTCGTCTGGAGGAACCACGTGCACCAGCAGCCGGACTGCGCGCCGTTCGGCCCGAACAGCTCCTCCAGCAGCGGCCACGTCTCGGCCGTCAGCTCCACGACCCGCACGCCACTACCCCCGCAACGCCCGCACCACCCGCGACGGGCTCGGCCGGCCCAGCCGCTCCGCCATCCACGCACTCGTGTCGGCGAGCTTGTCCAGGTCGACGCCGTGTTCGACACCGAGCCCGTCGAGCATCCACACCAGGTCCTCGGTCGCCAGGTTGCCGGTCGCGGACTCCGCGTAGGGGCAGCCGCCGAGGCCGCCCGCCGACGAGTCGACCGTGGTCACGCCCGCCTGCAACGCGGCCAACGTGTTCGCCAACGCCTGCCCGTACGTGTCGTGGAAGTGCACCGCCAGCCGGTCCACCCCGTCGAAACCCGCCAGCAGCGCCGTCACCTGGCCCGGCGTGGCCACGCCGATCGTGTCGCCCAACGACAGCTGGTCGCAGCCCATGTCCAGCAGCCGCTTGCCGACGCCGACGACCTGATCACGCGGCACGGCGCCCTCCCACGGGTCGCCGAAGCACATCGACACGTACCCGCGGACCAGCAGGCCCTCGGCCTTGGCGCGGGACACGACCGGGTCGAACATGGCGAACTGCTCGTCCAGCGACCGGTTCAGGTTGCGCCGGGCGAAGGTCTCGGTGGCGCTGGCGAAGATCGCGACGTGCTCGACGCCGGCCAGCAGCGCCCGCTCCAGCCCGCGTTCGTTGGGCACCAGCACCGGGTAGCTCACGCCGGGCCGCCGGACCAGCCCGGCCAGCAGCTCCTCGGCGTCCGCCAACTGCGGCACCCACTTGGGGTGCACGAAACTCGTGGCCTCCAGCACCGTGCCGCCCGCGTCGGCCAGCCGGTCCAGGAACTCCAGCTTGGTGGCGACCGGCACCACCTCGGACTCGTTCTGCAGACCGTCCCGCGGGCCGACCTCCCAGATCGTCACGCGGTCCGGGAGCCCGTTCGCGCCGACCGTCTCCGGCAGGCCTGCTTCACGCGCGCCCATCGATGACCCTGCCCTCCGGCTGGTGGTCGTCCTCGGGGTTGTCGTTGATCTCCCGGTAGAGCATCGAGTGGACCTTCTCCACGCCCGGGATGTCGTCGAACTCCAGCGGCTCGTCCGAAGCCGACTCGATGATCAGCGTGCCGCAGCCGAGCAGCCGGTCCAGCAGGCTGTGCTCGAAGCGGACGCTGTTGATGCGGCCCAGCGGGATGTCCAGGCCGGTGCGCTTGAACACGCCGATCCGGTACATCACCCGGTCGCTGGTGACGATGAAGTGCGTGGTGCGCCAGCGGACCACCGGCGCCAGGGTCAGCCAGGTGACCAGCACCACGACGACGGCGGCGAGCGCGATCCAGGCGATCGACGACCACGTCTGCCCCGACACCAGCGCCGCGAGGTAGGCGCCACCGCCGACCGCGACGAGGAGCACGAGCACCGGGACGAGCAGCATCTTCCAGTGCGGGTGCTTGTGGATCACGACGTGCTCGCTGGGGCTGAGCAGGTCGTCCGGGTAGGCCACGGCGGTCCCTTCGGTGGCTGGGCAGGCCTCGGACTGGGGCAGGCCTCACCGTACCCGCAGGTGCACCACGTCTCCGGCGGAAATCGAGTGGTCGGTGCCCGCGTCGTCGCTCACCACGAGCGTGCAGTCGGACTCCAGGTAGCGGGCCGTGCCGAGCAGCACCTCGCCCTTGGCCAACTCCACCCGCACCGGGCGGCCGAGCGTGGCGCAGTGCTTGCGGTACTCCTCGCGCAACGACGGGTCGTCACCGCCCGCGCGCCGCCACTGGGCTTCGAGCGCGGCCAACTCGCTGAGCAGCGTGATCGCGACCTCCGTGCGGTCCAGCGGACCGGCGTGGTCTTCGAGGCTGGTCGGCATGAGGCCGCCCGCGCCGGGCTCGACGTCGTCGGGCAGCCTGGCCACGTTGAGCCCGATGCCGACGATCACGGCCTGCACCACGCCCGCGGTGACGTCGGCCAGCACGCCTGCCGCCTTGCGGTCACCGATGAGCAGGTCGTTCGGCCACTTCAGGGCCGCGTCGACGCCGACGCTCTTCGCCGTACGGACCAGCGCGACCCCCGCGAGCAGCGTCAACCACGGCAGCCGCCCCGGCGCCACACCGCTCGGTCGGAACAGGACGCTCAGGTAGAGGCCACCGGTCGGCGACACCCAGCCCCGGCCGCGTCGTCCCTGGCCGGCGGTCTGCTGCTCGGCGATGAGGACGGTCCGGTCGAGCGCGCCCCGGATCGCCGCGGCACGCAGGTCGGCGTTGGTGGAACCGGTGTGGGCGACGACGTCGAGAGCCGCGTAGGGGCCGATGAGCTTGTCGCGAAGTGCCGCAGCGTCGAGGGTCACGGTCCGAAGGTTAGAAGCGACCCGCCCCACGCGCTTTGTCGGAGCGGTGTGGATGGTGGGGCGGGTCGCCGTGATCAAGCCTGCAACCTCCACCGCACTAGAGGTCAACCACCCGCGAAGTCACGTTGGTCACCCGGTCGATGCCACGCAGTGAGCTGGGCTACTACCCCCGGCCGTGTTGTGACGACCTGGTTAAGCTGCCGCGCTATGAGCAGTGCGACCGCCCCCATCGGCGAGGAGCCGGACGTCCACACCACCGCCGGGAAGCTGGCCGACCTGTACCGGCGCAACGACGAGGCCGTGCACGCCGGCTCGGCGCGCATGGTGGAGAAGCAGCACGCCAAGGGCAAGAAAACGGCCCGCGAGCGCATCGAGCTGCTGCTCGACCCCGGCTCGTTCGTGGAGCTGGACGAGTTGGCACGGCACCGCTCGACCAACTTCGGCCAGGAGCGCAACAAGCCCTACGGCGACGGCGTGGTGACCGGCTACGGCACCGTCGACGGCCGCCCGGTGTGCGTGTTCAGCCAGGACGTCACCGTCTTCGGCGGCTCGCTCGGCGAGGTCTACGGCGAGAAGATCGTCAAGGTCATGGACATGGCGATCAAGACCGGCCGGCCGATCGTCGGCATCAACGAGGGCGGCGGCGCGCGCATCCAGGAGGGTGTCGTCTCGCTCGGCCTCTACGGCGAGATCTTCCGCCGCAACGTGGCCGCGTCCGGCGTCGTCCCGCAGATCTCGCTGATCATGGGCGCGAACGCGGGCGGGCACGTCTACTCGCCCGCGTTGACCGACTTCGTCGTCATGGTCGACCAGACCTCGCACATGTTCATCACCGGCCCGGACGTGATCAAGACCGTCACCGGCGAGGACGTCGGCTTCGAGGAACTGGGCGGCGGGCGCACGCACAACACCAAGTCCGGCAACGCGCACTACCTCGCGGGTGACGAGGAGGACGCCATCTCCTACGTCAAGGACCTGCTGTCCTACCTGCCCGCGAACAACATGTCCGAGCCGCCCGTCTTCGACGCGCCGGACGACGTGGTGCACGGCTCGGTCGAGGAGTCGATCACCGACGAGGACCGCGAACTGGACACGCTGATCCCGGACTCGGCGAACCAGCCGTACGACATGCACGAGGTCATCACCCGGGTGCTGGACGAGGGCGAGTTCCTGGAGGTCCACCCGCTGTTCGCGCCGAACATCCTGGTCGGGTTCGGCCGGGTCGACGGCCACTCGGTGGGCATCGTGGCCAACCAGCCCACCCAGTTCGCGGGCTGCCTGGACATCGACGCCTCGGAGAAGGCCGCGCGGTTCGTGCGGACCTGCGACGCGTTCAACGTCCCGGTGCTGACGTTCGTGGACGTGCCCGGCTTCCTGCCCGGCACCGACCAGGAGTGGAACGGCATCATCCGGCGCGGCGCGAAGCTGATCTACGCCTACGCCGAGGCGACCGTGCCGCTGGTCACCGTGATCACCCGGAAGGCGTACGGCGGCGCGTACGACGTGATGGGGTCCAAGCACCTGGGCGCGGACATCAACCTGGCGTGGCCGACGGCGCAGATCGCGGTGATGGGCGCTCAGGGCGCGGCGAACATCGTGCACCGCAAGACGTTGGCGAGCGCGTTGGCCGCCGGCGAGGACGTGGACGCGCTGCGGGCCCGTTTGCAGCAGGAGTACGAGGACACGCTCTGCAACCCGTACGTGGCGGCGGAACGTGGTTATGTTGACAGCGTGATCCCTCCATCCTTCACGCGCTCCTACGTCGCCCGCGCGTTGGCGATGCTGCGCGACAAACGCGAGGTGCTGCCGCCCAAGAAGCACGGGAACATCCCGCTGTGAGCGGGGCACCGCACCTCCGGGTGGTGCGCGGCAACCCGGACGACGTGGAGCTGGCCGCGGTGGCTGCGGTCGTGGCCGGTCTGGCCGCCAACGGTGAACCGCCTGGGGACGAGCCGCGCCGTTCGGCGTGGGCGGACAAGTCGCGCCTGGTCAGGCGCACGCTGCCGCGCGGCCCCGGCGCCTGGCGGGCTTCCGGCCTACCCGGCTGAGCCCCTTTCGGGTTCTTCTTCCGGCCACCGCCGGGCTTCCGGGCTCGGCGGTGGTTCGGCTGGTCAGCTCGGTCTTCAACAGTCCACTCGACGTGAGTTGACCTGCACGCCCGTGTCGCCCAGCACGAAGACCTCTCGGCAGCGGGTCCCGTCCGGCACGTGCAGGCGCACCCGCATCCACATGTTGCCGACGCCGACCCGCGCCTCCAGCACCTCGACGCCCTCGGCGGCCAACGCCGAAGGCACCGCCTCGAGGTGCCGTAACGCCCGAGCGGTGGTCGTCACCTCGTCCATCACGCGGTGTTCGACGCGGTCGCTGCCGTTCGCGAACGGCCAGAACGGCACGCCGTACCCGACCGGGTCGGTCGACACGACCCGAGCCGTCAGGACCAGGACCAGGACGGCCGGCACCACCAGGAGCCACCGGTACCGTCCTCGACCCCGTTCGATCCGGCGGACCACCAGAGCCAAACGCTGCACCCAACCGAGGTTGCCGAAGCTCTTCACAGCGCGCATCGGTAGTTCTACGCAGCGCTCGACCTGCGGCACCTCGAAGTCCCTTTCGCAGGCATTTCGGGTTCGGGACCGCGCATCTCCCCCTCACCGACCGCGTCCGTTCGGACGTGCCCCGGACGCGCCCTAGGCTGCACGCCGTGCGCTTCGTTCTCGCTTCCCAGTCACCTGCCCGCCTGGCCGTCCTCCGCGCCGCCGGGGTCGAGCCCGTCGTCCGCGTGTCCGGCGTCGACGAGGACGCGTTGGCCGCCTCCCTCACCGACCCCGCACCGGAAGAGCTGGTCACGGCGCTGGCGACGGCGAAGGCCGAGGCGATCGCGAACGACGAGATCGCGAACGACGAGGACGACGACGCCGTGATCGTCGGCTGCGACTCGATGCTGCTCACCGCGGACGGCGAGGTGCACGGCAAGCCGGGCACGGTCGAGGTCGCGCGCGAGCGCTGGAAGAAGATGGCGGGCACCACCGGCACCCTGCTGACCGGGCACGCGGTGCTGCGGATGCACGGCGGGAAGGTCGTGGCCAGGGCCGCCGGGCACGAGGCGACGCTGGTCCGGTTCGGCCGCCCGACCGACGAGGAGTTGGAGGCGTACCTGGCGACGGGCGAGCCGCTGCACGTCGCGGGCGCGTTCACGCTTGACGGGCAGGGCGGCTGGTTCGTGGACGGCATCGACGGCGATCCGTCGAGCGTGATCGGGATCAGCCTGCCGCTCACCCGCAAGCTGCTGCGTCAAGTCGACGTCGCGGTGTCCGACCTCTGGTAGCCGTTGTCACATTTCCCCTGATCCGGGAAGCTCCTCGAAGGAGTTTCGTGTTGGGGGAGCCGTGGGTGAATTGCTGACGCGCCGCCGTCACATCGACTACGGGCGCAGGACGAACACGGGTTGTCGCGGCTGACGCCGTCCCGTCCACCCCTGCGCATCCACCCGGAGCAGTCGTGTCGTTCGTCCGCAGTTACACAAAGCCCAAGGTCTTCGGCATCACCGTGCTCGCCGCGCTCGTGCTGGGAGCGCTCGCGGGCTACGTCGCGAAGACCACCGACCAGGCGTGGCTCACCACCACCCTCGGTTACATCGGTGACGTCTTCACCAGCTTGTTGCAGTTCACCGTCATCCCCCTGGTGTTCACCGCGATCGTCGTGGGCATCACCAGCCTCAGCAGGCTGGGCAACTCGCGTGCGGCGCGGCTGGGCGGCAAGACGCTGCTGTGGTTCGCCACCACGTCGCTGATCGCCGTGCTCATCGGCCTCGCGATCGGGTTGATCTTCAAGCCGGGCACCGGCGTGCAGGTCGAGCCGTCGCAGGCGGCCGTGGAACGGCTCGCCAGCCGTGACCAGGGCTCGTGGAGCACGCTGCTGGAGACGCTGATCCCGTCGAACCTGTTCAGCGCCTTCACCGAGGGTGAGGTGCTCCAGGTCGTGTTCATCTCGGTGCTGGTCGGCTTCGCCGCGTACGCGCTCGGCGAGAAGGCCACGCCGTTCGTCACGCTGACCCGGTCGGCGTTCGACCTGATCCAGAAGATCGTCGGCTGGATCGTGCTGCTCGCCCCGATCGGCGTGTTCGGCCTGATCGGCACCGCGTTCGCGACGTACGGCAACTCGTTCGTCCGGCCGCTGTTCTCGCTGATCGCGGCCGTGTACGGCGGGTCGCTGCTGGTGCTGTTCGTGGTGTACCCGCTGCTGCTGCGGTTCGTCGGCCGGGTGTCGCCGGTGACGTTCTTCAGCAAGGCGTGGACCGCGATCCAGTTCGCGTTCGTGTCGCGGTCGTCGGGTGCCACGCTGCCGTTGAGCCGGCAGACCGCCGCCAACCTCGGCGTGGACAACGACTACGCGTCGTTCGCCGTGCCGCTGGGCACGACCACGAAGATGGACGGCTGCGCCGCCGTGTACCCGGCCATCGCCACGGTGTTCATCGCGAACCTGTTCGGCGTGCAGCTGGGCGTGTGGCAGTACGTGGCGATCGTCGCGGTAGCGGTGTTCGGAGCCCTCGCCACCGCCGGCACCACCGGCTGGTTCACCATGCTGACGCTGACCCTCGGCGCGGTGAACATGCCGCCGGAGGTCATCGCCACCGGTGTCGCCGTCGTCTACGCGATCGACCCGATCCTGGACATGGTCCGCACCGCCACCAACGTGACCGGCCAGATCACCGTCCCGGTCCTGGTCGCCCGCAGCGAAGGCCTCCTGGACGACGAGATCCTGAACGCCCCCAGCGAGCCCCCGCTCCTGACGACCCCCCGCACCCCCACTCCCACCCCCGCCTAACCCACCCCCCGAACGTAGGACACACCCAACCCGAACGTAGGACTCTCGCGAGAGTCCTACGTTCGGGGCGCGAGAGTCCTACGTTCGGGGCGCGAGAGTCCTACGTTCGGGGGGTGAATTCAACGTTCAGAACGCGCCGGGCCGGGCGGTCAGGCGCCGCACTGGCGGAGGCTGGACGGGGCCGGTGCCACCTGTGGCCAGCCGGGCAGGGACTCCGGCGTGGGGAACACGGGCGTGCAGCCCAGCTCGCCACCGCCTCCTGCCAGCGAGAACACCTGGGCGAACCACCGCGAGCAGTCCACCCCCGCCGGGCACGCCCGCTGCACGGCCACCACGTCCGCGACCGTGTCGCTGTTCACGTCGAGCAGCGCCAAGTACGACCCGCTCGACACGTACGGCACCTGCGCCCGCGTCCAGGCCCCTGACCTGCGCACCAGCACCTCACCCAGCACCTCGCCGCCGACCTCGCCCCGCACCAGGCACACCGCCACCTCGGCGTCGACGCACTGCAGCGACTCGTCGGTGATGGCCGCGCCCGACGACGCGATGGTCATCTCGAAGATGTTCGGCCCCGAAGCACCGCTGGTCCGGATCCGGCCCGCGCCCTCACCGACCACCAATTCCACTGAATCGACACCGACCTCCCGCTTCACCACCGAACGGCACGCCGTCGTCCCGCACCTCAATTCGTCCTGAGGCGCGGCAGCACCGGCGTCGGGCAACACGGGAGGCCGAAGTGACCAGGCGATGACCAGGCCCGCGATCGTCGTCAGAACGGCCGCGCAAGCAGTCACGAGCGCGGCTATAGGCGGGCGTGTCACGATTGCCGATTGTTCCACCCAAGCGTGAGCTGTCTCTCGGTTACCGAGTACTGGCGGGTCACTAAACTCCCCGACCGTTGCCGCTCCAACCAGCGTTGCCAGGAGGTAGGACGTCGTGTCGCTGCGCAAGGTCCTCGTCGCCAACCGCGGTGAGATCGCCGTCCGGGTCATCCGCGCCTGCCGGGACGCCGGTCTGGCCAGCGTCGCCGTGTACGCCGACCCGGACCGGGACGCCCCGTTCGTCCGGCTGGCGGACGAGGCGTTCGCCCTGGGCGGCAGCACGCCCGGAGAGAGTTACCTGTCCGTCGACAAGCTGCTCGACGTCGCCAAGCGCGCCGGCGCGGACGCGGTGCACCCCGGTTACGGCTTCCTCTCCGAGAACGCCGACTTCGCGCAGGCCGTGATGGACGCGGACCTGACCTGGATCGGCCCGACCCCGCAGGCCATCCGCGACCTCGGCGACAAGGTGACCGCGCGGCACATCGCGATGCGCGCCGGCGCGCCGCTGGTCCCCGGCACCAAGGACCCGGTCGACGGACCGGACGAGGTGATCGCGTTCGCCGAGGAGCACGGCCTCCCGGTCGCGATCAAGGCGGCGTTCGGCGGCGGCGGGCGCGGCCTGAAGGTCGCCCGCACGATGGAGGAGATCCCCGAGCTGTTCGACAGCGCGGTGCGCGAGGCGGTCACCGCGTTCGGTCGCGGCGAGTGCTTCGTCGAGCGGTACCTGGACAAGCCGCGGCACGTCGAGGCGCAGGTCCTGGCCGACCAGCACGGCAACGTGGTCGTCGTCGGCACGCGCGACTGCTCGTTGCAGCGCCGCCACCAGAAGCTGGTCGAGGAGGCGCCCGCGCCGTTCCTCACCGACGAGCAGCGCGCGGCGATCCACACCTCCGCGCGCGCCATCTGCAAGGAAGCCGGCTACCACGGCGCGGGCACGGTCGAGTACCTGGTCGCGGTGGACGGCACGATCTCGTTCCTCGAGGTCAACACCCGTCTCCAGGTGGAGCACCCGGTCAGCGAGGAGACCGCGGGCGTCGACCTGGTGCGCGAGCAGTTCCGCATCGCGGCCGGCGAGAAGCTGCGGTTCACCGAGGACCCGACCCCGCGCGGTCACTCGATCGAGTTCCGCATCAACGGCGAGGACGCGGGCCGCAACTTCCTGCCCGCCCCCGGCACGGTCACCACGTTCACCGCGCCGTCCGGCCCCGGTGTCCGCGTCGACGCGGGCGTGGAGAGCGGCACGGTCATCGGCGGCCAGTTCGACTCGCTGCTGGCCAAGCTGATCGTCACCGGCGAGGACCGCACGCAGGCCCTGGAGCGGGCACGCCGCGCGCTGGACGAGATGGTCGTCGAGGGCATGGCCACCGTGCTGCCGTTCCACCGCGCGATCGTGCGCGACCCGGCGTTCGTCGGCGAGGACGGCTTCACCGTGCACACCCGGTGGATCGAGACCGAGTTCGACAACACCATCGAGCCGTTCACCGACGGCGCGGAGGCCGAGGAGGACGAGCCGCGCCAGACCCTGGTGGTCGAGGTCGGCGGACGGCGGCTGGAGGTCTCGCTGCCCGGTGACCTGGCCATCGGTGGCGGCGGCGCGGCCAAGTCGGGCGCGAAGGCCAAGCCGCGCAAGCGCGGCGGCGGCAAGAGCGGTGCGGCCGTGTCGGGTGACGCGGTGGCCGCGCCCATGCAGGGCACGATCGTGAAGGTGGCCGTCGAGGACGGCCAGCAGGTCGAGGCGGGCGAGCTTATCGTCGTGCTGGAGGCCATGAAGATGGAGAACCCGGTGATCGCGCACAAGTCGGGGGTGGTCACCGGTCTGGCCGCCGAGGCGGGCGCGACGGTCACCCAGGGCACGGTTCTCTGCGAGATCAAGGAATAGGCTCACCCGTGTGAGCGAGCGGGACATCCGGATCGGCGACGCGGAGCGCGAACAAGCGCTCGAACTGCTCGGCACGCACCTCGGCGAGGGGCGGTTGACCGTGGACGAGTTCGGCGAGCGCTCGGCCCGCGTCGCCACCGCGAAGACCCGCGGTGACCTGTACGCGTTGTTCAGCGACCTGCCCGCGCCGCGGCCGACGTTCAGCCTGGTCGAGCCGGTGGTGTCGCCGGACGTGTCCGTCCGGCGCACCTTCGAGCTCGACCCGCGCGTCAACAGCGCCATCGTGTCGGCGGTCGCGTTGGCGTGCGTGGTGTTGTTCTTCGTGGCGAAGACACCGCTGGTGTTCCTGCTGATCCCCGTCGCGATGCTGCTCGTCGGCCGGATGGGCAGGCGGTGAGCGCGCCGTCGCTGCTGCTGCTCGACCTGGACGGCGTGCTGCGGCGGTTCCCACCGGACGGGCCGATCGAGGACGCGTTCGGGCTGCCGCGCGGCACGTTGGCGCGGGTGTCGTTCTCGCTGGCCGGTCCCGCGATCGCCGGTCGGGCCACCGACGAGGAGTGGCGTGCGGCGGTGGCGGAGCAGTTGGTCGCCGAGGGGATTTCACCCGAACGTGTGGTCGGCGCGGTGGCCGCGTGGACCCGGACGGGTGAAGTGATCCCCGAGTCGGTGGAATTGGTGCGACGGGTGCGCAAGCGGTGCCGGGTGGCGTTGCTGTCGAACGCGACCGACCGGTTGCCGCGCGACCTGGCGGCGTTGGGGCTGGACCGCGAGGTGGACGCGGTCGTGTCGTCCGCCAGGCTCGGTGTGGCCAAGCCGTCGCCCGAGGCGTTCCGGCGCGCGCTGCGCGTGCTCCAACACTCCCCTTCCGGGACGTTGTTCTGCGACGACAACGCGGAGAACGCGAAGGCCGCGCGGACCGTCGGCATCGACTCCGTGCACACGCCGGACTTCCCCGCGTTGGAGCGGGCGCTGTCGTCGCGGGGTCTGCTGGACGACGGTGTCGGCACCGGTTCGACCGGGCCTTCCGGCTCGTTGTTGCTGGTGCTGCACGAGCGTGACGACGCCGAGGAAGCCGCGCGGGAGCTGACGGCGGCCGGTTGGTCGCCGTGCGCGGTGCACAAGGACCTCTTGGCCGGTGAGGACGACGCCGAGGACGCCGACTGGGTCGTCGAGTTGATCACCGGCCCGGACGACCAGCCCGCCTCCGCCCACCGAGGCCTGCTCGAAGCCCTGGCCGCTCGCTACGACGGGTTCGTCACGGACTAGTCTCCCCGCCACCGCGAGGTCGCGACTTCCGTGGCGACCGAGCCGTCCGAGCGGAGGGAGGACCATCCAAGATGGAGGCGGTCGAGATCAACGCGGGTGAGTTCTACCTGCGTCAACTCCGCGCCGACGACCGCATCGACGACCGCGTGGCGTTGGTGGCCGGCGGTCTGTTCCCCGATCTCGCCGCGGCCGGTGCGCACATCACCGATCGGGCGAATCAGTGGCGCACCGAAGAAGCCTGCTCCTGGGCCGTGTGCGACCAGCTCACCGGAACGGCCGTCGGCGAAGTCGCCCTGACCGGCACCGGCGAGCTCACCTGCTGGACCACCCCCGACCTGCGCGGCAAGGGCATCGCGACGCACGCGACGGCGACCGTGCTGCGGTTCGGGTTCGGTTTCCTCGACCTCCCGCTCATCACCGCCAGACCCCCGGACGGCCCCGCGAGACGGGTCGCTGAGAAGTGCGGCTTCACAGCCGAGGGTCCACTTGGCGTGTGGACCCGGCTACGGTAGGTGTCCATGAGGGCCGCCCACGTGATCACCGCCACGCTGTGCGCGTTGGTGTTGGCCGCCTGCACGCCCTTCCCGGAGAAGAAGGCCGACCGGGTGGACGAACCGCTGCCCGCCACGACGACCACCACGCTGTCGCTGCCGCCCCGGCCCCAGGCCATCCGGCTGGACGACCTGGACCCGTGCGCGGTGCTCTCCGCGGACCAGCGGATGTCGTTGAGCCTGGACAACCCGCCGAGCGCCTACGTGGACACCGCCTTCGGCAACGCGAAGGCGTGCACCATGCGCAGCAACATCAGCGGGAACGTGGTGCGGCTGGCCCTCGTCACAGTCGAGGGCGTCGGTGTGTGGCTCAGCGAGAACGCCCAGGTCGACGCCCAGCCGACCACGGTCGCCGGTTTCCCTGGTCTGACCGTGCGGACGCCGGGCATGGACAACGTGTGCAACGTGGAGGTGGACGTCGCGGACGGGCAGTTCCTGGACGTGATGTTCCGCGACGGCGGTAACGAGACGGCGGCTAAACAAGACACTCTGTGCCTAGGGGCGCAACGGGCGGCAGAAGCGGCGGTAGCCGGTTTGCTGCAACGGCGCTGATCCACGCGGGGGATGTACGGCTCCATCTACTCCCCGCTGTCAGACCCTGTGGTTAGAGTGACCGAAGCGCGACAGGAACGAGGAAGGCGGGGAGGAAAGTCCATGCCGTCGGAGGACCACGGTCAGGGCGCTGACACGGGCTCACCACCGCCCCTGTCGCACACCCTTAACGTCGACCCCAGTGCCATCCCCAGCCTCCGCAGCGCGTTCGCAGGCGCGCTCACGAAGCTGGACAAGCAGATCGAGCTGGCCATCACCGAGGTCAGGGTCCGCCCGTGGGCGGGCGATCCGGTGAGCCAGGACGCGGCGGAGAAGTTCAACGAGCGGTCGCTGGAATCGGGCGACTCGGCGCTGATCGCGTTGGAGAACTACCAGCGCCAGCTCAAGTCGGCGATGGACGCGCTCGCACTGGTCGAACAGCAGTACCAGTCCATCGAAGAAGACAACACCGGGTTGATGGAGCACCAGGGCGGCCGCTGAGCACCCGGCGCAGGCAAGGGGAATGTCATGCCCGATGGACACCGCTGGAGCGGGTACAGCCACGAAGAGCTGTACGAGCAGATCAACTCCGGGCCTGGCCCGAAGGCCTCGCACGCCTCGATGGAGCGGTGGCAGGGCGTCTCGGCCGCGTTGACCGAGATCAACGCCGAGCTGCACAGCGGCGTCCTGCGCTCCGGTGCCGTGTGGGAGGGCACCGCGGCGGAGAAGGCCCGCGTCGGCATCAACCCACTCGCCTCGTGGGCGGACGACGCCCGCGCGGGCGCCGAGGTGATGCGCATCTCGGCCGAATTACAGGCCGACTACATCTCCAAGGCCCGCGCCGACATGCCACCGCCGGTGAAGGTGACGGCGGAGGAGCCGAACGTGCTCGTCAGCGCGCTCACGAACCTGGTGGGCGGGCAGACGGACTACGAGAAGCAGGAGAAGGCGCAGAACGCGGCCGAGCAGCGCGCGCGTGAGGTCATGACGACGTACGCGTCGAGCACCGTGTCGAACACCAGCACGTTGGGGCAGTTCCACCAGCCGCCGCAGTTGGTGATCAACGCGGCCGAGGTGGCGCGCAACGAGTCGGCCGGCGTGTCCGGGCCCGGCTGGGGTTACGGCGGTCCGCGCGGTGGTCGTGGCGGCGGTGGTGGTCGTGGCGGGCGCGGTGGCCGTGGCGGTCGTGGTTCCATGTCGACCCAGCGTCCCGTGTCGACCCAGCGTCCCGTGTCGGCGCCGTCCGTCGGTGGTTCGACGGGCACGTCCACGGCGCCCGCCCAGGCCGGGTCGACCAGGGCTTCGACGGCCCCCGTGCCGACGGCGCCGGGTTCGACGTCGTTCGGGCCGGGTGGCGTGATCGGCGGTGGTGGTCAGCAGGACAAGGACCGGCGCAAGTCGCCTTCGGCGGACACGACGACGACCGAGCAGCTGTCCAGCGCCGGTCAGCCGGTGCTGCCGGGTGGTGGTGGCCCGGTGCCCAGCGGCACGACGTCGATCAGCTCGGCGGAGTTCGGGGCGTTCGCGGCGGCCAACGCGCAGCACACGGCGGCGGCGGGTCCCGGCGGGTCGACGGGCGGGATGCTCGGCGCCGGCCAGGGCGGCGGCAACGACACCGTGCACAAGCGCAGCACGCCCGTTCCGGCGCAGCCCGCGTTCGACCCGTTCGGCGGATTGGGTGGTCCTCGTGGCGCGGAAGAGGAAGAAGATGCCACGCACGACGCCGCCGACTACCTTCGGGAAACGGACGACATCTACGGCGTTGGCGGGATCATCTCGCCTCCGGTGATAGGGGAGAGCACTACCCACTGATGACGACGTTCGGTTTGGACTTGGGCAGCAACGACCTGCGCGAACCGGTGACCATCTCGGCGCTGGAGTTCGACGTGCTGTGGGAGCACCTCCGGCTGGAGACCATGCCGCTGGTGCTCAAGGTGCCGTCACCCGGCAAGACGCACGCGGAACGTGCCGAGCTCGAACAGCGGGCGTGGGCGGACCTGGGCAGTCGGGGCCTGGGCCGCCCGGTGTCGCTGGACCCGATGCTGGAGGACCTGCTCCACCTGCTGAACCGCCCGCAGCACGAGGTGGACGGCCGCCTCTGGCTGGGCCGCAGTGTGCGCGTCCTGGCGGCGGCCAAGGGCCAGTCCGGCGTCCTCGCCGTGCTGGACAACAACCAGCTGACCCTGCGCGCGGCGTCGAGCGAAGGCCTCCCCCGTGAAGCCCTCTCGGTCCTGCCCCCGCTCCCACCGGGCCCAGGCCACTCCGTCACGCTGCCCAGCGCCGACCTGGACGCCGCCGCGGCCAAGGCCAACACCCCGGAGGACCTGGAAACCGCCCTCCGTTCCCGGGGTGTCCGCCAGGAAGACGCCCGTGCGTTGGCCGACATGTTCCGCGACGCGGGCAACCGGGGCCAGTTCGGCACCGCGACTCGCGACAAGTGGGGCAAACGCGTCCGCCAGGACCGCGTGGTGTCGTTCTTCGACAACCCGCACGGCCGCTACATCCAACTCCGCCGAGCCACCCCGGGCCAACAACCCTGGAGCACCGTCTCCCCCGTAGACGCCCGCCGCCTGATCCAACACCTGGAAGAACTAGCCACCACCCCGTGAGTCCAACGTTCAGAACCGGTGTGTCCTACGTTCAGAGCGCGTGTGTCCTACGTTCAGGATCGGTGTGTCCTACGTTCAGGACGCCTGAATTCAACGCTCACGTCGCCGCGGCCTCCACGATCGGGTGAATCTGGTACGGAATCGGCGTCTCGGCGCTCGGTTTCTACATGATCGAACTGCCTCCTGGCCTTCACGGTGCTTACCCGCGCACGCGTCTGCACGACCACCTGGGCCCGCAAGCGCTGAGCCGCGCCATCCGCGACGGCCGCCTGGTCAACTACTGCCGCACGGTCGTCATCCAGCGGGAACGGATGACCAGCCTGCACACCCGAGCCGCCGCCGCGCTGCTGATGGCCGGGCCGGACGCGGTGCTGACCAACCACACGGCGGTCTGGCTGCACGGCTGCACGGCCGCCGAGACCCACCGGGTGCACATCCTCCTGGGCCACGACCGCAGGCTCCGACCACGCCCGGACGTCGCCGTCCACTACCACCAGTACGACCCGGCGGACGTAGTCGAGATCGACGGTCTGCGCAGCATGGTGCTCGACTACGCGCTGGCCGATCTCCTCTGCCGAGGCCGGTACCGCTCCACCGCCCTGGCCTGCGCGGATCAAGCGCTTGGCGCCCTTCCACCTCAGCAGCGAGCCGAGTTCAAGGCCGACCTCGCCGTGCGCATCGCCACTCGCCGTGACTTCCGCGGCCGACGGCAAGGCGTGTTCCTCCTGGACCTCGCCACGGGCCTGCCCGAGTCCCCTGCGGAGAGCACGCTCCTGCTGATCATCGCCGAGGCGGGCTTCCCGCTACCCGAACCGCAGTACTCCGTCCGCGACCTGGACGACCGCGAGATCTGGCGGCTGGACTTCGCCTGGCCGGACGCACGCGTGGCGCTGGAGTACGACGGATACGCGGCGCACCTCGACAAAGTCGAGGCCGACCAAGCCCGCGACGAGGACCTGCGACGGCGTGGCTGGAAGGTGCTCCGGGCCGACGTCTCGGACCTACGCAACCCCGCCCGGCTGTTCCACCAGCTGAGTGTCGCACTCGGGGGTCCTGCACGTAGGACACACGCGTTCTGGGTGTAGGACACACGCGGTCTGAATGTAGGACTCGCGCGGGGTTAGGGGCCTATGCCTTGGCAGGGGCGGGTGCGTAGGTCGGCTACGTAGTCGTCCGGGGCGCCTGCGGCTTCGGCGGCGTCGGCTACTACGCCGATGTAGCGGGCCGAGGGGAGGCCGCCTTCGTAGGCGTCCAGGACGTACAGCCAGGCTGTTACGGAGCCTTCCAGGGTCTGGACGCGCAGGCGGATCTTCTTGTACAGGCCGAGGGCGCCCTCCCACCTGTCCAGGCGGGACTCGTCACGCGGGCTCACGTCGTAGAGCACGCAGAACACCTGCGAGTCGGGGTCCTCGACGATGGTGGCGAGCGCGCCCTCCCAGCCCAGGTCCTCGCCACCGAACGTCAGACGCCATCCGGCGAGCCACCCGGTTCCCGCCATCGGGGAGTAGGGGGCTCGCTCCATCATCTGGTTCGGGTCCATGTTGGACCCGTACGCGGCATAGAGCGGCACGACGACAGCCTAGCGACCCCGCGATCACCGCGAGGTACCAGAAGACCGGACGACACACTCCGACACCCGACCGCGTACGGTTGTGCGCGGCTGTCAACAGCGCCGACAACCACGAGGAGGACGTGTCGTGACCCGCATCGTCATCATGGGCGGTGGCCCCGCAGGTTACGAGGCGGCACTGGTCGCGGCCCAGCACGGGGCCGACGTGACCGTCGTGGAACACGAGGGCGTCGGTGGCGCCTGCGTGCTCTACGACTGCGTGCCGTCGAAGACGTTCATCGCCTCCGCGGGCGGCCGCAGCGCCTTCCGCAACGCCGGTGAGCTGGGCATTCGCACCAACAACGCGGAAGCGGCCGTCGAGCTGCCGGTCGTCCACGGACGGGTGAAGGGCCTTGCGCTCGCGCAGTCCGCCGACGTCCGGGCCCGCCTGCAGCGCGAGGGCGTCCGCATCATCAACGGCGTCGCGAAGTTCTGCGACAACGCCCGCGGCCTCGCCCAGCACGAGGTCGTCGCGATCGCGAACGACGGCACGAAGGAAGTCCTGCCGGCCGATGTGGTGCTCATCGCAACGGGTGCGACCCCGCGCGTGTTGCCCGGCGCCGAGCCGGACGGCAAGCGGGTCCTGACGTGGCGGCAGATCTACGACCTCCCCGAGTTGCCGGAGCACCTGGCCGTCATCGGATCGGGTGTCACCGGTGTGGAATTCGCCTCCGCGTACACCGAACTCGGCGTGAAGGTGACCATGGTCTCCAGCCGCGACCGGGTGCTCCCGCACGAGGACGCCGACGCGGCCGTGGTGCTGGAGGACGTGTTCACCGAACGCGGCACGGCGGTCGTCAAGCACGCCCGCGCGGAACGGGTGGAGAACGTCGGCGACGGCGTCCTGATTCACCTGGAAGACGGTCGCACGATCGAAGCAAGCCACGCCCTGATGACGGTCGGCTCGGTCCCGAACACCGCCGACATCGGCCTGGACAAGATCGGCATCGAGCTGGGCCGCGGCGGGTACATCCCGGTCGACCGGGTGTCGCGCACGAACATCTCGGGCGTCTACGCGGCGGGCGACTGCACGGGCGTGCTGCTGCTCGCGTCGGTGGCCGCCATGCAGGGCCGCATCGCCATGTGGCACGCGCTGGGCGAGGGCGTCAGCCCGATCAAGCTCAAGACGGTCGCGGCGAACGTGTTCACCAACCCGGAGATCGCGAGCGTCGGCATCAGCCAGCAGGCGATCGACTCGGGCGAGGTGCCCGCGCGCACGATCATGCTGCCGCTGGCCACGAACCCCCGTGCGAAGATGGAGGGCCTGCGCCGCGGTTTCGTGAAGCTGTTCTGCCGCCCGGCGACCGGTGTGGTGATCGGCGGCGTCGTGGTCGCGCCGAACGCCAGCGAGCTGATCCTGTCGATCGCGCTGGCCGTGCAGAACCAGCTCACGGTCGAGGACCTGGCCACCACGTTCTCCGTCTACCCGTCGCTGACCGGCTCGATCACCGAGGCCGGCCGCCAGCTCATGCGCCACGACGACCTGGACTGACCAGCTCCCTGTTGGCCCGATCAGGTGATGGTGAGACCTCCATTACCGCCTCGCTGACCTGGGAAATGCCTGCCGCCCGCCGCTCAACTGCGCAGCTGCGCGTTGAGCCGTGCGGCCTGGCGCGTGAGGTGGTCGCGTTCGGGGAGGCTGGGCGCCGATCGGGCGGCTTCGGCGTAGAGCCGTGCCGCGGTCACCGGGTCACCGTCACGCTCGTGCAGGTACGCCGCGACGGCGGCGTGGCGGGGCAGGGCGGGGTCGAGCCCCGCCAGGGCGGCCAGGCCGGCCCGCGGGCCGTCGGCCTCGCCGACCGCGACGGCCCGGTTGAGGCGGGCCACCGGGTTGTCGGTGAGGCGCACCAGTTCGTCGTACCACTCGACGATCTGCACCCAGTCGGTCTCCTCGGCCGTCCGGGCGTCGGCGTGGAGCGCGGCGATGGCGGCCTGGGCCTGGAACTCGCCCAGGCGGTCGCGGGTGAGGGCTGCCTGGAGCACGTCGACGCCCTCGGCGATCAGGCGGGTGTTCCACCGGCCGCGGTCCTGCTCGGCGAGGGGCACGAGCCTGCCGTCGGGGCCGGTCCGTGCCGGGCGCCGTGCGTGGTGGAGCAGCATGAGCGCGAGCAGGCCCGCGACCTCCTCGTGGTTGGTCTTGGCCGCCAGTTGGCGAGTGAGCCGGATCGCCTCGGCGGCGAGGTCGACGTCGCCGGAGTAGCCCTCGTTGAAGACCAGGTAGAGCACGCGCAGCACGGTGGCGACGTCACCGGGCTGGTTGAACCGGACGCCCGAGACGGTCCGCTTGGCCCTGCTGATCCGCTGGGCCATGGTCGCCTCCGGCACGAGGTATGCCTGCGCGATCTGCCGCGTGGTCAGGCCGCCGACCGCGCGCAGCGTGAGCGCGACGGCCGAGGCCGGTGTCAGGGACGGGTGCGCGCACAGGAAGTACATCTGGAGCGTGTCGTCCACCGCCACGCCCGGCTCGGGCACCGGCTCGTCATCGACGCGTACCTCGCGGTGCCGCCGGGAGGTATCGGCGCGGGCGGCGTCGAGGAACTTCCGCCAGGCCGCGGTGACCAGCCAGCCCTTGGGGTCCCGCGGCGGGTCGTCCGGCCACACGCGCACGGCCTCGACCAGGGCGTCCTGCACGGCATCCTCGGCCGCCGCGAAGTCGGCTCCGCGGCGGACGAGGATCCCGATCACGGTGGGGGTGAGGGTACGAAGCAGAGCCTCATCCACCGTGCGTCACTCCGTGATGGTCGGGGGCACGCCGTAGAACGGGCGCACCTCCAACCACTCGTGGATCGGCTTCCCACCCGCACCCGGCGCCGCGGACAGCTCGCCGGCCAGCTCGATCGCCCGCTCGTAGGTCTCGACGTCGATCACCATCCAGCCGGCGATCAGGTCCTTGGTCTCGGCGAACGGACCGTCGGTGACCGGCGGCCGTCCCTCGCCGTCGTAGCGGACGAACGTGCCCTCCGGGGCGAGCGCCTGCCCGTCGACGAACTCGCCGGTGCCCTCGAGCCGAGCGGCGAAGTCCCGCATGTACTGCACGTGGGCCGTAACCTCCTCCGGCGTCCACTGGTCCATCGGCACGTCGTTGACCGCTGCCGGCGCGCCGCGGTAGTGCTTGAGCAGCAGGTACTTGGCCATCATGTTCTCCTTGGTGCGGTACGGCCCATTGTGGCCGTGTTCACTGCGGGGACGGAGCCGCGCTCGGGTTCTCGACATCCCACCGCGAGATTTTCCGGCGGACTTCAAAGACTCCGCGCACTCCGCGACGCCGCTCCCCTGCCGGACCAGGTCCCAACTGGTCCGATCAGGTGGTCGTGACAGGTTCACGAACACCTGGGCACAGCCGGGCGGATGCTGGCCGCATGCCGTACCCACGCGTGTGCGCCGTCGTGCTGGCGCTCGTGTTGACCGGCTGCTCAGCGCCCGCAGCCGGGCCACCACCGGCCGACACGCCTGAGTCGACCACCACGACGGCGACGGCGACCACCGCGGACGTCCAACCGGTGTCGCGGGTCGAGCCGACCGAGGTGCGGATTCCGCGGATCGACGCGAAGTCGTCGCTCGTCCCGCTGGGCCTCAACCCCGACGAGACCATCCAGGTGCCGCCGGTCGAGCAGCCCATGCAGGCCGGCTGGTACGTCCACGCGCGGGCGCCCGGCGAGCCCGGACCCGCGATCATCCTCGGCCACGTCGACGGCAACTCGCAGCCCGGCGTCTTCTACCGGCTGCGCGAGGTCGTGCCGGGTGACGAGGTCGAGGTGTCCAGAACCGACGGCTCGGTGGTCGAGTTCGCCGTCGAGAAGGTCGACCAGGTGCCCAAGGACCGCTTCCCCACGGACGCCGTCTACGGGGACACACCGGATTCCGTGCTGCGCCTGATCACGTGCGGGGGCGTGTTCGACAGGTCCGCGCGGAGCTACGAGGACAACGTGATCGTGTACGCGAAGATGATCAAGAGGGATCACCCATGAGGAGAACCGGAAGAATCACCGCGCTGGCAGCGGCTCTCACGCTGACGGCGCTCGCCGTGTCACCGGCCGCCGCCGAAACCGCCACCCAGCCACCCCAGCCGGCGAGCTTCAGCCTGGCGCCGCTGGAGGTCCAGCCCGGCGGCCGGGTCGAGACCCAGGCCATCGCGTTCGTCTGCCTGGGCAACGACGGCCCCGGCCCGGTGACGTCACCCGGGTTCACCGCGCCCATCGAGTGGGGCTCGGACACCCCCGGCACCGCGGGGGCCATCTACGGCGCCGGCGCCGTCATCGACACGCCCGGCAAGTACGTGGCGAGCCTGGAGTGCCGCAACGGCCAGAGCAGGGCCGAGGTGGAGTTCACCATCCTCCAGCCGACCACGACGCCACCCACCACCGAACCGCCCGCACCACCGACGACGACGCCCGCCCCGCCGCCCATCAAGAAGCCCAAGGGCGCGCCGGAGACCGGCGGAGGCGGCACCGCCTGACGACCGCCTGACGACGACCGCTTGATCCGCCGGGGGCGCCGCCGGGTGTCCGGCGGCGCCCCGCCACGTCACTCCACCCAGTCGAAGGTCCTGGTCACGGCCTTCTTCCACTGCGCGTACGTCCGCGCGCGGGCCTCGTCGTCCATCGCCGGGTCCCACTCCTTGTCCTTGGCCCAGTTCTGCCGGATGTCGTCCTCCGACGCCCAGAACCCGACCGCCAGACCGGCCGCGTAGGCGGCGCCCAGCGCGGTCGTCTCGCTGACCACCGGACGGATCACCGGCACCCCCAGGATGTCCGCCTGGAACTGCATCAGCAGCTCGTTGCCGACCATGCCGCCGTCGACCTTCAACGACTTCAGCGGCACGCCCGAGTCGGCGTTCATCGCGTCGATCACCTCACGCGTCTGGAACGCCGTTGCCTCCAGCACCGCGCGGGCCAGGTGGCCCTTGTTCACGAACCGGGTGAGGCCGACGATCGCGCCGCGCGCGTCCGACCGCCAGTACGGCGCGAACAGGCCGGAGAAGGCGGGCACGAAGTACGCGCCGCCGTTGTCCTCGACCGTCCGGGCGTGCTCCTCGATCTCGGCGGCCGTGCTGATCATGCCGAGGTTGTCCCGCAGCCACTGGACCAGCGCGCCGGTCACCGCGATCGAACCCTCCAGCGCGTACACCGGCGCGTTCGAGCCGATCTTGTAGCAGACCGTGGTGAGCAGGCCGTTCTCGCTCAGCACCTTCTCGTTGCCGGTGTTGAGCAGCACGAAGTTGCCGGTGCCGTAGGTGTTCTTGGCCTCGCCCGGCGACAGGCACGCCTGGCCGAACGTCGCCGCCTGCTGGTCGCCGAGGATGCCCGCGATGGGCACGCCGGCCAGCGAGCCGCGTTCCCGGACGTTGCCGTAGACCTCGGACGACGACCGGATCTCCGGCAGCATCGACAGCGGGATGCCCATGTCGGCCGCGATGCCCTCGTCCCAGTTCAACGTGTCGAGGTCCATCAGCAGCGTGCGGGACGCGTTGGTGGGGTCGGTGACGTGCACGCCGCCGTCCACCCCGCCGGTCATGTTCCACAGCACCCAGGTGTCCATGTTGCCGAACAGCAGGTCACCGGCCTCGGCGCGCTCCCGTGCGCCCTCGACGTTGTCGAGGACCCAGCGGATCTTCGGGCCGGAGAAGTACGTCGCCAGCGGCAGGCCGGTCTTGTCCCGGTACCGCTCCTGGCCGCCGCCCAAAGCCGCCAGGTCCTGGCAGATCTTGTCCGTGCGGGTGTCCTGCCAGACGATCGCGTTGTAGACGGGCTGTCCGGTGTTCTTGTCCCAGACGAGTGCGGTCTCGCGCTGGTTGGTGATGCCGACGGCGGCGATGTCGGCGGTGGTCAGGTCGGCCTTGGCCAACGCGCCGGCGGCCACCTGCCGGGTGTTGGTCCAGATCTCGTTCGCGTCGTGCTCGACCCACCCGGCCTTCGGGAAGATCTGCTCGTGCTCCTTCTGGTCGACGGAGACGACCCGGCCCGAGTGGTCGAAGATCATGCACCGGGTCGACGTCGTGCCCTGGTCGATCGCGGCCACGTACTGCGTCATGCGATGGAGTCCTTTCAGACGACCGGGAGAACCAGGTACAGGAGTGCGGCGAGCGCGCCACCGATCAGCGGGCCGACCACCGGGACCCAGGCGTAGCCCCACTCGGCGCTGCCCTTGTCGCGGATGGGCAGGATCGCGTAGGCGATGCGGGGGCCGAGGTCACGGGCGGGGTTGATGGCGTACCCGGTGGGGCCGCCGAGCGAGGCGCCGATGCCGATCACGATGAACGCGACGGCCGCATAGCCCAGGGCGGAGTTGCCCAACTGCGGGAGGCCGCCCTCGGTCTCCTGCGCGCCCGGACTCAGGAGGATCCACGCGACCAGCACGAACGTGCCGATCACCTCGGTGACGACGTTCCAGACGGGACTGGGGACGGTCGGGCCGGTGCAGAAGATGCCGCGCGTGCCCGCCGGGTTGTCGTGCGTGTCGAACTGGGCCTTGTAGGCCAGCCAGGCGAGCACGGCGCCGAGGAACGCGCCGACCATCTGGCCGGCGAAGTAGACGGGGACCTGGCTCCAGGGTGTCTTGTCCGCGATCGCCAGGCCCAAGGTGACCGCGGGGTTGATATGAGCGCCGCTCGGTGCGGCGATGCTGGCGCCCGCGAAGACCGCGAAACCCCAGCCGAAGTTGATGAGGAGCCAGCCACCGGCGCTGCCCAGCGTGTCTTTCAGGACGACGTTCGCCACGACGCCCGCACCCATGAGGATCAGGATCCCGGTGCCCAGCATTTCCCAAACGAAGATCGAGCCACTGCTCACCTGCCGACCTCCTACCTTGACAGGAGGCAGCACGGTCCGGGTCCGGCGGCGCTGCCCACCCCACAATGTGGCATGACGCTAGTTCCGGCCTGATCACTTGTCCACAGGTGGCGTACCAGCGGGTAACGTGGTCGAGTCAACCCTGGTGGACCAGTCCAGTCGAGCATCAGGAGGCGTCAGTGGTCACGCGCAAGCACCCCGCCACCGCAAGCCGGCTGGGACCTCTCGAACGCTCGGAGGCGTGGGAACGCCTGGGCGCGGAAACGTTCGACCTGGTGATCATCGGCGGTGGGGTGGTCGGCGTCGGGTCCGCGCTGGACGCCGCGACCCGTGGCCTGCGGGTGGCGCTGGTCGAGGCGCGCGACCTGGCCTCGGGGACGTCCAGCCGGTCGTCCAAGCTGTTCCACGGCGGGTTGCGGTACCTGGAGCAACTGGAGTTCGGCCTGGTCCGGGAGGCACTGCGGGAACGCGAACTCATGCTGACCCGCCTCGCTCCGCACCTGGTCAAGCCGGTGGCGTTCCTGTACCCGCTGACGCACCGCGGGTGGGAGCGGCCGTACACGGCGGCCGGGTTGTTGATGTACGACACGATGGGCGGCGCGCGGTCCGTGCCGGGGCAGAAGCACCTGACCAGGGCCGGGGCGCTGCGGTTGGTGCCCGCGTTGAAGCCGTCCGCGTTGATCGGCGGGATCCGGTACTACGACGCGCAGGCCGACGACGCCCGGCACACCATGATGGTCGGGCGGACCGCGGCCCACTACGGGGCGGTCGTGCGGACGTCCACGCAGGTCGTGGGGTTCTTGCGGGAGGCGGACCGGGTTTCCGGCGTGCGGGTGCGGGACGTGGAGGACGGGCGGGAGACGTCCGTGCGGGCGCACGCGGTGATCAACGCGACCGGGGTGTGGACCGACGAGTTGCAGCGGCTGTCGGGCAGTCGCGGGCGGTTCCGGGTGCGTGCGTCCAAGGGCGTGCACATCGTGGTGCCGCGGGATCGGATCGTGTCCGAGTCGGGGTTGATCCTCCGCACGGAGAAGTCGGTGCTGTTCGTGATCCCGTGGCGAAATCACTGGATCGTGGGAACGACCGACACCGACTGGAACCTCGACCTGGCGCACCCGGCGGCGACGCGGTCGGACATCGACTACATCCTGACGCACGTCAACTCGGTGTTGGCGACGCCGTTGACGCACGACGACATCGAGGGCGTGTACGCCGGGTTGCGGCCGTTGCTGGCCGGTGAGAGCGAGTCCACGTCGAAGCTGTCGCGTGAGCACGCGGTGGCGCGGGTGGCGCCGGGGTTGGTGGCGATCGCCGGTGGGAAGTACACGACTTACCGGGTGATGGGCGCGGACGCGGTGGACGCGGCGGCGGTCGACCTGCCGGGACGGATCCAGGCGTCGATCACGGACAAGGTGCCGTTGGTCGGGGCGGACGGCTATCACGCGCTGGTGAACCAGGCTGATCAGTTGGCGACGCGGTACGGGCTGCACCCATATCGGGTGCGGCACTTGTTGGACCGGTACGGGTCTTTGGTGCACGAGGTGCTGGAGTCGGCGGACCCGGAGTTGCTGAAGCCGGTGCCCGGTGCGCCGGATTACCTGCAGGTCGAGGTCGTTTACGCCGCTTCGCACGAGGGGGCGTTGCACTTGGAGGACGTGCTGACCCGGCGGACCCGGATCTCGATCGAGTACCCGCACCGGGGGGTCGAGTGCGCCTTGCCGGTGGCCCGGTTGATCGCCGGGGTGCACGGGTGGGACGACGCCCAGATCGCGCACGAGGTCTCGGTCTACACGGCTCGGGTGGACGCGGAGCGGGCTTCACAGGCCGAGCCGGATGATCAGGCGGCGGACGCGGTGCGCGCCGCGGCACCCGAGGCTCGACCGGAGATCGTCGAGCCGGTGAGCTGATCCTCCACCCCTCGCCGCACGAGTGCGCAGCGCCAAGAAATGTCAGACCCCGCCGGCAGAATAAAAGCAGGGGTCCCTTTGGCGGGGACCCCTGCGGAGCATGGCGGCCGAGTTCGAGGTGTTGTGGCGCCGGGTCAGGCGAGAGCGGCCAGGGCGGCGTGCACCATGACGCGGACGCCGACCAGCAGGGCCCGCTCGTCCAGGTCGAACCCGGGCTGGTGCAGGTCGCGCTGCTTCCCGACGCCGTCCCAGACACCCAGGCGGGCGAACGAGCCCGGCACGTGCTCCAGGTACCAGCCGAAGTCCTCGCCACCGGACGACTGCTCGGTGCCCGCCAGCGCGTCCTCACCCAACGCCGCCTCGATACCCGCCCGCAGCAGCATGGTGCTCTCGCGGTCGTTGACGACGGGTGGGACGCCGCGCCTGTGGTGCAGGTCGAAGCCGACGCCGGTCGGCGCCAGGAGCGCACCCACCAGCTCCTTGATCAGCGGCTCCAGCTCGGCCCAGATGTCGCGATCGCCGGTGCGCAGCGTCCCGCGCAGCACACCGTCCTGCGGCACGGCGTTGGGCGCCTCGCCCGCGTGCACCGCACCCCACACGAGCACGGTGCCCGAACGGGGGTCGACGCGGCGCGACAGCAGACCAGGCAGCCCCGTGATCACGGTGCCCAGCGCGTGCACGAGGTCCGCCGTCAGGTGCGGCCGGGAGGTGTGACCGCCGGGCGACGTCAGGCGCAGTTCCAGCATGTCGCTGGCCGACGTGATCGCACCGATCCGGGTGCCGATCCGGCCGACCTCCAGCCTCGGGTCGCAGTGCAGCCCGAAGATGCGCTCCACCCCGTCGAGACCGCCCGCCGCCAGCACGTCGAGCGCGCCACCGGGCATGACCTCCTCGGCCGGCTGGAACACGAGCCGCACCCGACCGGGCAGTTCGGTGGCCGAAGCCAGCGCCAGTGCCGCGCCCAGCAACACGGTGGTGTGCGCGTCGTGCCCGCACGCGTGCGCCACACCGTCCACAGTGGACGAGTAGGGCGCGCCGGTGTTCTCCGGCAACGGCAGGGCGTCGATGTCCGCGCGCAACGCGACGCACCGGGGACCGGAACCGACGTCGCAGACCAGGCCGGTCCCGCCGGGCAGGATGCGCGGCTTGAGACCCGCCGAGCGCAGCACGTCCGCGATCAGCTCGGTGGTGGCGAATTCCTTCCGGGACAGCTCGGGGTGCGCGTGGATGTGCCGGCGCCAGGCCACGACCTCGGAGGCGTTCGCCGCCAGCCAGTCGTCCAGCCACGAGGGGCCGCGCCCCTCACCGGGATCATCCACAGGGGCAATGCTGACCCCACGATCGGTCAACAGCACCTCGGCACCTTCCTCCGGCAGACGCGAGTCCAGGACCGTCATGCCGCACCCGCCAGCAGTCGAGAGCGCTGCGCACCGTCGGTGGCAGCGGAAATTGTGGTCCAGGCGAGGGCAAGTGCCCCGTCGAGCACTGCTCGGTCGGCGGAGGCCGACGCACAGGCGGTCGCGAACTCGATTTGGTGGTTCACCGCGTCTCCGCAGTCAATGGCGATGGTCGGGTGGATGGCCGGCAGCGCACGGGTGATGTTGCCCATGTCCGTGCTGCCGATCTTCTCCTTGAGCTCCTCCTCGGGGCTCATGGGATGCCTTCCCAGCTCGACCGCGGCACGCCGGTAGGCGTCCGCCAGCCAGGGATCTGGGGTCAGCTCGGCGTACACCGGCGAGACTTTCACGACCTCGTGGGTACAGCCAGTGGCCAACGCGCCGGCCTCGAAGCAGCGGTTGATCCGCTCCTCGAGCCGGTGCAGGGAGTCGAGGTCGTCGGCACGCAGGTCGAACATCGCCGACGTGTGGGCGGGCACCACGTTGGGCACGGTGCCGCCGCGGGTGACGATGCCGCTGACCATCTGGCCCGGTTCGAGGTGCTGGCGGGCCAGACCGATGGCGACCTGGGCGACGGTGATCGCGTCCGCCGCGTTCACACCCAGGTGGGGCGCGGCGGCGGCGTGGGACGGCTTGCCGGTGTAGTGGACCTCGACGTCGGTGATGGCCAGCGAACGGGCGGCGACCGCCTCGTACGGGGCCGGGTGCACCATCATCGAGAACGCCACGTCGTCGAATACCCCGCGTTCGAGCATCAGCACCTTGCCGCCGCCGACCTCCTCCGCCGGGGTGCCGATCACCCGGACGGTGAGGCCGAGCTCATCGGCCAGGTCACGCAGCGCGAGGGCCGCTCCGGTGGACGCGGCGGCGATGACGTTGTGCCCGCACGCGTGGCCGACCTCGGGCAGCGCGTCGTACTCCGCGCACAGGCCGAGCACCAGCTCACCGGAGCCGAACGTCGCGGTGAACGCCGTCTCCAGGTCCGCGACGCCGTGTTCGACCTCGAAGCCCTCGGCGGCGAGCAGGTCGGCGACCTTGGCCGCGCTGCGGTGCTCGGCGAACGCCTGCTCGGGTTCGGCGTGGATGCTGCGGGAGAGGCCTACCAGCGCATTCGAGTACCGCTCGACGGCCGAGCGCGTGCTCATCTTGTAGTCGGTACTCATTTGCGTCCATCCTGCATCACGGTCTGGCGGGCCCGGCGCGCCTCACGTTGATCAACCGGCAACCGGTCACGAGGATGCGCCAAGCGGTGCTCGAATTTCGGTCAGACCGATCAAGTCTGCGCAGGCCACGCTAAAAGGCGACCATATACCGCCTTGAAGCTCCCACTACGTGGGAGTCACCCCGCCTTGCGGCCGGCCCGCCACTTCGTCCACCGCTTCTTGTTGCGCCAGTAAACGAGGGCGAACAACAGCACCGCGATACCGCCGATCCACAACTTCCTGCGGGTCTCGGCGCTCGTGGCGGGTGCCGGTTCCTGCTGCGGCGCGTTGATCTCGGGGGCGGGGTCGATCGTGCCGCCGGGCGCCAGGGACTCGGTCTGCGCGGCCGCGATCTGCGGCGATGTCGTCACGGCGGTCCCTGTGCCTGCCACGGTGAGGGCACCGGCCAGTACTAACAGGCACACCGCGAGCACAGATCGCCACATGGTCGCCAAGCCTAGCTACCCCCTATCGCGGATACCACTGTCAGAGGTCAGCCAAACCGGTGAGCGTTGACATCGTGTGAACGACGTGGGGCGTTCACGTTTCGCGCCGGCCCTCGTGGAACGCCGCCAGGATGCGTTCGGCGGCCAGCGTGGCGGTCAGCTCACCCTCGCGCACCTGCCGTTCCACCTCGGGCACGAGGGCGCGCACGGCGGGTGCCGAACGCAGGCTGGTCAGCAGCTGGTCGTTCACCATGGTCCAGGTCCAGTCGACCTGTTGGCGACGCCGCCGTTCGGCCAGCTCACCGGCCTCCTCCAGGGCCGCCCGGTGCTTGCCGATCTGCTCCCACACGGTGTCGAGCCCGGAGCCGTCCAGCCCGCTGCACGTCAGCACGGGCGGGTGCCACACGGCGTTGGGCGGGCGCAGCAGCCGCAGCGCGCCGGCCAGTTCGCGGGCCGCCTTGCGGGCGTCCACCTCGTGCGGGCCGTCGGCCTTGTTGACCGCGATCACGTCGGCCAGCTCCAGCACGCCCTTCTTGATGCCCTGGAGCTGGTCGCCGGTGCGGGCGAGGGTCAGGAACAGCGAGCAGTCGGTCATGTTCGCCACCGCGACCTCGGACTGGCCGACGCCGACCGTCTCGACCAGCACCACGTCGTAGCCGGCGGCCTCGACCAGCACGATCGACTCGCGAGTGGCCTTCGTCACACCGCCGAGCGTGCCGGAGGTCGGGGACGGCCGGATGAACGCCGCCGGGTCGACCGCGAGCCGGGCCATCCGGGTCTTGTCGCCCAGGATCGAGCCGCCGGTGCGGGTGGAGGACGGGTCGACGGCCAGCACCGCCACCCGGTGGCCCTGGGCGGTCAGCATCGAGCCGAACGCGTCGATGAACGTCGACTTGCCGACGCCGGGCACGCCGGTGATGCCGACGCGGTGCGCGTTCCCCGAGTGCGGCAGCAGCTCGACCAGCAGCTCCTGCGCCAGCGCCCGGTGGTCCGCCCGCGTCGACTCGACCAGCGTGATCGCGCGCGCCAGCGTGCCCCGGTTGCCGGCGAGCACGCCCTTGGCGTACTCGCCCACGTCGATCCGCCTAGCCATCGTGTCCCGGCTGGTCCGCGAGTTCGCCGTGGCCCAGCTGCTCGGCGAGCTTGCGCAGCAGGTCACCGGCCGCGTCGGCGATGACCGTGCCGGGCGGGAAGATCGCCGCCGCGCCCGCCTCGCGCAGCGCGTCGAAGTCCTGCGGCGGGATCACGCCGCCGACCACGATCATGATGTCCTCGCGGCCCAGCTCGGCCAGCGCCGAGCGCAGCGCGGGCACCAGCGTGAGGTGACCGGCGGCCAGCGACGACACCCCGACGATGTGCACGTCGGCCTCGACGGCCTGGCGGGCGACCTCGTCCGGGGTCTGGAACAGCGGGCCGACGTCCACGTCGAAGCCGAGGTCGGCGAACGCGGTCGCGATCACCTTCTGGCCGCGGTCGTGCCCGTCCTGGCCCATCTTGGCGACCAGGATGCGCGGACGGCGGCCTTCCGCCTCGGCGAACGCCTCCACCACCTCACGGGTGGCTTCCACGTTGGACACGGATCCGGCCTCCTCCCGGTACACGCCGGTGATCGTGCGGATCTGCGCGGAGTGCCTGCCCCACACCTTGCCCAGCGCCTCGGAGATCTCGCCGACGGTCGCCTTGGCGCGGGCGGCGTTGATGGCCAGCTCCAGCAGGTTGCCGTCCGAACCGGCGGCGTTGGTCAACGCGTCCAGCGCCGCGTCCACACCGGACTGGTCGCGTTCCTCGCGCAACCGGGCCAGTTTCGCCAGCTGCTGCGCGCGCACACCGGCGTTGTCCACCTTGAGCACGTCGATGTGCTCGTCGAACTCCACCTGGTACTTGTTCACGCCGATCACCGGCTGCCGACCGGAGTCGATGCGCGCCTGGGTGCGCGCGGCGGCCTCCTCGATGCGCAGCTTCGGGATGCCCGCGTCGATGGCCTGCGCCATCCCGCCCGCGGCCTCGACCTCGGTGATGTGCGCCCACGCGCGGTGCGCCAGGTCGTGGGTGAGGCGTTCCACGAACGCGCTGCCGCCCCACGGGTCGATCACCCGCGTGGTGCCCGACTCCTGCTGGAGCAGCAGCTGGGTGTTTCGGGCGATGCGCGCGGAGAAGTCCGTGGGCAGCGCCAGCGCCTCGTCCAACGCGTTGGTGTGCAACGACTGCGTGTGCCCCTGGGTCGCGGCCATCGCCTCGACGCACGTGCGGGCGACGTTGTTGAACACGTCCTGCGCGGTGAGCGACCAGCCGGACGTCTGGCAGTGCGTGCGCAACGACAGGGACTTCGGGTTCTTCGGGTCGAAGCCCTTGACCAGCTTCGCCCACAGCAGGCGGGCCGCGCGCAGCTTGGCGACCTCCATGAAGAAGTTCATCCCGACCGCCCAGAAGAACGACAGCCGGGGCGCGAACGCGTCGACGTCCATCCCCGCGTCACGGCCCGCGCGCAGGTACTCCACGCCGTCCGCGAGCGTGTACGCCAGCTCCAGGTCGGCCGTCGCGCCGGCTTCCTGCATGTGGTAGCCGGAGATCGAGATGGAGTTGAACTTCGGCATCCGCTGCGAGGTGAACGCGAAGATGTCGGAGATGATCCGCATCGACGGCTTCGGCGGGTAGATGTAGGTGTTGCGGACCATGAACTCCTTGAGGATGTCGTTCTGGATGGTCCCGGCGAGCTGCTCGGGCGCCATCCCCTGCTCCTCGGCCGCCACCACGTACAGCGCCAGGATCGGCAGCACCGCGCCGTTCATGGTCATCGACACGCTCATCTTGTCCAGCGGGATGCCGTCGAACAGCTGGCGCATGTCGTAGATCGAGTCGATGGCCACGCCCGCCATGCCCACGTCGCCGGCCACCCGCGGGTGGTCGGAGTCGTAGCCGCGGTGGGTGGCCAGGTCGAACGCGACCGAGAGGCCCTTCTGACCGGCCGCGAGGTTGCGGCGGTAGAAGGCGTTGGACTCCTCGGCGGTGGAGAACCCGGCGTACTGCCGGATGGTCCACGGCTGGTTGACGTACATCGTCGGGTACGGGCCGCGCAGGAACGGCGCGATGCCGGGGTAGGTCTCCAGGAAGTCGAGGCCCTCGGTGTCCGCGGCCGTGTAGACGGGTTTGACGCCGATGCCTTCCGGCGTCTCCCACATCAGCGCGTCCGCGCCCTTGCCGGTCGCCTCCTGGAGCGCGGCTTGCCACTGCGCGGCGGTGGCGGTCGTGGGCTCCCCGAGGTCGACCTCGGCGAAGTTCGGGATCATCGCTGGACTCCAAGAGCCTCGAACGTGTGCTCCAGCACCTCTAGTGCCGGGCAGCCGGTGAACACGTACTCGTCGATGTCCTGCCCAAAAGGACTGGCGCTGGACTTCTTGCCCGCCAACAGGATGCGCTCGGCGCCGGCGGCTCTGAGTGCTTCGGCGACGGGCGCGGCCAGCTCGGCGTAGCTCGTCTCGCTGCCGCACAGGCACGCGATCCGGGCGCCGCTCTCGCGGAACCGCTCGACCACGTCCTCGACCGTCTTGGTGGGACCGGCGTTCGGCGTCTCGATCCCGCCCGCCTGGAACAGGTTCGCCGCGAACGTGGCCCGCGCGGTGTGCGCGGCGACCGGGCCGAGGGTGGCCAGGAACACCTTGGGACGCTCCGGGCTCGCGTCGGCCGCGTCCCGCAGCGCCTCGTAGTCCTGGGCGTACCGGATGCGCGGCAGGCCGCCACTCGGCTCCTCGGGAGCCGGCTGCCGGACCACCGGCTGCTCGCCGGGGTTCGGGAACTCGCTGACGCCGGTGATCGCGTCGGACCGGTCGGCCAGGTTCGCCCGGCGGTTCTCCCAGGTGACCGCGATCCGGTCCGCGACGAGGTCGAACGCCTTCGGCAGCCCGCCCGCGGCCTCGATCTCCCGGAACCACGCCCACGCGGCGTGCGCGAGGTCGTCGGTGAGGCGTTCCACGTACCAGGAGCCGCCCGCCGGGTCGATCACGCCGGCCAGCTTCGACTCCTCCAGCAGCAGCGACTGGGTGTTGCGGGCGATGCGCCGGGAGAAGTCGTCGGACAGGCCGATCGCCGCGTCGAACGGCAGCACGGTCACCGCGTCCGCGCCGCCGAGGCCCGCGCCGAAGCACGCCAGGGTGGTGCGCAGCATGTTCACCCACGGGTCGCGGCGGGTCATCATCGCGGGCGACGTCACCGCGTGCTGGAGCTGCGCGCTCGGCGCTCCGGCGACCTCGGTGACCCGCGCCCACAGCCGCCGTGCGGCCCGGAACTTGGCGATGGTGAGGAACTGGTCGGCCGTCGCCGCGTACCGGAACTCCAGCAGCCGCGCGGCTTCCGCGACGCTCAGCCCCGCCTCGGTCAGGTGCCGCAGGTACGCGACACCGGCCGCGAGGGACGCGCCCAGTTCCTGCGCGTCCGAGCCGCCGGCCTCGTGGAACGGCAGGCCGTCCACCACGACCACGCGCAGCTCGGGGAACTCACGGGCCTTGCCCAGCAGCTCGGTCAACGCCTTGAAGTCGGCCGGCTGCCCCGTGCGCGCCTGGACACCGAGAGGATCAGCGCCGACGTTGCCCCGCACCTCGCTCGCCAGCACCGGCCGCCGGTCCCAGACCCGCAGCATGGCGCGGCCGGCTTCGAGGAAGTCCGCGCCCCCGTCGACCACGACCGGCGCGAGGTCCAGGTAGACGTCGGCCAGCACGTCGTCGTAGGTGGTCGGGTCGAGGCCCTTCAGCCACAACGACGTGACGCCGTTCTCCAGGTCGGCCATCACCGCGTTGCGGTCCGCGACCCGGTGCTGCTGGCGCACGTCCCAGCCCTCGACCGCGCCCTGCGGGCGACCACCGCGGGTGAACGGGGCCAGGCCCGGGAAACCGGCGTCCGGCACCTGGTCAGCCGAGGTGTAGAGCGGCTGCACGTCGATGCCGTCGTAGGTGGTGGTGATCAGCGACCCGAAGTCCGCGCCCGACTTCCGCAGCACGCCCCGGACCAGCTCAAGCCACTGCTCGCGGTCAGGGGTGGGGAACTCGGCTGCCAGCGCCAACTCTCCTGACGGCTCCATCATGCTCCGCAGTGTTACTCACGAGTAGGACGGCGGCTATGTGAGGTTCACCGCCGTGAACGATGCAGATCCCAGTCTTCCACGCTGGTGGATGATGGCGGAGTGCAGGAAGAGCGCCCAGTTACCGACCATGACCGCCTCATTGCCGGTCGTTACCGCCTGCGGCACGTCCTGGGGCGCGGCTCGATGGGCACCGTGTGGGCCGCGCACGACGAAGTCCTGCGACGGGACGTCGCGGTGAAGGAGATCCTGCGCCCGCCCGGCACCCCGGACGTCGAAGCCGAACTGCTTCGGGAACGCACGCTCCGCGAAGCCCGTTCGGCGGCGGCGCTCGCGCACCCGAACCTGGTGACGCTGTACGACGTGGTGCAGGTCGACGGTGATCCGTACGTGGTGATGGAGCTGGTGCCGTCGTCGTCGTTGGCGGAGGTGGTGCGGCAGCGCGGGCCGTTGACCGACGTGCAGGGCGCGGTCGTGGCGGACGCGGTGGCCGCGGCGCTGGAGGCCGCGCACCGGGCTGGGATCACGCACCGGGACGTGAAGCCGGGGAACGTGCTGGTCGCCGACGACGGCCGGGTGAAGCTGACCGATTTCGGCATCGCCCGCAACGTCGCCGAAGCCACCCTGACCAGCCGCGGGATCACGTTGGGGACGCCCGCGTTCATCGCGCCCGAGGTGGCGGCGGGTGCGGCGGTGTCGTTCGCGGCGGACCAGTGGTCGTTGGGTGCGACGCTGTTCGCGGCGATGACGGGGCAGCAGCCGTACGAGGGCGCGAACGTGCTCCAGACGATCAACCAGGTGGTGCACGGCGACGTGCCGTCGGCGGCGGCTTGCGGTGCGTTGGAGCCGGTGGTCGCGGGGCTGATGACCAAGGCGCCCGACGAGCGGATGACGTTGGCCGAGGTGCGCCGGTTGGTCCGGCCGCTGCTGCCCGAGGTGGGGACCGATGTGTTCCCGGCGTCGGCGCCCACCAGGCCGGTGGTGGAGATCGCCCGCCCGCCGCTGGTCAAGCGACCGATCCCGCCGGACACCCCGTTGGCCGCCGATCCCGGCCCCCTGCCGTTCGCGGTGGCCGACGCGCCGACCCGTGAGCTGCGCGGTCGTCCGGTGGTGAGCGTGCTGGTGGCGTTGTCGGCGGTGGTGCTGTTCGCGATCGGCAGCGTGTCTGGGTTCGCGTTGACCAGGACTGTGGCCGGCGCACCGCTGCTGCCGCCGCCAACGCAGAGCACCCCGACCCTGCCCGCGATCACCGACACGCAGTCACTGCACCCCATCACCGCGTCGGCTGCCACGGCGAACGGTGAGCAGGGTGCGGAGTTCACGATCGAGGTGGGGCCGGACTGGACCAGTTTCCTGGAGCAGCGGACCAACAACGGGCTCGGGCCGAGCACGGTCGTGCACCTCGTCGCGCCGACCGGGTTGTACGAGGTGACGGTGCAGCGGTTCCCGGGCTACTACGAGCAGCGGAACACGATCAGGGACTACATCGGGCTGGTGCGGTCGCGGTGGGCGGCGGGGCAGTACTTCGGCGAGGCGCAGGAGGCGACCGACGTCCTGCCGCCGGGTGGGTCGGAGGCCGCTGTGCAGTTCAGCTACCGGACCGTGGAGCGTGCCACCGAACTCGCGCGCGGTGTCCCGGATCCAGGCTCTGACCTGCGACGCAGCCGGTATTCACGCGTGCTGCCGCGTGGGGCCGACCTGTGGGTGGTGGAAGTCGTCGTGCCGACGGAACAGGAGGAAATGGGCCGGGACCGGCTGTTCAACACCATCGCGAACACGTTCAGCGTGAAGGATTAGTCAGCCCGCGCAGTCACAGAAAAGCGCGCAGCAGAGCAGAGCCGGAGAGTTGGGCGCAGTGCGGCAGGAGCGCGGGCCACAGAGGCCATGTCCGCGGGTCACGTGGATCCCGGCCCAAGACAACCTTGGTAAGCATTTCCAGGCGCACGTCGTCGTAACCTGAGGCTTGACGCAGGTTGGCGTCACGCACCAAAGGGTGGAGTACAAGCGCGTTCGCCTGGTAGTCGATCAGTCCGAGGCTGCGCAGGTCCTCCACCAGGAAGGTGAGCTGCTGGGCAGTGATCCCGGCGAACACGTCGGAGTCCGCGAGCACTGCGGCGTCCAGCAGTTCTACCGGGACCGGTGCGGGCGCGAAGTTGGACAGCAGCCTCAGCAGCGGACGGGCCAGTGGTTGACCGCGCTTCGCCAGCAGGTCGAGCGACAGCTCCCAGGTTTGCGCCAACGTTTTGTGTTCGCCCAGTTCAGCGCCGTCCGCAAGCGCTTGGCTGTACTCGGCGAACGTCCGGGGCTGGACGGTGCCCGGCAGCCGGACCGCCTGACTGGTGGAGCGCAGGTAGTGCCCCGCGAGGTAGAGGGCCAACGGCAGGCCACCCAGCAGTTCGGCCAGGTCACGGGCATCCGCCTCGGCACCCGCGCAGGGTGCCAAGTCGAGCAGTACCGCCGCCGCGTCCTCGGCATTGAGCACGTCGACCGTGATGAACGTGCGATCGCCCCACTCCAACCGGCGGCCGTCGCGGCTGGTGATCAGCACCGTCCCGGTGGATCTCGGTGTGCGCAGCCAGCCGCGTCCAGTGGCGACGCGTTCACCGTTGGGCGCGAGGACCTGCGGGTCGTCGGCGTTGTCCAGGATCAGCAGCCAGGGGTTCGTGCGGGTGTCCAAGGCCCGCCACAGCACCTCCGGCGCCGAACTCGCGCCTGACCAAGCGTTTCGGGCGGCCTGCTCGTCCGCACCCGCGCGCAATGCCACCTCGCGGAGGCCTTCGGTGACGTTCGTCGCGCTGCTCGCGTCGACCCACCAGACCTCGACGCCCGCCTGGCGCGCGAACTGCACCGCCACGGTCGTCTTGCCGTGACCGCCGTTGCCGTGCAGGACGACGACCTGACCGCCCAGGTCAACGGCCGCCGCCAGCTCCGCGAGCAGGTCGTCCCGGCCTCGGATCGGGTGCGTCACTTCCTCCGGCACAACCAGCGTCGCCAGGCCGGGGCTCGGGGACGGCGAAGTGTTGACGTACAGATCACGGGCAGCCTGCTGGACTGTCGATCGGTCGAATGCCACGCCGGACTGCTCCACCCGCCAAGCTTGCCCCATCGCAGTAGCTACCCGGCCGCACCAGTGCGGGCAACGCGCACGGTTCGGCAACTCCGTGCGCCATGTGGTGCCGACCTCATTGCCGGAAGAGCGGGCAGCGGGGCTGCGGCAACGCGCGGTGGCGGATATTAGGCTCGCGGCCGTGACCGCTATCAGTGAGAACACCACGCCCGAGGCCTTGGCCACCGACGCGGCCAAGGCGCTGGCCGAGCGGACCGGGGTGGCCAAGCACGACATCGCCGTGGTCCTCGGTTCGGGTTGGCGGCCGGCCGCCGACTTGATCGGCGAGCCCGCTGCCGAGGTGCCCATGGGTGAGCTGCCCGGGTTCGAGGCGCCCACCGCCGTCGGCCACGGCGGCACCGTCCGGTCGGTGCCCGTCGGTGACAAGAACGTGCTGGTGATGCTCGGCCGGACGCACGGCTACGAGGGCAAGGGCGTGGCCAAGGTCGTGCACGGCGTGCGCACCGCCGCCGCGGCGGGCGTCGGCACGGTGGTGCTGACCAACGCGGCCGGCGGGTTGCGCGAGGGCATGTCGGTCGGCCAGCCGGTGCTGATCAGCGACCACCTGAACCTGACCGCGTCGTCCCCGCTGGTCGGCGCACGGTTCGTGGACCTCACCGACCTGTACTCGCCGCGCCTGCGCAAGCTCGCGCGGGAGATCGACTCGTCGCTGGAGGAAGGCGTCTACGCGGGTCTGCCGGGGCCGCACTTCGAGACGCCCGCCGAGATCCGGATGCTGCGCACGGTCGGCGCGGACCTGGTCGGCATGTCCACCGTGCTGGAGGCCATCGCGGCGCGCGCGGAGGGCGTGGAGGTGTTCGGCCTGTCGCTGGTGACGAACCTGGCCGCGGGCATCACCGGTGAGCCGCTCAACCACGAAGAGGTGCTGGAGGCGGGCCAGGCGGCGGCGAGCCGGATGGGCGCGCTGCTGCGCGAGCTGGTGGACCGGGCTTAAGAACCGACGTATTCCTCTGCAGCGGAGGTTCGATGAACAACAGCCTGACCCCGGCGTTGCGCGACGCGGCGTTCCGCTGGATCGCCGACGACCCCGACGCGGGGACGCGGCTGGAGTTGCAGACCGTCCTGGCGCGCGCGATGGGCGGGGACGCCTCCGCCGCCGAGGAGTTGGCCGACCGGATGGCGGGGCCGTTGACGTTCGGCACGGCGGGGTTGCGCGGTCCCGTGCGGGCCGGGCCGAACGGGATGAACCGGGCCGTGGTCATCCGCACCACGGCCGGGCTCGCCGCGTGGCTCAAGGCGCACGGGCACGTCGGCACGGTGTTCGTCGGCCGGGACGCGCGGCACGGGTCGGAGGACTTCGCCGAGGCGGCGGCCGGTGTGCTGGCGGGTGCGGGTTTCACCGTGCGGGTGCTGCCGGGGCCGTTGCCGACGCCGGTGTTGGCGTTCCTGGTCAAGCGCCACAACGCGGTGGCGGGCGTGCAGATCACCGCGTCGCACAACCCGCCCGCGGACAACGGCTACAAGCTGTACCTGGCGGGTGGTGGGCAGATCGTGCCGCCGGAGGACCGGGAGATCGAGGCGGCGATCCGGGGTGTGCCCGCCGCCGTGTCGGTGCCGTTGTCGGACGACTACCTGCCGGTGTCGGACGCGGAGGTGGACGAGTACCTGGAGCGGGTCGCTTCGCTCCCGAGTGGTTTGTCGCGTGACCTGCGGGTGGTGTTGACGCCGATGCACGGTGTCGGCGGGGCGACGGCGGTCGAGGCGTTGTGGCGGGCCGGGTTCACCGACGTGCGGGTGGTGCGGGAGCAGGCCATGCCGGACCCGGACTTCCCGACGGTGGCGTTCCCGAACCCGGAGGAGCCGGGTGCGGCGGACCGGGTGTTGGAGCTGGCGGCGGCCGAATCGGCCGACCTGGCGATCGCGCTCGACCCCGACGCGGACCGGTGTGCGCTGGGCGTTCGGGAGCGGGACGGGTCGTGGCGGATGCTGCGCGGCGACGAGACCGGCGTGCTGCTCGGGTCGCTCGTGCTGTCCACTGTGGACAGTGCGGATCCGTTGGTGGCCACCACGATCGTGTCGTCTTCGTTGTTGAAGTCGATCGCGGCGGCGCACGGGGCGCGTTACGCGGAGACGTTGACCGGGTTCAAGTGGCTGGTGCGCGCGGGCGAGGGTTTGGTGTTCGCGTACGAGGAGGCGTTGGGCAACTGCGTCGACCCGGAGTACGTGAACGACAAGGACGGCATCTCGGCGGCCGTGGTGGCGTGCGACCTGGCGGCCGGGCTGAAGGCGTCCGGCCGCTCCCTCCTGGACGCGCTGGACCAGCTCGCCGTCGACCACGGCCTGCACCTGACCGACCAGGTCTCGCTGCGGTTCACCGACTTGAGCCGGATCGGGGCGTTGATGGCCCGGTTGCGCGCCCAGCCGCCCGAGGGCTTCGCGTTCGAGGACCTGCTTCCCGAGGCCGACGTCGTCCGGCTCACGAAGGAAGGCGTGCGGGTGGTCGTGCGGCCGTCCGGGACGGAGCCGAAGCTCAAGGCGTACCTGGAGGTCGTGGAACCGGTGTCCGACGACCTGCCTGCCGCCCGCGTACGCGCGCAAGGCCGGTTGACCGAACTGCGGGCTCAGGTGTCGGACCTGCTCACGACGCCATAGCGATCAGCAGGCACAGCACGGCGACGACGAGCGCACCGCCCGCCACCAGGTAAGGACGCCTGGTCGGCGGGCTCACCGGCCGCTGCCGGTTCTGGGTCACGGCGGCCACCGAGATCCGGCCCGCGATGTAGCTGATCGTGCACAGCGCCACACCGGTCGCCAGGATCATCGTGTTGACGTCCCACGGGCTGTGGTCGGCCCCCGGCCACAACGCGATGAAGACCAGCGGCAGGCCGATGAGCCCGACCCCGATGCCGACCCCGGCCCCCCAGGTGATCCGCCGGTTCCGCTTGATCGTGGCGATGCTGCGAGTGTCCATGACTCCCTCCCGGTCACTACTACTGAGGACGTGCGGGGACCACACCGGTTGCCGTGCCCCTTTTGTCGATCTTCCTACGACTGCCGCCCGGCCCGTGACCCGGCCACCCGCCGAAGCCTCTGACCTGCGAATTCCTCGGATGACGCGCCACCACCGGACCTCACCCGAAGCCCGATGCTACCGAGCTTGCGCGTTCACCGGGTGCCCGGCAACCTGACCGGTGTGCCCCGCCTGCTGATCGTCCACCACACGCCGTCGCCCGCCATGCAGGAGCTGTTCGAGGCGGTCCTGAGCGGGGCGACGGATCCGGAGATCGAGGGCGTCGAGGTGGTCCGCCGGCCCGCGTTGGGCGCGACCGTGACGGACGTGCTGGAAGCCGACGGCTACCTGCTCGGCACGCCCGCCAACATCGGGTACATCAGCGGGGTCAACGCGAAGAAGTAGCGTTCACTCGGCCTGCTGCTCACCACGACGCGTGATCGCACGCCTGCCACCTGCAAGTTTCTCGGCGACAGTCCAGGACCGGGTTCGACGCAACGCCTCAGCAGCGACCTTGAGGTCTTCCGCACCGCCGCGCTCGTAGACGCGGTGCAGGAAGCGCAACGCCATCCACTTGGCGACGAGACCGGACAGCGTCGTCGTCACGACGACCGCAGCGACCCACCAGACTGACATGACACCCCACGACAACCAGGCCCACCGGTGAGCACGGAGGGCGATTGTTGCGGAGCCACGTTCAGTTCTCAGCACTACGTACAGGTTCGTCCCAACTCCCTACCGCATCAGTCGGCTCACCCCGTGACCTCTCCTAAACCACAGGCGATGATGCGGTGGTGCCCGTTATTTCGGCCACCTGCACGTCGCCCACTCTACCAACGTTGCGCCGCACTCGACGGTGGGGAAGCCTGACTGAGTGTCGAAGCTGCTGATCGTCCACCACACGCCGTCGCCGAACCTGCAAGCGATGTTCGAGGCGGTCGTAGCCGGCGCGACCGATCCGGAGATCCAGGGCGTCGAGGTGGTACGCCGCCCCGCTCTGGCAGCCACGGTGTCCGACGCCCTCGAAGCTGACGGCTACATCCTCGGCACCCCCGCGAACCTGGGGATGATGAGCGGCGCGCTGAAGGTGTTCTTTGACCTCTCCTACTACCCCTGCCTCGACGCCACGCGCGGACGCCCTTACGGCCTGTACGTGCACGGCAACAACGACACCACGGGGGCGGTTCGCGGGATTGAGTCGATCACTACGGGGTTGTCGTGGGAGAAGGTGACCCCCAACGTCAGCGTGACCGGTGAACCGACGAAGGAAGACCTTCGCGCGTGTTGGGAACTCGGCGCGACGGTTGCCGCACAGCTCATGCCCTGAGTGACCGTCGGATCACCGAGGTGGAAGCAGCTTCTCAACGGCGTCGAACCGATCGTCTGTGCGCGTGGATGGCATCCGGGCCGCGTACCCCCTAGCGCGCTCCAGAGTCGCTGTCGCGGCGTCCAGTGCGCCTGTACGGGCGTACGACTCGGCAAGCCAGGAGAGGTAGAGGGCCACCTCTCGCGAGTGTCCCTCGGGGTAGGTGGCGACCGCGCCGGACAGCAACGGTTCGGCCTTGTCGGGTGCACCTAGCTGGATCATGCAACGTCCGGCCATGACGTCGATTTCGGCTCTGTTGAGCCAATAAACCCACTCAGGTTCTTCGATACCGGTGGACCTCTGTTCGTATGTGTCGTCTACCGCGTCCAGCGCGCAGAGCGTGCCGTCACGGTCCTTGGTCTTGGCGCTTGCCCATGCCACCCGTTCCAACAGCAGCGTCCGGACGACGGGCGTAGCCCTTCGGGCTCCCGTGACCGCCGTACGCGCCAGGAGCAGCGCGTCACGCGGGTCAGCCACGTTGGCGATCTGGTAGCTCAGCGACGAAAACAGTTGTGCGGCAAGGGAATCGTTGCCCGCTTCCTCAGCCGCAGACACACCGCCGAGGTACAGCCGTTGGGCATCCGCGTACCTACCCGCGTCCGATGCCACCCACCCGGCGAGTTGGGCAAGCTCCCCGGTAGCAGTGAGCAGCCTCCGGCCGATCGGTTCGACGTAGGAACCGTTACGTACCAACGATTGCGCCTCTTCTAGCTCTTGCCGCACAGCGGGCAGCAGGTCCGCGCTCCCAACCACGTCGTCAAGGTGCCTCAGTTCGACCACACGAGCGTCTAGGGCGTCCGCCAGACTTTCACCCACTCTGCGACCGGATCGACGCTGTACGGCCGTTGGAGAGTCCGAGACAAGCCACTCATGGGCACGTCGTACCGCGTCACCACCGATCGGCACGCCTAGCGCTTGTTCATACGCCGCAACGACTTCCGGGAGTGGTCGGCGCTTCCCTGTCTCGATCAAACTCAGGTAGGGCTTGCTGTAGTGGGTGAGCTGAGCCATCCGGGACAGGCTGAATCCGGCAGCCTCGCGCGCTGCCCTGAGAGCGTCACTCAGTTCCGACACGCCTGCTCCCCGGTCCGCGTTGTCAACCTTTGTAAACGCGCTGATCAGCATAAACGCGGAGTGCGACCGGTAGGAACAACGGTAGGTCACCCCTTGTCCGTGAGACCTCCAGAACGCGCGCCGGGCGAGGGGTGGCCGTACCACCGGGCCTAGGAGGTAACCTTGAGCAGCGACGACGTTCAGAAGGCAGAGCAAGAGCACATCAACACGATGGTTGCGCTACAGCAGCTCCTACGGAACGGGTTCATCGCGGTCCCCTACGGCGACAATCCGACCCAACCCGAAGAGCTGGGATTCGTCCGGTTGCGGTGGGACATTCAGGATCTGATCCGTGTCTACGGGGCTGACCAAGCCAGCGCCGTTCGACTCGTCGGAGGTCAGCCCAAGGAGCGCACAGAGGGGCACGCCCGAGACGTGGCAAAGGAAGTCCTCGGCTGGCCTCAGATCGTTTCGGCATCGGGTGATCGACTCTCATGAATACCGCCGAATTCGTCATCGTTTGCGCCTTGTGGTCCTCAATCGTCTTGGCGTTTGGTTATCTGATCTGGCCCACGCTCCGCGACCTACGCATCTTCCAGCGCCTACGGAAATGACGCGCCCAAGCACGATGGACACGCGAGGGGGAAATGACCAGTGCTGACACGGGATCTGTTTGTTCGACCGAGGTCGGTGATTCTCCAGCCCGAGACGTTATGCAATCTCGACTGTAGTTACTGCTACCTGCCGTTCCGACACAAGCGCAACAGGATGTCCGTTGAAGTGGCGCGGGCAGTAGCCGAGTCTGTCCGGCCCTGGACGGCCTACACCACAGTTGACGTGTGCTGGCACGGTGGGGAGCCGCTGGCGACTGGCCGCGCTTACCTCGGGCGGCTAATGGACGCTTTCAACGACCTTGACGTCAAGCACGGTGTCCAGACAAACGCCACGCTGGTAGATGATGCGTGGTGCGAATTCTTCGCCGAACGAGACATGTACGTGGGCGTCAGTATCGACGGCGGACCGTCCGACAACGCCAACCGTGTGGATCGAAAAGGAGCGCCAGCCTACAAAAAGGTGATGCAGGGGATTGACCGGCTCATCGCTCACGGTCATGAGGTCTACGCAATCGCGGTCGTATCGGACCCGACACCCGAACGTGCCCGCAGGCTCTACAGCTTCGCCGCTGAAAGTGGAATCTCGGAACTCGGCGTCAACATTGAAGAACAGGAAGGCGTCAACGCCACGACCAACGCCCACGACCAGGAAAGCGTGATCGGTTTCTGGGCGGAATTGATGGCGGCATGGGGAGAGAACCCGGCCATCCGTCTGAGAGAGCTAGGACGGACGCTCGCTTATGTTGAAGCGGTTCTAAATGATCAGGATCACGCGAGCCGACGACCACCCTTTATTGATCCGTTGCCCACCGTTGCCCACGACGGTTCGGTAACGCTCATCTCGCCAGAGCTAGCCGGATTCGGTAACGCACGAGGAAGTTTCTCAAGCGGAAACGTACTGGATGCCTCGCTAGACGAGATCATCTCGCGTGCGGCTGATGTGCCTTGGGTAGCCGAATTCATGTCCGGCGTGGACGCGTGCAGGAACACGTGTCCTTACTTCGATTTCTGCGGAGGTGGTCACCCGGCTAACCGGCACTTTGAACACGGCCGAATGGATGGGACAGAGACCGACTACTGCCGTAACGGCAAGATGGCATTACTAGAAGGAGTGTTGCGGGTTGTTCAGCCAGACACCGTTAGCGGAGCGGATTCGACTGCGTAGCGCGGGATTTACGGCTCTGCTGGTCACGGCGGGAGACTCCTCCGTGAGAGTCAATTCATTCAACAACGATCCCACGTGGGACAACGTCACCGGGGGTGGCGGGTTTGACAACCGCCCCACGTGGGATGACTGGAAGAACAAGTAGCGCTAAGTGACCACGGTCAGGCCAGCCTCTGACGCGAACTGAGTTCCCAAAGTGCCGGCCTGATCGGCGTCAATCCGCGCGCCTCGCAGCGTAAGAAGGCCACGAACCCCGATCAAGCGCGAGGATGTGAAATCACATCCGCTGGCGCGAGTAGCGTCAAACTCCACCTGATCCATCTCACAGTCGTCGAAGACCACATTGGAAAGATCACCGCTGATCGCAGTCTCACGGAAGGAACAGCGGCGGAACACAACCGCGTTCTTCACACGCTCGAACCGAATCGCCGCATAATCAAAACGACAGTCCTCCGCGTACAAGTCCGCGGCTTGGGCAAAGTCGATCCGCAGACCGATTGCTTGAGAGCGAAGAAATTCCGTCCGCCGCGCGGAGGTCTCCGACATCACCGCATTGGAGAGATTCACGTTTTCGAAACGCACATCAGAAAGCCCGATGGGAGCGAGGCGGGAGTTCGACAGATCAACCGCGGAGACCACGACCACTGACAATGACCCTTCTCCTGCAACCTCCGACTGGTCACCCCCCTCGATACGTGCAGTGGCGTAGTCGAACTCGCCCCGAAACGCCGGCGGCTGATTCAACAAGTCTTCCTCTTCGATGGACGCTCGTTGAATCGTCTTACCCGCGACTTTTAGGAAGTCCATGCCCATACGGTAGCGCACCTGCGGCACGACCGGGTGTAACCAATCCGGCGCGGCACACAAAAAGACCCTCCACACGAACGGTGCCGTGTGGAGGGTCCAGTTGTGCTTTCTTTACAGCAGGTAAACCAACGGAGCGTCTTGTCGTTCCCGTCTGACGTGAGCGAGGCTGCGCATAGCGACCGTGGTTTCGGGATACGCGGGAGTGAGTACGGGGCCGAGTTCCACCACGGTGAGGCCGGTCAAGGTGCGCAGGTGGTTGCCCTCCGCGTCCCGGGTCCACCGCTCCTGCGCCGAGTGGAACGTGAACGAGGAGCCCGCGAGTACGCCCGTGCGAACCAACTCGCCCACATCGCGGCTGGCCTGGGTGTCGGGAAGCGTGATTGTGTAGTGCACGCCGTCGCGATCTTCGACCAGGCGCAGTCCCGCGCCCTGCCTCGCCAGCGGGGTGTCCGCGTTGTGGTTGAACGTGGCGACGATCCGGCCCGAGTCGAGCGACGCGCGGACGGCACCGGGCGAGATGACCTCACGGAAACCGCCCAGATCGACAGAGGGCGAGTTGTAGACGATGGCGGTACCCCGGAGCACCGGAGCGCCGTTGCGTGCGCCCAAGCGGACCGTGGCGGGCCGGTCACGGCGTTCGAGTTCGAGGGACAAGGATTGCCTTCCTGGTGTTCACGTCCGTTCGCGGTGGTTTTGTTGCGGCCCAACGACTGTTAACGGCCATTAACGCGTGGTTCGTGTCCTGCGGTTTCACCGGCTCCGACGTGCTGACGTGCGGTGACTGGCCCGAAAAACCGGGTTCGCACTCAGGGTGTGTGCAAACAGGGGACGGGATGCCCGAGCAGGGTGGCGGCTCGGAACTTCCGGACCGTCCTGCCCTCTTCGCTCGTGCTACGCGGAAACGCCGGGCCGAAAGACCGGGCAGACCTCGACCAGTTCGGCGACTCCTGCGTCAACCATCGCCCGCGCTTCGGTGGGCGGTAGCGCGGTCAGGTTCTCGGCGTTGTAGACGGTCTGGTGGCCGTTGCCCCAGTCGCGGGCAATCGGCCTGGTGAAGCTGACGATGTGCACGTCCGCGTCACCCCGGAGTTCGTCCAGGAACACTTGGTGACGGTCGGGCGTGCCGATGAGGGTGAGCATGGGGCGGAACTCCTTACGCGGTGGTGATGCCAGCCAAGCGGCACACGGCCTTGGGCTGCACGGGCGCGATGGTGGCGCGCAGGATGCACCGCACGCCAAGACCATCGTTGAAGAACGCCGTCTGATCAGAGATGCGGAACGCGGCGGACTTGCGGATCACTGCCCAGATCGTTGACGGGTCGTAGACAACGGCGTCCGTGGTCGGCACGTACTTCGTGGTGAACACGGGCACGCCCAGCAGTGAGCGCCGAACACCCGTCGTCGGTGAGCCCGCCGACTCGGACAACAACGGCTTGAGGCTGTCGGAGGACTCGCGGAGCTTGAGCAGCGCGGCCCAGGTGAGCGGGTTCATCGCGACCGCGCCGGCGTCCGCGTGCTCGTCCTCCAGCATGGCGAACGCGGTGATGAACGGGTCAAGATCCTGAATCGCGCCAACGGCGCTGATCTGCTGGATACCAGGGGTGTTCAGCAGGCCGTTGAACCCCTTGGGCTGAGTGGTCGCATTGCCCGCGAACGCGGCCCGGTCGAACCCGAGCGACACGGACGCGATCAGCGCTGTGGCAAGAGGGTTCAAGATCTCCGGATCGGAGTCCTCGACCAGTTCGTTGGACAGCAGATCGGACGCGCCGATCTTCTTCGGCGTGACCGACTCCCCGCGCCCCTTGAACCCACCGCGCGGCAGCTCCTCCAGCTCCCCCACGAAATCGGCGGTCGGGTCGTCGGTGACGACCGGGATGTTCAGCGACTCGCGGTCGGTGGTGATCACGTTGACGCCGGACTGCACGAACTTCGACTTCTGTCGGAGCTTGTCCACCACGAACCGCGCCTGCTGGGCGGGGCTGAATCCCTTGGCGGTCCTGGCGTGGGTCTGACCGGTCAACGCCGCGCGCACCTCATACCGCAGCAGGTGACCAGCCGACCGGATAGCACCCTGTGACGCGCTCTGAGTGCCGGACAGCGCCCCAGGAACCTCCGGCATCTCCTCCACGCTCCGAGTCCCGTAAATCGCGGACAGGAGCGCGCTACGCCGCTCGTTGGCGGGATCGTCGTCCATCCGTTCCGCGAAGTCGTGCGCCTGGTCGGTGTAGGACTCGACCCGCGCCGCGTAGCCGTCGATCCGGTCCAGCAGCTCACTCATGCGGGCGGACTCGTCGGCGTCCGCCGTCCGCCTTTCGCTGTTGACCTTCGCGGCAATCGCGTTGTACTCGGCGCGAGCCTCACGCATTGCGGCAGAGATTCCGGACAGCATCACAACCCCCTGACTTTGGGCAGCACCAACGAACCCGCCGAAACCGGCGCACGCGTGGACCAGGTGCCGATACACGAAAAGCCCCGCCCGACCGGGAGCGCTGGCAGACGCTCAACCGACCGAACGGGGCGAGACAACAGAACGCGCGGTGCTGCCAGACACCAGAGCGCGAGAAGACGAACAGCAAGACTTGCCGCGACTGCACGCGGCACGACTGGCCTCTACTTAGTACAGAGGCGGGTCACCGACATGGCGACCAGGGCAAACCTTCCGGAGTGACACAAGACACACGCGACCGCGCGGAGCCTGGCGCACATCCCGGATGACGGAGTGTCGGAACACACCTGTTGCAGGTTCTTTCTTACGAGAGAGAGGGAGAGAGATATAGAAGAAGTACGGAACGAGTCGCTTCCGACACTCCGACATCCCCGCGCACCTGCTCCGCGTCCGCCCTCCACTTACATCACCCCCTGTGGCACAACCAGGGACCAGGGACTTCACGCCACGGGGCATCCTCCGTTGCCCGATCGTGATGTCGACGCGGACCACGCGACGCGGCAGACACGACCGTCTTACCTTCCACCCAGTACACCCCCCGGGCTGCAACATGCGTCCTGGGGTTTTGCGTCGCATGGCGGATTCTGTTGCCGAACCGTGACGTTGGTGTGCGCACCACAATGCCAGAGGCGCTTGCCACGGTGCAGAAGGTGTAGAAGTGCACGTGTTCTAGGTTCTTTATAGAGAGAGTGAGAGAGAGATAAGAAGATACGGAAACGACTACAACTTTACACTTTCTACACTCTGCCCTGCCCGCGCCGGACCGTCCGTCAGCGCGTCGCTACTCACGGTACACGCCAACTCGCCGGACCGGGCCGAGTGCAAAGGTGACGAGTTGTCCCCTGTTCCGGTTTCTTCTTAGAAGGAGGAAGGAAGGATCTATAGGGTTTACGGGAACAGACCCAACTCTGCATCTCTGCACCGACGTTGCTCCACCGCGTCACCACCCGGGAACTCAGCGTCAGCAGCCCTGACAAGCCGCCCAGCCCGCAACGGTCTCGCGGGTCAGGATCGCCGTTCGAGAGCGATAAACGCCTATGGGTACACGGAAACGGCCCAGAGTGCGTACTTCTGCACCCTGGGCCGCCGTCCGCGACAAGCCGAAGCTATGCGAGCCAGTCCACTTCCACCCGTGAGCTGTCCCACGGCTCACCCCGACGTGACGCGGGGCGAAGCGTGATCGACTCAACGGCCAAGCTGAGCAGGGCACGGCGTTCCATGACGGTTGCAGCCTCCCAAGCGGGACCGGAAATCTCGGGATCGAGCAATGGAGAGATATCCGCAACAGGCTTCGGCGTCTTGGCGAGTACATCGTTGGCCTTCGCGAGCCGGTCGAGTAGGCGCGTCCGCTGCCGCTCGTAGCTTGACCGATCAGTCACGCCGTCCGCGAAAGCGTCGTCTACCCGGTCGATCGCAGCCTTTACCTCCCTGATCGCCTTCTCGGCTGCCGTTCGCTCTGCAATCTCTTCCGGCCGCTCGTGGGCGGTCCAGCGTTCAGCCACAATGTCCAGCAGCGGATCACCCGGTTCACACGCCGCGAGTCGCGCGATGAAACGCTCTCCTACTTCCTGGTCAGCGTGCCTACGGCTGACGTAAAGCCCTGGACACGTGGCGATACCGCTCCGCGCCCGCGACTGGTTTTGAAGGCAAACGTACGTGGCGATGCCACCCTCTTTATCCTTCCCAGTACCGACCAGACGCCCTCCGCATTCCGTTCCATCTTCGCGGACGCGACCGCAACGGGCGAACGGGTTCAGCAGGGTATTGGACACGCGACGACCGGACTTCGCGAATCGCTGGTCGGCTCGCTGCCTTCCACGCTCCTGTGAACGCGCGTCGATCAGCGCGACGATCCTTCGGTGCTCATCAAGCGTGACAACGCCTTTGCCCACAGACGTCGGAGGTTTGTGCTCCTCCTCGTTGTCGCTCTCCTCGCCAAGGATGATCGGCCGGTAGAAGTACTTGCCCCCGCGAAGTCGTTTCCGAATGATCGCGACACCAGCCCACGCGGGGTTTGTGGCGAACCGTGTGACCGATCCCGTGTTCCACGTCGATCCGCCGCTTGGCGAGGGAACGCCCTTCTCGTTCAACGCCCTGGTGACCGCGTAGACGGACTGTCCCGCCAACAGCTCGTCCGCGATCCAACGCGCCGTTGGGAAGGTCTCCGGATCGCGTGCCAACCGCCGGTCTACGACTTGCAGGCCGTAAACAGCCCTCGGCGACAACCACTGACCTTCGGCACGCCGTTTGGCGATGCCACGCCGGGACCGGGTAGACGTGTTCTTGGACTCGCCGCGCGCAAGGATCGCCCGAAGGCCAACGTTCAGCTCCGCGTCGTCCCGCCGCGAGTCGATGCCGTCCGAGACAGTCACCATGAAGGCGTCAGCTTCATCGAGCACACGGAGGACGGCTCCGGCTTGCTCCATGCCGCGCCGGGTGACCCGGTCTACCGCGTACGCGATGACCATTTCGCCGGAACGCACGTCCTCCAGGAGTTGATCAAACTCCGGACGCTTGACCCACTCCTGGTACGCGCTGGTCCCTGGCTCCTCGCGGTAGACCTTGACGACACGTCGCCGGTTGCGCGTGGCCATCTCCCGGCAGTCGTCCTCCTGGTCCTCCGTGGACTTCTGGTTCGGCTCGAACTTCGACACGCGGGTGTAGATCCGAGCGTCCCCCTCGTACCCCTCTTCGCTGGTCACAGATGAACACTACTTCTTCGCGCTACCAGGCGCGTTGAAGCACTTCTTCGACACCATCTACTACCCCTGCCTGGACGCCACGCGCGGGCGGCCGTTCGGGGCTTACGTGCACGGCAACCTGGGGACCGAAGGGGCGTTGAAGGCACTGCGGGACATCACGGCGGGGCTGCAGTGGCGGCCCGTGGTCGAGACCCTGTCGCTCACCGGGGCGCCGGACAGCGCGGCGCGGCAGCGGTGCTGGGAGTTGGGCGCCACGGTCGCGGCCACGTTGATGTGACCGCCCCGGAGGGCTCCGGGCTCGCGGGCCGGAGCCCTCCGCGACTCGTTGCTCGAAGACGTGACTACCGGCCGATCGAGGACCGCATCACCTCGGCCGGGTAACGGGTGCCGGCCACGGCGTCGGCGGGCACGGCCTGGGCGATGCGCGCCAACTGCGCATCGGTCAACTCCAGGTCGGCGGCGGCTGCGTTCTCCTCCAGGTACTTCACCCGCTTGGTGCCCGGGATCGGCACGGCGCCCTGGTGGTGCACCCACGCCAGCGCGATCTGCCCCGGCGTCACGTCGTGCTCCCGTGCCACCTCGCGCAGCGACTCCACCAGCGCGAGGTTGCGCGCGAAGTTCTCCTCGGCGAACCGGGGCTGGCCGACCAGCCGGAAGTCACCGGCCGCGAAATCGTCCTTCGACGTGTACCGGCCGGTGAGGAAGCCACGGCCCAGCGGCGAGTACGCGACGATCCCGATGCCCAGCTCACGGCACGTCGGCGCGACCTCGTCCTCGATGTCCCGCGACCACAGCGACCACTCGGTCTGCACGGCCGCGATCGGGTGCACGGCGTGCGCCCGCCGGATCGTCGCCGCACCCGCCTCGGACAGGCCGATGTGCCGGACCTTGCCCGCCTGGACCAGCGACGCCATCGCGCCGACGGTCTCCTCGATCGGCACGTTCGGATCGACCCGGTGCTGGTAGTACAGGTCGATGTGGTCGGTCTGGAGACGCCGCAGCGACGCCTCGGCGGCCTGCACGACGTACTCCGGGTCGCCGCGCAGGCCCCATTCGGCACGCGGCGTTGCGGGCTCGCGGACCACGGCGAACTTCGTCGCCAGCACGACCTCGTCCCGGCGGGACTTGATCGCCCGGCCCACCAGTTCCTCGTTGGTGAACGGCCCGTACATGTCGGCCGTGTCGAGGAACGTGACGCCCAGGTCCAGGGCGCGGTGGATGGTGGCGGTGGACTCGGCCTCGTCGCCGGGGCCGTAGAACTCGCTCATCCCCATGCATCCCAGGCCCTGCGCGCTCACTTCCAGCGCGCCCAACCGGCGGTTTTCCACGATTTCGCTCTTCCCCTCGGTAGACCTACTTGTTCGACATCTTCAGGAACTCCGGCGGGTACCGGTCGCCCGCGACGGCGGGTGCGGCGTCCTCGATGGCCCGGAGCTCTTCGGCGCTCAGCTCCAGGTCGGCGGCGGCGACGTTCTCCTCCAGGTACTTCACCCGCTTGGTGCCGGGGATGGGGACGACGTGGTCGCCCTGGTGGTGCACCCAGGCCAGCGCCAACTGCCCCGCCGTGACGCCCCGCTCGGCGGCGAGTTCGCGCAGCGCGTCGACGATCGCCGTGTTGCGGGCGAAGTTCTCCTCGGCGAACCGGGGCAGGTTGCGGCGGATGTCGCCCTCGCCCAGGTCGGCGACGGACGTGAGGCGGCCGGTGAGGAAACCGCGGCCGAGCGGTGAGAACGGCACGATCCCGATGCCCAGCTCACGGCACGTCGGCGCGATCTCGGCCTCGATGTCCCGCGACCACAGCGACCACTCGCTCTGCAGGGCGCTGATCGGGTGGACGGCGTGCGCGCGGCGGATCGTCGCGGCGCTCGCCTCGGACAGGCCCAGGTAGCGGACCTTGCCCTCGGTGACCAGTTCGGCCATCGCGCCGACGGTCTCCTCGATCGGCACCTCCGGGTCGACGCGGTGCTGGTAGTAGAGGTCGATGTGGTCGGTGTCCAGCCGGCGCAGCGAGTCCTCGACGGCCTGCTTCACGTAGCCGGCGTCACCGCGTGGCCGGCGTTCCGGGTCGGCGAGCGCGAACTTGGTCGCCAGCACGACCTCGTCACGGCGGGACTTGACCGCCCGGCCCACCAGTTCCTCGTTCGCGCCCACGCCGGAGGCATCGGTGGTGGAGGGACCCGTGACGCCGCCGTAGACATCGGCGGTGTCGAGGAGGGTGACGCCCAGGTCCAGCGCGCGGTGGATGGTGGCGATCGACTCGCGTTCGTCGCCGGCGCCGTACGACTGGCTCATGCCCATGCAGCCCAGGCCCTGCTTGCCGACCCGGAGTTCGCCCAGCAACGTCACGCGGTGATCCCTTCGATGAAGGTGTGCTCGATCTCCTCGTAGTGGGAGATCTTGTAATCGAGTACTTCCAGGCACGACTGGAGTTCGGCGATGCGCGCGCGGACCGAGGCGCGGTGCTCGAACAGCATCTGCTTGCGCCGGCCCGCGGTGGCCGCGCCGCGGTGCCTGAGCTGCGCGTACTCGCGCATCATGCGGATGGGCATGCCGGTGGTCCGCAGGCGGGTCAGGAACACCAGCCAGCCCAGGTCGTCGTCGCTGTAGCTGCGCCGCCCGCCGGAGTCCCGGGCCGGCGGGTCGACGAGACCGATCCGTTCGTAGTAGCGCAGCGTGTCGATCGACAACCCGCTGTGCTCGGCCGCTTGAGCGATCGAGTAAGTCACGGTGTCGACCGTAGAAGCTGGAGTGCGCTCCAGGTCAACCCGATTCGGCGTACTCGGTGCAGTCGCCCGGCGATCCGGGCACGTTCGAGGGCCGACCCGCGCGAGGGTCAGTCGTCCTTGGGCATGCCCCAGGCCTCCAGGTGGGCGGCCATCCCGGAGACGTCGATCTGTTCCCTGCCCAGCGCCCGGACCAGGTCCAGGGCCTCGTCCTCCTCCGCGTCGATCCACCAGCCGTTGATATCGCACAACGTCACCGCCGCGACCCAGCCCAGCCGCCAGTTGCCCTCGGCCAACGGGCGCGTGCGGACGATGGAGTCGAGCAGCGCGGAAGCTTTGAGCCAGAGCGTGTCGTAAGCCTCGACCCCCAGCACTGTTGCCCTGGGGCGGTGGGCTGCGGAATCGAGGAGACCTAAGTCGCGCACGACCAGGTCCCCGCCGGTGACGGCGGTCGCCAGCACGAGCAGATCGCCGGCGTCGAGGTAGTTGACCACTGCTTGACGCGCTCCCTGTCCTGAAGGGCGGGGATTCCGGCGCGGCCACGCCGCATCCGGGATGTCTCTCGCGCCACCACCCACCCCCTCAGGTCCGTATCGCCTCCCCGCCCAGCAGGCGGCGAGGATGTTGTCGGCCGCGTTGTGCACCGAAGCGCAACCCGAACGCGACCCGATCTTCAACGGCGCACCATACCGGTGTGCTACCGATCGCCGTGGGCGTTCACACATCTGTATTGGTGAACGGTCGGGATGACAGCGGTTGAGCTGCATGGATTGATCATATCGAACATTTGTTCGAACGACGAGAGCACAGCGGGTCGATCACCTGAAGGCGTGTGGAGACAGGTCGTCAGCGGGTGCGGGATCCCGCACCCGTGGTGGAGTCGGGGTTCAGTTGGAACCCAGGCGGTCGAGCAGGCCCCGGTACTTGGGGAGCACGCGCCCCAGCACCTCGGACAGCTGCTCCTCCTTCTGCAATCTGGCCCACCGGTCGGCCAGCGCCAGGCGCACGACCTCCTGCTTCGAACGCCCCTCGGCCGCGGCGAGCTCGTCGAGCCGCCGGTTCTCCTCGTCGCTCAGACGCAGAGTCATCGCCATGGGGAATGACGGTACCAACTTGATACCACGATGGCCAGGGCAAGTTTTATAACACTGTTGCGATACGATGGGCCGGTGCCACGACCGAAGACCCACGACGACGCGCTCCGCGGCCGCCTGCTCGAACGCGCGGGCGAACTGCTGTCCACCGAGGGACCAAGCGCTCTGAGCTTGCGCAGGCTGGCGGCGGATGTCAACACCTCGACCACGGCCGTGTACTCGCTGTTCGGCGGCAAGCCCGCGCTGCTGAACGCCGTGTACGAGGAGGCTTTCCGCCGGTTCGGGGAACGCCTGGCCGCCGTGCCGAAGACCGACGACCCGGTCGAGGACATCGTCCAGATCGGCCTCGCGTACCGGCAGAGCGCGCTCGCCGACCCCCAGTTCTACCTGGTGATGTTCAGCAAGATCGTGCCGAACTTCGAACCCTCCGAGGAGACCAGGAAGGCCGCCGCCGAGACGTTCCTCCCGGTTGTCCGGGACGTCGGCCGCGCCGTGGAGGCCGGGCTGTTCACGGAGGCGCCGCACGAGCAGATCGCGTTGGCCTTGTGGGGCGTGGTGCACGGTCTGGTGAGCCTCGAACTCAACGGCAACCTGCCGCCGAGCCTGGAGGTCGCTCCCGTCTACGAGCGCGCGCTACGCGCACACACGGACGGTTGGCGTCGCCGCTGAACGAGGGGTGGGGTCCGGGGAGGTGGCCGCCGCGTAGTCTCCCCGGACCCCGGTGGACTGCCCGGAATCAGGACAGTCCGCTGGTGAGCGCCTTGATCAGCTCGCCGTCGGCGGTGTCGCCGTCGAGCGACCAGATCATCGCGCCGCCAAGGCGCCGTTCCGCCACGTAACGCCCCTTGCGCTTCAGCTCGACCGGGTCGTCCCAGGTCCAGAACGTGGTGCCGTCGAACAGCCACGCGTGCCCGGCCTTGGCGTCCCGGTGCACGGTGAACTCCGAGAGCTGGGTCTTGAGGATCCGGTAGTCCTCGTACCCGGCCTCGTAGGTCGCGGGCGCGGGACCGGTGGCGGGCTGGAACAGGCCGTTGTTCTCGTTGCGCACGCCCGTCCAGCCGCGGCTGTAGAACGGCACGCCCATCACGACCTTGCTCTTCGGCGCACCGGACTTCAGGTAGTGGTCGATCGCGACCTGCGAGCTGAACGGCGGCGTGGTCGGGTCGGCCTCGGGCGTGCGGATCGAGGACTGCTGGTTGGTCAGCGGGTCCCAGGCGCCGTGGTAGTCGTAGCCCTGGATGGTGCCGAACGTCAGCAGGCCGAAGACCTTGGACACCTCGAAGCCCCGGTCGACCTGGCGCGGGTCGGCGGGCAGGAAGGCGGTGAGGTCGTAGCGCTTGCCGGTCTGCCAGGTCAGCTTGCCCATCTGCTTGCGGTACTCGGCGAGCAGCGCGGTGAAGTTCTGCTTGTCCTCGGGGCGCACGACGTTGCCGGGCGCGCCTTCGGACGACGGCCACTCCCAGTCGAGGTCGACGCCGTCGAACACACCGGCCGCCGCGCCCGGCTTGTCGGGCAGGTTGCCCTTGAGCCACATGTCGATGCACGACGCCACGTGGGCCGCGCGCGACTCCGGCGTGAGGGCGGCGTTGGAGAAGTACTTGGAGCCGGTCCAGCCGCCGAGCGAGATGTTGATCCGCAACTCGGGGTAGCGGGCCTTGAGCTGCTTGAGCTGGTTGAGGTTGCCGGACAGGGGCTGGCCCGCGACATCGGCGGTGCCGTCGACGCTCTGCTCGGCGCCGAACGGCCGCTGGTAGTCGGCCCACGGGTCGGCGCTGACGCACTTGCCCGTCTCGTCGAGGAAGCCGAACGCGTAGTTCAGGTGGGTGAGCCGGGGCGCGGTGCCGTTGGCGACGAGGTCGCGCACCAGGAAGTTGCGGTCGTAACCGCTCCACTGGGTGTAGTACCCGACGGTGCGCGTGGTGGTGCCGTGCGCGACCGCCTGCGGCGCGAGCGCCACGGTCATCGCGGTGGCCAGGAGGGCGGGGACCACCCATCTCCTGCTCGACATGCTTCTCCTCGAGATTGCGGCGGCAGCACCCGGTTGGTCCAGACCACGTTAGTGATGAGGTCTAGACCACCTCTACGGCCGAACGGCCCAATCCGCGTACTACCGAGAAGTTCGCGTCGGTTCTGCAAACTTTTGCATGTGCGAGGTGGGCGGGGGTCGCGCTAGCTTGCGTATTCAAATTTGATCACCTGCGGTTCTAGGGGGAACACGTGACGATCCTGGTCACCGGGGCGACCGGAACCATCGGCGGCGCCGTGGTGCGGCAACTGGCAACGGCGGGTGTGCCGGTGCGGGCGTTGACCCGCAACCCGGCGAGGGCGGTGCTGCCGGCCGGGGTGGAGGTGGTGGGAGGTGACCTGACCCGGCCGGGCGAGCTGCCGTTGGCGGGCGTGACGGCGGTCTTCCTGCTCGCCGCGATCGAGTCCGACGGGGCAGTGGCGCACGCCCAGGCGTTCCTGGACCGTGCGCCGGACCTGCGGCGGGTGGTGTTTCTGTCCAGCAGTGCGGTCACCGTGAAGCGGCCGGGGAGCTACGAGCTGCACCACGACGTGGAGCGGGTGATCGAGGCGTCCGGGGTGGCGTGGACGCACGTCCGGCCGGGTGAGTTCATGTCCAACAAGCTGGTGTGGGCGCGGACGATCAAGTCGGACGGCGTGGTGCGGGCGCCGTACCCGGAGGCGGTCGGCGCGCCGGTGCACGAGGCGGATGTCGCCGAGGTGGCGGTGCACGCGTTGCTGCACGAGGGGCACGCGGGCAAGGCGTACACGTTGAGCGGGCCGGAGGCGTTGACGCACCGGGAGCAGGCCGAGGCGATCGGGCGTGGCCTGGGCAGGCCGATCGGCTTCGAACAGCTGACCTACGGCCAGGCCCGCGCGTCACTGATCCGCGACGAGGGCCTGCCGTGGGACGTGGCCGAGTACCTGATGGGCTACATGGCCCAACACGCCGAGGAACCAGCCGACGTAACCCCGGACTTCGAACAGGTAACCGGCACCCCAGGCCGCACCCTCTCCACCTGGGCCACCGACCACACCGCCGACCTGACCTAACCCCGAGAGTCGAACACTCAGACCGCGAGAGTCCTACGTTCAGGTACCCCGAGTTCAACACTCAGGTTCGTCGGCCGGTGTTCTGAGCGTTGAATTCAGGTGTTCTGAACGTAGGACTCTCGCTACGCGAACGTAGGACTCTCGGGACCTGGAGGTTCGACTCTCGCGGGGGGGGTTAGTGGACGGCGCCGTATTGGCGGTCGCCGGCGTCGCCCAGGCCGGGGACGATGAAGCCCGAGTCGTTCAGGCGTTCGTCGACGCTGGCGGTTACCAGGCGGACGGGGAGGGTGGAGTCCTCCAGGTGCTTGATGCCCTCCGGGGCGGCTAGGGCGCAGATCGCGGTTACGTCTGTGGCGCCTCGGTCCGTGAGGAGGCGGATCGTGTAGGCCATGGAGCCGCCGGTGGCCAGCATCGGGTCCAACACGAACACCGGGCGGCCGGCCAGCGAGTCGGGCAACGACTCCATGTACGGCGTGGGCTGCAACGTCTCCTCGTCACGCGCCAGGCCGACGAACCCCATCTGCGCGTCGGGGATCAGCTTGTGCGCCTGGTCGGCCATCCCGAGCCCGGCACGGAGCACGGGCACCAGCAACGGCGGGTTGGCGAGCCGGTAACCGGTGGTCCGGGCGACGGGCGTGTGCACCCGCTCCTCGGCCACCGGCAGGTGGCGCGTGGCTTCGTAGACCAGCATGACGGTCAGCTCGTGCAGCGCGGCGCGGAACGCCGCGTTGTCGGTGCGGGCGTCACGCATGGTGGTCAGCCGCGCCCTGGCAAGTGGGTGATCGACAACGAGGACGTCCATGGTCGAACAGTATGTGGTACCTCTAGGCGATGCCCGGCGGCTCGTTACCCAGCTCCGTCGTCCGCTTCACCGACGCGGCGGGCCACGTCGTCGGGGTCGGCGTCCTGGTGGGCAGGCGTCAAGTCCTCACCTGCGCGCACGTGGTGAACCTGGCGTCGGGCCGGGACGAACTCAGCGGCGAGCCGCCGCGCGAGCCGGTCCTGGTCGACTTCCTCGGCCGGACCAGGATCAGCGCCGAGGTGCGGCAGTGGCTGCCCCCGCCACCACGGGAGGGCTCGCCCGGTCAGGACGTCGCGGGCCTCGAACTCACCGAGGACGCACCGGCGGACGTCACGCCGGCGAAGCTGATCACCACCCTGCCCGGCCCCGGGCACGAGGTGGACGTGTTCGGCTACCCCGGCAAACCCGCCCGCCCGGACGGCGCCTGGGTGCGCGCGGTGGTCCGCAGACAGGTCGGCAACGGCTACCTCCAGCTCGACGCGAAGTCCGCGCTCCAGGTGCAGCCCGGCTACAGCGGCAGCCCGGTGTGGGACCCGGTGACGGGCCGGGTCGTCGGCCTCGTCGCCACCGCCGGCCGCACCAGCCCGGACAGCTACGCGATCACCGCCGACCTGCTGCGGCTCAGCTGGCCCGCCGCGCTGGACCGCCGCCGGTGGCGCGGCGACGACCAGGGCCTCGACCGGCTCAACGTCGTGCACCTGGCCAACACCCGGTTCGGCGGCGGCGACCGCGACCACCTGGCCGAGGCGCTGCACCAGGACCTCGACCACCTCACCCGGAACGAGGGCCTGCGCCCGGACCTGCTGGTGGTGGCGGGCGACCTCACCGAACACGGTCTGCGCACCGAGTTCGAGCAGGCCGTCGCGTTCCTGGACGCCCTGGCCGAGGCGGTCGAGCTGCCGCGCGACCGGGTGGTGGTCGTGCCGGGCGCGCACGACGTCAACCTGGTCGCCTGCCGGGCGTACTTCCTGGAGATGGAGGCCGAGGAGCGCGACCCGGTGAAGCCGTACTGGCGCAAGTGGAAGCAGTACAGCGAGGCGTTCGACCAGTACTACCGGGACGTCGACGTCAGCTTCACGCCCGACGAGTTCTGGACGTTCTTCACCATGCCCGACCTCCGCGTGGTCGTGGCGGGCCTGAACTCCACCGTCGCCGACAGCCACCTCGAACACGGCACACCCGAGGTCGACGCGGCCCAGCTGCGCCGGTTCGCCGCGCACCTGGACGAGTACCGCACCAAGGGTTGGCTGCGGCTCGGTGTCGTGCACCGGTCCACCGCCGACCTGCAGCGGGCGCTGGTCCGGCCGGAACTGGTGAACCACCTGCTCACCGGCGGTCCGGACGCCGACTCGTACGAGCTGGTGTCGTTCGGGAACCACGGCTACACCCGGCACGCCAGGCGGTTCGACCGCGACCGGGGCGGCCGGTGGGTCGGTGACACGCGGGTCAGCCCGGCCGGCTCCGACTGGCGCGTCGAACACCCCCTGTACTGGGGCCTGGTGACCAGGACGTTCGCCTCCGTGACGTCCCCGCGCGAGGAGAAGCAGGTCCACCTGCCGCTCGCCACGGACTCGTTCTTCGACCGGGTCGAGGAGGCGACGCGGATCAGCCACGCCGGCGCGACCGTGACGCCGTACCGGGAGAACGGCTACCTGCGGGTCACCAAGCCCACGTCCGGTGGCGGTGTCGAGCAGTGGCCGGTGTTCGTGGTCGCGGGCGACGTCACGCGATCGGGTATCGAGGAGTTCGCCCGGGACGTGCACGTGCGGTTCGCCGAGCACGACCGGTCGGTGCAGTCGGAGCTGGTGTACGGGGGCGAGCCCGCGCCGGCCGCACTCGTGGCGCGGGCGTTGAGCCTGGGCATCCGGCTGCGCAGCTGGGTCGACTACCAGGGGCTGCTGGACCTGCGGGTGCAGGAGAACCGGCAGCAGGCGTCGCTGGCCCGGGACCCGGTCTACCCGGCCGCGCTGTACGTGCCGCAGCGGTACCGCGTGCTGGACAAGCGCGGTGCGGGCGACGTCCAACTGAACCTGTTGGACCAGGTGCTGGAGTGGTTGTCGCCGGACACGGCGCGGTTCGTGATGGTGCTGGGCGATTTCGGGCGTGGCAAGTCGTTCCTGCTCCGGCAGCTGGCCCGTGAGCTGCGGTCGCGGCTGGGCCGGGTGTCGCCGGTGCTGGTGGAGCTGCGCAGCCTGGAGAAGGCGCCGACGCTGGACGAGCTGCTGACCCAGCACCTGGTGCGCGAGGGCGTCGAGGTGCTGGACGTGGTCAAGCTCCGGTACATGATCAGCAGCGGTCGGCTGGCGTTGCTGTTCGACGGTTTCGACGAGCTGGAGCTGCGGGTCGGTTACGACAACGCCGCCGAGTACCTGCGCACGCTGCTGGTCGCGGTCAGCGACCGGGCGAAGGTCGTGCTCACCAGCCGCAGCCAGCACTTCCGGTCGCACAACGACGTGCTCACCGCGCTGGGCGACCAGGTCGCCGCGATGAGCGCCAGCCGGGTGGTGGTGCTGGAGGACTTCACCGACGAGCAGATCCGCGACTTCCTGACCCGTCACTACGGGGGTGACGCCGAGCAGGCCGAACGCCGGTTCGACCTGCTCCGCGAGGTGCACGACCTGCTCGGGCTGTCCCGCAACCCGCGCATGCTGGCGTTCATCGCCGACCTGGAGGAACAGCGGCTGCGGCAGGTGCAGCAGGAGCAGGGGCGGATCAGCGCGGCCGAGCTGTACCGGGAGCTGGTCGACTTCTGGCTGCTGCACGAGGCGAAACGGCAGCAGCACCGGGCCGGGCTGCGGTCGTTGGACGAGCTGGAACGGCTGCGCGTGTGCACGGTGCTCGCGTTGCGCCTGTGGGCCGGCACCGCGTCGACGGTGCAGGCTTCGGACCTGGGTGAGACGGTCACGCAGACGTTGACCGAACTGGTCGAGCGCGATTACTCGACGGCGCAGGCGGCGCACGCGGTCGGCTCGGGCACGTTGCTGGTGAACACCGACGACGGTTTCGGCTTCGTGCACCAGTCGGTGATGGAGTGGCTGGTCGCCAACGCGGCGGCCGAGCAGGTGCGCACCGGTGACGTGTCGGACGTGATGAGCAGGCTGATGTCGCCGCTGATGGTGGACTTCTTCTGCGACCTCGCCGGCCACGACGCGGCACGTGAGTGGGCACTCGGGATCACGTCGGCAGCGAGTGCGACCGACGTCGTCCGCCAGAACGCGGTCGCGGTGAGGCAACGACTCGGCGGCGCGGACAACGAGGACTTGCTGCTCGACCTGGACCTGCGCCAAGCGGATCTCTCGCAGCTCAAGCTGGGCGGCGTGCAGTTGAGCGGCACGGACATGCGCGGGCAGCGGTTGTCGAACGTGTCACTGGCGGGTTCGGACCTGACCGGCGCGGATTTCCGGAACGTCCGCATGACCGGCGGCGACCTGACCGGCGCCCGCCTCGATGGCAGCAACTGGCGTGGTGCGGTACTGCTCGGCGTGCGGGGGGTGGAGGCGCAGCCGGAACTCGCGACCGCCACCGTCGTCGGCCGCGACCCGGCGAACGTGATGATCTCCAGCGGCGGCATCCACGACGTGGCCTACTCCCCCGACGGGACGATCGTGGCGTTGGCGCGTGGCTGGAGCATCGAGCTGATCGACCGGGCGACCCGCAAGGCGGTGCGATCGGTGCACGGCCACACCAGGAAGGTCAACGCGGTCGCGTTCTCACCGACCGGCGAGTTCTTCGCGTCGGCGTCCGACGACAACACCGCCCGGATCTGGACCGCCGACGGCGACCTGGTCACGGTCTTGAGCGGCTACGCGAACACGGTGCAGTCCGTGGCGTTCTCACCGGACGGCCGGTTCGTCGCCACCGGCTCCTACGACGACACAGCCCGGGTCTGGACCATTGACGGGAACTTGTTCGCCGAACTCCAAGGTCACCGGGGCGGGGTGGAGGCCGTGGCGTTCTCGCCGGACAGCCGACGAGTGGCCACCGCGTCGAGTGACGGGACCGCGTGCGTCTGGACCTTCAGGGGCAACCTGATCACGATACTAACCGGCCACATCGGACGGGTGTACAGCGTGGCGTTCTCACCGGACGGCAAGCACATCGTCACCGGTTCCCACGACAGCACCGCCCGGATCTGGACCGTCGACGGCGACCTGATCGCGACGCTCGACACCCACACCAACCGCGTCAACGCGGTGGACTACTCGCCGGACGGCAAGCGCATCGCCACGGCTTCCGAAGACGGCGTCACAGCCCTCTGGACCGATGACGGCACCCCCACGACCCTCATCCGCGCCGGCGTGGGTATCAACTCCGTGGCCTTCTCGCCGGACGGGTCCGAGGTGGCGACAGCTTCGCACGAGGCCGTGGCGTTCTCGACCTTGCAAGGCGTCCCGGTCGGCACCTACCGCAGTTACCCGCGTTCGGTGAACGCGGTGGCGTTCTCGCCCGACGGCAGCGCGATCGCCACCGCCTCGGACGACAGCGCGCACCTGTGGACCGGTACGGGCGCCGTCACGATCACCTCGGGGGATGTCGTGGTCGTCTCGGTCGCCTTCTCACCGGACGGCAAGCACATCGCCACCGCTTCCTACTCGAACAGGGGCGTGCGCGTCTGGGCCCTCGGCGAGAGTCGCCCGCACATCGAATACCTGGGCCATGGCGACTTCGTGAACGCGCTCGCGTTCTCACCGGACGGCAAACACATCGCCAGTTGTTCGGACGACGGGACGACGCACATCTGGCCGGTGGGCGGCAGCACGGCGGTCGCCGTCCTGCAGCGGCACAAGGGGCCGGTCAGCGCGGTCGCGTTCTCACCGAATGGCAAGGACGTCGTGACCGCCTCGGGCGATGGGACCGCGCGCATCTGGACCACTTCCGGCAGCCTGATCAGGGCCTATCACGGTCACGAAGCGGCGCTCACGGCCGTGGCGTTCTCCTCCGGGTCGCACATCGCGAGCGCGTCCACGGACATGACCGCCCACATCTTCAACCCGAGCGGGCGGACGCTGGCGATCCTGCGCGGGCACGACGAGTGGGTGCGAGCCGTTGCCTTCTCTCCCGACAGCAAGTTCGTCGTCACCGGCTCGGACGACGGGACCGCCCGCGTCTGGGACTTCACCGGCCACCAGCTGGCCGTGCTGCGCGGGCACGTCGGGTCGGTGAGGGGGGTGGCGTTCTCCCCGGACGGCGAGCACATCGCCACCGCGTCGGACGACGGGACGACCCGGATCTGGACCACCTACGGGGCAGAGTTGGCCAAGCTGATCACCACGGACGCGGGGTGGGCCGTGCTGCTGCCGGACGGTGGGTACCGGATCGTGGGCGACATGAGCGGCCAACTGTGGTGGGCGGTCAAGTTGAGCCGGTTCGAGGAGGGTGAGTTGGACCCGTACGTGCCGGAGATCAGGAAGATGCCCGACGACATGCCGATTCCCGGCCTCTCGCCGGGGGTAGCCTCCTGACCATGGCCGACCACGTTCGGATCGGGGTTCTGGGGGCCGCGCGGATCGTGCCGGCGGCGTTGGTGCGGCCGGGGCGTTCGGCGGCGGCGGTCGAGGTGTCGGCGGTGGCGGCTCGGGACGCCGGGCGGGCGCAGGCGTTCGCGGACCGGTTCGGGATTCCTCGGGTGCACACGACATACGAAAGTCTGTTGGCCGATCCCAACGTGGATGCTGTCTACATCCCACTGCCCAACGGGTTGCACGGGAAGTGGACGTTGGCGGCGTTGGCGGCCGGGAAGCACGTGTTGTGCGAGAAGCCGTTCGCCGCCAACGCCGACGAGGCCGCCGAAGTGGCCGACGTCGCCCGGGACAGCGGGCTGGTGGTGATGGAGGCGTTCCACTACCGGTATCACCCGTTGGCGTTGCGGTTACCCGAGGTGGTCGCGGAGTTGGGCGAGTTGCGGCACGTCGAGGCGCGGTTGTGCTTCCCGTTGCCGCGGTTCGCGGACATCCGGTACTCGCTGGAGCTGGCCGGTGGGGCGTTGATGGACGCCGGGTGTTACGCGGTGAACCTGGTGCGGTTGCTGGGTGGTGAGCCGGAGGTCCGTTCGGCGCGGGCGTTGTTGAAGGGACCTGACGTCGACCGGGCGATGCGGGCGGAGTTGAAGTTCCCCGGCGGGCACACCGGGACCGTGGTGGCGTCGATGTGGTCGCGCTCGTTGCTGCGACTGTCGGCGAAGGTGTTGGGGGCCAACGGCGAGATGCGCGTGTTCAACCCCTTCGCACCGCAGATGGGGCACCGGCTCACGGTGAAGCTGAAGGGGCACCGGCGGGTCGAGCGGTTCGACCGGCGGCCGTCGTACGAGTACCAGTTGGAGGCGTTCGCGGACGCCGTGCTGCGCGGCAAACCGTTCCCGACGACGGCGGACGACGCGGTGGCCACGATGCGGGTCGTGGACGACATCTACCGGGCGGCCGGGTTGCCCGTGCGTCAACCCAGCTGATCCAGTTGCAGGTGCGCCTCGGTCATCTCGACGAGAGTGTGGAAGTGGTCGACCAGACCGTCGAAATCCGGCCGCGGCTCGGGCTGGTCCGACGGCGGTGGGTCCAGGTCGTCGTATTCCGGCGGGAGAATGGCCACGGTCATCTTCCAGGTAGCGGCAGCGCCGCTGATCTTCCACGTCTTTTCCATGCTGAAACGGTGGCGTCTTGCTGCGCGGTCGCGCAACGCTCCCCTTCGGGTGACACGACTTTCGTGCCCGCGTGGCAAGGCGGAACAGTCGCACCATGACACGCAAGGGGGCATCCGTCCGGCAACGGCGGGTATCGACGGAATTGCGCGCGCTGCGGTTGGCCAGGGGTCTGAGCTGCGCGGAAGTGGCCAACGCGATCGGCTGCTCGGAGAGCAAGATCAGCCGGATGGAAACCGGCAACCGAGGGCTGCGGGCCGACGAGGTGGCGGCGATCCTCGGTTACCTGCGAGCGCCCGCCGGGTTGCGGCAAGAGCTGGTCGACCTGGTGCGGGCCGGGGAACACCGAAACTGGCATGCCATCCACGGCAAGTTGCCCAGCAACTGGAAGGACCTCATCGGCTTCGAGGCGGAAGCAACGGCCCTCTACAACTACGAACCGCTCGTGATCCCGGGACTCGCCCAAACTCCGGAGTACTGCCGGACGATCATCCGGGGAGTCAACGGCGACCTGTCGGACGCCGAGTTGGACGCGCTGGTCGCCACACGGATGGGCAGGCAGGTCGCACTCGGTCGTGCCGAGGTCCACCTGTTGATCGACGAGACTGTGCTGCGACGGGACTTGGGCGACCCCGCCATGATGCGCACCCAACTTCGGCACTTGATGGCCATAGGCGGCCGGGCGAACATCCTGATCCGGGTCGTACCGTTCGGCACCGTCGCGCACCCAGGGCTTGAAGGCTCGTTCCTGCGGCTGGAGTTCGCCGATCAGCCAAGCCTGGTGTACATCGAGAGCCGAAGCACGAGCACGTTCCTCGAAGAAGAGAGGCACATCGAGAGCGCTAGGCTTGCCTGGCAAAGGCTGTGTGCGTTGGCGATCTCGCCTGACGAGTCCGCAGGGCTGATCGCCAAGCTCATCGGCAACTTGACGTGAAGCGAGGAGCGCATCCGATGGACCTCACCAACGCCACCTGGCGCAAGAGCAGCCGCAGCACCAGCCAGGCCAACTGCGTCGAGATCGCCCACGTCGCCAACCGCATCGCCGTTCGCGATTCGAAGAACCCCGACGGTCCGGTCCTCCTCTTCGGGAAGGTCGACTGGTCGGTCTTCAGCCGTTGACGCGGTTACGTCGTGAAACGGGCCCCACGCTCCTAGACTCAGCGGTGTGAGCGACGAGCTGGTGCCGGACCCCCGTCAGATGCGCGCCTCGGACGCCGACCGAGAGAAGGTCGCCAGGGTGCTCCAGCAGGCGCACGGCGAAGGCCGGCTCGACCTGAACGAGCTGGACGAGCGCCTGGGCGCGGTCTACGCGGCGAAGACGTACGGGGACCTCGTGCCGCTGACCGCCGACCTCGGCGTGCCGACGCCCGCCGTGATGCCGGTGCCGATCCAGCACAACGTGCCCGCTTCGCGCATCGGCGGAACGCCCGGCTCCACCGCCTCGTTCGCGTTCTGGTCGGGCGTGGAACGGCGGGGTGAGTGGGTCGTGCCGCCGACGCACACGGCGGTGGCGATCATGGGCGGCGTCGAGCTGGACCTGACCAAGGCCCGGTTCGCGCAGGGCGAGACGACGATCAACGCCTACGCGTTCATGGGCGGGGTGGAGATCATCGTGCCCGAGGACATCACCATCCGGGTCGACGGCTTCGGCTTCATGGGCGCGTTCGAGGACGCCACGCACAAGGGCGCGCCGACCATCCCCGGCGGACCGGTCGTGCGCATCACGGGTTTCGCGATGATGGGCGCGGTCGAGGTGCGGCGGCCGAAAAAGAAGAAGATCAAGGACCGCCGCCACGACGAGCTGGAGAGCTAGTCGAGCGCCGGCGCGTCGCGACATCGAGCAGTTGACGCCTCTTCTCCCTGGTCATCAGGGCTGTTCGTCGGCTTCACGTGGGGTTACTCTTCGGCGTCCCCGCCGCCCGCCCCCTTGCGAAGCCGAACAGCCGAATGACCAGTCCTGTGTTCGTCGACCCTTCCGGCCGCCGCCGGTGGGTCCTGCGCATCCTCATCGGCACGGCCGTGACGTGCGTGCTCGCCTACTTGACGCTGCTCGCCATCGCCCTGGCGGGCGGCCCGGTGAACCCGTCCGCGCTGCTGCCGATCCCGGACGTGGAGACGCCCGTCGTCACCACGACCACGGCGGTCACCACGACCACCGCCGGACAGGCCCCTGAGGGCACGACCTCGACAACCACCACCACGACCAGTGAAGACACGACCACCACGACCGCCGGCACGACGACCACCACCACTGACCCGAGGCCGTCGCAGGCCCGCCGCTCCGAACCGCCGCCGGGCGCGTCGAACCGGCCGACGTCCGTCGGCAGGGGCTGATGCGCGCCCACCTGCCGTCACCGCGCGCGCACTGGCTGTTGTTGGCGTTGTCCCTGGTCGTCCTGCTCGGCCTGCTGATGCTCGACGTCCTGGTGGTGCAGCGGGTCGGCCAGGGCGAGGCGCCGTCGGCCGGACCGGCGGACCAGGTGCCCGAGTCGGTGCGCACGGGCGGTCCGCTGCTCGGCTCGAACGTCAACGGCCTGACGTCCCGGGCCGTGCCGGACGGCACGGTGGTGCTCACGTTCGACGACGGTCCCGACCCGCGCTGGACGCCGCAGGTTCTGGATGTGTTGCGGCGCAACGACGTCAAGGCGACGTTCTTCGTGACCGGTGTCGCCGCGGCCCGTTATCCGGACCTGGTCGAGCGGATGGCCGGCGAGGGTCACGAGGTCGGCCTGCACACGTTCACGCACGTCGACCTCGGCACGGTCGGTCAAGGCCGCACGGCGGTGGAACTGGGCCAGACGCAGCTCGTGGTGGCCGCTTCGACGGGCCGGGCGAGCACGCTCGTGCGGCCGCCGTACTCGTCGAGCGCGAACGCGTTGGACAACGAGGACCTGGCCTCCGTCGAACGCATGATCGCCTCCGGGCACCTGGTGCTGCTGTCCACCCACGACACGGAGGACTGGCGCAACCCCGGCGTGGACGCGATCGTCGCCGCGGCCACGCCCGCCGACCAGCGCGGCGCGGTGGTGCTGGCGCACGACGGCGGCGGTGACCGGTCGCAGACCGTCGCGGCCATGGAGCGGCTGATCCCGGCGCTGCGCGAGCAGGGCCGCCGGTTCCGCACGGCGAGCGACGCGTTGGGCGTGCCGACCGCCCGGTCGGCGAGCTTCGCCGAGCAGGCCGAGGGCACGGCGGTGTCGCTCGCCGTGCGCGCCGCCGCCGCGACCACCGAGCTGGTGAACTGGCTGGTCGTCGTCTCCAGCGTGTTGGCGCTGCTGCGCGCGGCCCTGTTGCTCAGCACCACCGGCATCCACGCGCGCCGCACCCGCAACGTCGGCCGGCACGTGCGGCGGCTGCGCCGTCAACCCGTGACCGTGCTGGTGCCCGCGTACAACGAGGAAGCGGGCATCGAGGCGACCCTCCGCACGATCCTGGCGAGCACCGCCGACGTGCGGGTGATCGTGGTGGACGACGGTTCCACGGACCGCACCAGCGAGGTCGTCCGGTCGCTGGACCTGCCGGGGGTGGAGCTGATCCGGCAGGTCAACGCGGGCAAGGCCGCCGCGTTGAACACCGGCCTGCGGCACTGCCGCACCGAGCTGGTGGTGATGGTGGACGGCGACACGGTGCTGGAGCCGGACACCGTGGCCGAGCTGGTGGAGCCGTTCGCCGATCCCGATGTGGGTGCGGTGTCCGGCAACGCGAAGGTCGGCAACCGGGACGGGCTGCTGGGGCGTTGGCAGCACATCGAGTACGTGATCGGCTTCAACCTCGACCGGCGGATGTACGACGTGATGGAGTGCATGCCCACCGTGCCCGGTGCCGTCGGCGGGTTCCGGTTGAGCGCGTTGCGGCAGGTCGGGGGCGTGCCCGAGGACACGTTGGCCGAGGACACCGACCTCACGATGGCGCTGGAGCGCGCGGGCTGGGCCGTCACGTACCGCGAATCGGCCCGCGCGTGGACCGAGGCGCCGTCGACGCTGGGGCAGCTGTGGCGTCAGCGCTATCGCTGGTGCTACGGGACGCTCCAGGCGATGTGGAAGCACCGGGGTGCGGTGCGTGAGCGCGGTCTGGGCGGGCGGCTGGGCCGGCGCGGTCTGCCGTACCTGGCGCTGTACCAGGTCGTGCTGCCGGTGTTGGCGCCGGTGATCGACGTGTACGCGCTGCTCAGCCTGTTCACCGATCCGGTGCGCGGCGCCGCGGCGTGGCTGGGGTTCCTGGTGCTGCAACTCGTGCCGGCGGTGATCGCGTTCCGGCTGGACCGGGAACGCCTGCGGCCGTTGTGGGCGGTGGCCCTCCAGCCGATCGTCTACCGGCAGTTGATGTACCTGGTGGTGATCCAGTCCGTGATCACGGCCGTCGCGGGCGCGCGCCTGCCGTGGCAGAAGCTCAAGCGCACCGGCACGGCGGCCCAACACGCCCCCGAACTCGCACCCGACGCCGAGATCACCAAACCCCTCCACCCCCGGCGAGGGGCCGTCGAGGACGAGGTCACGAAACCCCTTCGCGTGAGCTGACGAAGGCCGATGCTTCGCAGGGGTCCCCGCCCAGGGGAACCCTGATCTTGAGTCTGCCGGCTGGGACCGACAATTCGAGGCGACCGGGTGCGGCCTGTGGACAAGTGCGGAACACGCCTCGCGGGCCACAGCGGTGCCGATCGGTTGCGCCGATCGATCTCCCGTCATTGCGGTCCGGCGTCGGCGGGACGAGTTGGAACGGCTGTGCCGGAAGCCGGTCGCGCGGACCGTGCCGAAACAGCCGGTCGAACGCCTTCCGCAGCACGTCTGACCTGCCCTGAGTCACCGACTTAGGACGGCCGTCCCATTCCGCCTAGACTCGGCGACATGGCTGCTCCAACGACATCGCCGTCGCTACCCCCGGCGCTCGCGGACGCCGTCCGCGACGACGCGTCGCTGCGGCGGTTCCTGCACGGACTGCCCGGTGTTGACCAGGTCGGCGTCGAACAGCGCGCGGCCGGTCTGGGCACCCGCAGCATCAAGAAGGCCAGCAAGATGTGGGCCATCGACACCGCCATCAGCATGGTCGACCTGACCACGCTGGAAGGCGCGGACACGCACGGCAAGGTCCGGTCGCTGGCCGCGAAGGCCCGCCGGCCCGACCCGGAGCGCCCGGACGTGCCGAAGGTCGCCGCCGTCTGCGTGTACCCGGACATGGTCGAGACCGCCGTCAAGGAACTCGAAGGCACCGGCATCAACATCGCCAGCGTCGCCACCGCGTTCCCCTCCGGCCGGTCGAGCCTGAAGGTGAAGCTGGAGGACACCGCCTACGCCGTCGACGCGGGCGCCACCGAGATCGACATGGTGATCGACCGGGGCGCGTTCCTGTCCGGCCGCTACGGGCAGGTGTTCGACGAGATCGTGCAGGTCAAGCACGCCTGCGGGGACGCGCACCTCAAGGTCATCCTGGAGACCGGCGAGCTGGCCACCTACGACAACGTGCGCCGCGCGTCGTGGCTCGGCCTGCTCGCGGGCGGCGATTTCATCAAGACGTCCACCGGCAAGGTGTCGCCCGCCGCGACGCTGCCGGTCACGCACGTGATGCTGCAAGCCGTCCGCGACTGGCACACCCAGACGGGCGAACACCGAGGCGTGAAGCCGGCCGGCGGCATCCGCACCACCAAGGACGCGATCAAGTACCTGGTCGCGGTGCACGAGGTCGCGGGACCGGAGTGGCTCACCGCGGACCTGTTCCGGTTCGGCGCATCCACGCTGCTCAACGACCTGCTGATGCAGCGGCGCACCCAGTTGGAAGGCCACTACAGCGGCCCCGATTACGTGACGGTGGACTGACATGTGGGAATACGCGCCCGCGCCCGAATCGCGGGACATCGCGAACCTCAAGCCGAACTACCGGATGTTCATCGACGGCCAGTTCGTCGAGGGCGCCGGTGAGCCGCTGAAGACGGTCAACCCCGGCACGGAGGAGGTGCTGGCCGAGGTCAGCACGGCCGCGCCGGCGGACGTGGACAAGGCGGTGAAGGCCGCGCGCCGCGCCTACGACCGCGTCTGGGGCAGGATGCCCGGCTCCGAGCGCGCCAAGTACATCTTCCGCATCGCCCGGCTCATCCAGGAGCGCGGGCGGGAGCTGGCGGTGCTGGAGTCGTTGGACAACGGCAAGCCCATCAAGGAATCGCGTGACGTGGACGTGCCCACGGCCGCCGCGCACTTCTTCTACCACGCGGGCTGGGCGGACAAGCTCGGTTACGCGGGCTACGGTCCCGACCCGAAGCCGCTGGGCGTGGCCGGTCAGGTGATCCCGTGGAACTTCCCGCTGATGATGGCGGCGTGGAAGATCGCGCCCGCGCTGGCCTGCGGCAACACCGTGGTGCTCAAGCCCGCCGAGACGACGCCGCTGACCGCGCTGGTGCTGGCGGAGATCATCCAGCAGGCCGACCTGCCACCCGGTGTGGTGAACATCCTCGCCGGAGCGGGTGACGTCGGCGCGGCGGTCACCTCGCACCCGGACGTGGACAAGGTCGCGTTCACCGGTTCGACCGAGGTCGGCAAGATCATCCAGCGGCAGCTGGCGGGCACCGGCCGCAAGCTCACCCTGGAACTGGGCGGCAAGGCGGCGAACATCGTGTTCGACGACGCGCCGCTGGACCAGGCGGTCGAGGGCATCGTCAACGGCATCTTCTTCAACCAGGGCCACGTGTGCTGCGCGGGTTCCCGGCTGCTGGTGCAGGAATCGGTGGCCGACGAGCTGCTGGAGAAGCTGCACGCCCGCGTGTCCACGCTGCGCGTCGGCGACCCGTTGGACAAGAACACCGACGTCGGCGCGATCAACTCGCGCGAGCAGCTGACGAAGATCCAGCAGCTGGTCGAGTCGGGTGACGCCGAGGGCGCGGAGCGGTGGACGTCCGCGTGCCCGTTGCCGGACAAGGGTTTCTACTTCGCGCCGACCGTGTTCTCCAACGTGTCGCAGGCGATGCGGATCGCCCGCGAGGAGATCTTCGGGCCGGTGCTGTCGGTGCTCACGTTCCGCACCCCGGACGAGGCGGTGGCCAAGGCGAACAACACGCCGTACGGGCTGTCCGCGGGCATCTGGACCGAGAAGGGGTCGCGCATCCTGTGGGCGGCGCAGAAGATGCGCGCCGGCGTGGTGTGGGCCAACACGTTCAACCGCTTCGACCCGACCGCCCCGTTCGGCGGCTACCAGGAGTCGGGCTTCGGCCGCGAGGGCGGTCGCACCGGGCTGGAGGCGTACCTCGATGTCTGATCGGATCTCGGTCGCGAAGACGTACAAGCTCTACATCGGCGGCGCGTTCCCGCGGTCGGAGTCGGGGCGGTCGTACCCGGTGGTCGACGCGAAGGGCGCGTTCCTGGCCAACGCGGCGCAGGGTTCGCGCAAGGACGCCCGGGACGCGGTCGCGGCGGCGCGCAAGGCGTTCCCCGGCTGGTCGGGTGCGACGGCGTACAACCGCGGGCAGGTGCTGTACCGGGTGGCCGAGGTGTTGGAGGGCCGGCGGGAGCAGTTCATCACCGAGGTGGCCGCGTCCGAGGGCGTCGCGGTGAAGAAGGCGCAGTCGCTGGTGGACGCGGCGATCGACCGGTGGGTCTGGTACGCGGGGTGGACCGACAAGGTCGCCACCGTGCTGGGCGGGGCGAACCCGGTGGCCGGGCCGTACTTCTCGTTCTCGTTGCCGGAGCCGACGGGTGTGGTCGCGGTGCTCGCGCCGCAGCAGTCGTCGTTGCTGGGGCTGATCAGCGTGGTGGCGCCGGTGATCGCGACCGGCAACACGGCGGTGGTCGTCAGCTCGCAGGACCGGCCGTTGCCCGCGGTGACGTTGTCGGAGGTGCTGGCGACGTCCGACCTGCCCGGTGGCGTGGTGAACGTGCTGACCGGGCGTACGGCGGAGATCGCGCCGTGGCTGGCGTCGCACGCGGACGTGAACGCGCTCGACCTGACCGGTGCGCCGGAGTCGACGCGGGCTGATCTGGAGCGGTCGGCGGCCGGGACGGTGAAGCGCGTGCTGCGGGCGCGTCCTTCGGAGGACTTCACCCGCGAGCCGGACTTGGCCCGGCTGCGGGCGTTCCTGGAGACGAAGACGGTCTGGCACCCGATGGGTGTCTAACGGCGGCAGCCGAACACGCTGTAGGCGAGCAGGCCGGTGCAGCCGAGCACGACCGCGGTGACGGTGGCCGAGGTGGTGTCGGCGGGTTGCACCGGCCAGCTCAGCAGGCGGCTGAGCCAGTGGTCGTCGCCGGGTGGGACGACGAGGGTGATGCCGGTCCAGCCGATCGGCAACGCCCAGGCGGCGCGTGCGCCGAACAGCAGTGCGCCCCAGGCCGCCAGGCCGCCGAGGCCGATGACGTCGCGGAGCACGAAGGCGTCCGGTGCCAGCGGGTACGCCACCAGGCCCACGGCGAGCAGCAGTGCGGTGACGAACGTGCCGCCGAACAGCAGGTGCGCGGCCCGACGGGGTGGCCAGCCGAACGCGGCCGTGCGGTCGAGCCCCAGGTCGTGCCCGCCCAGGCCGGTGGCGAGGGCGGCGACCCCGATGGCCGCGGCGAACGCGGCCAGGTGCGGGCTGCCGTCCGGCTGGGCGACGGCGGCCAGTGCCGCCACCCCGACCACCACGGCGGCGGCCGACGCCGGGATCTGCCGGGCGCGGGCGTAGAGGAACAGCCAGCGGTTCACGTGGTGCCGCCGGTGAGGGTGGTCAGCGCGTCGCCGGAGCAGGCCGCCTGGACTTCGCGGGCGGCTTGGACCTGGGCGGCTTGGGTGGCGGGCGGGATCGAGTTGAGGTGCTGCCAGGCCTTGTCGGCCAGGGCGTCGGTGTCCCTGCCCACCCAGGGGCGGTAGACGGGCAGGGGTTCCAGGCGGCCGGTCAGCCACGCGGTCATGACGGTGCGTGCGGCGATCTCGCGTGCCACCGTTGCCGGGACGTAGTCGCCGTAGCAGGTTCGTGTCCCGGCGCCGGCCAGCAGGTACGTCGTCATGAGTTCGGGTGTCGGTGGTGTGCGGCGGAAGTACGTGAACTCGTCCAGGTCCATCCACACGGCATCCGTCGACTCCGGGCCACGTGCCTCACGCGGCGCCGGACCGGACGTGCCCGGAACCTCCCGCACCGACGTGGGCGGTGACGGCAGCTTCGCCAGGAGCCGCAACGCCTCCCGCGCCGGCCCCGCCAGCGCCGCCCGCTGGTGCTCGTGGGCTCGCGTCAGGCACAACTGCTCGGAGCACACCAGCTCCGCAGCCACCCGATCAGGTGAGTAGGCCTCGTCCAGGGTGGCGGGCAACAGCGGTACCGCGACGGCGCCCGCCACCAGCACGGGCAGCACGCCCAGCCACCGCCGCCGCAAAGCGACCAGCAGGAACCCCGTCAGCGCAACCGCGACGAACCACACCGCCTGCACCGCGCTCACCGAACCGGCCACCGACGCGAACACCGTCTTCGGGTACACCACCGAGGGCAGCAGCAGGGTCCAGCGGAACCCGTCCCCCGTCGTCTGCCCCAACCCCAGCGACGTCAGCGCGAACCCGGCCACCGCCAGCACCGGCGGCGTCAACAGCGACGGCAGGAGCCGCCCCAACCCCACCCCGAGCCACGCCCCACCGACCAACGCCAGCACGCCCACCAGGGCCACCGGCAGCCAACCCCAGTGGAAGTAGTCCGTCGAAGACGGCACCTGCACCGCCCCGACCGCGAACACCACCGCGTATCCCACGGTCAACGCGACCGCCAGCGCCCCGAGCGTCCACCCCACCCGCCGCGCCCGTGGCCGCGGTGTGGAGGCGAACAGCTCCTCCACCCCGGACCGCCGGTCCCGCAACCCCTGCAACGCGCCCGCGCCGAGCGTCAACGGCCACGAGAACACCAGCATGAACCGGACCCACTCGGCCAACGCCGTCCACTGCCGCGTCCACGCCATGCTGTTCTTGGTCGACGGCCCCCAGTGCAGCACCCCGAGCATGACCAGCGCGATCAGCACGCCGACCAGCACCGCCGCGGTGCGCTTGAGCTCGATACCGAGGATCCTCACCACGCACCTGCCTCACCGATCAGCGCCGAGTACCCGCGTTCCAGCGGGCTGTCGCCGACGTTGTCCGGCCCACCGGCCGCGGCCAGCTCGTCCGGCGTGCCCTGGAACACCAGCCGACCGGCCTTGAACAGCACCACGTCCGTGCAGGCCGCCGCGACGTCCTCGACCAGGTGCGTCGACACGACCACGCACGAGTCGGAACCCAACTCCTGCAACAACTCCCGGAACCTGACCCGCTGACCGGGGTCGAGCCCGGCGGTCGGTTCGTCCAGCAGCAGCACCTCGGGGTCGTTGACGATGGCCTGCGCGATCCCGGCCCGCCGCACCATGCCACCGGACAGCGTCTTCATCCGGGAGTCCGCGCGATCGGCCAGCCCGACCCGTTCCACGGCCCGCTGCACCGCACCCGGCACGTCCCGCTTCGGCATCTCCTTGAGCCACGCCATGTACTCGACGAACTCGCGCACGGTGAACCGCTTGTAGTAGCCGAAATCCTGCGGCAGGTAGCCGAGCGCACGCCGCACCCGACGCAGGTCCACCCGCCCGGACACCGGCGAGCCCAGCACCTCCAACGTCCCGGACGCCGGCCGCAGCACCGTGGCCAGCGACCGGATGAGCGTGGTCTTGCCCGCGCCGTTCGGCCCGAGCAGCCCGTGCACACCACGACCCAGCCGCAGGTCGAGCCCGTCCACCGCCATCGTCCGGCCCGCGCGCACGCGCAGACCCTCCGCCTTGACCTGCCAGGCGTACCCCGTCGGCGCGACCTCCGCCGCGCTCACCACACGCGCCACCACAACCCCCTCCATCACAGCCCTCTCCATCACAGCCGCGCGTAGGCCGCGGACCGGAAGAACACGGCGGCGGCGCCCCCGACCAGCGCCGCCGCCCACAACGGCGCCGCGCCCGGCGCGAGCACGCCGGGCACACCGCCGAGCACCACCGCCGGACCGACCACCAGCACCGCCCACGTGGCGGTGGCGGCGATCGCGGCCCGGCGCACCCCGATCACGCCGCCGAGCGCGAGGGTCACCGAGGTGACGCCCAGGCACGGCAGCAGCCAGTACGCGGGTGACGCACCGGCCAGCCAGCCGCCCAGCAGCAACGCGGGCAGCACGACCACCAGCACCGCGAACGTCCGGCGCAACACGAGTTCCAGACCGGCCCGCGCAGTCGACACGACCAGCTCGTACGCCGGGTCCATGGCCCGCGACCAGGCCGCCGCCACACCCAGCACGGGCACGATCGGCGCGATCAGCAACACCGTGGACGTCACCGCGGCGGGCGCCAGTTCGTCCACCAACAGCGCCGCGAACACCACGAACGCCGTCATCGACAGCCACGGCAGGAACGACGGCACCGCCCACCGTGCGAACCGGCGATGTCCGCGCACCGGCGCACCGGTCGGCGCCAACCCCGCCCACACGGCCGATGTCAACGCCGTGACCTGCGGCGGAGCCACGTCGGCCAGCCGCAGCCGGCACAGCTCGCAGGTCTCCAGGTGCGCCTCGACCGCCCACAGCCGGTCCGGCGGCAGGTCGTCGCCCGCCGCGTAGCGGGCGATCAGCTCGGCGGACGCGTGCTCGCTCATGACAGTGCCTCCCGCATCGCGATCCGAGCCCGCCGAGCGCGGGTCTTGACGGTGCCCTCGGGCACCCCGAGCAGCACGGCGGTCTCCCGCACGGTCAGCCCGTCCAGCACCATCGCCTGGAGCACCTGCCGCAGTTCCGGTGCCAGGTCGCGCAACGCGCCGCCGACGTCGTCGCTCAACGCGCCCGCCAGCACCTCGTCCTCGGCGGCGGGCGAGGCCTCGGCCACCGGCAGCGGCCGGGCCTGGTGCGCACGGCGGCGGAACGCGTCGACCAGCCGGCGGACCGCGATCGTCCACAGCCACCCGACCGCCGTGCCGTCGACCGCCGCGCCCGCGAACGACCCCGCCGCCCGCCACACCGCCAGGTACGTCTCCTGCATGACCTCGGCGACGACCTGCTCGTCGGCGCACCGGCGGCGCAGGCGCACCGCCAGCCACGGCGACGTGCGCCGGTAGAGCTCCTCGAAGGCCGCGCGGTCGCCACGGGCGACCGCGCGGACCAGCTGCTCCTCGTTCACATCCGGCAAGACGACCGCTCCCCGAAAACGGTTCTCCGAATCGAGTGAGCTGCGTCACACCTCGTCAGGCGGGGCTCAGGACCGCGTCGAACAGGTCGCGCAGCGACTCGTTGGAGCTGGACATGCTCTCCCGGCACGCCTCGACGAACGCGGTCCGGTCCAGCGAGTGCACGGCGACCCGCCACCCCGCCTCGCGCGCCAGCTGCCGGAAGAACGCGCGCTGCGTGCGCCCGTTGCCTTCCCGGAACGGGTGAATGGCGTTGACCTCGGCGAAGTAGTGCGTGAACCGGTCCAGGAACGGATCGCGCTCCAGGTCGCGGAGGTAGCGCTCCTTCTTCAGCTCGTCGAACAGCCAGTGCGCGTAGGGCTCGATCTGCCGCCACGCGGCGAACGTCGCCGACCGCGCGATGTTGACCCGCCGGACCTCACCCGCCCACGGGTAGAAGTCGCCGAAGATGCGCCGGTGGAACGCCTGCAAGTGGGCCAGGTCGTAGAGGCCGGGCAGCGGTGCCAGCGCGAGCTGCTCGACGCGCATCGTGCTCAGCCGCGCCTCGGCGTAATCGCATTCCTGTTGGTCTGTCAGGCCCAAGGTGTTGCGCAGGACACCGGATACCGGGTCCAGGTATGGATCTTCAGAACTCACGGGCGGCGCAGTGCCTCGAGCTCTCTGGCGATCGCCTCGTCCGCGGTCAACTCGCCCGCCGCGACCGCCCGCATGGTCGCCACCACGTCGTCCGGGACGTCCAAGCCCTCCAGCCGGGCGCTGCCCACGGCCTCCGCGACCGCTTCCTCCGGCCCACTGGTCAACCTGCGGAAGTAGCGGGCCATCACACCGTGCGAGAGCGGCTCGCTGCTCGGCTCCGTCTCGGGCAGGTCACCCCGTGCCGCCCGCCACGGCTCCTCGTCGTGCGCCATGTCGCTCAGCTCGTGCCGGCTGAAGTGCCCGTACCGCTCGACCACCGACCGCACGACCCCGTACTCCCGCGCGCTCAACCCGCGCGGATCGCCCTCTTCCCAGGCACACACCTCGGACTGGCCCTGGTGGCGGAAGTAGATCTCGGGCACGACCGGACCTCGCCGCCACGCCTCGATCGGGGCGTCGAACAGCGGCTTGTCGTACTCGGCCAGGTGCCACGCCTGCGTGTAGTACAGGAGCTTCTGCAACTTCATCGGCGACTCGGGACCGGTGGCGTCGAGCACGGCCGCGGCCACGTCGTGGACGTCCGCCATACTGCCTCCAATGAGTGCGCTGAGCTGCGACAACTCAGTTTACCGGAAGATCCGGGGGTGCTGGTCGTCAGTTGGTGCACCAGCCCAGCCGGCCGTCCGTGGTGACCAGCGGCTCGCAGTGGCCGAGCCGGCTGCGGTGCTCCAGGGCCGTGGCGACCTCGTCCAGCATCTCGTCCAGGCTGGTCCACTCGGGCTTCAGCATCTCGCCCGCCTCCCGGTCCCACTCGACCACGCACCCGGACAGCACACCCGGCCGCAGGTCGACCGCCAACGCGTCACCGCACCCGTCGAACGCGATCGGCAGCCACATCGGGTGGAAGCCGACCGTCGGCGTGCCCGCCTCCGAGTTCAGCTCCGCCGGCCAGAACCGCTCCTTCAGCCGCCACGACCGCAGCGCGTTGGACGGGCCGAGCGGCGTGTAGAACGGCGGCAGCACTTCGGCGAACGCCAAATCCGCGGTGCCACCGCACACGGCCCACCACGCGCGCAGGTCGTCCGGCGGCGCGAGCCCGGTGGCGTCCGCCAGCGCCTCGACCGCGGCGCCGTCCTCGGGGGGCACGAACGCCGATCCGGTCAAGGGGGCGTGGTGGTCCAGCCACGCCGCAATCCGTTCCCAATGGCGCAAAACACCCACAGACACATGATCAGGTGACGACACCGGGCGTGGTACCGCCCATCGGGGCAGGATCTGGCCGAACGCCGCACAACCCGGTTGCGGATGGGGCAGGATCGCCGTCGCACGGCACCAAAAGGGGGACGAGGGTGGAACGGGGTTTCGGCGTCGACACCGCGGCGCTGTCGGCGTACGGCAGCACGGCTTCGGCTCTGGCGAGCGAGGTCGGCGCGGTCGGCACGTCCACGTTGGCGGGCACGACGTCGTTGGCCGCGGGCAGTTTCGGCAAGATCGGGGACGAGGTCGGGTTGGGCGCGGCGTTCCAGCGCGCGGCACAGGCCCAAGTGGACGGTGTGGCCGCGGCGTCGGCCGGGTTGTCCGCGTTCGCCACCGCCGTGCGGAAGACCGGCGAGGCGTACGTCGAGCAGGAGGCGCGGAACAGCGCCGACCTCCACCGAGCGTCCCGGGCCTGACGTGGACGTCGGCGGTTTCCTGGCGGCTCTGGTCCAGCCGATGAAGGACCACTTGGCCAAGCTCGAGGGCGACACCGGCGGCGCGACGGGCGCGGCGGAGAAGTTCGGGCGGGCGTCCTCGGCGTTGACCGAGATCGACGGCAGGCACACGGGTGCGGCGAACTCCGCGCTGGGCGACTGGTACGGCGAGCGGGCGAACGCGTTCCAGGCTCGCGTGTCGACGTTCTCCGGCGGCGTGAGCACGTTGGCGCGCAACGCCACGACCACCCAGCAGGCGGCCACCACCGCGGTCGACGCGGTGAACTCCGGCAAGACCGCGATCCAGGGCCTGATCGACGAGTTCACCGGCTGGGCGTGGCCCCGGTTGGCGGCGGCCGTGGCGGCGGGGGTGTTCGGCGGGATCGGCGCGGTGCTCGCGGTGGCGGCGGAGGTGACCGCCAAGGCCCGCGAGTACGAGGGCAAGACCGGCCAGGAGTTGGAGCGGGTCCGCACCGAGCTGACCGACGTGGTCACCCGGTTGCAGGGGTTGCAGCAGCCGGACTTCGCCGGGCTCGGCGACCCGTTGGGCGCGGAGAGCGGTGGCACCACGTCGACCTCGTCCGCGAGTGGCGACGGCGGGAACCAGTCCTCTTCTTCCGGCGGCAGCGGTGGCAGCGGCGGAGGCAGTGGCAGCGGTGGTGGTGGAGGCGGCGGTAGTGGCGGCGGAGGTGGTGGAGGCGGCGGCGGTGCGGTCGGGCCACGTCTGCCGGTGGCCATCCCGCCGCAGCCCGGCACCGGCGTTGGCGTGAACCTGCCGGACGGCAGCTCCGCCGAAGCGCCCAACGAGACCGCCGCACGGGCGGTGCGCAACGCGTTGTCCGCCTTGGGCACCCCGTACGTGTGGGGCGGCGCGAACCCGCCGCAGGGCACGGACTGCAGCGGCCTGACCCAGTGGGCGTACGGGGGCGCCGGGTTCGACATCCCGCGGCCCGCGTCGTCGCAGGCCATGGGCGCGTCCGTGCCGTCGGACCAGTTGCTGCCCGGCGACCTGGTGGTGTGGGACGGGCACGTGGCCATGGTGATCGGCAACGGGCAGATGGTGGAGGCGGGCGACCCGGTGCAGGTGAACCCGATCCGCACGAGCAACAGCGGCATGGGTTTCATGGGCTTCTACCGACCGACGGGCTGAGGACGTGGACGAGACGGAGCGGGCGGCCAGGCGGGTCGCCGACACCGAGCGGCAGGTTTCCGAGCACGTGGCGCGCACCGGCCCGGTGCTCGGCCGGGCGTCGTCCCCGGACGGCGCGGTCACGGTCGTGGCCGTGCCCGGCGGCCCGCCGCAGGAAGTGCGGATTTCGCCCGCGGCGTTGAACATGGGACCGCGGGCGTTGGCGGACGAGATCCTGCGCGTGTCGGCACGCGCTGCCCGGGACGCCGCCTCGCGGATGCACCGGACGTTGGAACGCGTGGCCGATCCGGCGGCGGTGCGGGCGTTGACCGAGATCGGCTTCGAACGCGGTCCGGACGACGACGACTTCGACGGCTCGTACCTGAGGAGTTCGCGGTGACGCAGGAGCAACGACTCGCGGCGGCCGAGGGCCTGACCGAGGTCCTGGCCCGCACGACCGGCACGGCCGAGCACCCCACCCGCCTGGCCCGCGCCACCGCGACCGCGACGGGTGAGCTGAAATCGCTCGACCTGCACCCGAACGCGTTGGCGCAGGGACCGGACGCGGTCGGCAGGCTGGTCGTGGAGACGGCGCGGCTGGCGACGGACGCGGCCGTGCAGACGAGCTACAACGAGTTGGCCAAATCGCTGGGCGACAGCATGGCCATGGCGGTGGAGGCCTTCGCCGGCCCGCCACCCCTCAACACCGCACCGGCGGTCGACACCTCCGCACCCCGACCTCCCGTCACACCGCCCGTCGCGCAGCGGCAGCCCGGTGAACAGGGCTGGTCCGGAGCGCAGCAGCGGGCGGCCACACCGTCCGCACCACCGTGGGCCGGGCAGCGGCCGAACCGCCCCGCACCCCGTCCGGAACCCGCGGAAACGGACGACGACGACTACTTCGCCGACCCTTTCCGTGGTCAACGGCGTTGACGTCCTCCCCATCCTGGCGGACGAGGATTCCTGCCGCGCCTGGTGACGCGGGTGTCGCGCCGCCGGGTCGCCTCGGCGGGTTCCTGCTTCATCGCCCTGCGCCTCCCGGTGGGGGTGGTCTTACCTGGGCTCAGCAGGCGTTTTACCTGTCCGCCCGTCCGGCGGCCAGGATGTTGCGTGCCGCGTTGACGTCCCGGTCGTGAACCGCGCCGCAGGAGCAGGTCCACGACCGGACGTCCAGCGGGAGTTTCGCGCCGATCGCGCCACAGGCCGAGCACATGCGGGTGGAGGGGAACCACCGGTCGATCCGGGCGAAGGTGCGGCCGTGCCGGACGGCCTTGTACTCCAACATCGACACGAACGCCGACCATCCGGCGTCGTGCACGCTCTTGGCCAGCCGCGTGCGCGCGAGACCGGACACCGCGAGGTCTTCCACGTACACCGCTTGGTTGTCGCGGATGATCGTGGAGGACAGCTTGTGGTGCCAGTCCCGGCGCATGTCGGCCACGCGGGCGTGTGCCCGCGCGACCTTCACCCGGGCCTTGGCCCGGTTGGCCGACCCCTTCGCTTTGCGCGACAGCGCTTTCTGCACTTTGCGCAGCCTGCGTGCAGCGCCGCGCAGGAACCGGGGTGCGGCGGTCTTCGTGCCGTCGGAGAGCACCGCGTAGGAGGTCAGGCCCAGGTCGATCCCGGTCTCCTGCCCGACAGGAGGAAGCGGCGCGTCGCCGGCCTGGACGACGAACGAGGCGAAGTACCGGTCCGCTGCGTCCTTGACGACCGTGACCGAGGACGGGTCCGAGGGCAGATCCCGCGACCAGCGGACCCGCAGGTCCCCGATCTTCGGCAGCCGCAACCGTCCGTTGTCCAGAACCCGGAACCGGGCGTTGGCGGTGAACCGGATGGCCTGCCGGTTGTCCTTGCGGGACCGGAACCTCGGCGGCCCGACCCGCCGTCCCTCGCGCTTTCCGGACAGCGACTTGAAGAAGTTCCGGTACGCGGTGTTCAGGTCCGCCAGTGCCTGTTGCAGCACCACCGCCGACACCTCGGACAGCCACGCCCGCTCCGGGGTGGTCTTGGCGCTGGTGATCACCTGCTCGGACAGCTCGCCGTCCGTGACGTACGGCAGTCCGGCTTCCCGAGCGGCCTGGCGTGCGCGCAACCCGTCGTTGAACACCACCCGCGCGCACCCGAACGCACGGGCCAACGCGATCCGCTGGCCCGGCGTCGGGTCGACGCGGAAGTTGTACCGCAGCTGCACAGCCTAACCCTATACGGTTGGTTTTATGACCGATCCCGAGGGTATTCGCACAGGTAGACACTGTGTTTCCGTGCTTCACACACACTTGGTCTTCGTGACGAAGTACCGGCACGAGGTGTTCAGCGACCGGCACCTGACCCGGCTGGAAGAGATCATGCAGGCGGTCTGCGCCGACTTCGAGTGCGACCTGGTCAAGTTCAACGGCGAGCCCACCCACACGCACCTGCTGGTGAACTTCCCGCCCAAGGTCGCGATCTCGAAGCTGGTCAACAGCCTCAAGGGCGTCTCGTCCCGCAGGATGCGACAGGAGTTCCCCGAACTGGCCCGGCACTACTGGCGGGCACGACAACTGTGGTCCGGGTCGTACTTCGCCGGATCGGTCGACGGCCCTCCGACCAGCGTGCTGCACCAGTACATCGAACAGCAGAACCGTCCGGTCTAGGGCACGCTTGGTCGTGACCGGCTTCCCGCGTGCGGGCCTTCACCACCGGGCTGAGGCCCGGCACACTGGCCCGCGTCCTGGTAGCAGGTGATCGACCCCGTACTCTTGCCCCCGCATCGCAAAGGGGCATGGCGTGACCGGGAGGTCGGATGGCACAGGACATCGTCCCGATCGAGCTGGGGCTCACTCAGGGTGATGTGGTCACCCTGTGGGCTCCCCGCTGGCGGGAAGAGGGCGAGGAGTGGGAGGCATTCCTCGGCCACGAGGAGGACCTGTACGCCTTCCCGGATGCCGCGCACCTGGCGGCGTTCGTGCGCAAGGCCGAAGAGCACGACCTGACCGACCACCCGGCGTGGCACGTGGTGCCGGCGTTGTCGGTCGGTGAGCTGTCGCCCGACGACAACCACCAGTTCGACCTGGTCGGCGTGCCCGAGCTGGTCGCCGAGGAGCCCGACACCTGGGTCATCGGCGAGCTGGCCGACGTGGTCTCGATCGTGCGGTCGCTGGCGGACGTGTGCGACCTGGAGAAGGTGCACGAGGTCCTGGACTCGGCGGAGGGCTTCGCGCTGCTGCCGCAGGGCACGCTGCCGTTCACCGGCCGCGAGGGCCAGGCGCTGTGGACCGAGATCGCCGAGGTCGTCTCCGAGAAGTGGGACGAGGTGCTGGACGCGATCGACGGGGTCGTGACCACGCCGGAGGTCGACGAGACCGCGCTCAAGGCCGCGCAGGACGAGCTGGCCGCGTTCGAGGAGGCCAACGCCGTGGCGGCGGACTCCGAGGACGAGGACGAAGAGGGCGACGACGAGCCGGTCGGCTTCTGGGGCGAGGTCGGCATCGACCCGATCAAGATCATCAGTGGCGCGGGCGAGTACTACACGCTGCGCTGCTACCTGGACGACCAGCCGGTGTTCCTCGGCCGCAAGGGCAAGATCGACGTGTTCGGCTCGCCGCGCGCGTTGGCCCGGTTCATCGTCGAGGCCGACGACAACGACCTGGCCGAGGTGTCGACCTGGGGCGAGCTGGTCACCAAGGCGACCGGCGGTGACCTGGAGGTCCAGGTCGACCCGGACAACGTCTACGTGCTCACCGGCCTGGACGAGGACATCGCCGACGGCCCGGACGCGGTCGACCCGACGCAGCTCGACCTGGTGGTGGAGCTGCTGGAGGACGCGGGCGAGTGGGCGCACGACGACACCGTGAAGGTGGCGCTCAACCAGTCCGAGCGGCTGGGGTGGCTGGTGTCGTACGTGCTCAAGCCCGACCCCACCCGGCTGGCGCCCAGCGCGCCGTTCGACGACGAGCAGGTGGCGTGGCGGAACCTGGTGGCGTCGTTCGAGGACCGGCTCAAGGTCCACTAGTCCACCAGTCGGCCGCCGGAACGCGTCGGCCGTTGAAACGTGAAGGTCGCGGGCCCCGTCGGAGCCCGCGACCTTTGCTCTACCGGCTCGGGTTCTACTGCTGGAGGGCGGCGTACGCGGGCTCGATCACGTCCTGGATCAGGGCGCGGCGCTCGTCGTGCGAGATGAACGCGGCCTTGGCGGCGTTGACGGTGAACTTGCGCAGGTCGTCCCAGTCGAAGCCGAAGTGCTCGACCACGGTGGCGAACTCACCGGTCATCGACACCTGGCTCATCAGCCGGTTGTCGGTGTTCACGGTGACCCGGAAGCCCAGCTCGGCCAGCCGCTTGATCGGGTGCTCGGCCAGCGACGGCACCGCGCCGGTGTGCACGTTCGACGTCGGGCACATCTCCAGCGCGATGCGCCGGTCCCGCACGTACGCGGCGAGCTGCCCGACCTCGTCGCCCTTGATGTCCTCGGCCAGTCGCACGCCGTGGCCCAGGCGCTCGGCGCCCGCGAGCTGCACGGCCTCCCAGGCCGACTCCGCGCCCGCCGCCTCGGCGGCGTGGATGGTGAAGTGCGCGTTCTGCCGGCGCAGGTACTCGAACGCGGACAGCTCCTTGCTGGGCGGGAACCCGGCCTCCGGGCCCGCGATGTCGAAGCCGACCACGCCCGCGTCCCGGTAGCGGACCACCAGGTCGGCGATGCGCTGCCAGCCGTCGTTCTGGCGCATCGCGCACAGCAGCGTGCGGACCTTGATGCGGCCGGCGGACGCGGCCTCGCCCTGGCGGAAGCCCTCCTGCACGGCCTCGACGGCCTGCTCCAGGCTCAGGTCCTTCTCGGTGAACAGCTCCGGGGCGTAGCGGATCTCGGCGTAGACGACGCCGTCGTCGGCCAGGTCCTGCACGGCTTCGGAGGCGACGCGCACCAGCGCGGCCTCGTCCTGCATGACGCCGCAGGTGTGCGCGAAGCCTTCGAGGTAGCGGACCAGCGAGCCGGAGTTGGCGTTGTCGCGGAACCAGGTGCCCAGCGCGACGGGGTCGGTGGTGGGCAGGCCCTGGTGGCCACAGGCTTCGGCGAGTTCGATCACCGTCTGAGGGCGGAGGCCACCGTCGAGGTGGTCGTGCAGCAGCACCTTGGGCGCGCTGCGGAGGGCCTCCTGGCTAAGCGGGGTCGGCATGGTCGTCACCGTATACCCGTGACACGCCGGGTCGGTCCGCCAACTAATGATCTTGCTACGGTATGATCACCCAGGAGTTACCTGGTGTGTCCGGAACCACTCACTCGAGTGGCTCTTTCGCCGTTGTGCAGTCGTGATGCAGAACTTTCCGCTACCGCCACCCGAGCTTTAGTCACTCACACGGCGGATGCTCACGGGACGCAGTCATAGGCCCGCTGCGGGTTACGTTGAGGTAGGGTCGGCCGGTGTCACTCCAACGGAGTACACGCAAGGTCGAGACAGGCGGTCCCCGCCGGGGGGTGCTACTGCCCGCCGCCCCAACCTGGTTAGGCTCCCGGAGGTCTCCCCTCCCCTGGACGAAGGCACCCGAGCCGTGAACGAGAACAACAACTCCACGATGTCCTTCGATCGGATGCGCAACATGCTGACGCGCGCCGCGGAGATCCGTGAGAGCGAACAGCAGCAGATCTTCGACGCACTGGACGAGATCCACGCGCGGATGTCCCCGCTCGAGTCGCTGGGTTCCGTTCGCAAGCGCCTGTCCGAGCTGCCCGACCGGACCGAGGTCAGCGTGCTGGCCGAGCGGCTGGACGAGGCGCTGGCCAGGCTGGAGGCGCAGGACAACGCGGTCCAGGGCATCGGGCGGGCCGTCGAGGGCCTGGTCGACAAGCTGGCCAAGCCGTTCGCGCAGCTCGACGGTCGGCTCGACGGAGTGGCGGGCCGGTTCGAGGGCGTCGCCGGGCGGATGGACGGCCTGGAGGACAAGCTCTCCCACATCCACAAGCGCCTCGACGACCTCGACGGCCACCTGGACAAGCAGGACGGCAAGGTCGAGCAGGTGCCCGGCGCGGTGACGGGGCCGCTGCGCGAGCGCATCGAGGCGTTGGAGGCCGCGCTGCGCGGTCGTCTGGACGAGGTCGACGAGGGCGTCCACGAGCACCTGGACGGCACGCGTGAGGCGTTGCAGCGTTCGGTGACGGACTCGACCAACAACCTGCACGGCAGGCTGGACGAGACCCGCGACAACCTCAACAGCACCCGCGACGGCCTGCACGCGTCGCTCACCGAGACCCGCGACTCGCTCGCCTCGTCGTTGGCGGACACCCGCAGCACGATGACGGGCAAGCTGGACGAGGCCCGCGAGGCGCTGCACGCGGCGCTGGACGAGACCCGCGACCAGGTCGACGCGACGGACCGGCTGGAGGCGCTGGCGCAGCGCTTGGAGCAGGTCACGTCCCGCCTCGACACCATGACCACGCGCCTCGACTCGGTCGAGGACGACTTCGCGGCCCGCCTCGGCGAGCTGTCCGGTGTGGTGGAGCAGGGCATCGCCAAGGTCGAGGGCACCCTGTCCACGCGGCCGGACACCGACTCGCTGGCCGGCCTGGTGCGCAAGAGCAACCAGGAGTCCGAGCTGCGCATCGGCGGCCAGCTGGACGAGGCCATGGCCACCTTCGCGGAGCTGATCCTCGGCGGCGGCTCCCCCACCCCGCCCCCGCCGCCCACCGCCCTGCCCCGGCCGCAGCGGCGGACCCGGAAGAACGGGCCGACGAAGTCGAGCGACAACCGCAACGTGGACGACGACGACCTGGCCGCCGAAGGCGCCTGATCACGTACACGGATCACGTACGCGGATCACGTACACCGATAGGCCCGGCCCGCTTCCCGCGGACCGGGCCTTTTCGTTACGCCCTCAACTCTTTCCGGTAACGCGCCGCCGAGAGCCGATGGCCACCTCGTTGGACACCGCGAACTTGCCGGTTCCACACGCGCCAAAATCTTCCGGTCATTCTGCGGCGCGTCGATGGTCTTTCGGTTCCAACGCACTCGACCGACAGATTCGCGGTGTCTCACCAGCAGGTTCGCCGTGGCGCCCGCACATGCTTTGCAGGGCTCCCCGCCTGGGGAACCCCTGCTTTTATTCTGCCGGCGGGGTCTGACAATTCCGGTGGGAGAACGTGGGAACTCAGCCCCGGATGGTGTCGATGACCAGGGGGCCGCGTGGCGGTGGGGCTTCGCCCACCTCGTAACCGCCGGCCAGGGTGTCGAGCGCGGCGGGTACGGCGTCCGGGGTGTCGGTGTACAGCTCCAGCAGCGGCTGGCCCTTCGCCACCCGGTCGCCCGGCTTCGCGAGGCACAGGATTCCGGCACCAGCCTGCACCGGGTCCTCCTTGCGGGCACGACCCGCACCCAGGCGCCACGCCGCCACACCTACCGCGTAGGCGTCCAACGCGGTCAGGTAGCCGTCCTCCGGAGCGGTGACGACGTGTTTGTGCCGGCCCACGGGAAGCGGAGCGTCCGGGTCGCCGCCCTGGGCGCTGATCATCCGCGCCCACGTCTCGTACGCCTCACCGGACGCCAGGACGTCACGGGGCGAAGCGGAGATGCCCGCACGGGACAGCATTTCCTCCGCCAGGGCCACGGTCAGCTCGACCACGTCCGCCGGACCGCCGCCGCGCAGCACCTCGACCGACTCCGCGACCTCGACCGCGTTCCCGACCGCCCGCCCCAACGGCACCGACATGTCCGTCAACAGAGCACTGATCTTCAGACCGTGGTCGACGCCGATCGACACCAAGGCCGACGCCAGAGCCCGCGCCTGTTCCAAGGACTTCATGAACGCCCCGGAGCCGACCTTCACGTCCAGCACCAGCGCCTCGGCGCCCTCCGCGATCTTCTTCGACATGATCGAAGACGCGATCAACGGGATCGACTCGACGGTCGCCGTCACGTCGCGCAACGCGTAGAGCTTCTTGTCCGCCGGCGCGAGACCCGAAGTGGCCGCGCAGATCACGGCGCCGACGGACCGCAGCTGCGCGGTCACCTCCGCCACCGACAACTGCGCCCGCCACCCCGGGACGGACTCCAGCTTGTCCAGCGTCCCCCCGGTGTGCCCGAGCCCGCGCCCGGACAACTGGGGCACCGCCGCACCACAAGCCGCCACCAGCGGGGCCAACGGGAGGGTGATCTTGTCGCCCACCCCGCCCGTCGAGTGCTTGTCCACGGTGGGCCGGCCGACGTCCAGCGTCAGCCGCTCACCGGACCGCACCATGGCCCGCGTCCACCGCGCCGTCTCGGCCGAGTCCATGCCGTTCAGGAAGATCGCCATGGCCAACGCCGACATCTGCTCGTCCGCCACCACCCCACGGGTGTAGGCGTCCACGACCCAGTCGATCTGTGAATCCGACAGCCGAAAACCGTCGCGCTTGGCCCGGATCACGTCCACGGCGATGTGAGTCACGGCAGGTCCTCCGGCCCGAAAGCGTCGGGCAGCACCGAGGTCATCGGCCGCACCCCGGCCGGCGTGTCGATCAGGCACGCCCCACCGCCCAACTCGTAGATCACCTGACGGCACCGCCCGCACGGCATCAGCAGCTCGCCCGAACCGCTCCGGCACGCCAGCGCGACGAGTTTCCCGCCGCCGGTCAGGAAGAACTGACCCGCCAACGTGCACTCGGCGCACAGCCCGACGCCGTAGGCGGCGTTCTCGACGTTGCAGCCGACCACGACCCGCCCGTCGTCGCACACCGCCGCCGCGCCCACCCGCAACCCGGAGTACGGGCAGTAGGCGGCCTGCGCGGCCTCGACGGCGCGCGCACGCAGCAGCTCCCAATCGACCACGACATCAACCACGGCGGTACACCACACCGTCGGCCGCGGGCATGCGCAATCGTTGGGACGCGACCGCGAGCACGATCAACGTCACCAGGTGCGGCGCGTAGGTGGTCAGCTCGCTCGGCACCTCGTCCACCGAGTAGTACACCGCGTACAGGACGCCGGCGGCCAGGATGCCGGACGCCGCGGCGAACCAGCGACGGCGCACCAACTGCCAGATCACGATCACGACCAGCAGCAGCACCGCGCCGTAGACCAGGGCGAGGAACGTCTTGCCGCCCGACCGCAGCTGCAACCCGTCGGCGTACCCGAACAGGGCCGCACCGCCGAGCAGCCCACCGGGCCGCCAGTTGCCGAAGATCATCGCGGCCAGGCCGATGAACCCGCGCCCGTTGGTCTGGCCCTCCAGGTACCCGGGCTGACCGGGGTTGAGCACCAGCGCGGCGCCACCGATACCGGCCAGCGCGCCGGACGAGATCACCGCGACGTACTTGTACCAGTAGACGTTGACGCCCAACGACTCCGCGGCCACCGGGTTCTCGCCGCACGACCGCAGCCGCAACCCGAACCGGGTCCGCCACAGCACCAGGTAGCTGCCGATCACCAGCAGGACGGCCAGCATCGTCAACGGCGACACACCGGTGACGAGCCCGCGCAGGATGCCGGCGACGTCGGACAACCCGACCCGCTGCTGCGCCTCCAACTCGCCCAGCCAGTCCGACAACCCGGCGGCCGAGTAAGTGTCGAACTTCGGCACCGAGGGCGACTCGCGCGGGTTGTTCGACAGCGGGAAGAAGATCAGCGTGGACAGGTACTTGGTGAGACCGGCCCCGAGCAGGTTGATCGCCACACCGGACACGATGTGGTTCACCCCGAACGTCACGGTCGCGATCGCGTGCAGCAACCCGCCCAGCGCGCCGAACACGGCGGCCGACACCAGCGCCGCCCACGGGCCCCACTGGTACCCGGCCCACGCCGCGCCCCAGGTGCCCATGATCATCATGCCTTCGAGGCCGATGTTCACCACGCCCGCGCGTTCCGCCCACAGGCCGCCCAGCGCGGCCAGCAGGATCGGCAACGCCAACCGCACCGCGGTCTGGATGGTGCCGGTGGACGTCAGCTGCGGCACACCGGTCAGGTACGACGTGGTGGACAGCAGCACCACCGCGCCGGCCACACCGAGGGCGCCGACGGCCCAACCGGGGATCCGGCGCGTCTTGCGAGGCGGCGGAACAGCCAGCGGAGCCTCGGCGGGGTTCATCAACGAAGTGCTCATGCCGCATCCACCGTTCCGAGCTGCCGGCCGACCTGCCGCTGCTGCGCGGCCAGTTCGAACCGGCGGACCACCTCGTAGGCGACGACGACCGACAGCACGATCGCCCCCTGCATGATCGTCACGATCTCCCGCGGCACCTGCACGTTGTCCAGCGCCAGACCGGACTTGTCCAGGAACGCCCACAGCACCGCGGCGAACGCGATGCCGCCGGGGTGGTTGCGACCGAGCAGCGCGATCGCGATGCCGGAGAAGCCGATACCGGCGGGGAAGTTCAGGTTGTACGTGTGGTCGCGGCCCAGGATCTCGGGCATCGACACCAGACCGGCGATGGCGCCGGACAGCAGCATCGCGATCAGCACCATCTTCTTGGCGTTCACGCCACCCGCGGCGGCGGCCGTGGCCGATTCGCCGGACGCGCGCAGCTCGAAGCCGAACCGGGTGCGGTTCATCATCACCCAGTAGCCGACGCCGAGCAGCGCGGCCAGGAACACCAGGCCGAACACCGTGCCGGACGAGCCGAACGAGATGCCGGGCACCCAGCCGCTCTCCGGGATCTCCGGGGTGCGGATGTTGTTGCCGCGCAGTTCGCCGAACACGTCCGAGCCGATCAGGTACGCCGCGAGACCGAGCGCCAGGCCGTTCATCATGATCGTCGAGATGACCTCGTTGACGCCGCGCGTCACCTTGAGGATCGCCGGGACCGCCGCCCACAGGGCGCCCGCGACCGCGGCCGTCAGGATGATCACCAGGGCGTGCAGGCCGGGCGGCAGCGCGATGGAGCCGCCGACCACGGCCGCGACGACCGCCGCGACCCGGTACTGGCCCTCGACGCCGATGTTGAACAGGTTCATCTGGAACCCGATCGCCACCGCGAGCGCCGCGATGTAGTACGTGCCGGTGCTGTTGATGATGTCCACCGCGGTGGTGCCTTCACCGACCTGCGACAACATCACCCCGAACGCCCGCAGCGGGTTCGCGCCGGACACCACCAGCGCGATACCGCACAGCAGGGCGGAGAACAGGATCGCCAGCACGGGCGGCAGGAGCTTGCCGCGCAAGATTCCCATTACTCGCCTTCCGATTCCGACGCCTTCGCGGCGCCAGGGGCGTGCTCGGCGACGGCGGCGCTCGTGGCGCCCGCGCCGGTCATCGCACTGCCGAGGTCTTCCGGGGTGACCGTGGCCGGGTCGGCGTCCGCGACCAGCCGACCGCGCAGCATCACCCGGATGGTGTCGGACAGGCCGATCAGCTCGTCCAGGTCCGCCGAGATCAGCAGCACGGCCAGGCCGCGCGCGCGGGCGTTCTTGATCTCGTCCCAGATCAACGCCTGCGCGCCGACGTCGACGCCGCGCGTCGGGTGCGACGCGATGAGCAGCACCGGGTCACCGGACAGCTCGCGGCCCACCACGAGCTTCTGCTGGTTGCCGCCGGACAGCGCGACGGCGGCCACGTCGATACCGGGCGTGCGCACGTCGAACTCGTCGACGATGCGCCGCGTGTCCTTCTTCGCGCCCGCGAGGTCCAGCCACTGGCCCTTCGACACCGGGCCTCGGGTCTGGTGGCCGAGGATCCGGTTGGCCCACAGCGGCTGTTCGAGCAGCAGGCCCTGGCGGTGCCGGTCCTCGGGGATGTAGCCGATGCCGGCTTCGCGCCGCGCCAGCGTGCCCAGCCTGGTCACGTCCTTGTCGCCGAGCAGTACGCGACCGTGGTGCGCCTTGCGGATGCCCATGACCGTCTCGACCAGCTCGGTCTGGCCGTTGCCCTCGACGCCCGCGATGCCGACGATCTCGCCCGCCCGCACCACCAGGTCGATGTCGTCCAGCACCGGTCGGGTGCCTTCCGCCGCGACCAGGCCCAGGTTCTCCACCCTCAGCACGACGCGGTCGGTGACGGTGGACTCGCGGGTCTCCGGGCTGGGCAGCTCGCTGCCGACCATCATCTCGGCCAGCTGGCGGGAGCTGACCGCCTTGGGGTCCGCGGTGCCGACCGTGGTGCCGCGGCGGATGACCGTGACGGAGTCCGCGATCGCGCGCACCTCGTCCAGCTTGTGCGAGATGAACAGGAAGGTGAAGCCCTGCTCCCGCATACCGCGCAGGGTGGCGAACAGCTCGTCCACCTCCTGCGGCACGAGAACCGCGGTCGGCTCGTCCAGGATGATCACCTTGGCGCCGCGGTAGAGGACCTTCAGGATCTCGACGCGCTGCCGGTCGGCCACGCCGAGGCGTTCGACCAGCACACCGGGGTCGACGGTCAGGCCGGTGGCCTTCGCCAACTCCAGGATGCGCTTGCGGGCCTTGCCGCCGATGCCGTGCAGCGACTCGGCGCCGAGCACGACGTTCTCCTGCACGGTCAGGTTGTCGGCGAGCATGAAGTGCTGGTGCACCATGCCGATGCCGGCCTTGATCGCGTCGGCCGGCGTGCGGAACCGGACCTGCTTGCCCGCCACCTCGATGGTGCCCTCGTCGGGCTGCTGCATCCCGTACAGGATCTTCATCAGGGTGGACTTGCCCGCGCCGTTCTCACCGCACAGCGCGTGCACCTCGCCGACCTGGACGCTGAGGTGCACGTCGCTGTTGGCGACGACACCCGGGAAGCGCTTGGTGATGCCCGACAGGACGACGGCAGGGGTGGTAGTGCTCATGGAAGCTCCGTCTGATCTCCGGCTGCGCCGGGGCTAACCACGCACTGGGCCCCGCGAGTGTGCTCGCAGGGCCCAGTGCGCCGGAGGCCGGATGGGGTTACGGCTTGTCGCTGACCTTGATCTTGCCCGCGATGATCTGGGCCTTGTAGCCCTCGAGGACGCCCTGCAGCTCGGCGTCGATCTTGCCGCCCGAGGTGGCGTAGCCGACGCCGTCAACGGACAGGTCGAACGCCTTGGGCAGGCTGGCCAGGTCGTTCTTCGCGACCGCACCGACGAAGTCGTACACCGCGACGTCGACCCGCTTGAGCATCGACGAGATGATGACGTCCTTGGACTCCTCGACCGTCTTCTGGTTGTACTGGTCGGAGTCGACGCCGATCGCCTTCACGCCGGCCGTCTTCGCGGCGGAGAACACGCCCTTACCGGACGCGCCCGCGGCGTGGTACAGCACGTCGGCGCCCGCCTCGATCTGGCCGGTCGCGACCTCCTGGCCCTTGGTCGGGTCCTGGAAGCCGGTGAAGTCGCCCGCCGGGGTCAGGTACTTCTCTTCGATCTTGATGTCCGGCGCGGCGGCCTTGGCGCCCTGCTCGAAGCCCGCCTGGAACTTCTGGATCAGCGGGATCTCCACACCGCCGACGAAGCCCACGTGGCAGGCCTTGGACTGGTAGGCGGCGATGACGCCGGCCAGGAAGGAGCCCTGCTCCTCCGCGAACACCAGCGGCGTCACGTTCGCCGCGCCGTCCACCACGCCGTCCACGATGGCGAACTTGACGTTCGGGAACTCCGGCGCCACGACCTTCAGCGACTCGGCGTAGGCGAAGCCGACCCCGATGATCGGGTTGAAGCCCTCGCCCGCGAGCTGGCGCAGACGGGTCAGCTTGGCGTCCTCCGCCTCGTTGGGCGCGGCGGTCAGCTCCTTCACGTTCTCCGGCTTGATGCCGAAGTCGGCCTTGGCCTTGTCCAGGCCGGCCGCGGCGGAGTCGTTGAACGACGCGTCACCACGACCGCCGATGTCGTAGGCCAGACCCACCTTCAGCGCGCTGCCGTCGACCTTCTGGTCCGACGCGGCGGCGCTGGACGTCGCGGCGGCTGCCGGCGGCTTGTCGGCCAGCTTGCAGCCCTCGGCGGTGTTGGTCGAGCCCGGCTGGGTCCCACCGGTGTCCTTGGCACAGGCGGCCATCGACAGAACGCTGGTCAGCGCGATCGCGGCCACCGCGAGGCCACGCATTCGACGACGCACGGCTCGTCTCCCTCCCTGCTCATCTAGGAGCAGACAAATCCCGACGACACGCGTCAGGGCTTCCGAGTGGCGAACCGTACCCCGTAGTAATGACAGGCGCGCACGGACCGGTCCGCCGTGACCTAATCGTTGGTGCCACCGGGCGACTCCGCCACTCGTAGTGATCCACTGATCTCTCGGCGTATAGCCGGTTACGCAGTGTCAATACGCGATCCGGGTGACGTCGTTGTTTCGGGAATGCGACGTCAAAGGATTCGCCGGCCTCGGGGGTTAGCCCGTTGGTGAGGCGTTGGGCCGGCGTTGGCGGCCTCCGGTGCACTCCAGGCTGCACCGGTATCCATCCCAGGAGGTTGACCTTGGACCCCCAGCAGTGGCTCGACAACTTCGAGGCCAAGCTGGCCGATCTCCAGCGGAAGTCGGCGGACCTCCAGGAGAACTTCGAGAACTCCCAGGCCACGGCGTCCAGCCCGGACGGTGCGGTGACGATCACCGTCGGCCCGAACGGCGGCCTGCTGAACATCCAGCTCGGCCACCGCGCGACCGAACTCGGCTCGGCCCGCCTCACCGCCCTGATCATGCAGACGGCCAAGGTCGCGCAGAAGCAGGCGGCGCAGAACGTGATGGCCGCGTTCGAACCGCTCGGTGAGGGCACCGAGGCCATGCAGATGGTCAGCGACGCCATCCCGGACGACGAGCCCGAGGACGGCGAGCAGCCCAAGGACGACAGCGCGTACGCGGAGTACTACGCCGAACCCGTGCCGGAGCCCGTGCGCCCCGCCGTGCCGACGCCCAGCCCGCAGGTGCAGATGCCGACGCGGCCGGTGCGCGGTTCGCGTCCGGGCGACGACGAGGACGACGAAAACCAGCCCTGGTGACGAGGAGAGCCTGAACGATGACCGCCCCCGATACCCCGATCTCCTCGCCCCCGGGCATGGAGATCACCGAGAAGAACAAGTTCAAGGGCTCCATGTTCATCTCGGCCTGGGACGAGATGATCACCACGATCGGCAAGGACGCGGAGACCGAGACCGAGAAGGCGCTGGACATCACGTTCGCCGCCATCGGCACGGCGTCGTCCATGGCGATGCTCGCGGTCGACCCGTTCGGCACGATCCTCGGCGCGGGCATCGGCTGGCTCATCGAGCACGTGTCGTTCCTCAAGGAACCGCTCGACCAGCTCATGGGCGACCCGGACGAGATCGAGGCCAACGTCGAGGCGACCAAGGCGCAGGCCGCCGAGCTGCGGGTGCTGGCCGAGGACCACCGGAGCGGCCTGGCCACGTTCGACGGGTGGAGCGGCGCGTCGTCCGAGGCGTTCAAGGCCAACATGGACACGATGGGCCAGGAGCTGGACTCACTGGCCAACGCAGTCGAGCAGAAGGCCAAGATCGTCGCGATCTGCGGTGTGCTGGTGTCGGTGCTGCGCGACATCGTGCGCGACCTGATCGCCCAGCTGCTCGGCTCGCTGCTGGCGGGCGCCCTGATCGCCGCCGCGAGCGCGTTCATCACCTTCGGCGCCTCGATCGTGGCGTACATCGGCTTCGCGACCGGCAAGGCCGTGGCGCTGGGCGTCAACATCTCGTCCCGGATCGCGCGGCTGACCGCCGCCCTGGCCCGCCAGATGGGCCGGATCAAGAACCTGGACGAGATCACCGAGAACGTCGGCAAGGGCTGGAACCGGTTCGAGAACGTCGCCGACGTGGCCGAGGTCGGCTACGAGTCGTGGAAGGCGCAGGAGGGCGTCGATCGCAAGATCGACAAGGCGTTGGCCGAAGACGAGAAGAGCGACGCGGAGAACGCCAAGATCACCGAGGCCAACAACAAGGCCGAGGAAGCCAACAAGAAGTACACCGAGGCCAAGGCGGCCGAGACCAAGGCCTCCGAGGAGGCCCAGAAGGCCAACGAGGAGCTGAACACCGCCTCCCAGAAGGCGAGCAGCGCCAACGACCGGGCCAACGCGTTCGCCAAGGAGGCCGAAGCCGCCGCCGCGCGTGGCGACCAGGCCGGGTTCGACGCCGCGAACGCCAAGTTCGAGGCGGCCAAGGCGGACGCGGACGCGGCCCGTTCCGAGGCGGCGCGTGCGGCGGAGAAGGTGGCGGCGGAGAGCCGTGACGTCGCCGAGGCGGCCAAGGCCAGCAACGAGGCGTTGAACGCGGCCAAGCCCGCCGACGAAGCCGCGCAGGCCGCGTACGACGAGTACAAGAGCAACAACCCCGGCACGGACGACCCGGCGCGCACCTCCGCCGAGAACGACATGTCGGCGAAGAACGACGCGGCGAAGGCGGCGAACGCGAAGTACGAGCAGGCGAACGTCGACTTCACGGCGGCCAACGCGGCGGCGGCCGAGGCCAACGCCAAGGCGTTCGCGTCCGGCAGCGACGCGGACATCAAGGCCGCCGAGGAGGCGTCGCGCAAGGCCGAGCAGGTGGGCAACTCCGTCCAGCAGGCGGCGGACGAGGCGAAGTCGGCGGGTGAGGCGGCGAAGTCGAGCTACGACTCGTTCCAGTCGCAGTACTCGCAGGATTCGCAGCAGGGTTCGCAGCAGGGTTCGGGCTCGCGGGAGTCCACCGGTTCCGTCCAGGTCTAGTAGAGCTCCGGAGAAATAGCCATGGCACGCGGTGGTGGTGGAGTCGAGTCCAACCCGGGTTCCTCGGGCAACCCGTCCTCGTCACCGCCACCACCGCCGTCACCACCGCCCTCACCGGGCGGGCCGACCGGTAACACCGGCTTCGGCATGAGCGAGTCGTCCATGCAGGGCCTGCAGAACAAGGCAGGCGACTTCCAGTCCCGGTTGGCGGCGATCTCCAGCGGACTGCAGGGGTTGAAGCTGGCGCCCAACGCGTTGGGGCCGATCGGGATCGCCGCGGTGCCCGCGTTGAACAACTCCAACGACGCGTCGGTGAAGCAGGCGAACAACGCGTCGACCGCCATGGGCAACGTGCAGTCGGGCTTGAAGGCCACGGTTCAGACGCACGTCCAGAACGACCAGTTCGGCCGCGAGCAGTTCGCCAAGATCGACCCGAACTCGAACGCCCAGCGCCCTCCGGGCTCCCCCGGCAGCGGTCCGCTCGGCTCGAAGACGCCCGGTGGGCCGTCCGTGACGCCGGTCAACAACGTGCCGGGTGCTTCCGGGCCCAACACTCCCGGCGGTGGCAAAACGCCTGGTGGCCCTAACGTCGGGCCGATCAAGAACGTGCCCGGCGCGACCGGACCGAACACTCCCGGCGGCGGCAAAACGCCCGGCGGTCCCAACGTCGCGCCGATCAAGAACGTGCCGGGTGCTTCCGGGCCCAACGCTCCAGGCGGTAGCAAGACACCTGGCGGGCCCAATGTCGGGCCGATCACGAACGTTCCCGGCGGAACCGGACCCAACACTCCCGGCGGCGGCAAGACGCCCGGCGGTCCGAACGTCGGGCCGATCACGAACGTTCCCGGCGGAACCGGGCCCAACACCCCTGGCAGCACGCGCGGCACAGGTGGGTCTTCGGTCGGGCCGATCAAGAACGTGCCCGGCGGGACCGGGCCGAACGCTCCCGGCGGCGGTAAAGCGCCCGGTGGGTCGTCGGTCGGGCCGATCACGAACGTTCCGGGTGCCAGCGGGTCCTCGACACCGGGCGGTCCGCGCGGCACGACACCCGGTGGCGGCACCCCGCCCGTGAAGGGTGGCCCCACGCCGGGAGCGGCACCGGTGACCGGCGCTGCCACGCCTCCCGGCGGGAGCACGGCGTCCCGCAGCATCTCCGGCGCCTTGTCCGGCGCACCCACGGCACCACCGATCGCCGGCGGCCCGATGGCGCCAGGTGCTCCGGGCGCGCAAGGTGCAGGTGGGACGGACCGTTCGAGCAAGTTCACCGGCGGGCCGGGCAAGGGCACGTTCGACGCCCCGAAGGCCCCGACCGGCGACGGCACCATCAGCAAGGCGCCGTCCTCGTCGTCCTCGACCCCGCCGCCTGCCCCCAAGCCGACCATCGGCGCGCCGGGCCCCACCACGCCGCCGACGACCACCCCGCCGTCAACCACCCCACCGTCAACCACCCCACCGTCAACCACCCCGCCGTCGACGACACCGCCGCCGAGCACCTCGACGACCGCGCCCTCGACGACCCCGAAGCCGACCCCGGGCGGCACACCCCCGGTCAGCTCCCCTGCCGCCGGCGCACCTCCCATGGCCGGTCCTCCACCAGCGGCCGGCGCGCCGGGCGGGAACCAGTCGACGGACCGTTCGAGCAAGTTCACGGGTGGGCCGGGCAAGGGCGTCTTCGACGCGCCCAAGCCGCCCACGGCGGACGGCAACATCACCAAGGCTCCGCCGACGTCGTCCTCGACCCCGCCGCCGGCCCCCAGGCCGACCCCGACCTCCCCTTCGCCAACCGTCCCCCCGGCGGTCACCACTCCGCCGACCGCACCTCCGGCGGTCACCACTCCGGTGGGCACCACACCGGCGGGCACGCCGACGACGGCCCCGCCGACCTCCGCCACCCCACCGCCCGCGACCAAGACGCCACTGCCGACCAACACCCCACCACCGGTGACCACACCACCGGCAGCGCCCCCTTCCGCGGTCCCCCCAGCGGCGACGCCTCCCGCAGCCACACCCCCGGCTACCGGCGCGCCCAGCCCGACGACGGGTGGCGATCGCAACAGCAAGTTCACCCAGCCCAGCACGCCGAGCGGCGTCTTCGACGCGCCCAAACCCCCAGTCCCCGACGGCACGGTCAAGACCGCGCCGCCCGCGGGCCAGGTGCCTCCGAACGCTCCCCCGACCCCCAACACCCCGCCGGTCAACACCCCGAACACGAACACCGCGCCACCGGCCACAACACCGCTGGCCAAGGCACCCCCGACCGCCCCACCGGCGGGCCCACCTGTCACACCGGCACCGGTCAACTCGCCGACCGCACCCACAGCCCCTCCGGCGAGCACCCCACCGGTCAGCAGCCCACCGCCGACCGCCAACACCCCTGCGCCCAACACACCGAACGTCGCACCACCCAACTCACCGGCCCCGGCAACCGCCCCGCCGGCGCGGAACTCGCCGACCGGCGCGGCGCCGAACACCGACCCGGCGGTGGTGGCAGCGGTTGTCGTGCCGCCGAACAGCCCGGTTCCGCCCTCGGCTCCGCGGCGTTCCAGGCCACAAGGGATCGTGGTCGAGTCGATCACCGACTTGGCCCAGCTCGGCAACCCCGACTCACCGACCGACATCAACACCGCGGCCGCCTACGTCTCGCTGATCTCCTCCCAGCCGCCCGGCACGGATGTGGACCAGGACGTCCATCCCGACCTCTCGGACTACGTGATCACGTTCGACCCGGAGACCGGGGTCGCGACGACCGCGGACGTGGACAACGACTCGCTGCTCGACTTCTACTTCGACAACGACCCCGCCGGGGACGTCGACGTGCAGTCCGCCCCGTCCGGCCCGGTGGTGACCACCAACTACACCGTGGAGTCCGACGGCACGGTGCCGCCGTTCACCTCCCACGCCCACAACACGACCTTCGTGGCGACGGGCGGCTTCCCGGCCTTCCTGCCGGTCGTGGCGCAGACCCCGGTGGCCAAGCCGCCGCTGGTGTTCTCCTCCGACGGCACGATCGCGGTGCCCGCGAGGAACGCGGACGGGCACTTCAAGGAGTTCTACGCCACCCCCGACGTGATCGCCGACGCCAATGCGCGGCTCAAGGAGGTCGGCAGCAAGGTCACCCTGAACCCGGTGCCGGGCAACAAGGTCCGCTACGGCCAGGGCGACGTGAACACCGAGCTGGTCATGGTCCAGCCGACGTTCAAGTCCACCCCTCCGGGTGTGTGCAGCGAGTTCTCGATGGGTGTCATCGGTGGTTCGCACCGACAGGTCGTGCTGCGTCCCGCCGATCCGAACGCCACCCCGACGGTGGGCCGGATCGCCAACGGCGGACCGCTCCAGTTCTACGGCACGCACGAGTTGGCCGACGCCCTCGCCAACGCGGCCAACGACCCGAACTCCGGCGGGATCACGCATGCGGCAGTCGTCGGCCCGATGTCCACGGCGTCGCTGGACGGCCCGATGCCGGGTCAGGCGTACGGCACGGCACTGCGCCCCGGCACCGACGCCCGCGCCAAGCTCGACGCGGCGGCCGAGCAGCTGGGCGTCAACCAGTTCGCCTGGGCCAACCCCGGCGAGGCGTACGTCATCCAGTCCGTCTCCGCGCCGTCGCCCGGTGTCGACGGCAGGGTGGAGCCGAACTTCGGCCTCAACTTCGCCCGGCCCGAGCAGGGCACGAACGGTGGCGTGCAGCTCCCGCAGGTGTGGGGCTACCACTTCGGTTCCGTGGTGGCCAACAGCGCGGACAACCAGGCGCAGTTCACCATCGAGACCGTCCGCCAAGGCGGCGCCCGCAAGTTCCACCTCGACCAGGCGATCGACGCGAACCTCCGGGAGCACGGGGCCGACCTGGATCAGATCCGCACGGACCTGGCCAACGACCCGAACTCGACCGACCTGCAGAAGAGGCTGGTCGACTCCCTCATCGACATCCGCGACAACCGGCAGACGCTCGCCGACCCGAGCATCGACGGCGCCCCGCGGCAGATCGCCGAGGTGAACCTCCAGAACGCCGAGCTGAACGCCCGCCAGGCCATCAGCGGTCTGTCCGGGAACAACGACCTGCCGCAGCCGGGGCAGATGTGGTTCATCGGCCACTACGGCAAGACCGAAGGCGAAACGTTCTTCGACAAGTGGGGCCACGTCGACACCCCGAACATCCAGATGCAGCTCGCGAACCCGATCGCGGCGGTGGCCGTGGCGAACTCCAGCGGTGCCGACGTCAAGGTGCCGCTGCCCGACGCCCGCGACATCGACGTGCAGGCCGTCGCCAACGGCGAGGTCACCCCACCGGGGGCGGGGATGCTCACCGGCATGGCCAAGAGCGCCGTCGACGCCGCGTTGTGGCGGAACCGCAACGGTCTGCCACTGCCGGAGATCCACCTGCACGGCTACAGCAACTCGTCGTTCCGGCCCAACGCCAACGGTCAGCACCGCGCCGACATCGCCGCGGCCTTCACGTCGCGCGAGATCGGCCGGCTGCTCGCCGACGCGCAGCAGAACCTGCCGCCCGGCCAGACCCCGCTGACCGCCGACCAGATCCGCGTGGTGCCGGACTCGCGTGGCTCGAACCTCCCACCCGGTTCGCGCAACCCCGATCAGGACGGCCGCAGCGTGGTCGGCGAGATGGTGATCCCGGACCGGCCCGCACCCACCACTCAAACCGCGCCTCCGCCGGCGCCGACCAGGGGTCCGGTCGGCGACCCGCCGGCGGTCGACAGCCCGGCCCAGACACCACCGACGACCACCCGTGATCAGGCCCCACGGGGACCGAGTCCGGAGCTGTCGTTCGACGGGCCCGCGGGCGTGGACCTGACCGCGGAGCAGAACGCGCAGGTCGACTCGCTCGCGGCGGACGTCGCCGAGACCAACGCGATGCGCGACCGCAACGGCTACCGGCCCGCCGTGGTCGAGGTATCCGGCGCGAACGCCCAGGCCGTCGCCGACGCCCTTGCCGCTCGGGGCGTCGACGCGCAGATCCGCGACAGTGGCCGCGACACCGGCACCGACGTCCGAGTCGACTACGACCTCCAGCGCCCCGACGGCTGGACACCGCCGGCCGCGCCCGTAGGCGTGAAGGTCACCGACACCGTCATCACCTCAGCCAAGCCGCAGGCACCGCACCCGATCCTGGACAACCCGGACTGGCGACACAGCCCGGCGGCGAACGCACCGTGGTTCGACGCGCAGCCGAACGCCGCGTCGAACCAGAGCATCGAGGACGCACGGGCGAACGCGCCCATCACCAGCACCGTCCGCGGCGAGGACGGCGGCGTCCGCAGCAACACCACCGTCGGTCCCGACGGCATCGCCATGAAAGCCTGGGGCGGGGCGATCGCCTACGACACACGCGTCATGGACGTCAACGGCGTGCCCGTGCGCGACTTCACCGTAAAGCTCTTCATCGACCCCAACGGAAACGCGAACGCGACCCCCGACCAGGTCACCGACATCCAGAAGCGCACCAAACAGGGCATCGAGACCTTCTACAACAACGGCAACCGGCTGCCCGGCGGCGAGCAGTTCCACGTCACCGTCGAATTCTCCACCGATCCCGCCGACGCGCACGCCACCATCGACATCACCAAACCCGGTGGCCGCGCCAACCAAGTCGAATGGCCCGTCAACTCCGATCCCGCCGTGCTGGGCCACGAAATCGGCCACTTCCTCGGCCTGCACGACGAATACTTCGAAAAGGGCGACGTCAAACCGATCTTCCAGCACAAAGACGGCAAGGGCCGCGTCGTCGACGACAACGGCCCGATGACCGACGACTTCGACACGCCCGGCGCGGGCGTCAAGCCGCGCAACCTGTGGTTGATCGAAAACCGGATGCACGCGCTGGAGTCGTTCAACCCGCCGCCCGCGCCCACACCGGTCAGCCCCGACACCGTCCCGCCGGACGCGCCCCGCTCGGACGTCGACACCGCACCACAGATCGACCACCAGCCGCCGCGCGTTTCGGACACGTTCGCCAAGGACGTGTTCGACGCAGTCCAGTCGTCCGTGGAGCCCGCGCCACGTCCGGTCGGCATGCGCGAGGCGTGGGACTCGCCGCGTCCCGCCGACCCGAACCCGCTGACGCCGCAACGGCTCAGCGACGAGTTCGGCATGCCCGAGATCAACCAGGCGCGGTTCCAGGACCTCGCCGACCGGTTCAACCTCACCTACGACGTGCGGCCGACGAACCCCGACTCGGTCAAGTGGCTGGAACAGGGCGCGGTGCCCAAGCCCAAGGACATCAAAGCCAAGACGATCAACGAGCTGGACACCTACCTGGGCGCCTCACCGGAGAACATCGGCCTGGTCGGCTACTTCTCCCCGACACCACCGGACCCCGAGGTCCTGGCGAGCGTCGACCCGAACACGCGCAAGGGCATCGAAGAGCGGTACAAGGAGCGCGGGGAAGAGTTCGACGCGCTCGCCTCGGAATTGGAGGCGTTCGCCGCGGACGGCCGCTACCAGGTCGACCCGGAGACCGGGGTGGTCCAGAAGTCCACACCGGACGGTCCGAAGAACATCACCGGCGACCACGACGTCTACCACATCCGGCAGCCCGACGGCGGCGCGGCGTTGGCCGACTACGACTACGACCTCGACGTCTGGCGGCTCACCAAGCGCGAGATGGGCGTGCAGCACGGCGCGCACATGTACTGGGAGCCGCAGGGCGACTTCCAGCACAAGATCTTCAACAAAATCGTCGGCAAGCACCAGCAGGACGCGCTCGACGCCGAGCCGCTGATCCGCTTCAGCCCAGGTGAGCCGCCCTCCCTCGTCTTCGCGGACCCGCGTCCGCCCGCGAACCAGAACCCCGCGTCGCCCCCGCCGCCGATCGGCCCGGACAGCGACGTCGCGACGGTGCTCGACCACCAGGCGAACGGCCGTCCCGGACCGGACGTGTCCGCGCAGCGCCCGGACTTCCCGCCGAGCCGGGAGGCCGCGTGGGAGGCGCACTCGCAAGCGCAACAGGACCTTGAGAGCGCCACTCGCGCCCGGGATGTCCTCGACTCCCACGCGGGCGGCCCATACGCCGACCGCGCCCGCGCGGCTCTCGACAACGCGTGGCGCGACGTGGCAAACACGCAGGTCGCCCTCGACCGCGCGACCTCGGACATGCGCACCTGGGGCAACGATCCCGCCGCCGTCCGAGCGCTGCTCGACGCGCAGGCGAACCCGCCCGCAACCACCGCACCACCCGCGAGCACCGACGTCCAGCCACCCAACGCGCCGACACGCACCCAGAACACCGCACCAGCCGCGCGCTCCGTCGACACCGACGTCCAGCCGCCCAACGCGCCGTGGCGCAACCCGTTCCGCTCCACCCCGACGCCACAGCCGATCTCCGCGCCGATCCCGATGGTCGACCTCACCACCCCGGCGAACACCACCCCGACACCGACCCCCGCCACCACGGGCACCGACGCCGCGAACTCCAATGCCGCGCCCGCCCCAACGCCCACTCCAGCACCGATCCCCGCGCCCACTCCGGCACCGCCCCCTGCGCCGAACCCGGTGCTCGGGTCGCGGAACCTGCCGGACTTCTTCCAGGACGGCAAGGCGTTGGGCACGGTCGCGCCCACCGACGTACGAGGTGCCCAGCAGGTCACCGGTGTCATGACCGGGATCACGCCGGCCGACGCGGCGGTCATCGAGAGCGCGCTGGAGAGCAACTTCGAGTCGTTCCTCGGCCAGGGCCGCGATTTCCAGGTCAAGATCGGCAAGGACTGGTTCGAGGCCAACGTCCAGGCCACGATGCTGCCGCCGGCCAACGACGCCGCGGTCACCGGCACGCCGTCCACCACCACCAAGGTGGACATGGCCGCCCAGTCCGGCACGGCTACGGGCACCGCCACCAACCTCACCACCGCCGACGACGTCGGCCTCGCGGCGGCGGCGACGGCGGGCGTCGGGCCGTACGGGTCGCTGGCGGGCAAGGCGCAGCTGGCCACCCCCGCCACCACGCTGAACACGTCCTCGGGCACGGTGGACCAGCGGGTCATCCGCGGCGGCGAAAGCTCCACGAACGTCGACGTCCCGGTCTCCTTCCGGGTCACGCTGACCGCCGCGAACGGCACCGTGCGCCCCCCGCAGGCGGTCAACGGCGGCGTCACCCTCGCGGTGCCCGACGACCTGGGGACGATCGCCGACTCCGGCAACGCCCAACCCGCCGCGGCACTGCCGCCGGGCTGGGGGTCCAGGCTGGAGCACGCGTTGCCGGAAGCGGTCACCGACTTCGACGCCAACCAGGCGTTCACCGACGTCTCGAAGAAGATGCACCCGTCGATCACCAGGATCGGCGCGCCCGGACGCACCGCGTTGCGGGACTTCCTCAACCCCACCACCGTGCGCGACAACATGGGCGCGATGCTGGGCGGCTGGGTCACCTCGCCGGATCTGATCAGCCCGCACGGCAGCAAGGCCAACGCGGTGCGGATGAAGGCCACGCTGCTGACCGCCGAGCTGGTCGGCACGACCGACGCCGCCCAGCTCCGGTTGCACGAGTCCCAGGCCACCGGCAGCTCCGTGTCCTCCACCAGCAAGACGGGCTTCGACGTCGCTGCCGGTGTCGGCGGCGGCGTCGGCGTGCCCGGTGTGATCGGCGGCACGGCGGGCATCACCGGCGGCTACTCGGCCCGGACCTCCGACACGTCCTCGGCGGGCACCAGCTCCGGCACCCGTACCGGTATCCAGCTCAAGGGCGAGACCGGTCTGTACAAGGTGACCGCGAACGTGCACGTCAGCACGCCCAACGGCGCGGACGTGGTGGTGCCGGTCACCACCTACCTGCGGGTCGGGCTGCCCGAGGCCGCCGCGCTGGACCTGCCGGTGCCGCCGGGCACCGACGCCGGCCTGACCAGGCCCGGCACGGCGGGCACCAAATTCCTCCCGCCCTACCTGGCCGCGGACCTGGCGGCGGGCAACGTCAAGGTCGGCGAGTTCGGCCCCGGCACGCGGGTGCAGTCGCAGGTGCAGGCCACGTTGAAGGACCTGCCGGGCTTCGGGAAGTTCCTGCCGGGGTGGAACGACCCGGACGCCAACCCGCGCAGGGGCCAGGGCCTGGCCGACGTCGCGGAGGCGATGGCCAACCAGCGCAAGCTGGACGCGGAGCTGTCGCCGACCGCGCTGAAGACCAAGATGGACAGTCTGCTCGGCCCCGGTGTGCAGGTGCAGCTCAAGAAACGCGGCCTGAGCACCAACGAGTACGTCAACATCACCGTCCGCGCCAGGCCGGTCGACAGCACGCACCTGGGCCAGGTCGACGCGCGCAACGTGCGCGGCTCCGCGAATACCGCGCCGAAGCTGGACAGCACCACCGCCACGCAGAAGTCCGTCAGCCTCGGTGTCGAGGGCAAGGCGACCTTCCCCGTCAAGACCGCCGACGCCTCGCTCACCCCGACGCCGCAGTTCGGCGCGAAGTACACCCACGGGTGGGGCAACAAGAACACCGGCGGCCCGACGGTCAGCAGCACCGGGCTCAACGTCGGCAGCCCGAACGCCCAGGTGTTCTCCCAGGACCTGGAGTTCGACGTCGAGATCACCACGTTCAGCCGCAACCGGGCGTGGGTCAAGCGGGTGACGCCCGGCTCGCCGTTCCTCCAGGTGCCCGACCCCAGGCTGGTCGCCAGGACCGGCGGCCCCAACCCTCCCGGCGTGGCCAACCTCGACCGGATCTCCGGCCCGGTGCACCTGTGGGTGTCGGACAGCTCCTCGATGGACCACGACCCGTCCGGCTTCCGGCCCGGCACGCCGACGTCCACCCGGCTGGACAACCCGCCGACGATCAAGAACCTGCTCAACCCGCCGGTGCCCCGCCCGCCCGCGCCGGACTTCCTGCACGTCGAGGCGGTGGTCAACACCGAAACGGTGCGCGACCAGGCGATCGAGGCGCTCAACGCGGCGGCGCAGGGTGATTCGTCGCTGACCGTGCCCGGGACGGAGGCGCGCAACCAGATCGACAGGCTGTTCAGCCCGGAGAGCATCAAGGCCAACCTGCGCAAGCTGACCGAGACCGGCATGCAGGAGAACGGCCTGAAGTACGGCCGCCGGGTCACCGACCGCAGCGGCGCGATCGGCATGGCGATCGGGTTGGGCAACCCGAAGCTGGTGTCCATCTCGGACAACACCGGCACCGAGAACGCGACCACCGGCGGTTACAAGGCGGGGGACGCGAAGTCCAGCGGTCACACCGTCGACCTCACCGCCGGCATCAACCTGCCGGTCAGGCCGAACACGACACCGCCGCCCGCGGGCGAGCCGACCCCGGCGAGCGGGTCCGGCGGCGTGGCCGTGGCGGGCAGGATCACGCCGTACTCGTCGTCCAAGACCAGCGCGAACGAGATCAGCGGCAGCGTGGACCGCAACGTCGTCACCCCGCCCGGCGCGCGGACCGTGCTGATCCAGCTCGACGCGGACGTCACCGTGGTCGGCGAGACCCGCTCGGGCAACGCCGTCTACGGCGGCACCCCGCGCGTGGCGGGTGCCACGGTCACCCTGCCCGGCGGTGTGTTCGTGCGGGTCAGCGAGGACGTGGCACGCGGGTTGGGCGTGCTGCCGGACGTGAAACCCACCACGCCGTCACCCGTGTTCGGCGCGATGGTGCCGCCCGCGACGCTCACCCCCGGACAGCCCAGCTCGCTGGGTCTGAGCACGCTGGACACCGCGCCCGACCTGACCGGCCTGGTCTCCGGGTTGATCACCGACGTCAACCGGGAGACCGGCGGTCCGTTCAAGAGCGACCTGGTGCCGGGTTCGGTGCTCAAGGACTCGATGAACAACTTCCAGCGGCTGGTCGACTTCACCTCGCCGACGAGCGTCAAGGCGATGATCGACAGTGCGTTGGACGGCGGCGTGCCGCTGCTGCTGCACCAGCCGGGCACGTTCGGCAAGGACACCTACCAGGTCACGCTCAAGGCACGGATCACGAACACGCCGAGGTTCGACGGGGTCGTCAACGACGGCGTCGACATGGAACACACCATCGCGGGCGCCCAGAAGTTGACCGACGGTCAGGGCAGGTCCACCGGCTGGGGTGTCGGCCTCAAGTCGCCCGGTCTGGCCCAGCCCGGCAGCGCGAACCCGAACGTGTCCGGCGGTGTGGGTGTGATCGCCGCGGGCAACGTCGGCCAGCAGCACAGCAGCACCGTGACCAAGGCGGCCACCGGGCAGTTCGGCCACCTGCGCGCGGGCGGCGGCCCGGCCGCGAAGTACACCGTGCCGATCGAGTTCGAGCTGGTGGTGGAGAAGGGCGACCGGGTCGTCACCAGGGCCACCGGCCAACCGCAGGACGTCGGGGTGCGGCTGCACGGGGACAACCAGAAGGTGTTCACCCCGGCCGCCGCACCACCGCCGGGCTACGCGTCGACCACCACCACGCCGCCCGCCGCACAGGGCACGCCGGCCGCCGCGACGGCCTGGCAGCGGAACGGCGATCCGGCGACGCTGCCGCCCAAGGCCTCGGTGGAGAACCTGCGCGGCGCGGCGGACCTGCGTGCCGCGGCGATCCGGGCGCTGGCCGACGCGGGCGCGAACCAGGGCATCACCGGCAAGGGCACCGGCCCGCTCAACACGCTGCTGTCCACGCTGAGCTCGGAGAACCTGCAGCCCAGCCTGCCCGGGATGCTCGACGGCCCGCTGGAGGTGCCGGGCCTGCACGAGGCGGCGCTGACGTTCGGCCGGAACGCCGAGGTGAAGGTGTACGCCAAGCTGGTCAACCCCCGGCTGGGCGGCCTGAGCGACGGCGTGAACCTGGAGAACCCGACGTCGTCGGTCACCACCACCTCGTCCGAGGCCAAGCACAGCGAGACCGGCGACGTGTCGGTGGGCTGGGCGACCGGCAGCGCGTCGGTCAAACCGAACACCGACCCCAAGGACACCGCCGGGTTCTCCACCGGCGGCATCGAGACCCGGCACGCCGCCGAGGACGCCGAGGCGCTCTCCGGCGGCGCGACCAACAACAAGGTCAACAACCTCAAGCCGCAGGGCCGCACCGGCCTGGTCGACTTCGACGTCGAATACCGCGTCGTCGCCACGATCGGCGGCAAGACCAGCGTGGTGGACCTGGACATCCCCGGCTCGGCGTCGGTGCGGATGCCGTCACCGGAAGCCGAGACCGTGCTGGGCCGCGACTTCGACGCCGACCTGAGCACCGCGCAGACCGCGGTCAAGGACACCGCCAAGGCCTGGCGCGACGCGGAACTGGCGGTCGACGGCGCACGGCACGACGCGCAGACCGTGATCAACCGCAACGCCGCCGAGATCGCCCGACTCCAGAGCGACCTCGGGCAGTTGCAGGTCGATCACAACAACGCGATCGACACGGACCTGACCGAAGCCGGCCGCGTGCCGGGCCTGGAACAGGCCGTCCGTGACGCGCAGACCGCGCGGGACGACGCCAACACCGCGATCGACGACCTGAGCACGCAGATCCCCGACCTCGACGCGGCCCACCGGGACGCGCGGGACGCGCTGGCCGACGCCGACGCCGACGTGGTGTCCACCGGGCGCGACCTGGCGGACGCGAACGCGGAGGCGGCGGCGGCGCAGGGCAGGCTGGACGACGCGCAGGCGGCGTTGGACCTCGCCCAGACCAACCTCGACACACACCTCGACAACCGTCCCGCCGACGCACCCCCGATCGCCGCCGACCCGGTGGCCAAGGACCTGGTCGGCCAGGTGGACGACGCCCGCGCCACGCGTGACGCCCGGGAAGCCGACGTCGCCACGGCGGTCGACGTCGCCACCGACGCACAGACCGCGAACACGGCGGCGATCCGGAAGCAGGCCGACGCGCAACTGAAGGTCGACAACGCCGAACGCGCCGCGAACCAGGCGCGGACCGACCTGGCCACGGCCAACGCCGACCTGAACACCGCGCTGGGCGACCTGCGGACCGCCGACACCAACCTGGACACCGGCCGTGAAGCCGCCCAGAACGCGGCGGACGCCCGCGAGGCCGCGCGGCAGGCGCAGCAGCAGGTCGACAACGCCATCGCCGACCTGGAAGCCGAAATCACCGCCGCCGAGGTCGAGCTGGACAACCGCCGCACCGAGGCGGACGCACGCCAACTCGACTGGTGGAACGCCCGCATCGAGGTCGACCAGCGGATCGCCGACTTCAACCGCGCCCCGACACCCCCACCACCGCCCGGCACCACACCGACCATCACTGTCACCCCACCCGGCACCACACCGACCATCACCGTCACACCCCCCGGCACCACGCCCGTCGTGACGACGCCCCAGCCCGACAACACGGTCACCTCGCCCGAACCGGGCACCCCACCCGCCGAAGTGGCGGCACCGCCCTTCTCACCCGCGCCGGCCACCCGATCCGCTACCGACACCACCGCGCCGCCGGCACCGACCACACCGACCGCCACACCGGCCCCGGCACCCGCACGCCCGTACCAGACGCCGTCCCCGGAACGGTCCTTCGACGTCCCCGCCGGGGCCCAGCTCGACGACACGCAGACCGCCGACCTCGACACACTGGCCGCCGACATCACCGAGTCCAACGCGATGCGCGACCGCAACGGCTACCAGCACGCCGTGGTCGAGGTCTCCGGCCCCAACGCGCAGGTCGTCGCGGACGCACTGGCCGCCAAGGGCATCGACGCGGCCATCCGCGACACCAACGGCCCCACCACCGACGTGCACGTGAACCACGACCTCAAGCGCCCCGACGGCTGGACACCGCCGGCCGCGCCCGTAGGCGTGAAGGTCACCGACACCGTCATCACCTCAGCCAAGCCGCAGGCACCGCACCCGATCCTGGACAACCCGGACTGGCGGCACAGCCCCGCCCGCAGCGCGCCCTGGTTCGACGCGCAGCCGAACGCCGCGTCGTCCGCCGACATCCAGGACGCACGGACGAACGCGCCCATCACCAGCACCGTCCGGGGCGAGGACGGCGGTGTCCTGAACAACACCACCATCGGCCCCGACGGCATCGACATGAAGGCGTGGCGCGGGCCGATCGCCTACGACACGCGGGTCATGGACGTCAACGGCGTGCCCGTGCGCGACTTCACCATCAAGGTCTTCATCGACTCCAACGGGAACGCGAACGCCACACCCGACCAGGTCGCCGAAATCCAAAAGCGCACCAAACAGGGCGTCGAAAGCCTCTTCAACCACGGCAACCGACTGCCCGGCGGCGAGCAGTTCCACGTCACCGTCGAGTTCCCCACCGACCCGGCCGACGCGCACGCCACCATCGACATCACCGCACCGGACGGCCGCGCCAACCAGCTGAGCTGGCCCGTCGACTCCGATCCCGCCGTGCTGGGCCACGAGGTCGGCCACTTCCTCGGCCTGCACGACGAGTACTTCGAAAAGGGCGACGTCAAACCGATCTTCCAGCACGAAGACGGCAAGGGCCGCGTCATCGACGACAACGGCCCGATGACCGACGACCTCGACACGCCCGGCGCGGGCGTCAAGCCGCGCAACCTGTGGCTGGTCGAGAACCGGATGCACGCGCTGGAGTCGTTCAACCCGCCGCCCGCACCGGACACCACCAACCCGGCCGCCACCACGGACACCTCGACCACCCCGACCTCCTCGAACGCCGACGTGCAGCCGCCGAACGCGCCGCTGCGCAACCCGTTCCGCCGCACCACCCCGAACCCGGTCGTCCCGATGGCCACGATCACCCCGCCCAACCCGGGCCCGGTGCTCGCCACCAAGAACCTCCCGGACTTCTTCCAGAACAACCAGGCCCTGGGCACCATCGCCCCGGTGGACGTCCAGGGCGCGGCCAAGGTCACCGGTGCCGTCAACGGCCTCAAGACCGACGACGCTACGAAGATCGAAACCGCCCTGACCAGCGACTTCGAATCGTTCCTCGGCCACGGCCGCAACTTCCAGGTCAAGATCGGCAAGGACTGGTTCGAGGCCAACATCCAGGCCACGATGATGCCGCCGGCCGACCCGGACGCGGCGGTGAGCACGCCGTCCACCAACACCAAGGTGGACATGACCGCGCAGAGCGGCACGAGCACGTCCACCACCAACACCCTGACCACCGCCAACGACATCGGCGGCTCGGCCACGGCCGGTGTGGCGGTTGGCCCCTACGGCTCGCTGGGCGGCAAGGCGCAGCTCGCCACGCCCGCCACCGACTCGTCCAGCTCCACGTCCACAGTGGACCAGCGGATCATCCGCTCCGGCGAGTTCTCCACGCGGGCCAACGTCCCGGTGAGCTACCAGATCACGCTCACCGACGCCCAGGGCAACGCGCAGCCGCCGATCACCGTGGACTCCGACCACACCGGCCCGGTGGACGTCACCCTGCAGATCCCGAACGACCTGTCCACGATCGCGGACTCCAACCCGACCATCGCGGACAACGGCCCGGACCCGACCCCGGACTGGGGCGCGCGGATCGAGCACCCGGTGCCCGAGGCCGTCACGGTGGCCAACCCGAACCAGGCGTTCACCGACGTGGCGGCCAAGCTGCACCCGTCCATCACGAAGATCGGCTCACCGGGCCGCACCGCGCTCCAGACGTTCCTGAGCCCGACCACGATCAGGGACAACATGGGCGCGATGCTCACCGGCTGGGTGACCTCGCCCGACCTGGTCAGCCCGCACGCGAGCAAGGGCGCGGCGGTCCAGGTGCACGCGAACCTCCGCACCGCCGAACTGGTCGGCGTGCACGACGCCGCGCAGCTGCGCCTGCACGAGGCCACGTCGTCGAGCACCGGGGTCACCGCGACCACCAAGACCGGGTTCGACGCCACCGGTGGGTTCGGCGGCAACGTGGGCGTGCCCGGCGCGGTCACCGGCCAGGTCGGCGCCACGCTCGGCTACTCCGCGCGCACCGCGGACAGCTCGAACGCGGGCACGAACACCACCAACCGCACCGGCATCCAGCTCAAGGGCGAGACCGGCCTCTACAAGGTGACCGCGGACGTCGAGGTGCGCACCCCCAGCGGCGCGAACGTCACCGTGCCGGTGACCACCTACGTCCGGTTGGGCCTGCCGGAGGCGGCGGCGCTGAACCTGCCGACGCCCGAGGGCACCCAGCCGGGCATCGCCAAGCCGACCGCCGAGCCCCGTTGGGCGCCCCCGTACCTGGACGCCGCGATCGCCGCGGGCAACGCGAAGGTCGGTGACTTCGAGCCGGCCGCCAGGGTCCAGCCGCAGGTCGAGGCGGCGCTGAAGAACGTCGAGGGCTTCGAGAAGTTCCTGCCGAGCTGGAACGACCCGAACGCGAACCCGCGCAGCGGCAAGGGCCAGGGCTTCGCCGACGTGGCGCAGCAGCTGGCCAACCAGCGCAAGCTCAACCAGCTCTCGCCGACCGCGCTGAAGTCCAACATGGACAGCCTGATGGGTCCTGGCGTCCAGATCCAGCTCAAGAACTCCGACGCCACCAGCAACACCTACGTCAACATCACGGTCAAGGCGAAGCTCACCAACTCCACCCACCTCGGCCAGGCGGACGCGCGCAACGTGCGCGGCTCGTCGTCCAGCGGCCCCAAGCTGGACAGCGCCACCGCCACCACCAAGGGCTGGAGCGGCGGCATCGAGGGCAAGGTCGTCATCCCCGACAAGACCGGCATCGCGACGGTGACGCCGACGCCGCAGTTCGGCGTGAAGTACAACCAGTCGTCGACGGTGAAGAACACCGCCGGCCCCACGGTGAACAGCACCGGGTTGAACGTGGGCAGCCCGAACGCCCAGGTGTTCGGCAACGACGTCGAGTTCGAGGTCGAGATCACCACGTTCACCCGGCCGAGGTCGTGGGTGCAGCGGGTGACGCCGGACCGGCCGGGGCAGCACGCGCCGCAGCCGCGCGTGGTCGCCCGCACGGTCGACCTCACCCGGTCGCTCGACCCGAACGCCCGCGACAACCCGCAGGTCCTGCCGCAGATCAACGGCAAGGTGAACGTGTGGGTGTCGGACAGCTCGGCGATGAAGTCCGACCCGGCGGGCTTCAAGCCGGGCGACCCGGTGGTCACCAGGCTGACCGACGCGCCCGCGGTGAAGGACCTGCTCACCACCCGGCCGGAGCAGAAGTCGCCGGAGTTCCTGCACGTCGAGGCGGTGGCGAACACCACGACGCTGCGCGACGAGGCGATCGACGCGCTGAACCGGGCGGCGAAGGGCGACTCGGCGCTGACCGTGCCGGGCACGGAGTCGCGCAACCAGATCGACCGGATGTTCAGCCCGGAGAACATCAAGGCCAACCTGCGCAAGCTGGTCGAGACCGGCATGCAGGAGCAGAGCCTCAAGTACGACCGGCGGATCACCGACCGCACCGGCTCGGTCGGCATGTCGATGAAGCTCGGCAACCCCAAGCTGATCTCGATCTCCAACGACACCGGCACCGAGAACGCGGTCACCGGCGGCTACAAGGCGGGCGAGAGCAAGTCGGTGAGCCGGTCGGTGGACGTCACCGGCGGCATCAACGTGCCGGTCAAGCCGAACGCCACCCCGCCGCCCGCCGGCGAGCCGACCCCGGCGAGCGGCGCGGGTGGTGCCGCGGTGACCGGCAAGATCACCCCGTGGGCGGACTCGAAGTCGCAGGCGGTGGAGATCAGCGGCAGCGTCGACCGCAACTTCGTGACGCCGCCCGCCGCGCGGACCGTGCTCATCCAGTTGGACGCGGACGTGACGATCGTCGGCGAGAGCCGGGCGGGCAACGTGCTCCACGGCGGCACGCCGCGCGCCGAGGGCGCGACGGTGAACCTGCCCAAGTCGGTGTTCGTGCGGGTCAGCGAGGACGTGGCGCGTGAGCTCGGCGTGCTGCCGAACGTGTCGCCGAACGTGCCACCGCCCGCGTTCCCGCGGATGGCCCCGCCGAAGACGCTGGCGACCGGCGAGCCCGGCTCGCTCGGGCTGTCCACTGTGGACAAGGTGCCGGACCTGTCCGGCGTGGTGAACGACCTGATCGCGGACGTGAACCAGAAGACGTCCAAGCGCTTCGGCGACCCGCTGGTGCCGGACTCGGTCCTCGAGGACTCGATGAACAACCTCCAGCGGCTGGTCGACTTCAGCTCGCCGACCAGCGTCAAGGCGATGATCGACAGCGCCCTGGACAGCGGCGTTCCGCTGCTGGTGCACCAGCCGGGCACGTTCGGCAAGGACACGTTCCAGGTCACGCTGCGCGCGAAGACCACCGGCGACCCCCGGTTCGACCGGGTGGTCAACGACGGTGTGGACATGGAGCACACCATCGCGGCCGCGCGGAAGGTCACCGACGGCCAGGGCCGCGGCAAGGGCTGGGGCGTCGGCGTGAAGGCGCCGGGCCTGGCCCAGCCGGGCAGCGCCAACCCGAACGTGTCCGGCACGGCCGGCGTGATCGCGGCGGCGAACTTCAACCACGCGCAGAGCAGTTCGACCACCGACTCGACCACGCGGCAGTTCGGCCACCTGCGGGCGGGCGGCGGTCCGGCGGTGAAGTACACCGTGCCGGTCGAGTTCGAACTGGTGGTGGAGAAGGGCGACCAGGTCGTCTCGACGGCGACCAGCGGCCCGCAGGAGATGGGCGTCCGGCTGCACGCGGACAACCAGAAGGTCGCGGGCGGCCCGCCGCCGAACCAGCCGTACATGGCCGCGGCGATCAAGCGGGGCCCCGAGCTCGGCACGCCCACCGCCGCCCTGGCGTGGCAGCAGGCGAACACCCCGTCCGACCTGCCCGCGTCCGCGTCGGTGGAGAGCCTGCGCGGCGCGGCGGACCTGCGTGCCGCGGCGATCCGGGCGCTGGCCGACGCGGGCGCCAACCAGGGCATCACCGGCAAGGGCACCGGCCCGCTCAACACGCTGCTGTCCACGCTGAGCTCGGAGAACCTGCAGCCCAGCCTGCCCGGGATGCTGGACGGCCCCCTGGAGGTGCCCGGCCTGCACGAGGCGGCGCTCACGTTCGGCCAGGACGCGGACGTGAAGGTGTACGCCAAGCTGGTCAACCCCCGGTTGGGCGGCCTGAGCGACGGCGTGAACCTGGAGAACCCCGAGTCCACCGTGAGCACGACCAGCGGTGAGGCGAAGGTCAGCGAGAACGCCGACGTGTCGGTGGGCTTCGCGACCGGCGGCGCGGGCGTGAAGCAGCACGGCGACCCCAAGGACACAGTCAACTTCAGCACCGGCGGCGTCGAGGTGCGGCACGCGTCCAACGACGCGCAGGCGGTGTCCGGCGGTGTGACCGACAACAAGGTCAACAACCTCAAGCCGCAGGGCCGGTCCGGGCTGGTCGAGTTCGACGTCGAGTACCGGGTGGTCGCCACCATCGGCGGCAAGACCGGCGTGGTCGACCTGGCGGTGCCCGGCTCGGCCGCGGTGCGGATGCCCGCGCCGGAGGCGGAGACCGTGCTCGGCCGCGAGTTCGACGCCGCGCTCAGCGACGCGCAGAACGACGTGAAGACGACGGCGAAGGCGTGGCGGGACGCGGAGATCGCGGTCGACAAGGCCCGCAACGACGCGCAGGACACCATCAACGAGGTGGCGGCCGAACTCGCCAAGACCGACAACGCGCTGACCGACGCCCAGATCGCGTTGAACGACGCGATCGAGGCCGACGTCGCCGAGTCCGGCAAGGTCCCCGACCTGGAGACCGGCGTCGAGACCGCCACCGACGGCGTGACCGAGGCGCAGGAGACCTACAAGAACCTGACCAGCCGGGTCGCGGAGCTGGAGATCGAGGCGCAGAACGCCGACGGCGTGGTAGGCGACCGGGCACACGACGTGACGGAGAGCGCCGATGTCGTCACCGACCTGGAAGGCAGGCTGTCCGACGCCGACGCCCGCCTGACCGAGGCGGACAAGGCCGTCGACCTCGCCGAGCAGAACCTGGCCGCCCACCAATCCGCGCCCCCGCCCGCCGAGGGCGCGCCGCCGGTGGACCCGGCCGTGGCGCAGGGCCTGCAAGCCGAGATCACCGACGCCGTCGCGGTCCGGGACGGCATCAAGTCCGAGGTCGACGGCCTGACGGACGAGCTGGGCAAAGCGCGGACGCAGCACGAGACGGCCGTCAAGAACCACAAGCAGGCCGAGGACGCCGCCGCGAAGGCCCTGGAAGACCTGAACGGCGTGAAGGACGCCCAGGCCAAGGCGCGCGACAACCTGACGGACGCGGGCAAGAACCTCAAGACGGCCAAGGACGACCTCCGCGACCAGCAGAAGAGCATCCGCGACGCCCAGACGGCCCGCAACGACGCGCAGAAGCAGTACGACGGCCTGGTCAGCGCCCGCGACGCCCAGGACGCCCGCATCACCGCGGCCGAGGTGGAGCTGGACGCCAAGCGGCGCGAGGCGGACGCCCGTCAGCAGGAGTGGTGGAACGCCAAGATCGCGGTGGACCGGCAGATCGACACCTACAACACCACCGCACCCGCCCCCGCCCCTACCCCCACGCCCACCAACGGCACCCCGCCCACCAACGACACCCCACCGACCAACGGCACCCCGGAGATCGTGGTCACGCCGCCGAACCCGGCCCCGTCGACCACGAACGGCAACCCTCGCACCGCACCGCCGAACGTCCCCACCCCGGCCCTCCCCGAGCACGTCAGCGAGGCCATCCGGCACCTGAAGTTCACCACCACCGACCTCCTCCCGACCGCCCCACCACCGGCCATCGGCGGCCTGTACGCGGCCATCGGCCGGGCCACCGGCATCCCGCCGGCGACGCTGCGCCAAGAAGTGGTGACCACCGCGGGCGGCATCCCGCAGCACGTCGCGGACTTCACCGTGACGCACCCCATGCGCAAGAGCCACCTGTACGGGGCGCTGGTGGAGAACCTGAACTGGTCGCTCAAGGACGCGCCGGAGAACACCAGGGCGGGCAACGCCCGCGACCTCGCCGGGCGGCTCATCGCGACCCGGTTGGGCGCGAACCTGGTCATCCACCTCCCCGGCACACCCCAGCCGGTGTGGCTCGCACCGTTCACCGGGCAGGTCCAGCCGGAGATCCACATCGACCTCGTCATCGTCAACGGCGTGGCCACCTACCGGTCGCGCTGATCCGCAGTGGACGGCGTCGACCACTCGAAAGAGTGATCGGCGCCGCACTTCGGGCCAGGAACGACGGTGAGGAGAATCGATCCAGCGCACACCCGGTGTCTCGTCGCTCACAGAGGCGTCAGGCCGTTGGGTCGGGTGCCGCGCGCGGGTCTAGCATCCGAGGGTCAAGGTCCGAGTACACACGTACCGGAGACCAGTCCACCACTGACGCTGGAGGCCGTTGCGCATGGCCGGCACCACCGCACCCGAGCGGGCGGGCACCTCTAAAGGGGGCGGAACGCTCTACCGCGGCGACCTGGGGATGTGGTCCTGGGTCGCCCACCGCATCACCGGTGTGTTGACGTTCTTCTTCCTGTTCGCACACGTCCTGGACACCGCGCTGGTGCGGGTGTCCCCGGACGCGTACGACAAGGTCATCGAGACCTACAAGAACCCGATCGTCAACCTGTTCGAGGTCGGCCTGGTCGGCGCGGTCCTCTACCACGCGCTCAACGGCATCCGCGTGATGCTGGTCGACTTCTGGGCCAAGGGCCCGCGCTACCAGCGGCAGATGTTGTGGGCGATCCTCGGTGTCTGGGTGCTCGTCATGATCCCCGGCACCTACTTCATGATGGTCCGCACGGTGTCCGATCTGTTCGGGGGTCACTGATCATGAGCGAGCTGACCCTGGCCAGGCCGCGCACCCCGCGCCGTCCCGCCGCACGCCGCAACAACTTCGAGCTGTACAGCTGGCTGTTCATGCGCATCTCGGGTGTCGCGCTGGTCGTGCTGGTGCTCGGGCACCTGTTCATCATGAACATCCTCGACGGCGGCGTGCACCGCATCAACTTCGGCTTCGTCGCGGGCCGGTGGGCCTCGCCGTTCTGGCAGTTCTGGGACCTGGCCATGCTGTGGCTGGCCCAGATCCACGGCGGCAACGGCCTGCGCACCGTGATCAACGACTACGCCCGCAAGGACGCGACCCGGTTCTGGCTCAAGGTGCTCCTGTACTGCTCGATGGTGCTGATCATCGCCCTCGGCACGTACGTGATCTTCACCTTCGACCCGAACATCACCGACTGACCCGCCGCGGGGAGTACTAGAGCCATGCAGTTCCACAAGTACGACGTCGTCATCATCGGCGCGGGTGGCGCCGGGATGCGCGCGGCGATCGAGTCCGGCCAGCGGGCCCGCACGGCGGTGCTCACCAAGCTCTACCCGACCAGGTCCCACACGGGCGCCGCGCAGGGCGGCATGTGCGCCGCGCTGGCGAACGTGGAAGAGGACAACTGGGAGTGGCACACCTTCGACACGATCAAGGGCGGTGACTACCTGGTCGACCAGGACGCCGCCGAGATCATGGCGAAGGAGGCCATCGACGCGGTCCTCGACCTGGAGAAGATGGGCCTGCCGTTCAACCGCACGCCCGAGGGCAAGATCGACCAGCGGCGGTTCGGCGGCCACACCCGCAACCACGGCGAGGCGGCCGTGCGCCGGGCGTGCTACGCGGCCGACCGCACCGGCCACATGATCCTGCAGACGCTGTACCAGAACTGCGTCAAGCACGGCATCGAGTTCTTCAACGAGTTCTACGTGCTCGACATCTGCATGACCGAGACCGCCGACGGTCCGGTGTGCACCGGCGCGGTGGCCTACGAGCTGGCGACCGGCGAGATCCACGTGTTCCAGGCCAAGTCCGTGGTGTTCGCCACCGGCGGCTTCGGCAAGGTCTTCAAGACCACGTCCAACGCGCACACGCTGACCGGCGACGGCATGGGCATCGTGTTCCGCAAGGGCCTGCCGCTGGAGGACATGGAGTTCTACCAGTTCCACCCGACCGGTCTCGCGGGCCTGGGGATCCTCCTGACGGAGGGCGCGCGCGGTGAGGGCGCGATCCTCCGCAACGCCGCCGGCGAGCGGTTCATGGAGCGGTACGCACCCACCATCAAGGACCTCGCGCCGCGCGACATCGTGGCCCGCTCCATGGCGTTGGAGGTGCTGGAAGGCCGCGGCGCCGGTCCGAACAAGGACTACGTGCTGCTGGACTGCACGCACCTGGGCGCCGAGGTGCTGGAGAGCAAGCTCCCGGACATCACCGAGTTCGCCCGCACGTACCTCGCGGTCGACCCGGTGAAGGAGCCGGTGCCGGTCTACCCGACCGCGCACTACGCGATGGGTGGCATCCCGACCAACGTGCACGGCGAGGTGTTGCGGGACAACGACAACGTCGTGCCCGGCCTCTACGCCGCCGGTGAGTGCGCGTGCGTGTCCGTGCACGGCGCGAACCGCCTCGGCACCAACTCGCTGTTGGACATCAACGTGTTCGGCCGCCGTGCGGGCATCGCCGCCGCCGAGTACGCGTTGGCGCACGAGCACGTGGAGCTGCCGGAGAACCCGGCCGCGCAGGTCGAGGCGCAGGTGGCGCTGGTGCTGTCCGAGCACGGCCAGGAGCGCGTGGCGGACATCCGCACCGAGCTGCAGGCCACGATGGACGCGAACGCGTCGGTGTACCGCACCGAGGACACGCTCAAGACAGCGTTGCACGACGTGCAGGCGTTGAAGGAGCGGTACCAGCGGATCACCGTGCAGGACAAGGGGAAGCGGTTCAACACCGACCTCCTCGAAGCCGTCGAGCTGGGCTTCCTGTTGGAGCTGGCCGAGGTTCTGGTCGTGGGCGCGCTGGCGCGCAAGGAGTCCCGCGGCGGTCACGCGCGCGAGGACTACCCGAACCGCGACGACACGAACTTCATGCGCCACAGCATGTACTACAAGCAGGGCGACGGCTTGGCGGCCGACATCCGGCTCGACTACAAGCCCGTGACGTTCACCCGGTACCAGCCGATGGAGCGCAAGTACTGATGACCGCTACCGCTGAAGTGTCCACCGGCTCGCGCGGGAACCAGCCCCCCGTGCCGGACGGCGCGATCACCGTCACCCTGAAGATCCGCCGGTTCAACTCGGAGTTCGACGACGAACCGCGCTGGGACTCGTTCGAGATCCCGGCCCTCCCGTCGGACCGCGTGCTGAACCTGCTGCACTACGTGAAGTGGTACATCGACGGGACCCTGACGTTCCGCCGGTCGTGCGCGCACGGCATCTGCGGCTCGGACGCCATGCGCATCAACGGCGTGAACCGGCTGGCGTGCAAGGTGCTGCTGAAGGACCTGCTGGCGGGCGGTGACAAGCCGACCACGATCACCATCGAGCCCATCAAGGGGCTGCCGGTCCACAAGGACCTGCTGGTCGACATGGAGCCGTTCTTCGAGGCGTTCAAGGCGGTCAAGCCGTACCTCATCACGTACGGCAACGAGCCGACGCGTGAGCGCGTGCAGTCCATCGCCGACCGCGAGCGGTTCGACGACACCACGAAGTGCATCCTGTGCGCGGCGTGCACCACGTCGTGCCCGGTGTACTGGACCGAGGGCTCCTACTTCGGCCCCGCGGCGATCGTGAACGCGCACCGGTTCATCTTCGACAGCCGTGACGAGGGCGCCGAGGAGCGGCTGGACATCCTGAACGACATCGACGGCGTGTGGCGCTGCCGGACGACGTTCAACTGCACCGACGCCTGCCCGCGTGGCATCCAGGTCACGAAGGCCATCCAGGAGGTCAAGCGCGCCCTCCTGTTCAAGCGCGTCTGACCACCGGTCTCCACACCGCCAGAGGGCCCCTGAGCCACGCTCAGGGGCCCTCTGGCACGTCCTGAACGTTGAATTCAGGTGTTCCGAACGTAGGACTCTCGCAACGCGAACGTAGGACTCTCGCGAGAGTCCTACGTTCAGGTGCCGAGAGTCCTACATTCGCGTACCCCGAATTCAACGCTCAGACCTGCGTTTGCTGACGGGCTTGGGCGGCTGCTCGGGCTGCTCGGGCGGCCTTGGCTCGGCGGTTGCGGAGGTACATGAACATGGCGAGGACCAGGCCCAGGCCGGCCACGGCGGTGATCGGGCCGCCCACGTTGCCGAAGGCCGTGTGCATGGCCGAGGGCTGGCTGCCGTCCGGCGTCGTGTTGGCCACCTCGCCAACACCCGCGCTGGTCGGGGTGGGCTCGACGGTCTTCTTCTTCGCCTGAGGCGCGCCCTCGACCAACCGGCCGACGGGGTTGCCGGACGCCGCCGGCTCCAGGGCGAACCCGTAGTCCAGCAGGCGAGCCGCCTGGTCGGTCATCCGGAGGGGCTGCTGCTGCCCCCGCAGCAACACCACGACCAGCTTCTTCCCGTTCCGCTCCGCCGCGCCGACGTAGGTGTTCTGGGCGTCGTCGGTGAAACCGGACTTACCGCCCAGCGCACCCTGGTACGTGGTCAGCAGCCGGTTGTCGTTGACGATCGGGATGGTCCCGTTGCCGTCGGCCCTCGGGAAGTCGATGCGCTGCGTCATCACGGCCTTGACGAAGTCCGGGTACTTCATCGCCTCGCGGAAGATCAACGCCACGTCGTAGGCCGACGTCGACGTGCCCGGCGCGTCCAGCCCGGACGGCGTCACCGCCCGCGTGTCCGACGCGCCCAGCTCGGCGGCCAGCGCGTTCATCTTGCGGATCGCCGACGGCACCCCGCCCAGCCGACGGGCCAGCGCGTGCGCCACGTCGTTGCCCGACGCCATCACCAGCGCCTGGAGCAGCTGCTCGACGGTGTACTGGGCGCCGTTGCGCAGCCCGATGCAGGTGCACTCCTGCGCGATGTCCTCGGGCGTGGCCGCCACCGTCGCGTTCGGGGCCAGCTCCTTGGCCACCACCGTCGCGAGCAGCACCTTGATCACCGAGGCGGGCCGCTGCCGACCGTGCGGGTCGAGCGCCGCCAGCACGGCGCCGCTGTTCATGTCCGCCAGGAGCCAGCTCTTGGCGGTGATGCCGTCCGGCGGCACCGGCGCGTTCGGCGGCAGCACGAGGCCGCACTCGCCGAGCCTCTGTCCACCGACCGGGTTTTCCGGGACCTCGATCGGTGGAGGTGGCTTCTCACCCGGTGCCACCTGTTCGGATGTGTCGACCGCGGGTGGCGGTGACACCTTGTTCTCGCAAGCCGGCTGGGCCACCGCGACCGGCGCGGCCGCGAAGACCGCGGTGGCCATCAGCGCGCAGGCAGCCAGGACCAGGGCAACGGGCCGTCGGAACGCGGAGGAACGCACCCGCCCAGGCTATCCACCCCGGATGAGTGACCTGCACCCGCCACGTCCGATACTGCTCAGGTGAAGCTCTCCCGCGGCATGTCCGTGTTCCTGCTTGCCTTCGGGGTGTGGTCCTGGGTGATCTGGCCGACCTTCCTGCGCAACATCTGGAAGGACACCCGTTCGTGGGACAGCGGCCCGACCGCGTTCTTCACCGTTCACCTGCTGCTCGTTGTCGCGTCGCTCACATTCGGCACGGTCATCGGCGTGTTGGGCGTGCGCGGCCTGCGCGCCACCCGAAGCACCCGAAGCACCCGAAGCAAATAACCCAGCAACAACCCCACCACACCTGGAGGCTCCGCCGTGGAGTTCGTGCGCCTACTGCTGGTGTTCCTGCACCTGCTGGGCATGGGCATGCTCGTCGCGATGTTCTTCGTCCAGCGCCGGGCCGGGGCGGACGCCCCGCTGAACAAGGGTTGGCTGCACGGCAGCGCGCTCCAGCTGTTGACCGGCGTGGCCCTGGTCGGTTTGGCACCGTTGACCGACCAGGACTACAACCACCTCAAGATCGGCGTGAAACTGCTGGTCGTCGTCGTGATCGCGGGTCTGGTCGCGGTGAACCTGAGCAAGCCGAAGCCCGCCACGTGGCTCACCCCGGCGCTCGCGGGCCTGGTGGTCCTCAACACCGGCGTCGCGGTCTTCTGGACGTAAGAGCCCGCTGTCAACGCCGCCGGAACAACGACCCCAGCAGCAGCCCCGCACCGACCAGCCCGGCGGCGGTGCGGGTGCTGGGGCCCGACCGCACCTCCACCACGGGCCGGATCACGGCGGGCGGTGGTGGCGGCGGCGGGTCCTTCCGCAGGTTCTCCCGCGCCGTGGCCGTCCAGGCGGTGATGAACAGCAGGAACTGGGCCACCAGGTTCGCGAACACCAGCACACCGATGATCGGCCCGAACGCCGCGCCGGCCGGTGACGTCGTGACCGTGCTCAGGTAGATCGTCGCGACCTGCTTGAGGGTCTCGAACCCGATCGCCGCCGCCGCCGCGCCCTTGATCGCGCTGCGCCACCCCACGGGCTCGCGCGGCAGCTTCGCCAGCACCCACAGGAACACCAGCCAGTTCGCGACCAGGGCCAGCACGATCGTGCCGACCTTCAGCATCGCCTCGGCCCACCCCACGCCGTCCAGGCCCATCCACCGCAGCACCAGCTCGGCGAACCCGCTGCCGACCGCCGTGAGGCCGAACGACACCACCAGGGCCACACCGAGGCTGATGAGCGCCAGCAGGTCCTTCAGCGCCGTCTTCAGGAACGGCAGGTCGGCCTTCGCGTGGCCCCACTGCGCGGTCAACGCGTCACGCAGGTTGCTCATCCAGCCGAGACCGGAGTAGGCGGCGGTCAGCAGACCGAGCACACCCACCGTGCCCTTGGACGCGATCGCCTGCTCCACCACCTCGTTGATGGTGCTGCCGAGCGTGCCGGGCACCGCCTCGGTGATGCCCGCCTTCAGCTCGTCCAGCATCCCCGGCTGCGAGGACAGCACGAAACCGGCGATGGCGAAGCCGATCATCAGCATCGGCACCAGCGACAGCACGCTGAAGTACGTCACGGCCGCCGCGTAGTGCGCCCCGTACTGCTCGCTGTACCGCTGGGCGGCGCGGAACAGGTGGTCGAGCCACGGCCGTTCCCGACGCATCCGGTCGAGCTTCGACCCCGCACCAGCATCCCGCGCCCCAGAGCCTTGCGCCCGAGCCTTTTCCGCCACACGGAAAAGCTAGTCCGTCAAGTGATCACTCGCCAGTCGACAGGAAGCCGATCCGGTCGTACACCCTGGCCAGCGTCTTCGACGCCACCGAACGCGCCCGCTCCGCACCGCGCGCCAGCACCTTGTCCAGCTCGGCGGTGTCGTCCAGGTACTCGGCCACCCGCGCCCGCACCGGCGTGACGAACTCGGTGAACACCTCGCCGAGGTCCTTCTTCAGGTCCCCGTAGCCCTTGCCGTCGTAGTCGGCGACCAGCGACTCGACCGACCGGCCCGTCAACGCCGAGTAGATCACCAGCAGGTTGCTCACGCCGGCCTTCGCCGCCGGGTCGTACACGATCTCGCGCCCGGTGTCCGTGACCGCCGACCGGATCTTCTTGGCCGACCGCTTCGGGTCCTCCAACAGCTCCACCACGCCCGCGGGCACCGACTTCGACATCTTCGACGTCGGGTCCTGGAGGTCGTAGATCTTGGCGGTGTCCTTGACGATGTACGGCTCGGGCAGCCGGAACGTCTTGCCGTACCGGGTGTTGAACCGCTGCGCCAGGTCGCGGGTCAGCTCCAGGTGCTGGCGCTGGTCCTCGCCGACCGGCACGTGGTGCGCCTGGTACAGCAGGATGTCCGCGGCCTGCAGGATCGGGTAGGTGAACAGGCCCACGCCGACGGAGGCCTCCTGCCGCGCGGACTTGTCCTTGAACTGGGTCATCCGGCTCGCCTCGCCGAACCCGGTCAGGCACTGCATGACCCAGGCGAGCTGGGCGTGCTCGGGCACGTGCGACTGCACGAACAGCGACGCGCGGTCCGGGTCGATGCCCAGTGCGAGGAGCTGCGCGGCGGACACCCGGGTGTTCTGCCGCAGCACCTTCGGGTCCTGCTCGACGGTGATCGCGTGCAGGTCCACGACGCAGTAGAACGCGTCGTGCGTCTCCTGCAACGCCACCCACTGGCGGATCGCGCCGAGGTAGTTGCCGAGGTGGAACGAACCCGCGGTCGGCTGGATGCCGGACAACACGCGGGGACGGCTCACCGGAGCCGCGTTCTCGGCGGGCTGTCCAACGGACGCGCCCACGGCGTTCTCAGCGGAGTTTTCGACGACCACGCGGGTGATTCTCCCAGGCGGATCAGACCCCGGTGGTAGCGGGCCGCACCTCTGCCTGATTGTCGCCTGCGGCGACGGCCGTCCGGCTGTCGACTCCGCCGACTGTCGTCCGGCTGTCGACTCCGCCGACTGTCGTCCGGCTGTCGACTCCGCCGACTGTCGTCCGGCTGTCGACTCCGCCGACTGTCGTCCGATTGTCGGCTCCGCCGACGGCGATCTGATCGTCGCCTCCGCCGGCTGTCGTCCGATTTTCGGCTCCGCCGAGGGCAGGCTCGTCGGCCGCCGCCCGCACCACCGCTGCCCTGTGGCGGCGGACCAGGCCGGCCACCAGACCGACCACGCCGAAGGCCACCGCGGCGATGCCGACCGGCGCCTCGAGCGAGACCGGAGCCGCCACCGAGCTGTCGGCTGCTGCCACCGCGACACCTTCGACGACCAGGGATGACGCCGCGCCCAGGACCAGACCCAGGACCACACCGCGACCGCGCAACTGCCCAGCCTCCTCACCAACACCGTGTCACCCACGAAGGAGTGAACCTTGTTGACGGACGGCCGCGAACCTACCGAAGCTGTGGGGCTGGGGTGTTCAGTTCAGGTAAACGCGACCGGCGGCAGAGTAACGACTGACGATCACACCCCCGAGTCCAGGGGGTCAGCTGACGACGTCCACTCGCCCATACGTCGTAGTGCGCTGCCTCGCCGGCCGACCGGCCAGGGCCGCCGTCGCGTGCAGCTCCTCGGTGGTGCGCGCGGAGCCGTGTTCGGAGCCCGCCATGCGGCTGATGGTCTCCTCCATGAGCGTTCCGCCCAGGTCGTTGGCGCCGCCGCGCAGCACCTCGGCGGTGCCCTCGTCGCCGAGCTTGACCCACGAGCACTGGATGTTGTCGACCCGCCCGTGCAGGGCGAGCCGGGCGAACGCGTGCACGGCCCGGTTGTCGCGCCGCGTCGGGCCGGGACGGGCCACGCCCGCCAGGTAGATCGGCGCGTTGCGGTGCACGAACGGCAGGCCGACGAACTCGGTGAGGCCGCCCGTGCGGTCCTGGAGGGCCGCCAGCGTCCGGAAGTGCCCCAGCCAGTGGCCGGGGTGGTCGACGTGGCCGTACATCATCGTGGACGACGAGCGAATGCCCAGCTCGTGCGCGGTGCCGACCACGTCCAGCCAGGTCGCGGTGGGCAGCTTGCCCTTGGTCAGCACCCAGCGCACGTCGTCGTCGAGGATCTCGGCGGCGGTGCCGGGGATGGTGTCCAGGCCGGCGTCGCGCAGCTCGGTCAGCCACTCGCGCACGCTCACGCCCGCCTTGGCCGCCCCGCTGACGATCTCCATCGGGCTGAACGCGTGGACGTGCATGCCGGGGACCCTGGTCTTGATCCCGCGCACGACGTCCGCGTAGTAGGTGACCGGCAGCTTCGGGTCGATACCGCCCTGCATGCAGATCTCGGTGGCGCCCGCGTCCCACGCCTCCTGGGCGCGGTCGGCGACCTCCGCCACGGACAGCCGGAACGCGTCCGCGTCCCGCTCACGCTGGGCGAACGCGCAGAAGCGGCAGCCGACGTAGCAGACGTTGGAGAAGTTGATGTTGCGGTTGACCACGTAGGTGACGTCGTCGCCGACCACCTCGGCGCGCAGTTCGTCGGCGAGCCTGGTCATGGTCTCCAGGGCCGCGCCGTCGGCCGTGAGCAGCGCCATGGCGGCGTCCGTGTCGTCCAGGAGCTTGGCCGGGTCCGACGCGGCGAGCTTGAGCGCGCGTGCCGCGTCCTCGGGCAGCCTCTCGACGGCCTTCGGCACGCTCAACGACGCCCAGTCGCCGTAGACGCTGTCGAAGTCGCTACGACGGTCCTCGGTGCGCCCCTCGGTGTCGATGGCGGTGTTCAGGTCGGCCCGGCCGTAGGTGTCGAGCCCGCCGTCCGGCTCCTGCCACTCGCGGCCGACGACCGGGGCGTCCGGCTCGGCCAGCCCGTCCTCCCGCGCCAACGCGGAGACGTGCGCGGTCAGCCGGGTGTCGATCCACTGCCCGGCGGTCGCGGTCACGTACCGCGGGTAGACGGCGAGGCGTTCTCGCAGGTCGAACCCGGCTTCCCGGGTGTGCTCGGCCAACGCGTCCACCTGCGGCCACGGGCGTTCGGGGTTGACGTGGTCCGGCGTCACCGGCGACACGCCGCCCCAGTCGTCGATGCCCGCGCGCAGCATCAGGCCGAACTCGCCGCCGACCAGGTTCGGCGGCGCCTGCACGCTCGTGGACGACGGCATGACCAGCCGCGCCACCGCGATCGTGGCGGCCAGTTCGTGCAGGTCGGCGTCCGGCATACCGCGCATCGCGGTGTCCGGCTTGGCCCGGAAGTTCTGGATGATCACTTCCTGGATGTGCCCGTACTGGCGGGCGACACCGCGCATGGCCAGCAGCGACTCGGCGCGTTCGGTGATCGTCTCGCCGATGCCGATCAGGATCCCGGTGGTGAACGGCACGTTCACCCGGCCCGCGTCGGTGAGCACCCGCAGCCGGACCGCGGGCTCCTTGTCCGGGCTGCCGTAGTGCGCGCCGCCCTTCTCCGACCACAGCCGCTCGGCCGTGGTCTCCAGCATCATCCCCATGCTGGCCGCGACCGGCCGCAGCCGCTGCAACTCCTCCCAGCTCAGCACGCCGGGGTTGAGGTGCGGCAGCAGGCCGGTCTCCTCCAGCACGGCGATCGCACTGGCCCGCACGTAGTCGAGCGTCGAGGAGTAGCCGCGCGCCTCCAGCCACTCGCGCGCCTGCGGCCACCGCTCCTCGGGCCGGTCGCCCAGCGTGAAGAGGGCTTCCTTGCAGCCCTGGGCGGCGGCCTGGCGGGCGATGTCCAGCACCTCGTCCCGCTCCAGGAACGCGGCGGGCAGCTTGTGCGGGACGGTCGCGAACGTGCAGTAGTGACAGCGGTCCCGGCACAGGCGGGTCAGCGGGATGAACGCGTTGCGGCTGTAGGTGACGACGCCCGGCCGCCCCTCCGCCAGCAGGTGGGCGTCACGCACCCGGCCCGCGGCCTCCAGCAGCGCGTCCAGGTCGTCACCGCGCGCGTGCAGCAGCACGGCGGCTTCGGTGACGTCCAGCACGGCGCCGTCTGCGGCACGGCGCAACGCGCGTCGCATCGCCGACGGGCTCGGCGTCGGTTCGGGCGGGGTGATCGAGATGTCCACGGCCACGACAACGACCCTATGTGCCGAAAATTCCTGATCACGCCGGAAGTGATTTCGAGCACTGCGGGCTTTCCGGCTCACCGCCGCCGCTTCAGCGGACCGGCGCCCTCCCCGCGACGAGGAGTTCGGTGTTGCGGTCGGTCACCGCGCCGACCGCGTTCGGGTCGGCGTGCGGGTCGTTGAACGCGAACTCGCGGGCCAGTGCGGCGAGGCCGCGCGGCGAGAAGTCGTCGTAGTCGGCCTGGTAGGGCGCGTCACCCTCGACCAGGGTCGTGAACAGGGACAACGTGCCGTCGCCGTTGTCGGCCAGCTCGATGATCCGGGCGTGCTGCGGGTGGTCGACGTGCGCGGCGGTGTTGATCTCCCAGAACGCCCGGTCGCCCGTGCCGTGCGCGACGATCCGGTTCTGGTGGGTGTGGCCGTTGACCCAGGCCACCACGTTCGGGAACCGGCCGAGGAGGGTGACCAGCGCGTCGCCGTCCAGGCGCGGGTCGAGCGGGCGGCGGCGGTCCGGGAGGACGTTGCCCATGGTCCAGCTGGTGTGGTGGCTGAACAGGATGAACAGCTCGTCGGTGACGTCCTGGCGGTGCTGGAGGCCGAACACGTCGTAGTAGCGGGAGCTGCTGCGCTTCAGCGTCCGTTCCAGCCAGAGGTACTGGTGCAGGCCGATCGAGCCGTCGGCGAAGCCCGCGGTGGTCGTGGTGTCGAGGCTGACGCCGGTGACGCCGGGTGCGATGCGGAAGGTGTAGAAGACGTCGACGCCGTCGGCGTTGTCCGGGGTGAAGCCGTGGCCGTGCGGGCCGGGTCCGGTGTGGCGCGGGTCGAGGTGGGCCTGGACGAACTCGGCCGTGCTGAACGGCCGGCGGCGGGCGTCCGGGGTGACCGTGCGGACCAGCCCGCCCTGGCTGATCACCGTGGCCGCGTCCAGCACGTGGGCCGGGTCCGTCATGGCGCGGGCGACGCGCTGCGCCGCGTCGGCTTCACTGAAGCCGAAGATCTTGCGGTTCGAGGTGTAGAGGTCGTCGACCAACGGGATGCCGTCGGGCAGCGAGCCGACCACGCTGTCGTCGTGGTTGCCGAAGGTGCAGTACCAGGGGATGCGCAGGCCGGGGCTGCCGAACGGGCGGATCGCGGCGTCGAGCAGGCCGGGGACCTGCGGGAAGCCCTTGGCCTTGTAGTCGTCCGGCAGGGTGGAGTGCGGGTTCCAGTAGGCCTTGACGCCGGAGTCCTGCACGCCTTCGTACCGGCTCGGGTCGCCGGTGTTGGCGGTGATCCGGCCGCCGTTGAGGACGGTGAGGAACCAGTCCAGCTCGACCAGTTCGTGGTTGTCGGTGTTGTCGCCCGTGGTCATCATGAAGTCGATCGGACGGCCGGTGAACGGCCCGGTGCGGATGTCGTTCATCTTCTGCACGAGCGCGGTGGACGTGTGCTGGGCCAGCGTCTCGTGCGCCCGGAACGCTCCGGCGCCCAGCAACGGGTGCGTGTACTCGAAGCGGGCCGGGCTCTGCGTGTCGACCATGTGCATGTCGGTGAACTGGACGAAGCAGGCCAGCGACGTGCGCCGATCAGCCCGCCCCGCACCGGGCGTGGCCAGATCCGACCGCACCACCACCGGCCACCCGGGCCCCGCCTGAAGCCTCCGGTACCCCGCGGTGCCCGCCGCTGTCGCCGCGGTGTCCAAGGTGGTGCCGGTGGTGGCCGCCCAAGCGGGCCCACCCCACACCAACACGGCGCCCGCCGCACCCGCCGCCTGGAAGAAACGCCGCCGGCTGATCCCCATCGACCGCTCCCCGTGTCTCGGTTGGTGAAAAGTTCTCACGAACCGCGGAGCAGGTCACGAACTCGGGGTGAAGTGCGGCCGAACGAGCGAAGTCGATCGTCGTGTTGATCGGTTCCGTTGACGGGTAAGGCTTTTCAGTCGCTTTCAGTCCCCGTAGACCACGGTCACCGGCGCGTGGTCCGACCAGCGCTCGCCGTACGTGGCGGCGCGCTCGACCACGGCGGTCTTCGCGGTCTGGGCCAGACCCCCGGTCGCCACGTGGAGGTCGATCCGCCAGCCGGAGTCGTTGTCGAACGCCTTGCCCCGGTACGACCACCACGTGTACGGCCCGGTCACGTCGGGGTGCAGCGACCGCACGACATCGACGTACCGCGCCTCACCGAACACCCGGTCCATCCACGCCCGCTCCTCGGGCAGGAACCCGGACGACTTCTGGTTCGTCTTCCACGCCTTCAGGTCCTCGGGCCGGTGCGCGATGTTCCAGTCACCGCACACCAGCACCTCACGCCCGTCGGCGGCGGCCTTGTCGCGCAGTTCCACCAGGTACGGCAGGAACGCGGCCATGAACCGGTCCTTCTCGTCCTGCCGTGGCGTGCCGACGTCACCGCTGGGCAGGTAGAGCGACGCCACCACGACGTCCGCCAACTCGACCTCGACGTACCGACCGGAGTGCTCGAACTCGGCCACCCCGAACCCGATCCGGACGGCCTCCGGCGCGACCCGCGTCAGCACCGCGACCCCGTTGCGCCCCTTCACCTCGGAGTACGCGTGCGCCACGTGCCACCCCTCGGGCGACCGCACCTCGTCGGACAACTGCCCCGGCTCGGCCCGCACCTCCTGCAGGCACACGACGTCGGCGGACGTGGCGGCGAGCCACTCCAGGTAGCCCTTCTTGGCGGCCGCACGCAGCCCGTTGACGTTGATCGTCGAGACAGTCAGCACCGGCGCAGCCTATCGGCGCTCGGCGACCGCCCAGCCGTACGGGTAATCCGCGCCGCACCCGGTGCAGGACGCGTCCAGCCGCAGCATGAGCACCAACGGGCTGCTGCCTTCCGGCGACGGCACCCCGGCCACCTCGTGCCCGTCCACCGAAGAGCGCAGCCCCGGCCACTCCGGCTCGCACGCGCACGTCACCACGTCACGGCGGAACGACCGCCACAGGAAGAACATCCACCAATCACATCACGTGCAGTTGCTGTCCGACGTGGGCGTCACGAACTCGTCCTTCACCCACCGCCCGTCGGAGAGCAACCGGAACCCGTTCTCGACCCGCCGCTCGGCCTCCACCACCGCGTCGCGGCGCATGGTCGCCACGATCGGCTGGGTGTCGGCGGGCCCGGACCGCACGTTCAGGATGTCGGCGATCACCGTCACCCTGCAGTCGCGGGCGGCCATCTCCTCCACCCCCAACTTCTTCGCCTCGTTGGTGACGTACATGAACCCGGCCGCCGCCAGCACCCCGACGACAACCAGGCCGCGCGTAGGAATCCCGAACATCACGCCTCCCCGGCACCTCTTCTGAAGTGCAGATATAGCGCGCCCGGCGCCGTCGCACACCGGCCCGGACCACAATCCACTCCGCAGGGAAACCGAACGGGTGAGCCCGCTACCCAGACGGACCCGACCAGACCCGACCGGACCCCGAACGACCCTGGAAACGGATCAGGGGACCGCCCGGAAGCGGTCCCCTGATCAACCTCGGAAGAGCGGGCCTCAGCCGGCCATCTTCTTCTGGAGGTTCTCGTCCAGCGTGCCGAGGAAGTCCTCGGTGGTCAGCCAGTCCTGGTCCGGGCCGACGAGCACGGCCAGGTCCTTGGTCATCCGGCCGCTCTCGACGGTCTCGACGATGACCTGCTCCAGCGTCTCCGCGAAGCCCGTCACCTCCGGCGTGCCGTCCAGCTTGCCGCGGTGCTTCAGGCCACCCGTCCACGCGAAGATCGACGCGATCGGGTTGGTGGACGTCGGCTTGCCCGCCTGGTGCTGGCGGTAGTGCCGGGTGACGGTGCCGTGCGCGGCCTCGGCCTCGACGGTCTTGCCGTCCGGCGTCATCAGCACCGACGTCATCAGGCCCAGCGAGCCGAAGCCCTGCGCGACCGTGTCGGACTGCACGTCACCGTCGTAGTTCTTGCACGCCCAGACGTAGCCGCCCTCCCACTTCATCGCGGCGGCCACCATGTCGTCGATCAGGCGGTGCTCGTAGGTGAGGCCCGCCGCCTCGAACTGCGCCTTGAACTCCTCCTCGAACACCTTCTGGAAGATGTCCTTGAACGCACCGTCGTACGCCTTGAGGATGGTGTTCTTGGTCGACATGTACACCGGGTAGTTGCGCTGCAACCCGTAGGAGAACGAGGCGCGCGCGAAGTCCTCGATGGACTTGTTGAAGTTGTACATGCCCATCGCCACGCCGCCGTCGGCGCCGTAGTTGGCGACCACGTGCTTGATCGGCTCGGAGCCGTCCTCGGGCGTGAACGTGATGGTCAGCTGACCCGCGCCGGGGACCTTGAAGTTGGTCGCCTTGTACTGGTCGCCGTGGGCGTGACGGCCGATGATGATCGGCTTCGTCCAGCCCGGCACCAGCCGCGGGATGTTCGAGATGATGATCGGCTCGCGGAACACCACGCCGCCGAGGATGTTGCGGATCGTGCCGTTCGGCGAGACCCACATCCTCTTCAAGCCGAATTCCTCGACCCGCGCCTCGTCCGGCGTGATGGTGGCGCACTTCACGCCGACGCCGTGCTTCTTGATGGCGTGCGCGGAGTCGATCGTGACCTGGTCGTCGGTCGCGTCCCGGTGCTCGATGCCCAGGTCGTAGTACTCGAGGTTGACGTCCAGGTACGGGTGGATCAGCTTGTCCTTGATGAACTGCCAGATGATCCGGGTCATCTCGTCGCCGTCGAGTTCGACGACTGTCCCCTGAACCTTGATCTTGCCCATACTCAGGGCGCTCCTCTCGCGACAATGCAAGCAAGACAAGCGTACTGCTATGTCGGGTTGCTTGCGTCCACCTCGGCTGAAAAAGGGAACGGCGTCACACCGGCAGGACGCCGCGGACGGGGTGGCACATGTGTTCTCCCGCCCAATACAACCAGCCGTGCCGCCGGCCCGCCGCACGGGGAGGACCCCACGGCGACACTCGAACACGCGTTCGCGGGTTGCCACCGCCACCCGCGTCGGTCCGGCTAACCTCACACCCGGACGAGTGATCGAGGGGGCAGCGTTGTCGACGGGTCCGACCCACGCCATGAGCGGTCTGCTGGCCTGGGCCGCGGTGACCGCGATAGCCGAGAGCCACCCCATCGGCCAGCTCAGCCCGCAGAGCTGGGCGGTCGGCGCGGTGCTCGCCACCGGCGCCGCCCTGCTGCCGGACCTGGACCACCCGTCGTCCACGATCTCGCGCACGTTCGGGCCGGTCAGCGCGGGCGCGTCCGCCCTGATCAACACGATCAGCTCGTTCGTCTACCGCACCACCCGCACCCGGAAGGACTCGAACCGGGACGGCGGCCACCGCGGGCTCACGCACACGCTGGCGTTCGCGCTGGCCGCCGCCCTCGGCACCACGGCCGTGGTCCAGCAGTCGCAGAAGTGGGCGCTGCCGGTGCTGATGTTCGTGTTCGCGGGCCTGGCCGTGCGCGGGATCATGAACGACTGGTGCCCGCAGAAGGACGCCCTGCTGATCACCGGCGTCTCGGCCGCCATCACCGTCGCCTGCGTGGCCTGGACGGCACAGACACCGGCCAGCGCGGCGGCGTGCGGTGTGGCGGTCGGCGTCGGCTGCGTGGCCCACTACCTGGGCGACGCGATCACCGAACAGGGCTGTCCGATCCTGTGGCCGATCCCGCTGATGGGCAAGACGTGGTTCCCCGTCGCGCCGCCGAAGATCATGCGGATGAAGACCGGCGGCAAGGTCGAGATGGCGGTCGTCGGCCCGCTGATCACGATCCTGAGCGTCTGGCTGTCCGCCGCCGCGCTCCAGCACGCCGGCGCGCTGCCGTTCCTCGAAACTTTCGACCTGCTACCGATCTAGATTTCAGATGACGGCCATTCGGCGGCTACCACCCCATCACCCGATCGGACTAGCCTCCACGAAATCCCGTCCCGCGCAGACCCCCGCGTCGAGGAGGACTTCGTGCCACACCACACGCACGACAACGTTGTCGAGGCGGCCTGATGACCACCTGGCTCGGCCTGAACGCCGGTCATGAGGATCCTGTGACCGCCGACACCGTCGCGGTGTCGCTCTACGAGACGCTGCTCTTCCACGCCCAGGTCGTGTGCGTGCACGACGTGGAAGGCGGGCACGCGCTGTCGTTCCGGCTCACCGACGAGCCGTCGGAGAACACCGTGTCGACGCTGCTCGAACGCGGCTACGGCGTGGCCGTGCACAACGGCTCCCTGCAACGGCTCGCCGGACCCGAATCGCTCACCCGCGGCGCGCTGTGCGCGGCGTTGGCCCACCGCGACCGGCGTGAGGGCCGGGCCCTGCGGTTCCCCGGCCAGCGCACGCTGCGCGGTCGCTACGGCGTGTCGGACATCATCGCGTTCAGCGCGATCGAAGAGGTCCTGCCGCACGGCATCAAGAGCGTGGACGCGCGCGGCGACCTCCAGCCGAGGTTCGTCAACGGTCGCCTGGTGCTGAACTGCGGTTGACGCTGAACCGCGGTTGACGCCGGGCTGCGGTTCAACCCGGGTGCGAGCCGACGGTGTCCCTGATCTCCGCCCCGAGGCTGTCCGCGCTGCGCGCGCAGTGCGCGCAGCAGAAGAACCGGCCCTGCACCTCGACGCCGTGGCCGAGGATGCGGCAGTCGCAGTGCTCGCAGCGCGGGGCCAGGCGTTGGATCGCGCACTCGAAGCTGTCGAACGTGTACACACCACCGCCGACCGTGCGGACCTCGAAGGCCATCCAGTAGTCGTTGCCGCAGACGTCGCAAGTCGCCATGGGCGAAGCCTGCGCCTGCCGGTGGACCCCGGCAACTCGGGTTACTCCAGCAGTGCGACGAGTCGTTCCGGTGCGACCTGGCAGTAGGCGTCCCGGACGACCTCCGCGACCCCCGGGCACAGCTCCCGCAACCGCTCCAGCGATCCCATGCCACAGCACGCGCCGCAGACACGTGCCGCCGCGGACACATGCGCTGCGGACACGCCGAGCGGACCAGGCCGGACTCGAACCGGCGTACTCCCCCCACGCAGGAGGGCGCGTCAACCACTGCGCTACATGGTCCCGAGCCGGGCCGGATTCGAACCGGCGTCCTCCCCCCGTGCAGGGGGCGCGACAACCACTGCGCTACCGGGCTCTTGCCCCAACACTAACCATGACCACGGGCCCGTCGACAGTGCCGCTAAGGTCTGCCGCGTGCGCGGGGTCGACTACTACGAACTCCTCGGGGTCGGTCGCGACGCGTCCGAGGCGGAGATCAAATCCGCTTACCGCTCCCTGGCGAAGGTCATGCACCCCGACGCGGGTGGGTCCTCGGGCACCTTCCGCATGCTGCAAGAGGCATATGACACCCTGCGTGACCCCTCCCGAAGACGTGATTACGACCGGGGGTGGGGGTTCACCCGACCGGGTGCACGTCCGACGTCGCCGACCCGTCCGCCGCGCTCCGGCAGGACCGGTCGGTTGCGCAACTTCGGCGAAGATCCCGACTTCGTACCTCCGAAGCCCGCGGTCGATCTCGGGGGCCTCGCGTGGTGGCACCTGGTCGACGTGGCGCAGCGGGTCCGGTACGTGCCGGCCGTCGGTCCCGGCCACGCGCCCGCGTTGGCCGCCATGTGCGGCTGGTTCTTCCTCCTGCTGCCCGTGGTCGTGTTGGACTTCTCGCCGCTCGCGTTGGGCGTGTGGCTGCTTCTCATCGCCGCCGCGGCGGCCGTGGCGTTCCGGTTGGTGCGGCGGTACCTCTCGGCGATCCGGACCGACCGGTCGTTCACACAGGACCACGACACCGGCGTGGTGCACGGGACCACCGACGACCGGGTCTGCGAACGGCTCACCGCCGACCTGCTCAGCCAGTACCTGACCCGACTGCCCGGCGTGCGGATCTTCCACGGGCTGGCCTGGCCGGGTTCGGTGTTCGCCGACGTCGACCACGCCGTGCTGTGCGGGCGGCGGCTGGTGCTGATCGAGTCGAAGTCGTGGCTGCCGGGGCACTACGAGGCCGAGGACGACGGAACCGTGTGGCGCAACGGCCACCCGTTCCGGGGCGGCGGTATGCGGATGCCGCGCAGCCTCGCGGTGTACCGGAAACTGCTGCCCTGGCTGGACATCCGGACCGCGCTGCTGGTGTACCCGAGCCGCGCCGGTGAGGTGACCACCGAACAACCGGCGGACGCCGTCGTGCCGCCGATGACGCCCGCGCAGTTCGTCGAGGAGATCGGCGACTGGCTGGCCGAGGACCCGGCCACGGTGGACCGGGAGGCGTTGCGCCTGCTCATCGGGCAGGTCGTGCCGATCGTCCGGCAGTGACCGCCCGGCGGTGATCGCCCGGTTGCGATCAACCGTCTCGGTCAACCGAATGGCTCATGTCAGCCGGCCCGCCGGAGGGCTACGTTTCGGCGAATCCACCGGGGAGGAGCGGGGCGGATGAAGGTCGACGTCTTCAACGAGGTCCAGGACCCGCGCCCGTGGCAGGAGGGGCACCAGAACGCGCGCATCACGGAGGCGTTGGAGCAGGCGCGGCTGGCCGATTCGCTCGGCTACGGCTGCTGGTGGCAGGTCGAGCACCACGGTGCGGACGAGTTCAGCCTGTCGTCCGCGCCCGAGCTGATGCTGGCGGCGATCTCGCAGCAGACGTCCCGCATCCGGCTCGGCCACTCCGCGGTCCTCGCGCCGGCGGCGTTCAACCACCCGATCCGGGTAGCCGAGCGTGCCGCCGTGCTGGACCACCTCAGCGGCGGCAGGCTGGAGTTAGGCCTGACCAGGTCGACGGCGCCGGAGTGGCGGCTGTTCGGCATCGACCCGGCGGACGCGCGCAGGCAGACCCAGCAGGCGTTCGAGATGATCCCGCGGATGTGGACGTCGGAGCGCTTCTCGCACTCCAGCGAGGACTTCGAGATCCACGACGTGCCGATCGTGCCCAAGCCGCTCCAGAAACCCCACCCGCCGCTCTGGCAGGCCGCGGCGAGCCCGGCGTCGTTCGAGGAGGCGGGGCGCCGAGGCGTCGGTGTCCTGGGGACGACCATCTGGGAGTCCGTCGAACGCGTGCGCCGCATGATCGCCCTCTACCGCGCCGCGGCGGACGCCTGCACGTCCCCGGTCGGCTCGTACGTCAACAACCAGGTCGCGTTCTTCACGTTCGTGCACTGCGCCGAGACCGACGAGAAGGCGATCCGCAACGGCGCCGTCGCGGCGGCGGCCTGGTACACGGTCAAGGCCCTGACCTTCTTCGAGGCCGCGGACGCCTTCGTCGAGACCGTCCGACGCCAAGAGGAACTGATGAACGACCCGTCCGGCGGCGGCCTGACCGGCGAGTTCCTCCGCGAGGAAGCCTCGACCTCCACCGGCCCGAACCGCGCCCAGCTGGTCATCGGCCGAGTCCTGCAAGGCGACGACGTGGCCCCGGAGGAGATCTTCGAAGCGCTGAACGAACAGGACTCCCTGATCGTCGGCAGCCCCGAAACGTGCCGCAAGAAGCTGCGCGCCTACGCGGACCTGGGCATCGACCGCCTGATGGCCTTCCACCAAGTGGGCAGCCTGAAGCACGAGGACGTCATGCAGAGCCTCCGCCTGATCGGCGACCTGATCCCGGAGTTCGACAACTGACCGCCACCGATCCGGGTCCCTTGCTCAGAGCAGGCATCCCCCACCCGCCATGGGATGCTTCCGCCCATGACGCGGAAGGTGTGCCTGGCCCAGAACCCCGAGGCGGACGAACTGCTCGCCGAGGACATGTTCGCGCTGCTCGTCGGCATGATGCTGGACCAGCAGATCCCGATGGAGAAGGCGTTCAGCGGGCCGAAGGTGTTGGCTGACCGGCTCGGTGCGTTCTCGCCCCGGGTGATCGCGGACGCTGAGCCGGAGGCGTTCGCGGCGGTCATGGCCACGCCGCCCGCGGTGCACCGGTTTCCCGGGTCCATGGCCAAGAGGGTGCAGGCGTTGGCACAGGCGGTGGTCGAGGAGTACGACGGGGACGTTTCGCGGATCTGGGCGGACGGGGGCGACGGGGCTGTGGTGTTGAAGCGGCTCAAGGGGTTGCCCGGGTTCGGGGAGCAGAAGGCTCGGATCTTCCTCGCGTTGTTGGGCAAGCAGTTCGGGGTTCGGCCGGACGGGTGGCGGGAGGCCGCCGGGGCGTACGGGGAGGACGGGTCGCGGCGGAGTGTCGCCGATGTCGTGGACCAGAAGTCGCTGCTTGAGGTGCGGGACTTCAAGAAAGCCGCCAAAGCCGCCGCCAAGGCGTGAAGCAGGGGCGGTCACACAGGCGGTTCGGTAGACAGTGCCGGTGAGAATCAGAGGGTTCTTGATCGCACTCGCGCTGGGCCTGACAGCCGCCACCGTCGTCCCCGCCACCGCCAACGCCGCCGCATCCTGCTACGCCTCCGGCGTGCACGCCGGGTACTCGACGGCCACCTGCCACATCTACCGGACCAACCACCCGTGGTACATGTACGGCTCCGCCACCCTCAAGCTGGTGGGCAACGTCGACGGCATCCTGTACGCCGGGAACAGCTGGTTCGTCTGCCAGCGCCGCTTCGGGGTCCGGATCGACTACGGCGCCGTCGAGAACGACTGGTTCGCCTACACCCTCAGCGACAACGGCTACTGGGGCTGGGTCAGCGCCACCCACTTCTCCGCCGGTGGCAACTGGCAGCCGGTGCCGGGCCTGGCCACGTGCCCCTCCGGATTCGGCGATTCGAGCACCTACCCCGGTGACAGGCCGCGCCCGGAGTCACGGCTCGAACTGCCCGGACCCGACGGCGGGACTGTCACCATCAACTGACCTCGCACGGCTAGAGTCCCGGCGTGCAGTTGCCGGGACTCGCCGATCTCACGCCGCTGGGCCAGGGCGGTTTCGCCACGGTCTACCGCGCCCGCCAGGTCCAGCTGAACCGCGAGGTCGCGGTCAAGATCGACAACCGGGTGCTGCAGACCGAACGCGACCGGCGGCGGTTCCTGCGTGAGGCGCACGCCGCCGCTCGGCTGTCCGGGCACCCGCACGTCGTCTCCGTGCACGACGCCGACTTCACCCCGCAGGGCACGCCCTACCTGGTCATGGAACTGTGCACGGGCGGGTCGCTGGCCGACGTGATCCGGCGTGACGGGCCGCTGTCCGCGGAACGGGTGCGGCAGCTCGGCGTGCAGCTGGCGGACGCGTTGGCCGCCGCCCACGCCGAAGGCGTGCTGCACCGCGACATCAAGCCCGGCAACATCCTGCTGGACCGGTACGGCACGGCCAAGCTCGCCGACTTCGGGCTGGCGGCGCTGTTGGACGCCGAGGGCTCCAGCACGGTCACGCGTGACGCGTTGAGCCCCGGCTACGCGCCGCCCGAGGCGTTCGCGATGGCCCAGCCGACGGCCGCCGGGGATGTCTACGCGCTGGCCGCGACGCTGTACGACCTGCTCGCGGGCAAGCCGCCTCGGCCCGTGCCGTGGCCGGTCGAGTCGTTCGACCACCTGGGCGAGGTGCTGCGGTCGCCCGTGCCGCCGGTGCCCGGTGTGCCGCAGGAACTGCACGACACGTTGGTGCGGGCGCTGGAACCGGATGTCGCACGTCGTACGCCCAGCGCGGCCCGGTTGCGGCAGGAGCTGAGCCGGACACCCGGCCAGAGCGCGGCACCGCACGTCGTCCAGTCGCCACCCCGGCACGACTCGGCCCCGAGGTACAGCGATCACACGCGGCCACCCGCCAAGAAGCCGTGGGCGCTGGTGATCGGTGCGGCGGTGCTGGCGACGGTCGTCGCCGCCGGTACCTGGTGGTGGGCGACGCGCGCCCCGGGCACCCGCGTCAACGACTCGGGCACCCCCACCGACACCACCGCGCAGGACGCCGTGACGCCGCCCCGGCTGGCGGCCTGCGACACGGGCTACTGCGTCGCCGAACCCACCTGCTACCACGGCATCAACAACGTGGGCGGGCAGCCGGCGACGGCACGACGTGCCGGAGACTGCTCGATCGAGCACTACTGGGAGGCGTTCGCGGGCGGCTGGCTGTCCGGCGCCATCCCCAAGGTCGGCAGTGACGAGCTCGTGAAGGCGCCGGAAGTCGCCAACGTGTGCACGGCCGAGGCCATGACGGCCAACACGCGACCGACCGTGGACACGTCGACGTGGGAGATCACCGCCGTGGCGTTCGCGGACGGCGACCGGAACTACTTCCACTGCTTGGCGAGCGAGCCCGGGGTCGGCGAGGTCACCACCAGCGCGTTCGGGTCCTGAGGGTTCGGAAGGTCCTGAGGGGCCTGGGGCTTCAGCGCGAAGATCAGCATCACCAGCGCCACCAACGCGAGCAGCGCGGCGATCGGCGCCAACGGCAGCAGACCGACCCAGCTGATCACCAGTCCGCCGACCACGCCGGACAGGCCGACGCCGAGGTAGATCGCGGACGCGTTGAGCGACAGCAGCAGGCCGCTGTTGGCGGGCGCGAGCTCGATCAGCCAGCTCTGGATCGGCGGGTTCGACGCCCACGTCAGCGCACCCCACACGAACAGCGCGATGGCGGCCGACACCGGGGTGGCCGTGGTCAGCGGCAACGTGGCCAGCACGACGGTGAAGCAGCTGAACAGCACGACGAGCAGCTTGCGGGTGTCGAAGCGGTCGGTGAGGCGGCCCGCGGCCCAGTTGCCGACCGCGCCGCCCAGCCCGTACGCGACGAGGAGCGCACTGATCACGGCACCTTCCACGCCGGCCGTTTCGGTGAGCAGCGGCGCGATGTAGTTGAAGACGCTGAACACGGAGAGGCACGCGAGCACGGTCAGCCCGAGCACCATGAGGACGCGCCGGTCGGCGGCGGGGGCGAAGCGCTCACGCAGGCGGACGACCGCCGGAGCCTCGACGCGGGGCAGCCAGAGCCGCACGGCGACCGCCGCCAGTGCCGAGACGACCGCGATCAGCGCGAACACGCCCTGGTAGCCGAGGGGTCCGCCGAGCAGGTTGCCCGCCGGGACGCCGAAGATCAGTGACAACGTCAGCCCGCCGAACACGAGGGCGACGGCTCGGCCGCGGTGCTCCGGCGGGGTGAGGACGGTGGCGACGAGCGTCGCGCCGGGTGTGTAGACGGCCGCACCCAGAGCGCTGATGACCCGTGCGACCAGCAGCAACGGGTAGTTGGGCGCGAGCGCGGCGAGCAGGTTGCCGAAGGCGGAGACGCCGAGGGCGGTGACGAGGAGCGTGCGGCGTTCCCACCGGCCGGTGAGCGCGGCGAGCAGCGGTGACGAGATCGCGTAGGCGATGGCGAACGCGGTGAGCAGCTGTCCGGCGGTGGCGTGCGAGACGTGCAGTTCCTCGCTCACGGCGGGCAGCACGCCGGAGACGATGTACCCGCTCGTGCCGATGGCGAACGCGCCGGCAGCGAGCAGGTAGGTGCGGGCGGACATGCGCGCTCCCCCGATCGAGTGTTGATTCGACGGAGACCGTACTACGACACTCATCAAAATTCGACCGACATCGTAGTATGGGAGGTATGACGACCTTGCTCGCCCACCCGGAGCGGGAGGAGATCCGCATAACGTCGGTGCTGCACGCGCTGGCCGACCCGGTGCGGCTCCGGATCGTGCGCGCGCTCGCCGCGCACGAGGAGGGCATTTCGTGCGGCGTGCTCGACCTGGGTGTGACGGCGTCGACCCTGACGCACCACGTGCGGACGTTGCGCGAGGCGGGTGTGGTGCGCGTTCGACCGCAGGGGACGTCGCGGATCAGCTCGCTGCGGCGGGACGACCTGGACACGCTGTACCCCGGTCTGCTCGACGGAGTGCTGGCGGCGCAGCGGTGAGCGACGCCAACGACTGGGAGTGGGTCCGCGTGCTGGCGCAGGGCCGGGTGTACGACGAGGAACGGCCCGCCGCGAACCGGTTGGCGTGGGCGGCGGTGGCGCTCGCGGCCTCGCACGGCGGTGAGCGGAGCGGGGTGCGGCGGTCGCGGGCGGTCGCGGACCGGTTCGCGTTGCGGGCGCGGTTGGTGCGGTCGTTGGGGCCTTGGGCGGCGGATCCGGACGCGTTGACGGCGGAGGTGTTGGCCGAGGTGTCGGGGGAGACCGACGTTCCGGATCGATATCAGAAGCTCGTGGCACGTGCCATGGAGCCGGTTGTGCCGCACGTGCGGGACGGCGGGTTGCGGGAGCGGGCCGAACGCTGGCTGGCGGCGCGGGGGTCCGGTTCGGTTTGACCGCGCGGGTCCGGCCCCGTGACGGCGCAATTCAACACGGATAAATCGGTTGCCGCCGGTGCCTAGGGTGGGTAGACGTGCGCGCTTATGCCCGTCTAGCGCTGGCCGGATTCCGCAGGTACTCCACCTACCGACAGGCGATGGTCGCCGGAATGGCGACTAACGTCGTGTTCGGGCTGCTCAGGATGGCTGTCCTGGCCGTGGCCGTCGCGCCGGGCCCCATCGTCGGCTACGACATCGCCACCGTGGCCACGTACGTGTGGCTCGGCCAAGGGCTCATGTCCGTCGTCGTCCTCTACGCCGACAAACACCTCGCCGAGCGCATCCGCAACGGCGACGTGGTGGTCGACCTCTACCGCCCCTGGCACCTCCAACGCGCGCTGTTCGCCGACGACCTCGGCCGGACCGGGTACGCGGTGCTCGTGCGGCTCGTGCCGCCCGTGGCCTTCGGCGCGCTGTTCTTCCCCTTCCGGTGGCCGGACGTGAGCGCCGTGCCGCTGTTCGTGGTCAGCACGCTGCTCGCGGTGACGGTGAGCTTCGGCATGCGGTTCATGGTCAACGCCATCACCTTCTGGCTGCTCGACAACCGGGGCGTCCACAGCCTCTACACGGTCACCACCTGGCTGCTGTGCGGCCTGTCCGTGCCGCTCACGTTCTTCCCCGACTGGGCGAAGCCCATCCTCTGGTCCACTCCGTTCCCCGCCATGCTCCAAGCACCGATCGACGTCTTCCTCGAACACGGTTCGCCGTGGCCGATCCTGGCCAACCAGGCGTTCTGGGCCGTCACGGTCTTCGTGGCCGGCCACGTCCTGCTCGGCCGCGCCGTGCACAAGGTGGTGGTCCAGGGTGGCTGAACGCGTCTACGCCAAGCTCGTCGGCGCACGCCTGCGCGGCCAGATGTCCTACCGCACCTCGTTCGTCCTGCAGTGCGTCGCCCAAGCCGTCGCGCAGCTCACCGAACTGGTGATCATCCTCGTCCTCTTCAGCCGGATCAGCGCCCTCGGCGGCTTCTCCGTCCACGAGGTCGTGCTGATGTACGCCATCGCGGGCACCGCGTTCGGCATCGCCGACATGGTCGCGGGCCAGCTGGACGAACTGCCGACCTACATCCGCACCGGCACGTTCGACGTCCTCCTGCTCCGCCCGCTGGGCACGCTCGCCCAGATGATGGCCTCGGACCTGCACCTGCGGAAGATCGGCCGGGTCGTCGGGGGCGTCGCGGCGCTGGCGTACGCCCTGAGCCACAACGACATCGCGTGGTCGCCGTTCACCGCGCTGCTGGTCGTGGTGGCGCCGATCAGCGGCGCGGTGATCTTCGCCGCGATCTGGGTCGTGGCCAACGCGGTCTGCTTCTGGGTGGTCGACGGCCAGGAACTGGCCAACACGGTCACCTACGGCAGCAACGCGTTCACCTCCTACCCCACCACGGTCTACGGTCCGTGGCTGCGCCGCTTCTTCGCGTTCGTCATCCCCGGCGCGTTCGTCGCCTACTACCCGAGCCTCGCCCTGCTGGACCGCCCCGACCCGTTGGGCGGTCCGGCGCTGCTGGGCTGGATCTCACCGCTGGTCGCCGCGGCCGCGGCCGTGGTCGCGGGCCTCGTCTGGCGAACGGCCGTCCGGCACTACCGAGGGACTGGATCATGATCGAGGTGCGCGACCTGCGTCGCGAGTTCACGCTCACCACGAAAGTCGGCCGCTTCAAACGAAAGAAACACACCGTTCGCGCGGTGGACTCGGTGAGTTTCGACATCGCGGCGGGCGAAGCCGTCGGCTACGTCGGCCCGAACGGCGCGGGCAAGTCCACCACCATCAAGATGCTCACCGGCATCCTGGTGCCGACCTCCGGGCACGTCCGGGTGTCCGGCGTGGACCCGTCACGGGCCAGGCGGGACCTGGCCAGGCGGATCGGCGTCGTCTTCGGCCAGCGCAGCCAGCTCTGGTGGGACCTGCCGCTGCGGGACAGCTTCGACCTGCTCCGCGCCATCTACCGGGTGCCGCGGCCCGATTACGAGACCCGGCTGCGGGAGTGCGTCGACCTGCTCGAACTCGGCCCGTTCCTGGACACCCCGGTCCGCCAGCTCTCCCTCGGCCAGCGGATGCGCGGCGAGGTCACCGCGGCCCTGCTGCACGGCCCCGAGCTGCTGGTCCTGGACGAGCCAACGATCGGCCTCGACCTGGAGTCGAAGGAACGCCTGCGCGAGTTCCTGGCCGAGCTCAACACCCAGCGCGGCACCACGCTCCTGCTCACCACGCACGACCTGGACGACATCGAGCGGCTGTGCCCGCGGCTGGTGGTGATCGACCGCGGCACGGTCCTCGCCGACGGCCCCCTGGACGAACTGCGCGCCGAGGTCGCCCCGGAACGCGTCCTCGTCGTGGACCTGGAGAAGCCGACCGAGGGCCTGGACGACCTGCCCGGCGTCACCACCACCCGGACCGAGCTGAACGGCCTGCGCCACCACCTCACGTTCCGCCGCGCCGACACCACGGCGGCGGCCCTCATCTCGGCCGTCGCGGCCCGCGCCGAGGTGCACGATTTGGTGGTCGTCGAGCCTGAAATCGACGACGTGGTGCGTCGTCTGTACGCGCGTCGGTAGAGTCGGACGAAACGGTCAACGTAGAACGGGAGCTCCTCATGCGTGCAGGTCGTCCGGTAGCCACCCTCCTGCTGGCAATGGGGCTCGTCGGCGCGGTGTCCGGCTGTGAGGCCGTCCAGCAGGCCTCGGACACGGCCAACCAGGTCGGCCAGGCCGCGGACAAGGCAACGCTGTGCATCGAAGCGCTCAAGCTCGCGGGCTTCACCCCCGACGCCACCGACCCGCAGAAGGCGCTGGAAGAGACCCAGAAGAAGGCCCAGGAGCTGAACGACCTCGCGGCCAAGGCCGGCGACGCCACGCTCCAGGACGCCATCACCGGCGTCTCCGACACCATGGCCAAGGTGACGCTGGAAGACCTGAACCCGGCCAACATCGCGACCTGGTCGCAGCAGAAGTTGGACCAGGTGGCGAAGTTGTCAAGCGCCTGCGGCTGAGCGGAAACGTCAGGCTGTCGGTACCTTCGGAACAGTCCTACGCTGTGACGCACCGGAGGTGTTGCAGATGCACGCGACAGTAGGCGACCGGTTGCACGTCCACAGCCGCACGGTGGGTCTCGACGACACGATCGGCGAGATCCTCGAAGTCCGCGGTACGGAAGGTGCACCCCCATATCTGGTCCGGTTCCCCGACGGCCACGAAGGGCTGGTCTACCCCGGCCCCGACAGCCTGGTCGAGCCCCGGACCTCTTCTGAATCACCCAGCAGGACCAAGGATTCGAGCTCGACGCGGTAGAGCAGCGCCGGATCGATTCCCATCGGCCCGAACTGACCGGAAACCTCCAGGCTGAGCACCCCGTGCAGCCTGGTGAACCCGCGCAGGCCGGTGAGCAGCACGGCGGGGGGCACGCCCCCCTCGCCGCGCGAGTTCGCCCACGCCACGAGCTGAGCGTCCAGTGTGGACGGCTCAGCCGTGGCGCCCGCGCGGCCCTCGTGCGGTAGCACGCTCAGGAACGCGCTCATGGTGCGGTGCGCGGCCATGATGGTGTCGTCCGGCGCCTGGTAGCCCGGCAGCGGCGTGCCGAACAGCAGCAGGTACCGGTGCGGCTGGCCGACGGCCCACGACCGGAAACTCTCCCCGAACGCACGCACCCGATCAGGCGGTTCCGCGCCCTCCGACGCCGCGACCGCCGCCTCCACCGCGTCCGCGAGGTCGTGCCACGCGTCCCGGACGAGTTCGTTGAGCAGGTCGTCGCGCCCCTTGAAGTACCGGTAGAGCGCGGGACCCGTCACGCCCATGCGCTTGGCGATGGCGTTGACCGAGACCCCGGCGATGCCCTGCTCCGCCAACTGCTCCAGCGCGATGCGCTTGGCTTCGACCTTCGTCTCCTCGCGGAACCTCTCGCGACGAACGTTGACCACTTCCCGACCTCCTTGACAAACACACCCTAACTTGTGTTAGAACTTCTAACAGCAGTAAGAAGCTAACACGAGGAGGAGCCATGACGGTGGTCGTTCTGGGAGCGGGCCGGGGCATCGGGCGCGAGATCACCCGGCAGCTGGTGGCCGCCGGCAGAGAGGTCCGGGCTGTCACCCGATCGGGTGGAGTTCCGGAGGGTGCGCAGGACGTGCGCGGCGACCTCATGGACCGGGCGTCGACGATCAAGGCCGTCGAGGGCGCGTCGGTGATCCACCTGGCCGCGAACGTGCCGTACCCGAACTGGCAGGAGATGTTGCCGACGATGGTCGAGAACACCATCGCCGCAGCTGAGGCCGTGGGCGCCAAGATCGTGTTCGCGGACAACCTGTACGCGTACGGCCCGGTGTCAGGGCAGTTCGACGAGACCACGCCGGAACGGCCGGTCGGCCCCAAGGAGAAGCTGCGCAGCGAGCTGGGCAAGCGCTTGCGGCAGGCGTCCGTGCCGGTCACGACCTGCCGGTCGTCGGACTACTACGGGCCGGGCGGCATCGGCTCGCTGCCCGGCGAGCTGGTGATCAAGCCGATGACCCGGGGCAAGGCGGCGATGTGGTTCTGGTCGCTGGACATCCCGCACACGTTCGCCTACCTCGCCGACACCGCGCGGGCGCAGATCGTGCTGGGCGACGACGAGCGGGCCGACGGGAGGATCTGGCACACGCCGGCCGCCGAGACGCTGACCGTGCGGGAGTTCGTCGCGCTGACCGGACGGGTGCTGGGCAACGCGCGCAAGCCGATGCGGCTGCCTGCGGCGGCCGTCACCGTGACCGCGCTGTTCGACAAGAGGCTGCGCGGCGCGCGGGAGATGGACCACCAGCGGACCAGCCCGTGGGTGGTGGACCACTCCGCCTACGAGGCCACGTTCGGGCCTCTGCCGGTCACCCCGCACGAGCAGGCGATCGAGGAAACCGTGCGGTGGTACCGATCCGCGTGACCGCCGGCGCGGCGGCGTGAGCGAAACGGCAACCCGGTGACGCTCCCGCCTGCCGCAGGCAATGAGTCAGCCGAGGATCGTGCTGATCAACTCGTCGGCCAGCGCGGGCGTCGCCGCGGCGATGCCCGACCACCGGCGGGACAGGTCCAGGTCGAAGGTCAACGGCCGGCCGCGCAGGTCCAGCAGTGCTCCCCCGGCCGCGGGCACGGTCACCAGGGCGGCGATGAGGTCCATCAGCCGGTGGGTGTCCGAGCCGGGGTCCGCGAAGGCGTCCACCGAGCCCTCGGCGACCAACGCCGTCTCCAGGCACGTCGTGGACAGGATCCGGACCCGGTCGGCCTCGTTCGCCACCCGCATCCAGGCCTCCTCGGTGCCCCGCTTCGGCCGCATCATGCAGACCGAGGCGCCCTTGAGCGCGGTGCGGCCGGTCGTGCGGAACGGCGTGGGCCTGCCCGCGTGCGCCGACCACGCGCGGCCGGTGTCGAACCAGACGGTGAGGGCTTCGACCGGCTCGTCGTCGATCACCAGGGCGCCCGCGAAGCACGACAGCGGCACGCCGAGGGCGGCGTTCGCGGAACCGTCCACCGGGTCGATCACGAGCGTGGCGGCCGAACCGTTGTCGATGAACCCGGCCTCCTCGGACAGCAGGTTCGCGCCCGCCTGCGCGGCGGCCTCGGCGATCGCGGCCTCCACGATCGCGTCCACCCGCATGGTCGGCGTGCCGTCCGCGCCGTCGGCGACCTCCTCGCGCAGCTGCACGCGGGTGAACTCACGGCGTGCTCCGCCGTAGGCGCGGGAGGCGGCGAGCGCGGTGGCGGCGAGGGCGGGGTGCACGTCGGCGGGCAGGTCGGGCGTGGGCACGGGCCACTGGTTCATGACCCCAAACATGCCACGAGAGGGCCACCGGTGGCGGCCCTCTCGTGGGGTACGACTCAGATCAGGTACGGGCTCGGATCAGGTACGGCTCAGATCAGGCCGAGGGCCTTCACCGCGTCGCGCTCCTCGACCAGCTCGGCCACGGAGGCGTCGATGCGGGCGCGGGAGAAGTCGTCGATCTCCAGCCCCTGCACGATCGAGTACTTGCCGTCGGTCACGGTGACCGGGAACGACGAGATCAGGCCCTCCGGCACGCCGTAGGAGCCGTCCGACGGGATCGCCATGGAGACCCAGTCGCCCTCGGCGGTGCCGTTCACCCAGTCGTAGACGTGGTTGAGCGCCGCGTTCGCCGCCGACGCCGCCGAGGACGCGCCGCGCGCCTCGATGATCGCCGCGCCGCGCTTGGCGACGGTCGGGATGAAGTCGTTCTCCAGCCAGGCCTGGTCGTTCACGGCCTCGGCCGCGATCTGCCCGTTGACCTCGGCGTGGAACAGGTCCGGGTACTGGGTGGCCGAGTGGTTGCCCCAGATGGTCAGCTTCTTGATGTCGGTCACCGACACCCCGAGCTTCTTGGCCAGCTGCGACAGCGCCCGGTTGTGGTCGAGGCGGGTCATCGCGGTGAACCGCTCGGCGGGCACGTCGGGCGCGTGCTGCTGGGCGATGAGGGCGTTGGTGTTGGCCGGGTTGCCGACCACCAGCACGCGCACGTCGTCCGCCGCGCCCGCGTTGATCGCCTCGCCCTGGGGCTTGAAGATGCCGCCGTTGGCCTCCAGCAGGTCGCCGCGCTCCATGCCCTTCGTGCGCGGGCGGGCGCCGACCAGGAGCGCCACGTTGACGCCGTCGAAGGCGGTCTTGGCGTCGTCGGTGATGTCGATACCGGTCAGCAGCGGGAACGCGCAGTCGTCCAGCTCCATCGCGGTGCCCTCGGCGGCCTTGACGGCCTGCGGGATCTCCAGCAGGCGGAGGCGGACCGGGACATCGGCGCCGAGGAGGTGGCCGGAGGCGATGCGGAACAGGAGTGCGTAGCCGATCTGGCCGGCCGCACCGGTGACGGTGACGTTCACGGGCGTGCGGGTCATGAGCCTTCCCGAATGTTGTGGCTTCAGTCCTCGGGCACGACCACTAGGCAGGCTGACGACCTGTCAGCGGCGGTCTCTACTCCGGGACCGCGCACCGGGCGGGTTACCCGGCAGGTCGGAGGTTACCAACTGGCGAACGATGACAAGGTGTGACAGTGGACATCATCGGCGAGGACTACTCGGACGCGGTCATGTACGGGCAGAAGTGGGAGGGTCGGTCGTTCGTCGGGTGCGACTTCACCGAGGCCGACATGCGGGGGCTGGTGACGTCCGGGTGCACGTTCACCGAGTGCACGTTCGACCGGACCGACCTGGGCGAGTCCTCGCACACGGCCACCGCGTTCCGGTCGTGCCGGTTCGACCGGGCGGTGCTCGCGTCGACCAGGTTCACCTCGTGCTCGTGGCTCGGGTCGACGTTCGTGGACTGCGCGATGCGGCCGATCACGTTGGAGGAGACCGATCTCACGCTGGCCGGGCTGTCCGGCGCACGGCTGCCGAAGGCGTCGCTGCGCGGGATGCGGTTGCGCGAGGCCAACCTGCAGGACGCCGACCTGCGCGACGCGGACCTGCGCGAGGCCGACCTGACCGGCGCCCGGTTGCTGGGGTGCCGGCTGGAGGGGACCGACCTGCGCGGGGCGCGGCTGGACGCCGACGGGCTCGTCCAGGCCACCCTGCGCGGTGCGCGGGTGGACCTGGACACGGCCGTCGCCTTCGCCGCCGCGCACGGGTTGCGCGTCGAGTAGCGCCGGCGGGCTCGGGCCTCAGTGGGTCGGTGCCTCCTGGTTGGCGACCTCGACCAGCACACCGTCGGCGATCATCTCGTCGATCGTCTTCGGCATCAGGTAGGCCGTGCCGCCGCCGGGCTGCTCGAACCACGGCACCGCGACACCGGTCAGCACCTCGACCGGTCGGCGCAGGCGGTAGACGTGGTAGGGGCGGTTGACCCAGGACGGCACCAGCGAGCGCTGGGCGAACGGGGTGCCCGCCGCGTAGACGAGGTTGCCCTCGCCCTCGCCGAAGCGGTCCACCTCCATGCCCGGCGGCAGCTCCACCATCTTCTTGTGCCGGAACAGGGTGAGCGGCGGTTCGCCGTTCATCGGGCTGATCGGCCAGCTCCGCTGGGGCTTGGCCTCCTGGGTGGACGTCGCGGCGCCCGACGACTGGGCCGCCTGCACCGGGATCGGGGCCTGTGCGGGCGGTTCGACCGGCGGGCGCTGCGGCGGCGGCCCGGGACGACGCGGCGGTTCCTCGCGGAACCCGTTGTTCATCGGCGGACGCGGGCGCTGCTGGGGCGGCGGTGGTGGCATCGGGGCCGGGCGGGGTGCGCGGCGGTTGGTCAGCATCAGCTTGCCGACCAGGTAGGCGGCGGCGTCGTCGAGGCGGTCGAAGCGGACCGGGTTCGTGGGGCCGTGGTCGAACCACGACACCTCCCAGTCCTGGCCCTCGGTGCGCAGCAGCCAGGTGCGGTCGGCGGGCTCGCCGAACCGGTAGGCGGCGGGCGGCACGTCGAGTTCGTCCAGCGCGCGGCGGATGCCGGACAGCTCGCGCTCCTCGTCCGGCGTGACCTGGCGGGGCTCGACGGGCTTCGGCTGCTGGACCGGTGCCGGTGCCGGCGGCGGCGGCGGTGGTGGCGGCGGGGTCAGGCTCGGGGCCGGGGGCGGGGTCGGCGTCACGTCGTCGAACAGCTCGATCGCGGCGGCGAACTGGGTCGCCTGATCCGCGAACGGCGGCGGCACCTGCTCGACGAAATGCTGCTCGTCACGCTCGGCGCGCTCGTTGCGCTCGGCGAACTGCGACTCGTTCCGCGATTCGTCGCGGGACTCCTCGCGGGACTCGAACCTCGTCTCGTCCTGCTCACCGAACGGCGGCTCGTTCGGGTCGCCGAACGCCTGCTCGGCGTGCTCCTCGAACCGGGAGTCGGCACGGCCGTCGGCTCGCCCGTCGAACCCGGCTTCGTCCCGCTCGACCACGCCCTGCTCGGCGTGGTCACCGAACGGCGAACCGCCCGGCTCGGAGAACTGCGACTCGTTCGCCTCGCCGAAGTGCGAGGCGAAGCGGTTGTCGTCGTGCTCGGCGAACTGCTCGTCGTTCCGCCCCGCGAAGTGCGGATCGGTGTGCTCGGTGTGCTCGGCGTGCCCGGTGAACTGCGGCTCGGCGTGCTGGTCCTGCTCGGTGAAGTGCGCCTCGGCCCGTTCCGGCGCGTACATCCGGCCCTGGTCGACCTCGAACTCGGCGGTGACCTCCGCCTCGTCGGCTTCGTCGGCCTCGTGCCGCACGTCGGCCTCGGCGGCCGGTTCCTCGACCGGTTGCGGCTCGTGCTCGGCCGGCTGCTCGTACGCGGGCTGTTCGTAGGCCTGCTGTTCGTAGGCCTGCTGCTCGTGGGCCTGCTCGTGGGCCGGCTCGTCGGTGACCGCCTCGACCTCGGTGGTCTCCTCGGCGGGCTCGGTGTCCGGCTCCTCTTCGTCGAACGGGCTCCAGGTCTGGGTGTCGTTCAGCTCCCGCTCGTACGCGGCGGGTGCGAACAGGTCCATCCCGTCCACGTAGGACTCACGCCGGTACCGGTCGTCGATCACCGGGCCGTCCTCGTCGAACCGCACCCGGTACGGCGGGCCCTCCTGGGCGTACTCGATGACGTCCGGCTTCAGCTCGGCGAGGTTCGCGGTCTCCTCGACGCCCACCGGCGAGCCGTGCTCCTCGGCCGACTCCGGCGCGCTGTCCGCGGCCGGCTCCGGCAGCGGCGCGGGTACCGTCGCGCCGACCTCGACCGGAGGCTCGACCGGCGTCACGACGGGCTCGACCATCGGCAGCGGGGTGCCCTGCGGCGCGGCGGGCGCACCCAGGTTCGCCGCCGCGGCGACCCGTGCCTCCTCGGTCACCTCGGGCAGCACGAAGTCCTGCGCCTTGGCCCGCTCCACCAGCTCCGGCTCCGGCGGCACGCCGTAGATCCGCAGGTAGTAGCCGACCGCGGCGGGCCAGATCCAGTGACCGTCGGTCTGGAACGCCACCGGCACCACCGCCGGCGCGTCCGGGTTCAGCACGTCCGCGTCGAACCCGCGCCCGATCACCGCGACCGGCGCCCGGTCCAGGTAGTTCAGCAGCAGGTCGTGGTCCGCCTCGTCGACCGGCGGCCGGTTCACCGACGGACGACCACCCGGACCCGCGCCGTCGAACACCCGGGCCGTGCGGAACGCCCGCGGCGGCTGCGGCTGGTCACGGGGCGGCTGCGGCTGCGGTGACTGCTGCGGTGACTGCTGGAGGCGTCGACGCAGCCAGTCCGGCACGTTCTCGTCGGTGCGCGGGAAGAACCGCATCTCGTCCAGGTACGCCTGCTGCGGCGGTGGCGTGGTCCAGGTCGGCTCGGCGCGGTCGAAGTCCAGGTTGTAGCTGGACGGGTGGTCGAGCTGGTACCGGGCGTTGGACCAGCTGCCACGGCCCTCCCGGTACATGCCCGCGCGCAGCCGCGAGAACAAGCCGGCCACCTCGTGCGGCGGCGACCACGGGCGCATGGCGCCGTCGACCGTCCGCACCTCGGCGGCCAGCTCGAAGTACCGGCCGGTCGCGCGGTACTCCGCCGTCACGTGCCGCCACTCCTCCGGAGCGGCTCTCATCAGCGTCAGGCCGATCTGCTTGACCAGCGCATCCTGCTCGGTCGGGTTCAGCGGCTTCAGCTCGGACACGTGCAACATCTTCCCCCGCGACTCCCCGTGGCCGCACGGTACCCCGCTGCGCCGAACGGACTAATGACGCGGCGCGACGGCCACTAGACGCCCGGTTGGGGTGGCTGGACCGCCGCCGCGGGCACCTCGACCAGCGCCCCATCGGCCAACAGATCACGAACGGAGCTCGCCAGGAAGTAACCCGTACCCCCGCCGACCTGACCGAACCACGGCACCGCGACGCCCTTCAGCGCGGGCACCGGCTTCTGCACCCGGTACACGTGGTAGCGGCGGTTCAGCCAATCCGGTGGCAACGATCGGTTGCCGAACACGGTCCCGGCGGCGTAGACGAGGTTGCCCGCCTCGGCCCCGAACCGGTCCAGCTCGGTGCCGACCGGGATCACCACGTTCTCGCGGTCCCGGAACAGCGACAGCGGCGGCTCGTCGGGCAACGGCTGGATGTCCGCGACCGGCAGCACCAGGGCACCCGTGTCCGCCCGCGCCTGGTCCAGGTCCGCCCGCCACAGCAGCTCGGCCAGCAGCACCTTCGCCGCGTCCACCGCGTGCTCGTACACGCGCGGCCGACCGTGCGGGCCGCGGCTGGCGTCCCAGAACTGGACCTGCCAACCGGACCGGCCGGGCGCGGGTTCGATCACGAACGCGTCGGGCTTCGGCTCGACGATGCCGTACTGCGACTCGGGGACGCCGTAGTGGTCGAGCCGCGCCTTGAGCTGGTCGAGCGCGTGCTGGTCGGCCTCGGGGATCACCCGCGGCTGGTACTCGGGCAGCGGCGCGCCCTCGGCCTGACCGGTGGCGACGGCGGTCGCCGCGTTCTCCGCCTCCGGCGAGACCTGCGGCACGGTGTAGTTGTTGTCCCGGATGTGCTGCACGAGCTGCGGCACCGGCGGCACGTGGTGGTTGCGCAGGTAGTAGGCCACGCCGCCCGGCCACACCCAGGTGCCGTCGGTGTGGAAGGACAGCGGCACGGACGGCGTCGCGTCCGGCTTGAGCGCGTCCGGACCGTAGGACCGCGCGGACAGCACGATCGGCGCGTTCTCCAGGTAGGCGAGCACGTCGTCCAGCTCCTGCGGGTGCACGCCCGGCCGATTGTGCACCGGGTTGCCCTGCGGGTCGACCCCGTCGAACAACGGCGCCGCGAACACGCTCACCGTCGCCGGGCCCAGCCCCGCGCGTTCCCGCAGCCACGCCGGGATCACGTCGTCGTCGCGCGGGTAGGTCTCCAGCTCCTCGGCGTAGTACTGCCGAGCGGGCGGCTGCGTCCAGTCCGGCTCGTTGTCCCGGTCGAACTCCGCCGAGTACGTGTCCGGGTGCACGAGGTGGAACTTCATCGAGAACCACGTGCCGCGACCCGGCCGCGCCATGCCGTCGCGCAGCTGCACGAAGAACGGCAGCGCCTCCGGCGGCAGCTCCCAGTCGAACGACGCGCCGAACATCGTCAGCCCGGAGACCTGCGTCTCCAGGTAGCGGCCCATCATCCGGAAGTCGACGAACAGCTGCTCCCAGTCGCCCGGGAGGCGCTGCACCAGCAGGGTGGTGACGGAGCCGAGGATGGCGTTCTGGTCCTCGACGTCCAACTGCGGTGCGGTCATGCGTTCTGCTCCTCGGTGCTCGCGCTCGCGCTCGCGCTCGTGCTCGTGCTCGCCTCGACCAGCTTGGCGCGCAGCCAGTCGGGGATGTAGGCCTCGTCGCGGGGGAAGGCTTGGAGGTCACGGGCGAAGTCCGCCGCCGGCACCGGCGGGTCGAACCGCGGGTCGTGGTCGAAGTTGTAGGTGATGTCGATGCGGGCCGGCGCGTTGACCACGCACCGCGCCGAGAACCACGCGCCGCGGCCCGGCTGGTACAGCACCTGCCGCATCTCCTGGAACGCGGCGTTCAGCCCCTCCGACGGGACCACCTCGGGGGTGCTCCCGTCCGGCATGTAGACCTTCAGCGCCGCGTCCTGCACCGCCACGGTCATCCGCACCAGCAGGTCGATCCGCCGGAAGCCCTCCGGAGCAGCGTCCAGCAGCATGCCGCCGATGTGCTGGAGCAGCTCGTCGTGGCGCTGCTCAGAAGTCGGCCGGCCAGAGGGCTGCGTTGTGCTCATTCGGGTAGCTCCTGACGTAGATCTCGGTGGTGCCGTCGGCGAGCGTCACACGCCACCGCGTCTGGTAGGTGTGCGGGTGGCGTTGCAACGGGTCGCGCAGTGCGAACGTGTCGATCATCTCGACCGTACCGCCGGATTTCATGAACTTCGCGCGGTCCCGCTCCATCCGGTGCCAGGTCTCGGCGGTGACGAACGCCGGGCGCGCGTTGCCCTGGTTCTCGTCGCGCTGCTGGCTCGACTGGTTCGCCGCCTCACCGGGGCCGCCCGTCTCGTTGCCCTGGTGGTGGCCGCCGTCGGACAGCTTATTGCCGTCCGCGTCGACCTCGCCGTGGCCGCCGACCTCGACCTGCGCGCTGCCGTCACGCCGGATCGCGCCACCCGACGCGAGGTCGGGCCTGCCGGTCGTGGCGACCGTCTCGCCGTCGCCGTTCGTGCGACCGCGCCACGAGTCGTTGTCCGCGACCAGCACCGCGTTCGGCAGCGGGTTGTTCAGGTCCGGGCTGAACGGCCGGAACGTGTGGACGTGCGAGGCCGAGCCGTCGTCACCGGTCTGGAACGTGCCGTAGCCCTGCTTCTTGTGGTCGTCCAGCACGAACCGGGTGTTCGGCGGCAGGTCGGTGCGCGCGGCGAACGGGTCGGAGTTGTTGAACGGTCGCGTCACCGCGTCCCGCTGCTCCGGCGTCCAGCCGCTGGTGTCGCCGCTGACGACCTTCACCGAGTACGCGTACCCGTTGTCGGTCTTGGTGCGCTGCACGGCCAGCTGGACCTCGCCGTTGGCCGGCGTGGGCCAGTTCCGGGTGGGCTGCTCGGCGCGGCCGAGGCCGTAGAAGCCGTCGGACGTGACCTGCGCGTGCGCCGGGGCCTGGGTGATCTCGCTGTTGACCCGGCTGCGCTGGCCCGAGTGGGTGTCCTCGAACACCACGTGACCGGACTCGTCGGTGAGGAACCGGCCGCGGCGCCGGCCGTGCTCGTCGGAGACCAGGTACTCGGTGTTCGGGTCGTGCACCTGGCCGGGTCGGCTGAACGGCTCGCCCTGCCGGACGTCGTCGACCGGGGTCTGCCTGGTCGTGGTCGGCTCGGTGCGCTCGACCGCGTTCTGCGGGTGGCCCTCGGAGTTCGTGGTGAACTCCTGGTGCAGCGGGCCGCGGTCGATGTTGTAGTTCGTGCCCTGCGAGGTGTGCATGACCTCGGGGTTGCGGGTGTCGGTCGACAGGTAGTCGGGGGCGGCCACCCACTTCGGCTTGCCGTCCGCGTCGGTCTGGACCGTGCCGCGGTAGGTGCCCTCGGTGTCGTAGACCTCCATCCGCGTGTTCGGCGGCAGGTCCGTGCGGGCGGTGAACGCCTCGTTCGGCCGCGGTGCCAGCGGGTGGTCCGCGCCGATGGTCTGGCGGCCGTTCGCGGGCTCCGGGATCGGCTCGATGAGCACCGTGCGGTCGATCGGGACGACCCGGTCGCCGATCTTGATGCTGTCCTGGGTGGTCTGGCGGGTGCCGTCGGCGTTGGCCACGAACACGTCGTGGCGTTGACCGAGCTCCACCCGGTAGTGGGCGTTCGGCGCGGGGTGCCTGACCTCGGGGTTGTCGCCGTGGCGGGTGTTCGGCGCGATCGCGTCGACGTGGACCGCGCCGTTCGCGTCCACGTGCACGACGGTGCGGACGTTGCCGTCCTCGCCGCGGATGTTGATCCGGGTGTCGGCCGGCAGGTCCTGGCCGCTGCGGAAGTACGACTCGTTGTCGCGGAGCCGGACGTTCTGCTCGTGCGTGGTCTCCGGGGCCGCCCACGGCTGCTGCACCTGCGGCTCGATGTCCTGCCGGCCGCGGTGCGCCTGGTCGTCGGTGACGGCCAGGTCGCCCTTGGGCTCGTGGCCGGGCGGCATCCCGTTCTCGCCGGTCGGGGCGTGCGTGCCGTCCGGTTCGAACGCGTGCCAGCCGCCGTCCGGCGGGATCTTGGGGCCGCCCGCCTCGTTCGGCGAACTGGAGTAGACGTTGCCGTGCTGGTCGGACCAGGCCAGGTTGTCCGGCGCGATGACCCGCTGCCCGGTCTCCCGTGCCACGTGCGCGGCCAGGCTGTTCTCGCCGCCCGCGCCCGCGTCGCAGCCGACGAACACGATCGGCCGGCCCGCGAGGTCCGGGTGGTTGGTGATGAGCTCGACCAGCTCGGCGCGGGTGTAGTGCGTGTCGCCGATGCGGACGCCGTCGCCGTCGGTGTGGACGTCGAGGACGACCTGGCTGTTGCTCGGCGGGATACGGCTGGACAGGTCGCGCAACCGTTCCTCGGTGTGCAACGCGACGCCCGAGTCGGAGATGTGGCTGTTGCGGATCGCCTGGTCGACGCGCTGCGACACCTCGCCGAGCGGGACCGGGCCGGTGTGCGACACCGGGCCGAGCTCGGGGTTCGGCGTGAGGTTGGCCGGCGGGTCGGCAGGCGTGTAGTTGTCGAACGCGCCGTTCTGGGCGTCGGCCACGCTCGCGGTGTCCGGCCTGAGGACGTTGCCGTCGCGGTCGAACGTGCCGAAGTCGGGCGGCAGCACGCGGCCGTCGGCGGGTGGCACGTCGACCTCGCGCATGACGCGCATGTCGATCAGGCGTTGGACGCTCATCTGGCCGGTGGCCGGGTCGGCGAGGTCGAAGTTGAAGACGGGCTGGAGCTGGCGCGCGCCGCCGTTCTGGTCGAACGCGGGGGCGACCGGGGCGAGTTCGACGGTGAGCGGGGCGTTCAGGACGTAGACGTGGTAGCCCTTGCCGAGGCTGTCCGGCATGATCGCGCGCTCGCCGAACCCGTAGGCCTGGCCGTCCGGGCGCAGCGGTGAGAGGAAATCGCCGTTGGGGCTGCCGAACCGGTCGAGCACGGTGCCGGCGGGCAGTTCGACCACGACTCGGGGACCGTCCGCGCCCTGGTTCGGGGGCCAGGCGATGTCGCCGTTCGGCTTGGAGTGGGCGTCGCGGAAGGTCTGGTAGTCGCCGTAGGGGCCGTAGGGCTGGTAGGTCGGCTCGATGATGGCGGCGGCGCGCTGGTCGTAGGTGCCGACGGACTGGTCCGTGGGGCCGGTGCTCTCGTGGACGGAGTGGTAGGGGCCGTCTTGGGAGAAACCCTCGACGACGCCCGCGGGCAGGTTCCAGACGTTCTTCTGGGGGAACGGATCCGTGCCGGTGTCGGTGGTGGTGTCGGCCGCCGCGTCGGTGTCGGCGGGCCACTCGTGGCTGGACGCCGGGGAGTGCTCGTCGCCGGGCGCGCCGACCGTGTCAGCCGGCCCGTCGGGTGCCGTGCCGTCAGGTGTGTTGTCGGGTGTGTTGTCGGGTGCCGTGCTGTCCGGGGTGGGGCTGTCCGGCTTCGGTCCATCCGTCGCTGGCGTCGGCGCGTCGGTGGTCGGCGTCGGACGATCCGTACCGGGAGTCGGCCCGTCGGTGCCACGCGCTGCCGGGGCCGGGGCGTCGGTGCGAGGCGGAGCAGTCGACGAATCCGTGCCACGCGACGCGGGAGCCGGACCGTCCGTGCCGCGAGAGGCGGGAGCGGGCCCGTCAATGCGGGGCGGGGCAGTGGGCGACGCCGCGACGGGTCGCGCCGTGGGCTCCGGAGCACGTGCCGGGGCCGAACCTTCCGGCCGGACCGGCGCGGCCGGACCTCCGGGTTGCTGACCGGTCGGCCCGAACCCTCCGGGCTGCGGCCCGAAACCACCAGGCTGCGGTGTGGACGACGACGGCGGCGGCGTGGTCGTCGCGGGACCACGCTGTTCGGGCATCGGCACGGGCCCGGCGTCGTGCAACGGCTGAACGGGCATCCCGGTCAGCGAACTCGCGTTGACCGCATCGTTCCCACGAACGTTCTGGTCCCGCCCGGGAGAAGAGGTATCGGGCGTGAACCCACTGGCCGGCGGCGCAGCAGGCCCACGCCCACCCCCGCCACCACCAGGCGCACCACCGACCGGAGGCGCGACCCCGCCGGCCGCGCCCGCCATCGGAGCGCCGTTCCCGGAAGTCCCGGTTCCAGCAGGTGCGGACCCCGCACCAGGAGCCTGCCCACCGCCGGCGGGCGCCGGCGGAGCCGCCCCACCGGAAGGCGCGGCAGCCGTGGGCGCGGCACCAGGCGTAGGCCCACCAGTAGCCGCGGGCCCACCCGGCGTCGAGCCACCAGGCATAGCCCCGCCAAGAGGCATGCCGCCCGCGATCACACCGCCCGCAACAAGCCCACCAGTCGCCGAGCCGCCCAAGGGCGCACCACCGGGCACAGGCCCACCAGCGGTCGCCCCACCCGGCACGCCGCCAGGCATGGCCCCACCAGGCACTGCGCCACCGGGAGGCATCGACCCACCGTGAGGCATCGCCCCGCCGGGCATCGATCCACCGGGAACCGGCCCGCCAGGAGTGGCTCCACCACCAGGCATCGACCCACCCGGCACAGCACCGCCAGGCACAGGCCCACCGGGAACCGCACCACCCGGCGTCGGACCACCCGGCGTGGCACCACCGTGACCAGGCAGAGCCCCACCAGGCATACCGCCACCAGACGTGCTCCCACCGAACGACGAACCACCAGGCACAGCCCCACCAACAGCAGGACCACCCGGCATCGCACCACCCGGCATCGCACCACCCGGCATCGACCCACCAGTCGGCATCCCACCGGGCATCCGAGCAGCCGAACCACCGGGAGAAGCCGACCCACCGGGAGTAGTCCCACCAGGGGCACTCGCCGGAGCCGGACCACCGGACGGCGCAGAACCACCGGAAGGCGAACCGAGCCGGCTGCCAATAGAAGGCCCGGTCCCACCACCAGGCGACGTCGGCACCGAAGCACCACCCCGTCCGGAAGTCCCGCCAGGAGCCCCACCAAAGGCCGAAGGCGCCGGAGCACCACCGGACGAAGACCCACCGGGCGAAGAGTCCCCACCGACCGAAGGCGGCGCGCTCACCGTCGGACCGGGAGCCGGGGGCGCGGCCACCGACGACGCCGCGGTCGTCCCACCAGGCGGCCGGTTCAACCCGTCACGGTTCACCTGCGGCCCACCGGTCCCACCCGGCACACCGCCGGGCGAACCACCCGGAACACCGCCTGGAACACCGCCGGGAGTCGGCCCGAGGTTCGGCGGCCCACCGTCCGGCCCACCGGCGTTGATCCGCGGCGGCTCGACGGAGATGCCGTCCTTCGCCCCACCGATCCCACCGGACACCGCACCGGCCGACGCGCCCATCAGCACGTCCCGCGCCGAGATGTCCTGCCCCATCGCCGCCGCCGTGCCCACAGTGGACACCGCGCCCTCGACCGCACCGCGCGTTGCGCCGACGGCCATCTGCCCGGCCAGCCCGCCGCCCTCGAACTTCAGCCCACCGGAGACACCGCCGACCAACCCGGACACCGCACCCGAGACCGCCGCCTCGGTCGTCTTGCCCCAGTCCCACGACTCCCGGTCGCCGCGCGCCATCTGCACGGCCTGGATGGCCGCGTCGATGCCGACCGAGATCGCGACCTCCTTGAGGATCGCGATGATCAACTGCCGGAACGTGAACTGCACGATCAGCCGCGTGGCCTGCTGAGCGATCGGGATACCCGCCGTGGACGCGCCGAACGTGCCGAACGCCGCGGCGATCAGCGCGGCGATCTCGATCGCCAGCGCGATCAGCGACGCGATGATCGACAGCTTGGTGTACTCCACCTCCAGCGCGGTGTTGTCGCAGCTCTCCGCCAGTTGCTCGCAGATCTTCTGCAGCTTCGGCAGGTACGACTCGTCGCCGTCGGCGAACTTCTTCCAGTACTCCTCGAACTTCTGGACCGCCTCGCCGGTCTGGCTCGAGACCACGGTGGACGCCGCGCCGTTGCCCTCGTCGATGACGGACTTCACGCCTTCGGCGGCAGTGCGGTAGGCGTCGGCCATCCGCCGAAGCGCCGTCTCGTCACCCTCCGGCCAGCTCTGCCCGACCACGATCGGGAAGAGCCAGGTGACCTCGCTCGGGATCTCGATACCCACCGCAGTGCCCCTCAGTAAGTCCGGGAGATCCCGGTCGCGTTGCCCTGGTCGGACCCGTCGTACGCGTCGGCGGTCTGCTCCACGCCGACGCGGATGTCGTCAAGAGCCTTCGCGAGGTTCTTGAAGGCCTCCAACGTCGCCTGGGAGTTCGGCACGTACTCCTTGGCGAACGCCTGACCGGACTCGTCGCCACCCCAGCACTGCCCCTCGGCCTGTAACGCCGAGTTCAACGCCTGCATCACGCCGTCGAGCGAGTCGCCCGCCGTTCCGAACTGGCCCGCGCCGCGACGCAGGCCGGGCACGCTGACATCGAACCCGCTCACCAACCACTCCTGTCCATGATGCTGCCGGTGTCGTCATCGTCCGAGGGAGGAGCGGGCCGCCGCGGCTGCGCCGACGGCTGCGGCACGACGGGCGGTTTGGGGATGAGATCGGCCAGCGACGGCACGCCGGGCAGCATCTCCGACAGGTCGATGCTCGCGCCCTGCTGCGCCGGCGCCAGCACCTCGTTCAGCTCGGTCCGCGCCTTGGCGATGGCCTGCTGCACGGTCTCGGTGGCGAGCCGGGCCAGCTTGTCCGGCGTGGAGCGCTCGAAGGCGTTCGGGGAGAACTCCAGGGACGTCAACGCGCCGGCGGAGTCGACGGTGGCGCGGACGGATCCGTCCTTGGACACCGCGGTCGCCGTGATCGCCATGGCCTGGGCCTGGGTCTCGCGCAGTTCGGCGGTCTTCTTCTGCAGCTCGGCCAAGAGGGAGTCGACCTGCTCGCGCATGGCCGCGTTCCGCGCCTCCAGCTCGGCCCGTCGTCCTGTCGGATCGGTCACAGCTGTCCCCTCGTATGCGCCATCCAGAGGTGCTGACGCTAATCGAGGCCCGCGGGTTCCCGTGGATATTCGGCACCGGATTGTCGGGGGGGGTGCGGGCAGAGTGTCACCGTGCTCCGTCCGTACCGGGAACTCGCCGCGATACCCCACCTGCCCTGGCTGCTGCTGTGGTCGATGGTGGGCCGCATCCACCTGCCCGCGACGCCGTTGGCGGTGTCGTTCCTGATAGCCGGGTGGACGGGGTCGTACGCGTTGGCGGGTGTGGTCGGCGGCGCGTTGACGTTGGGCATGGGTGTGGCGGGGCCGGTGCGCGGTCGTGCCGCGGACCGCAGTCCGGCCGGGCGATTACTGCTGGTCACGGCTTCGGGTTACGGCGTGGGCATCGCGGTGTTGGGTCTGCTGCCGGCCGTGGTGCCCAGCTCGATGTGGCCGTTGGCGGCGGTGGTGGCGTTCCTGACGGGGTTGAGCACGCCACCGGTGACGGCGATGAGCAGGGCGGGTTTCCCCCGGCTGGCGACGGGTACGGCGCAGTCGGCGGTGTTCACGGTCGAGGCGTCCATGCAGGAGGTCATGTACATCGTCGGCCCGGCGTTGGCCGCGACCGTGGTGGCGGTGTGGAACGCGCAGGTCGCGCTGTGGCTGTGCGGTGCGCTGGCGGTGTTCGGCGCGATCGGGTTCGGTGGTGCGCTGCGGCGAGCGGGTCTGGACCAGCCGGTGGGGCGCACGACCAAGGGCGCCGGGCGGACGTTGCTGCGTGACGGTTCGCTGGTCCTGGCGCTGGTGACGGCGCTGTGCATGGTGGCGTCGCTGGTGTCGATCGACATGGTGATCATCGCGTGGGCGCGTGACCTGGGCACGCCCGCGATCGCCGGTGTGCTGGCGGCGGTGTGGGGCATCGGGTCGACGGTCGGCGGGCTGATCGCGGGCGGCCTCAGCGGGCCGGCCCGGTTCACCCGGCGGATGATGTTGATGGCGCTCGGTGTCGCGCCGCTGGTGCTGGTGCTGCCGCCGGTGCTGGAACCGTCGTCGGTGTGGTTGATCGGCCTGGTGCTGGGGGTGGGCGGGATGGCGATCGCGCCGGCCATCGCGGCCGGCAACCAGCGGATCAGCGGGCTCGCGCCGGACGACCGCAAGGCCGAGGCGTTCGGCTGGATGGGCACGTTCACCACGGCGGGTTCGGCGTTGGCGCTGCCGTTGGCCGGGACGCTGCTGGACCACTTCGGACCGGCCGCGGCGGCCGGTGCGAGCACGGCGGCGGCACTGCTCGGCGCGTTCCTGGCGAGTCGGGTGCGCGACCGGAAGGCTGCTCCGGTTGAGTGACGGGGTTCGGCTCTTCGGTGCGCTGATCGCGTTCGTGGGCGGGGCGTTCCTGGCCGTTCAGGGGCGGTTGAACGGCGAGCTGGGGCACGTGTTCGGTGACGGGTTCCTGGCCGCGTTGGTGTCGTTCGGCGGCGGGTTGGCCTTGTTGTTGTTGGGCGTGCCGACGACGGCTTCGGGGCGTGCGGGGCTGGCTCGGCTGCGGGCGTCGCTGCGTGCCGGGCGGATCCGCTGGTGGCAGTGCATCGGCGGGGCTTGCGGCGCGTTCTTCGTGTCCACGCAGGGGTTGACGGTCGCGGCGCTGGGCGTGGCGGTGTTCACCGTGGCCGGGGTCGGCGCGCAGGCGGTGAGCAGCCTGCTGGTGGACCGGGCGGGACTCGGTCCGGCCGGTCGGGTGACGTTGACCGTGCCGCGCGTGGCGGGTGCGGGGTTGGCCGTGGTGGCGGTCGCGGTGGCCGTGTCGGACGAGATCGGCGACCCGTCCGCGCTGTGGCTGGCGTTGCTGCCGGCCGCGGCCGGGATCGGTCTGGGCTGGCAGCAGGCGGTGAACGGGCTGGTGCGTGAGGCGGCGCAGAGCACGCGCGTGACCACGTTGGTGAACTTCAGCACCGGGACGGCCGTGCTGCTCGTCGTGTGCGCGGTGGACGTGGCGGTGCGCGGGTTGCCGTCCACTGCGCCGGCCGAACCGTGGTTCTACGCGGGCGGCGTGCTCGGGATCGTGACCATCGGCACGGCCGTGCTGGCGGTGCGCTGGCTCGGTGTGCTGCTGGTGGGGCTGTGCCAGGTGGCCGGCCAGCTGGTCGGCGCGCTCGCCGTGGACGTCGTCGCTCCCGCCGAGGGTGAGCAGCTGTCCGCGGTGACCGTGGTCGGCACGGCGTTGGCGCTGCTCGCGGTGGTGGTCGCCGCCCGTCCCCGACGACGGTGATGAGCAGCCCGGACGGCGGTGATGAGAGGATGAGGCACGTGACTGCGACGATCCTCAACGGCAGGGCCACCCGGGACGCGATCTTCGAAGACCTGCGCGCGCGTGTCGCCGCGTTGGGCGAGCGGGGGGTGACGCCGGGGCTGGCCACCGTGCTGGTCGGCGACGACCCGGGCTCGCACTCGTACGTCCGGGGCAAGCACCTGGCGTGCGCGAAGGTCGGCATCACGTCGATCCGCCGCGACCTGCCCGCGGACATCACGCAGGAACAGCTCGAAGAGGTCATCGACGAGCTGAACGCCGACCCGGCGTGCACCGCGTACATCGTGCAGCTGCCGCTGCCCAAGCACCTCGACCCGAACCCGATCCTGGAGCGCATCGACCCGCGCAAGGACGGCGACGGGCTGCACCCCGTCAACCTGGGCAAACTGGTGCTCGGTGACGAAGGCCCGCTGCCCGCCACGCCGCGCGGCGTGGTGGAGCTGCTGCGCCGCTACGACGTGCCGATCGCCGGGGCGAACGTGACCGTGGTCGGTCGCGGTGTGACGGTCGGCCGGCCGATCGGGCTGCTGCTGACCCGGCGCACCGAGAACGCCACCGTGACGTTGTGCCACACCGGCACCAAGGACCTGGCCGCCGAGGTGCGGCGGGCGGACATCGTGATCGCGGGCGCGGGCAGCCCCGGCCTGATCACGGCGGACATGGTGAAGCCCGGCGCGGCCGTGGTCGACGTCGGCATCACCCGGACCGAAGCAGGTCTGGTTGGCGACGTGCACCCGTCCGTGGCCGAGGTGGCGGGGTTCCTCGCACCCATTCCGGGTGGCGCGGGTCCGATGACCATTGCGATGCTGCTGACCAACACGGTCGAGGCAGCCGAGCGCACTGTGGCGACGGCCTGAAGGCGGAAGCGGTGGAGTTGTTGCCGGAACAGCGCTGGCGGTCCGCAGCAGGTCGACACCTGCCGTTCGCGCTGGTGCTCGGTGTCGTCGGGGTCGGCCTCCTGCGGATCGTGCAGTACCACTGGCGACAGGGCGCGGTGCTGATCGGCATCGCGCTGCTGGTCGCGGCGGTGCTGCGGGTGCTGGTGACCGACGAACAGGCAGGGCTGATCGCGATCCGCAGTCGCAGCGTGGACGCGTTGTTGTACTCGGGTTTGGGGTTCGCCGTGATCGGGGTCGCGATGACCATCATCGGCGGCCCGCTGGACCGCTAGACCCACGTAGGTCTGGGGCGGAGCGCCCCAGACCTACGCACGGTCGACCAACGCCGTGATCAAGTTCGTCATCTCCTCCTCCGGCAGCACGTCCGGCAGGGTCAGGTGCTCGACCATCAACCCGCTCATCGCCAGGTAGAGCGACACCACCGTGGTCCGGTCGCCGGGCAGGCCCGCGTCCAGGTGGAAGCGAACGTCCCTCTCCAAGTTCTCACGGATCGTCTTGGTCAACGCGGCCTGCAACTCCGGCCGCCGAGTGGCCTCCAGCCGCAGCTCCAGCAGCGCCAGGTAACCCGTCCGGTCGACCTCGAGCCGCTCCAGGAGCTCCCGCAGCAGCCGCTCCACGAGGCTCTTGTCCGGCGGCGCGGCCATCGTCTTCGCCAACCGCTGCGCACTCGGCGCGAGCCGGACGTGGATGTGCTCACCGACCTGCCGCAACAGCTCGTCACGGTTGGCGAAGTAGTTGGACGCGGTGCCGCTGGGCACCCCCGCCTCCTTGTCCACCGCGCGGAACGTCAGACCCCGGGCGCCCTCTCTCGCCAGCACTTCGATGGCCGCGTTGACCAGCGCCGTTCGCCTGGTCGGGTTACTCCTCATGATCCCTCCTTGACAACCACTCCAACCATAGTACTACAGTCAGAGTGGTCACACACAAAAGGAGATTCCGATGCGAAACCTGACCTACTTCGTCGCCACCTCGCTCGACGGCTTCATCGCCGACCCGAAGGGCGGCTTCAGCGATTTCCTGTTCGAAGGCGACCACATGACGGCCATCTTCGAGGAGTACCCCGACACCCTCCCCGCGCAGGCGCGCGAGGCCATGGGCATCGACGCACCGAACCACAACTTCGACACGATCCTGATGGGCCGCGCGACCTATCAAGTCCCAGGCGGCATACCGAGCCCCTATCCACATCTACGCCAATACGTAGTGTCGACCAGACTCAGCACCACACCGGTCGACGTCGAGGTGATCGCAGATCCCGTGGCCAAGGTCCGCGAACTGAAAGCCGAGCCAGGCCTGGGCATCTGGCTGTGCGGCGGCGGCAGACTAGCCGCCACCCTGCTACCCGAGATCGACGAACTGATCCTCAAAGTCCACCCGATCGTGTTGGGCAAGGGCATCCCCCTATTCGCCGGCGAATTCCCCACAACCCGCTTCGCCAAGGCCACAACCAGAACCTTCGACACCGGCGTCGTCTTCACCACCTACACAAAAACAGAAACCCCATAACCACCCCCTAACCACCGGTCTGCCGAACCCACCGCACGCCCACTGCCTCAAGGAATACCCGACCTAACCGCCGGCGACCGACGAGGCCACCGAACCCACCTCGCCCCACCGCAATCCGGCGGTGGCCGACGAGGCTCGATTTGACATGGGTTCGGGTGCCATAGGCTGGTCGGAGCCGGCAGGCTTGGCGGGCGCTCTTTCCGCCAAGCCTGCCGGCTGCGGCCTGCCTCCGGTGCCCGTAAGGGCCCCATGTCAAATCGAGCCGGACTGGACCCCAGGCCTAAACCACCCTGAACCCGCCCACCACCCCACAGCTCACCGGAAATCCCGGGACCGGGAAGGAATCCGCAGGTCCAGGTGTTGCAGCCGTTCCGCACGGATGCTGATCACGCCTTCCGCCGACTCGACCACCCCTCGAACCAGCAGCGCGGGACTAGTCCGGGCGACCCGGCGGTAGCGGGCCCACAGGCCCGTCGTGCACACGACGTTGACCATGCCGGTCTCGTCCTCGATGTTGAGGAACGTGACACCGCCCGCGGTGCCGGGGCGTTGGCGGTGGGTGACGGCACCACCGATCAGCACCCTGGTGCCGTTGGGCACCTCGGCCAAGTCGGCGGTGGCCAAGGCACCCAAAGCAGTAAGGCGGTCGCGCACGAACTCGGTCGGGAAGCTGTTCGGGGACAGGCCCATCGCCCAGACGTCGGCGACGGCGAGTTCGACCTCGTCCATACCGGGCAGGGCGGGGGCACCGGTGCCGACCACGGTGCCGGGCAGGCGGTCGGGGCGGATCTTCGCCACGGCTCCCGCCGACCACAGCGCGGCGCGCCGGTCCAGCCCGAAACAGCCGAGCGCGCCGGCGGTGGCCATGGCCTCGACCTGTGCGGTGGTCAGGCGGACTCGGGCGCCGAAGTCCGCCATGTCCCGGAACGGGCCGCCCGCTTCCCGTTGCGCGACAACGCTTTCGGCAACCTTCTGGCCGATGGTCCGGATACCGCCCAGGCCGATGCGCACGGCTTGGGCGCCACCCACCTCGCCGTCGACCAGTTCGAGGGTGGCGTGCGGGAGGCTGGCGTTGACATCAGGACCGAGCACGCGCACGCCGTGACGGCGGGCGTCCGCAACCAACGACTGAGGGGAGTAGAAGCCCATGGGCTGAGCACGCAGCAGCGCCGCGCAGAACGCAGCCGGGTGGTAGAGCTTGAACCAGGCGCTGACGAACACGAGGTGCGCGAAGCTGAGCGCGTGGCTTTCCGGGAAGCCGAAGTTGGCGAACGCCAACAGCTTCGCGTAGATCTTCTCGGCCAGTTCCTGACCGATGCCGTTGGCCTTGACACCTTCGTAGAAGCGATCACGGAGGCGTTCCATGCGGTACGTGGAGCGTTTGGCGCCCATGGCGCGTCGCAGTTCGTCGGCCTCGGCGGGGCTGAAGTCGGCCACGTCGACGGCGATCTGCATGAGCTGTTCTTGGAACAGCGGCACGCCGAAGGTCTTCTTGAGCGCGCCCTCCAGCAGGGGGTGGTCGTAGTCCCACTCCTCGTGACCATTACGGCGGCGGATGTAGGGGTGGACCGAGCCGCCCTGGATCGGGCCGGGGCGGATCAGGGCGACCTCGACCACCAGGTCGTAGAACGTGCTCGGCTTGAGCCGGGGCAGGGTGGCCATCTGGGCGCGGCTCTCCACCTGGAAGACACCGACGGAGTCTGCGCGCTGCAACATCTCGTAGACGCCTTCGTCAGCCAGGTCGAGGTTGCCGATGTCGACCTCGACGCCCTCGTGCTCGCGCACCAGGTCGATGGCGTAGTGCAGAGCCGAGAGCATGCCCAGACCGAGCAGGTCGAACTTGACCAACCCGATGGAGGCGCAATCGTCCTTGTCCCACTGCAACACCGTGCGGTCGGCCATCCGGCCTTTCTCGACCGGGCACACCTCGCTGACCGGCCGGTCGCAGATGACCATGCCACCGGAGTGGATGCCCAGGTGGCGCGGGAAGTTCTCCAACTCGGCGGCCAACTCCAGCACCGGGCGCGGTATACCGTCTTCGTCCACTGTGGACCGCAGTGGGCCCCAGCGGTCGATCTGCTTGCTCCACGCGTCCTGCTGGCCGACCGAGTAGCCGAGCGCCCGCGCCACGTCCCGGATCGCCGACCGGCCGCGGTAGCTGATGACGTTCGCGACCTGCGCGGCGTGCCGTCGTCCGTACTTGCGGTAGACGTACTGGATGGCCTCCTCGCGGCGGTCGGACTCGATGTCGAGGTCGATATCGGGTGGGCCGTCGCGGGCCGGGGCGATGAAACGCTCGAAGAGGAGGTCGAACCGGACCGCGTCGACGTTGGTGATGCCGAGGGCGTAGCAGACCGCGGAGTTCGCGGCCGAGCCGCGGCCCTGGCAGAGGATGTTGTTGCGGCGGCAGAAGTCCACGATGTCGTGCACGACGAGGAAGTAGCCGGGGAAGCTCAGCTCCTCGATGATCTTCAGCTCGTGCTCGATCTGCCGGTACGCCCTGGGGTTCTCGCCGATCGAGCGGTAACGGCGGGCCGCGCCGTCGTAGGTCAGCTTGCGGAGGTGGCTGTTCTCGTCCTCTCCCGGCGGCACGTCGAACGGCGGCAGTTCCGGCGCGATGAGCTTCAGGTCGAACTGGCACTGCGTGCCGAGCACGGCCGCGCGGTGCACCACGCCGGGGAACCGGGCGAACCGGCGGGCCATCTCCTCCCCCGACCGCAGGCACGCGGTGCGGCCGGGCGGCAGCCAGCCGGTCATCTCGTCCAGACTGCGCCGCGCCCGCACGGCCGCCATCGCCGCCGCCAACCGGCCGCGCGCGGGCACGGCGTAGTGCACGGCGTTCGTCGCCACGGTCGGCAACCCCAGGTCGTGGGCCATGCCCCACAGCAGGTCGTTGCGCGGGCCGTCCTCGGGATAGCCGTGGTCGGTCAGCTCCACGAACACCCGGTCCGCGCCGTACAGGTCGACCAGCCGGCGCAGCTGCGCGAACGCCGCCTCGGGCCCTTCCCGCGTCAACGCCCGGCGCACCGCGCCCTTGCGGCAGCCGGTGAGCACGACGCAGTCGTCACGGGTGTCCGCGACGACCTGGTCCAGCCGGTAGACCGGCCGTCCTTTCTCGCTGCCCTCCGCGAGCTGGCCGGTGGTGATCGTGCGGCACAACGCGTGGTAGCCGTCGGGGTTGGTGGCCAGCAGGAGCAGGTGCTCACCCTCCGGGTCGGGCTCCCCGTTCTGCGGTGCGGACAGCCCGAGGCTCAGCTCGGTGCCGAACACCGTGCGCACGCCCAGTTCCTTGGCCGCCTCGGCGAACCGCACCACGCCGTACATGCCGTCGTGGTCGGTCAACGCCACCCCGTCCAGCCCGAGCTGCTGCGCCGCCTCCACCAACTCCTCCGGGTGGCTCGCGCCGTCGAGGAAGCTGAAGTTGGAGTGGCAGTGCAGTTCGACGTACGGGACGCGGGCGCGGGTCGCGCCGAGCTCGTCCACCTTGACCGCGAAGTCGGGCGGCGTCTCGTAGCGTTCGCGCTGACGCGTCCACGCCGGGCTGTCGCCGCCGTCGGGGACCGGTGCGTCCCTCGACAACGCGCGCCCCGACAGCGCGCGCTCCAGCTCCGACCAGCGGACCGGCGGGTTGTTCCAACCCATCAGCGCAGGTCGTCCCGGAGCAAGTCGTCGCCGGCCTGCCGAGGCGCCGGGATCAGCGGCGCCGGGGGCAGTCGCGACGGGAGCCAGCCGAAGCTCACCACGTAGGCCGGTCCACCGCGCTGGTCCGGAACGTCGCAGGCCTCCAGCCAATCGGCCAGACCACGACTATCCAGACCACCGCTATCCAGGCCACCACGATCCGAGCCACCACGATCCTGCTCGGAAAAGGAAAAGTCACCGCTCATCAGTCGTACACCCCTTCCACCGCCCACTTCCCACCCGCGCGGATCAGCAGGAACGCCAGTTCCTCACCGTCCGGCGCGGTACCCAGCACTTGCAGTCGCGCCCCGCGCATCGCGGTCTCTTCGTCCCACCAGCGCTCGTCCACCGGCCACGGCCCCGACCACGCCACGACCTGCCGCGCCCGACCGGCGTGCACGATTCGGTGCGGTTGGACGACCAGCTCGGCGTAGCCGGTGACCACGACGTCCGCGCCCGACTCGTCGAGCAGCGCGACGGGCTCGGGTTCGGCGAACACCGTCGCCGGCGACGGCGCGGGCAGCTGCCCCGGCCACGGCTGGTCCGGGTCCGCCGCCGGGGTGCGTTCGTCGCCCCACGGCACCAGCCGTACCCGTTCGACCGGCCCACGCCCGCCGCCGAGCACCGGCGTGAGCACGGCGTCCGGCCCGAGCAGGCCTTGGACGTGCACCATCGCGCGCGCCGCCCGTTCCGCCGCCTCGCCCTGGTCCTGCCCGGCGCCCGGCCACAGGCCCAGTTGCAGGGCGGTGGCGTCGACCACCTCTTCGGGGTCGAGTCGGAGCTGGTGGATGCCGGAGGTGAGCCGGACGCGGGTGAGCCAGCCGTCGAGCTGCCAGCGGACCCGGTCCGCGATGCCCTGCGGGGTGAGCGGGTCGGCGCAGCGCCACACCCGGTGCAGTTCCTCGCCGTTCTCGGTGGTGGCGCGGATGCCGAGGCGGGTGCAGGCGAGGCCGCGGTCGGCGAGGCCCGTGTGCAGGCGTTCGGCGAGGCTCTTGGCCGCGAAGGCCGCCGCGTCGACCCGGTCGATCGGCGGGTCGAGGTGCCGGGTGACCGACAGCTCGGGTGGCGGCCGGCGACGTGAGCGGGGCCGTTCCTCCAGCCCGGCGGCCAGCCGGTGGGCCGGCACGGCCGCGCGGCCGAAGCGGGTGGCGACGTCCCGCTCGGGGATGGAGGCGAACGCGCCGAGGGTGCGCAGACCGAGGCGGCGCAGGAGGTCGACCAGTTCGGTCCGGTCCTCACGGTGCTCGGCGGGTTGGTCGAGTTCGTGGATACCCAGCGGCGCGAGGAATTCGGCGGCCCCACCGGGCGGCACGATCAGCCCGCGGTGTGCGGCCAGGGTCGCCGCGAACAGCCCGTCGGCGAAACCGACCTGCGCCTCGACCCCGGCGCGAACCGCGACGTGGTCGACCAGCCGTTCGGCGGCCTGCTCGGCGGACTTGTAGTACCTGACGGGTCCTTGAGCCGCGACGACCACCAGCCCGGGTCGAACCACCTCGATCCCGGGCGCGAGCTCCTCCACCGCCGCCGCGACCGGCTCGAAAAGACGGGCGTCGCGCACCTCGTCGTACTCGAAGACGGCCAACTCGGGACACTGCCCCTGAGCCGGGCGCAGACGCATCCGCCGCCGAACCCCCTCCGCCCGCGCGACCGCCGAACAGGCAACAACTTCACCCGATCTGACGACGGCAGCAGGCACGTGCGGCAGCAGCGAGGCCTCGGCGGAGGCCGCCACCACCGGCCAGTCAGGACACCAGACGGCAAGCGTGTACAGGAGATTCACCTCTTCGACGGAGTCGGCAGGTTCGGAAGGTTCAGCAGGCGTTCGTGGGTGGACAGCACCGGTCACACCGCCTCGGCCGGCGACCGGGCGGACGCCGGCGCGGGTGCCGGTAGGGGGATCAGAGTGGGACGCCGGGTCGGCGCATCGCCGGCACCCGGGAGGGGCACGCGAGCTTGCCTCGGCCTTGCGGCTGCGCCTCGGCCCGTCGCCCGGACCGTGACGGTTCTGGTGGACAGGACGCCGTGACCTGCGTTCAGGCCGGTCCACGGGCCTGGGGTCGCCGTCAGTTCCACGTCGGCGCCTGGCCACGGGACCGCGAACGGCAACAGGACCGCTTTGCGGTGGCGGGCTCTGGCGATGAGTTTGCGCGAGGTCGCACGGGTTACCGACGTGGCCACCGCGACCAGGTCGAAGCCGTCCAGGAGGGCCGCCACGGTCTTCTCGACCTCGCTCTGGCCCCTCCCAGGACGAGGGACCAGAGCGAGCCGATGGACGGCCACCCCCAGTTCGGCCGCCGCGAGTGCCCCACACCGCGGCAGGCCCACCACGGCCGCCCAGCACCCTTCCGCTGTCGCCGCGGCCAGCAGCGCGAGCAGCAACGATGTCGACCCGCGCACCGACACCGTGCTGCCCCGCCGCAGGCCGCCCCACGGGAGGAGCTCTGCCAGTTCCCCGCGAACCGGCAGAGTCCGGGCCAGTGCCGTGGTCAGCTCGCCCGCCGCGCCTACCCCGAGCGCGGTCAGCGTCGCCGTTGCCGACCTTGACACCCGCCCTCCTCCCCACTGATCCGCGCGCACCCCTGTGCGCGGATCGCCGTGGGAAGTCAGCGACCTGTCTGTCGAACGTGTGTTCGAACGACAGAGTGATCTTATCCCGAAGGAGCCACCCGGTGTCAATGCTGTCGGCGTTCCCGATCGGGTGGCCGGCAGACTGCTCCGCGCGCACCGACCGGCAACACGGGGGGGAACCGTGAACGCACCTCAGAACCCTCAGCACTGGCCCCAGCAGCCCCAGCAACAGCCGGGCTTCGGGAACCCGCAGCAGCCCGGTTATGGGCCCCCGCAAGCCGGACCGCCACAAGCCGGGCCGCCGCAAGCCGCGCCGCCCGCCGGTCCACAGCAAGCGGGGCCTCAGCACCCCGGGCAGCCGGGCGGGTACGGCCCGCCCGGTGGGTACGGCCCGCCTCAGCCCCAGCCCGCGAACCAGCAGCCCGGATTCGCGCACCCCGGCGGGTACGGGCCTCAGCAGCCGCCCAAGAAGAAGCGGACCGGGCTGGTCATCGGGGTCCTGATCGCGGTGGTCCTGCTGGTGGTGGCCAGTGTCTTCGGCAGTTTCTACCTCGAATACACCGACGACCCCGGCGGCGGTCCCGGCGCCGAGCCGATCGCCCAGTGCGAGCTGAGCGCCGAGCTGAGGTCACAGGCTCACGTCAGCAGCTTCCGCCTCATCCAGGCGCCCACCGAGGCCGAGAAGGGCATGAAGCTGAGCCATTGCGCGTGGGAGCAGACCAAGGGCAAGGACGGCCCCAACCCGCGCAGGCTCAGCTTCCTCGTCTACGACTTCACCAAGTTCAACACCAAGAACGACGTCAACCTCAGGCAGGCCGAGGGCAACTACGACAGCTTCACGTCGGAGGCCGCCGGCCAGCAGGCCAAGACCATCGACGGCCTCGGCGACGAGGCGATCATCTCCATCCCGTCCTCCCCGACCGACCTGACCGAGGTGACCCTGGTGGTCCGCAAGGGCGCGGTGGTGTGGAACATCCACTACCAGGGCCGTGACAAGGGTTTCTTCACCGACTCCGAGTTCCCGATCGCGGACGCGGAAGCCGTGGCGCGCAAGACGGCCGAAGAGCTGACCTCGAAGTAGGTCGCCGGAAAAGCAGCGTGGGGGCTCCTCGCCCGCAGGCGAAGAGCCCCCACACCGGCGAAGAACCTAGTGCGCGAAGTGCCGGGTACCGGTCAGGTACACCGTCACGCCCGCCGCCTCGGCCGCCGCGATCACCTCGGCGTCGCGGACCGACCCACCGGGCTGCACGACCGCCCGCACACCGGCCTCCAGCAGCACTTCGAGCCCGTCCGGGAACGGGAAGAACGCGTCCGACGCGGCCACCGAACCCCGCGCGCGGTCACCCGCACGGGCGACCGCCAGCCGAGCCGCGTCCACCCGGTTGACCTGCCCCATGCCCGCACCGACGGTCGCGCCGCCGGACGCCAGCAGGATCGCGTTCGACTTCACCGCCCGGCACGCCCGCCAGGCGAACGCGAGGTCGGCCAGCCCCTGCTCGTCCAACGGCTTGCCGCACGCCAACGTCCACTTGGCCGGGTCGTCGCCGTCCGCCTCGATGGTGTCCGAGGTCTGGAGCAGCAGCCCGCCCGACACGGCACGCATCTCGACGCCACCGCGCGTCGGCTCCGGCGCCACGAGGATGCGCACGTTCTTCTTGCGCGTCAGCACGTCCACCGCACCGTCGGCGTACGACGGCGCGATGACGACCTCGGTGAAGATCTCCGCGACCTGCTCGGCCATCTCCACGGTGACCTCGCGGTTCGCCGCGATCACCCCGCCGAACGCGCTCACCGGGTCGCACGCGTGCGCGTTGCGGTGCGCCTCGGCGATCGCACCGGGACCGTCCACCCGGGACACCGCGATACCGCACGGGTTGGCGTGCTTGATGATCGCCACGCACGGCAGCTCGTGGTCCCACGCCGCCCGCCACGCGGCGTCCGCGTCGACGAAGTTGTTGTAGGACATCTCCTTGCCGTGCAGCTGCGACGCCGTGGCCAGCCCGGAACGCCCGTCACCCTGCGTGTACAGCGCCGCCCGCTGGTGCGGGTTCTCGCCGTACCGCAGCACCTGCTTGCGGTTCCACGTCGCGCCGACCCAGCCGGGGAAGCCGGAGCCCTCGTCGTCCGGCGCGACCGCACTGCCCAGCCAAGACGCCACGGCCACGTCGTAGGACGCGGTGTGCCGGAACGCGTCCACGGCCAACCGCTGCCGGTCGGCCAGGGTGAACCCACCGGCCGTGACCTGCTCCAACACCCACGAGTACCGCTCCGGGTCCACCACGACGGCCACGCTGGCGTGGTTCTTCGCCGACGCCCGCACCATGGCCGGCCCGCCGATGTCGATCTGCTCCACGCACTCGTCCGCCGACGCGCCCGAAGCCACCGTCTGGGTGAACGGGTACAGGTTCACCACGAGCAGGTCGAACGGCTCGATGCCCAGCTCGCGCAGGGTCTCCAGGTGCGCCTCACGCCGGGTGTCGGCGAGCAGACCCGCGTGCACGCCGGGGTGCAGCGTCTTGACCCGGCCGTCCAGCGCCTCCGGGAACCCGGTGACCTGCTCGACCGGGGTGACCGGCACACCCGCGTCGGCCAGCGTGCGCGCCGTGCCGCCGGTGGAGACGATCTCGACTCCGGCCGCGTGCAGGCCGGTGGCCAGTTCCAGCAGCCCCGACTTGTCGGACACCCCGATCAGGGCCCGACGAACCGGTCGCCTCTCGGCAGGAGTGGTCACGGAATGCTCACCTTTCGTCCGTTCACGGTGCAGCCCTCGCGGGCCAGGCGGGCGACCACGTCGACCAGCAGCCGCCGCTCCACCACCTTGATGCGCTCGTGCAGGCTTTCGACGTCGTCGTCATCGGCGACGACGACCGCCTCCTGGGCCAGGATCGGCCCGGTGTCCACACCACCGTCCACCAGGTGCACGGTCGCACCGGTCACCTTCACGCCGTAGTCGACGGCGTCGCGGACGCCGTGCGCGCCGGGGAAGGCGGGCAGCAGCGCGGGGTGGGTGTTGACCATCCGGCCGCCGAAGCGGGCCAGGAAGGCGGGTCCGAGGATTTTCATGAACCCGGCGGAGACCACCAGGTCGGGTTTGTGCGCCTCGACGGCGTCGGCCAGCGCGGTGTCCCACGCGGTGCGGTCGGCGTGGTCGCGCAGTTTCACCGCGAAGCCGGGGACGCCGGCGCGCTCGGCGCGGCTCAGGCCCTCGATGCCGTCGCGGTCCGCGCCGACGGCGACCACCTCGACCGGGTATCCGGGGTCGGCCGCCGCGTCCAGCAACGCCTGCAGCAGGGTGCCGGAACCGGAGACGAGGACGACGACCCTGGCGGGGACGGGAAGCCGGAGTGTGGTCGCGGCGCTCAGCGTGCTCTCCTTGCTGGGGACTGTCACAGCAGCTCAAGAGCAGCCTAGGCGTTGCCTACCGGGGCTTGTCGGCCAGGTCCGGGTCGGCCTGGTCCCCTTCGTCGGAGTCGTCTCCGGACTCCGGTTCCGGCTCGTCGCCGGGGTCTTCGACCAATTCCTCTTCGAGGTCGTCGTACTCGTCGAGGTCGTGGTCGTACTCCTCCTCGTCCTCTTCTTCGGCTTCCTCTTCCAGCTCTTCGACGTCTTCCACGTCGTCTTCTTCGTACTCGGCTTCGTCGTCGTACTCGTCGTCGTCAGCCAGATCCTCGGCCGTGTCCTCGGCCACGTCCTCGTCCTCGTCCTCGGGGACGGTCTCGACCACGCGCGGCGGCCGGGGGCCGGAGAACCAGGCCACGACCGCGCCCGGCACGGTGATCCACCCGAACGTGAGCACGGCCAGCAGCCCGGCCGGGATGGTGACCGGGTTGAACACCCCACCGCCCAGCGCGCCACCGGCGATCGCGGCCAGCACCAGCGTGCCGACCCCCGCCGTGACGGCCGCGACCAGCACCGCGCGCACCCGCGACCGGGGCGTCTCGGCGGCGTCGCGCAACGACAACCCGACCAGCACGCCCACCACACCCGGCAGCACCAGCACCAGCGGCAGGTAGCTCAACTGCTCCTCGGGCAACGCCGCCAGCAGCGGCACGGCGGGCACCGGACCGCCGGTGAACTCCAGCGGGCCGACCACCACCGAGCCGATCGAGAACCCGGCGCCCACCACGTACGACAGCGCGCCGACCACCGCGTTGGGCAGGTACGCCAGGCACAGCAGCCAGATGCCGAGACCGGTGCCGATGGTGCCGCCGCTCTGGTCGAACAGCACGGCGGTGGTGGACCAGGAGAACGCCAGCCCCAACGCCAGCAGCAACGCACCCGCCGCCGTCAGCGCGAACAACGCCAGCGCACCGGCGCGCAACCCGCGCCGCGCCACCGGGTCGACGCGCTCGAACACGACCTCCACCAGGCCGCAGCGCTGCGCGACACCCGCGACCGCCGCCACCCCGGACACCGCCGCACAGCCGAAGAACGCCACCGCCGGCGTGGCGCGGACCGAGCCGTCGTCACCCATCAGGAACGCGATCATGCCGCCGACCACGGCGTGCGCACCGGCGATGCTGAACACCACCGACCGCGCCTGCAACGGCTCGAACAGCCCCAACCGGTCCGCCGCGCCCGCCGCCGCCCGGTACACCAGCAGCATCACCAGCGCCGTCGGCAGCAACGGCAGCATGCCGAGCTGCCCGCCGTCGAAGCGCAGCGGCACGTGGTGCGCGACCAGCCAGCCGGGCGCGGCTGCGGTGAGCACACCGGTGGTGGAGAACGACGCGTGCGCGGCCGTCGAGGAGATCAGCGCGAGCAGCGCGGCGACGGCGGCGTAGCCGATGACCACCGACCCGGCGGCGGTCATGGTGAGCACCCGCACCCGTTCGGCACGGGAGAACTCGGGCGGGCGGACGGAGTCCGTCACGACACCGTGCGAAGTCGTTTGCAGCACCGACATGCTCCCACTGTCTCAGTCGCACTGGGCTGTTCGGGCGAGGCTCGCCGGGTACGCGAAGAGGGGTGGCACCGCAGTTGGCGGTGCCACCCCTCTCACGACGTCGACTCAGCCCTGCTGCTGGCCGCCGAACCCGCCGGGCGGGGTGCCCTGGCCGGGCTGCTGGCCGGGCTGGCCGAACTGGCCCGGCTGCGGCATGTAGGACGTCGGCTGCGGCTGGTTGGGCTGCTGGCCCGGCTGCGGCTGCTGCATCGGCTGGCCGAACTGGCCGGACGGCGGGCCGTACTGCTGCGGCTGCGGCTGGCCCTGCTGCGGGAACGCGCCGGACTGCGGGTTCCAGCCACCGGGCTGGCCGTAGACGTTCGCCGCCTTCGGCTGGAACTTCACGATGCCGGTCTCGAGCAGCAGGCTCAGCACGACGGCCGCCGACAACAGCAGCGACACGATCAGCAGCACGATCTGCATGCCCTGGACGTCGGCCTCGCTGCTGATCAGCCCCTGGAGCAGCCCGAGCGTGGGGATCAGCGCGAACGGCACCGCCGCGTACAGCAGGCCCTTGGGCGCCTTCGGCAGCACGGACAGGCCGGCGAGGATGCCCGCCGCGTACAGGTACTCCGACGACGGCACGTCGTCGGCGAACGCGAGCAGGAACGCGATCAGCGCCAGACCGGCGGCGACCAGCGGAAGGATGAAGTTCAGGTTCACGCCAACCGCCGGCTGCGCCGGACCCGGCTGCTGCTGAGGGGCGCCGTACGGCTGGGACATGATGCGGTCTCCTCCACCTGCGGGAACTGATTTTCGGGTCAACAGAACGCTAGCCGATGCACACTCTCCGACGACGACCGGACTCCCGCGGTTCCCCCGGATGTGCGCATCGACTCATCCAGGAACGCCACGAGGGCCACCTCCCCGTGGGAGGTGGCCCTCAGTGTGTTCCACGAACGGACGAATGTCAGCCGATGGACTGCATGATCTCCCGCATCAGCCCGGCGGTCTCGCTCGGCGTCTTGCCGACCTTGACGCCGGCGGCCTCCAGGGCCTCCTTCTTCGCCTGCGCGGTGCCGGCCGAGCCGGACACGATCGCGCCCGCGTGGCCCATCGTCTTGCCCTCGGGCGCGGTGAAGCCCGCCACGTAGCCGACGACCGGCTTGGTGACGTTCTCCTTGATGTAGGCCGCGGCCCGCTCCTCGGCGTCGCCGCCGATCTCGCCGATCATCACGATCGCCGCGGTCTCCGGGTCGGCCTCGAAGGCCGCCAGCGCGTCGATGTGGGTGGTGCCGATGATCGGGTCGCCGCCGATGCCGATGGCGGTGGAGAAGCCGAAGTCACGCAGCTCGTACATCATCTGGTAGGTCAGCGTGCCGGACTTCGACACCAGACCGATCTTGCCCGCGCCGGAGATGTTGGCCGGGATGATGCCCGCGTTGGACTGCCCGGGGCTGATCAGACCGGGGCAGTTCGGGCCGATGATCCGGGTCTTGTTGCCGGTCGCGACGGCGTGCGCCCAGAACGCGGCGGTGTCGTGCACCGGGATGCCCTCGGTGATCACGACGGCCAGGCCGATGCCGGAGTCGATCGCCTCGATCACGGCCGCTTTGGCGAACGCGGGCGGGACGAAGATCACGGTGACGTCGGCGCCGGTGGCCTCGATGGCCTCGGACACCGAGCCGAACACCGGGAGCACGTTGCCGTCGAAGTCGACCTTCTCGCCGGCCTTGCGCGGGTTCACGCCGCCGACGATGTTCGTGCCGGAGGCCAGCATCCGCTTGGTGTGCTTGGTGCCCTCGGCGCCGGTCATGCCCTGGACGATGACCTTGCTGTCCTTGGTGATGAAGATAGCCATCGTCAGACCCCCGCAGCCGCGAGCTCGGCGGCCTTGTCGGCCGCGTTGTCCATAGTGTCCACCACGGTGACGAGCGGGTGGTCGGCCTCGGCGAGGATGCGCCGGCCCTCCTCCACGTTGTTGCCGTCGAGGCGGACCACGAGCGGCTTGGTGGCCTCGTCGCCCAGGATGCCCAGCGCGGCCACGATGCCGTTGGCGACCGCGTCGCACGCGGTGATGCCGCCGAAGACGTTCACGAACACGGAACGCACGTCCGGGTCGTGCAGGATGATCTCCAGGCCGTTGGCCATGACCTCGGCCGACGCGCCGCCGCCGATGTCGAGGAAGTTCGCGGGCTTGACGCCCTTGTGCTTCTCACCCGCGTACGCCACCACGTCGAGGGTGGACATCACGAGACCGGCGCCGTTGCCGATGATGCCGACCTGGCCGTCCAGCTTGACGTAGTTGAGGCCCTTGGCCTTGGCCTTGGCCTCCAGCGGGTCCTCGGCCTGCTTGTCCACCAGAGCCTCGTGCTCGGGGTGGCGGAAGCCGGCGTTCTCGTCGAGGGTGACCTTGCCGTCGAGCGCGACGACCTTGCCCTCGGGGTCGCGGACCAGCGGGTTGACCTCGACCAGCGTGGCGTCCTCGGAGACGAAGGTCTCCCAGAGCTTCACGATGACGTCGGCGACCTGGTCGGCCACCTCCGCCGGGAACTTGGCGGCGGCCACGATCTCGTCGGCCTTCGCGCGGTCCACGCCGGTGATCGCGTCGACCGGCACCTTGGCCAGGGCCTCGGGCTTGGTCGCGGCGACCTCTTCGATGTCCATGCCGCCCTCGACGCTGGCCATCGCCAGGAAGGTGCGGTTGGCGCGGTCGAGGAGGAAGGAGAAGTAGTACTCCTCCGCGATGTCGGACGCGGGCGTCACCAGCACGCGGTGAACGATGTGCCCCTTGATGTCCAGGCCGAGGATCGCCTCGGCCTTGACCTCGGTCTCGTCCGGGGTCTCGGCGAGCTTGACGCCGCCCGCCTTGCCGCGGCCGCCCGTCTTGACCTGGGCCTTGACCACGACGGTCTGGCCGAAGCGCTCGGCGATGGCCTTGGCCTCGGCGGGGGTGCTCGCCACGTCGCCCGGAAGTACCGGGACGTCGTGGGCGGCGAAGAGGTCCTTCGCCTGGTACTCGTACAGGTCCACTCGGGTCTCCTGCGACGTCGGTGTCGGACACCACGTCAGTTCGTGCGGTCCTCTGAGGTCCGGCGCTCCAGGCTGGGGCCTGGTGCCCACACGTACCAGGCATCACCTGGAACGCCGGCATAGCCGTGCGGGGACCGGCTCGACGCGGCTGCGCACGACCCTATCGACCTGCCCGGACTCCTCGTCATCCCACGCCCGTGAAGTCGGTCATAGAGGTGGTGAGGTCGATCACCACACCGATTCAGCGCGCCGTCCGGAGAGCCGCCGAGACGAGGAACGCGGCCGTCGCGGCGGCGGCGAGCCAGAGCCCCGGACCTGGTGCGGACTCGGCGGCACGGGCGGCGGTGAGCGGGTACTCGAGCGCGCGGACCGCCGTGACGAGGGCGGCACCGAGCAGCAGCGCCGCACCCCGGCCCGGCCGGGCTTTGAGCGCGATCACGGCGGCGGCCACGACGGTGACCAAGGCCACCAGGAGACCCGACGAGCCGACCCGCAGACCGAACGCGCCGATCGGCACGAGGTCCGGGGCCTGGATGACGGGGAGGCCGAACGCGCCGAACGCGAGCAGCGCGGCGATCAGGGCGGCGCCGACGAGCGGGAGCGGCGGTTGGGTCCCGGCAGTGCCCACTTCGTCCCGTTCGACCGCGCCGGCCAGGGCGGCGGTGACGGCGGCGGCCGCCGCGGCGACGACGGACCCGGCGGTGAACCAGACACCGGGGCCCGGCTGGATGGCGGCGACCCGGGTGGCGGCGAAGACGGCGTCGAGCGCGCCGCCCGCCGCCAGCGGGATCACGGCGGTGGCGACGGTGAAGGCGGGGCGGACGGCGGCCTTGGCGAGCAGTGCGGCGGCGAGGGCGGCGGTGACGATCGCGGCCGGCCAGAGCAGGCGCGCGGCGTAGTCCGTGGGCGCCGGGAGGCCGGCCGGGAGGACCAGCTGGTCGGTCGACGCGCCCGCAGCGGCTGCTGCGGCGGCGATCAGGCCCAGCGTGGCCGCGATGACGTGGAGGCGGCGCAGGCCCGGCAGTTCGACGCCGGATCGTTCGAGACCGCGCTCTTCGCTGTCCTTCTCCTCACCGGCTTTGGCGGCGCGTTGCGGCCAGGCGAGGGCGACGGCGGCGGCGAGGACGAGGAACGGGCCGACGGCGAGGCCCACTCGGTCGACGGTGAGAGCCGTGGCGATCGGCGGGAGCGCGAAGGTGAGGAGGACGGCGGCGAGGCCGAGGAGACCGCCCTTGCGGGCTTCGTTCGTGGTGGCGCTGGCCGCGAGCACGGCGAGTGCCGGTGCGGCGAGCGTGATGACGAGGCCGCCGACCATCGGGAGGGTGGGTGATTCGAACGGGCCGCGGGCGGGGATCAGGGCGTCGGTCGAGGTGAACGGCGCGGTGAAGAGGCCGATGCCGGCGACGATGCCCGCCGTGGCGGGCAGGACGAAGCTCGCGCGTTCGCTGCGGACGTCCGGTTCCTGGCCGAGGGTCGCCAACGCGCCCGCGGCGATGAGGAGGACGTGCCCGGCGATGAGCAGCCACACGCCGGCGGTGGGGGTCGGCGCGTCGAGGGTCGTGGGGCGGAACAGCTCGGGGCGTGAGGCGTCGACGGGGTCGACGGCGAGTTGGAGGTCGTTGAGGAGGCGACCCGCGGCGAACACGGCGGGTGCGACGAGAGCCGCCGCGGCGGTCAGCTCCTGGCCGCGCACCAGGAAGATCGCGGCGAGGGCCGTGGGCAGCAGGGCGAGCAGCGCCAGCAACGGCCAGGCCGTGAACGCGGGGGGCGCGGAGGCGTCGACCACCCCGACAGTCGGGGCCACCGCGGTGAGCAGCGAGCCCAGCACGGCCACCCCAACCGCCGCCCGCAGTCTCGTGGGGGCCGGTGAGACCGGTTCAGCGGTTCGGATCACCGGTTGGACGCTAGCAAAACGGGGAGGACGACGAGGGCCGGCCGGCTCCGTGTCAGGGGTGGCCGCCCAGGGCCGGGGTTCAGCGCGGGGTTCAGGGCCGGGGTTGTGAAGATCGGGCGTTGGGTACTCCTAGTTGGTGAGGGCATCACTTACCTTCAGCCTCATGGGTGGTGGTGCGCGGCGACTCGTCGAGGCCTGGGCAGGTCGGGTCGGAGCCGGTGTGGGTGCGGGGCTGGAGGTCGCCGGGGAGGTCCTCGGCGTTTCCGGGGCGGTGCTCCGCGCCGTCGCTTCACCCGGCGGGGTGCGCGGCGTCGCCGTCGAGGCCGCCTGGCTGGCGGCCCACACCGTTCTCTACCCCTGGGGCGTGCTGGAAGAGCAGCTGAAGACCGACGGGCACTTCCGCGCCTACCGCACCGACCGGCTCCCACCCCGCCAACGCGGCCTGGTGGTTTCAGCCATGGACGCCGCGGGTACCCCGATCGTGCTGGTGCACGGCATCGGGGACAACCGGTCCGCCTTCGCAGTGCTGTCGGGGGCACTGCGAAGGCGTGGCTTCGGAGTAGTTCACGCGGTGAACTACAGCGTGCTGACCGCCTTGACGGGGGACGTCAGGCGGTCAGCCGCGCTGCTGGGTGAGCACATCGAGCGGATCTGTGAGCAGACCGGATCCGACCGGGTGCACGTCGTCGGGCACTCGCTGGGCGGCCTGATCGCCCGTTATTACGTGCAGCGCCTGCGCGGGGACTCCCGGGTGCGCACGCTCGTCACCCTCGGCACCCCGCACGGCGGCACGCTGGCGGCCTACCTGCTGCCCACCTCGCTGACCAGGCAACTCCGGCCCGGTTCGGAACTGCTGTCCGAACTGGCCGAACCGTCCCGCCCTTGTCGCACGAGGTTCGTGGTGGTGTGGAGCGAGATGGACCAGGTGATCATCCCGCAGCGGAACGCCCGTTTGGAGCACCCCGCGTTGGTCGTGGAAGAGCACCAGATACGTGATTCAGGTCACCTCTCACTACCCGTGGACACCCGCACCCTTCACGCAGTGGTGACCGCCATCACACGTTTGGATGGCAACCAGAATCACCCCATAGTGCCTGTACGCGAGGGGTTTAAGTAGCTCGCACATGACGCAGCGTCACGACAGATACCCCTGACAGTCGCACTGACCCCTATTCGGCAGACGTCGTGATCGGGGATTGCCCTTAAGGGCTCCGCGCCGTTATCTTCCCCCGGTCCGTTGTCACGGTCTGGTCACAAGCAGGACGAAGAGTCGGTACCCCGACCGGCTCAACCGGGATCCCCCGCCCGGTGTCCGACCGGACTCCCCGAAGACGGAAGGCCAGGTTTTGTCTCAACACCGCTCCCCCGGCGGCCATACGAGTTCAGCTGTGCTCGAAGCGGCGGTAGACCGCGCCTCGACTCGCACGGTGAGCACGCACCGGCTTCCGCCTCCGCCTTCGGCGCTGCGCGGACGGATCGTGGTCGCCGCGGTCGCCGTAGGCGCTTTCGCCGCCGCCGGCGCAGGGCAGACGCTCCACGCGCTGGGCACCGACTCGCCGTCCGCGGCCGACGAGGTCACCCCGCTGGCGAACCCGTCCGACGGCGCCGCCGCGTTCGGCGTCGGCGGCAACGGCCCCGCGTCACCGCAGGTCCTGCCCGTCGCCAAGGTGGTCGACCCGGCGGCCGAGGCGCAGAAGCTCGTCAAGAGCCAGCAGATCACCGAGGACCGCCAGGCCGCCGAGGCCGAGGCGAAGCGCCCCAAGTTCGCCCGTCCCGCCGCCGGCGGCAGCTTCACCTCCGGTTTCGGCGGTCGCTGGGGCGAGATGCACTACGGCATCGACATCGCCGGTCCCATCGGCACGCCGCTCTACGCCGCCGCCGATGGTGTCGTGATCGAGGCCGGTCCGGCAAGCGGTTTCGGCCTGTGGGTCAAGATCGAGCACGCCGACGGCACGGTCACCGTGTACGGCCACATGGACACCTTCTCGGTCCGCAAGGGCCAGCGGGTCCAGGCGGGCGAGCAGATCGCCCGGATGGGCAACCGCGGCTTCTCCACCGGCTCGCACCTGCACTTCGAGGTCTGGAACCCGGAGGGCAAGAAGATCAACCCGCTGACCTGGCTGAACTCCAAGGGCATCAGCGTCTGACAGTCCGCAGCCAAAGGCCCTGCACCGGCGATTCCGCAGTGCAGGGCCTTTGGCGTGCCCGGAGGTGGCGTGTGCCGACATGGCGTGCGGGGACGTGGGAATGCGAAAGGCCGGGCCGCGTGAGCAGCCCGGCCTTTCCACTGTGGAACCGCCCCCCGAAGGTGATCCCCTCCTGCGGTCACCGCCCCGACACGGATCCCGCCCCACTACTTCCCTAACTTCCCCCCGTTGCCGCCAAGCGGCTCCCCGATGACCGGTTCACCCCGAATGACCCGCTCATCCCGCTTGTGACACCCCTAAAGACGCACGACGGTGATTCGGGTTGCACGGGAATCAGGACACGATCAGGTGAACGAAAACCGAATAGAACGTAAAACGACGAACTACGGCTCAGCGGCCCTCAGAGCTTCACGAGGGGCACGCCGCCGATGAGCATCAGCCGCACGGTCCCCGCGCCGCCGAAATCGATCGTGGCGGTCGCACGGGGCCCTGAGCCGTCCACGGCCACCACCCGACCGAGCCCGTACTTGTCGTGGCTCACCCGGTCGCCCACGTCCAGCTTCACCGCGGGCGTGTCCTTCCAGGCCGTGTTCGTCGGCGCCGGACGGGGTGAGGACGACCCGCGACCCCACGACGTCGGCGCGGACGGCGCGGAGCGCTTCGGCTCCACCCGCCGCCACTCGACCAGGTCGGCCGGGATCTCGTCCAGGAACCGCGACGCCGGGTTCGCCGACGGCTGGCCCCACGCCGAGCGCACCAGCGCCCGCGACAGGTACAGCCGCTGCCGGGCCCGGGTGATGCCCACGTACGCGAGCCGCCGCTCCTCGGCCAGCTCCGCCGGGTCGCCCAACGCCCGCATGTGCGGGAAGACGCCGTCCTCCCAGCCCGTGCAGAACACCACCGGGTACTCGAGCCCCTTGGCGGTGTGCAGCGTCATCAGCGTGACCACGCCGTCGGACTCCGCGTCCGGCACCGAGTCGGCGTCCGCGACCAGCGACACCCGCTCCAGGAACGCCGCCAGCGAACCCTCCGCGGGCAGGCCTTCGCCCTCGCCCTCCTCGGGCACCGGCACCGCCGAACCCAGGTCGGTGAACTCGCGGGCCACCGTGACCAGCTCGTTCAGGTTCTCCACCCTGGTGTGGTCCTGCGGGTCCTCGCTGGCCTCCAACTCGGCCCGGTAGGCGGTCTTCTCCAGCACCGCCTCCAGGATGTCGGCCACGTCGTCGCCGCGTTCGACCAGCACGCCCAGCTCGTCCATCAGCTCGACGAACCCGACGATCGCGTTGCGCGAACGCGGGTTGAGCAGCGGCACCTTGCCCGCCACCGCGTCACGCAACGCCGCCGCGAAGCCGATCCGCTCGCGCTCGGCGTACGTGGACACGCACGCCTCCGCGCGGTCGCCGATACCGCGCTTGGGCACGTTGAGGATGCGCCGCAGCGACACCGTGTCGTCCGGGTTCGACAGCGCCCGCAGGTACGCCAACGCGTCCCGCACCTCGCGCCGCTCGTAGAACCGGACGCCGCCGACCACCCGGTAGGGCAGGCCGAGGCGGATGAAGATCTCCTCGAACACGCGCGACTGGTTGTTGGTCCGGTAGAACACGGCGATCTCGCCGTTGTTCGCGTCACCGCCGTCGACCAGCCGGTCGATCTCGCCCGCGACGAACGCCGCCTCGTCGTGCTCGTTGTCCGCGACGTAGCCGACGATCTTCTCGCCCTCGCCCAGGTCGCTCCACAACCGCTTGTCGCGGCGGTCGGGGTTGCGCGAGATGACCGCGTTCGCGGCGCTCAGGATGGTCTGCGTGGACCGGTAGTTCTGCTCCAGCAGGATCGTGGTGGCCTGCGGGTAGTCGCGCTCGAACTCCACGATGTTGCGGATCGTCGCGCCGCGGAAGGCGTAGATCGACTGGTCCGCGTCGCCCACCACGCACAGCTCGCCCGGCGGCACGCCGTCCTTGCCGGTGCCGATCAGCTCGCGGACCAGCGTGTACTGCGCGTGGTTGGTGTCCTGGTACTCGTCGACCAGCACGTGCCGGAACCGGCGGTGGTAGTGCTCGGCCACGTCCGGGTGGTTCTGCAGCAGCTCGACGGTCCGCATGATCAGGTCGTCGAAGTCCAGCGAGTTCGACTCGCCGAGCCGGCGCTGGTAGCTCTCGTAGACCTCGGCGACGCGGCGCTCCAGGTCGTTCGACGCCCGGTCCTTCGCGGTGGCGGCGTCGACCAGCTCGTTCTTCAGGTTCGAGATGTGGATCGCCAGCATGCGCGCCGGGTAGCGCTTCGGGTCCAGGTCGAGGTCGCGGGCCACCAGCGTGATCAGCCTGCGGGTGTCGTCGGAGTCGTAGATCGAGAAGTTGGACGACATGCCGAGGGTCTTGGCCTCGCGGCGCATGACCCGCACGCACATGGAGTGGAACGTGGACACCCACATCGAGCGGGCCCGCGCGCCGACGAGGTCGGCCACGCGTTCCTTCATCTCGGCGGCGGCCTTGTTGGTGAAGGTGATCGCCATGACCTCGCCGGGGTGGACGTTGCGCTCGGCGAGCAGGTAGGCGATCCGTCGGGTGAGCACGCGCGTCTTGCCGGAGCCCGCACCCGCCACGACCAGCAAAGGCGCGCCCGAGTGCTCGACGGCCCGGCGCTGGGACGGGTTGAGGTCGTCGAGCAGCCGCGCGGACCGGGAGGCGGGGGGACTTGTGGGCAAGTCGAACAAGGCGCTCATCGCCTGTCCACGTTACCGGTTGCCACCGACAGTCCGTGGCTGTGGCATGATGAGCCGGTGCGCATGGCCCACTTCGAGTTTTTTTACGGGAACCGGACTCCGGCTCCCGTGGAGTGCTAGCGCCGACCAAGCCACCACGAAGCCCCGGAGTCCTCGGACCCCGGGGCTTCGCTGCTGCCAGGGCTGGGACTCCCGCCAGAGAGTCGAGAGGTCGTCACGATGAACAGCACCGAAACCGCCCCGGACATCGACGCGTTGCGCCAGGAGATCGACCACCTGGACGCCGAGCTGCTGCGGCTGGTCAAACGGCGGGTCGAGGTCTCCAAGATCATCGGCGCGGCGCGGATGGCCGCCGGCGGCACGCGGATCGTGCACAACCGCGAGATCGACGTGATCAACCGGTACAAGGAGCTCGGCCCCGAGGGCCGGGACCTGGCGATGATCCTGCTCAAGCTGGGCCGCGGCCCCCTCGGGCGGTGACATGGCCGCTGCTCCGCAGACGGCGGCTCGGTCGCCGGGCTGTGATCGAATTGCGCCGCTCCGCGGCTGGGGCAGACCGCTCGCGCCTGATTTTCCGACGATCGAAAAGCGTGATCGCCGGAAAATGAGTCGCGAACGATCGACGCGACCTCGCGGGGCGGTGGGCCTGTGCTTCGTAGACGCCAGAGCGGCGCAATCAAACACAGGCGAACTTCCAGTTGGTGGTGAGCGTGGACTTGGCACTGGCCAGGTCCACGTCCACCAGCTGGGTGTCGTCCGGCACGTAGGCCAGCGGGTCCTCCAGCAGGTCAAGGCCGAGCAGACCCTCCACCAGGGTGTGCAGGCACAACGCCGAGTAGCCGCGCAGGTAGCCGCCCTCCTGGGTGAGCACGGTCGGCAGGCCGAGTCCCGACACGGCCCGGCCGATGGCGCGGTAGCCGTCGGCGGTGAGGTTGTGCCTGCCGTTCGGGTCGAACGCGGACCCGTCGAAGCCGGAGGCGCAGACCAGGAAGTCCGCGCCGAACTCGGCCAACGCCGGGAACGCGATCTCCTCCAACGCCCGCCGGTAGGCGATGTCGCCCGCGCCCAGGGACAGCTCCACGTTGATGTTGGACGGGCCCGACTCGGCCGGCGCGCCGGTCTGGGCGTGGTTGACGCCCCACGGGCCGTGGCGCATGTGCACTGAGATGGTGAGCACGCCGTGGGTGTCGCGGAACACCTCCTGGGTGCCGTTGCCGTGGTGCACGTCCCAGTCCAGGACGGCGACCCGGCGGCCCGCGCGACGGGCCGTCTCGGCGACCAGCGCGGCGTTGTTGACCAGGCAGTACCCGTCCGGCACGGTCGGCTGGGCGTGGTGGCCGGGCGGGCGGACCAGGGCGTACGCCAGGCGCGTGCGGCCGGCCGCGACCGCCTCGTACGCCGCCAGCGCGGTGCCGGCGGCGGCGCGGATCGCGTCCCACGAGCCGGGGCCGACGACCGTGTTCACCTCGACGGCGGTGCGCTGCTCGCACGCCAGCCGAAGATCATCCAGGTAGGACCGCGCGTGGACGCGGGCCAGTTCCTCGTCGGTCGCGAACCGGCCGGTCGACCACGACAGGTGCGGTGCGACCGGTCCGTGCTCCAAGGCGTGCCGGAACGTGCGCAGCCGGGCCGCGTTCTCCGGGTGCGGTTCCGCCGCGTCGAGCCAGTCCCACCGGCCGGGCAGCTCCCACAGGCCCGTGCCGGTGTCGTGCTCGAGGCAGGCGTCGTGCCAGAAAAACTCCACCTCAGGGGGATATCAGGGCGATCACGGATGGTCCAGCGCGTTTGACCGGGTGCACACTGGTCACATGGTCATCGGTCTCATCACGGGCCTCATCGCGATACTGGGAGTGCTCGCCGCGCTGGCGCACGACGGTTACCTCGCGATGCTCGGTTCCGCCGCCAAGTCCAAGCGCGCCGCGGGCGCGCCCATAGCGCAGTACGTGCGCAGTCGGTGGACCCTCGCCGGGGTGACGACGATCATCGCGCTGGTGGGTCTGCTGATCACGGCAGGAGGCTCCGTCTCGGGCGACATCATCGGCGCGCTGATCGCCGGCGGCGCCGGTCTGGCCGCCACCAACGCGCTCCAGAGCACCCGGAAGCGGCTCGACAGCGGCAGCTAGGAGATTCACTCTTACGTGTGGCACAAGGCTGATCTCCGCAGCTCTACGTGGACCCTGCACCTACCCTGAGGTAGTTGCGGGGTCCTCGACGTCCCACCCCCACGTTCCCCCGCGCCACTCGGCCCAAACAGGGCTGAGCCCAACAGGTGAAAAGGCCGCGAGGGCCGTAAGGCCCGGGGGCGGGAGGGGTCTGCACAGCATGGACATCGCGGAACCGGAACGGTCGGGCCGGCATCGACTGGACGACGGGGCGGCGATCTGGCTGCCCATGGGCGGCGAGTTGGTGCACACGCCGCACGAACGCGTGGTGGTGCGACCGCTGCCCGCGGAACCACCCCCGCCCGACCCGTACGTCGACACCGACGCGATGGGTCTGCGCAAGTTCAACATCGGCCTGGTGCCCGCCTCGGTGACGCCGCCCCGGACGTGGAAGCGGGCCGCGTGGTTCACGGTGCTGTCCTCGGCGGGCGTCCTGGTCGGCCTGGCCATCGCGGCGGCCAAGCTGGTCGGCTCGAACCCGGTCGAGCGGATCGGGATGCCGGGCTACCCGACGGACGTGCCGCTGCTCACCGGTTTCGCCACCACCGGGCCGCCGTCGACCACCTCGGCCGCCTGGGGGACGGGCCGCCGGACGGCCGAGGTCGTGGCGGACGGCGTGATCGCACCCACCGACGACGGCACGGCCGCGGGCGGCACTTCCTCGACCGGGGACACCACCAGCGCGCCAGGCCCCTCCACGTCCGCGCACGTCACCACCGTTCTCGCGGAGTCACAGCCGGTGGTCGACGCGGAGGCGATCGCGATCAGCACGGAGCGTTTCTACGAAGAGGTGGCGGTGAACGCGGACACCGCGTTGACCATGGTCTCCGACTCGTTCCGGTCGAACGGTGAGGCGCTGCTGGCGCAGCGGTTCGCCGACGTGTCGCTGATCGAGGTGACGGAGATCAGCGTGGACCCGGCGAACGGCATCACGGTCAGCACGATGCAGGTCACGCGCAAGGACGGGACCACCACCACGGAGAAGCGCGAGCTGGTGTTCACCACCGCCGACGTCCCGTTGATCGACGACGAACGGCCGGTGGACGACGCCTAGCCCAGTCCGCGTACACCGAACCAACCCGACCAGGGCATCTTTCCGTAATCTTTCATCCGTTCGAGCGACGACATTTGACCACTGGTCGCCACGAACGAGTGAACTCCCCCGCTGAGCTGGCTTCTCGTCGGTCGACCACGGTACGAGTCTTGGCGACGACACGACGAGGGAGTCGCCAGTGCAGTGCCCTACGCCAGTACAGCGCCCCACGACGAGCGGTCGCAGGCACACCCGCGCGGGTTCGGTCTCGGTGGCCGAGCTGATCAGGAAACAGCGGACACCGGTGCGAATCCCGTACCGCGAGCAAGCGGCCACCCACGCCCTGGTGGCCGATCTGCCGGGTGAGGAGAGGGAGCCGACGGCCAGGCGACCGCCCAACCGGGTGGCGAAGTTCGCCGGTGTGGCCACCGGGGCGATCGTGCTGCTGGCGTCCGTCGTGGCCGCCTCGATCCTGGCGGGGAACCGCCCCGGCGGTCCCGACCCGGCGCGCGCCGACACGCCCGTGCCGATCAGCGGGGCGTCCGCGCTGCGGCCGGACGTGCTGTCGTCGGAACTGGGCGGCGGGCGGCTCGACCGACCTCCCGTCGCGGCGCAGCAGGCCGTGCCACCGGCCGCCGACGTGCCACCGGCCGCCGACGCGCCGCCGGCCACCGACGCGCCGCCAGCCGCCGACGTGCCGCCGGAGCCGCCCGTCCTGGTACCGCCACCCGTGCTGACCGTCGGGCCGGAACCGCAGGTGGACGTGGTGCGGCGGTTCTTCGAGCTGCTGCCCGCCAAGCCGGCCGACGCGTCCCGGCTGCTGTCACCGGAACTCCTCGGCGAGGACGCGCGCGATTTCGTCGCGTCCTGGGGCCAGGTGCAGGCGATCGCGATCGAGTCGACCACCCTCCGGCCGGACGGCGCGGTGCTCGCGGTGGTGTCGATGCAGGAGCGCACCGGTCGGTGGATGCGCGTCGAGCAGGTTTTCCGGTTGACCGACACGACCGTCCCGCACATCGTGGCCACCGAGGTCCTCTCGGCTCAACGCAGCTGACTCTCCGTAGTGATCATGCCCTGAAGCTCACCGAACGTGGACAAAGCACAGGATCACTCGGAAAACTTCGGCCAAAGGGGTTACGTAGACGGTCACGATTCGGTATCCATGATCCCGGTCAGTAGCGCAGTGCACTCCCCGGGAGAGGTGTCCATCGGTGTCGAACGACGACAAACGCCGTCGGCAGGATGGCTCGACGGCCAAGCTGTCGGTCGCGGACCTGCTAGCCAGGCGCGAGGCGGAGACGCAGCCGATCCCGCGGATCACCGAGCGGATCACCGACGACGAGGAGACCGTGCGCTTCTCGACCGCGGGCCTGGCGGCGGCGATCGAGGCGTCGAACGCGGCCGGCGCGGCGAGCGCCAAGGGCGCCACGAACCTGTCGGGCCGTGAGTTGCACATCACCGAGTTGCTGCGCCGCGAGGGGCGCGCCGGTGAGGAAGAGCGCGGCGGCGGCGGGTTCTCCGTGCCGAAGCTCGTCGCGATCGCCAGTGGTGGCGTGGTGCTCGCCGGCACCGTGGCGTTCACCGCGACGAACCTGCTGTCGTCCCCGGACGACCGACCGCCGGCCGAGGTGCGCTTCGACGCCCGTCCGGCCGCGCGGGCCACCAACACGCTCACCAAGGACCTCGGCGCCGCCGCTGCCCAGCAGCAGGCTCAGCAGCAGGCGCAGGCCGAGACCACCACGACGACGCCCGAGCAGACGACGACCCAGCGCCCGCCGCGGCCCGCCGCGCAGCAGCCGACGACCACGACGCCGCAGCAGCAGGCGCCGACCACGACGACGCCGGGCACGAGCAACCCGCAGACGACGACCCCGGCGCCGAGCACGACCACGCCGCCCGCGCCGCCGAGCGACAGCACCCCGCCGCCCTCGTCGACCGCCACGCCGCCGTCGTCCAACCCGAGCACGCCGCCGGACGAGGACGCGGGCACCGGCATCGGCCTGGAACTCGACCTGGGCGGGATCCTGAACCCGATCGGCGGGTTCGACTTCTTCGCTCCGGCCAGCTGACGGCTCGCGGACCGCACCGACCCACCCGGGACGCCCGGGTGGGGGTTTCGAGGTGGCCGGGTGCGGGACTCGGGGTGCCTGAGGGCGTGACCCACCAGGCGATTGGGCCGTTCGGCCGCAAAACTCGTGATCTTCGTGCGAACGGGTGTCCTTACGCCCCGGTATCGGGTATCCCTTCCCGGTCACCCCTCGGCTCAGGTGACCTGCGCGACGGCTCGAAAGTCGTAGTCACGGCCGGGGTAGGCTCTGCGGGCGAGCGGTGGCCTAGCCTGTTCCGCGCACCGATCCGCACGACGAGGAGCCCGAGCGTGAGACCTGCTGCCCTTGCCGCGGTCACGCAGCGCCCCAGCGAGGTGGTCCGGTGAGCAACGACGGTCGCGTCATCGCCGAGCGCTACCGGTTCTTGGACCGAATCGGCAGCGGCGCCATGGGCGTCGTGTGGCGAGCCCAGGACGAGCGCCTGGGCCGCATCGTGGCGATCAAGCAGCTGCTGCTCGCGCCGAGCCTGGACGAGCGCGAGCGGGACGAGGCGATCCAGCGCGCCATGCGCGAGGGCCGCATCGCCGCCAAGCTGCACCACCCGAACGCCATCGCGGTCTACGACGTGGTGGAGGAGAACGGCGCTCCGTGCCTGGTCATGGAGTACCTGCCGTCCTACAGCCTGGCCGACACGATGGTCGAGCACGGCCCCCTCGACCCGATCGAGGTGGCCCAGATCGGCATGCAGGCCGCCGCCGCGCTGGCCGCCGCGCACACGGCCGGGATCGTGCACCGGGACGTGAAGCCCGGCAACGTGCTGCTCGCCGACAACGGCCTGGTCAAGATCACCGACTTCGGCATCTCCCGGGCCAGCGACGACGTCACGGTCACCAAGACCGGACTGATCGCGGGCACCCCCGCCTACCTGGCGCCGGAGATCGCCCGCGGTCAGGACCCGTCGCCCGCCTCGGACGTGTTCTCGCTCGGCTCGACGCTCTACGCGGCGGTCGAGGGCGAGCCGCCGTTCGGGCTGTCGGAGAACACCCTGGGCGTGCTGCACGCCGTCGCGGCGGGCCGGATCAACCCGCCGACGGTCGACCACCCGTTGACCGACGTGCTGCTGCGGTTCCTCAGCTACGACCCGGCCGACCGGCCGACCATGGCCCAGGCCCGCGACCTGCTCAGCGCGGTCGCGCACGGCCGCAACCCGAGCCTGACGGGCCTGCTGCCGGCCAGCTCACCGGGGTTCCCGCCGGTGGCACCCGCCGGCGCCACGGCCGTCCTGGACGCCGACCGCACCCGCGTGGTGCGGCCCGGCCCGCGCACGACGGGCGCCCACCCGCCGGTCGTCGCGCCGCCGCCTTCGTCGTCGAGCAACAACCGGCCGCTGGCGATCGCCGCCGTGGTGCTGGGCTCGTTGCTGCTGCTCGGCTTCCTGCTGGTCGCGCTGGACGTGTTCGACAGGCAGAACCAGGTCACGCCGCCGGCCACCGAGTCGAGCACGTCGTCGACCAAACCGACCACGAAGACCACCACGCCTGTGATCGTGACCACGGAGGTGGTGCCGACGACGACCGAAGAGCCGGAGCCGACCACCACCACACCCCCGCCCACGACCACGACCCCGCCCCCGACCACCACGACCCCGACCACCACCTCGCCGACGCCGACGAGTTCGACGACGACGGCCCCACCGTCGGTCTCTTCGGTCCCGGGCACCACCCAGCCCGGAGGGTGACCTCGTTAAGGTGGGAGCCGAACCCGATCGGGTGACGCAACGTTCTTGTCCTAGTGGCGGCTTGCCGTTCGCCACTGAATGAAGCCCTAGCAGCTACTGGAGCACGCCGTGAGCGACGATGGCCGCCTGGTTGCCGGCCGCTACCGACTTGGCCGGCGGATCGGCAGCGGTGCGATGGGCATCGTCTGGCAGGCGCACGACGAGCGCCTGCACCGGACCGTGGCCGTCAAACAGCTGCTCCTCCAGCCGGGTCTGGCCGAGGCCGACACGGACGAGGCGAAGCGCCGCGCCATGCGCGAGGGCCGGATCGCGGCCCGCCTCCAGCACCCGCACGCGATCGCGGTGTACGACGTGGCGGAGGACGACGGCCAGCCGTGGCTGGTGATGGAGTACCTGCCGTCCAAGAGCCTGTCCACGGCCCTCTCCGAGCGCGGCACGCTGCCGCCCCGTGAGGTGGCCTCGATCGGCTCCCAGGTCGCCTCGGCGCTCGCCGCCGCGCACAACGCGGGGATCGTGCACCGCGACATCAAGCCGGGCAACATCCTGCTCGGCGACGAGGGCACGGTGAAGATCACCGACTTCGGCATCTCCCGGGCCACCGGCGACGTCACGGTCACCGCGACCGGGATGCTCGCGGGCACGCCCGCCTACCTCGCGCCCGAGGTGGCCAAGGGTTACGACCCCGGCCCGCCGTCGGACGTGTTCTCGCTGGGCTCGACGCTGTACGCGGCGATCGAGGGCGCGCCGCCGTTCGGCCTGAACGAGAACACCATCGCGCTGCTGCACCAGGTCGCGTCGGGCAAGGTGGTGCCGCCGAAGCAGGCCGGTCCGCTGACCGCGCTGCTGATGCGCCTGCTGCGCGCCGAGCCGGAGGACCGGCCGACCATGGCCGAGGCCCGCGAGGCGTTGGCCGCGGTGGCGGCGGGACGTGCCGCGCCCGAGTTCCCGGTGGCGATGCCGAAATCGCATCCGCCGTCGTGGCAGGGCGCGCCCGTGCAGGCTCCGGCGACCCGTGCGCTGAACCCGGTGCCCCCGGCCACCCCGAACAACCCGCCGCACGCCGCGACCCGCGTGGCGCCCGTACCGGCCCAGGCCCAGGCTCCGGCTCCGCAGCGGCAGATGAGCAACGGCAACCCGCCGCCGCCCGATCGCCCGTTCGGGCGATCGAGACCGATCGCCGCCAGGGGCGGACCGATCAAGAGCAAGCGGTCCGCGGCCGTCACCGCGCTCGCCATCGCGGGCGCGGCCGTCGTGGGCATCCTGCTGGCCAGCATGCTGTCCGGCGGCGACAACCCCTCGGACGACCAGGCCACCGGGCCGACCACGTCGACCACCGCGCAGGAAGCGGGTGGCGAGGCGTCGGTGACGCCGCCGAAGAAGCCGGTCAACCCGCCGTTGACGATCACCGTCGACCCGACGCCGCAACAGCAGGAACAGACGGTCCGGGACTACTTCAGCCTGCTGCCGGAGAACGTGGACGAGGGCTTCAGCCGCCTCAGCGACAAGATGAAGGCGGCGTCCGGCGGGATCGCCGGCTACAAGAGCCGGTGGGACCAGGTGAAGTCGGTGAGCCTCGACGAGGTGAGCCAGAACGCGGACTACGCGTACATCGTCGTGATCAGCTACCAGATGAAGGACGGCTCGCGCACCAGCGAGCGCAAGCTGGTCGGCCTGGCCTGGAGGGGCCAGAGCCTGTTCATCGACAAGGAAGACCCGCTGGGCCAGCCGTGACCGCTGGGCCTGCCGTGACCTAGCCGGTCGCGGACTTCAAAGCCTCCAGCAGGGTGGTGACGGCGGGTGAGCCGACGCCGTCCTCGCGGATCGCGGCGCAGATGGTCCTGGTCGGCTCCGGGTGGCGCAGTTTGCGGATCACCACGCCGGGGTGGATCACACCGAGGCTGAGCTTGGGCACGATGGTCACGCCGAGCCCTGCCGCGACGAACCCCTGGGCGGTCGGGTAGTCGTCCGCCTCCACCACGACGTTGGGCGCGAACCCCGCGCCCGCGCAGCCGTTGAGCACGATGTCCCGGCACGGTCCGGGCGGCGTCACGGCGTCCACCCACTGCTCCTCCGCCAGGTCGGCGAGGTCCAGCACCCGTTTGCGGGCCAGCTCGTGACCGCGCGGCAGCACGGCCAGGTACGGGTCGTCGAGCAGGTGCACGATCTGCACGCCGCGCGGCAACTCGCTGCCCCGGTGGTGCACCACGATGGCCACGTCGGCGCGACCCGCCGCGACCTCCACCATCGGGTCGTCCGGCTCGGTCAGCTTGAGGTCGAGCTGGACGTCGGCGTGCTTGGCCCGGAACAGGGCCACGGCGGGCGGCACGAGCGCCGCGCCCGCGGTGGCGAAGTAGCGCACCCGGAGCCGCCCGGTGCGGCCCTCGCGCAGGTCGGCGAGCGCCGACTCGGCCTCGACCAGCCGGTCGGTGATGTGCGCGGCGTGCTCGGTGAGCAGCCGGCCCGCCAAGGTCGGCCGCACGCCCCGCCCGACGCGGTCCAGCAGCGGCAGGCCCGCCTGCTTCTCCAGTGCCGAGATCTGCTGGCTGACGGCCGAGGGCGTGTACCCGAGGTTCACCGCGGCGGCGGTGATCGAACCGGTGGTCACCACGGCCCGGAGCACCTGCATGCGTCGCACGTCCAACATGACGTCACCGTACAGCGCTGCTTAAAGGTTGTGCAGTTCTATTTACTTGTGCTGATGCTTGACGTGCGCGCAAAGTGGGCTCGTGAACAAGCCCGGCACGCTGATCAGAATGGGTGTCCTCGCCCTGCTCTGGGGTTCCAGCTTCCTCTGGATCAAGATCGCCCTGACCGGCCTCTCGCCGATCCAGATCACGCTCATCCGCACCACGCTCGGCGCGCTGGTGCTGGTCGCGCTCGTCTACTGGAGCGGGCAGCGACTGCCCCGCGACAAGGCGTCCTGGCTGCACCTGGGCTTCGCCGCGATCTTCGGCGCCGCGCTCCCGTTCGCGCTGTTCGCCCTGGGTGAGCAGACCGTGGACTCCGGCGTCGCCGGTGTGCTCAACGCCACCACGCCGCTGTGGGCGCTGGGCATCGGCCTGGTACTGGGCACCGAGCAGCGGCGGAACCCGGCGCGGTTGGCGGGCCTGGTCCTCGGTTTCGTGGGCGTGCTGCTCATCTTCGCCCCCTGGGGGAAGGCGGGCCTGGCCAGTTGGGGCGCGCTCGCGTGCCTGGCCGCCGCGGCGTCGTACGCGGTCAGCTTCACCTACATCGGCCGCATGGTGTCCGGGCGCGGCCTGACCCCGATGCAGATCTCCTCGACCCAGCTGGTGGCCGCGGCGGGCATGACGGCGGTCGCGCTGCCGGTGGCCGGGCTGCAGCCGGTGCACCTGTCCTGGCAGCCGCTGGTGGCCGTGGCGATCCTGGGCGTGTTCGGCACGGGCATCGCGTTCGTGCTGAACTACCGCATCGTCGAGGACGAGGGCGCGACGAACGCCACCATGGTCGGCTACCTGCTGCCCGTGGTGTCCGTGCTGCTGGGCGCGCTGTTCCTCGGTGAAGCGCTCAACCTCCGCGTCGTCATCGGCATGGTGGTCGTGCTCGTCGGCGTCGCGCTGACCCGCAGGCAGCCCGCCGCGGCGATCGTGCCGGTGACCGCGGAGCCCGTGACTACGCTCAAGTGACCAGCGATAACGGAGTGTTACCGACCGGTACGGCCTAGTGAGACGGCGGTCCTGGGCAAACGGGTGGTCTTGAGACACAGGTCTCCCCCGATCGCGTGGTGTTCAGGCGAAGCACGTCCTGATTCGCCCTCTCGGACGTCTCCTCAGATGAGAGGGACGACTTCGGAAGGGAACCCACAGGCCATGAGCAACGAGAGCATCACCATCGCGACGACGTTCCACCTCCTGGTGCCGGGCGTGGCTCCGGCGCCGGTGGAGGCCGAACTCCACTACGAACCCGAGGACCCGTACGCGGTCGCCGTCCTGTTCCACACCGGGCAGGGCAAGGTCGAGTGGATCTTCGCCCGGGACCTGCTGGCCGACGGCCTGCTGACCCCGTCCGGCGAGGGCGACATCCTGGTCCGACCGGCCGCCGACGACCCTGAGCGGGTCCTGGTGGAGCTGAACGCCCCTACGGGCTTCGCGATCCTGTCCACCGACGCCGAGGACATCGCCGAGTTCCTGGACCTCACCTACGACGTGGTCCAGCCCGGCGAGGAGGACTTGTGGATCGACTTCGACCGCGAGCTGGCCAAGTTGGTCTCGACCAACTGACTTCATCGCCTAACCTGCTGGGCGTGGCGGAGTCCGGGGGGACGGTAGGCGGTCGGTACGCGCTGGTCGAGCGGATCGGCAGCGGCGCGATGGGCGTCGTCTGGCGGGCGCGGGACGAGTTGCTGGACCGCGAGGTGGCGGTGAAGCAGCTCCGCGGGCCGGACCTGACCTCCGAGGAGGCCGAGGTGGCCGGGGCGCGGGCGATGCGCGAGGCGCGCAACGCCGCACGGCTCCAGCACCCCAACGCCGTCGCGGTCTTCGACGTGGTGGTGGAGAACGACCGGCCGTGGCTGGTCATGGAGTACCTGCCCTCGCGCAGCCTGGCCGGGCTGCTGGCCGAGCAGGGCAGGCTGAGCCCGGCCGAGACGGCCCGGATCGGCGGTCAGGTGGCCGCCGCGCTGGCCGCGGCGCACGCGGCGGGCATCGTGCACCGGGACGTGAAGCCGTCGAACGTGCTCATCGGCCACGACGGCGCGGTCAAGCTCACCGATTTCGGCATCTCCCGGGCCACCGGCGACGGCACGCTCACCGACAGCGGCATGATCACCGGGACCCCCGCGTACCTGGCGCCCGAGGTGGCGCGCGGCGAACAGCCGGGCACGGCCTCGGACGTGTTCTCCCTGGGTGCGACGCTGTACGCGGCGACCGAGGGCCAGGCGCCGTACGGGGCCAGCGACAACAGCTTCGGCCTGCTCTACCGGGCCGCCGCGGGCCGGATCGAGCCGCCCACCGGATCGGGTGAACTCACCGGACTGCTGACCAGGATGCTCGCCACCGACCCCGAAACCCGTCCGACCGCCGCGCAGGCCGTGGAACTGCTGGCCAAGCCGCCCGTCGAGGGCAAGCCGCACGTCGAGCCGGTGGCGAAGCCGTCCGCCGAGCGCAAGCGGCGTCGGTGGCTCGTGCCCGCGGTCGTGGCGGCCGTGATGCTGCTCGTCACGGGTGTCGCCGCCGCCGTGTTCCTGCTGCCGGAGCTCAACCTCAACCTGAGCCGGAACGTCAGCACCTACCCCACGCCCGTGCCCACGCCCTCGTACACGACTGACCAGGCCGTGGAGCTGGTGCGCTCCCACTACGAAGCGCTGCCGGAGAACATGGAGGTCGCCTACGAGAACCTGGCGACCTCGTACCGGCAGCCCTTCCCCGAGTACCAGAAGTTCTGGAGTCAGTACGACGACGTCCGGGCCGGCGAGTTCGAGGCCGCGCAGGCCCACCGGACCAGGTTCATCGTCCGGGTGCGGGTGACGTTCGTGCAGGGCCCGTCCGAGGTGTCCGGGCTCTACCAGCTCGTGGTCGAGGCCGGTGACGGCCGGCTGCGGATCGCCGCGTCCCAGCCGTTGACCTAGGCGGGCGTGGTCCGTTCAGACCAGCCTGCGGTCCGACGCCCAGCGCGACAGCTCGTACCGGTTGGACAGCTGCGTCTTGCGCAGCACGCTCGACACGTGCGTCTCGACCGTCTTCACCGAGATGAACAGCTCCGACGCGATCTCCTTGTACGCGTAGCCGCGCGCCAGCAGCCGCAGCACGTCCCGCTCGCGCGGGGTCAGCAGGTCCAGCTCCGGGTCGCTGATCGGGGCCGCGCCGGGCCGGTCGGCGAACGCGTCCAGCACGAACCCGGCCAGCCGGGGGCTGAACACCGCGTCGCCCTCCGAGACCCGCACCACCGCGCGCACCAGCTCCTGGCTGGAGATGGTCTTCGTCACGTACCCGCGGGCGCCCGCGCGGATGACCGCGATGACGTCCTCGGCCGCGTCGGACACCGACAGCGCCAGGAACACCACCTCGGGCAGCGCCGTGCGGACCTGCCGCAGCACCTCCGCGCCGCCGCCGTCGGGCATGTGCACGTCCAGCAGCACCACGTCCGGGCGGTGGTGTCCGATGCCCGCGACCGCCTCACCGACCGAACCGGCCTCGCCGACGACCTCGATCTCGTCGGTGATCGAGTCCAGCTCGGCCCGCACCCCGGCGCGGAACAGCGCGTGGTCGTCCACCAGGAACACCCGAACCGTCATGCCCTGGCCCCCGTCTCTCGCTTGTCTGCGGTTTTCCTCGGCATCATCAGCTGCACCTCTGTGCCCTCACCCGACTTGGTGCGGATCCGGACTTCGCCGCCGTGCCGTTCCATCCTCCCCCCAATCGAGTCGGCGAGGCCATGCCGGTCCTCCGGGATGGCCTTCGGGTCGAACCCCTTGCCCCGGTCCCGGACGAACACCGTCACCCGTTCGGGCTCAACCTCGCCGTACACGCTGATCTCGCCGACGCCCGCGTGCTTGGCCGCGTTGACCATCGCCTCACGGGCCGCCTGCACCAGCGCGTACAGGTTCGGGTCCAGCACGCAGTCGCCGACCACGACCTGCTGCACGACCAGCGCGAAGCTGTCCTCGACCTCGCCGGAGGCCTTCGCGATCGCCGCGGACATCGTCGCGGGCTCGCTGTCGTCCTCCACGATCCGCCCGTACAGCCACTCCCGCAGCTGCCGTTCCTGGCCGCGGGCCAGGCGCTTGACCTCGCGCGGCTGCTCGGCCTGCTTCTGGATCAACGCCAACGTCTGGAGCACGGAGTCGTGCAGGTGGGCGGCGATCTCGGCGCGTTCCTCGGTGCGGATGCGGACCCGGCGCTCCTCGCCCAGGTCGTTGATCAGCTTGATCCACAGCGGCACGGTGAGCACCGCGACACCGCCCAGCGTGGCGACCACGGCCAGCAGCGCGAACCGCAGCTGGTCGATGCCGTAGCTGTTGACCAGCAGCACGCCGATGCCGATGGCGACCAGCGCGACACCCGCCAGGACCCGCACGATCGTGCTGCGGCCGGCGCCGAGGAAGCCGGACTTCGCGCCGTCGCGCCAACGGCGGCGCTGCGCCTCGTCCGCCTCGCGCCAGACCACGGCCGCGCCCACCAGGGCCACCGCGAGCGGTCCGGCGATCCAGCCGCTCACCGGTCCGGAGAACAGGCCCGCGAGCACGGCCGCCGCGATGCCCAGGGCGACCAGGCCGAGCGCCTGCTGCCGTTCCCTGGGGTTCGAGGGCTCCTCCGGTTCGCTCGCCGCGCGTTGCGGCACGAACAGCCACAGCAGGCCGTAAGCGATCACGCCGACGCCGTTGAGCGCGGTCAACGCGGCGAACGCCGCCCGCACCCAGAACACCTCGATGCCGAGGTGGTCGGCGACACCGCCGGCCACGCCCGCGACCACCCGCCCCGTCCGCCTGCGGCGCACGGGTTCGACGGCCTTCGTCTCCACACTCACCCCTTGATGGTCACACGGGGGTCGGGGCAGGTCATCAGGGTTCCACCCGATGCACGGTTCAGGGTGGGTCCCCGATGTGCCGGCGGCGCGGCTTGAGCAAGCTGGTCGACGTGAGCGGGAACATCAGCGCAGCGAACGTCGAAGAGACGTTCAAGGACTTCTGGGCCAGCAGGCCCAGGCGGCCTCACGACGGTCGCAAGATCGCCGGTGTCGCCGCCGGTATCGCCCAGCGGTACCAGATCGACCCGGTGATCGTCCGGGTTGCGTTCGTGGCCTTGGCGCTGTGCAACGGCGCCGGGCTGCTCATGTACCTGCTGGGCTGGTTGTGGCTCGCCCAGGCCGACGACGAGGTGTCGGCCGCGGAGGCGTTGCTCGGGCGTGGCCGCAGCTCGACGCCGACCGCGTTGACCGTGGTGCTCGGGCTCGCGGTGATCCCCGCGACCGGTGTCTTCATCGACGGCGGCTTCACCATGGTCGGCGGCGTGCTGCTGTCCGCCGGCGCGGTCTACCTGCTGCACCGCAACCGCGGGCAGCTCAACCGGCCGGACGCGCCGGCCTTCGCCGTGGGGGAACCGGTGCCGGCCGACGACCAGACGACCGCGCGGGTGACGCCACCGGCCTGGGACCCGCTGGGCGCGGCGCCGTTCGCGTGGGACCTGCCGGAGCCGGGGTCGGCGCCGGAACCGGTGGCCGCGGCGCCGCCGCCGGAGCGCCGCCGCAGGTCGCGGGTCGGTGTGGCGACGTTCGGGGTGGCCTTGCTCGTGCTGGCCTCGTCCCTGGTGGCGTCGTCGTACTGGGACTGGTTCGACGCGCAGCACATCCTCGGGCTGCTGGTCGCGGTGCTGGGCGCGGGGATGGTGCTCGGCGCGGTGCGCGGCAATGGGCGCGGCAGCGGGCGCGGGCTGATCTGGCTCGTCGTGCCGATGTCGGTGATCGGGGTCGGACTGACGACGGTCGACTTCGACGGCATCGACTCGGACCGGATGGGCAGCACCCAGGCCCGGCCGACCTCGGTGGAGCGGGTCGACTCCCGGTACTCGACGCGGATCGGCGAGGTGGACCTGGACCTGACCGGGCTGCCGAACTCCGGGTCCGTGACCACGGAGGTCGAGGTCGGGTTCGGGAGCACCCGGGTCAAGGTGCCCAGGGACGCGGACGTGACGGTGACGTGCCGGTCCGACCTCGGCGGGGTGAAGTGCCTCGACAAGCAGTCAGATGGCCGGAACCTGCACGAGGAGGTCACCGACAACGGCCCCGACGGGCCGGGTGGGCTGACGATCGTGCTGGATGTGCGGAGCGAATTCGGAGAGGTGGAGGTGAGTCGTGGCTGACCAGGATTCGATCGAGAAGCGTGGCGTTGACGTGGTGGGGCTGGTGTTCGGGGTCGCGGCCCTGGTCGCCGCCGCCTACATGCTCTCCGACGGTGCGTCGTGGCCGGACTTCCTCGACCTGAGGTGGGCGTTGGCCGGCGGGGCGGTGGTGATCGGGTTGGGACTGCTGGCGGGGGCCGCGCGGCGGCACCGCTAGCCGGGGGGGATGAAAAGGGGTTCGGAGAAAGCGAAAGGCCCGTCCTGGGGAGGGCGGGCCTTTCGCGTGCTCGGGGACTACTCCCACTCGATGGTGCCCGGCGGCTTGCTCGTCACGTCCAGGACCACCCGGTTGACCTCGTTCACCTCGTTGGTGATGCGGGTCGAGATGCGCTCCAGCACGTCGTACGGCAGGCGGGTCCAGTCCGCGGTCATGGCGTCCTCGCTGGACACCGGGCGCAGGACCACCGGGTGGCCGTAGGTGCGGCCGTCGCCCTGCACGCCCACGCTGCGCACGTCGGCGAGCAGGACCACCGGGCACTGCCAGATCTGGCGGTCCAGGCCGGCGCTGGTCAGCTCCTCGCGGGCGATGGCGTCGGCCTTGCGCAGGATGTCCAGGCGCTCCTGGGTGACCTCGCCGATGATCCGGATGCCCAGGCCGGGACCGGGGAACGGCTGGCGCTGGACGATCGTCTCGGGCAGGCCGAGTTCGGTGCCGACGCGGCGGACCTCGTCCTTGAACAGCGCGCGCAGCGGCTCGACCAGGGTGAACTGGAGGTCCTCCGGCAGGCCGCCGACGTTGTGGTGGCTCTTGATGTTCGCCGTGCCGGCGCCGCCGCCCGACTCGACCACGTCCGGGTAGAGCGTGCCCTGGACCAGGAACTGGTAGTCGCCCTCGGCCTTGAGATCCCGTTCGGCCTGCTCGAAGACCCGGATGAACTCGCGGCCGATGATCTTGCGCTTCTCCTCCGGGTCGGTGACGCCCGCGAGGGCGTCGAGGAAGCGCTCGCGGGCGTCGACCGTCACGAGGTTGACGCCGGTCGCGGCCACGAAATCGCGCTCCACCTGGGCGCGTTCACCTGCACGGAGGAGGCCGTGGTCGACGAACACGCAGGTCAGGCGGTCACCGATGGCGCGCTGCACGAGGGCGGCGGCCACCGCCGAGTCGACGCCGCCGGACAGGCCGCAGATGGCCTTGCCGTCGCCGACCTGTGCCCTGATGAGGGCCACCTGCTCGTCCACGATCGAGGACGTCGTCCACTGCGGCCGGATGCCCGCGATCTCGTGCAGGAACCGGCGCAGCACCTCCTGGCCGTGCGGCGAGTGCCCGACCTCGGGGTGGTACTGGACGCCCGCGAACCGGCGCTGGGTGTCCTCGAACGCGGCCACCGGCGCGCCTTCGCTGGTCGCCGTCACGGTGAAGCCCTCGGGTGCCTTCGTGACGCAGTCGCCGTGGCTCATCCACACCGGGTGGCTGGCGGGCAGCTCCTCGTGGAGGAGGCCGCCTGCTTGCCGGACGCCCAGCTCGGTGCGGCCGTACTCACGGGTGCCGGTGTGCTCGACCGTGCCGCCCAGGGCGCCCGCCATGGCCTGGAAGCCGTAGCAGATGCCGAAGACCGGGACGCCGACGTCGAACAGCTTCGGGTCGACCTGGGGCGCACCGGGCTCGTAGACGCTCGACGGGCCGCCGGACAGCACGATGGCGGCCGGGTCGCGTTCCAGCAGTTCCGCCACGGTAGTGGTGTGCGGGACGACTTCCGAGTAGACCTGCGCCTCCCGGACTCGCCGGGCGATCAGCTGCGCGTACTGCGCGCCGAAGTCGACTACCAGCACAGGGCGGTTGCTGCTCTCGGCCACTGGGGTAAAACCTCTCGTCTGGCGGATCCGCGCAGGTGAAGGATGTCATGCATGGACGAGGAAGTGCTCACCGGAGGCGGTCTCAACGAGGTCGTGCGGGTCGGGTCGACGGTGCGCAGGCCGACCGGGCCGTGGACGCCCAACGTGCACCGGTTGTTGGAACACCTTGCGCCGCTTGGCATTTCGCCGGTCGTGCACGGAGTGGACGGTCACGGGCGCGAGGTGCTGTCTTACCTGGAGGGTGAGGTGGGCCACCCGCCGTTGGGTGAGGAGTTGCGCTCCGACGAGGTGCTGGTGGCGGTGGCGCGGATGGCACGTCGGCTGCACGACGCGTCGGCCGCGCTGGCGTCCGTGGTCGACGGCTGGCAGTTCCCGGCGCTGTCACCCGTCGAGGTGATCTGCCACAACGACCTCGCGCCCTACAACATGGCGTTCCGCGACGGGCTGCCCGTGGGGGTGTTCGACTTCGACGGGGCACGGCCGGGGCCGAGGTGGTGGGACATCGCCTACACGGCCTACTGCCTGGTGCCGTTGTCGCCGGAGTTCGGGACGCCGGACGAGCAATGGCGGCGGGCGAAGTTGTTCTGCGCCGCTTACGGGATGCCGGTGGACGGTTTGGGCCGCCGGGTGCTGGCCCGGCTGGACGACATGGTGGCGATGATCCGCGAGCGGCCGGAGTTCTGGCGGCAGCGGGAGGAGGGGCACGACACCTATTACCTGAGCCATGCGGAGTACGTCCGGGCGCACTTCCAAGATCGATAGGTCCAACCACCCGGGACGGGCATACGGTGTGGGCTATGGACGCGTTCACGCCGCAGCCACGGCCCTGTTGGATCGCCGGACACGCCGAACAGGGCGTGCAAGCCATCACCGTCCACCACCCGTTCGACGGGACCGAGGTGGCCTCGGTCGCCGTGCCGGGGCCCGAACAGGTGGAGCGGGCGATCGCCGCGGCAGCGGCGGTTGCCAAGGAGTTCCGGCGCACGCCGGCGCACGTGCGGGCGACCGCGTTGCTGCACGTGTCGCAGGCGTTGGCGGAGCGGGCCGAGGAGATCGCGGAGACCATCACGGCCGAGAACGGCAAGCCGTTGAAGTGGGCCGAAGTCGAGGTGCAGCGGGCGGTGAACACGTTCCGGTTCGCGGCCGAGGAGGCGCGGCGGTTCACCGGTGACCTGCAGCGGTTGGACACCGACGCCAACGGTGAGGGCCGGTTGGCGGTGGTTCGGCGGGTGCCGCGCGGGCCGGTGTTGGCGGTGGCGCCGTTCAACTTCCCGTTGAACCTGGTCGCGCACAAGGTCGCGCCCGCGTTGGCGGTGGGTGCGCCGGTGATCGTGAAGCCCGCGTCGGCCACGCCGTTGTCGGCGTTGCTGCTGGGTGAGCTGTTGGCCGAGACGGACCTGCCGGAGGGTGCGTTCTCCGTGCTGCCGGTGCGCGGTTCGGACATGAAGGCACTGGTGACCGACGAGCGGTTGCCGATCATCTCGTTCACCGGGTCCACGTCGGTCGGCTGGTCGTTGACGGATGCGGCGCCGCGCAAGCACGTGCTGATGGAGCTGGGCTCGAACTCGGCGGCGATCGTGTGCGCGGACTGGCCGGACCTGGATTTCGCCGCCTCCCGGATCGCCACGTTCGGCAACTACCAGGGTGGCCAGTCGTGCATCGCGGTGCAGCGGGTGCTGGTGCACCGGGACGTGGCCGGGGCGTTCGTGCCGAAGCTGGTGGACGCGGTGCGCGCGTTGAAGACCGGTGACCCGCACGACCCCGAGGTCGAGGTCGGGCCGCTCATCGACGAGGACAACGCGCGGCGGGTGGAGGAGTGGGTGGCCGAAGCCGTGGCCGGCGGTGGTGTGCTGCACGTGGGCGGCGGGCGGTCCGGGACGTCGGTGGAGCCGACCGTGGTGCAGGACGTGCCGACGTCGGCCCGGCTGTGGCAGCAGGAGGTGTTCGGGCCGGTGCTGGCGGTGTCCGTGGTGGACTCGGTGGCCGACGCGTTCGAGCAGGCCAACGCCACCGACTACGGCTTGCAGGCCGGTGTGTTCACCCGGGACGTGACGGTGGCGTTCGAGGCGGCGGCCGAGTTGGAGGTCGGCGGCGTGATCATCGGCGACGTGCCGTCCTACCGCGCCGACCAGATGCCGTACGGCGGCGTGAAGGGGTCGGGCACGGGGCGGGAGGGCGTGCGGTCGGCGATGGAGGACTTCACCGAGGAGCGCACGATGGTGCTCACCGGCATCACTCTGTGACATTGCGCCGCCTCCGGCGATCGCGGCTCGGTCGCCTGGGAAGTCGGCCTCACCGGCGCGACCGGTGGTATCGGCCACGCCATTGCCCGCGCGTTCGCCGCCCGGGGGGCGAAGTTGGTGCTGACCGGCCGGAAGGTGGCCGAGCTGGAGCGACTGGCCGAGGAGACCGGCGGGCGGGCTGTCGCGGCGGACCTCGCCGATCCGGACGGCGTGCGGGAGCTGATCGAGGAGGCGGGCGCGGTGGACGTGCTGGTCGCCAACGCCGCACTGCCCGCCAACGGCCCGTTCCTGGACTTCACGCCGGAACAGGTCGGTCGGGCGCTCGCGGTGAACCTCGAAGCGCCCATCGCGTTGACGCACGCGGTGCTCCCGGCGATGGTGGCGGCCCGGCGCGGGCACGTGGTGCACGTCGGCTCGCTGTCCGGCAAGGTCGCGTCGGCGTACGCGTCGCTGTACAACGCCACCAAGTTCGGGCTGCGCGGGTTCGCGTTGGGGCTGCGCGAGGAACTGCACGGCTCCGGCGTGGGCGTGTCGATCGTGCAGCCGGGGTTCGTGCGGGACGCCGGGATGTTCGCCGACACCGGCGCGAAGCCGCCCGCCGGCATGCGGACCGTGTCACCGGAGGAGGTCGCGGCCGGTGTGCTGACCGCGATCGAGAAGGACAAGGCCGAGGTGAACGTGGCGCCGCCGGAACTGCGGGTGGTGAGCACGCTCGGTGGCGCGTTCCCGGCGTTCTCGGCAGGGTTGCAGCGCAGGCTGTCGGGTGACGAGACGCAGCGGCAGATGAGCGTGGCGAACCGGGAGAAGCGCTGATGGTGACCGCGACTACCGACTACCGACTACCGGCTGCGGGTCGCGGAGATGCTGACCTCGAAACCCGAGGGGTTCACGCTCACGCCTCGGCGGCGGTGAAGCCCTTGGCGCGGCGCAGCGCCCGGTCGAGGTCGGCCGGGGCGACGGCGGCGGTGTGGCCGTCGGGGCGGATCAGGGCGTCCCCCTCGACGGTGAAGCCCGGACCGTAACGGTGGCTTCGCGGGCGGAGTTCGCCGTCGCCGTTGGTGGTCAGCGGTGAGTCGCGGTAGGGGAAGGGCTCGAACATCCGGCCCGAGTCGATCCGGTCGGTCAGGCCGTTCTCCAGGACGTGACGGCGGTGGGCGCGTTCGGCCTCGGTCCGCGGCACCAGGAAGCGCATGGTTTCGCCGGTGACGCGCAGGTTCTCGTCGGCGGCCGCGGCGCGTTCCTGGTGGTAGGACTCCAGCAGGAGCGGGCCCGCCTCGCCGGCGCGGTCGAAGGCGATCTTCCACGCCGCGTTGTCGGCGTCGCAGATCCCGGAGTTCAGACCGCGCGCGCCGAACGGGCTCATCACGTGCGCGGCGTCGCCGGCCAGCAGGACGTTGCCCGAGCGGAAGCGGGCGGCCCGGCGCTGGTGGAAGCGGTACGTCGATTGCCACAGGACCTCGTACGGCCGGTCGCCGGTGATGGCGCGGATGTGGTCGGCGGTCAGCTCGAAACCCTCGGGGACCTGCCAGTCGATGCGGTGCACGCCGTCCGGCTGCGGGTGCACCAGGACCTGGCGGCCGGGGTGCCACGGCGGGTCGAAGTAGAAGCGGCGCTCCGGCTCGGGGTGGCCCAGGTCCACCCGGATGTCGGCGATGACGAACCGGTCGGCGAACGAGTGGCCGTCGAACGGGATGCCGAGCAGGTCGCGGACCGTGGAGCGGGCGCCGTCGGCGGCCATGCAGTGCGTGCCCTCGTACGTCCGGTCCGGTGTGTGGACCGTGACGGTGTCGGTTTGTTGTACGCGAACGACCTTCTGGCCGTAGCGGAGGTCGATCAGCGGTTCTTGACAGGCTTTTGTATGCAGTATGTGTTCAACCACGGTCTGTGGTGTGTTGACGAACGGCGGGAAGCCCTCGGCGTGCGGCAGCTCGATGGTGAGCACTTCGCGGTCGCGGTAGTAGGTCCGGCCGCGGTACCAGGTGACGCCCGCGTCGACCACGGCCTGGCCGACGCCGACGCGTTCCAGGATGTTCAGCACGTCCCGGTGCACGCAGATCGAACGGCTGCCGACGGCCTCGCGGCGTTCGGCGGCTTCCAGGACCGTCGTCGGCACGCCCGCGCGGGCCAGCAGGAGCGCGGCGGTGAGGCCCACCGGACCCGCCCCGACCACCAGCACCGGAATCATCGCCTGTCCAAGATCATTGCAGTGCCGCCCACACCTCGCGGTCCCGCTCGGCGGTCCAGATCCGGGGCCAGTCCACACCGTCGCACTCGTCCCAGTACCGCTGCACGTCGAACGGCAGGCAGTGCTCGAAGATCGGCCAACGGCCGTAGCGCGGGGCGAGGGCGGCGTGGGCGGCCTCGAACGCCTCCTTCACCGTGCCGCCGCTGACGTGCACCGTCCCGACCGTGCGGCGGAGTTCGTCCAGGAAGTGCCTGGACTGGGCGATGGCGGCGTCCACCTCGGTCCGGTCGCGGGCCGGTGCGCCACGTCCGCCGACGAGCTGTTCGGCGCCCAGGGCGGCCACCCGGTCCAGGGTCGACGTGGCCCACTCGTTGTGGAACGCGTCGCCCGTGTACAGGGCGGCCTGCGATTCGACCAGGTCACCGGCGAACAGGATGCGCTGGTGCGGCAGCCACGCCACGATGTCGCCCGCCGTGTGGCCACGTCCGCAGAAGCGCAGTTCGACGTCACCCCGATCACCGCCGAGCGGGATGGTGAGGCGGTCGGAGAACGTCAGCGTCGGCCAGGTCAGGCCGGGAATGCCCTCGGGCTCCTCGAACAACCGGGGCATCCGGCCGTACTCGCTCAGCCAGTCCGCCCGCCCGCGTTCGGCGATCAGCGTCTTGGTGTTCTCGTGCGCGATGATCTCGGCGGCGTCGAACGCGCTGGCACCCAGCGTGCGGACCGCGTGGTAGTGGCTCAGGACCAGGTAGCGGACGGGTTTGTCGGTGTGCCGGCGGAGCAGGTCGAGCCAGCGCCGGGCGGCCTTCGGCGTGGCGCGGGCTTCGACGCAGACCAGGAAGTCCTCGCCCTCGATGGCGCCGACGTTCGGATCGCCTTCGGCGGTGAGGGTGTAGACGCCGTCGGCCAACTCGACGAACTTCTCGTCCTTGGGCGCGAGGTCGGCGCTGGACGCGAACGGCTTCGTTGCCACACAACCCACCATAGGGCGATCAGCGGGACTCGACCTCCACGATCGGCAGGCGCAACGCGCCGGGTGCGTCGACCGGGACGGCGGGGTTCTTCGGCGTCACCGGGGAGATCCGCCGATAGGCGGACGCCTGGTCCGGGCGCTGGTCCGGCTCACCCTTGTTCGGCCACACCGAGAACGCGCGCTCGGCCTGCGCGGTGATGGTGAGCGACGGGTTCACGCCCAGGTTCGCCGAGATCGCCGCGCCGTCCACCACGGAGAGGCCGGGGTAGCCGTAGACCCGGTGGTACGGGTCGATCACGCCGCTCTCCGGGTCCGCGCCGATCGGGCAGCCGCCGATGAAGTGGGCGGTCAGCGGGATGTTGAACAGCTCGCCCCAGGTGCCGCCCGCGATGCCGTCGATGTGCTTCGCCGCGAGCAGGTTCGCCCGGTGCCCGGCCGGGATGAACGTCGGGTTCGGCTCGCCGTGCCCCTGCTTCGAGGTGAGCTTGCGCCCGAACAGGCCCTTCTTGGTGAACGTGGTGATGGAGTTGTCCAGGCTCTGCATCACCAGCAGGATCACCGTCCGCTCGCTCCACCGGTGCACCGACAGCAGCCGCGCCAACCGGACCGGGTGCCGCACCGCCTGGGACAGGAACTGCAGGATGCGCGGCGTCGACTTCGCGCCGTCCGTGGCCAGGGTCTGCAACAGCCCCATGGCGTTGCTGCCCTTGCCGTACCGCACCGGCTCGATGTGGGTCTGCTCGTCCGGGTGGATGGACGACGTGATCGCCACGCCCTGGCTGAAGTTGCGCTCCTCGTCCACGGTGTAGCGGCCGGCGCCGATGATGGCCTCGGAGTTCGTCCTGGTCAGCTCGCCGAGCTTCGGTGAGATCCGCGGCAACGCGCCCGAGGCCCTCATCCGGTGCAGCAGCTGCTGGGTCCCCCACGTGCCCGCGGCCAGCACGACCTGGCCCGTGGTGATCGTGCGGCGGCCCCTGCGGAGCTTGCCGCCGGTGCGCCGGGTGCCGACCGCCCACGTGCCGTCCGGCGCCTGGCGCAGATCCGTGACGGTGGTCAGCGGCAGCACCCGCGCGCCGTTGCGTTCAGCCAGGTAGAGGTAGTTCTTGACCAGGGTGTTCTTCGCGCCGACCCGGCAGCCGGACATGCACGCGCCGCACTCCGTGCAGCCGGTCCGGCTCGGGCCCGCGCCACCGAAGTACGGGTCCTCGGCGGGCTTGCCCGGCTCGCCGAAGAACACGCCGACCGGCGTCGGGTGGTAGCTGTCGGCGACGCCCATCTCCTCCGCGACCTGCCGCATCACCACGTCCGACGGCGTCGTGCTCGGGTTCTCCACCACGCCCAGCATCCGGCTCGCCTGGTCGTAGAACGGGCCCAGCTCGGCTTCCCAGTCGGTGATGTGCGCCCACTGCCGGTCCGAGTAGAACGGCTTGAGCGGCCGGTACAGGGTGTTGGCGTACACCAGCGACCCGCCGCCGACACCGGACCCGGCCAGGATCATCACGCTGCGCAGGGCGTGGATGCGCTGGATGCCGTAGCAGCCCAGCGCGGGCGCCCACAGGTATCGGCGCAGGTCCCAGGACGTCTTGGCGAACTCGTCGTCGGCGAACCGGCGGCCGGCCTCGATGACGGCCACCCGGTAGCCCTTCTCGGTGAGCCGGAGCGCGGCGACGCTGCCACCGAAGCCCGAACCCACGACCACGACGTCGAAGTCGGTGTTGTTACCGGCGAGTTCACCCATGTTGCGAGGTTAAGCGTTACCGGAAGTAACAGCGAGTCTCGATCGGTCAAGGGCCTGGACACACGACGAAGCCCCCGCCGGGAAGCAGGGGCTTCGTCGCGAAAGCCGAGTCAGCCGCGGATGGTGAGGCCGACCTTCTGGAACTCCTTGAGGTCCGAGTAGCCCGTCTTCGCCATCGCCCGGCGCAGCGAGCCGAACAGGTTCGTCACGCCGCGCGGGTCGACGGACGGGCCGAACAGCAGGCTCCGCAGGTCGACCACCTGGTCCACACCGGTGGACACGTGGCTTCGGGGCACCGACGGGTGCGCCGACGCGGCGGTCCAGTACAGGCCCTGGCCCGGCGCCTCGGACGCCGCCGCCAACGGCTCGCCCAGCATCACGGCGTCCGCGCCGCACGCGATCGACTTCGCGATGTCACCGCTGGTCAGCACGCCACCGTCGGCGATCACGTGCACGTACCGGCCACCGGTCTCGTCCAGGTAGTCCCGGCGCGCCGCGGCGGCGTCGGCGATGGCCGTGGCCATCGGGACACCGATGCCGAGCACGGAGTCCGTCGTGGTCACGCCCGGCGTGTAGCCGTAGCCGACGATCACGCCCGCCGCGCCCGTGCGCATCAGGTGCATCGCGGTCCGGTAGTCGCCGACGCCGCCCGCGATCACCGGGATGTCGAGGTCCGCGATGAACGACTTCAGGTTCAGCGGCTCACCATCGCGCGACACGTGCTCGGCCGAGATGATCGTGCCCTGCACGACCAGGATCTCGACGCCCGCCGCCAGCAGGTCCGGGGTCAGTTCGGCCGCACGCTGCGGGCTGACCCGCACGGCCACCGTCACGCCCGACTCGCGCACCGACTTGATCGCCTCGGCGATCAGGTCCATCCGCACCGGAGCCGAGTGCAGCTCCTGGAGCACCCTCACCGGCGCGCCCGGGTCGTCGGTGTCCTCCACCGCCTGCACCAGCCGGAACAGCGCCTCTTCCACGTCACCGTGCCGGGCCCACAGGCCCTCCGCGTTGAGGACGCCCAAGCCGCCCAGCTCACCGATCGCGACCGCCGTACCCGGCGACACGATGGCGTCCGTGGGGTGGGTGATCAGCGGGATCTCGAACCGGTAGGCGTCGATCTGCCACGCCGTCGAGACGTCCTTCGAGGACCGGGTCCTCCGGGACGGGATGATCTCGAGGTCGTCCAGTTCGTAGGCCCGCCTCGCGGTCCGGCCCATGCCGATCTCGACCAGATCGCGCACCTTAGTCGTCCTTCCGTGGAGCTAGCGGAACCTGCGAACCCTAGCCCAAGAGGCTGGTTCAGCGGATGGTTCAGCGGGTCGTGTAGTTCGGGGCTTCCACCGTCATCGTGATGTCGTGCGGGTGGCTCTCCTTCAGACCGGCCGACGTGATGCGCACCAGCTGCTTCTGCTGGAGGTCGGTGATCGTCTTCGAGCCGGTGTACCCCATCGCGGCCCGCAGACCGCCCGACAGCTGGTGCACCACGGTCGACAGCGGCCCGCGGAACGGCGTGCGGCCCTCGATGCCCTCCGGCACCAGCTTGTCCTCGGACAGCACGTCGTCCTGGAAGTAGCGGTCCTTCGAGTACGACTTGGCCTCGCCGCGACCCTGGAGCGCCGCCAGCGAGCCCATGCCCCGGTAGGTCTTGAACTGCTTGCCGTTGACCAGCACCAACTCGCCCGGCGCCTCGGCGGTGCCCGCGAGCAGGCTGCCCAGCATCACCGCGCTCGCACCGGCCGCGATGGCCTTCGCGATATCGCCCGAGTACTGGATGCCGCCGTCACCGATGACCGGCACACCCGCCGGTCCGCACGCCAGGCTGGCCTCGTAGATCGCGGTGATCTGCGGCACACCGACACCGGCGACGACGCGCGTGGTGCAGATCGAGCCGGGGCCGACGCCGACCTTCACGCCGTCCGCACCCGCGTCCACCAGCGCCTGGGCGCCGCCGCGGGTGGCGACGTTGCCGCCGACCACGTCGACCTCTTCGCCCAGCTCCTTCTTCACCCGCGCCACCATCTCCAGCACGTTGCGCTGGTGGCCGTGCGCGGTGTCGACCATGATCACGTCCACGCCCGCGTCGGCCAGCGCCATCGCGCGCGCGAAGCTGTCCTCGCCGGTGCCGATCGCGGCGGCGCACAGCAGCCTGCCGTCCGGGTCCTTCGAGGCGTTCGGGTACTGCTCGGTCTTGACGAAGTCCTTGACCGTGATCAGGCCGCGCAGCTTGCCCTCGCCGTCCACGATCGGCAGCTTCTCGATCTTGTGCCGGCGCAGCAGGCCGAGCGCGGCCTCCGCCGACACGCCCACCTGGGCGGTGACCAGCGGGCCCTGGGTCATGACCTCGCTGACCTTGCGCGAGTGGTCGACCTCGAACCGCATGTCGCGGTTGGTGATGATGCCGACGAGCTTGCCGTTCGCGTCCGTCACCGGCACACCGGAGATCCGGTAGCGGGCGCACAGCTCGTCGACGTGGCGGATCGTGTCGTCCGGGGTGCACGTGACGGGGTCGCTCACCATGCCCGCCTCGGACCGCTTCACCGTCTCGACCTGGCGGGCCTGCTCCTCGATCGACAGGTTGCGGTGCAGCACACCGATACCGCCCTGGCGGGCCATCGAGATGGCCATCCGGCCCTCGGTCACGGTGTCCATCGCGGCCGATGCCAGCGGAACCCGCAGCGTGATGTTGCGGGTGAGCTTGGTGCTGGTGTCCGCGCCGCTCGGGACGATCTCCGACTCGGCGGGCAGCAGCAGTACGTCGTCGAAGGTCAGTCCCAGCATGGCGAACTTGGGCGGGACTCCGTCAGCGTTGAGCTCGCTGGTCATGGCGGCTGGCTTGCCTTCCGTCGTGCGGTGATCCCGCCGCCGCGGATCGGGTTTCCACAGGCGGCGATGGGTTCAGGTCATGGTATCTGGACGTGGTCGGGGGGCCGCCCGGTACCGTGCGGGGTCGTGCCGCACGACGCGTTGCCACCAGACCCGTTCGCGGGCGACCCGGAAGACCCCGCCCGGGTCCTCGGCGAGCCCGACCACGACCACGACCACCCGCCGATGGACGACGACGAGCGGGCCGAGCTGATCGGCGACCTCAGCGACCTCGCCGTGTACCAGGCGCTGCTGGAACCCCGTGGTGTCAGGGGAATCGTGGTGGACTGCGGCGAGTGCCAGGAGCCGCACTACCACGACTGGGCGCTGCTGAGGTCGAGCCTGGAGCAGTTGCTGGCCGACGGCCGGATGCGCCCGCACGAGCCCGCGTACGACCCGGACCCCACGGCCTACGTCAGCTGGGAGTACTGCCGGGGCTACGCGGACGGCGTCACCGCGACCGAGAGCGCCCGCTGAAGGTGTGACCGATGTGACGAAGCCCGCCCCTCGCACGGGGGCGGGCTTCGTCACAAGCGTGCTCTTCGGGCCGCGGTCGCGTCAGTTGCCCGGAACGGTCTGGTTGCCGTTGGTGACGTCCGAGGGCACCTCGCCCTTGGGCTGGCCGCCGGACGGCGACTCGCCCGACGTGGGCGGTGGCGGCTGCGCCGTGCCGTCCGTGCTCGGGGACGTCTCGGTGGTGGTCGTCGTCGGCGCGGTCGTCGTGGTCGACTGCGTGGTCGTGGACACCGGTGGCGGCGAAGAGCTGGTCGACGTGGTCGGCAGCGGCGGCGTCGTGGACGGGACGTCGACGGACGGCGTGCCGGTCGGCGTGGGCACGGTGCTGGTCAGCTCTTCCAACAGCAACTCGTGCTTCTGGGTCAGGTCGTCCTTGCCGTCGTCCGGTGAGACCGACGGCAGGCTCTCGCCCGCCTTCAGCAGCGCGTCGCGCGCCTCGCTGTACCGACCGTCGCGCAGTGCCGCGCGAGCGGTGTCCAGGTCGTACCTGACCGCGACGGCGGCTTCGATCGACCGCGCGTGCTCGGAGTAGAGGACCCTGGTCAGGCCCCAGAGCGCGTCGCCGGGCTGGGCGTCGCGGGCGACCAGGCTCATCCCGGTGAAGGCGATCGCCAGCACGGCGGCGGCGCTCGCGAGGGGGATGAGGAAGCGGTGCCTGCCGCGCGGCTGGGGACGTGCCGCGGCGATCGTGGCCACCGCCGTTTCGGTGTCGACGAGCTCACCCATGGGTGGGTCGTCGACCTCGCGCCGCCAGGCCAGCAGCAGCGCGTTCAGCTCGTCGTCGACGAGCGACTCCGACTGCTCGCCGTCGCGCCCGCCCAACGCGTCGAGCAGCGCGTCGTCGGCTCGGATACCCGCGAGGTCGTCCCCGGGCTCGACCACGGTGTCATCGACCGCAGGGTCCTCGGCCAGGGTGTCATCAGACTGCGGCGGTCTCTCATCACGTCCGCGCACGACTTCTCCGTTGCCCTTCTCGTGCTGGTCAGCCACTCAGACCACCTCCTCCGCTGCCAACGTCTTGCGAAGGCGGGCCAGGGCGCGGTGTTGCGCCACCCGTACCGCGCCCGGCGTGGAGCCGACCGCGTCGGCGGTCTCTTCGGCCGACAGGCCGACGACCACTCGAAGCAACAGGATTTCCCGCTGCTTCTCCGGAAGGACCTTCAGGAGCAGCGCCATCCGCTCCGAGAGCTCGCCCTGCATGGCGCGCTGCTCGGGACCGGCCTCCGTCTCGGGGGCGTCGGGCACCTCCGGGACCGGTTCCGACCGGTTCCGGGCTGCGGAGCGATGAGCGTCGGCCACCTTGTGCGCGGCGATCCCGTAGACGAACGCCAAGAACGGCCGACCCTGGTCGCGATAGCTGGGCAGGGCCGTCAGCACCGCGAGACACACCTCCTGGGCCACGTCGTCCGCCGAAGCGAAAGACCTCTCCTGCCTTCCGACTCGGGCGCGGCAGTACCGCACCACGAGGGGCCGGATGGATGCCAGAAGCCGTTCGATCGCGTGGCGGTCGCCATCGACGGCTGCGCCCACTTCGGCGTCCAGTCCGTCCCCCAAGTTGGTCATCGCAGACAACTGCCCTGGTGTTACGCGTAGGCGTACCGACAAAGAACAGCACAGGACGATCGATGTCGCCCGTACCGGTGATGCTTACCGTACCGGTCGCACGACCGGTTGCACGGCAATGGGTCCCGAAGGGGTCTTTAGACCTCACCTGACCAGCCGACACGCCCCGGACACACGACCGGCCCGGCGACGGTGACGTCACCGGGCCGGGCCGGAGGAAGGAGTGCCGGTGTGACCCGCTCAACGGGTCCACCGAGCCTTGGCCCTCGCGAGCCGTCGTCCCACGAGCCTGAGTCCCACGAGCCCGGGTCCTCCGGGCCCTGAGCCCCACGAGCGCGAGTCAGCCCCACGAGCGCGAGTCCCACGAACCTGAGTCCTGCGAGACCTCAGTCCTGCGAGCCAGTCCTACGTGCCGGAGTCCTACGAGACGAGGCCACGCCGGAAGCCGTGCGCGACGGCCTGGGCCCGGTCACGGACGCCGAGCTTGCGGAACAAGCGCCGGGCGTGCGTCTTCACCGTGTCCTCGGACAGGTAGAGCTCGCGCCCGATCTGACCGTTGCTCTTGCCCTGGCTCATCCCGCGCAGCACCTGCAGCTCGCGCTCGGTGAGCTGCACACCCGGGTCCGACGGCTGGCGCGGCGCGGGCACGCTCGTGCTCGCGAGTGTGTGCGCCAGGGCGGCCACCAGCTCGGGACGCGAGGCGTCCCAGCGGAGGTAGCCGCGGGCTCCGCCGGCGATCGCGGCGGCGATGCTGCCCGCGTCGTCCGGTGCGCCGAAGACGATGACGTTTGCCTGCGGGTTGGCCGAGACGAGTCGCCGGGTCGCTTCGACCCCGGTCGGAACGGCGCGCTGGGTGCCAACCAGTACGACGTCGACCGGCTGCCGAGAGAACCGAGCCAACAACTCGTCACCGTGCGCTACGCAGTCGATGCGGCTAACCCCTGGGACAGCCGACATCACGCGGGTGAGACCCTCCCGCACACTGCGCCGGTCGTCGCAAATAAGGACCGTGGTCACGGGGACTCCTTCCTGCAGCCGAGTGACGTTCCACATCCCCTATCGGACGCTAGAGGCCGAACCTTGACACGATCCGGTGCTTAATCCGTCAAGAAGTTCGTCTCAGCGTCTGCGTTCGGGGGTTCCCCGGAACGGAGCAGCGATGCGGGAATCCACGGAGAGCGGGCCGCGAGGCGACGGCCGAGGGGGTCGGCTCTGCGCAACACGCAGCTCAGAGCGTTTTTTGCGCTGCCCTTCACGTTTTGGCCCTCCGCAATAGTGCGGCCTGCCTGGACGTTCGTCAGCACGAGCGCCGTCGGCCAGACCAACGAGAAAAGCCCTCTGCGGTCAGTGTGATTTAGGTCACACCGAAGGAGATCGGTCCCTCGGCCGACGCTTTCGGGTGTCCCCCACACCACCAGCGCCGCCCCCAGGACGAGGTCGGACTTGAGGATGTGTCGCGTTGCGCGGGCTTCACGGGCGGTCGCAGCGGCGACCTCGGCTGGACGCACCGCGTGCTCGGCGTGACCACCGGCCAACGCGATCTCGGCCGCCAGCCACTGGTGCCGCACCCGACTGCGCCAACCGCGCGGCTCGACCCTCGCGTGCAGTCGCCGTGCCTCGGCGAGCCGCCCGGCCCCGACGGCGTCCGCCGCCAGCCCCAGCAGCGCGTCGGCCCGAGCCCCGTCCGCGTCGACGTCGTCCACATCGCCGTCTCCCCCCGCGGGCGCCATGGCCAACGCGCGCCCGTCAAGCACCCGTGCCGCCGCATGACCACCCAGTTGCCGACGGTGGGAAGCGAGCGTGGAAGCCGCCAACGACCCGAACAGCCCACCGCCCGGGATCAACTCCCCGAGCACCGAAGCCGCCGCCGCGTAGTGCCCCTGCCCACCGAGCACCACCCCGGCCAACCACCGCTCCTCGACCCCACCCCGCAACGCACCCCACACCTCGGCCTCAGGCCGATCCCCGAACGCCGCCCGCCGCAACTCCACAGTTCCCCACCCCCTCCCGCCTTGGCCCCTCCACCCTGCTCCTCCCCAGCACCGCCCGAAACCCCAATCCGCCCCCGAACAGCACCAACCCGATCCAACCAGCCCCCACCGACACTCCACCCCCTCCCGCACCACCCACCCCACCCCCTCGCGCGCCACACACCGCGTGCCCAACCTCCACAACAAGCGTGTGTCCTACCTCCAGAGCCCGTGTGTCCTACGTTCAGACGGCGTGTGTCCAACGCTCAGAGCGGGTGTGTCCAACGCTCAGGACGGAGCGGGGGCAGACGAGGTGGGGCAGGCTCGGTGGCGGGACGGGGTCAGCAGACGGCGCGTTCGATCGTGTCCGCTGCCGTCCTCAGGTCGTTGATCCGCTCCGCCGGCTGCGGCACGACGCCGCGTTCCCAGCCTGGGCCCCCGGCGAAGACGCGGACCTGTTGGCGGGTCCTCGGCAACGCCGTTACGACACCCGGATCGGCGTAGCGCGGCAGCTGCGCCCACAGCACGACCGCTGCCGGGGCCGTCCGGCGCACGGCGGCGGCCAGCGCGTCCGACGGCAACGCCGCACCCAACTGCCTGGCACCGACACCGCGCTGCGCCAACACCGCGGCCAACGGGTACAGCGGCAGGTTGTGCCGCTCGTCCGGCATGCACGCCAGCAGCACGGGCCGGTGGTTGCGCGGGCTCGCCACGACCGGGGTCGCGCGCACGATCGCGGCCAGCACGCACTCCTCCACCAGGTGCGACACCTCGACCCCGGAGCCCGAGTACTCCCACCTCGCCGCGATCGCGGCCATCACCGGGCGGATCACCTCGTCCCACGTGGTGATCAAGCCGTCCGCCTCGATCGCGTCCGCCAGCAGCGTCTGCACCGCCGCCGAGTCCATCGCCAACGCCGCCCGCCCGACCCCCCGTGCCCGGCGGTTCTTCGCCCGCAGCTTGAGACCACGCCCACCGGCCGTCGACCTGCCGCCGTCGACCTCACCACCGGTCAACAGCGCGGACGCGGCGGCCCGCGGCGTGGTGACCGGGCTCGCGAGGGCGTACTTGGCGGCTTCGGCGGACGACGCCCCGCGCAGGAGGGCCCGCTGCATCAGCTCCAGCCGCGCCACGTCGAGTGGCGCGTACTTGCGGTGTCGCCCGGTTGTGTGATCACTGGGTCCGAGGCCGTACCGGCGGTCCCACGTGCGGAGAGTAGCCGGCGCGACGCCCAACCTGCGTGCCACGGCGGCCACCGAGAGGGTCACCGAATGCGCTGGATCGTCCTCCGCCGCAACGGTTTCCTGACCGCCTTCCGGCACGGTCCCGGTGTGGTCGGGGGGCGTCATCACGCTGACATCGTCCGTTCACCTCGCGTCACCGGCAAGTCCGGGGTGGGCGCTTGGCGATCACCCATCGAATGAATTGCCGTCAAATGCACCCGTACCCCCTTGAACAAGTTTTGGCGCGGTTCTACGGTGGATCATCGTTAAGCCGAATGGAGCAGTTCACGTCCATGGGCCAAGGAGGCGGTCTCGATGGCGGACACCCGAAGGCTTCCCGGTCCCAACGCGGATCTGTGGGACTGGCAGATGCGCGGCTCGTGCCGCGGGATGGACAGCGCGTTCTTCTTCCACCCGGACGGGGAGCGCGGACCGGCACGGGCCCGGCGGGAGGCTCGGGCGAAGGCCGTGTGCCTCTCGTGCCCGGTGTTGGAGATGTGTCGGCGGCACGCCCTGGCGGTGCAGGAGCCCTACGGGATCTGGGGTGGTCTCTCGGAATCCGAGCGGGACAGCATCATCAAGGCGCGCAAGCGGCAGTTGACGCCTGCGTGACGCCGAACGTGCGGGAGGGACGACACCTCGCGGGTGCCGCCCCTCCCGTTCGCGAACTGTGAAACCAGCCGGTCTCAGTGACCGTGGCCGTGGCCGTGGCCGTGGCCGCCCGCAGCGGCGGGCTCCTCTTCCTTCTTCTCCACGACGGCGCTCTCCGTGGTGAGCACCATGCGGGCGATGGAAGCGGCGTTGGTGACCGCGGAACGGGTCACCTTCACCGGGTCGATGATCCCGGCCTCGAGCAGGTCGCCGTAGACGAGGGTCGCGGCGTTGAGGCCGAAGCCCCACTCCTGCTCGCGCACCTTGTTCACCACGACCGCGCCTTCGAGGCCCGCGTTCGCGGCGATCCAGAACAGCGCCGAGCCCAGGGCCTCGCGGACGATCGCGACACCGGTCGCCTCGTCACCGGACAGGCCGAGGCCGCCGTCGAGCACCTTGGCCGCGTGCACCAGCGCCGAACCGCCGCCGGGCACGATGCCCTCCTCGACCGCTGCCTTCGTCGCGTTCACCGCGTCCTCGATGCGGTGCTTGCGCTCCTTCAGCTCGGTCTCGGTGGCCGCGCCGACCTTGATCACCGCGATGCCGCCGGACAGCTTGGCCAGCCGCTCCTGCAGCTTCTCGCGGTCCCAGTCGGAGTCGGTGGCCTCGATCTCGCGGCGCAGCTGCTCCGCGCGACCGGCCACGTCGGCCTTGGTGCCGCCGCCGTCGACGATCGTCGTGTTGTCCTTCGACACGACGACCCGACGGGCGGAACCCAGCACGTCCAGGCCGGACTCGGACAGCTTCAGGCCGACCTCGGCCGCGATGACCTGGGCGCCGGTGACGACCGCGAGGTCGTCCAGGAACGCCTTGCGGCGGTCGCCGAAGTACGGCGCCTTGACCGCGACCACGCGCAGCGTCTTGCGCAGGGCGTTGACCACCAGGGTGGACAGCGCCTCACCCTCGACGTCCTCGGCGATGATGACCAGCGGCTTGCCGCTCTCGGCCACCTTCTCCAGGATCGGCAGCAGGTCGGCCAGGGCCGAGATCTTCTCGCGGTGCAGCAGGATGCGGGCGTCCTCGAACACCGTCTCCTGGGCCTCGAGGTCGGTCGCGAAGTGCGCCGAGATGTAGCCCTTGTCGAACTGCACGCCCTCGGTGATCTGCAGTTCGGTGGCCATCGAGGAGGACTCCTCGACGGTGATCACACCGTCCTCGCCGACCTTCTCGATGGCTTCGCCGAGCAGGGCGCCGATGGACTCGTCACGGGACGAGACGGTGCCGACCTGGGCGATGTTGTCGCGGCCCTTGACCGGGGTGGCCTTGGCCTTGAGGGCGTCCACGACGGCCTCGGCGGCGGCCTGGATGCCGATGCCGAGCGACATCGGGTTCGCACCCGCGGCGACGTTGCGCAGACCCACCCGCACCATGGCCTGGGCCAGGACGGTCGCGGTCGTCGTGCCGTCGCCGGCCACGTCGTTGGTCTTGGTGGCGACGCTCTTGGCGAGCTGGGCGCCGAGGTTCTCGAACGCGTCGTCCAGCTCGATCTCACGGGCGATGGTCACGCCGTCGTTGGTGACGGTCGGACCGCCGAACTTCTTGTCGAGCACGACGTGCCTGCCGCGCGGACCAAGGGTCACCTTGACCGTGTCCGCGAGCTTGTTCACACCGCGCTCAAGGGCCCGACGAGCGTCCTCGTCGAAGCTGATCTGCTTGGGCATTACCTACGCCTCTCTTGATGCGAAACGCCCCGGGAGCCCCGGTGATGGGGTTCGCCGGGGCGTCTTACGTGTCAGCCGAGCGTCAGTTGATGACGGCCAGCACGTCGCGGGCGGAGAGGATGAGGTACTCCTCGCCGTTGTACTTGACCTCGGTGCCGCCGTACTTGGAGTAGATGACGACATCGCCGACAGCCACGTCCACGGGGATGCGGTTGCCCTTGTCGTCGATCCGGCCGGGGCCGACCGCGAGGACCTTGCCCTCCTGGGGCTTCTCCTTCGCGGTGTCCGGGATCACGAGGCCGGAAGCGGTCGTGGTCTCGGCCTCACTGGCCTGGACGACGATCTTGTCCTCGAGCGGCTTGATGTTCACGCTCACCGGGCTGACCTCCACGGTCGTCGAAAGCGTTGGCAGGTTGCGTTTACGGCTCCTGCCACCCCGCCGTCGCGGGGGTCGGGGCGGTTGCTGGTGCCGTGCATCTAGCACTCTACCCATGCGAGTGCCAACGCTTCAACGAGGCCCCACCACTCGATCGGGCGATCACTGCGGCCCCGTGCGCCGGCAGGGTGGTCGATGCCCTCCGTAGTACCGGAGTTCACCGGGTCGCCACCCTTGTCGGTCACGGTGGGCGGATGACCACGGTGACCCGACGTTCCCTGCTCATCGGCGGTGTGGCCCTCGCGACCGCGGGTGCGGGATTCCCGAAGCTCGAAAACCCCTTCACGTTGGGTGTCGCGTCCGGCGACCCCCGTTCCGACAGCGTCGTGCTGTGGACGCGGCTCGCGCCACGGCCGCTCGACGAGGACGGCCTCGGCGGCATGCCCGACCGGGTCGTCCCGGTGCACTGGGAGCTGGCCGAGGACGAGCGCTTCCAGCGCGTGGTGCGGCGGGGCGTGCAGCCGGCGCGGCCGGAGTCCGGGCACAGCGTGCACGTGGAGCCGTTCGGCCTGCGGCCCGGCCGCGAGTACCACTACCGGTTCCGGGTGGACGGCCACCTGTCCCCCGTCGGCCGCACCCGGACCACGCCCGAGCCGTGGGTGCTCGGGCAGGACCTGACCATGTGCTTCGCGTCGTGCGCGCACTTCGGCGAGGGCTACTTCACCGCGTACCGGCGGCTGGCCGAAGATCACCCGGACGTGGTCCTCCACCTGGGCGACTACCAGTACGAGTACGCGGCCAAGGCGGCGGACGTGCGGACGGTGCTCGGGCCGGAGACGCGGACGTTGGCCGACTACCGGCTGCGGCACGCGCAGTACAAGACGGACGCCGACTTGCAGCTGGCGCACGCCGTCGCGCCGTGGCTGGTGGTGTGGGACGACCACGAGATCGAGAACAACTGGGCCGACGACGTGCCGGAGCAGCCCGATCCCGCCTTCCCGGCCCGTCGGGCGGCGGCGTTCCAGGCGTACTACGAGAACATGCCGCTGCGCCGCGGTGCTCGGCCCAACGGTGTCGACATGCAGCTCTACCGGCGGCTCGGGTGGGGCGGGCTGGTGAACTTCCACATGCTCGACACCCGCCAGTACCGGGACGACCAGGCGTGCGGCGACGGGTGGAAGACGTGCGCGGACGCCGGTCTGCCCGGTCGTTCGATCACCGGCGCGGCGCAGGAGGAGTGGCTGCTCGACGGGTTCCGGCGGTCCCGGTCGCGGTGGGACGTGCTCGGGCAGCAGGTGTTCTTCGCCGAGCGCGACCGCAAGGACGGGCCGGAGAAGGAGACGTCCACGGACTCGTGGGACGGCTACCTGGCGTCGCGCGATCGGGTGACGCGCGGATGGGTGGACGCAGGGGTGCGCAACGCGGTCGTGCTGACCGGTGACGTGCACGCGCACTACGCGGCGGACGTGAAGCTGGACTGGAACGACCCGGCGTCGCGGACCGTGGGCACCGAGCTGGTGTGCTCGTCGGTGACGTCCGGCGGGGACGGCAACGACACGGTCGACCAGGTGCAGCTGCGGAACAACCCGCACATCAAGTTGCACAGCCGGCGGCGCGGGTACGTGCGGACCAAGTTCACCGCGCGCGAGATGCGTGCGGATTTCCGCACGTTGCCGTACGTGCGGACGGCCGGGGCTGAGGCCACGACGTTGAAGTCGTTCGTGGTCGAGGACCGCAACCCCGGCTTGCACGCCGTGTGAACGCGGTGATCAGCCGCGCATGACGTTGATCAGGGCGGTCCAGCTGTTCTTGCCGTGCCCCGCCGCGATGGCGCGGTCGTAGAGCGACTGGACCGCCCTGGGCAGCTCGGCGTCGACGCCCGCCGCCTCGCTGGCGCCGACGACGTGCGCCGCCGTGGCGCCCATCATCGCCACGTTGGCCAGGTCGCCGGGGTGCTCGCCGGAGTCGACGTGCCGCGCGGTCTGTTCCACGTACATCGACAGCGTGGAGCCCACGTCCGCGAGGTAGGGCGCGAACCGCTCGGCCGACAGGCCTGCGGACTTCACCAGAGCGATGCTGTGCAGCATGGCGGCCAGCGACGTGAGGAAAACGTCCAGTTGGGCCTGGTAGAGCAGCTGCGCCAGGGTGTGGTCCTCGCCCATGTAGTCCGGTCGGCCGATCACCGCGAGAGTGTCCGCGTGCCGGTCGAAAACCTCGCGTGGGCCGCTGTAGAACACGTACGCGTCCTTGTGCCCGACCATCTCCGCGTTGGCCATCACGCCGCCGACCAGCAGTTCGGCACCCCGTTCGGCCAGCCAGGCGGCGGCCTTGAGGGTCTTGTCCGGGGTCTCGGAGCTGAGGTTGACGATCACTCGGCCGGCGAGGTCGGCGCCGTCGAGGATGTCGTACATCGCGGCGTAGTCGGTGAGGCTGAGGATGATCAGCCGGTTCGCGGCGACGGCTTCGGCTGCCGTGGCCGCGCGGGTGGCTCCTTGGGCGACGACCGCGTCGGCACGACTCGCGGTGCGGTTCCAGACCGTGGTCGGGTGGCCGGCGTCGAGGAGGCGGGCGACCATCGCCTGCCCCATGGGGCCGAGGCCGATCAGGGTCAACGGGGTCTTGTCAGTCATGCGTTGTCTCACTCCTTCGTGTGAATTCCACGGTGGCTGAGGGCACGCACGGTTCCCTGCGGGTCCGCTGGGGGTCGGCTGGCGCGTCGGGGGTGACCGTTACGGTCCGGTCGTGAGGTTTGGGGTGTTGGGGCCGCTCGGGGTGTGGACGGCGGGCGGTGAAGTCGTCCGGGTGCCCGAGGTGAAGGTCCGGTTGTTGTTGGCGGACCTGCTCGCACACGAGGGGCGGCCCGTTTCGGCGGACCGGTTGGCGTTCGACCTGTGGGGCGACGAGCCGCCCGGCAACCCGGTGAACACGCTCCAGACCAAGGTCTCCCAGTTGCGGCGGGCGTTGGAGGCGGCCGAGCCCGGTGGGCGTGACCTGGTCGGGTACGGGCCGGCCGGGTACGCGGTCCGGGTTGATTCGTCCTCTTTGGACGTTCTGCGGTTCCGGGAGTTGGTGGCCGGAGGGCGGTTCGGTGAGGCGCTGGCCCTGTGGCGGGGTGAGCCGCTGGAGGAGTTCGCCGACGCGCCGTTCGTCGGACCGGTGGCGGCCCGGTGGACCGAGGAACGGCTGGCGGCGTTGGAGGAGTTCGCCGAGGCGGGGACGGTCGACCTGGCCGACGAGGTGGCCCGGCACCCGTTGCGCGAACGTTTGCGCGGACTGCACATGCGCGCCCTCTACCGGGCCGGACGGCAGGTCGAGGCGTTGGCCGGTTACGCCGAGCTGCGCACGCGGCTGGCCGACGAGCAGGGACTGGAGCCCGGCCCCGAGCTGGCCGCGCTGCACCGGGCGATCCTCAACCACGACCCGGCGCTCGGCCCCGTCCCGCGGCCGCGCACGAACCTGCCCGTGCCGGTCACCGACCTGGTCGGCCGGGACGAGGCCGTCGACGACCTGCGGGACGTGCTCGGCCGCTCCCGGCTGGTCACGCTCACCGGACCGGGTGGGGTCGGGAAGACGAGCCTGGCCGTGGAGGTCGCGCGGCGGGTGTCGGTCGCGGACGGGGTGTGGCTGGTCGAGTTGGCGGGTGTCGGGCGGGCCGAGCAGGTGGTGAACGCGGTGGCCGACGTGCTCGGCGTGCGCGAGGACGCACCGGGCTTCACCCGGTCCGATGACTTGCCCGACCGGGTCGTGGAGGCGTTGCGCGCACGTGAGGTGCTGCTCGTGCTGGACAACTGCGAACGGCTGGTCGAACCGGTCGCCGCGTTGGTGTCCCGGCTGCTCCGCGCCGCACCGGGCCTGCGCGTTCTCACCACCAGCCAGGAACCGCTCGGCCTGGCGTTCGAGACGGTGTGGGCCGTGCCGCCGTTGGACGTGGAAGGCGCCGTCACGTTGTTCGCAGCGCGCGCTGCCGCCGCCGCGCCCGGTTTCACGCTGACGCCGGACAACGCGTCGGTGGTCGAGGCGATCTGCCGTCGGCTCGACGGTCTGCCGCTGGCGTTGGAGCTGGCCGCGACCCGCGTGCGCGGCCTCGGCGTGACCGCCCTGCTGGACCGGTTGGACGACCGGTTCCGGCTGCTGGCCACCGGGCACCGCGACGCGCCGGCCCGCCAGCGCACCCTGCGCGCGATGATCGACTGGAGCTGGGACCTCCTCGGCGACGCCGAGCGGATCGTGCTGCGGCGGTTGTCCGTGCACGTGGACGGGTGTGCGTTGGACGCGGCCGAGGCCGTGTGCGCGGGTGGCGGTGTGGCGGCCGACGACGTGCTGGACGTGCTCACGAGTCTGGTCAACCGCTCGTTGGTGGTCGCGCCCGAGCACACCGGTGAGCCCCGGTTCCGGTTGTTGGAGTCGGTCGCCGATTACGGCCGGGAACGGCTGCGCGAGGCGGGCGAGTCGGAGGACGTGCGGCGGCGGCACGCGGCGTTCTACCTGGCGTTGGCCGAACGGGCGGACCCGGAGTTGCGTGCCGCGCGGCAGCTGGAGTGGCTGGACCGGTTGGACGCCGACACCGCGAACCTGCGTGCCGCGCACGACGCTTCGGGCCCGGACGGCGCTGCCCGGCTGGTCAGGGCGTTGACCTGGTACTGGTTCCTGCGCGGACGGCTCCGGGAGGGACGGCGGCTGATGACCGCGACCGATCCGGTGACGGTGGCGTGGCGGGCCGGGTTCGGGGTGCTGCTGGGTGAGACGGCCGAACCGTCCGCCGTGTCCGGCACCGCGGATATCGCAGATCGTCTGCAACAGGCACGCGCCCGGTGGTTCCTGGGTTATGTGTTGTCGACAGTCGGCGATATGCCGCGTGCCGTGAAGCTGACCGACCAGGCGCTGGAGGCGTTCGAGGAGCTGGGCGACGAGTGCGGAGTGGCCGCCGCGCACAGCGACCGGGTGAGCCAGGCCCTCGGCCGGGGCAGGGTCGAGGAGGCGCGGGAGTCGGCCGAACTGAGTGCCGCGCTGTTCGCCTCGCTGGGTGAGCGGTGGGGGCAGCTGAAGGCGTCGTTCGGGTTGGGGATGCTCGCGCAGCTGTCCGGGGACAACGCGCGGGCGGAGGCCGTGCACCGGGAGGGCTTGCGGGTGGCCGAGGAGCTGCGGTCGTGGCCCGAGGTGTCGTACAAGTTGTCGTGGCTGGGACGGGTCGCGTTGTCGAACGGCGATTACGCGAAGGCTCGTGACCTGCACGAACAGGCTCGGCGGGCGGCAGCTGAGCACGGGTTCTCGCCGGGTGAGGTCTACGCGGAGACCGGGTTGGCGCTGGGCGCGCGGCGGGAGGGGCGGCTGGACGCGGCCGAGGCGCACTGGGATCGGCTGCGGGCGTGGCACCGGCAGGTCGGGTTCGAGGCGGGCGCGACGCTGATGCTGGCCGAACTGGGGTTCGTGGCGGAGTTGCGCGGTGACGCGGAGCGGGCGTTGGAGTTGCAGTCGGAGGGGTTGGCGCTGGCCCGGCAGGGAGGTGACCCGCGGGCGATCGCGTTGGCGTTGGAGGGGATGGCGGGCGCGAAGGCGTCGGCCGGTGACGCGGCGGAGGCGGCCCGGCTGCTGGGTGCGGCGACGGCGGCCCGTGCGTCCGTGGGCGTGCCGCTGCCGGCCGGGGAACGCGGTGACGTGGACCGGATCGGTGCGGTGGCCCGTGACGTGCTGGGCGCGGACGCCTTCACGGCGGCGTTCTCCGCCGGGCACGCCGAAGGCCTCGACGTGCGGATCCAGGCGCAATACCAGTGACTTAAAGCTGTTTCTGCGAGAAGACCGCTACGGGCTACCGCCCCAGCCTCCTCATCGCCGGCGTCTTCCTCCGAATCGTCGCGGGTGGCGGTTCGGCCGGAGCCGGCAGGCCCGGAGATCGGCGTCCGAAGAAGGACCTGGCGACAGCAGGCGACCGGGTGCCGCGATCCCTGTTTTTGATCCTGCCAGATCGCACCGCCGAGATCGCGCCGTCAAGCCCGGTCTGCGGACAACTCGCCGGACCCGAACGCGGGACTCGGGGTCAGTGGATTTGGATGGTGCCCACCGGGAGGCCGGGGGTGGTGGAGAGGTCCAGGGAGGACGGCTTCGCGCCCGCGGCGACCAGGTGGGCGCCCAGTGCGGCGATCATCGCGCCGTTGTCCGTGCACAGGCGGGGCTTCGGGACGCGCAGTTCGATGCCGGCCTCGGCACAGCGCTCGGCGGCCAAGCCCGAGAGGCGTGAGTTGGCCGCCACGCCGCCGGAGATGACCAGGGTGTCCACGCCGAAGTCCTTGCAGGCCCGGATCGCCTTGGCGGTCAGCACGTCGGCCACCGCCTCCTGGAACGACGCGGCGACGTCCGCCAGCGGGATCTCCTCGCCCGCGCGTTCCTGCTTCTCCACCCACCGGGCCACCGAGGTCTTCAGGCCGGAGAACGAGAAGTCGTACTTGGAGTCGCGCGGCCCGGTCAGACCGCGCGGGAACGCGATCGCGCAGCCGTTGCCCTGCTTGGCGAGCTTGTCGATGGGCGGCCCGCCGGGGTAGGGCAGGTCGAGCAGCCGGGCGACCTTGTCGTACGCCTCGCCCGCCGCGTCGTCCACGGTGGACCCGATCTCGGTGATCCGCTCCGCCAGGCCCTCGACCAGCAGCAGCTGGGAGTGCCCGCCGGACACCAGCAGCGCCAGGCACCGCTTCGGCAGCGGGCCGTGCTGGAGGGTGTCGGCGGCGACGTGACCGGCGAGGTGGTTGACGCCGTAGAGCGGCTTGTCCAACGCCGCCGCGTACGCCTTGGCCGCCGACACGCCGACCAGCAGCGCACCCGCGAGCCCCGGGCCCGCGGTGACGGCGATGGAGTGCACGTCCCGCAGCTGGATGCCGGCCTGCTCCACCGCGCGGCGCATGGTCGGGACCATCGCCTCCAGGTGGGCGCGGGACGCGACCTCGGGGACCACGCCGCCGAACCGGGCGTGCTCCTCGACGCTGGACGCCACCTCGTCGGCGAGCAGTTCCATCGACCCGTCCGGGCCGAGCCGGACGATGCCGACACCGGTCTCGTCGCACGAGCTCTCGATACCGAGGATGAGTCGGTCAGTCACGGTTCGCGGGCCTTCCCATCGTGTACGCGTCGGCGCCCGACGGCTGGTAGTAGCGGCGGCGCAGGCCCAGGTGCTCGAAGCCGTGCGCCAGGTAGAGGTTGATCGCGGGCACGTTGTCCGTGCGCACCTCCAGGAACACCGGGAGGCCCGCCTCGTCGGCCTTGGCCAGCAGCGCGCGCAGCAGGGTCTTGCCCACGCCGCCGCCCTGGTGGGCGGTGACCACGGCGATCGTGTGCACGCTGGACTCGAAGTCCGTCAGGCCCAGGCCCGCGTACCCGATCAGCACGCCGTCGACGTACGCGCCGACGTAGAAGTTGCCGTTGTCCAGCTCGCTGCGGAACGCGTTCTCGCTCCACGGGTCGTCACCGGGGAACAGCTGCTGCTCGATCTGCGCGCACCGCGGCACGTCCTCGCGGCGCAGAGGGGCGATCGTGACGGTGCCCGCGCTCACGCCTTCGTCACCCGCTTCCGGCCGACCGGCTCGACGGCATCGGGCCGGCGCAGGTAGAGCGGGGTGAGAGCGGCCGGACGGGCGCCCGCGAGCAGTTCCTCGGCGGCCACCGCGACCAGGGACACCGGTGACGGGTAGCGCGCCTGCACAACCGGCAGGTTCAGCACGTCGGCGTAGATCTCGGCGCCCTCGCCGGCGGCGTCCGACACGGCGGGCAGCTTGCCGACCAGGTCGGCGGGCCGGTCCACGTGCGGGCCGTCGGTGCGCCGGCCGGCCGCGTCGTAGGCCGCCCAGTACACCTCTTTGCGGCGCGCGTCGGTGGCCACGAGCAGCGGTCTGCCGGTGGCGGCGTCCAGCGCGATCGCGTCCGGGGTCGGCACCGGGTAGACCGGCCGGTTGAGGGCCTGCCCGAGGGCGGCGGCGGTGACCAGGCCGACGCGCAGGCCGGTGAACGGCCCCGGACCCGAGCCGCACACGATGGCGTCGAGGTCGGCGAGCGTGTGCCCGGCCTCGGCCAGCGCCGCCTGGAGGTGCGGGGTGAGCAGCTCACCGTGCGCCTTCGAGTTCACCGTCACCCGCTCGGCGAGCAGGCGGGGCAGCGAGTCGGGCGTCAGTTCCACGACGCCGGCCGTGACGGCGGGCGTGGCGGTGTCCAAGGCGAGCACTAGCACAACGGAGAAGAGTATCGGGTGGTGTGGCCCACACTTGTGTTGACGTCCACCTCAAGGCAGAGGATCAGCACCGCGGTGATCGGAGAACTGGCGCGGCGGGGTGGGACCACCACCCGGGCGCTGCGCTACTACGAGTCCCTCGGCCTGCTGCCCGCGCGGCGCGGGGCCTGTGTTGGATTGCGCCGCCTCCGGCGTCGCGGGCTCGGTCGCCCGGAAGTCGACCGCTCGCGCCTGATTTCCGACGATCGAAAAGCGTGATCGCCGGAAAATGAGGCGCGAACGATCGACGCGACCTCGCGCGGTGGTCCGGTCAGTTGGGGAGCGTCCCCGGCGTGTCGAAGCGCGGCCGAAGATCCAGCTGCTGGCGTGGCTCGAACCACACTTGTGATGCGCTCGGCGGCGGGGCCGGTCACTGTTGGTGGATGCTGCTGCCAGCGCTGGCCACGCCGTCGTCCAAGATCGCTTTGCGGTTCCCCGAGCGGGAGCTGACGTACGAGCAGTTGGCCGCGGAAGCCCGTCGCGTCGCTTATGGGCTCGTGGGCAAGCGGCGGGTTGCGGTGTGGGCGCGGTCGACGCCCGAGACGTGTGTGGTGATCGTCGGCGCGTTGCTGGCGGGGGTGCCGGTCGTGCCGCTCAACCCGAAGATCGGCGAGAAGGAACTCGCGCACATCCTCACTGACAGCGCCCCTGACCTGGTTATCGACGACGATATCCCGCAGGGCCCGCCCGTCGACCTGCCCGAGCCGGACGGTGAGGCGCCCGCGCTGATCGTCTACACGAGTGGCACGACGGGGCCGCCCAAGGGCGTGGTGCTGCCGAGGCGTGCGCTCGCGACGAACCTCGACGCGTTGGCGCGGGCCTGGGAGTGGACCGAGGACGACGTGGTGGTGCACGGCCTGCCGTTGTTCCACGTGCACGGTCTGGGTGTCGGGGTGCTCGGCCCGCTGCGGCGCGGCGGGACCGTGCACCACCTCGGGTCGTTCAGCGTGGCGAAGGCCGCCGAGGCGCTGGCCGCCGGCGGCACGATGATGTTCGGCGTACCCACCATGTACCACCGGATCGCGGCCGAGCCCTGGCAGGCCGGATCACAGCACGCCGGCGCGTTCGGGAAGGCCCGGCTGCTGGTGTCGGGTTCGGCCGCGCTGCCCGCGTCCGTGCACGAGCGCATCGAGCAGCTGACCGGTCAGCGGGTGGTCGAGCGGTACGGGATGACCGAGACGTTGATGAACACGAGCGTCCGCGCGGACGGTGATCGTCGGCCGGGCACGGTCGGGCTGCCGTTGGACGGCGTGGAGGTGCGGGTCGTCGGCGACGAGCCGGGCGAGATCGAGGTGCGCGGGCCGAACCTGTTCCTGGAGTACCTGAACCGGCCGGACGCCACGCGTGAGGCGTTCCACGACGGCTGGTTCCGCACCGGTGACCTGGCCGTGGTCGAGCCGGACGGCTACCTGCGGATCGTCGGCCGCCGCGCCACGGACCTGATCAAGAGCGGCGGCTACAAGATCGGCGCGGGCGAGATCGAGAACGCGCTGCTGGAGCACCTCTCGGTGGCCGAGGTCGCGGTGACCGGCGAGCCGGACGACGACCTGGGCGAACGGGTGGTGGCGTGGGTCGTGGCGAAGGGCGAGGCGCCCGCGCCGGAGGTGTTGAGCGATCACGTGGCCCGGCTGCTCTCGCCGCACAAACGGCCGAGAGTGGTCCGGTACCTGGACGCGTTGCCGCGCAACGACATGGGCAAGGTGTTGAAGCGGGAGCTGCGGTGAACCCCCTCGGCTGGCCGGGGTACGAGGCCCAGCTGGACCGGGCGCGGGAACGGTCCGGTGGCGCCGAATCGGTCTCGTGGCGGCGGCACCGGCACGCCGTGGTGATCACGTTCGACTTCCGGTTCCTCGGCGGTTCGGTGGGCACGGCGACCGGCGCGCTGATCGAGGAGGCGTTCACCGAGGCGCGGGCCACTCACCTGCCGGTGGTGTCGGTGATCGCTACCGGTGGGAGCCGGATGCAGGAGGGGATGCTGTCGTTGCGGCAGCTCCAGCGGGTGGCGCGGCTGTGCGCGACGCACCGGGAAGTCGGTCTGCCGCACGTGTCCGTGCTGTGCGATCCGACGACCGGCGGCCTGTGGGCGTCGTTGGGCGCGGGTGCGGACGTGGTGATCGCGGTGTCCGGCGCGCAGGTCGGGTTCGCGGGGAGCAGGGTGCGGCCGGTCGACGACCCCGCTTACACCTCCGAAGGGCAGTTCGCGGCGGGGACTGTGGATTTGGTGGTGTCGCGGGACGAGGTCGACTCGACCGTGACGAGGGTTCTCGACGTGCTGACCCGTGGTGACGCGGTGCCGGCCGAGGTGCCGCGCGCTCTGGGTGCTCAAGAACTGCCCGAAAGCGGGTGGAGCGCGGTGTTGCGGGCGCGTGCTCCGGAACGTCCCCGTGCCGCCGCCTACCTGGACGACTACTTCGACGACCGCGTGCCGATCAGCGGTGACCGGGCGGGTGGGGTCGATCCGGGGATGCTGAGCGGCATCGGGCTGCGGGGTGGGCGGGCCATCGCGTTCGCCGCGCAGACCGGCACCGCGACCACCCCGGCCGGGTTCCGCACCGCGTCCCGCCTGATCCGGCTGGCCGAGCGGTTCGCGTTGCCGGTGTTGACCCTGGTGGACACGCCGGGCGCGGCCAACGACGCGGCGGCCGAACGGGCTGGTGTCGGCGCGGCCATCGCGGAACTGTTCGCCACCGTCGCCGAAGCCCGCGTGCCGATCACCACCTTGGTCATCGGGGAGGGCGGGTCCGGGGGCGCGTTGGCGCTGTCGTCACCGGAGCACACGTGGATCGCGCCGGACGCCTACTTCTCGGTGATCGCGCCGGAACTGGCGGCGGCGATCCTCAAGCGCGACGACGTGCCGCAGCTCGCCGACGACCTGCGGCTGCGGCCCCAGGACCTGGTGGAACTGGGTGTGGTGCGCGGCATCTCGGACCACCGTTAGCCCACGGAAGGCCCACCACCAACCCGCGAGGTCGCGTCGGTCGTTCGCGACTCATTTCCCGGCGATCACGCTTTTCGATCGTCGGGAAATCAGGCGCGAGCGGCCTGCCCGCCGCGGAGCGGCACTTGGGACACAGCCAGGCGACCGAGCCCGCGACGCCGGAGGCGGCGCAATTCAACGCGGTAGCTCGCGCTCGGTCCACGCGCCGTGCGGGTGCAGGTGGGCGATCCGGACGTCGTCGTCGCGCCGTTCCAGCCTGATCAACAGGTGGTCCTCGGACAGCCGTTCGGCCGCACCCTCGCCCCACTCGACGGCCACCACCGCGTCCACCAGGTCGGTGTCCAGGTCCAGGTCGTCCAACTCATCGAGGTGCCCGCCGAGCCGGTAGGCGTCGACGTGCACCAGCGGCACGCCGCGACCGTCCGGCGCGGGGTCGTGCACGCGGGCGATGACGAACGTCGGCGAGCTGACCCTGCCCGTCACGCCCAGTCCGTCGGCCAGGCCGCGCACCAGCGCCGTCTTGCCCGCGCCCAACGGGCCGGACAGCAGCAGCAGGTCACCGCCCCGCACCAAACCGCCCAGCTTGCGCCCGAACTCCTCGGTGTCCTGCACCTCGGGGAGCGTCACGCTCACGCTCGTCGCCACCACCGCCGCCTGCTTTCCGACCGTTCGACGGCACTGCGCCGAACCAGTCCGACCAGGTGCCCGGTGACCAGGTCGGGTTGTTCCAACATGAGCATGTGGCCCGCACCGGACACGCGGACCAGTTCACCGTGCGGCATCTCCTCGGCCATCCGCTCGGCGTGCGAGAACGGCGTCAGCTTGTCCGCGTCACCGCTGATCACCAGCACCTCGCAGTGCCGCAGACCGGCCAGCGCCTTGTAGCGGTTGTGCGTGCCGAGGGTTTCCAGGAACTCGGTGAGCACCTGCACGGTGGTTTTGCCGATCATTTGTTCCATCAGGTCGACCAGCGACGGGCTGACCTTGCCGGTGCCGAACGCCAACGCCCGGATGCCGCTCCAGGTGAGCGTGGACGCCCGGCGCCTGACCCACTCCACCAGGCCGGGTTGCAGGCCCGCGAGCCGGCCGACGCCCAGCGTCACCGGGTTGTAGCGGGACAGCACCGACTTCGGCAGACCCGCGCCGCCGACCGCGCCCGCCGCCGTGCCGACGAGGGCGACGCCGCGCACCCGGTCGGCGAACAGCTCGGGCTGCTGCTCGGCCAACGCCATGATCGTCATGCCGCCCATGGAGTGGCCGACCAGCACCAACGGGCCGTCTGGCGCCATCGAGCGGATCACCGCGTCCAGGTCCTTGGCGCACTGCTCGATCGTGCTGCCCTCGGCGGTGGACCGGCCGGAGCGGCCGTGGCTGCGCTGGTCGTAGAGGACCTGGCGGACGCGCAGCTCGGTCAGGGTGGCCAGGTCGCGGCGCTGGAAGTGCCAGCAGCGGCGGTCCAGCGCGAAACCGTGCACGAGGACGACCGTGACGTCGGGCTTCTCGCCGTCCCGCGGGTCGACTTCCTCCACCGACAGCGGCACGCCGTCGTCCGCCGCGACGGTGGACTCGCGGGTCGGGGTGAGGAGGCCCAGCGGTTCCGCGGCGAGCGGGTCGTCGGCCTGGCGGTCGTGCTCGACCTTCTTGTGGTTCGCGGCAACGCCGACCGCGACACCGGTCGCGGCGGCGCCGAGGATGCCGCCGGCCCAGCCGACGGCCTTCCACACCGTGTTCACCGGTGCGCCCCGGTGTGTGTCCCGGCGTGTGTCCCCGTGTACGTCCTCGTCACCCGAGGCCGGTACATGCCGGTGACGATCTCGTAGTCGATGGTGCCGGTGGTGTCGGCCCACTCGCGGGCCGTCGGCTCGCCCTTGTCGCCGGATCCGAACAGCACGACCTCGTCCCCCTCAGCCACCACGTCGTCGCCGCAGTCGACCACGATCTGGTCCATGCAGACGCGGCCGACGACCGGGCGGCGGTGTCCGGCGAGCCAGACGTGCATCCGGTTCGAGAGGCTGCGCGGCACGCCGTCGGCGTAACCGACGGGCACCAGGGCCAGGTTCGTGTCGCTCTTGGCGGTCCAACTCAGACCGTAGGACACCGATTCGCCGGCCGGAATGCGCTTGGCGAGTGCGACCGCGGAGCGGAACGTCATCACCGGGCGCAGGTCGGTCGGGACGGGGACCGGGTTGAGGCCGTAGATCGCGATGCCGGGGCGGACCAGGTCGAGGTGCAGGTCCGGGCGGGTGATGACGGCGGCCGAGTTGGCGATGTGCCGGCGCGGGTCCAGGCCGGCGGCGAGGGCTTCGCGGTAGGCGTCGTCGAAGCGCTCGGCCTGGGCGTCGGTGGCGGGGTGGCCGATCTCGTCGGCGACGGCCAGGTGCGACCAGATCGAGTGAACCTCGACGTTTCCGGTCCTGGCGGCCTGGTCGACCAGTTCGGGCCAGTCGGCGGCCGGGCAGCCGTTGCGGGACAGACCGGTGTCGATCTTGAGGTGGACGCGGGCGGTCCGGCCGGCCTTGTCCGCGGCTGCCGAGACCTCCTTGAGCTGGGTGGTCGAGGAGACGGACAGGTCGACGTCCTGCTCGACGCCGGGCGTGTAGTCGGTGCCGGCCGGGTCGAGCCAGGCCAGGATCGGCACGGTGAGCCCGGCCGCGCGCAGCGCCAGCGCTTCCGCGAGCGAACAGGAGCCGAGCCAGGTGGCGCCCGCTTCGACGGCCGCTCTCGCCACTTCCACCGCCCCGTGCCCGTACCCGTCGGCCTTGACGACGGCCATGGTGTCGGCGTTCGACGCGAGGGCGTCGAGGAGGGCGACGTTGTGCCGGAGGTTGTCGAGGTCGATCACGACCTCAGCGCGAGGAGCAGCCATAACACCGCTCATGGTGACACAGCGCCCACCACCCCCTTCGCGGTGTCCGGCCACACGCGAACGTTGAACTCACCCCACCTGAACGTAGGACTCTCGCATTCCGAACGTAGGACTCTCGCGGGGGTTAGAGGGGGCGGACGGCTCGGATGGCGTCCGGGATGGAGTTCAGGAGGGCGGTGGCTGGGATCGGGGCGCCGTCTGAGGCCAGTTCTGCTGCCAGGACGTGGACTTTTGCGGCGCAGCCGGCTGCCAGGACGGGGTCCAGGCCTGCGGCTAGTAGTGAGCCCAGGACGCCGGACAGGACGTCACCCGAACCGGCGGTTGCGGCCCACGAGGTGCGGGCTCGGTTGACCAGGACCCGGCCGTCCGGGCCGGCGACCACGGTGGCGTGACCCTTGAGAAGCACTACGGCGTTGAACTGCTCCGCCGCCTTGCGCGCAGCCGCAACGCGGTCGGTGCCGACGGGTCCGACCAGCCGCTCGAACTCGCGGTCGTGCGGCGTCAGCACCAACGGGGTGTCGGGGTCGCGCGCGTCCCACAGGTCCGGGTTGTTGGCGAGCATGGTGATGGCGTCGGCGTCCGCGCACACCGGCACGCCGGCCTCCAGCACGGTGCGGAGGACCGCCTCGGCGCCCAGGCCGGTGCCCAGACCGGGGCCGACGACCCACGCCTGCACGCGGCCCGCGTCGGTGATCGACCCGGTGCAGATGGCCTCCGGCCACCGCGCCCGAACGTCCTCGGCCGCCGCACCCGCGTACCGCACCATGCCGGACGTGGCCAGCAGCGACGCACCGGTCGCCAGCACCGCCGCACCGGGGTACGTCGCCGAACCGGCGGCGACACCCGTCACGCCCTGGGTGTACTTGTCGTCCTCCGCCCCCGGCACCGGCCACGCCAGGCCGACGTCGGCGACGTCCAGCTCGACCAGGTCCGGCCCGCCCAGCTCGCCGTCCAACCCGATGTCCACCAGCCGCACGTCACCGCAATCCGCCAGCGCGTGCACGGGCTTGAGGCAGCCGAACGTCACGGTGGTGTGCGCGCGCACGGCGGGCCCGGCGATCGCACCCGTGTCGGGGTCGATACCGCTGGGCAGGTCGACCGACAGCACGGGCGCGTCGAGGTGCGCCACGTGTTCGGCGGCGTCCGGGCGCAGCGGACCGCGAGCGGAGAGCCCCACGATCCCGTCGATCACCAGGTCGACGTCGGTCAGGCGGGCGACCACCCGACCACCGGCGCGACGGAACGCGGCCAACCCCTCGGCGTGCACACGATCAGGCGTCAGCAGAACGGCGGACACGGCGACACCGCGTTTGCGGAGGTAGTACCCCGCCCACAACGCGTCACCGCCGTTGTTGCCCGCGCCGACGAGCAGGCCGACCCGCCGCTTGCCGCCGAGCAGGTCCAGCGCCGCGGTCGCGACACCGAACGCCGCCCGCCGCATCAGCGCGCCCGGCGGCACGACCGCCATGACGCGTTCTTCCGCCGCCCTGACCCGATCCGTCGTCCACAGACCCCGCATGGGGCCAAGCCTGCCCTACTCGACCGTGACGGACTTGGCGAGGTTGCGCGGCTTGTCCACGTCGTAACCGCGGCTGCGCGCGATCTCCGCCGCCAGGACCTGCAACGGCACGGTGGAGATCAGCGGCTGGAGCAGCGTCGGCACCGCCGGGATCTCGATCAGGTGATCCGCGAACGGGCGAACCTTCTCGTCACCCTCTTCAGCGATCACGATCGTCCGCGCACCACGCGCCTGGATCTCCGAGATGTTCGACACCAGCTTCGAGTGCAGCACCGCCCGCCCCGTGGGCGACGGCATGATCACGACCACCGGCAGGCCTTCCTCGATCAACGCGATCGGGCCGTGCTTCAACTCGCCCGCCGCGAAGCCCTCGGCGTGCATGTAGGCGAGTTCCTTGAGCTTCAGCGCGCCTTCGAGCGCCACCGGGTAGCCGACGTGCCGACCGAGGAACAGCACGGCCTTCGAATCGGCCAGCTCACGGCCGAGCGCGCGGACCTGCTCGATCGTGCCCAGTACCTTCTCCACGGCGGCCGGCATGGCCTCCAGCTGGTGGAACTCCTGGGCCACCTCGTCCGGGTACTTCGTGCCGCGCGCCTGCGCGAGAGCCAGTCCGACCAGGTAGTTCGCCGCGATCTGGGCGAGGAACGCCTTGGTCGACGCGACCCCGATCTCCGGCCCGGCGTGCGTGTAGAGCACGGCGTCGGACTCGCGCGGGATCTGCGCGCCGTTCGTGTTGCACACCGCCAGCACGCGGGCCTTCTGCGCGCGGGCGTGCCGCACGGCCTCCAGCGTGTCGGCGGTCTCACCGGACTGCGACACGGCGACGACCAGCGTGTCCCGGTCCAGCACCGGGTCGCGGTAGCGGAACTCGCTGGCCAGCTCGACCTCGACGGGCAGCCGCGTCCAGTGCTCGATGGCGTACTTGGCGACCAGGCCCGAGTGGTAGGCCGAACCGCAGGCGACGACGAAGACCTTGTCCACGTCGCGCAGGTCCTGATCGGACAGCCGCTGCTCGTCCAGCACGATCCGGCCGTCGCGGAAGTGGCCGCGCAGCGTGTTCGCCAGCGCCTCCGGCTGCTCCTCGATCTCCTTGAGCATGAAGTACTCGTGGCCGCCCTTCTCGGCGGCCGACAGGTCCCAGTTGACCGTGAACGGCTTGGCGACGGCTTCCTCGCCGTGGAAGTCGGTCACGGTGTAGCCGTCGCGGTCGATCACGACGACCTGGTCCTGGCCCAGCTCGACGGCCTCGCGGGTGTGCTCGATGAACGCCGACACGTCGCTCGCGACGAACGTCTCGCCCTCGCCGACACCCACCACCAGCGGGGACGAACGGCGGGCGGCGACGATCAGGTCCGACTCCTCGGCGTGCGTGACGACGAGGGTGAACGCGCCTTCCAAGCGGCGGACCACCGCGCGGACGCTCGCCGCGAGGTCGCCCTTGGTCTCGCCCTCGTCGTACGCGCGGGCGATGAGGTGCGCGGTGGTCTCGCTGTCGGTGTCGCTGGCCATCTCGACGCCGTCGGCTTCCAGCTCGGCCCGGAGGGCGGCGAAGTTCTCGATGATGCCGTTGTGGACGACGGCCACGCGGCCGGTGACGTCGCGGTGCGGGTGGGAGTTGCGGTCGATCGGCGCGCCGTGGGTTGCCCAGCGGGTGTGGCCCATGCCGGCGGTGCCCGCGAAGGCCTCGCGGCCGACTTCGTCCAGGCGGGCCTCCAGGTTCGTCAGGCGACCGGCCTTGCGTTCGACGGCCAGGCCGCCGTCACCGTCGAGCACGGCGACGCCCGCCGAGTCGTAGCCCCGGTACTCCAGCCGCCGCAGCCCGTCGAGCACGACGTCCAGCGCCGACCGGTGGCCCACATATCCCACGATTCCGCACACACCGCACAGGGTAGCTAGACCAGGGCCGTCACCCGAAAGCGCCACTTCAGGGCGTTTGCGCTGGTCGCACCACTGATTGGTGTAGACCAATCGGGGTGTGCGTGGTGTCGGTGCGATCGACTACGGTTCGCGGGGTGAGCGGCTACTCGGCGAAGCAGGTGCTCGACCAGCTCAGCAGGCCGGGCGAGCACCCCGTGCTGCGCGGCGACCTGGCGTTGGTCGGCCTACCGGGCCTGGTCTACACGCCCGCGGTGGGGCTGGGACTGCCCGCGGTGGCCTTCGGGCACGGCTGGCTGCAGCCGGTCAACCGCTATCGGGCGTTGCTGCGGCACCTGGCGTCGTGGGGGATCGTGGCCGCCGCGCCGGGCACTCAGCGCGGCCCGCTGATGTCGTCGCGGCTGTTGGCCGGGAACCTGCGCACGACCCTCGACGTGTGCACCGGGGTTCGGCTGGGTGACGGTGGGATCAGCGTCGACGCGTCACGGCTGGCGGTGGCCGGCCACTCGATGGGCGGAGGCGCCGCCGTGCTCGCGGCGGCGGACGACTCGCGGGTGAGGGCGGTCGTGACGTTGGCCGCATCCGAGACCCGGCCGTCCGCTCTGGACGCCGCCCGGCGGGTGACGGTGCCGGGATTGCACCTGGCCGCCGGGGAGGACCGCATCGCGCCGCCGGTCGGGCACGCGGAGGCGATCGCGGAGGCCTGGCAGGGGCCGGTGCAGCTGCGGTCGTTGCCGAAGACCAGCCACCTCGGGTTCGCGGAGGGGCGGCACTGGAGTGAGCTGCTGCTCGACGGCAAGGGTGAGCGGGCGGCGCAGAAGTTGGCGCGGGCGCTGATGACGGCGTTCCTGCTGCGGATGCTCAAGGGTGAGAAGCAGTGGGACGCGCTGCTGGACGGTGACGTGAAGGGTGCCGCGCTGACCTTCCAGCGCGGCCCGCTCGTCCGCCGCTGACCTGCGCCTTCCGCCTTGGTGTCGGCGAGCTTCGGCTGAGACGCCTCCGGCCCCTCGAACGCTGTCGAGGGGCCGGAGCGCGGGTCAGGTCAACCAGCTCTGGCTGCCGAAATCGTCGTCATCGTCCACCGGCGCCCGGCGGCGCGGGGCCGGACGGGGCGGAGCCACCGGCGGCGGCGGGGGCGGCGGAGGCACAGGAGCTGCCACGGGCGGCTGGACCGGAGGCGGCGGGGCCGCCGACCAGGTGTTCGCCGGGGACGGGGTCCCGTAGGTCGGCTCCTCGTCCTCGGCCCCGAACTTGAACTCGCCGCTCTTCTTCTCGGTCGCGGCCTGCGTGCCCCAACCGCCGGCGGCCTTCTGCGCCTTCTCGGTCTCCTGGATCCGCTCGACGATCTTCTGAGCGATCTCACCCTGCTTGGAGAAGCTCTCGCCTGCCTTCTCCTTCGCCTCGCGCGAACGACGTTCCCGCAGCTCACGCCGGTCGGCGTGCTCCCGCGAGATCTCGTCCATGCGGCTCATCGCCGCGGCCAACCTGTCCGACGCGACGCTCATCGGGCCTCCTCACCCAGCACACCCTGGACCCGGCTGAGGCTGGCGTCGTCGTCGAACAGCGACCCGGTCGTGCGCCACTGCCCGGGGCTGCGCTCGGTGTCCTCACCGCCGCCGCCCTGCTGACCGCCGCCGGCCATGCCGCCGCCCATCATCCCGCCGCCCATCATGCCGCCACCGACGGCCGAACCGCCCGGCTGTCCGGCGGCGTGGGATTCCTGCATGGACGGGAGGGTGGCGGAACCCGGCTGACCGGCCTGCGACGCGTTCGTGTCCGAGGCCAGGCCCTGGTCGGCGGAGCCGGCCGGAGGGCTGCTCCACGTGTTGTCCGAACCGGACGACGACCCGCCGCCCAGCACCGAGTCCGCGCCGTTGAAGCCCGAACCGCCGCCGAGCACCGACGCGCCGGACGTCGCCGTGGTGCCCTCGGTGTTGTACTGCGCGAAACCGCTGTCGAACGACCCCGAGGGCGGCTGGAACGACGACGCCGAGAACGCCGACCCCGCCGGCGGGGTCGCGGCCGACGGTTCGGTGAAGCCACCGCCGACGGGGCCACCGCCGACGGGCGCGCCACCGCCGGCGAAGCCCGAGCCGGCGGCACCGCCTCCGAAGCCACCCGGGTCGGCCGCGGGCATCGTGGTGACCCCGCCCGGGGCACCGCCCGCGAAGCCACCGGGGTCGGTGGCGGGCATGGTGGTGAACTGCGGTTCGGTGAACCCGCCCGGAGCACCGCCGGCGAAGCCGCCCGGGTCGGCCGCGGGCATGGTGGTGACGGCGGGTTCCGGTTGGCCGATCAGCGGTTGCGCCTCGGCCGGCATGGTGGTGACGTCACCAGGGGCGAAGGGCTCGGGCGCGCCGGAGCTGGGCAGGTCGGCGCTGGGCACCTCAGCCGGCAGCGGCACGGCGTTGTCCATGCCGGGGATGCTCGGCGTCTCACCGGCACCGGAATCGGCGGTGTCCTCGCCGAACTCCACGCCGTACTGCTCTGGCGTGCCGTCGCCGTTGTCCACGCTCAGGTTGATCTCACCGGTCAGCGGGTCGACCTCGGCGGTGATCGCGAGGCCGTCCAGCTCGATCAACGCCTTGCCGTCGGCACCGGCCTCGATCGGGATCGCGCCACCCTCGGCGCCGCCGGCCTCGTTCCCACCACCGACACCGAACGCCGCACCGGCCGCACCGGGGGTGCCGGGCGTCCCGCCTGCGGCACCGGGCACGGCCCCACCCGTGGCCGACGTCGCACCGGCCAACGCGCCCGCCAACGCCGCCCCGCCGTTCTGGCCCATCAGGGCCTTCAACGCGTCGGGGTTGTTGCTGAAGTCGACGTCGTAGGTCTTCGGCTCGCTCTGCGGCGTGTCGACGGTGATCTGCACGTGGCCGTTCTCGTCCGGCTCCGTGATCTTGATCTCGTTGTCGCCGCTCTTGATGGTGACGGTCTCGGGCGGCTCTTCCTCGCCCTTCAGCCCGTCGGGCTTGCCGTCACCGTCGAGGTCGTCGGGCTTGCCGTCGCCGTCGGTGTCGCCGGGGACCTGGGGGGTGTCCGGCTTGCCGTCGCCGTCCTTGTCCAGCGGGTTCTCGGCCTTGGGCATCTCGGGCACGGACGGCATCCCGCCGCCACCACCACCGCTGCCACTCCCACCGCCGCTGCCGCTGCCGCTGCCACTCCCGTTGCCGCTGCCGTTGCCGTTCCCATTGCCGTTGCCGCCGGTCTCGTCGCCCTTCTCGGAAGCGGGCGCCGGGAACGGGTTCTCGAACTCCGCCATGTAGCCGGCGAGCGTCTCCCACTTGGCGTCCACAGAGGACTTCGTCTCGGTGCAGCACGTCTTGAACTGCTCGTACAGCTGCCAGAACTCGCGGTTGAACGAGTCGCGGATCCACTTCTTGCACTGGTTGATCGCGTAGTCGCGGTTCTCGTCGTTGAGGGTGCAGTCGTCGGAGTTGATCCGATCGGCGATGTTGCTGCCCGTCTTCGAGTCGACCCAGCCCGCGATCTCCAGCACGCGGTCCTTGGAGTAGTCGCCCTCGCCGCGCGCGAACGACACGACCTTCTCGGCCATGTACGTGTCGGCCTGGCCGATCTGCTCCCGGTACATGCCGAGGACCTCGTCGGCCTTGCTCTTGCACAGCTCGTACACACCTTTGACCGCGGTGCGGGTCAGCTTCGCCGCGCCGTTCAGCGCGTCACCCAACTCTGTGATCTTGGGAGCGATCTCGCCGGTGTAGTGCTCGTGGGACGCAGTCGCCGCCTCGCCTTCCCACTCCCCGTACAGGCCCTTCAGCTTCCCGTCCACGTCCGACTTCATCTCGTCGATCGTGGTCTTGGCGGTGCTGAGCTCGTCGGCTTCCATCAGCAGCTTGTGGAAGTTGATCCCGCGCTGCTCGTCGTACGGCTTCTGGATCTGCTCGGCGTAGTCGATCGACGTCGTGACGCCCATGCAGTCGCCGGGCCGGTTGTTCCAGATGCCCTCGAACTTCTCGAACACCTTCAGACCGGCCTTGCCGGCGTCGAACAGCTCGTCGGAGTGCTTCACGCCCGAGCCGGACGCGGTCGGCGGCTGCTTCGCGTCGAGGTCCTGCTGGCCCTCCTCGACGGCCTTGGTCTGCTCGCGCGAGTTGTAGCCCTTGGAGTCGCTCTCGGCCTTGGCCTCGTCGTAGCGGGCCTCGAGGTCGGCGGTGCCGCGATCCCAGAGACTGGTGTCCCAGCTGTCGTAGTCGTAGCGGTCCTGGTAGGTCCCCGCCTCGTCCGGGATGTTCCACGGCGCCGTGGAGGCGACGTAGTCGTGCAGCAGCGCCTTCTTGTTCTCCTCGGAGACGTTGGGGTCGTCCAGGAGGGCTTTGACGTCGTTCCAACTGGGCTCGGCCATCAGTACGTGCTCCCCAGGTCGCCGGCGTTCGTGGACTCCACGTCGCCGTAGGTCCCGGCGCCCGACGCGATCTTCCCGGCGAATCCGCCGAGCACGCTCGTCATGTTCGTGATGCCCTTGCCGAAGTTCTCGATTCCGCTCTTGTACTTTTCGAAGTGCTGTTGGTGCGCCTCACCGAAATCGCGTGCGATCGTTTCGGTCTGGCCGACCTTCTTCAGCTCGTCGGCCGTGTCCTTCGCGGCATCCGAAATGCCCTTCGAGGCTTTTTGCATCGCCTCGGTACTGGTGCCGTAACCGGCCACGGCGATCCACTCCCCTCCGTGGCGCAACGGCCACGACCCTCTCAACCGACTCGTCCGTTTCGACGCGACGCTTCGGCGCGCGGTTCCCATCGTGGCAGCCCGCAGAGCCGCCTGAAGGCCTTTCCGGCCTGGTCCTTGCAGGTGTAAACGCCAAGCCGCGGTGGTCAGCCCTGGCGTGGGGGTTGCGGCGGCTGCTGGGGCGGGTAGTGGCCCGGCGGGGGCGCCTGCGGGTACGGGTTCTGCTGAGGCGCCGGTGGTTGCTGCCCGTACGGCGACTGCTGACCAGGCGGCGGCTGCTGCCCGAACGGCGGCTGCTGGCCATACGGCTGCTGGTGGCCGAGCGGCGGCTGACCGGGCGGCGGCTGCTGCCCGTAAGGGGGCTGCTGGCCGGGTGGCTGCCCGGGTGGCCCGTACCCGGCGGGCGGGCCGTACTGCTGCGGGTTGTGCTGGTGGGGCTGCCGCGACTTCTTCGTCGATTTCACGATCACGACGACGAGCGCGACGAGCCCGACCAGCACCAGGAGCAAGAGCAGGTCCAGCACCACGGCGGTGTCCCCCGAACGGTCTGCGGGTCGGTGCGACCCCAAGGATCAGTGCAACCCCAAGGATCAGTGCACCGAGGAAACCACACCGGCCAACCGCTGTGCGGCGGACTCGGCCAGCTCGGGCGTGGCCGCCTCCACCATGACCCGCACCAACTGCTCGGTGCCGGACGGTCGCAGCAGCACGCGGCCGGTGTCGCCCAGCTCCGCCGACACCGCGGCGACCGCCTCGTTGACCGCCGTGTCCTTCGCCACCGCCACCTTGTCCGCGACGACGACGTTGATCAGCACCTGCGGCAGCCTGCGCATCACGCCCGCCAGCTCGGCCAGCGGCTTGCCGGTCTCGGCCATCCGCGCCATCAGCCGCAACGCGGTCAGCAGGCCGTCACCGGTGGTGGCGTGCGCCGGGAGGATCACGTGCCCGGACTGCTCGCCGCCCAGCGCGAACCCGCCCGCGCGCAGCTCCTCCAGCACGTAGCGGTCACCGACCGCGGTGGTCTTGAGGTCGATGCCGTGCTCGCGCATCGCGATGTGCAGGCCGAGGTTGCTCATCACGGTGGCGACCAGCGTGTTGTCGGTCAGCTCGCCGGATTCCTTCATGCCCAGCGCCAGCACGGCCATCACCTGGTCGCCGTCGATGTCGTTGCCGTCGGCGTCGACCGCCACGCAGCGGTCCGCGTCACCGTCGTGCGCGATGCCCAGGTCGGCGCCGTGCTCGACCACCGCGGCACGCAGCAGTCCGACGTGGTTCGAGCCGCAGCCGTCGTTGATGTTCAGCCCGTCGGGCGAGGTGTGGATCTCGACGACCTCGGCGCCCGCCCGGCGGTAGGCGTCCGGCGCGGCGATCGACGCGGCGCCGTTCGCGCAGTCCACCACGACCTTCAGGCCCTCCAGGCGGTGCGGCGTCACCTTCAGCAGGTGCTGCACGTACTGGCCTTCGGCGTCCTCGACCTCGCGCACCCGGCCGATGCCCGCGCCGGTGGGGCGGTGGTCGCGGGTGTCGAGCTTCTGCTCGATCTCGTCCTCGACCGCGTCGGGCAGCTTGTGCCCGCCCGCGGCGAAGAGCTTGATGCCGTTGTCGGGCATCGGGTTGTGCGAGGCGGAGATCATCACGCCCAGGTCCGCGCCGAGCGCGGCGACCAGGTAGGCCACGGCCGGCGTGGGCAGCACGCCCGCGCGCAGCACGTCCGCGCCCGCCGACGTGAGCCCCGCCACCACGGCCGCCTCCAGCATCTCGCCGCTGGCGCGCGGGTCACGCCCGACGACGGCGACCGGGCGGTGGGAGCGGTCGTGCTCGGCCAGCACGCGGGCCGCCGCGGCGGCGATGGACAGCGCCAGTTCCGGGGTCAGGTCCGCGTTGGCGAGACCGCGCACGCCGTCAGTGCCGAACAGCCGAGCCATGATCGCCGAGACCTCCTGTGAACCACACAACATCGGGCGGAAAGCACTGCGGGAGCAGCAGTTCGGTGAAGAACTGACTGCTCCCGCAGGGTGGTGCTCGCTTGACCTGGTGAAAAGGTCAGCGCTTGCTGTACTGAGGCGCCTTGCGGGCCTTCTTGAGACCGTACTTCTTCCGCTCCTTGACCCGGGGGTCACGGGTGAGGAAGCCGGCCTTCTTCAGCACCGGGCGGTCCTCGGAGTCGACGGCGATCAGCGCACGCGCGATCGCGAGGCGCAGCGCACCGGCCTGGCCGGTGGTGCCGCCGCCGCGCAGGTTCGCGATGACGTCGAACGTCTCCGGCTTCTCGGTCGTCACCAGGGGCTCACGGATGAGCTGCTGGTGCACCTTGTTCGGGAAGTAGTCGTCCATCGACTTCCCGTTCAGGGTGAACTTGCCGGTGCCGGGGAGGAGCCGCACGCGGACGATCGCCTGCTTGCGGCGGCCGACGGTCTGCGCGAGGTGGTGCGCACCCGCGTTCAGGGTGTGCCGCACGACGGGCGTGGGCTCGGCCTCGACGGCCTCGGCCTCGGTGGCCTCGGTCGTGTCAGCTTCGGTGGCCTCCGCTTCGGTGGCCTCCGCGTCGGTCGCCTCCGCCTCGACGGCTTCGGTCTCGACGACGTCGGCCTCGACGGTGTCGAGTTCGGCCTCAGGGGTCACGTCGATGTCCTCGGTCTGCTGCTCGGTCACTGGGCGACCTTCTTGATCTCGAACGGCTGCGGCTGCTGCGCAGCGTGCGGGTGGTTCGGGCCCGTGTAGACCTTGAGCTTGCCCGCGATCGCGCGGCCGAGGCGGTTCTTGGGCAGCATGCCCTTGATCGCCTTCTCGACCAGCCGGTCGGCGCGGGTGTCGAGCACCTCGCCGAACGAGCGCTGGCTCAGGCCGCCCGGAAAACCGGAGTGCCGGTACACGAACTCCTGGTCACGCTTCTTGCCGGTCAACGCCACCTTGTCCGCGTTGATGACGATGACGAAGTCACCGGTGTCAACGTGAGGTGCGTAAGTCGGCTTGTGCTTGCCGCGCAGCAGCGTCGCGGCCTGGGTGGCGAGCCGACCGAGCACCACGTCCTGGGCGTCGATCACGTGCCAGGTTCGGGTCACCTCGCCGGGCTTCGGGCTGTACGTGCGCACGGGTCTACCTCGTCGTCACTTGCGTCTGGGGTCATTGCGGCGGCTGCTCAGGCCAGAGACCCCAGGTGGGCAGAGGACCAGAACACGAGGCACGCATAGTGCGCACCGAGTACCGCACAACAACGTAGGAAGATACCGGTTGAGGTCGGTGCGGGTCAAAACGACCCCTCCGAAACCGGCTCGAACCGGCTGGAACTGCCCTGGAACCGGCTGGAACACGTACGCGGGCCCCGAATCCTCGAGGATTCCGGGGCCCGCAGGGGTCACACGTGGGTGACGATGGTCACCAACGACCGGTGTTCTTCCGCTCGGCGGCCTGGTAGGCCTCGGTGGCCGACGCGACGGCGGTACCGATGGTGGCGAGCACCTGCTGGAGGTCGGCGGCCGACTTGTCCCACTGCTCCTGCGCGGCGCGGTAGGCCTCCTGCGTGCCACCTTCCCACTGCGCGAGGACGGGGGCGATGCGGGCCTTGAGGTTCTCCAGCTCGGACTCGACCTTGTTGGCCTGGCCGGAGATGTCGCCGGCGGCGCTGGCGAGCTGGTTGAAGTCAACCTTGATCTGGTCGTTCATTTTCTCCCCTTGGAGGTTGAGTCAAAAGAGGCAGTGCGAAGAGTGGGTGAAGCGCGAGCAATCCGGAAATGAATTCCCGAACCGATCAGGCACCGCCACCGAGGCGGCCGGCGATCTGGGACATCTCCTGCGACTGCGCCTCTTCCTCCTGGACGTAGGTCGTCGCGGTCTCGTCCATCTGCTCGGCGATGGCGAGCAGCGCGTCCTGCAGCTTCTTCGCGTCCTCGTCGAAGCGCTGGATCAGCTTGTTGAACGCGTCCGCGGCGCTACCGACCCACGCGCTCGACAGACCGTCCACGGTGTTCCGGAGCTGCGCGAGGATGTTCTGCACGCCCTCGTTGGTGCTGACGATGTCCTTCGCAGCCTGGAACAGCTCGGGACTTCCGGTCTGGTAACCAGCCATTGGGTGTGACCCCCTAGGTCGATGAGATCAGGTGCACTTCGTTCGTACGCCTCTTACGACGCAGACCCTCCCACGGTCGGTTCCACGCTGTCCCGACTTCCCCGGAAGTAGTTGCGGTTGTAAACGCATCGGGTGACGGAACACACTCAGTAGAGGATTCGCGCTTGCGAAAAGTCCTCGTCATCGCCCCGTTCGGGGGGAAGTTGACCACTCGGACCGGCCGCCGCGCGAGAACCGAGCACCGGCCGCGGCGGAACTGCATTTGCATTCGCGTCCGTTTGCTCTCGCGATTTCTCCGGTGTGAGCAGTTCGGCGCCCGAAGGCAACTCCTCGACGGGCAGCCCGCGGTGGTGCCGGAACCCGGTGGCGACCCGCTGGACGTCAGGTGACGTGGCCGCGTGCCGGTCGGGCTGGACCTGCCGCGCCTTGGCCTGCTCGGCCAACTGCCGGTTCCGGTCGCGCTGGGCCGCGCTCTTCGCGCCCGCGGCGGTCGCCGCGCGCCTGCCTCTGGTCACCGCGGCGTCGAGGTCCGAGCGGAACCGGGCGAAGGCCTCCGGGATGCCGGTCATCACAAATCCCCACAAGTCAGCTGGTCACGGTCAGCGTGCGGACGACCTGCTCGCACGCGGGACGGACCCGGTCGATCCCGTCCGGCGGGTACTGGCACCCGACGCTGACCTGGACCTCGTCCTGGAACAGCACGTACCAGTCGATGATGACCGAATCCGTCTCTTCCCGGTAGTAAACGACATCCTTGTCCGCGAAGCGGGCGGAAGCGTCGAAACCGGACACCTTCTGGCGCTGGTCGTACTGGCCGCGCAATTCGGTCTCGGCCCGGGTCCGGTCCTCGGTGGCGTTGTAGTTCAGTTTCTGCTCCTCCACCGCGATGACGTCCAGGTTCGACACCGGCGATTCGGGTTTCAGCAGCACCTTGCGGGTCTCGACCTGCCCTCCGGTCTGATGCCAACCGGTCGGCGCGAGGAAGCTGTAGTCGTACTGCGCGATGGGCCTGCCCTCGGCCGTGCCCGACGCGGTGGTGGCGGGCGTGGTGCCGGACGTGGTCTGCCCGCCCGTCCCGGCGTTGCCGTTGATCAGCGCGAACGCCACCGAGGCGCCGACGACCGCGACCACGGCGACGACGATGGTCACGATCAGCGGCACCCGGCTCTTGCGCGACGGCGTGGGCGGAGGCTGCGGGAAGTACGAGGGCTGAGGGAACCCGGCGGGCGGTGACGGCGGCGTGATCCGCCGGGTGATCTTCCTGGTCCGGTCGTCGGTGATCTTCTGGGTGACGTCGCCCTGGCCCTGCGCCTGCGGCAGCGCGCCGGTGCGCAACGGGTCCACGCTCACCGCGCGCAACGCGCCGCGGGCCACCACGGTCTCCGGCTGGTCGATGCTCGTCGGCACCACACCGGACTGCTCCAGCACCAGCCGCGCCACCAGCGGGATGCGGCTCGACCCGCCGACCAGGAACACGCCGGCGAGCCCGCGCGGGTCCAGCCCGGCGTCCCGCACGGCCGTCACGACCAGCGCGGCGGCACGCGTGAGCGGCGTGCTGATCAGGCGTTCCAGGTCGGTCCTGGTGACGTGCGCGTCGGGGAACGGCGGCGGCATCGGCACGTCGGTGTAGGCGTGCCGGGACAGCGTCTCCTTCGCGCCGCGCACGTCCTGGCGCAGCACCCGGCGCTTGCGCCGGTCGGCCATCTCACGGCCCTCGACGAGCTGCCGCCACGCGTCCGGGTCGCCCGGTGAGACCAGCGAGCCGACGTGCTCCAGCAGCGCCTGGTCGACGTCCGCGCCGCCGAAGCCGGGATCGCCCTTGGTGGCCAGCACGCGGAACGTGCCGCCCTGGCGGGCCACCACGCTGGCGTCGACCGTGCCGCCGCCGAGGTCGAGCACGGCCAGCGCCGCACCGTCCGGGATGGCGTGGGTCGCCGAGTGGAACACCGCCGCCGCGACCGGTTCGGGCACCAGCCGGACCTCCTGGCCGAGCCCGCGGGCGGCCTGCAGCAGCACGCGGGTGCGGATCGCGCCCCAGTCGGCCGGGTGGGTGAGCACCAGCAGGTCGACCCGCGCGCCGCCGGCCACGTGCCGCGCCTCGTCGACGGCCCTGGTCAGCACGGCCCGCACGACGTCCACCACCGGCAGCACGCTGGTGCCGAGCAGCAACTCGCCCTCGTCGATGCGGCGCTTGGGGTGCGGCTCGTAGCGGGCCGGGTCCACGGCGGCCTGGCGTTCCGCCTCCTGGCCGACGAACAGCGTGCCGTCCGCCGCGGCGAACACCGCCGAGGGCACGATCGGCTGGCCGTCGACCACGACGACCTGGGGTTCGCGGCCGTGCAGGGACATGGCGACGCAGGTGCTGGACGTGCCGAAGTCCACCGCCACGCGCAAGCTCATCCGTCATCCCCTCGTCGGCCGGGGCGGGCCTGCATATGCATACCTCACGAGGCCGCCGGCGCGTCGGCTGGTCGTGCGATCGCCCGGTGCGGCGAGTCCGACTCGAGCACGTTGAACCGGACTACAACTCCGCCAACCGTGCGCGAATGCGGCTCGCGGCCGCGGACGTCTCCGGGATCAACGTCAGCGCCGTCGTCCAACTCTCCCGAGCCCCCGCCACATCGCCCATCGCCGACAACGTCCGGGCCAGGTTGTCCAGCACCGCGCCCTCGGTCGTGTGGTCACGCGCCTCCACGGCCTGGGCGCGGGCACGTCGGTACGCCTCCAGGGCGTCGTCCACCCGGCCGGCCGCCGCGAGCGCGTTGCCGTAGTTGTCCAGGAGACGGCCGTTGACGACCGGGTCCCTGATGTCCTCCACCAGGCGCAACGCCTCCAGGCTGACCGCGACCGCCTCGTCGGCACGCCCCATGCCGACCAACGCACCGGACAGCGTGTTCAGCGTGATCGCCTCGCCGTACTGCTCACCGATCTCGACCAGGATGCGCCGCGACTCCTCCAGCATCTCGATCGCCCGCTCGGACTCCTGCCGGCGGAGGAGGCAGATGGCCAGTGCGTTCAAGGCCATCCCCTCACCTCGCCGGTCACCCGCCCTCCGGCGGGCATCTAGGGCGTGCCCGTAGGCGGCGATCGCATCGTCGTACCGCTCGGCATCGCTGTACGTCATGGCCAACGCCTGAGGCGCCAGCGACGCTGCCGTCAGGTCCTCGACGGAGCGCGCGGCGGCGACGGCGATCTCCAGGGCGGGGATGGATTCCGTGAACCGCTTGGCGAGGTCGAAGAAAGCCCACTGCGCGACCGGCAACCGCCACGCGTACTCGGTGAACCCGGATTCCGCCGCCCACCTCGTGGCGGCGGCCAGGTTCGCCTGTTCGACCTCGCACCACTCGAGCGCCTGCCGGCGATCGGTGAACCCGAGGGCCCGCTCGCGCGAGGTCCCGGTGCTGACGTCGGGACGAAGGCGCCGGAGCAACGCCGTCCCGTTCAGCGCGGTGTCGGTGTAGAAGTCCAGCAACCGACGCATCGCGTCGCGCCGGGTCACCTCGTCGTCCTCGGCCGACGCCTTGGCCGCGGCGTACTCCCGCAGCAGGTCGTGCAGCGCGAACCGGCCCGCCGCCTGTTCCAGGACCAGGTTGGCCGCGGACAACGAGCGGAGCAGCCGCCGGGCGTCGCGCACCTCGCCGCCGAGCAGCGCCGCCGCCGCCGCGATGGAGATGTCGTCACCCGGCACCAGGCCCAGCAACCGGAAAGCGGCACGTGCCTCGGCGTCCAAACCCACGTACGACAGGTCGAACGCGGCGCGCATGGCCAGCTTCTCGTCGCCTTCGATGGCCAACGCGTCGAGGCGGTCCTCGCGCCGCAGTTCGTCCACGTACCCGGCGAGGTCGAGGGCCGGCCTGCCGGCCAGGTGCGCGCCCGCGATCCGCAACGCGAGCGGCCAGTGCGCGCAGGTCTCGGCCAGTTCCGCCGCCGCGGCGGGTTCCGCGTCGAGCACGTCGACGCCGAGCACCCCGCGCAGCAGCGCCAACGACTCGTGCCGCCGCAACGGCTCGATCACGAACGGTCGGGCGCCGTGCGCGGCGATGAGCCCCGGCAGGACTTCGCGGCTGGTCACCACCACCGCGCAGCCGGACTGCCCCGGCAACAGCGGCCGCACGTCCTCGGCTCCGCGCACGTTGTCCAGCAGCACCAGCACCCGGCGATCGGCCAACAGCGACCGGTACAGCGACGCCTGCTCGTCAGGGTCGCCCGGAACGTCCTCGGGTGCGATTCCGAGTGCCCTGAGGAAGCGCGGCAGGACGACCGAGGCGGTGACGGCCGACGACGGCGAGTGGCCGCGGAGGTCCGCGAAGAGCTGCCCGTCGGGGAAGTCGTCCCGCAGCACGCGCGCGACGTGCACCGCCAACGCCGTCTTGCCTATGCCCGGCGCGCCGGAGATCAACGCGACCGGGAGGCGGGCACTGTCCGCCGTGGACAGCAGGGCGGTCAACTCCGCCACCACGTCGGCGCGCCCGACGAACTCGGCCGCGGGCGGCAGTTGCCGCGGCACCACCACGGCGTTCGCCCGCTCCGGCGCCACGTGGCCCGCCAGCACCTTGGCGTGCAGCTCGCGCAGGGCACGACCGGGGTCGATGCCGAGCTCGTCGGCCAACCGGACCCGCACCGCCTCGAACGCCGCCAGTGCCTCGGCCTGCCGATCGGCTTCGTGCAGCGCCCGCACCAGCTGACCCCAGAACCGCTCGCGCAACGGGTACCGGCTGGTCAGCAACCGCAGTTCCGCGACCAGCTCACGCGCTCGACCCGCATCGAGGTCGGCGTCGATGCGCTGCTCGGTCACCGCGAGGTGTTCCTCCAGCAACGGCGCGACCTCGTCGCGGTGCAGCGAGTCCGACAGCACGTCCGACAGCGGCTCGCCGCGCCACAACTCCAGCGCCTCGGCGTACCGCCGCTGCTCCACCAACGCCCGGTAGCGGTGCAGGTCCAGGCTTCCCGGTGGCACGTCGGCGATGTACCCGCCGGCCACCGTGCGCACGATGTTCACCGGCCCCAGCGCCTGCCGCAACCGCCGCACCACCATGTGCAGCGTGGCCTTGGCCCGCGAGACGGTGGGCGGCGTGCCGTCCCACAGCCAGTCGACCAGGTTGTCTACCGGGACGACCTGGTTGGCGCGCAGCAGCAGTGCGGCGAGCAGGACGCGGGCACGCCCCGCCGGGATCGGCACCGCGCGGTTGTCGAACCGCACTTCGAGCGGCCCGAGAACACCGAGCTCGACCGACACAAGTCTCCCCACTCCCGCCGCCGAATGGAGCATAGGCGAGCCCACCGACATCGTGACAGCGCCGCGTGAGCCGACTGTGAGCGCCGCCGTGCACAGTGGACACGTTCACCGCCGCAACCCCTTGGGGGAGCGCGGGACCTGTTGCCCGATCAAGGGGGGAACACCGGTCCCGGCAGCCGGTGGGTCGTCGGGGGGCGACGCGCCGGAACCGCAGGCGGTGACGCCCGGACCCGCGGGTGTCCTCGACTCCTCCCCGTCGAGGCCCCGCGGTGCCGGGGACGGAAATCGCCGGCCGACGCCCCGGTGGGTCGGGCTCAGCGAGTCGGCACGGCGTCAAGGCAGGCCGGCCACTTTCGCCCGCACGGCCTCGGCGGTGCCGTGTCCCAGGTCGTCCAGGATGGCCAGCGCCTCGTGCCAGACCTCGCGGGCCGCGTCGTGGTCGCCGGCCAGCACGTGCGTGTCGCCGAGCCGTTGGAGCGTCGCGGCCTCCTCGTACCGGTCACCGCTCTCCCGGTACAGCGGCAACGCGGCCCGGTAACAGCGGACGGCCTCGTCCAGATCGCGCAGCAGGTGGTGGATGTAGCCGAGGCTGTCCAACGTCGCCGCTTCCGCCAGCACGTCGTTGGCCTCGCGGACCAGCACCAGCGCCCGGCCGCAGTCCGCCAACGCCCGGTGCAGGTCCTCGCCGAGCATCGCGCGGGCCCAGCCGACCGCGTTCAGCGCGCGGGCCGTGCCGGCACGGTCGCCCAGCGCCTCGAACACCGCCAACGCCTGCTCCGCGTGGTGCAGGGTGTCGTGGAGCCGCCCCCACGCCTCGTACAGCCCGCCGAGGTGGTGGTGGATGTGCGCCTGGCTCTGCCGGTCGCCCAGCTCCCGGACCAGGTTCAACGCCGCGGTCAGGTGGACCTCGGCCTCGGTGAAGCGGCGCGGCGCGATGAGGATCCGGCCGAGGCCGCGGTGCGTCAAGGCCAGCGCGTCCCGGTCGCCCAGCCGCTGTGCGGCGGCCAACGCGATCTCCAGGCACCTCGTCTGCTCCGGCCAGAACGACCGCAGCCGGGCGAACGCCGTGGTCGTCCAGGCCAACTGCCAGGCGTGCTCGTCGAACCCGTGCCCGGCGGCGTGCCCGACCGCGGCGAACAGCGACCCGCACTCGATGAAGAACCAGGCCAGCGCGTCGGCGTGGTCGGTCAGTTCCGTCACCACCGCGCCCGGCGCCGGTTCCGCGAACGCGATCTCCTCGCGTTGCGAGTACAGCAGCCGGTTGGCGGTGTTCGCGGTGTGCAGGTAGTGGTCGAGCACCCGCCTCAGGGCGTCACGCAGAGCGCCCCGGTCCTCCTCCGCCGCGGCCAGGTCACGCGCGCACGCGTGCGCCAGGTCGTGCAGCGTGAACCGGCCGGGCACCGGCTCCGCGATCAGGTGCATCCGGCTCAGCTCGCCCATGGTCTTCCGCGCGACGCGCGGCGGCACACCCGCCAGGCTCGCCGCCGCCGGGATCGACACCTCCGGACCGGCGTGCATCCCCAACAGCAGGAACATCCGGGCGGCGGCCGGGCTCAACCGGTCGTACGACCAGGAGAACACCGTCCTGACGCTGGTCGTCGCCTCACCCGTGTCGAGCGCCTCCAGCCGGGTCCGCTCGTCGGCCAGCTCGCCCGCCAACGCCCGCAGCGTGAAGTCCGGGTGCGCCGCCGCCCGCGCCGCGACCACGGACAACGCCAACGGCAGCCCCGCGCAGTGCCCGATCAGGTCGCGCACCGCGTCCGGCTCCGCCGCCACCCGGTCCGCGCCGAGCTGCCGCACCAGCAGTGCGGTCGCCTCGTCGTCAGACAGCAGACCCAGGGGCAACGGCCGCGCGCCCTCGCGCACCACCAGCCCGTCCAGCTGGTTGCGGCTGGTCACCAGCGCCAGGCAGCCCGAACCGCTCGGCAGCAGCGGGCGGACCTGCTCGCTGTCGGCGGCGTTGTCCAGCACCACCAGCACCCGGCGCTCGGCCAGCAGGCTCCGGTACAGGCCGACCTGCTCGTCCAACCCGGACGGGATCCGCTCCTGCGGCACGCCCAACGCGCCGAGGAACCCGCGCAACGCCCCGTCCGGGCTCATCGGCACACCCGTCGGGTCGAACCCGCGCAGGTTCACGTACAGCTGGCCGTCCGGGAACCGGTGCCCGCTCTGGCTCGCCCAGTGCAGCGCCAACGTCGTCTTGCCTACGCCCGCCGTGCCGTTGATCGCCGAGATCACCACCGTGCCGGTCGCCGCACCCCCCGCCGCCGCGTCGAGCAGTCCCCACAGCACCTTCAGCTCGTGCTCGCGCCCGACGAAGAACCGGGTGTGCATCGGCAGCTGCCGCGGCGCGGGCGTCGCCGGCGGGCTCGGCGTGGCGGACGCGCGCACGGTGACGTCCGGCGCGCCGGTGAGGATCCGCTGGTGCAGCTCCTGCAACCGCGGCCCGGGGTCCACGCCCAACTGGTCGGCCAGCAGATCGCTCACCGAGCGGTAGGCGGCCAGCGCCTCGGCCTGCCGGTCCGACCGGGACAGCGCCTCCATCAGCTGACCCCAGAACCGCTCCCGCAACGGGTGCTCGCGGGTCAACGACCGCAGCTCGGTGACCACCTCCGCGGCCCGACCCTCGGCCAGGTCCGCGTCGAGCCGCCGTTCCAGCGCGTCGAGGCGTTCCTCCAGCAGCGGGGCCACGTCCTCGCCGTGCAGCGTGTCCGACGACACGTCCGTCAGCGGCGCGCCCCGCCACAGGTCGAGGGCCTCGGTGAACCGGTCCCGCTCGACCAGGTCGCGGAACCGGTGCAGGTCCAGCGCTCCCGGCGGCACGTCCGCCGCGTACCCGCCGGTGGCGGTGCGCACCACGTTCGCCTCACCCAACGACTGCCGCAGCCGCGTCACCACCATGTGCAGGGTCGCCTTGGTGCGGGCCGGGTTCACCGACCGGCCGTCCCACAGGCGGTCGACCAGGACGTCCATCGGCACCACGCTGCCCGCGCGGAGCAGCAGGCTGGCCAGCAGCACCCGTGCCTTGCCCATCGGCACCGCGACCTGCCTGCCCCCGTGCCAGACCTCGAGAGGCCCGAGCACCTTGAACTCGGTCTCCACGTGCCTCCCCTCGAACCAGTGCCGCGGCGAACCTCGTGAGGCCGCCGTGACGTGTCTGTGGGCCGCACTGGATCGTTCCCTACGAGCCCCGCCCGGGAGAACTGCATAAAGCACCAGGACACGCGAAGGGCCCCGCCGAAGCGGGGCCCCTCGTCGTCTGCCCAGCGAGTCGAGCCCGGTCAGTCCGGGTCGATCCACGCCACCTGGATGCGCTGCTGGCCCAGCTTGCGGGTGACCAGCGTGCCCCGGCCGGGAGGCTGCGGCGACGGCTTGAGGTTGCCCACGATCGCGCCCTCCTCCTTCGAACCGGAACCCACCATGACCGGCGCCGAGATCTCCTTCAGCTTGCCGAGGATCGGGTCGTACATCGCCCGCGACGCACCACCCATGCGGCGCACCGCGACGATGTGCAGACCGACGTCCTTCGCCTGCGGGATGAACTCCGCCAACGGCTGCAACGGGTTCTGCCCGCCCTGCGGTGCGACCAGGTCGTAGTCGTCCACCACCACGAACAGCTCCGGTCCCTTCCACCAGGAGCGGTTCTTCAACTGCTCCTGCGTGACGTCCGGACCGGGCAGGCGGCCCATCATCGAGCCCCGGACGTCCTTGATCATGTCCGTCAGCTGTGCCGACGACACCGCGTAGGACAGCAGGTGGTCGGTCTCGATGTAGCCGAGCATCGTGCGCCGGTAGTCGACCAGCATGATCAGCGCCTCGTTCGAGGTGTAGCCGGTCATGATGCCGCGCACGATGGCGCGCAGCAGGGCGGTCTTGCCCGACTCGCCGTCGGCCAGCGCCATGAAGTGCGGGTCGGCGTCGAAGTCCAGGTACACCGGCGCCAACTCGTCCTCGTTGACACCGATCGGCACCAGGTGACCCCGGTTCGGCCGCATCTGCTGCACCTGGGCCATGAAGTCGTTGTACGGCAGCACGTCCGGCAGCAGGCGGACCTGCGGCGCGCGCCTGCCGCGCCAGGCGCCGTTGACCTTGGCGATCATGTCCTGCACGCCCGCCGCCACGTTCTCCGCGTCCGACGACGCGTCGATGCGCGGCAGCGCGGTCAGGAAGTGCAGCTTCTGCGGCGACAGACCGCGACCGGGACGACCCGCGGGGATGTTGACCGCGACCTTCCGGTCCACTTCGGACTCGCTCGGGTCACCGAGACGCAGCTCGAACCGCGTGCCGAGCAGGTCCTTCATCGCGGGCCGGATCTCCGCCCACCGGTTCGCCGCCACGACCACGTGCACGCCGTAGGACAGACCCTGCGCCGCCAGCGCCTGGACCATCGGCTCCAGCGCCTCGAACTCCTGCCGGAAGTTCATCCAGCCGTCCACGACCAGGAACGCGTCACCGAAGTTGTCGTCCCGGATCTCACCGCGCCGCTTCCGGTTGCGGAACTCGACCATCGAGTCGATGCCCTGCGCCCGGAACCGCTGCTCGCGCTCGGAGATCAGGCCCGACAGCTCGGCCACCATCCGGCGCGCCTTGTCCACGTCCAACCGGCTGGCGAAACCACCCACGTGCGGCAGGTTCTCCAGCGCGGCCAGCGTGCCGCCACCGAGGTCGAGGCAGTAGAACTGCACTTCCTCGGGCGTGTGCGTCAACGCCATCGACGTGATCAGACCACGCAGCATCATCGACTTGCCGGACTGCGGACCACCGACGATCGCGCCGTGACCGGCGGCACCGGAGAAGTCCGCCCACAGCAGGTCGCGCCGCTGCTCGAACGGCTTGTCCACCACGCCCAGCGGCACCTGCAGCTTGCCGTTGGAGAAGAACCCGGGCGCGGTCAGACCGCGGTCCTCGGTCGCCTGCAACGGCGGCAGCAGGGTGTCCAGCGACGGCGGCTCGTTCAGCGGCGGCAGCCACACCTCGTGCGCCGGCGGACCCTGCCCGACCAGGCGCTCGACGATGACTTCCAGCTCGGACGGCTCGTTGCTGTCGTCTTCCTTCTTCTCCTGCTTGACCGGTTCGAGCGGCTTGACCGGTTCCTTGGGGATCTCGATGTAGTCCGGCACGAAGTACCGCGGCCGCTTGTCGCTGGTCACCGGCGCGGACGGGCCCGCGACCTGCAACCCGGCGGGCCGGTACGGGCCGGACACGTACAGCGCCTTGAACCGGGTCAGCGGCGAGCCCTGCACGCCCAGGTAACCCGAACCGGGGATGGGCGGCAGCTCGTAGGCGTCCGGCACACCGATCGCGGCACGCGACTCGGCGGCGGAGAACGTCTTCAGACCGATCCGGTAGGACAGGAACGTGTCCAGACCGCGCAGCTTGCCCTCCTCCAGGCGCTGCGAGGCCAGCAGCATGTGCATCTGGAGCGACCGGCCGACACGACCGATCTGGAGGAAGATGTCGATGAAGTCCGGCTTCGCCGTCAGCATCTCGGAGAACTCGTCGATGCAGATGAACAACGCCGGCAGCGGGTCGAGGTCGGCGCCGTTCTCGCGCGCCTTCTCGTAGTCCCACACGTTCTTGTAGTTGCCCTTGGCCAGCACTTCCTGGCGCCGGGACACCTCACCCGCGATGGCGTCCTTCATGCGGTCGACCAGGGTGAGGTCGCCCGCCAGGTTGGTGATCGTCGCGGCGACGTGCGGCGCCTTGTCCAGGCCCAGGAACGTCGCACCACCCTTGAAGTCGACCAGGATCATGTTGAGCGAGGTCGACGAGTGGGTCGCCAACATGCCCAGCACGAGCGTGCGCAGGAACTCGGACTTACCGGAACCGGTCGCGCCGATGCACAGGCCGTGCGGGCCCATGCCCTCCATGGCCGCTTCCTTGATGTCCAGCTCGACCTGCTGACCGAACTCACCGATGCCGAACGGCACCCGGTAGCGGTCGCGCACCGGCCGGGGCCGCCACGCGCCCTGCACGTCGAAGGTCATCGGGTCGCCGGGGATGCCGAGGAACTCCAGCAGCGGCGGGTTGTTGCTCATCGACAGCGGGTCCTCGTCGGTACCGCCCGCGTCCACGCCGCCGACCCGGTACGGCGACAGCCGCCGGGCCAGCGCCTCGGCCTCGACCACGCTCAGCCAGTCCGGCGCGCCGAACCACTCGACACCGCTCGCGCTGCGCGCGCCGAGCTTGCCGTCCTCGATCACCAGCCGCAGACCGCGGCGGGCGGTCAGGTTGCCCAGCGACTCGGACAGGTCCAGCAGGGTGACGCCGACCAGACCCTCTTCCAGGATGATCTGCTCTTCCCGCGTGACATCGCCGTCGTCGATCAGGATCACGACGTGCGGCTGGTCGGCGGGCGGCGGCGCGTTGCGGGTGAACCGCTGCCGGTCGCGCAGCTGCTCGTCCAGCATCTGCTCGACCTCGGCCAGCGAACCGGCCATCATCCGCATCTGGCCGATGCCGTCCACGATCTGCGGGTGCTGCACGTGCGGCAGCCACTTCATCCACTCCCACTCGGCCTTGGTGCGGCCGGTGGTGACGACCGCGATCAGCAGGTCGTCCGGGGAGTGGAAGGTCGCCATCTGGGCCAGCAGGGCACGGGCCAGGCCGCGCTTCTCGTTGATCTCGCCGAGCAGGCCCACGGCGGCGAAACCGCGCAGGGCGATGGAGATCGGCAGGTCGGGCACCAGCGAGTGGGCGCGCACGAACCGGCGCAGCGCCAGCGTCGCGATCGGCTCCAGCTCCTCGACCGGACCGGTCTGCGGCGGCACGAGCCGGGTCGCCAGCCGCTGCGAGCCGCGGCCCGCGCGCAGGTGGCAGAAGTCGGGGTCGTTCTGCCGGCGCTCCCACATGCGCCGGGTGGTGGCCAGGGACCACAGCATCTGCGGGTCGGGGTGGACCCACTCGCGCTCGGCGCGCTGTTCGTTCGCGGCCTCGCGGGCGCGGTCGCGCATCTGGCCCAGGTACCGCAGGTAGTCCTTGCGGTCCTCGTTCATCTCGGCCTTCTTCTGGCCCCTGCCGCTGCCCATGCCGCCGGCCATCATGCCGATGGTCGACACCAGCATCATGCCCGGCATGATCATCGCCGCCGGGCTTCGATTGCTGTACTGGAACATCAGCAGCATCATCCCGACGGACGACACGATCATGACGACGGGCATCGCCTTCATCATGATGTTGCCGGGGATGACGCGTGGCACCTCGGGTGGCGGTTCGAGGTGGACCTCACCGCCGGGCGGGCGGGGAGCAGCGAGGCGTGCCGTGCGCTTGAACTGCAGCGTGCTCACCTAACAGGCACCTCTTCAAATCGATCGAACACCCCTTGTGGCGCGTGTGGGCACGCCACAACCAGTTGCAACGACACTATGGCGCATCGGAACCCCGCACGACGGGGGGTCGGGGAAATCCGCGACCAACGTGTTGCGCGGAACAGCCCTGCCGCGGCGTCCGGTGCGTCCATACTGGGGCCGGCCGAAGCACGTCCGACCGGACCAATAGGGTCGGGGCGGAACCACAAGCACACACTCATCAGGACTTAGGGGGCGCTGGTGGCGACCGGTACGACGGTGTTCAGCAGGGTGACGGTGGTTGCGCCGCGTACGCGTATCGACGTCGCGCTGCCCGCCGACGTCGCGGTGGCCGACCTGCTGCCGATGCTGCTGGACATGGCCAAGGAGGCCACTCCGGACGGTGGCGTGCGGCACGGTGGGTGGGCGTTGGCCAAGCTGGGCGACAGCCCGCTGGACCCCAGCCGCACGCTGGCCTCGCTCGGCGTGGTCGACGGCGAACTGCTCCAACTGCGCAAGCGCAACGAGAACCCGCCGCCCCCGCTGTACGACGACGTGGTCGACGCGATCGCGGAGTCCGATCCGGACAGCTTCCGCCCGTGGACCAAGGACACGGCGCGGCGCTACGGCCACCTCGCGGGCGCGTTGGCGCTGATCACGGCCGCGATCGCGGTGCTGATGGCCGGTCCGCTCTCGGGCGGCGGCAACCTGGCGCCGGCGATCTGCGCGGGCGTGGTGGCCATCGCGGCGCTGGCCGCGGGCGCGGTCGTGGCGCGGGCCTACAACGCGACCGGCACGGGCGTGCTGATCGCCGCGGCGGGCGGACTGCCCATGGCGTACGTCGCGGGCCTCCACATCGTGCCCGGCCCGCTCGGCCGGCCGAGCCTGCTGCTGGCCAGCGTCCTGGTGCTGATCTTCGCCTCGGCCGCGATCATGCTGATCGGCCGCGGCATCACGGTGTTCATCGCCGCCGCCACGGCGGGCGCGTTGAGCGCCATCGCGTTCTTCATCGGCATCTTCGTCGACCACCCGCTGCACGGCATCGCGGCGGCCACCGCGGCCGTCTCGCTGGCGATGCTGTCCGCGCTGCCCCGGTTGACGATCCAGCTGGCCAAGCTGCCGCTGCCGACCGTGCCGGGCAGCGCCGAGGACCTGAAGGAGGACACCGGTTTCCCGGAGTACTCCGTGATCGAGCGGCGCACGGCGAACGCGCACGAGTACCTGACCGGCATGATCATCGGCTGCGGCGGCACCGCCGCGCTGTTCTCCGTGATCGCGTCCGGCAACGGCAGCATCTGGGGCCCGCTGCTGGCGATCGTGGTCACGCTGGTCCTGCTGCTGCGCGGCCGGGCCTACGCCAACGGCGCGCAGGCGGTGGCGCTGCTGGCCAGCGGCATGGTCGCGGGCGCGGGCGTGCTGCTCGGGTGGCTGGTGCAGTCCTCGGCCGGTGACCGGCTGCTGTTCGTGTTCGGCACGCTCGTGGTGATCGGCGCGGGTGCGCTCGTGCTCGGTGTGATCTTCCCCAACCAGAAGTTCTCCCCGGTGCTGCGTCGCACGGTCGACGTGATGGAGGCCATCCTGATCGCCGCGGTCCTGCCGCTGGCGCTCGCCGTGATGGACCTCTACGTGGCCATGCGCCAGCTCATCCCCGCGTGAGGCCGTGATGCGCATCCGCAAGATCGCCGCGCTGGCCGCGGTGGCGGTCACCCTCGTGACCGCGCCCGGCGCGCAGGCACAGCCGACCACGACCGCGAACTCCCCTACCCGACCGAACTCGCAGCCGCCTGCGGTCGACCGGAGCTTCCTCAAGGCGCCCGCACCGCCCCAGGAAGACGTCAACTACACGCAGAAGACGCAGTGCGTCACCTCGGGCACGGGCAACCGCCCCATCCCGAACAAGCCGTGGGGCCAGATGCAGCTCCGGCTGGAAGAGGCGCACCGCTTCGCCACCGGCAAGGGCGTGACGCTCGCGATCATCGACACCGGTGTCAACGCCAACCACCCGCGGCTGGCCGGCCGGGTCACCGAGGGCGGCGACTACGTCGAGACCGAGAAGAAGGGGATCTCCGACTGCGACGGTCACGGCACCGAGGTCGCGGGCGTGGCGGCGGCCAGCCGGGACGCCGAGACCGGGTTCGTCGGCGCCGCGCCCGACGTGAAGGTGCTGGCGTACCGGCAGACCAGCAACAACTTCGAGTTCAAGGACCCGGCGGGGACCAACAACCGGCCGTCCGCGGGCAAGGTCGACACGCTGGCGCAGGCCATCATCGCCGCCGCGGACAGGGGCGTCGACGTCATCAACATCTCGCTGACCTCGTGCGCCGCGCCGCGCGAGCCCAGCAGGCAGGAACGCGAGTTGCAGGCCGCGGTGGACTGGGCGGTGAAAGAGAAGGACGTGGTGATCGTCACCGCGGCGGGCAACATCGATCCCAAGAGCGGCTGCGAGCTGCAGAACGACAAGCAGGACCCGAACAACGTCAACGTGGTCGCGTCGCCGCCGTGGTACGCCGACAACGTGCTGTCCGTGGCGTCGGTCAACGTCGAGGGCGAGGTGTCGTCGTTCTCGGTGTGGGGCCCGTGGGTCAGCGTGGCCGCGCCGGGTGAGAACATCGTCACGCTCGACCCGGCCGGTCAGGGCCTGACCGACGCGAACGTCGTGGACCAGCGGCCCACCCCGATCCAGGGCACCAGCTTCGCCTCGCCGTACGTGGCGGGTGTGGCCGCGCTGGTGCGCGAGCGGTTCCCGAACCTGACCGCGAAGCAGGTCATGGACCGGATCAAGGCGACCGCGAAGCACCCGGGCAACCCCAACGGGCGGGATCACAAGGTCGGCTACGGGATCATCAACCCGGTGGCCGCGCTGACCGCCGAGCTGCCGTCCGAGCGTCCGGGCGCGAAGCAGACGACGCCTCCGGAAATGCTCACCACGCTGGACCCGCTGAACCCGCCGGACAACACGCCGATGATCGTGGCGCTGTCCGGCACCGGCGCGGGCGTTGGCCTGCTGCTGTTGACGCTGTTCATCGTGCACACCGTCAACCGCAACCGCGCCAGGCGCGCGACCGTCCCGCTGAAACGCTCGACAATCTGAACAACCTGAACCTCAACGGAAAAGGGCCGCCCCGACCAGGGCGGCCCTTTTCCGTTCACACGCTCAGCGATCAATCCTCGCCCAGGACCGGCGGGGCGGACTTCTTGGGCTTGCCGAAGACCTGCTCGGTCGAGCCCGCCAGCTGGACCTTCGACTTGTGGTCCTTGTCGCCGCCCTGCTGGCCGCCTGCGCCCATGCCGCCCATCATGCCGCCGCCCATCATCCCCGCACCGCCCGCGACAGCCGGACCGGACGGACCCGCGGCCGCCGCGGCCGGACGAGCACCGGGCTCAACGGGATGCGGCTCGGACACGGCCGTCGACCCACCCTGCTGCATCCGCTCCGGCGACTCGCCTCCAGGCAGGCCACCGGGCACGCCGCCACCACCACCGGGCACGCCGCCACCGGAACCGGAACCCGCGCCACCACCGGCGGCGGCGGGCTTGGTCTCGGCGGGCGGGCCGGCCGGGGGCTGCGTGCCCGAAGAAGGTGGCACGGTCGGCTTCGCCGGCTCCGTGAACGTCCAGTTCTGCTCGGGGTACTTGTGCTCCATCTTCACGTCGGCGAAGTCCTCCGACCCGGACACGCCGTCACAGAGCCGCAGGAACGCCTCCAGCACGTCGCGCACCGACTCGTGCAGCTCCTTCGCCGGGTCGTGCAGTTCGTCCAACGCCTCGACCACGCGCCGGTCGCCGTCCACCGGCAACGCCGCCGCACCGGACACCGTGTCGGCCGCCTCGGCGAACACCCGGGACATGTCCTCCACGATGCCGCGGATGCCCTCGGCGGTCTGGTCCAGCGCCTCGCCCATCGCGTGCATCGCGTCGGACATGTCGTGCCCGGCCAAGCCGACCTTCTGCATGTGCTCCACGAACGAGTCCGCGTCCCTGCCCTGCCACGCCGAGTCGAGCTTGCCCAGCGGCTTGGTCAGGTCACGCGTCACGTGCTCGGCGACGAGCCCGGCCTTGCGCCAGCGCTCCGCCTCCTCGTGCAGGTCGTTCCAGTCGCCCACGACGGGCGTGAAGTACTCCGCCACGAGATCGCGCACGCCGAGCCGCCTGCTGATCCCCGACAGGTAGTCCAGCTCCGGCCCGACCTCGGCGGCGATCTGCCTGCCGTCCTTGCCCCGCATCAGCTCAACCCCGCCCGGCGTTCGACGGCCTTGAGCGACGCGATCGCCTCGTCGTCCTGGGCGCTGTAGTGCTCGGCCACCTCGTGCAGCCCCTTCGCCGCGGACGTCAGCACCTCGCACGCCCGGTCGAGCTGCTGGTTCAGCATCCCGGCGGCCCGGCTGTACGCCTCGGCGCTGCGCAACGTCCGACCCAACTCGCCGAAGCTCTGGGCGCGCACCGGCGCCTCCCGCAGCTCGGCGCGCGCGCGGGTCAGCTCCTCGGCCGCCTCCTCGACGCGCTCGGCGTACAGCTCCAGCCAGCGCGGGTCGACCGCCACCTGCCCGGTGCGCGCCGCGACCGCGGGCCCGCGTGTGACCTCGTTCACCCCGACACCTCCTGCACCCTATGACGGGAACCGGCCCACGCCGGTTCCGCCAAAGGGCTCAGCAATAGGGGCCGCGACAGCGACAACCGTGCTCAGCCGCCCTGCTTCTTCGCCGCCTGCTCCTCGGGCAACAGGCTGTTGCTCTTCGGCACCGGGATCGAGTCCCAGCTGCGGATGGCGTCGTTGCGGTTGAGCTGCGGCCCGTTGGGCAGCAGCCGCAGGATCGACTCCGGTCCGGGCGCGAACCCGTCCGCGCCCAACCCGAGCCCGCCGGCGGTGACCCCGTCCGGGATGCCGTACTTCACGCCACGTCCGGTGATCAGGTGGATCGGGCCGCTCTTGAAGTCCTCAGTGGACGTCGCACTGCGCACCACGGCCGACTTGCCCGGCGCCATCACGAACTGGCTGACGACCTCGCCGGTCGCACCCACCTGGTTGATGTCCACCGGCGCCACGCCGCTCGGGATCGGCAGCGACGGCGCGATGGTCACCTTGGTGTGCTGCGACTTGTTGTCCGACGTCACGTTCTGCGCCTGCCAGCCCAGGCAGATCACCCGGTTGTTCTGGTTGGGATCCAGGATCTCCGGCACGTCGGCCGGGTAGTCGTCGAAGTCGAGCTGTTCGGTGGTCGGCGCGTCGTTGATCCGCGCGATGTCCACCAGCTTCGGCTCGCCCTGCGCGTAGGTGGCGCGGATCAGGTCGCCCGCCGCGCGGGTGATGTCCTGCAGGCCGTCCTTCAGCGCCACGTAGAACGTGGGACCGGCGCCGGTGCGGCGGACCTCGATCACGTCGCCGACCTTCAGGTTCTGACCGGTGACGTACGTCACCGCCTGGCCGCGGCCCGGGATCTCGGGCGCCACCAACGGCTTCGCCTCGGGGATCGCGTTGAGCAGACCGGTGCTGACCGCACGCGGCTTCTTCTGGCTCAGGTTCAACGCGGTGCGGACCTCGGACTTGTCGAGGTCGACCTTGGCGCGCACCGTGGACGTCGAGGTGATCTTCGAGTCCTGCGGCGCCTTGTAGATCAGGTACGCCTGCTTGTCGTCGGTGCCCGCCCGCACCAGCAGCGCGCGGTTGCCGTCGAGCAGTTCACCGCCGCCGCTGTAGCCCGCGAGGACCGTGGTGGTGAACTTGCCCGGCGCCGACGGGTCGTTCAGCGACTCGTCCAACGTCAGCGTGTCGCACACGGACCAGTCCGAGCCGATCCGGTCCTCCGGCTTCGGCAGCACGTCCGGCCCGTCGGGGATGCCGGTCAACCGGCCCTTGGGCAGCTTCGACAACGCCTTCTCGCTGACCAGCTTCGGCTCGCCGCCCGCGACCTGCGGCCCCTGGTTGACCTGACCGGCCGGCGCGTCGCTACCCGCGACCGAGGCCTGTCCGGCGTCCGGCTGTTGCCGCTGCAACAGCAGCAGCCGCGCGGACGCGAGGTTCGTCATCGGGATCAACGTCCTGGGATTGCCCTCGCGGACCACGTAGACCTGGCCGGTCTCCTTGGAGATGGCGATCTGCGTCTGGCCGTCGACCTGCGGGTCCGGCGAGAAGAAGCCGAAGATCAGGAACCCGATCATGCCGATGATGCCCAGCAGAACGCCCACCGCGGTGGCACGCGAGTGCGTGCGCATCGGGTCGTGCAGCATCACCGCGTCTCTGCGCACCAGAGCGGACTGCATCCTGCGCAGCACGAAGCGGTAGGCCTGGACCTGTGACTTGGTGGTGGGTGTTGATGCCATTCTCGGCTCGCTGCTCTCCCAGTCGCGGTACGGTCTGCACGATAGCCGGACGGCGGGTGGTCCGTGTGCGGGTTGGTCAGACCCGGTCGGTCCACCCGGCGCACGCCGAGGGAAAGAGAACCAGATCGGATGTCCGTGACCACCCCACATCCGGGTCCACCCAACCCCGCCATGGCGCGCGCGCAGGCAGCAGGGGGCGCCGTCCGCGCCGCACTGCTCCGGGCGCGTCGCCGCACCGCAGGTGCGAGCCTGGGCGCGCTGCCGGTCACCAACCTGGTTGTGCTGGAGGTCGGCGTCGCCATCGGCCTGGTCCTGCTGGCGATCGGCGCCACCGGTGACGGTGTGCAGCCCGTGCCGATGTACATCGCGGCCGGCATCGTGCTGATCGCGCTGATCCTCGCGTTCACCAGGTCCCGGGGTCGCTGGTTGACCCAGTGGATCGGTCTCGTGGTGCGCTACAGCTTCCGCTCGCACTCCCGCACGGCCAAGCGCAGCGGCCCGGTGGAGATGAAGCCCCCGTCCGAGGAGGAGTCCACGGTCATCGGCTCGGACGACCCGCGGGTGGCGTTGCTGCGCCTCGCGGTGCCGGACCTGGTGGTGGCCAGGGGCGTCGACCACGAGCGCCGTCCGCTGGGCATGGCCTGGCACCAGGGCGCGTGGACCGCCGTGCTGCTGGTCGACCCGGCGCCGGGCCTGATCACCGCGGTGGGCAGCGCGCCGTCGCTGCCGCTGGGCGCGCTCGCGCCGACGCTGGAGGACCGCGGTGTGGTGCTGGACGCGATCTCGGTGATCTGGCACTGCTACCCGGGCAGCGCGGCGCTGCCGGTGAACTCGCCCGCGCTCAACTCGTACATGGAAGTGCTCGGCCCGTTGCCCGCCGCGGCACGCCGGACCACGTGGATCGCGGTGCGGCTGGACCCGCGGCGGTGCGCGGCGGCGATCCGGGAACGCGGCGGCGGCGTCGTGGGCGCGCACCGCGCGTTGATCGGCGCGCTGTCCCGCGTGCGCAACGCGTTGGAGTCGACGGGCGTGTCGATCCGGCCGCTCGACCCCGACGAGCTGATCCGGGCGGGCATCTCGGCGGCCGAGCTGACCTCGGTGGCCGGGTCCAACAACTCGGTGTCGTTGCGGGAGAAGTGGTCCGGTGTGACGGCGGGTGGCGTTGGTCACTCCAGCTACGCGATCACCGGCTGGCCGGCCAAGGGCATGCGCAACAACCTGAACGCGCTGACCGGCGTCCGGGCGCTGTCCTCGACGTTGTCCATGACGATCTCGCCGAGCAGCGAGCAGGGCCAGGTCGGCCTGCGCGGCATGGTGCGGGTGAGCGCGCGGACTCCGTCCGAATTGGACCGCGCGGACGACCGGCTCAAGGCGTTGTCCGACAAGCTCGACATCACGCTGACCCCGTTGAACGGCCTGCAGGTCGCCGGGCTGGCCGCGACGCTGCCGCTGGGAGGTGTGGCGTGAGCAACTCCCGGTTGATGGACTCGCAGGGCAAGGGCGTGGCGCCGGAGTTCCTGGTGTCGCCGCAGATGCTGGACGTGGTGAGCCCGTCTGGCGACCGCGGCGGCATGGTGCTCGGCTCGGGTCTGCAGGGCGAGCCGCTGACGATCTCGGTGCTGCGGTCCGCGCCGACCCGCATGGTCGTGGTCGGCGGGCTGTACCTGGCCAGGCAGATCGCGTTGCGGGCGATGGCGACGGGCGCGTGGATCACCATCGCGACCGGCCGCCCGGCGGCCTGGCAGCCGGTGGTGCGCGCGGCGGGCGCGGGCTCGGACGGGCGTCCCTCGCCGCTGGTGCAGCTGCGCCGGTTGAGCCCGGTGGAGCTGCCGCGGCCGTCGGAGGACAGCCCGCTGCTGGTCGTGCACGACGGCGGCCACGTGCCGCAGGAACTGTTCCCGCCGCGGTCGCCGTGGCAGACCACGATGTACGTATTGCCGTATTTGCACCCGCAGGCGGCGAACACCGCGAATTCCGCGGACCTGGTGCTGCTCCAGCGGTTGCCGGTCGGGCAGGCGCAGTTGGCGAGCCAGATCTGGCGGCTGCCGCCGCAGATGGCGCACCAGCTCACCACGCTCAAGGACGACCAGGTGATCGCGCTCGGCACGAACCTGTGGCGGCCGTTGCGCCTGGTCACCACGCCCGGTGAGCAGCAGATCCTGGGCGCGGTCCGGCGCGGCGATTGACCTGTTCGGCAGTACCGGTACGACCGATGTGCCCCTGGACAATGTCCGGGGGCATATTTTTTGATCCGGGTCCAGTCACTCTCCGCAGCAATTCGTTCACAGCGCGAATAGAACTGTGGACGAGCCGTTCGCCGGTTGTTACCGGCAAATCGTTGCGCCTCACCCGCAGGGCGAACTAGGAACAACTCAACGTGTTCGGGCGGTATCGCAGGCGGCACCGTTCGGGCACTCACCCTGCGAAGAGGAGACCCCCTGCCATGGGAGACGTTCGCGCGTCCTGGACGAAACGGCTGGCCGCTGTCGGGCTGGCCACGGGCACGGCGTTCGCGGTCACGGCCGCACTGACCACCTTCACCTCCGCGGCGGCGGAAGGCATCGTCCTCGGGTTGGGTGCGCCCAACGCGGTCAAGGACAGCTACATCGTCGTGCTCAAGGACGCGAGCGCGGGCAACGTGGACACGTTGAGCAACAAGTACGAGGCGAACGTCAAGCACACGTACTCCAGCGCGCTGCGCGGCTTCTCGGCCACCATGAGCGAGGCGCAGGCCCGCAAGCTGGCCGCCGACCCGTCGGTGTCGTACGTGCAGCAGGACGGCGAGGTGACGATCTCCGGCACGCAGGCGCCGACCCCGTCGTGGGGCCTGGACAGGGTCGACCAGGCCGCGCTGCCGCTGGACAACTCCTACACCTACCCGAACGAGGGTGAGGGCGTCACCGCCTACATCATCGACACGGGCATCCGGTTCTCGCACAGCGACTTCGGCGGGCGGGCGACCACCGGTCGCGACACCGTCGACAACGACAACGACGCCACCGACTGCAACGGCCACGGCACGCACGTGGCGGGCACCGTCGGCGGCACCCAGTACGGCTTGGCGAAGAAGGCCAAGCTCGTCGGCGTGCGGGTGCTGAACTGCGCGGGTTCCGGCACGTACGCGGGCGTCATCGCGGGTATCGACTGGGTGACCGCCAACGCGGTCAAGCCGGCGGTCGCGAACATGTCGCTCGGCGGCGGCGCGGACGCCACGGTCGACCAGGCCGTGCGCAACTCCATCGCGGCTGGCGTCACCTACGGCATCGCGGCGGGCAACAGCAACGGCGCGGACGCGTGCAACTACTCCCCCGCCCGCACTCCCGAGGCGATCACGGTCGGCTCCACGACCAACACCGACGCCCGGTCGTCGTTCTCGAACATCGGCACCTGCCTGGACATCTTCGCACCGGGCTCGTCCATCACGTCGGCCTGGTACACCAACGACACGGCCACCAACACGATCAGCGGCACGTCCATGGCGACGCCGCACGTGGTCGGCGCGGCGGCCGTCTACCTGGCCGCGAACCCCACCGCGACCCCGCTGCAGGTGCGCGACGCCCTGGTGAACGGCGCGACGAACGGCGTGGTCGGCAGCGCGGGCGCCGGTTCGCCGAACAAGCTGCTGCGCGTCGTCGGCGCCGCCACCCCGCCGCCCGGCGGCTGCCCGGCCAAGACCAACGCGACCGACGTGGCCGTGCCGGACCTGGGCGTCGCGTCCAGCCCGATCGCGGTGGCCGACTGCGGTGGCAAGGCGGCCTCGGCGGCCACGGTCGAGGTGCACGTCAAGCACACGTACCGGGGTGACCTGGTGATCGACCTGATCACGCCGAGCGGTGCGGTCAAGCAGCTCAAGGTGCAGTCCGGTTCGGACGGTGCGGACAACGTCGACGCCACGTACCCGCTGAACCTGTCGGCGGAGGACGCCAACGGCACCTGGCAGCTCCGCGTGCGCGACGTCTTCGGCCAGGACACCGGCTACATCGACACCTGGACCCTCGACCTCTGAAGGCCACCACGACCAGTCGCACCGCAGCGGCCCCGCACCACTTCCACCGGTGCGGGGCCGCTCCACGTTTCACCTGGTCGGGGACGGTGTCGCCCCCGTGGGACTGTGGCAGGGTCATAATCGAGTCGATCCCGGAGGTGGAGCGTGTCCGCAGCCCTGCAAGACCCAATGATCGGCCCACACACCATTGAGGACTGGCTGGACCTGCCCCCCTCGGAGGACGGGTCGCGCACCGAGCTGATCTTTGGATACTTCTACGTGACTCCGCCGCCATCGGGTGAACATCAAGTGGTCGCTTTCAATCTCGCCGTGACCATCCGCGATGCGCTGCGCGCCGCCGAACGCCGGGAACTTCACGTCGTCCCGGGGGTCGGGGTGAAGATTTCCTCGACGATGCGCACCGCATTGATCCCTGACGTGGTTGTCCTGGATCGGCGACCGGTAGGGGCGAGCTTCCCACCGGAGGCGTTGATCATGGCGGTCGAGATCTGGTCGCCGGGCAACAAGCGCGCCGAGCGGGAGGCGAAGATGGCTGCTTACGCCTCGGCGGGAGTGCCGTTCGTGTGGACGATCGAGCAGCGGGCTGAACTGAACCTGACCTCGTACCGACTCGTGCAGGACCACTACGTCGCGGAGAACACAGTCCGAGAAGCGGGTCCGACAACCATCACCGCCGCACCGGTCCCGGTCACGGTGGACTTGGACGCCGTCCTCGACTCGTAGCCCTCACACCCGCGCCGAGCAGTCGCGCAGCGCTTCCAGCACGCGTGGCCAGGTGCAGTGGGTCGGTTCGGTCCCCCGGTTGTGCTCGGCGATCCGGAAGCGCTCCTCCCGGTTCGCCACCAGGCGGGTGATGCCGGCGGCCAGGTCGTCGGTCAGCAGGCCCTCCACGCCGTCGCGCACGAAATCCGCCACCCCCGTCCCCGGCCGCGCGATCACCGGCACACCCGCCGTCCGCGCCTCCAACGCCGCCAGGCCGAACGCCTCCTGCGCCGCCGGGTTGACGAACAAGTCCGCACCCGCCAGCAGGTGGCCCACACCCTGCCGGTCCAGCCGACCGGGCAGGCTGACCCACTTCATGCCGTGCCGCTCGACGTACCGCCGCAGCGCCGCCCACTCCGGCCCCGCACCGGCGAGCGTGGCCCGCAACGGGACATCCGTGGACACCGCGCGCAACGCCTTCAACAACGCCATCGGCTCCTTCCGCGCCGCGAGCCGACCCACCGACACCACGTGCACCGCGTCGTCCGGCCGCTGCGTCGGAATCCCCCGCCACTGCTCCGGCGCGATCCCGTTCGGCACCACCCCCACCGAGATCCCCGGCACCGCCGCCCGCATCCGGTCCGCCGCCGCACGGCTCACCGCCGCCAACGCCACCTGCCCCGAACTCCACGAGGCGAGCCGGTCCAGCACCCGGTAGCACCGCTGCACCACCGGGTCCCACATGCTGTGCACCACGACCACCGCGGGCAAGCCCAGCCGCAACGCCGACCGCACCCCCGACCACGCGAACGGCGAGATCGCGCCGACGTGCACGTACACGACCGACGGCGACAGCGCCAAGATCACCCGGTCGAGATGCGAACCGGCCCGCGGGTGCACCGGCAGGTCCCACGGCAGCCGCACCGCGATCCGGTGCACCGAGTACCCGACGCCGGGCGACGCGAGCCTGGTCGCGGTCACCACGTGCACGTTCTCCCCGTTCGAAGCCTGCGCCCGCGCCAAGCCGGCGACCTGCACCTCGATCCCGCCCAGGCGCGGCAGGAAGCAGTCGGTGACGTGGATGATCGACAAGTGCACTCCCGTCAAGCCGCCGAACGGACCAACTGACACTCTTGCACCCGTGAGCCGAACGTGCGTGTTCTTCCACGCCCACCCCGACGATGAAGCCCTGTTGACCGGCGGCACGATGGCGCGCCTCGCGCAGGAAGGTCACCGCGTGGTGCTGGTCGTCGCCACCGCCGGTGAACTGGGGCTGAGCGCACGCCAAACCGACCTCGGCGCGGTCCGGACCAGGGAGGCCCACGCGTCGGCCCGCGTGCTCGGGTGCGCGCGGGTCGAGTTCCTGGGCTACCGGGACTCCGGCCTGGAGGGACGGCGTCGGCACGGGTTCGCCCGTGCCGACGTGGGCGAAGCCGCCGAACGGCTGGCCGAGCTGCTGCACGAGGAACGCGCCGACCTGCTGACCACCTACGACCCCAACGGCGGCTACGGGCACCCCGACCACGTCCAGGTGCACCGGGTCGGCACGCTGGCCGCCGAACTCGCCGGCACGCCCCGCGTGTGGGAGGCGACGGTCGACCGCACCCGGCTCCTGCGCGGCCTGCGCCTGGCCCGCCTGATCCGCAGGTTCGACCTGACCCCGTTCGAGAAGACCTACACCGCACACCACGAGATCACCCACTCGGTGGACGTCCGCCAGTACGCGCACGTGAAGCGGGCGGCGATGGCGGCGCACGCCACGCAGACCACCGGCGGCGAGTCGACCCGCACCCTCGCCGCGCTGCTCAAACTGCCGCCCCCGCTGTTCAGGCTGATACTGGGCACCGAGTGGTACGTGGAGCGCAAACGATTGCGGGCGTGAATGAGGCGGTGGTTCCGGATCGCGGCGTCGCTGGCCTCGCTCGGCTTGGCGGCGTGGCTGCTGGTCGCGCTGGTGCCCGCCGTCGGCGGGGTGGCGTGGACTGCCGTCGGCGAGCAGCTGCGGACCATCGGCGCAGGCACCGCCCTCGGGCTGACGGCGCTGTGGCTGGCCGGGCTCTGGGCCTACACCTACGTGCTCACCGGGTCGCTGCCCAACCTGCGCAACACCCAGGCGTTCGGCCTGAACGCGGCGGGCAGCGCGATCAGCAACGTGCTCCCGTTCGGCGGCGCGGCCGGGGTGGCGGTGACCGCCGTGATGGCGTCGAGCTGGGGCCACTCCGCGCGGGCGATCACCACGTCGACGATCGTCAGCGGCCTGTGGAACGCCCTGTCCCGCGCGGTGCTGCCGGTGCTGGCGCTGGCCGTGCAGGGCGCGGTCGTGCTGGGCAACGGGGTCCTGGTCGCGACGATCAGCGCGGCCGGCGGCCTGCTGGCGGCCGTGGTCGTGCTGCTGCGCCTGCGCTGGCTCGGAGGGCTGCTCGGCGGCCGGGCCACCCGGTTCCTGCTGCGGGTGCGCCGGCAGACCAACCAGGTGGTCCGGGACGGCTGGCGGCAGATGACCCTGGGCATGCTCGCCTACCTGCTGCTCCAGGGCGTGCTGCTGTGGTGGTGCCTGGCCGCCGCCGGCGTCCACCTCGGCCTGGGCCCGACGGTCGCGGCGTACGCGGTGAGCAGGCTGCTCACCCTGGCCGTGATCACGCCCGGCGGGGTCGGCGTCACCGAAAGCGGCACCATCGCGCTGCTCGTCAGCCTCGGCACGCCCGCCGCACCGGCCGTCGCGGGCGTGCTGCTGTTCGCCTTCTTCACCTACCTGATGGAGATACCGCTGGGCGGGGTGGTGTGGCTCAGCTGGTCGGCACGCCGCGCACGTTCCGGGTGACCGCGGCCCGCGCGGCGAGCTCGTCGTCCGCCGGGTAGTCGACCCGGACCAGCGACAACCCGTGCGGCGGCGCCACCGTGACCTCGCTGGACCGCGCGGTCAGCGACAGCAGCGACGCGGGCCAGCCCACCGGCTTGCGCCCCTCACCCACCGCGAGCAGCGCCCCGACCAGGCTTCGCACCATCGAGTGACAGAACGCGTCCGCGGACACGTGCGCGGTCAGCACGGCGCCGTCCCGCACCCACTCCAGGCGTTGCAGCTCACGGATCGTGGTAGCGCCCTCACGTCGACGGCAGAACGCGCAGAAGTCCCGCTCACCCAGCATCAACGCCGACGCCTCGTTCAACGCGTCGAGGTCCAGCGGACGCGGCCACGCCAGGGTGTCCAGGCGCCGCAGCGGGTGCGCCCCGAACGCGGCATCCGTGACCCGGTACTCGTAGTGCCGGCGCAACGCGGCGAACCGCGCGTCGAACGCGGCCGGCACGACCCGCGCCGAGAACACCCGCACATCCGCCGGCAGAGCGCGTGCCAACCGTTTGGGCAACCCGGCGACGTCCGCACCGGACGGCAGGTCGACGTGCGCCACCTGCCCGGACGCGTGCACGCCCGCATCCGTCCGACCCGCCACGGTCAGCTGCACGTCCTCGCGCAGCACCGTGGACATCGTGTCCTCCAGCACCCCGCACACCGTGCGGCGGTCGGGCTGACGCGCCCACCCGGAGAAGTCCGTGCCGTCGTAGGCCAGGTCCAGTCGCACACGAACGAGCCCGTCGTCCCCAGCGGGAACGACGGGCTCGTCGGTGAAGTGCGCGTCCGTCAGGACTCGTCCTTCTTGTCCTCGGCCTTCGGAGCCTCGTCGGCGCCCTCGGCGGGCTCCTCGGTGGCGTCCTTGGTCGCCGACTCGGGCGCGTCAGCGTCCTGGTCGGTGCCCTCGGCGGTGGTGTCCTCGACCTCGGTCTCCTCGGTCGAGGCAGCCTTGGCGGCCTCGTCCTTGGCGAACCGGGTCTTGCGGGCGCGCTCCGCCTCGGAGGTGACGGTCTGCTCCGCGACCAGCTCGATCACGGCCATGGGGGCGTTGTCGCCCTTGCGCGGCAGCGTCTTGGTGATGCGGGTGTAGCCACCGGGGCGGTCGGCGAACTGCGGGCCGATCTCGGCGAACAGCTTGTGCACGATGTCCTTGTCGCGGATCACCTTCAGGATCTCGCGACGGTTGTGCAGGTCACCGACCTTCGCCTTGCTGATCAGCTTCTCGGCGTACGGCCGGAGCCGCTTCGCCTTCGCCTCAGTGGTCGTGATCCGACCGTGGGTGAACAGGGACGTGGCCAGGTTGGCCAGCATCAGCCGCTCGTGGGCCGGCGAGCCCCCGAGACGGGGTCCCTTGGTGGGGGTGGGCATCGAATTGCTCCTCGGATTTCTTTCTGATCCTCTGCTCCGGCCCGGCCGCTAAGCGACCTCAGAGCTGCTCGGTCTCCGCGTAGTCCTGGCCGTCGTCGTGGTTGTCCACGGCGGTGTCCGTGCCCCAGCCTTCGGCGGGGTAGTCGGACGCGGCGGCCGACGGGTCGAACCCAGGAGGGCTGTCCTTCAGCGCGAGGCCGAGACCGACGAGCTTCATCTTGACCTCGTCGATCGACTTCGCACCGAAGTTGCGGATGTCCAGCAGGTCCGCCTCGCTGCGCGAGACCAGCTCGCCCACGGTGTGGATGCCCTCGCGCTTGAGGCAGTTGTAGGACCGGACGGTGAGGTCCAGGTCCTCGATCGGCATCGCGAACGCCGCGATGGTGTCCGCCTCGGCGGGCGAGGGGCCGATCTCGATGCCCTCGGCGTCGACGTTCAGCTCGCGCGCGAGACCGAACAGCTCCACCAGCGTCTTGCCCGCGGACGCGACGGCGTCGCGCGGCGTGATGGAGGGCTTGGTCTCGACGTCGAGGATCAGCTTGTCGAAGTCGGTCCGCTGCTCGACACGGGTGGCCTCGACCTTGTAGGTCACCTTCATGACGGGCGAGTAGATCGAGTCGACCGGGATGCGGCCGATCTCGGCACCGGCCTGCTTGTTCTGCACGGCGGGGACGTAACCGCGACCGCGCTCGACCACGAGCTCGATCTCCAGCTTGCCCTTGCCGTTCAGGGTGGCGATGTGCAGGTCGGGGTTGTGCACGGTGACACCGGCCGGAGGCACGATGTCGCCCGCGGTCACCGCACCAGGCCCCTGCTTGCGCAGGTACATGGTCACCGGCTCGTCCTCCTCGGAGCTGACGACCAGCTCCTTGAGGTTCAGGATGATGTCGGTGACGTCTTCCTTCACACCGGGGACGGTCGTGAACTCGTGCAGCACACCGTCGATGCGGATGCTGGTCACGGCCGCGCCGGGGATGGACGACAGCAGGGTGCGGCGAATCGAGTTGCCGAGGGTGTAGCCGAAGCCCGGCTCCAGCGGCTCGATGACGAACCGGGAGCGGGTCTCGTTGACCGCTTCCTCGCTGAGCGAGGGGCGCTGGGAAATCAGCACTGGGTTCTTCCTCTCTAACCCCGACGCCCGCTATTTGACGTCGTGGGAACCGGTCGCGGAGACCGGCAAACGCATGCGGCACACCATTCCGTGCCGCCGCGGGACCCGACTGGAGGGCATTCGACCCGATCGGGTCGAATGCCCTCCAGGAGGATCACTTCGAGTAGAGCTCGACGATGAGCTGTTCGGTGACGGGCGTGTCGATCTGCGCCCGCTCCGGGAGCTGGTGCACCAGGATCCGCAGGGTCGAGGGGACGACCTGCAGCCACGCCGGGATCGGCCGGTCACCGAAGGAAGCACGCGCGGCCTCGAAGGGCAGCGTGGGCAGCGACTTCGGCTTCACGTCGATGATGTCGAACTTCGACACCCGGTAGCTCGGGATGTTCACCTTGTGGCCGTTCACGATGAAGTGACCGTGGCTGACCAGCTGGCGGGCCTGACGACGGGTGCGCGCGAGACCCGCGCGGTACACCACGTTGTCGAGACGGGACTCCAGGATCTGCAGCAGGTTCTCACCGGTCTTGCCGGTGCGGCGAACCGCTTCCTCGTAGTAGCGGCGGAACTGCTTCTCCAGCACGCCGTACGTGTAGCGGGCCTTCTGCTTCTCCTGGAGCTGGAGCAGGTACTCCGACTCCTTGATCCGACCGCGACCGTGCTGGCCGGGCGGGTAAGGACGACGCTCGAACGCCTGGTCTCCGCCGACGAGGTCGACCTTGAGACGGCGCGAGATGCGAGTGGCCGGTCCGGTGTAGCGAGCCATGTTGTCTTACTCCTCCCCGTGCCTCAGACCCGGCGCCGCTTGGGCGGGCGGCAGCCGTTGTGGGGCTGCGGGGTCACGTCCTGGATGGTGCCGACCTCGAGGCCGGCGGCCTGCAGCGAACGGATCGCGGTCTCGCGGCCGGAGCCGGGACCCTTCACGAACACGTCCACCTTGCGCATGCCGTGCTCGGCGGCCTTGCGGGCGGCGTTCTCGGCGGCCATCTGCGCGGCGAACGGCGTGGACTTGCGGGAGCCCTTGAAGCCGACGTGGCCGGCGGACGCCCAGCTGATCACGTTGCCCAGCGGGTCCGTGATGGACACGATGGTGTTGTTGAACGTGCTCTTGATGTGCGCCTGGCCGTGCGAGACGTTCTTCTTTTCCTTGCGCCGGACCTTCTTGACCCCGGCGCCCGTACGGGACTTGGGTGGCATGTCTGGGTGAACTCCTACTTGCTAGAGACGCGAGGTCTTACTTCTTTCCGGCCTTCTTCTTGCCGGCGACGGTCTTCTTCGGACCCTTACGAGTGCGCGCGTTCGTCTTGGTGCGCTGCCCGCGGACGGGCAGGTTGCGACGGTGGCGCAGCCCCTCGTAGCAGCCGATTTCCATCTTCCGGCGGATGTCGGCCTGAACCTCGCGGCGGAGGTCACCCTCGACCTTGAAGTGGTTCTCGATGTATTCCCGCAGCTTGGCGAGGTCGTCGTCGCCGAGGTCCTTCACCCGGAGGTCCGGGGAGATCTCGGTGGCGGTCAGCAGCTCCTTCGAGCGCGTGCGACCAATGCCGAAGATGTAGGTGAGCGCGATCTCCAACCGCTTTTCGCGGGGGAGGTCGACGCCAGCGAGTCGTGCCATACGGCGCTTGCTCCTAACAGTGGTGTCGCTCCAGGTCTGCTCCTCGCCCGATCCCGGGACTGACTCGCTGTGTCAGTTCCGGTCGCTCTCGCGACCGGTGTCCCGGCCCCGGCCTGGAGTCCGGGGGTGTGCCGCACGGGTGCTGCTCGTGCGGCAGGTGCGAGGAGGCTTACTCGGTGTCGCGTCCGTGAAGACTCGACTCGTGCTCGACGGCTCTGGTCAGCCCTGGCGCTGCTTGTGGCGCAGGTTCTCGCAGATGACCATGACCCGGCCGTGGCGGCGGATCACCTTGCACTTGTCGCAGATCTTCTTGACGCTCGGCTGGACCTTCACGCCTGAGCTTCTCCTGCGTCAGCCGGCGCGCCCCTGCTGGAGCGCACCGAGGTCACTTGTAGCGGTAGACGATGCGCCCGCGGGACAGGTCGTAGGGCGAGAGCTCCACGACAACCCGGTCCTCAGGGAGGATGCGGATGTAGTGCTGACGCATCTTGCCGCTGATGTGTGCCAGGACCTTGTGACCGTTCTCCAACTCGACGCGGAACATCGCGTTGGGAAGCGGTTCGACTACGCGGCCCTCGACCTCAATGGCCCCGTCCTTCTTGCCCATGTCCTCCGCGTTTCGTGACGGTGGGTGTTACTTCTGGAGTGCGGGCACGCGGCACCCCGACTCCTCCAGGCCCTTGCGAACCCTGCCACCTCCGGGAAGAAGATCCCCGGGCATGACGGAACCGGCGCGACGTATGCGCCACCTGTCCATAGTACGCGGGTCAGCGCGAACGCCCAAATCGGGCCGGGTGACGGCCGGCAGGACCAGGCCCCACGGTCCCGCGCCCCAGGTCCACCAGGGGTGGAGGGCTTCGCCGACGGAGAGGCTGATGACGCCCCGGACGGGGAAGTTGATCGAGCTCGCGGCGAACCACGCGCTGGTGATGACCTTAGCCGCGGTACGGGTCCGGCGTTTCACCGGTCCGGGTGCTTCACGGGGCAGGTCGCGTGCTCCTGCTCGCGCTCATGCCCGTGCTCAACCAAATGGCCCCGAGCACCGCCCCTGCCGGCACGGAGACCCAGAGGAACCACGGGTGCACGAACCCTTCGCCGCCGAGGAGGCCGACGAGGAGCCAGAGGGCGAAGTTGAGCGCGCTGACGCTCATCCAGATGGTGGTGAGCACCCGCAACGCCTTACGGCCGCCACTGGATTTCACCGGTTCGGGTGTCGGCACGACCACCACGGCGGACTGCACGGGCGTGCTCGGCAGGTCGGCCGTGAGCGCGGCCAGCTCACCGCGGGTCTTGGCCTGCCAGGTGCGCACGAGGCGGGCGTCGAACTCGGCGAGGTCGAGGCTGCCGTCGCCGTGGGCGCGTTGCAGCCACTGCTGGACCAGTTCGCGTTCGGTGTCGGAGGCCCGGATGTCCTCAGGCCGCACAGGCTGGGTCACCCACCCATCGTGACCGGGCGAACCAGCCCGCGAAAAGGGGGCTAGCCCCCGCTTCGCCGCCTCCGAATGTCCCACTCGCGGGCTCCGAACGCCGGACCCGCGCAACCTGAACGTAGAACTCACCGGTCCTGAGCGTTCGACTCACGCCGCTTGAGCGTTCGACTCACGCGACCTGTGGCTGAAACCCGAGGGGATCGGTCAGGACTCGAGGGCGGTGAGGACCCAGGGGCCGTCGTCGGTGATGGCCACCGAGTGCTCCCAGTGGGCGGCGCGCGAGCCGTCCGCCGTGATGACGGTCCAGCCGTCGTCCAGCTCGACCGTGCGCTCGGTGCCCAGCGTGAGCATCGGCTCGATGGCGATCGCCATGCCGGCCTTCAGGCGCGGCCCCTTGCCGGGCTTGCCGTAGTTCGGCAGGAACGGGTCCATGTGCATCTTCGTGCCGATGCCGTGGCCGCCGTAGCCCTCCACGATGCCGTACTCGACGCCGTGCTCCTCGCCGGCCAGGATCGTGGCCGACTCGATCGCGAACGAGATGTCGCTCAACCGCCCACCGGGCACCGCCGCGTCGATGCCCGCGAGCATCGACGCACGGGTCGCGTCGGACAGCTTCAGCTCCGCCTCGGTCACGTCACCGACCGCCAGCGTGATGGCCGAGTCGCCGTGCCAGCCGTCCAGGATGGCGCCGCAGTCGATCGAGATCAGGTCACCCTGCGCCAGCACCTGCGTGCGGTTGGGGATGCCGTGGACGACCTGCTCGTTCACCGACGCGCAGATCGACGCCGGGAACCCGTGGTAGCCCTTGAACGACGGGATGGCGCCGGCGTCGCGGATGGTCTGCTCGGCCAGCTCGTCCAGCTCGGCGGTGCTGACCCCGGCCTTGGTGTGCGAGGCCAGCAGCGCCAACGTCCGCGCCACGACCAGCCCGGCGGCCCTCATGGCCTCGAGCTGACCGCGGCTCTTGATCTCGATCATGCGATCCCGACCGGGAACGACCCGACGCAACGCATCGACAAGTCCACCGCTCACTTCAGGGCGCGCAACGCGCGGAGGGCGCGCTCGCTGATCTCTTCGACGTCACCGACGGCGTCGATGGTCACGACGATGTCGGCGTAGTAGTCGAGCAGCGGCGCGGTCTCCGTCCGGTACACCTGCTGGCGGTGCCGGATCACGTCTTCCTTGTCGTCCGTGCGACCGCGGGCGAGCAACCGCTCGACCACGACGTCCTCGTCGATCCGGAATTCCAGCACCGCGTCCAACGCGTGGCCGTCGGCGGCCAGCATCCGACTCAGCACACCCGCCTGGGCGGTGTTGCGCGGGAAGCCGTCGAGCAGGAAGCCGTTGACGGCGTCCCCCTGCGCGAGCCGGGCCCGCACCATCTCGTTGGTGACCTCGTCCGGCACCAGCTCACCGGCGTCCAGGTACTCCTGCACTTCTTTGCCCAGATCGGTCTGCTGGCTGATGTGGGCGCGGAAGAGGTCCCCGGTGGAGATGTGCGGCACGCCGAGCTTGTTGCTGAGGATTTCGGCCTGGGTGCCCTTGCCCGCTCCGGGCGGGCCGACGAGAACGAGTCGCACTAGCGGAGGAACCCTTCGTAGTTGCGCTGCATGAGCTGGCTCTCGATCTGCTTAACGGTGTCGAGGCCGACACCGACCATGATCAGCACCGCGGTGCCGCCGAACGGGAAGTTCTGGTTCTGGCCCTGACCGGTCAGGTCGAGGAACAGGTTCGGCAGGATGGCGACGATGCCCAGGTAGAGCGAGCCCGGCAGCGTGATCCGCCCCAACACGAAGCGGAGGTACTCGGCGGTGGGACGGCCCGGCCGGATGCCCGGGATGAACCCACCGAACTTCTTCATCTCGTCCGCACGCTCGTCCGGGTTGAACGTGATGCCGACGTAGAAGTACGTGAAGAAGACGATCAGCAGGAAGTAGAGCGCGATGTGCACCGGGCTGGACTGGCTCACCAGGTGCGTCGCGACGAAGCTCTCCCACCAGTTCGGCGTGGACCCGTCGGTGGACTGGGTCAGCCGCGAGATCAGGTCGGGCAGGTACAGCAGCGACGAGGCGAAGATGACCGGGATGACACCGGCCTGGTTCACCTTGAGCGGCAGGTAGGTCGACGTGCCGCCGTACATCCGGCGACCGATCATGCGCTTGGCGTACTGGACCGGGATGCGGCGCTGGGCCTGCTCCACGTAGATGACGCTGGCGATGATCAGCAGAGCCGCGACGCAGACCAGGAAGAAGGTCAGGCCACCGCGGTCGAGGATGATCTTGCCCTCGATCGGGATGCGGGCCGCGATGCCGGTGAAGATCAGCAGCGACATGCCGTTGCCGATCCCCTTCTCGGTGATGATCTCACCGAGCCACATGATCACGCTGGTGCCCGCGGTCATCACGACCACGAGGACGACCAGGTTGAAGATGCTCTCGTCCGGGATGACGGGGACGTCACAGCCCTGGAACAGCTGGTCGCGCACGGCCAGGGCGATGATGCCCGTGGACTGGAGGACCGCCAGCGCGATGGTCAGGTAGCGGGTGTACTGGGTCAGCTTGCCCTGACCCGCCTGCCCTTCCTTCTTCAGCTGCTCGAACCGCGGGATCACCACGGTGAGCAACTGGACGATGATGCTCGCGGTGATGTAAGGCATGATGCCGAGCGCGAAGATCGACAAGTTCAGCAGCGCGCCGCCGCTGAACAGGTTGATCAGGGAGTAGATCCCCTGCTGGTCAACCGACTCGACGCACTGTTTGACGTTCTTGAAGGAGACGCCCGGCGCGGGCATGGTCGCGCCCAACCGGTACACCACGACGATCCCCAGTGTGAACAGGATCTTCTTGCGTAGGTCCGGCGTCGCGAGAGCCGAGCGGAATGCGCCGAGCACGCGAACCTCCATCAGCGTTGCCGCCCCACTGGGGTCGGCATCCTGCGGTGCCGGCTGTGTTGCCGGCACAGTCTTGCGGACATGCCGTCGACCATGTGCCGACGGTGGCGGAAGCGACGGGTAGCCGCGACCGACCCGGAGGGCATCCGGGTTCAGCCCGCGACTTTAACAGCCGCTTGGCCGGTAGCCGTAGCCAGTCGCCCTTCACACTTCGTACCTGATCGACTACGGCGGCCGGCAAGCCGCCGAATGGATCAAGTTCGACTCGTCGCGAGCACACCGGCCATGCTCAGTAGAACAGCTGCGGTGCCCTTGTCCAGCCTGGCTTTGGCGCGCTTGGTGAGTCCTGCCTTGCGGATGCCCGCGCCCACGGTGACGTAAGCGGTTCCGGCCAGCGCTTCGGCCGCCAGGTAGACCGCGCCGAGGGTGGCGAGCTGGAGCGGGATGGGGCCGCGGGCGGGGTCGACGAACTGGGGCACGAAGGCGGTGAAGATCAGCAGCGCCTTGGGGTTGGTGATCGCCACCAGGAACTCCTTGCGCAGCGGAGTGCCCCTCCTGGCTGGGGTTTTGTCGGTTTTCTCGGTCATCAGGATGCGCACGGCGAGGTAGACGAGGTAGGCCACGCCCGCCCACTTGATGACGGTCAGGGCGGTGTGGCTGGCGGCCAGGACGGGGCCGAGACCGGCGACGACCGCCGTCACCATGAGGGAGAAGGCCGCAAGACGGCCCAGGAGCGCCGTAGCGGCCTTGAGGGGGCCGTGGTGGACCGCGTGGTGCATGCCCAGGAGGTTGTTGGCGCCAGGGGTCAACGCGACCAGGACCGAGGCGCCGAAGAAAACCGCAAGCCACATGCCCGCACGCTAACCCCGCCGCCAATCTCTTTTACGCCCTGCGCGAACGTCCGTCTCACCACCCTCAATCCCCCGCACGCCTGCCGGCGAGACACCCCACAACAGCCGGCAACCGTCAAAAACCCCCAACCCAAACCCCCCACTTCCCGTGCGAGTCGAACCCTCAGAACGCGTGAGTCCTACGTTCGCGTTCGGTGTGTCCTACGTTCAGAGCGCGTGAGTCCTACGTTCGGGATGCGTGTGTCCTACGTTCAGGACCCCCGAGTTGAACGCTCAGGACGGCGCGAGTCGCGGGCTCAGGCACTGAGAGTCGTTGAGTCGCTCCGGTGCGTGCCGGCTTCGGAGTCGGCGGACCGAGGTCTGCTGCCTGGCAGCGGTGAGCAGTTATCCACAGGCGCGGCTGGGCAGGGCTGGATTGTCGGTCCCGGCCGGCAGGATCAAAAACAGGGATCCCCTGGGCGGGGACCCCTGCGGAGCATCGCCGTCGGGTCTGCTGCGGGGCAGTTGCCGGGGCAGTTGCGGGGCGGTTGTGGTGCACAGCGAACGGCCCCCGGAGCGGGAGGCTCCGGGGGCCGTTCGGCAGTGCGTTGTGCGTCTTAGAGCACGGTGGTGGTGCCACCGGCGGCGGCGATCTTCTCGACCGCGCTGCCGGAGAACTTGTTCGCCACGACGTCCAGCTTGACGCCGTCCAGGTCACCGTTGCCGAGGACCTTGACGAGCTCGTTCTTGCGCACCAGGCCCGCGTGGACGAGGGCGTCCACGTCCACCCGACCGCCGTCCGGGAACACCCGGGCGAGGTCGCCCACGTTCACCACCTGGTACTCGGTGCGGAACGGGTTGCGGAAGCCCTTCAGCTTGGGCAGGCGCATGTGCAGCGGCATCTGGCCACCTTCGAAGCGCGGGGAAACGTTCTTCCGCGCGCCGGTGCCCTTCGTACCGCGACCGGCCGTCTTGCCCTTGGAGCCCTCACCGCGACCGACACGGGTCTTCGCGGTCTTGGCGCCGGGGGCCGGACGCAGGTCATGGATCTTGATGGTCACGACTGGACCTCCTCGACGACCACCAGGTGGCGCACGGCGTGGATCAGGCCGCGAACCTGCGGCGTGTCCTCGCGGACCACCGACTGGCGGATCTTGCGCAACCCCAGGGTCCGGAGGGACTCACGGTGGTTGTGCTTGGTACCGATGCTGCTCTTGACCTGGGTCACCTTGAGCTGGGCCATGGTCACACCGCCCCTGCACGGGCACGGAGCATGCCGGCGGGAGCCACATCCTCGAGCGGCAGACCGCGGCGGGCGGCCACCTCCTCGGGACGCTGGAGACCCTTCAGGGCCGCCACCGTGGCGTGCACGATGTTGATCGCGTTGTCGGAGCCCAGCGACTTGCTCAGCACGTCGTGGACACCGGCGCACTCCAGCACCGCGCGAACCGCGCCACCGGCGATGACACCGGTACCGGCCGACGCCGGGCGCAGCAGCACGACACCGGCCGCCTTCTCGCCCTGCACCGGGTGAGGGATCGTGCCCGCGATGCGAGGGACGCGGAAGAAGTTCTTCTTCGCCTCCTCGACACCCTTGGCGATCGCCGCCGGAACTTCCTTGGCCTTGCCGTAGCCGACACCGACCATGCCGTCACCGTCGCCGACCACGACCAGCGCGGTGAAGCTGAAGCGACGACCACCCTTCACGACCTTGGAGACGCGGTTGATCGCAACCACGCGCTCCAGGTGCGGGGTCTTCTCCTGGGCCGCGCCGCCGCGGCCGCCGTCACGACGGTCGCGACGCTCTCCGCGCTCGCCCCCGCCGCCTTCGCGACGCGTGCGTCCTGGCATCAGGCGTCCCTCTCTGTTCCAGTGATCTGCCCAAAAATTAGGGTCATTGTCAGAACTCCAGCCCCGCCTCACGAGCGGCATCGGCCAGAGCGGCGATCCGTCCGTGGTACGCGTTGCCGCCGCGGTCGAAGACGACCTTGGTGATCCCGGCGTCCTTGGCACGGGCGGCGGCCAGCTGGCCGACCTTCGCCGCACGGGCCTTCTTGTCGCCGTCGATCGCCCGGACGTCCGCCTCCACGGAGGAGGCCGCCGCCAGGGTGTGGCCGGCGAGGTCGTCGATGATCTGCACGGTGATGTGCTTCGACGACCGGTGCACGACCAGGCGCGGGCGCTCCGCCGTGCCGCTGACCTTCTTGCGGAGGCGGAAGTGACGGCGGGTCTTGGCGATGCGGCGAGTGGTCGAGATGTCCTTGCCCACCGGCTTGCGCTTCGTTGCAGTCTCGCTCATGTCACTTACCCGTCTTTCCGACCTTGCGGCGGATCTTCTCGCCCGCGTAGCGCACACCCTTGCCCTTGTACGGGTCGGGCTTGCGAAGCTTGCGGATGTTGGCGGCGACCTCGCCCACGAGCTGCTTGTCGATGCCGGACACGGAGAACCGGGTCGGGGTCTCCACCGCGAAGGTGATGCCCGCGGGGGCCTCCACCTTCACCGGGTGGCTGAAGCCCAGCGCGAACTCCAGGTCGGAACCCTTCAGCGCCACGCGGTAACCGACGCCGTGGATTTCCATCTTCTTCTCGTAGCCCTGCGTCACGCCGACGACCATGTTCTGCACCAGGGTGCGCGACAGGCCGTGCAGCGAGCGGCTGCGACGCTCGTCGTTCGGGCGCTTCACCTCGAGGGTGCCGTCGTCGGCCTTCTCGATGATGATCGGCTCAGCGATGGTCAGCGACAGGGCACCCTTGGGGCCCTTGACGCTCACAGCCTGGCCGTCGATGTTCACGTCGACCCCGGAGGGGACGGTGATCGGCAGTTTTCCGATGCGCGACATTGCCTAGTCCCCCTTCCTCACCAGACGTAGGCGAGGACTTCTCCGCCCACGCCTGACTTGTTGGCCTGGCGGTCGGTCATCAGACCGCCAGAGGTCGAAATGATCGCGACGCCCAGACCGCCCAGCACCTTCGGCAGGTTGGTCGACTTCGCGTACACGCGCAGGCCCGGCTTCGACACACGGCGCAGGCCGGCGATGCTGCGCTCCCGGTTCGGGCCGTACTTCAGCTCGATGACCAGGTTCTTCGCCACATCGCCCTGCTCATCGCGGTAGCTCGCGATGTAGCCCTCGCGCTTGAGGATCTCGGCGATGTTGGCCTTCAACTTCGAGTGCGGCATCACGACCTTGTCGTGGTAAGCCGAGTTCGCGTTCCGCAGACGCGTCAACATGTCTGCGATCGGGTCGGTCATCGTCATGGTGACCTGGTCAACCTTTCTCGCTGCGGTTCCCCAGCCAGGGTCCGAGCCGGCCGAGTGGGCCGGCTGGTCGTGGACGGGCCTACAGCGAAGTGATGAGTCTTAGAAAACCTGCCGCCGAGCCGGACTTACCAGCTGGACTTGCTCACACCGGGCAGCTCGCCCCGGTGCGCCATCTCGCGGAGGCAGATCCGGCACAGGCCGAACTTGCGGAACACCGAGTGCGGGCGACCGCAACGCTGGCAACGGGTGTAACCCCGCACCTTGAACTTCGGCTTGGCCGCGGCCTTGTTGATCAGCGCCTTCTTGGCCATCTGTCAGTTCTCCTTGAACGGGAAGCCCAGGAGCTTCAGCAGCGCCCGGCCCTCGTCGTCGTTGGTCGCGGTCGTCACCACGGTGATGTCCATACCGCGGGGACGGTCGATCGCGTCCGGGTCGATCTCGTGGAACATCGACTGCTCGTTGAGGCCGAACGTGTAGTTCCCGTTGCCGTCGAACTGCTTGCCCGAGAGGCCGCGGAAGTCGCGGATACGCGGCAGCGCGATCGTCAGCAGGCGGTCCAGGAACTCCCACATGCGGTCGCCGCGCAGCGTGACGCGCGCGCCGATCGGCATGCCCTCGCGCAGCTTGAACTGCGCGATGGACTTGCGGGCCCGACGGACCTCGGGACGCTGGCCCGTGATGATCGACAGGTCCTTGACGGCGCCCTCGATCAGCTTGCCGTCGCGGGCGGCGTCGCCGACACCCATGTTGACGACGACCTTCACCACGCCCGGGATCTGCATGACGTTGGCGTACTCGAACTGCTCGCGCAGCGCGACGACGATCTCTTCGCGGTAGCGAGCCTTCAGCCGCGGAATGGTCTTCTCAACGGTGGTCATCAGATGTCCTTCCCGTTACGACGGGAAATGCGGACCCGCTTGCCCTCGTCGTTCGTCCGGTAGCCCACACGGGTCGGCTTGCCGTCCGAGTCGACCACCATCACGTTGGACACGTGGATGGGGGCCTCCTGGGTCACGATGCCGCCCGACTGCGCGCCGCGCTGGGTCTGCGTGATCCGGGTGTGCTTCTTGATGCGGTTGACGCCCTCGACCAGGACGCGGTTCTCAGCGGGGTAGGCCATGATGACCTTGCCGCGAGCACCCTTGTCCTTGCCGGCGATAACCACGACGGTGTCGCCCTTCTTCACCTTCATGGTCAGAGCACCTCCGGAGCCAACGAGATGATCTTCATGAACTTCTTGTCGCGCAGCTCACGACCGACCGGGCCGAAGATGCGGGTGCCCCGCGGCTCGTTGTCGTTCTTGATGAGCACCGCGGCGTTCTCGTCGAACCGGATGTAAGAGCCGTCTGGACGGCGCTTCTCCTTGACGGTGCGGACGATGACCGCCTTGACGACGTCACCCTTCTTGACGCCGGCGCCGGGGATGGCCTGCTTCACCGTCGCGACGATGATGTCCCCGATGCCCGCGTAGCGGCGGCCCGAGCCACCGAGAACACGGATGCAGAGGATTTCCTTCGCACCGGTGTTGTCGGCGACGCGCAGCCGCGACTCCTGCTGGATCACTTACCTACTCCTTGACCATTCCTGGCCCGCCAGATTTCCGACCTGACGGGCTCGGTCCGACTGGCTACTTGGCCTTTTCGAGGATCTCGACGAGGCGCCAGCGCTTGGTGGCCGACAGCGGCCGGGTCTCCATCAGGAGGACGCGGTCGCCGATACCGGCGGTGTTCTGCTCGTCGTGCGCCTTCACCTTGGTGGTGGAACGCAGGACCTTCGAGTACCGGCGGTGCTTCTTCCGGTCCTCCAGTGCGACCACGATCGTCTTGTCCATCTTGTCGGACACGACGTAGCCCTCGCGGACCTTGCGGTCGTTGCGAACCTCAGTAGTCACTTCGTTGCTCTCGCTCATGCCGCACCCTCACCAGTGGAAACCGCGTCGGGGGAGGCCGAGAGGCCCAGCTCCCGCTCCCGCATCACGGTGTAGATCCGGGCGATCTCATGCCGGACCGTGCGCAGGCGGCGGTTGTTGTCGAGCTGCCCGGTGGCCATCTGGAAGCGGAGGTTGAACAGCTCCTCCTTCGCCTCCCTCAGGCGCAGCACGAGCTCTTCCTCGGTGAGCTCACGCAGCTCGGAAGCGGTGGTACCCGCTGCCATCAGAACTCACCACCCTCACGCGTAACGATGCGGCACTTCATCGGGAGCTTGTGGATCGCGCGACGCAGCGCCTCGCGGGCCACAGCCTCGTTCGGGAAGCTCATCTCGAAGAGCACCCGACCCGGCTTGACGTTGGCCACCCACCACTCCGGCGAACCCTTACCGGAACCCATGCGGGTCTCGGCGGGCTTCTTGGTCAGCGGGCGGTCCGGGAAGATGTTGATCCAGACCTTGCCACCACGGCGGATGTGCCGGGTGATGGCGATACGAGCCGACTCGATCTGCCGGTTGGTCACGTAGGCGGGCTCCAGAGCCTGGATGCCGTACTCGCCGAAGGTGACCCTCGTGCCGCCCTTGGCAGCACCGGACCGTCCGGGGTGGTGCTGCTTGCGGTGCTTAACCCTGCGCGGGATGAGCACGACTCAGCCCTCCGTCTTCTCTTCGGTCGCGGTCGGCGCGGCGGTCTGATCGCCCGCAGCGGCCCGACCGGCCTCGGTGCTGGTCGCGGTGGTGCCGCTGGCACCGGAACGACGCGCCCGGTTCGGGCGTTCGTTGCGGTCGCGGCGCGGCGCGCGGTCGGCCGCCGGAGCGGCGTCACGCTCGCGCTTGGCGCTGATGCCACCGACGATGTCGCCCTTGTAGATCCACACCTTCACGCCGATACGGCCGAACGTGGTGCGGGCCTCGAAGAAGCCGTAGTCGATGTCAGCGCGCAGCGTGTGCAGCGGCACACGGCCATCGCGGTAGTGCTCGGAACGGGACATCTCGGCACCGCCGAGACGACCGCCGCACTGCACGCGGATGCCCTTGACCTGAGGCGAACGCATGGCCGACTGGATGGCCTTGCGCATCGCGCGGCGGAAGGCGACGCGGTTGGACAGCTGCTCCGCCACGCCCTGCGCGACGAGCTGCGCGTCCGACTCGGGGCTCTTCACCTCGAGGATGTTGAGCTGCACCTGCTTCTTGGTGAGCTTCTCCAGCTCACCGCGGATGCGGTCGGCCTCCGCGCCGCGACGGCCGATGACGATGCCCGGCCGGGCGGTGTGGATGTCGACGCGAACCCGGTCACGGGTGCGCTCGATCTCCACCTTCGAGATGCCGGCGCGCTCCATGCCCTTCGAGAGCAGCTTGCGGATCTTGACATCCTCAGCCACGTACTCGGCGTACTGCTTGTCGGCGTACCAGCGGGACTTCCAGTCCGTGGTGATACCAAGTCGGAAGCCGTGCGGGTTGATTTTCTGGCCCACTACCGAGCCCCCTTCCTGTCAGCGCCGGCCTTCGCGCTGGTCTTCTTCGGACGGCTCTCCACCTCGACGGTGATGTGGCTCGTCCGCTTGCGGATCCGGTACGCACGGCCCTGGGCACGCGGGCGGAACCGCTTGAGGGTCGGACCCTCGTCCACGTAGACCTTCGACACCCACAGGGTGTCGGGGTCGAGGGACAGGTTGTTCTCGGCGTTGGCCACGGCGCTCTGCAGCACCTTGCGGACCGGCTCACTTGCCGCCTGCGGCGCGAACTGGAGCACGGCCAGGGCCTCGCTGGCGCTACGACCCCTGATGAGCTCGACGACGCGACGCACCTTCATGGGCGTGTCACGGACGTAGCGAGCCCGAGCCACGGCGCGCGGGAGCTCCGGCGCTTCGGCTTCGTTACGGGCGTTCATCGCTGCTTCCCCTTGCTCTTCCTCTAGTTCGTCGCCTAGCGACGGCGCGACTTCCGGTCGTCCTTGATGTGGCCCTTGAACGTGCGGGTCGGGGCGAATTCGCCGAGCTTGTGCCCGACCATCGCCTCCGTGACGAACACCGGCACGTGCTTGCGGCCGTCGTGCACCGCGATCGTGTGGCCCAGCATGTCGGGGATGATCGTCGACCGGCGGGACCAGGTCTTGATCACGGTCTTCTTGCCCGACTCGTTGAGGACGTCCACCTTCTTGAGCAGGTGGTCGTCCACGAAGGGGCCCTTCTTAAGGCTGCGAGGCATCCTTCACTCCCTCCCTGCTCAGCGCTTCTTACCGGTGCGACGACGCCGGACGATGAGCTTGTCGCTTGGCCTGTTGCGGCGGCGGGTGCGCCCCTCGGGCTTACCGGCCGGGTTCACCGGGTGGCGACCACCGGAGGTCTTGCCCTCACCACCACCGTGCGGGTGGTCGACCGGGTTCATGGCGACACCGCGGACGGTGGGCTTCTTGCCCTTCCACCGCATGCGGCCGGCCTTGCCCCAGTTGATGTTCTGGTGCTCGGCGTTGCCGACCTCGCCGACCGTGGCGCGGCACCGGACGTCCACGTTGCGGATTTCGCCCGAGGGCATCCGCAGCTGGGCGTAGGGGCCGTCCTTGGCGACGAGCTGCACGCTGGCGCCCGCCGACCGGGCGATCTTCGCGCCGCCGCCGGGGCGGAGCTCGATCGCGTGGATCACGGTGCCGACCGGGATGTTGCGCAGCGGCAGGTTGTTGCCCGGCTTGATGTCAGCCTTCGGGCCGTTCTCCACCATGTCGCCCTGCGACAACTTCGACGGGGCGATGATGTAGCGCTTCTCGCCGTCGAGGTAGTGCAGCAGCGCGATGCGCGCGGTGCGGTTGGGGTCGTACTCGATGTGCGCGACCTTGGCCGGCACGCCGTCCTTGTCAGTGCGGCGGAAGTCGATGAGGCGGTACGCCCGCTTGTGGCCACCACCCTTGTGCCGCGTCGTGATCTTGCCCGAAGCGTTGCGGCCACCACGGCCGTGCAGCGGGCGGACCAGCGACTTCTCCGGCGTCGTCCGAGTGATCTCGGCGAAGTCGGAGACGCTCGCACCGCGACGACCGGGGGTCGTCGGCTTGTACTTGCGAATGCCCATCTCTACGCAGTCCTCGTCGTCATCAGGCGGCCGGGCCGCCGAAGATCTCGATCGGCTTGCTCTCGGCGGACAGCGTCACGATGGCGCGCTTGGTGTCCTTGCGCTTGCCGTATCCCGTCCGGGTGCGCTTGCGCTTGCCCTGGCGGTTGATCGTGTTGACGCTGACGACCTTGACGCCGAAGACCTTCTCCACGGCAATCTTGATCTGGGTCTTGTTCGAGCCGGGAGCCACCACGAAGGTGTACTTGTTCTCCTCGAGCAGCCCGTAGGACTTCTCGGAGATGACCGGCGCGAGCAGGATGTCCCGGTGGTCGGGGATCACTTCGCGGCCTCCTCGTCGGACTCCGACGACTCGGCGATGGCCTCGGCGGAGCCCTGCCCGTGCTGGGCCTTGCTCGCCAGGAACACGTCGAGCGCGTCCTTGGTGAACACCACGTCGTCGTTGACCAGCACGTCGTAGGTGTTGAGCTGGTCCGGCGCGATGATGTGCACGTGCGGCAGGTTGCGCAGGCTGACCCACGAAACCTCGTCCGTGCGCAGCAGCACGGCCAGCACGCGGCGGGCCTCGGTCACCGTCTCCAGCACCTTGCGGGCCGCCTTGGTCGACGGAGCGTCGCCCTCGACGAAACCGCTCACCACGTGCACCTGGCCGGCACGCGCCCGGTCGGAGAGGGCGCCACGCAGGGCAGCGGCCTTCATCTTCTTGGGGGTGCGCTGGGTGTAGTCACGCGGCTGGGGGCCGTGGACGACGCCACCACCGGCGAACTGCGGCGCGCGGGTCGAGCCCTGACGGGCGCGGCCGGTGCCCTTCTGCCGGTACGGCTTCTTGCCACCACCGCGAACTTCACCGCGGGTCTTCGTGGCGTGCGTGCCCTGGCGGGCCGCGGCCAACTGGGCCACGACGACCTGGTGCAGCAGAGCCACGTTCGCCTGCGCGTCGAAGATCGCGGCGGGCAGCTCGACGGAGCCGTCGGTCGCGCCTGCCGGGGTGCGGATCTCAACGGAAGTCATGATCAGGCACCACCCTTCGCAGCGGTCTTGATGAACACGGTGCCGCCCTTGGGGCCGGGAACGGCGCCCTTGATGAGCAGCAGGCCGGACTCGGCGTCCACGCGGTGCACCTTGAGGTTCTGGGTGGTCACCCGCACGTTGCCCATGCGACCCGCCATGCGCAGGCCCTTGAACACGCGGCCGGGCGTGGCGCAGCCGCCGATGGAACCGGGCGAGCGGTGCTTGCGCTGCGTGCCGTGGCTCGCGCCGAGGCCGTGGAAGCCGTGTCGCTTCATGACACCCGCGGTGCCCTTGCCCTTGCTGGTGCCGACCACGTCGACCACCGCGCCGGCCTCGAAGACCTCGGCGGTGACTTCCTGGCCGACCGTGTACTCGGACGCATCCGTGGTGCGCAGCTCCGCCAGGTGGCGGCGGGGCGTGACGCCCGCCTTGGCGTAGTGGCCCGCGACGGGCTTGTTGACCTTGCGCGGGTCGATCGCGCCGAAGGCCAGCTGCACGGCCGAGTAGCCGTCGTTCTCCTGGGTCCGAACCTGGGTGACCACGTTCGGCTCGGCCTTGACGACGGTAACCGGAACGATCCGGTTGTTCTCGTCGAAGACCTGAGTCATGCCGAGCTTGGTGCCCAGGAGGCCCTTAACCTGCCTGTCAGACATGGGTCTCGTTACTCTCCGCCCCAAATGGGATCAACACTGCCGCGTCCAACGCTTACTGGATGTTGACGTCGACGCTCGCCGGCAGGTCGATGCGCATGAGCGCGTCCACCGTCTTCGGCGTCGGGTCGAGGATGTCGATCAGACGCTTGTGCGTGCGCATCTCGAAGTGCTCGCGCGAGTCCTTGTACTTGTGCGGCGAGCGGATGACGCAGTAAACGTTCTTCTCAGTGGGCAGCGGCACAGGCCCGACGACCCGAGCGCCGGTGCGCGTCACGGTCTCGACGATCTTGCGCGCGGACGCGTCGATCGCCTCGTGGTCGTAGGCCTTGAGCCGGATGCGGATCTTCTGTCCCGCCATGATGGCTTGCCGTTCCTCTGCTTCTAGTACCGCTGCGGTGCGGGCACCTTGCACGAGGTCACGGGACCTCCGGCGCGCTCCGCCCCCTATTCAGGATTGACACCGAGCGGTGTCACGGTGCCCGGTCCACGCGGTCGGGCGTGTCGCGCCCCAACGCATAGACCGGTCCCACTGATAAAGCCTGTGGGATTGTCTTACTCGATCGAACCCCACTCGTGGCGGGGCGGCCGAGTCCAGAACTCGAACCGGCCGCCCCGACGAGCAACCCGTCAATGGTTGCACACGTGAGTGCCCAGACCAAATCGGGGGGTGTAGTTAGACCCAGATCACTTGATGATCTTGGTGACCGAGCCCGCACCCACGGTGCGACCACCCTCGCGGATGGCGAACCGCAGACCCTCGTCCATGGCGATCGGCTGGATCAGCTTCACGGCCATCGACGTGGTGTCGCCCGGCATGACCATCTCGGTGCCCTCGGGGAGGGTCACGACGCCGGTCACGTCGGTGGTGCGGAAGTAGAACTGCGGGCGGTAGTTGTTGAAGAACGGCGTGTGCCGGCCGCCCTCGTCCTTCGACAGGATGTAGACCTGCGCGTCGAACTCGGTGTGCGGGGTGGTGGTGCCCGGCTTCACGATCACCATGCCGCGCTCCACCTCCTCGCGCTTGATGCCGCGGAGCAGCAGAGCGGCGTTGTCGCCGGCGCGACCCTCGTCGAGGAACTTCTTGAACATCTCGATCGAGGTGACCGTCGTCTTCTTCGAGGTCTCCTTGATGCCGACGATCTCGACCTCTTCGTTGACCTTGATGATGCCGCGCTCGATACGACCGGTCACCACGGTGCCACGACCGGTGATGGTGAACACGTCCTCGACCGGCATCAGGAACGGCCGGTCGACCTCGCGCTCGGGCTCCGGGATGTTCTCGTCCACGGCGTCCATGAGGCCGATGAGCTTCTCGCCCCACTCGGCGTCGCCCTCCAGCGCCTTCAGCGCGGAGACGCGGACGACCGGCAGGTCGTCACCGGGGAACTCGTACTCGGACAGCAGCTCGCGGACCTCGAGCTCGACGAGCTCCAGGATCTCCTCGTCGTCCACCATGTCGGCCTTGTTCAGGGCCACCACGATGTAGGGCACACCGACCTGGCGGGCCAGGAGCACGTGCTCCTTGGTCTGCGGCATCGGGCCGTCGGTCGCCGCGACCACCAGGATGGCGCCGTCCATCTGCGCCGCACCGGTGATCATGTTCTTGATGTAGTCGGCGTGACCGGGGCAGTCGACGTGCGCGTAGTGCCGGTTCGCGGTCTGGTACTCGATGTGGGCGATCGAGATGGTGATACCGCGCTGCTTCTCCTCCGGCGCCTTGTCGATCTGGTCGAACGGCGTGAAGGGGTTCAGGTCCGGGAACTTGTCGTGCAGGACCTTGGAGATCGCCGCGGTCAGCGTCGTCTTGCCGTGGTCGATGTGACCGATGGTGCCGATGTTGACGTGCGGCTTCGTCCGCTCGAACTTCGCCTTCGCCACTGGATTGTCCTCCTGGACTTCTATTGCTTAGCCCGGCGGGCGGATTGCTGCCCGCCGGGCGTCACGTCAGGGTCGGTTGTGCGGACCCCGGGGCGGTCCCCGGAGAGCCCGCGTGGTGCTGCGGTGCTCCGGTTGGGGTTACTCGCCCGTCGCCTTCGCGATGATCTCCTTCGCGACGTTCGCGGGAACCTCGGCGTAGGAGTCAAAGGTCATCGAGTAGTTCGCACGACCCTGGGTCCTGGACCTCAGGTCGCCGACATACCCGAACATCTCCGACAGCGGGACCAGCGCCTTGACGACACGGGCACCACTGCGTTCTTCCATGGCCTGGATCTGGCCACGGCGGGAGTTCAAGTCGCCGATCACGTCGCCCATGTAGTCCTCGGGCGTGGTGACCTCGACGGCCATCAACGGTTCGAGGATGGCCGGGCTCGCCAGGCGGGCGGCTTCCTTGAGCGCCATGGAGCCCGCGATCTTGAACGCCATTTCCGACGAGTCGACCTCGTGGTAGGCGCCGTCGACCAGCGTCAGCTTGACGCCCACCAGCGGGTAGCCCGCCAGCACGCCGTACTGCATCGCGTCCTGCGCGCCCGCGTCCACCGACGGGATGTACTCCCGGGGGATGCGACCGCCGGTGACCCCGTTGACGAACTCGTAGAGAGCGCCGTCCTCGGTCTTCTCCAGCGGCTCCAGGTCGATGAGGACCTTCGCGAACTGGCCCGAACCACCGGTCTGCTTCTTGTGGGTGTAGGAGTACTTCTCCACCTTGCGGCGGATCGTCTCCCGGTACGCCACCTGGGGCTTGCCGATGTTGGCCTCGACCTTGAACTCGCGGCGCATGCGGTCCACCAGGATGTCCAGGTGGAGCTCGCCCATGCCGGCGATGATGGTCTGACCGGTCTCCTGGTCGAGGTTGACCCGGAACGTCGGGTCCTCCTCGGCCAGCTTCTGGATCGCGGTGCCCAGCTTCTCCTGGTCGGCCTTCGTCTTGGGCTCGATCGCCACCTGGATGACCGGCTCGGGGAAGGTCATGGACTCCAGCACGATGGGCGCCTGCGGGTCGCAGAGCGTCTCACCGGTGGTGGTGTCCTTCAGACCGATGACCGCGTAGATGTGGCCGGCCATGGCCTCGTCGACCGGGTTCTCCTTGTTGGCGTGCATCTGGAAGATCTTCCCGATGCGCTCCTTGCGGTCCTTGGTCGAGTTGATGACCTGGGTGCCCGCGGCGACCTTGCCCGAGTAGACCCGGATGTAGGTCAGCTTGCCGAAGAAGGGGTGCGCGGCGATCTTGAACGCGAGCGCGGCGAACGGCTCGTCGGTGTTCGGCGCGCGGAAGGCCGGCGTCTCGCCGTCCTGGAGCGTGCCCTCGACCGGCGGGAGGTCCAGCGGGGCCGGCAGGTAGTCGATCACCGCGTCGAGCATGGGCTGGACGCCCTTGTTCTTGAACGCCGAGCCGCACAGCACCGGGTACCCGGAGCGGTTCTTGACGATCGCGCGGATGCCCGTCTTGACCTGCTCGACGGTGAGTTCCTCGCCGGCGAGGTAGGCCTCCATGAGGTCGTCGTCGGTCTCGGCGACGGCCTCGATCAGCTGCTCGCGGTACTCGGCGGCCCGGTCGGCGAGGTCGGCCGGGATCTCCTCGACCGTGTAGTCCTCACCCTTCTGGACCTCGCCACGCCAGGTCAGCGCGCGCATCTCGACCAGGTCGACCACGCCGATGAAGTCGCTCTCCGACCCGATCGGGAGCTGGATCGGCAGCGGCTTCGCGCCGAGGCGCTCCTGGATGGTGCGGACGGTGAAGTAGAAGTCCGCGCCGAGCTTGTCCATCTTGTTGACGAAGCAGATGCGCGGGACGTCGTACTTGGTCGCCTGGCGCCAGACCTGCTCGGACTGGGGCTCGACGCCTTCCTTGCCGTCGAACACGGCAACGGCACCGTCGAGGACGCGGAGGTTGCGCTCCACCTCGACGGTGAAGTCGACGTGGCCCGGCGTGTCGATGATGTTGATCTGGTGGTTCTTCCAGAAGCAGGTCGTCGCGGCCGACGTGATCGTGATGCCGCGCTCCTGCTCCTGCTCCATCCAGTCCATCACCGCGGCGCCGTCGTGGACCTCGCCGATCTTGTAGCTGATCCCGGTGTAGAACAGGATCCGCTCGGTCGTCGTGGTCTTGCCCGCGTCGATGTGGGCCATGATCCCGATGTTGCGGACCTTGGCCAGGTCGGTGAGCACGTCCTGTGCCACGGGTGTCTTCCCCTGTCTTGAGCTAGCTGGTAGCAGGCTCACTAGGGCTGGGAGGCGCCAGGCGGGGTGGCTCGGGGCTGCCCCGCCTGGCGTCACGTCACCAGCGGTAGTGGGCGAAGGCCTTGTTCGACTCGGCCATCTTGTGCGTGTCCTCGCGGCGCTTGACGCTCGCGCCCAGGCCGTTGCTCGCGTCGAGCAGCTCGTTCATCAGGCGCTCGATCATGGTCTTCTCACGGCGCTGCCGGGAGAAGGTGATCAGCCAGCGCAGCGCGAGCGTGGTCGAGCGGCCCGGCTTCACCTCGACCGGCACCTGGTAGGTGGCGCCACCGACGCGGCGGGACTTCACCTCGAGCGCGGGCTTGACGTTGTCCAGAGCGCGCTTGAGCGTGACGACCGGGTCGGTGCCCGTCTTGTCGCGGGCGCCTTCGAGGGCGCCGTACACGATCCGCTCGGCCACGGAGCGCTTGCCGTCGACCAGCACCTTGTTGATGAGCTGGGTCACCAGCGGAGAGCTGTAGACCGGGTCGGAGATCAGCGGCCGCTTCGGGGCCGGTCCCTTGCGGGGCATCAGCTCTTCTCCTTCTTCGCGCCGTACCGGCTGCGAGCCTGCTTGCGGTTCTTCACGCCCTGCGTGTCGAGGGAACCGCGGATGATCTTGTAGCGGACGCCGGGGAGGTCCTTCACACGACCACCGCGCACGAGCACCATCGAGTGCTCCTGGAGGTTGTGACCCTCACCGGGGATGTAAGCCGTGACCTCGATACCGCTGGTCAGCTTCACGCGGGCGACCTTGCGCAGCGCCGAGTTCGGCTTCTTGGGCGTGGTCGTGTAGACGCGGGTGCACACACCGCGCCGCTGCGGGCTGCCCTTGAGCGCCGCGGTCTTCTGCTTGGCGACCTTGTCCTGCCGGCCCTTGCGGACCAGCTGCTGGATCGTTGGCATACGCCGGCTGCTTCTTCCGTTTGCGTGCCCGCCGCGTGGGCGACGAGCGCTGTTTACTTGGTCCCTCTCTGCACCCGAGGTCGGGCGTGTCGTGCCCCCTCGGCGGAACCGAAAGCGCAACACCCTGTCCCAGGTCCGCAGGCAACATCCCAGGATGCCCCTACGCGTGGAGGTCACCGCGGCCGGCTTTCCAGCACCACTGGCGCGTAGGCACGCGGAGCGGCCCGACATGGGTCGGGCACGAGTACCAAAGATACCCCGCTAGGTTCCCACGGGTCAAAACGGATCCGAGACCGGGCCTGATCGAGTAAACAAAAACACGCACGCCGACGAACTACACGGGGGGGTGGTCCGTGCCGGACCCCAGCGCCCGCTCGCTCGAAGAGGCCGGCCGCAAGGCCGAAGAGCGACTCGCGGGTTATCAGAACATGAAAGAGCGGATGACGCAGCTTCGCGTGACCGCGGTTCACCCGATCGGGTGGTGAGCGTGGTCGCTGGACCGGGTGGATCCATCCTCGACATCCAGCTCCAACCCGATGCCCAGCGCATCCCGGCGCACGCGCTGTCCCGCACGATCATGAGCACGCTCCAGCAGGCAGTGGCCGATTCGGCGCGCCGGTCGGCGGAGGTCGTGCAGGAATTCGCGGGCGACCAGATCGACATCGTGGCGCGGGTCAACAAGGTGCAGGAGGACGTGTTCGGCATCAACCCGGCCGAGCAGGCGCCGCCGCCACCTCCCCCGAACGCGCCCGGCGCGTCGTTCCTCCAGCAGGCCAACGTGCGCCCGGCCATGCCGCCGATGCCGCCACCGCCGCCGCGTGCCCAGCCGCCGCACGTGCAGCCGCCGCACGTCCAGCCGCCGCCCGGTCGGCCGCCGGCGACCCAGCCGCCCGCACCGCCGCGTCGTCCCGCGCCGCCACCGCCGCGCAACGACGACCCGGACGAGGGCTTCGGCCCGATCCTGCGCTGACAGCCGACAAGGGACCACATGTCATTCGGAGTGGACGCCGAGGCGATCATCGCCTGCGGCAAGACCGTCGACGGCCTCTCGCAGGAGGCCGAGAAGATCAAGGAAGCCGCCCGGGCCGCGATCGTGCCCGAGATCTCCTGGGGCCTGCTCGGGCAGGCGTTGACGTACAGCGACTACGTGGAGCTGACGGACGCCTTCATGGACCACATGGGGAAGATGACCGAGAACCTGGGCAAGCTCGGCGATCAGCTGTCGCTGACCGGTGAGCACTACCGCGACGTCAACAAGGCCGTCGCGGACGCGTTGGACGACATCGGCAGGCAACTGGGCCAGGGGTCGAAGCCACCGTCGGTCGGATCGGGGGCATGACGTGGCCGAGGTAGCGGCGCCGGAGGCGGTCAGCACCGAGCAGGAAGTCCGCGACGAGAACTACTGGACCAGCGAGGACGGCGACTTCTTCAAGCCGATCGGCGAGAGCGGCACGGTCGAGGCAGGCGCCAAGGCGTGGGACGCCCTCGGTGGTCTGACCAGCGGAAACCCGATGGAGGTGCAGGCCGCCGTCGGCGACATCCAGGCGTTCCTCGGCGAGTTCCCGACCGCCGCGGAGATCATCGCCGACCCGTTGCACTCGCTGCTCACGTTCGGCCTCGGCTTCCTCATCGACCTGATCAAGCCGTTGGACGACGCGCTGAAGCTGGTCACCGGCGACGAGGAACAGCTGACGCTGGCGGCGCAGCACTTCGAGAAGGTCGCCACCGACCTGAAGGCGCTGTCCGAGAAGTTCGCCGGGACGGTGGAGAGCGGGCTGTCGACCTGGCAGGGCGAGGCGGCCGGTGCGACCGCCGTGCAGGTCGGGGTCACCGTCAGCCGGGTCTCGCGGATCGTCCAGCGGGTCACCGCGGTGCTGCAGAAGATCGGCCGGGTCTTCAAGATCCTCACCGGTCGGCTCGCCGGGCCCAAGTGGTGGCGGAACACGGCGGAGCAGTTCGCCGGCAAGGACGCCATGCAGACGTTCCTGGGCAAGGACGGCGCCGGGAACATCATCGGGCCGGGTGGCTGGAAGGGTTCAGCGCAGGTGTTCGGCAAGGATGCCGCGAGCGCCGCGGGCGCCACGCTGGCCGGAGCCGCGATGGAGAGCGGCAAGGACGTCTACGACATGGCCACCGACGAACCGCCCAACGCCGCGGACGTCGACCAGAAGCTCTCCATCTGAGGGGAATCCAGTGAGCGCTTTCATCTCCCGGGATCCGGCTTTCCAGGAGCAGATGCGGACACCGCCCAACAAGCGCCGCAAGGTCACCAAGCTCGGACTGGTCGTGCTGGCGGTGTTCGTGCTCGGGATCGGCGCGGTGGTCTACTTCGTCTCGCGGACCTCGCCCGGCGAGGGCGACTGCGCGGAGCCCAGGGGCAAGGCCCGCGAGCGGGTGGAGATGGTCAAGGTCGACTGCGGCTCCGCCCAGGCGGTGTACCGGGTGGCGATCTCCGCCTCCGCTCTCTCGGCGGACTGCCCGGAGGGCACCTACTACGAAGACCGCGGCAGTCGTTCGCGCAAGACCAAGCGCACGAACTACAAGTGCTTCATGTTGCACGTGAAGGAAGGCGACTGCCTGAAGGCGAACGAGTACACCGGGGCGAGCCTCTACACGAAGGTCGCGTGCGGCGCGGGCACGACCAAGGTCGACAAGGTCGTGGCGGCCAAGGCCGACGCGAAGCTGTGCGCCGAGACCGCCAGGGCCCACGTCTACACCCAGCCGGCGACGACCGTCTGCCTGAGCGGTAGCTGAGGCCCGGCACACTGGTCGGGTGAACTCCGATCTCATCGCGGGCATGGCGGCGCTGGTGGCCGCCGACGCCTCGCCCGAGGTGCTCGCGGTGCGCGGTGACGTCGTGGTGGTCCGGGTCGCGGACGTGGTGCTCAAGGCGCACGAACGCGGCACGGACCTCGCGGTGCTCACCGCGCGGCTCCGGTTGGCCGCCGACCCACGTCTGGGTGAACTCTTGCTGTCGCCCCGGACGGGGCCGGCGGTGGTGCTCGGGCGGGTCGTCACGGTGTGGCCGATGGGCACGCCGGTGCCGCAGAGCGAGCCGGAGGACCTGCCCATGGAGGCCGCCGGGCGGATGCTGGCGGCCTTGCACCGGTTCACCGCGGCGGACTTCGCGCCGCCCGTGCCCCTCGCCGGCGCCCACCCCCGGATGGAACGGGCGGTGCGCGATCTGACGTTGGACACGCCCGCCGCGCGGTTGGTGCGGCGGGCGTTCGCGACGTTGCCGGAGTTCGGGGCGGACGGGACCACGCTGATCCACGGCGACTGGCACCTGGGCCAACTGGTGTGGCGGGACGGCTACCGGCTGATCGACGTGGACGACCTCGGCGTCGGCGATCCGGCGTGGGACCTGGCCCGGCCGGCCGCTTTGCACGCGGCGGGCGTGCTCGACGCGGAGGCGTGGGGACGGCTGCTCGGGTCGTACCTCGACGCCGGTGGTGCGGGCGTGCCGCGGGACGACCCGTGGTCGGTGCTGGAGCCGCCGGCGCGTGCCCTGGTCGTCCAGATGGCGGCGCGTGCTCTTTCCGCTGCACAGCGCGACGAGAAGGAGTTGACCGACGCGCAGGAAGCACTGATCGAGGCGTGTGCCCGGATCGTGTCGACACACGAACCCATTCCGCGCGGCTAATATCGGATTTATCGCGTCAAGAGCAGGAGGCTCACACGATGCAGTGTCCCAAGTGTCATGCGAACATGCGCACCTTCGACCGCATGGGCGTGCACATCGAGCAGTGTGATGGCTGCCGCGGGGTCTTCCTCGATTACGGCGAGCTCGAGGCCATCACCCGCTTGGAGCAGCAGATGGCTCCGCCGCCCCCGCCGCCCGTCGCCCCGCAGCCGGCGCAGGTGCACTACGTCCAGCAGCCGGTCCAGCCGGGTTGGGGCGCCGCGCCGGGTTACGGCGGCCACTACGGCCACCGGAAGCACCGCGGTCTGGGTGGCTTGTTCTTCTCGTCCTGATCTTCGCCTTCGGTGGCCCCGTGCGTGTGTGCGGGGCCACCGTTGCCACTACCGAAAAACAGGGTGATAATCGGTAGTGACCGGAGGAGGTCCGTCATGTCCGTCGCCACCGAGGCCGCGCAGATCCGTGACCTGTTCGACCAGATCGAGGAGATCGAAGAGGTCGCGTCGAGCTTGTCGGAGGACGACGAGCGGCGGCGCAAGCTGCACGGCGTGGTGGCGAAGGCCCTGCGCACGGCCCCGCCGGTGCGGCCGGTGGTGGCCGGTGAGCTGCTGGAACTGACCGAGAAGACGGTCAAGGCGTGGGCCCGCGAGGGTGTGCTCGCCATCCACAGCCGGGAACCCCGGATGCTGTTGGACGCCGTGCGGCTGCACGAGGTGCTGCACGTCGTGTCGGAGCTGAGGCGGGCCGGCAAGAGCCGCGCGCTGCTGGACGAGGTGCACCGGCGGTTGAGCGATTCGGCGCTGTTGGAGCGCGAGGACCTGGCCGACAGCCTGGCGCAGATGCACCGCGGTGAAGGACGCGTGGTGCGCTGATCAAGGTCGTCGAGACGCCGGTCGCCAGTCATCAGGCGGCGGGCCTGCGCGGCGCCGCGCGCGTGGCGTACGACAGGTTCCTGGACGAGCTGTCCCACAGCGGCTGCGCGTCCCTCGGGTACCGCGTGACGGGCCCGGAACCCCTGCCCAGGCTGTGCGTGAAACACCTCCGCGGCACCGACCGCGTCGTAGTCGCATTCCCCTCGCCGCGGACCGCGTGGATATTGCTGGTCGGCCCCCACGACGACGATCCCGGCCGGGACCTTTACGAGACTTTGTACGAACTCGCCGGCGTCCGCCCGAAACTGACGGAAAAGCGCACCAAACCACCGTGCTGCTCGGACGCCGCGCCCCCGATCGCCGACGCGGACCTGGTGGACGACCTGGTCGCCCGCGCCCGCTCCCTGGCCAAGTCCCGCCGCCGCCCCGGCTAGTCCGACGACGGCCCTGGTTCCAGCGACCCCGCGGTCCGCGGACCTGCGACATGCGACATGCGAAAGGCCCCCGGAGCGGGAGGCTCCGGGGGCCTTTCGGTTCAACTGGCTACTTCGGTCAGCGGTAGTCGCGGCCGAAGTCGTAGTCGTCCAGCGGGACCGCCGCGCCCGTGCCCGTGCCGAAGACGTCCGGCGTGTAGTAGCCGTCGTCGTAGCTCGGGATGGCGTACGCCGCCGCGCGGGCTTCCTCGGTGGGCTGCACCTGGATGTTCCGGTACCGGTTGATGCCGGTGCCGGCCGGGATCAGCTTGCCGATGATCACGTTCTCCTTCAGGCCGATCAGCTTGTCCGACCGGCCGTTGATCGCGGCGTCGGTCAGGACACGCGTGGTCTCCTGGAAGGAGGCCGCCGACAGCCACGAGTCCGTGGCCAGCGACGCCTTCGTGATACCCATCAGCACCGGACGACCGGCAGCGGGCTCGCCGCCCTCGGCCACCACGGCCCGGTTGCCCGACTCGAACTCCGCGCGCTCGACCAGCGAGCCCGGCAGGAACTCGGTCGCACCCGAGTCGATGATCGTCACCCGGCGCAGCATCTGCCGGACGATGACCTCGATGTGCTTGTCGTGGATCGCCACACCCTGGGCCCGGTAGACCTTCTGGACCTCCTGCACCAGGTGCAGCTGGGCCTCGCGCGGCCCCATCACGCGCAGCACCTCGTGCGGGTCGGGCGTGCCTTCCAGCAGCTGCTGGCCGACGTGCACGTGGTCGCCGTCCTGGAGCGGGCCGGTGGCCGTGTTCGCGAGCCGCTGACGCTTGGACAGCTTCTCGAAGAGGATCTCCTCGGACCCGTCGTCCGGGATGAGGGTGATCTTCCAGAACCGGTCGCCGTCCTCGATGCGCACCCGACCGTCGACGTCCGCGATGGGCGCCTTGCCCTTCGGCACACGAGCCTCGAAGAGCTCCTGCACACGGGGCAGACCGGTCGTGATGTCGTCACCGGCGACACCACCCTGGTGGAAGGTACGCATCGTCAGCTGCGTGCCGGGCTCACCGATGGACTGCGCGGCCACGATGCCGACGGCCTCGCCGACGTCGACCAGCTTGCCGGTCGCCATCGAACGGCCGTAGCAGGACGCGCACACACCGACCGCGGACTCGCAGGTCAGCACCGAGCGCACCTTGACCCTGGTCACGCCCGCCTCGACGAGCGTCGCCAGCGCCGGGTCGCCCAGGTCGTCACCGCGGTTGAGCACGATGTTGCCCTGGCCGTCGGTGATGTCCTCGGCGATGGTCCGCGCGTACACGCTGGTCTGCGCGAACTCGGCCAGCACGACCTTGTCGCCCAGCCGCTCGCCGACCGTCATGTTCACGCCGCGCGTGGTGCCGCAGTCGACCTCGCGGATGATGACGTCCTGCGAGACGTCCACCAGACGACGGGTCAGGTAACCCGAGTCGGCGGTGCGCAGCGCGGTGTCGGCCAGACCCTTGCGGGCGCCGTGCGTGGCGATGAAGTACTCCAGCACCGACAAGCCCTCGCGGAACGAGTTCTTGATCGGCCGCGGGATGTACTCGCCCTTCGGGTTGGTCACCAGACCACGCATACCCGCCAGCGAGCGGACCTGGGTCATGTTGCCCGCCGCCCCGGACATCACGATCATGCGGATCGAGTTGTCCTCGGGGAAGTTGGCCTCCATGACCTCGGCGACCTCTTCGGTGGCCTTGGTCCACACCTTGACCAGCTCGTTGTTGCGCTCCGTGTGGGAGAGCTGACCGCGCTGGTAGCGCTTCTCGACCGCGTCAGCGAGCTTCTCGTACTCGTCCAGGATGCCCTGCTTGGCTTCCGGCACGAGCACGTCGGAGATCGCGACCGTGACACCCGACCGGGTGGCCCAGTAGAAACCGGCGTCCTTCAGCTTGTCCAGCGTCCGGGCGACGGTGACCATCGGGTACCGCTCGGCGAGGTCGTTGATGATCGTGGCCTGCCGCTTCTTGGGCATGACCTCGTTGATGAACGCGTAGTCCTGCGGCAGGACCTCGTTGAACAGCACGCGACCGAGGGTGGTGTGGGCCAGCCACGGCTGACCGGGCTCCCAGCCCTCCGGCTCCTGGCCCTTCGGCGGGTTCTTGTCCGTGATCCGGATCTTGACCATGGACTGCAGGCCCAGGACCTTGCGGTCGAACGCCATCAGCGCCTCGGCGGGCGAGGAGTAGGCCTGGCCTTCGCCGAGGTCGCCCTCCTTGTGCCGGGTCAGGTGGTACAGGCCGGTCACCATGTCCAGACGCGGCATGGCCAGCGGCTTGCCCGACGCGGGCGAGAGGATGTTGTTCGACGACAGCATCAGCACGCGCGCCTCGGCCTGCGCCTCGGCGGACAGCGGCAGGTGGACCGCCATCTGGTCACCGTCGAAGTCGGCGTTGAACGCCTCACAGACCAGCGGGTGGAGCTGGATGGCCTTGCCCTCGACCAGCTGCGGCTCGAAGGCCTGGATGCCCAGGCGGTGCAGCGTGGGCGCCCGGTTCAGCAGCACGGGGTGCTCGGTGATGACCTCTTCCAGCACGTCCCACACGGCGGGGCGCGCGCGCTCCACCATCCGCTTCGCGGACTTGATGTTCTGCGCGTGGTTGAGGTCGACCAGCCGCTTCATCACGAACGGCTTGAACAGCTCCAGCGCCATCTGCTTGGGCAGACCGCACTGGTGCAGCTTCAGCTGCGGGCCGACCACGATGACCGAACGGCCCGAGTAGTCGACGCGCTTGCCGAGCAGGTTCTGGCGGAACCGGCCCTGCTTGCCCTTGAGCAGGTCGGACAGCGACTTGAGCGGCCGGTTGCCCGGACCCGTCACCGGCCGGCCACGGCGGCCGTTGTCGAACAGCGCGTCGACGGCCTCCTGCAGCATCCGCTTCTCGTTGTTGACGATGATCTCGGGCGCGCCGAGGTCGATCAGTCGCTTGAGGCGGTTGTTGCGGTTGATGACGCGGCGGTACAGGTCGTTCAGGTCGGACGTGGCGAAGCGGCCACCGTCGAGCTGCACCATCGGGCGCAGGTCCGGCGGGATGACCGGGACGCAGTCCAGGACCATGCCCTGCGGGTTGTTGCGGGTCGCCTGGAAGGCGGCCACGACCTTGAGGCGCTTGAGGGCGCGCAGCTTCTTCTGGCCCTTGCCGCTGCGAATGGTCTCGCGCAGCACGTCGGCCTCGGCGTCCACGTCGTAGTCACCCAGGAGCTTCTGGATGGCCTCGGCGCCCATGGCGCCGGTGAAGTAGTCGCCGTAGCGGTCGTACAACTCGCGGTACAGCAGCTCGTCCGCGATCAGCTGGGCGCGCTCGAGCTTGGTGAACGTCGACCAGATCTCGTCGAGCCGGTCCAGCTCGCGCTGGGCGCGGTCGCGGAGCTGGCGCATCTCGCGCTCGCCGCCCTCCTTGACCTTGCGGCGGACGTCGGACTTGGCGCCCTCCGCCTCCAGCTCGGCCAGGTCGGCTTCCAGCTTCTGCGCACGGGCCTCGACGTCGGCGTCACGCCGGTTCTCGACCCGCTTGCGCTCGACCTGCATCTCGTTCTCGAGCGTGGGCAGGTCGTTGTGGCGCAGCTCGGTGTTCACGCCCACGATCACGTAGGCCGCGAAGTAGATGATCTTCTCGAGGTCCTTGGGGGCCAGGTCGAGCAGGTAGCCCAACCGGCTGGGGACGCCCTTGAAGTACCAGATGTGCGTGACGGGCGCGGCCAGCTCGATGTGGCCCATCCGCTCACGGCGCACCTTGGCGCGGGTCACCTCGACGCCGCAGCGCTCACAGATGATGCCCTTGAAGCGGACGCGCTTGTACTTGCCGCAGTAGCACTCCCAGTCCCGGGTGGGACCGAAGATCTTCTCGCAGAACAAGCCGTCCTTCTCGGGCTTGAGCGTGCGGTAGTTGATGGTCTCGGGCTTCTTGACCTCGCCGAAGGACCACTGGCGGATGTCGTCCGCGGTCGCGAGACCGATGCGGAGCTCATCGAAGAAGTTGACGTCTAGCACGTCTACTCTCTTCCCCTTTTTGATTTCGGTACTGCGTGGGAGCTGGCGGTTCGGTCACCGGGAGGCCTGCCCTTGATCTCTCGGGCAGGCGCCCCCGGTGACCGGCGAGGGTCAGTTGACGACGTCGTCCACGGACGGCGACTCGGACCTCGACAGGTTGATGCCGAGGTTCGCGGCCGCACGCTCGAGGTCTTCGTCGTCGCCGTCGCGCATCTCGATCGCGGCGCCGTCCGAAGACAGCACCTCGACGTTGAGGCACAGCGACTGGAGCTCCTTGAGCAGCACCTTGAAGGACTCCGGGATACCCGGCTCCGGGATGTTCTCGCCCTTGACGATGGCCTCGTAGACCTTCACGCGGCCGAGCACGTCGTCGGACTTGATCGTGAGCAGTTCCTGGAGCGTGTAGGCGGCGCCGTACGCCTGCATCGCCCAGCACTCCATCTCACCGAACCGCTGACCACCGAACTGCGCCTTACCACCCAGCGGCTGCTGCGTGATCATCGAGTACGGGCCGGTCGAACGGGCGTGGATCTTGTCGTCGACCAGGTGCAGCAGCTTCAGGATGTACATGTAGCCGACCGACACCGGGAAGGGGTACGGCTCGCCGCTGCGCCCGTCGAGGAGCACCGCCTTGCCGTTCTCCTTGACCATCCGCTCGCCGTCGCGGTTCGGGATCGTCGAGCCGAGCAGGCCCGTGATCTCGTCCTCGCGAGCGCCGTCGAAGACCGGGGTCGCGGTCTTCGTGCCCGGCTCGACGTCGTACAGCTCCGCCGGCAGGTTCTTCGCCCAGTCCGGGTCGCCGTTGATGCTCCAGCCCTGCTTGGCGATCCACCCGAGGTGGGTCTCCAGGACCTGGCCGATGTTCATACGACGCGGCACGCCGTGCGTGTTCAGCACGATGTCGACCGGGGTGCCGTCCTCGAGGAACGGCATGTCCTCGACCGGGAGGATCTTGCCGATGACGCCCTTGTTGCCGTGGCGGCCGGCGAGCTTGTCGCCGTCCTGGATCTTGCGCTTCTGGGCGACGTAGACCCGGACCAGCTCGTTCACGCCGGGGGGCAGCTCGTCGTCGTCCTCGCGGCTGAACACGCGGATGCCGATGACCTTGCCGTACTCGCCGTGCGGCACCTTCAGCGACGTGTCGCGCACCTCGCGCGCCTTCTCGCCGAAGATCGCGCGGAGCAGGCGCTCCTCCGGGGTCAGCTCGGTCTCGCCCTTGGGCGTGACCTTGCCGACCAGGATGTCGCCGGGCTGGACCTCGGCGCCGATGCGGATGATGCCGCGCTCGTCCAGGTCCGCCAGGACCTCCTCGGAGACGTTCGGGATGTCCCGGGTGATCTCCTCGGCGCCCAGCTTGGTGTCCCGCGCGTCGATCTCGTGCTCCTCGATGTGGATCGAGGTCAGGACGTCGTCCTGCACGAGGCGCTGCGACAGGATGATCGCGTCCTCGTAGTTGTGGCCCTCCCACGGCATGATCGCGACGAGCAGGTTCTTGCCCAGCGCCATCTCGCCGTTCTCGGTGCACGGACCGTCCGCCAGGACCTGGCCCTCCTGCACCCGGTCGCCCTCGTTCACGATGGGCTTCTGGTTGATGCAGGTGCCCTGGTTCGAGCGGCGGAACTTGTGCAGGCCGTAGGTCTGCCGCGAGCCGTCGTCGGCCATGACCGTGACGTAGTCGGCGGAGATCTCCTCGACCGCACCGGTCTTCTTGGCCACCACGACGTCACCGGCGTCGACCGCGGCGCGCAACTCCATGCCGGTGCCGACCAGCGGGGACTCGCTGCGCAGCAGCGGCACCGCCTGGCGCTGCATGTTCGCGCCCATCAGGGCGCGGTTCGCGTCGTCGTGCTCGAGGAACGGGATCATCGCGGTCGCGGCGGACACCATCTGCCGCGGCGAGACGTCCATGTAGTCCACGTCGGACGGGTCGATCTGCTCGACCTCGCCGCCCTTCTTGCGGACCAGGACCTTCTCTTCGAGGAAGTTGCCCTCGTCGTCGATCTTGGCGTTCGCCTGGGCCTTGACGTAGCGGTCTTCCTCGTCGGCCGTCAGGTAGTCGATCTGGTCGGTGACCCGGCCGTCGACGACCTTGCGGTACGGCGTCTCGATGAAGCCGAACGGGTTGACCCGGCCGTACGAGGACAGCGAGCCGATCAGGCCGATGTTCGGGCCTTCCGGCGTCTCGATCGGGCACATGCGGCCGTAGTGCGACGGGTGGACGTCGCGGACCTCCATGCCGGCCCGCTCACGGGACAGACCACCCGGACCCAGCGCCGACAGGCGGCGCTTGTGGGTCAGGCCCGCGAGCGGGTTCGTCTGGTCCATGAACTGCGACAGCTGCGAGGTGCCGAAGAACTCCTTGATCGCCGCCACCACCGGGCGGATGTTGATCAGGGTCTGCGGCGTGATGGCCTCGACGTCCTGCGTCGTCATGCGCTCGCGCACGACGCGCTCCATGCGGGACAGGCCGACCCGGATCTGGTTCTGGATCAGCTCGCCGACGGTGCGCAGGCGGCGGTTGCCGAAGTGGTCGATGTCGTCGACCTCGACGGGCACCTCGGTCTCGCCCGGCTTCATCGACGTCTCACCGGCGTGCAGGCGGACCAGGTACTCGATCGTCGTGACGATGTCGTCCTCGGTCAGCACACCCGTGGAGATCGGGGAGGCCAGGCCCAGCTTCTTGTTGATCTTGTAGCGGCCGACCTTCGCCAGGTCGTAGCGCTTGTCCTTGAAGAACAAGTTCTCCAGCAGCGCCTGCGCGGACTCCTTCGTCGGCGGCTCGCCCGGACGCAGCTTGCGGTAGATGTCGAGCAACGCCTCGTCGGTGCCCGCGGTGTGGTCCTTCTCCAGCGTCGTCAGCAGCGTCTCGCTGAACGAGAAGCGCTCGCGGATCTGCTCGGTGGTCCAACCCAACGCCTTCAGCAGCACGGTCACCGGCTGACGACGCTTGCGGTCGATGCGGACACCGACGGTGTCGCGCTTGTCGACGTCGAACTCCAGCCAGGCACCCCGGGACGGGATGATCTTGACGCTGAAGACGTCCTTGTCGGTCGTCTTGTCGATCGCGGTGTCGTAGTAGACACCCGGCGAGCGGACGAGCTGGGAAACCACGACCCGCTCGGTGCCGTTGATGATGAACGTGCCCTTGTCGGTCATCATCGGGAAGTCACCCATGAACACCGTCTGGCTCTTGATCTCGCCAGTGGTGTGGTTGGTGAACTCCGCCGTGACGAACAACGGGGCGGCGTACGTCATGTCCTTGTCCTTGCACTCCTCGGTCGAGGCCTTGACCTCGTCGAAGCGCGGGTCGGAGAAGGAGAGCGACATCGAGCCGGAGAAGTCTTCGATCGGGGAGATCTCGTTCAAGACCTCCTCGAGGCCGCCCGTCGGCGCCTCGTCACCTTCGTCGACGCGGCGCTGGAACCACGCCTCGTCGCCGGTGAGCCATTCGAACGACTGGATCTGCAGGTCGAGCAGGTTGGGCGTCTGAAGCGGTTCGTGGATCTTCGCGAAAGAGACTCGCTTCGGCGCTCCGGGAATCCCCGACGTGGAGTTGGTCGCAGCAGTGGCCTTGGTCGCGCGAGAGATCGCCAAGATGCGTCCTTCCAGGGACAGGTAGCTGGCTAGTCAGCGGAACTAGCACGGCTGTCAAGGGTGCGGCGATGCCCGGCAATCCAGCTCTCGGCGAAGGGCAAACGGAAAGAGGGCAGCGCAAAGGAGCAGTCTAGCCACGCGCGCGGCAACTGTCGAGAGGCACCTGGAAGGACCTTTCTCGTGCTCACCGACAGAGTGACCCCGCCGACGCCCACAGTCAAGATGCCACGCGGCGATCACCCCACTGGCGCAAGGCGCGATAACGCGGAGTTACCGCTGTGACCTGCGAAAATACATGGACGTGAGCAAGCGTGAACCTTTGGCGGGTGTTCAGACCCCGAAGGGAGATGGTGGCGATCTCGTTCAGTCACCGACCAAAAAGTGTGGTGCAGATCACGTTGTGCTTACGTGAAAGAAGGGCACGCAAGTCCTGAGTGGACGTCTGAGCAGCCGTTCGGCTGCTCAGCGTCAGCACTTGGCGGTCTCGGCGGCCTGGTCGCCGGTCTGGCCGAACATCTCCATGTTGTCGACCTTCCACCGGCCGTCGACCTTCTGCGCGCCGACCCGCATCATGGCGATGCCGCCGCCGCTCTGGTTGTCGGTGGTGCGGGTGGTGACCTGGTCGAGGAACAGCAGCACGGTGGCGCGGTCGCCGTCGAGCGAGGTCACGCCGCTGGACACGGCCTTCACCGTGACCACGAGCTTCTGCTCGGGCGCGAGCGTGCGGACCGGGCCGAAGATCGCGTTGTACTGGCACTTGGCCTTGCCGACCAGCAGTTCGTTGGCGGCCTTCTCGGTCGCGGAGACGTCGGCGAAGTTGTAGGAGAACGCCTTCTCCACCGCTTCGCGGGTCTGACCGGCGACCTCGGTGGTGCCGGCGCTGTCCACCAGGGCCTGGTCGTAGCGGACGTCGCCCGCCTGGTCCTGGAACCACACGCCCAGCCCGACCAGCAGGCCGGCCAGCACGACCAGCGCGATCGGCAGCACCAGGCCGTTGCGGGCGGCGGAGGCGGCGCGGACGTCGGCCGCGCGGTACCGGGCGGCCCAGGCGGCCTGCTCGGCGATGTCGGCACCCGGCTTGGTGTGCTTCGACGGGACGTCGTCGAGCACGCTCGGGGCGACCGCCTCGCCGGTGCGCTTGCGCCGTCCGGTCGGCCGGGGGCGGGGCGCGGGGTCCGCGACGTCGCCCTCGGCCAGGTCGTCCTCCGCGTCCTCGCGGGGCTCGATCAGACCCAGGGGCTCGGTCGAGCCGGCTTTGCGGGCCTCGACGCCGTTGGCAGGGGTGTCCTCGACCCGGGTGTCTTCAACCTGGGTGTCTTCAACCTGGGCGTCCTCGGCCTGCGAGCGACCGACCTGGGTGTCCTCGACCGACGTCACCTCGACGTCAACCCCGGCGTCGGCCTCGGGCTTGGCGGGCGCGGTGCCCGGCTCGGGGCGTTTGCGCAGGCCGGCGACGCGCGGCCGGACGGTCGGCGTGGTCGGGACGGGGCGGCGGCGGGACGGTGGCACTGACGTCATCTCCTCGGGTCACGCGCCGCCGGCCGCGACCGGCCCCAGCGCGCTGAGCTTCCAACCGGCATCGGTGCGGGTCAGGTCCGTCTGGTACCGGTTGACCTTCTTCACCGCCTGCCCGCCCTCCGGCGTCACGGTGGTCTCCACGACGGCGATCAGGTGCGCCTTGCCCGCCCGCGAGTCGAGTTCGGTCACGGCCGCGTCGAGCACCCGGCTCACGGTCACCGTCCTGGCGTCCTCGATCTGCTTCCTGCGGCTGTCCCGACCGCTCTCGATCTCGGTGCGCAGCTCGCCGGTGGACGAGTCGAGCCACCGGTCGAGGTCGTCGTCGACCTTCTTGTAGTCGAGGGTGGTGAAGTTCGCGATCCCGACCTGCCCGACCCGCAGCACCTCTTCCCGCTCCCGCGAGAACGCCACCGAGTCGTTGGCCGACGCGTTCCACCACGACACCCCGGCCCACACCGCGTAACCGGCGGCCAACACCGCAAGCACGGCCGCGACCGGGAGCACCCAACGTCGAACGTCCATCCGTCCCTCCTCAGCCCGGCAGACCGAGCAACTGCCCCAGGCTGGTCAGCACCGGCGCCTCGGCGGCCTCACCCGAAGGCGACGCCGGTTCCCGCCCCGGCTGCGACGTCGCGTCACCGGTGGGCGTGGTCGGGGTGCCACCGTAAGGCGCGTTCTGCGCGCCACGCACGCTGGTCGCACTCCCCCGCGCCAACGCGCAGTAAGCCTGCGTGTTCAGCTCGGCCGGGGTGGTGTCGGTGCCCTGCCGGATCTTCGTGGCCTCGTAGCCGACGGTGCACGGCGGCGGGTCGAACACGTTCAGGGCCAGCCCGAAGTGCGCGCCCGTCCCGTCACCCTTCGCCACGGAGAACCCGCCGCCGACCGCGATCGGGTAGGTGACGGCGATCTGCTCCAGCCCGTCCAGCCGCGTGACCAGGATGTTCCCCGTGGTCAGCAGGTTGGCGAACACGACGCCCAGGTTGGGCCCGGTCTCCCGGAGCAGCGCCGACACCTGCTCGGCGGCCTGCGGCGACACCCCGATGAGCCGCCGGATGTCGGTGTCGGAGTTCTTCAGCTGCTCGGCCAGCGCGCGCAGGTCGGTGGAGAACGACCTGATCGCGCTGCCCTGCGCGGCCTGCGTGTTCAGCACGACCAACCCGTCATTGATCAACGCCTTGGTCTGCGGCAGGTGCTCGGTCGCGGCCTGGGTGAACACCCTGGTGTTGTCCAGCAGCACCTGCAGGTCCGGCCCGGTGCCGCTGAACGCCAGGTCCAGCTCGTCCACCACGGTCCGCAGCGATTCCGTCGGCACCGACTTGGCGAACTCGTCGAGGTTCGTCAACAGCGCGTCGACCGGCGGTGGCGTCTTGGTCGCCGTGCGCGGGATGACCGACCCGGCCTCCAGGTACGGCCCGTCCTCACCACGCGGCCTCAGGTCGACGAACTGCTCGCCCACCGCGGACCGGTTGGCGACGACGGCCTCCAGGTCGGCGGGGATGGCGGGCGCGCTGGGGTCGATGTCGAGGTCGACCTCCAGCCCGTCGGCGGTCAGCCGCATCTGCCCGACCCGGCCGACGGCCACGCCGCGGTAGGTGACCTCGGCGTTGGTGAACACGCCGCCGGAGTCGGCGAGCTGCATCGTCACCACGTACCCGGACGCGCCGAACAGCCGGCCGAGACCGACGTACCGGGCGCCGACGTAGCTCACGCCGAGCAGCGCGATCAGCACGAACGCCACGATCTGGACCTTGGTCCGGCCGGGGATCACCGCCCACCTCCGAGCAGTCCGCCGAGCAGGTCGCCCAGCCCGGACGTGCCCGAGATCCCGGGCAGGGGCAGGTTGGGCAGCGGCAACGGCAGGGACGGCGCGTGGCCGTCCAGCCCCGGGAGGGTGGCCACCGGCGACTGCCGCGACCGGCCCAGGTTGTCCACGATCGTGCCCAGGTTCAGGTCGAGGTCCGCGTACAGGTTCGTGTAGTCGCCCCTGATGCCGTCCACCGCCGAGTCCGGGAACGGGTAGGTCAGCAGCAGCTCGAAGCCGTTGGGCAGGTTCGTCCCCGCCTCGGCGAGCTTCTGCAACGTGGGCGTCAACGCCTTGAGGTCGGCCACGATGTCGTCCTTGGACTTGTTCACCGTGTCGACCGCGACGTCGGACAGCGTGTCCAACGACTGGAGCAGGGTGACCAGCTGGGTCCGCTGGTCGCTGAGCACCTTCAGGCCCGGTTCCAGCCCGTCCAGCACCCCGGCGATCTGGTCGCGCTGGGCGTTCAGCGTGCCGCCGAGGCGGTTGAGGCCGTCCAACGCGCGGGTGATCTCGCCCTTGTGCGCGTCGAGGTCCCCGACCAGCGTGTTCAGGTTGTGCAGCAGCGACCGGATCTGCGGCTCGTTGCCCTCCAGAGCCGCGTTCAGCTCCCGGCTGATGTCCTGGATCTGGGCGATGCCGCCGCCGTTGAGCAGCATGGACAGCGCGCCGAAGACCTCTTCGACCTCGGGGTTGCGGTTGGTCCGCTCGACCGGGATGACCGAGCCGTCGCCCAGGGCGCCCTCTTCACGCCCCTCGGCCGGTCCGGCCAGCTCCACGTACTTCTCGCCGAGCAGCGCGGACTGGCGCAGCCGGGCGACCGCGTTGCCGGGCAGCCGCACGTCGCCGTTGACCAGCACGGTCACCTCGGCGGTCCAGCCGTCCGAGCCGAGGTCGATCCGGTCCACCCGGCCGACCGGCACGTCGTTGACCTTCACGCCCGCCTGCGGCACCAGGTCCAGCACGTCCTTGAACTGGACCTTCACCTGGTACGGCCGGTCGCCGACGTCCGCGCCGCCGGGCAGCGGCATGTTGTAGACGCCGTCGAAACCGCCCGAGCCGCAACCGGTCAGCACCAGCGCGCTCGCCAGGAGCACCACCAAAGGCCTCACTGGGGCACCCCCGCGAGCGGCAAGGGCAGCGGCACTTTGCCCTGGGACAGGTCGGACAGCACTTCGGCGGGCGTCTTCAACGGCACCGCGCCGCTCAGGATCGGCTCCAACTGGCGGCACGCCTCGGCGAGCACACCCGGCACGCGCCCCGGTTCGACACCCTGGATGAGCTTGCAGACCAGCACGATCGGCGGCTGGTTCAGCTCGTTGATGTCGGCACGGGTGTCGAGCGTGCCGGAGGCCGCGTTGTAGGCGTTCTGGAGGTTGCCCAGGGCCAGCGGCGCGACGTCCAGCGTCTCGGCGAGCGCGGCGCGCTGGTCCACCAGCACCTGCGTGATGCCGGCGAGCTTGTCGACGTTCGACTTGAGCACGGCCCGGTTGTCCTGGATGAAGCCCTGCACCTGGCCGAGCGCGGTGGCCAGCTCGTTCAGCGCGCCGCCCAGGTTCTCCCGCTCGTCGGCGAGGAACCCGGCGACCTCGGCCAGCTGCTTGTTGAAGTCGCTCACCTGGCTGTCGTTCGCGGCCAGCATGCCGGTGAACTTCTGCAGGTTGTCCACGGTGCCGAACAGGTCGTCCTTCGAGCCGGACAACGTGCGGGTGGCGTCACCGAGCTGCTTGATGGTGTCGCCGAGCGCCTGGCCGTTGCCCTGGAGGTTGCCCGCCGCCGAGTCCAGCAGCTCGGACAGCGCGCCGTCCTTGTTCGCGCCGTTGGGCCCGAGCGCGGTGGTGAGCTTGTTCAGGCTCGCGTACAGCTCGTCCAGCTCGACCGGGGTGGCGGTGCGCTCACGCGGGATGGTCGCGTTGTCGTCCATCACCACGCCGCCGGTGTAGGCGGGCGCGAGCTGCACGTACCGGTCGCTGACCACGCTGGGCGCGACCACGACCGCCTGCGCGTCCGCGGGCACCTTCACCGTGCGGTCGAGCGACATCACGACCTTCACCGTCGTGCCCTGCGGCTCGACCTCGTCGATGGTGCCGATCCGGACGCCGAGCACCCGCACGTCCGAGCCGGGGTACACGCCGACGGCCGCGCCGAACACGGCGGTCACCCGGCGGCTGTTGACGCCCGTGAACACCCACCACATCGCCGCCGCCGCCACGATCGCGAGCACGCACGCGATCGCCACGGCACGGGTCAGGTCGCGGCCGATCCTGGTGGTCGTCATGTCAGTTCCCTCCCCCAGCAGGAGCCGAGCGCTGCACGCCGGGCGGGAGACAGCCCTCTTCGTTGAAGCCGACCACGCCGAGGTTCACCGACGGCGGCAGCAGGCCGCAGATGTAGACGTCGAACCAGCGGCCGTTGCCCAGGACGTTCGCGAACACCCGGTAGAACGGCGCCATCAGCGCCAGGCTGCGGTCGATCGTGTCCTGGTTGCGCTGCAACATCGTGGCGACCCGGTCCAGCTGCTCCAGCGCGGGCCGCAGCTGGGCGGAGTTGTCGGCGACCAGGCCGGACAGCTCCTTCGACAGCTCACGGGTGCCGTTGAGCAGCGCCACGATCGCGTCCCGCCGCTTGCGCAGCTCCCCCAGCAGCAGGTTGCCGTCCGCGAGCAGCTTCTCGAACTGCTCGTTGCGGTCGGACAGGGTCTTGCTGATCTGGTTGGTGTTGGCCAGCAGCCGCGCCAGCTGCTCGTCGCGCGACGAGATCGTCTTCGACAGCGCGGACAGGCCGTCCAACGCGCCGCGGACGTGCTCCGCCGAGCCCCGGAACGTCTCCGACAGCACCTGGAAGCTGTCCGCGAGCTGCTTGGTGTCGATCTGGCCGACCGTGGACGCCAGGCCGTTGAACGCCTCCTGCACGTCGTACGGCGACAGGGTGCGCTCGCGCGGGATCGGGTCGCCCGGGTTCAGCGGCTCCGAACCCTGCGGGTCCAGGGCCAGGAACTTCTGCCCGAGCAGGGTCTTGATCCGGATCGTCGCGGTGGTGCGGTCGCCCACCCACGCGTCCTTGACCTTGAACGACACCTTCACCTTGTCGCCGTCCAGCTCGACCTTGGTCACCTTGCCGACCTTCACGCCCGCCACGCGCACCTCGTTCGCCGGTACCAGGCCGGCGGCCTCGGTGAACTCGGCCGAGTACGTGGTGCCGCCGCCGATGATCGGCAGGTCGTCCGAGTAGAACGCGGCGAGCAGCAGCAACGCGATCACGGTCAGGCTCACCGCGCCGACCGTCACCGGGTTGCGCCGGGTAGCACTACCTGGGGTTTTCACGGGCGACACCTCGGCTGCGTGACCGGCAGAGCGGTGATCGGGACGGGGTCGTTGACGATCGGCGGCACGGTGACGCTGCCGGAGCCCTCGCACAGGAAGAAGTTGAACCAGGACCCGTAGGACGCGGTCCGGGACAGCGCCTCCAGCTTGTTGGGCAGGCGCTGGATGACGCCCTCGACGACCGCCTCGTTGTCGGCCAGCGTCTGCGCCACCAGGCCGAGGTTCGCGATGTCGTCCTTCAACGGCTGCCGCGACTCGTTGAGCAGGCCCGCCGTGGTCGAGGTCAGGTCGCCCAGGGCGCTGATCGCCTCACCGATCGGCTGGTGGTCGCGCGCCAGGCCCGTCGTCAGCTCCTGGAGCGTCGCGACCAGCGTGGACACCTGCTCGGTGCGCGAGTTGACGGTGTCCAGCACGGCGTTGAGGTTGGTGATGACCTCGCCGATCACCTGGTCGCGGCTCGCCAGCGTGGACGTCAGCGACGCGGTGTGGCGCAGCAGGCCGTCGATCGTGCCGCCCTCGCCCTGGAGCACCTGGATGATCTCGTTCGACAGCTGGTTCACGTCGTCCGGGTTGAGCGCCTGGAACAGCGGCTTGAACCCGTTGAACAGCACGGTCAGGTCGAGCGCGGGCTTGGTGCGCTCCAGCGGGATCACGTCACCCGGCTTGAGCGCGGAGGCGTCGCCCACGCCGTGCTCCAGCGAGATGTACCGCTGGCCGACGAGGTTGCGGTACTTGATCGTCGCGGTGACCGACGCGGGCAGCGTGCGGTCGCCCTCCAGCGAGAACTCCACCTCCGCCAGCCGCCGGTCGACCACGCGGATCTCGTCCACCTGGCCGACCCGGACGCCCGCGATGCGGATGTCGTCGCCCTCGTTGAGCGCCGTGACGTCGGTGAACCGGGCCGTGTAGCCGGTGGCGCCGTTGAAGTTCACGTTCGAGATGGTCACCGCGAGCAGCGTGGTCGCCAGGATCGTGATCGCGGCGAACACGGCCAGCTTGACCAGCGGCGCGGCCAGGGACCTCATGCCGTCACCTCCGCGCCCCGGTACAGGGGGCCGAGCAGCAACGCGGTGAAGCTCGGCATCTGGTCGCGTTCCAGGCCGAACTGCGGCGCGAGCAGCGCGGCCAGGAAGTCCTGCTCCTCAGGCGAGTTGGCCAGGGTCGGCACGCCGTGGAACGACGACGGCGACGTGGTGCCGCCGCTCGTGCCCGTGGCGGGCGGCAGCACGCCGTCGTTCGCCCCGCGGGCGGGCGGCGGGGACGACGAACCGTCCTTGACCGGGCCGTCCGGCGGGTACTGCGGGAACGGGTCCGGCCGCGGCACGACGTCGTAGCAGCGGGGGCCGCGCTTGTCGGCGTACTCCGGCTCGTCCTTGCCCGGCTCGTACTTGCCGCGGTCGGCGGTGATCTCCAGCGTGATGTGCAGGCCCGGCTCGTTCGTGCCCTTGCCGAACACCTGGTCCATGATCGGCTTGAACTCGGCCAGGCCCTTGAGCAGGCACGGGTACTCGGGCGCGTACTTCGCCAGCAGCTCCAGCGTCGGTCGGCTGACGTCGGAGAGCTGGATCAGGTTGTTCTTGTTCACGGCGAGGAAGCTGTTCAGGTCCAGCGAGGTGGTGGTCAGCGTGCCGTACATGGCCAGCAGGTTGTCCCGCTGCTCGACCAGCGTGCGGCTGGTGACCGTGGCGTCGCTGAGGGCTTGCACCAGGTCCGGCGCGGCGTCCGCGTAGACGTTCGAGACGTCCGCGAGGCGGCTGATGCCCTGCTTGAGCGCGGGCAGCTGCGGGTTGAACTCGCCCAGGTACGAGTCGAGCCGGACCAGCGTGTCGCCCAGCGGCCTGCCCCGGTTCTCCAACGCCTGCGACATCGCGGTCAGCGTGGTGGCCAGCTTCTCCGGCTGCACCGCCTGGAGCACCGGCATGAGGTCGTCGAGCACGCGTTCCAGCTCGACCGCGCTGCTGGAGCGGTCCTGCTCGATGACATCGCCCTCGGCCAACGGCTGCTCGGACTGCTTCGGCAGCACCAGGTTCACGTACCGCTCGCCGAACAGGGTCTTCGGCAGCAGTCGCGCGGAGACGTTGCCGGGGATGTGCCGGACCTGCTCGGGGTCCAGCGCCAGGTCCAGCTCGGCGCCGTCACCGGCGGTCCGGATCGCCTTGACCTCACCGACGATCATGCCGCGGACCTTCACGTCCGAGGCGACCTGCAACTGGTTGCCGACCCGGTCGGTCTTCAACGTCACCCGCACCACCTGGGTGAACGCGTCGTTGTAGAGCGCCACCGTGAAGGTGAGGAAGAGTGCGATGACGACGAGGAACACGACGCCAAGGAGTCGTCGCTTGATCATCCGGCGATCCTCACCGTCGTCGTCGTGCCCCAGATGGCCATGCTGAGGAAGAAGTCGAGCAGGCTCGTCGTGACGATCGCCGTGCGCACCGCGCGGCCGACCGCGACACCCACGCCCGCCGGGCCGCCGCTGGCGCGGTAGCCGTAGTAGCAGTGCGTCATGATGATCACCACGGCGAAGACGAGGACCTTGCCGAACGACCAGAGCACGTCGATCGGCGGTAGGAACAGGTTGAAGTAGTGGTCGTAGGTGCCCGCCGACTGCCCGTAGAACTCGACGGTGATGAATCTCGCCGCCAGGTACGAGGTGAGCAGGCCGATCACGTACAGCGGGATGATCGCGATGAAACCCGCGATGATCCGCGTGGTGACCAGGTACGGCAGGCTGGGGATGCCCATGACCTCCAGCGCGTCGATCTCCTCCGAGATCCGCATCGCGCCCAGCTGCGCGGTGAAACCCGAGCCGACCGTTGCGCTGAGGGCCAGGCCCGCGACCAGGGGCGCGATCTCACGGGTGTTGAAGTACGCGGACACGAAGCCCGCGAACGCCGACGTTCCGATCTGGTTGAGCGCGGTGAAGCCCTGCAGGCCGACGACCGTGCCGGTGAACACCGACATGCCGATCATCACGCCGATCGTGCCGCCGATGACCGCCAGCGCGCCGGAACCGAAGCTCACCTCGGCCAGCAGCCGCAGCGTCTCGCGCAGGTAGCGGCTCAGCGTGCGCGGCGTCCAGGCGAGCGCGCGGAGGTAGAACCACAGCTGGTCGCCGAAGGTGTCCAGCATGGCCAGCGGCGCGTTCGCCACCTTGCGGAACCGGTCGTTGATCGTGGCCATCTCAGCTCCCCTTCGCCGGGACGACCTGGAGGTAGATCGTGGTGAGCACGAAGTTCACGAAGAACAGCAGCAGGAACGTGATGACCACGGCCTGGTTGACCGCGTCGCCGACGCCCTTCGGGCCGCCCGCCGGGTTCAGGCCGCGGTAGGCGGCCACGATGCCCGCGATGAACCCGAAGATCAGCGCCTTGATCTCGGAGATCCACAGGTCCGGCAGCTGGGCCAGGGCGCTGAAGCTCGCCAGGTACGCGCCGGGCGTGCCGTCCTGCAGGATCACGTTGAAGAAGTAGCCGCCCATCACGCCGACGACGCTCACCATGCCGTTGAGCAGCACGCTGACCAGCATCGCGGCCAGCACGCGCGGCACGACCAGGCGCTGGATCGGCGAGACGCCCAGCACCTCCATGGCGTCGATCTCCTCGCGGATCTTGCGGCTGCCCAGGTCGGCGCAGATGGCCGAACCACCAGCGCCCGCGATGAGCAGGGCGGTCACGATCGGGCTGGCCTGCTGGATGATCGCCAGCACGCTCGCCGCGCCGGTGAACGACTGGGCGCCGATCTGCCGGGTCAACGAGCCGATCTGGAGCGCGATGACCGCGCCGAACGGGATCGAGACCAGGGCCGTCGGCAGCACCGTCACGCTCACCACGAACCAGCACTGCTGGATGAACTCGCGGACCTGGAACGGGCGGCGGAACGTGCTGCGGACCACGTCGATGCCGAGCGCGAACATCCGCCCCGTCTCGCGCAGCGCGCCGACGCCGGGGAACGCCGCCGGTGCGCTCACAGCACGCCCCCTCGCCGCGGCCACGGGCTGGGCGTCATCGGGCTCGTCCGATCCACACCGGCCATGACCTGGTAGTGGCGCTGCTCGTCCGGCGTGAGGCTGGCGATGATGCTCTGCTGGGCCTCGGGCGGCAGCGTGTGCAGGATGCTCATCACCCGGTCCTTGCGACGCCGCACCGCACCGCGCGGCGGGAGTCCGGGCGTCGGTTCCAGCTGCGGCACCACGCCGCGCACGTCCTCGTCCGGTGAGCCGTCCGAGTGGCCCGCGTCGCGGTGCGCCAGCTCGGCGGCCATCGTCGCCTGGTCCTTCTCCTCGGACATGCCGATCGGGCCGATGCGGCGGCCGTTGAGGAACTGCTCGACCACCGGTTCGTCGCTGGTGAGCAGGACTTCGCGGGGACCGAACATGACCAGCTCGCGGCGGAACAGCATGCCCAGGTTGTCCGGGACCGTGCGGGCCACGGTGATGTTGTGCGTGACGATGAGGATCGTGGCGTCGATCTGCGAGTTCAGGTCGATGAGGAGCTGGCTCAGGTAGGCCGTGCGGACCGGGTCGAGGCCGGAGTCCGGCTCGTCGCAGAGGATGATCTCGGGGTCCAGCACCAGGGCCCGCGCCAGGCCGGCGCGCTTGCGCATACCGCCGGAGATCTCGCCGGGGAGCTTCTTCTCCGCGCCGACGAGGCCGACCATCTCCATCTTCTCCAGCACGATCCGCCGGACCTCGGCCTCCGTTTTGCGGGTGTGCTCGCGGAGCGGGAAGGCGACGTTGTCGAAGAGGTTCATCGAGCCGAACAGCGCGCCGTCCTGGAACAGGACGCCGAAGAGCTTCCGGATCTCGTAGAGCTTGTGCTCGGAGCAGCGGACCAGGTCCGTGCCGTTGATGAGGATCTTCCCGCGCTCTGGTTTCAGCAGGCCCACCAGGGACTTCAGGAAGACCGATTTGCCCGTGCCCGACGGTCCGAGCATCACGCTGACCTCGCCCGGTGGGAGGGTGAGCGTGACGTCCCGCCAGATGGTCTGCTTGCCGAAGGACTTGGTCAGGCCCTCGACGACCACCTCGACGCCCATCGCACCTCCTGGTCAGCGGCACCAACGCCGGACGCCGGCCGGGCCGGCGTCATACCGGTGCAACGAGGCCGCCGCGTCGTAGTTACTCACCAGTTGGGCTAACGCGGTCTCGGATGGGTAACGGCGTGACCTCGCTCAACCCGTCAGCCCCGCACCGGCGAGGCGTGGCCCCCGATGGTGGGCCACATTCGGGGACGTGGTCAAGATCACCCGATTGAGCTAATCGGGTGTCAGCCGGCAACTCTTCGTGCCCACCGACCCCTTGAACAGCACGAGGGCGGGCACCCGGTGTGGGTGCCCGCCCTCGTAGCGGCGTCGAGCGTCAGATCACTTGAGCGAGATCTTGGCGCCGGCGGCCTCGAGCTTCTCCTTGGCGGCGTCGGCGACGTCCTTCGCCACGTTCTCCAGGATGGCCTTCGGAGCGGACTCGACCAGCTCCTTGGCCTCCTTCAGGCCCAGGCCCGAGACGACCTCGCGGACGACCTTGATGACCTGGATCTTCTTGTCGCCGGCGCCCTCGAGGACGACGGTGAACTCGTCCTTCTCCTCCTCGGCGGGAGCGGCAGCGGCGGCCGGGCCGGCAGCGGCAACGGCGACCGGCGCGGCGGCGGTGACCTCGAAGGTCTCCTCGAACTGCTTCACGAAGGCCGACAGCTCCAGGAGGGTCATCTCCTTGAACGCGTCGAGCAGCTCGTCGGTGCTGAGCTTCGCCATGATGGCGGTCCTTTCTCTTTCAACGCCCGAACTGCGGCCGGGACGCGGAGTGTCTGGGTGTGATCAGCTTTCGGCCGGAGCGTCGGCCTCGGCGGCGGCAGGCGCCTCCGCGGCCTTCTTCTCCTGGAGGGCAGCAGCCAGGCGAGCGACCTGGGAAGCCGGGGCGTTGAACAGACCCGCGGCCTTGGCCAGGTTGCCCTTCATCGCGCCCGCCAGCTTGGCGAGCAGCACCTCGCGGGTCTCGAGGTCCGCGATCGCGGAAACCTCGTCGACCGAGAGGGGACGGCCATCCATGTAGCCGCCCTTGATGACCAGGGCCTTGTTGTCCTTCGCGAAGTCGCGCAGGGCCTTCGCCGCGTCGACCGGCTCGCCTTCGACGAAGGCGATGGCGGTCGGACCGACGAGCAGGGCCTCGAGGCCCTGGACGCCCGCGTCCTCAGCGGCACGCTTGACCAGCGTGTTCTTCGCAACGGTGTACGTGGTGCCCGCGCCGAGAGCGCGACGCAGCGTGGTGAGCTGCGCCATGGAGAGGCCGCGGTACTCGGTCACGACAGCGGCCGAGCTTCCACGGAACTTGTCCGTGAGCTCGGCGACGGCCGAAACCTTGCTGGGCTTCGCCATGATCGCCTCCTCTCTGGGCTAGGTGACGCACCGGTCGAGCCGAGAGGGCCGCGCAAAACAAAAACGCCCCAGCGCAGCAGCACGGGGGCGTGACGGGCGCGTGAGCGCCTGTGACTTCCTCGTTCTCCTGCGCGGGCCGCCCGCTTCGCGGGACCTTCGTTCCATGTCAACCAAGACAGAGACGACCAGCGGTCTTTGGTGAACCGTTGTCAAGAGTACGGGACGTGTCCTCGCGGCTCCAAATCGGCATGATGTGACCCGTGACCGAAGAGCCCCCGAGGAACCCGCCGCCGCCGGACATCGACCCGGAACAGCTCCGGCAGTTCCAGGAGTTCCAACGGTTCCAGGAGTTCCAGCGCTTCCAGCAGACCCAGGGCACCGGCCTCCCCCCGGCCCTGCCCCCCGGCACCCAACAGGGCCAACCACCGGCTCTCCCACCCGGCGTCCCACCGGCCGTGCCACCACCGATCGCGCCACCGCCCGCCGCGCCACCACCGGCCGCACCACCGCGCAAGCCGCTGTGGAAGATCCTGCTGGGCAGCAAGCTCTTCCGGCGCCTGGTGTACCTGGTGGTCGTGCTGCTCGTGCTGTCGTACTTCTACGAGCAGTACTTCGGCGGGGACGACCCCGGCGACGTGGCGGTCGACAGCGGCGGCGTCGAGAACAACGTCACCGCGCCGCAGACCCCGTACGGCAACAACGGCACGATCGCCCTGTTCTACAAGCACGTCGGCACCGGCGACGGTGGCCAGGCCTGTTCGTACTTCAAGGACGACGGGCCGGAGAAGGCGTTCGCGGAGGCCTTCGGCGAGTCCGACTGCAAGGCCGCGGTGGCGAAGCTGAAGAGCCAGGTCACCGATGTGACCACCTACCGCCAGCTCGGCTTCCCGAGCACCATGCGCACCGCGCCCGCGTCGGGGTCGGTCGAGGTGAGCTCCTGCGAGCTCACCGTCCGCAACGGTCCCAAGCTGGGCAAGTTCACCCTCACCAAGCAGCCCAGTTCGAGCTGGGCGATCACCGGCTACCAGGCCGAACCGGCCTGCCCGTGACCCCGCGGACCCGGTAACGCCGAAGCGCCCCTCGGCGGGAGGCCGAGGGGCGCTTCGGAGTGCTTGAGACGAACGAGGTCAGACGGTGACCTCGTCGACGAGCAGGTTCCGGGTCCGGTTCGGGTCGACCGGGATGCCGGGGCCCATCGTGGTCGAGACGGTGATCTTCTTCAGATACCGGCCCTTAGCCGCGGACGGCTTGGCGCGCAGGATCTCGTCCAGCGCGGCGGCGTAGTTCTCGACCAGCTTCTCCGGGTCGAACGACACCTTGCCGATCACGAGGTGCAGGTTGGCCTGCTTGTCGACACGGAAGTTGATCTTACCGCCCTTGATGTCGACGATGGCCTTCGTGACGTCGGGCGTCACGGTGCCGGTCTTCGGGTTCGGCATCAGGCCACGCGGGCCGAGGATGCGGGCGATGCGACCGACCTTCGCCATCTGGTCGGGCGTGGCGATCGCGGCGTCGAAATCGAGCCAGCCACCCTGGATGCGCTCGATCAGGTCCTCGGAGCCGACCGCGTCGGCACCGGCGGCCTCGGCCTCGGCGGCCTTGTCACCGGTGGCGAAGACGATCACGCGGGCGGTCTTGCCCGTACCGTGCGGCAGGTTCACGGTGCCGCGGACCATCTGGTCGGCCTTGCGGGGGTCGACGCCGAGCCGGATGGCGACCTCGACGGTCGCGTCCAGCTTCACCTTAGACGTTTCCTTGGCGAGCTTGGCTGCCTCCAGCGGCGAGTAGAGCCGCTCCCGGTCAACCAGCTCAGCAGCGTTCTTGTACGCCTTGCTGCGCTTCATGCTTCTGTCCTTAAAGTGGATCAGTTGTGGTGACGAGCCAGCGCGTGGCTCTCCCACTGCCTAAAAGGGGACTCAGTCGAAAGGGAAAAGGTCAGCCTTCGACGGTGATGCCCATGGAACGGGCGGTGCCGGCGATGATCTTCGCCGCCTGGTCCACGTCGTTGGCGTTGAGGTCGACCATCTTGTTCGCGGCGATCTCGCGCACCTGCTCCATGGTCACCTTGGCGACCTTGAGGCGGTGCGGCTCGCCCGAGCCCTTCTCCACACCGGCGGCCTTGAGCAGCAGCTTCGCGGCCGGCGGGGTCTTGAGCTTGAAGTCGAACGAGCGGTCTTCGTACACGGAGATCTCGACCGGCACGACAGTGCCGCGCTGCGACTCGGTCGCGGCGTTGTACTGCTTGCAGAACTCCATGATGTTGACGCCGTGCTGACCCAGCGCGGGGCCGACGGGCGGCGCGGGGTTCGCGGCCCCGGCCTTGATCTGCAGCTTGATGACCGCTGCGAGCTTCTTCTTCTTGGGTGGCATGTCAATGCTTCCTGTTATTGCGGTGTCCGCGCGCGGCCCTGCCAGCCGCAGCGTGGCTGCCGGCGCCCGTCCGTCCAGAGGGGCACCGGAGATTTTGTTGTCCTGGCTAGATCTTGGAGACCTGGCTGAACGACAGCTCGACCGGGGTCTCGCGGCCGAAGATCGACACCAGGACCTTCAGCTTCTGGCCGTCCGCGTTGACCTCGCTGATCGTGGCGGGCAGCGTGGCGAACGGGCCGTCCATCACGGTGACCGACTCGCCGACCTCGAAGTCCACCTCGACGGTCGACTTCGCGGGGCTCGCGGCGGCCTTCTTGCCGGCGGCGGGCTGCTGCTCGACCTTGGGCAGCAGGAACTTCAGCACCTCGTCGATGGTCAGCGGCGACGGCTTCGACGTCGCGCCGACGAAACCCGTCACGCCCGGCGTGTTGCGCACCGCGCTCCACGACGCGTCGTTGAGCTCCATCCGGACCAGGATGTAGCCGGGCAGCACCTTGCGCTGCACCTGCTTGCGCTGGCCGTTCTTGATCTCGGTGACTTCCTCGGTCGGCACCTCGACCTGGAAGATGTAGTCCTCCATGTCGAGCGTCTGGATGCGCGTCTCGAGGTTGGTCTTGACCTTGTTCTCGTAACCGGCGTACGAGTGCACGACGTACCAGTCGCCGGGCGCGCGCCGCAGTGCTTCGCGCATCTCCTCGGCGGGGTCCGCGGGCTCGGCGTCGATGTCGACGACGGCGGCCTCGACGTCACCGCCGGATTCGACATCACCGCCCGACTCGACGTCGCCGCCCGACTCGACGTCGCCGCCGGACTCGGACTCGACGTCCTCGGCGGTATCGACGGGGGCGGACTCCTCGGTGTCCTCCGACGCCTCCGCCTGCTCGACGTCCTCGACGCCACCGTCGAAGTCCTGCTCGTCGGTCAGGTCGTTCAGCTCCTTGGCGTCAACGCCGCCGTTCTCGGAGGTCACTGTGGGTCTCGCTTCCTCTCATGCATCACATGTCCGCCGCCACCGGGGGCGGCAGGTGATCGGCTCAGCCGAACACCCTGAACATGCCCCAGGCGAAGGCCGAATCCAGGCCGAACACCAACGCCACCATGAAGGCCACGAAGACCAACACGACTCCGGTGTAGGTGACCATCTGCTTGCGGGTCGGCCAGATGACCTTCCGCAGCTCGCTGACCACCTCGCGGACGTACCGGACGATCCGGGCGAAGAAACCGACCCGCTTCTCCGAATCCGTCCGCGAGCGCGTGGGGCGCCCCTTCTTGGTCTCCTCGGCGTCGGAGTCGGCCTCGGCCGACTTCTTCACCTCCGCGGAGTCCTTGCGGCCCGCCGGGCGCGCGGAGCCACGACGCTCGCGCCGCGCTGCGGCGGTAACCGGCCGGGACGCGCTCTCGCGCTCGTCCGGCTGGTCCTGCTCGCGGCCCTCGCTCATGCCGTCCTCCGCTCACCATCGCGCTTCGACGCAGGGGCGACAGGACTTGAACCTGCAACCTGCGGTTTTGGAGACCGCTGCTCTGCCAGTTGAGCTACACCCCTTTGGAGCCCCGGTGTTCCGGGAACCCCCTGGCTGGAGACGTCCCACACCCTCCTCACGTGGCCCGTGAGGCAGCGACTGGACGTTCCAAGACCGGAAGCATACGGCACCATGGGGCCCTCCTTCCAACTGCCCCGGTCAGAGGGGGTGCCGGCGGCTGACCCGGTTGTGCGATCTGCCACGATTGGGGCCATGGGCACGCCTGAGACGACCACCGGAACCAGTACCTCCGAGCACCCGCGCATCTCCAAGCGGATCGGCGGCATCGCCGAGTCCGCCACCCTCGCGGTCGACGCGAAGGCGAAGGCGCTCAAGGCGGCGGGACGACCGGTGATCGGCTTCGGTGCGGGCGAGCCCGACTTCCCGACCCCCGGGGCCATCGTGTCCGCAGCTCAGGCCGCGTGCGCGGACCCGAAGAACCACCGCTACACGCCCGCCGCCGGCCTGCCGGAGCTGCGGGAAGCCGTAGCCGCGAAGACCAAGCGCGACTCGGGCTACGAGGTGACCGCCGCGCAGGTGCTGATCACCAACGGCGGCAAGCAGGCCGTCTACCAGGCGTTCGCGACGATCGTGGACCCGGGCGACGAGGTCCTGCTCCCCGCGCCGTACTGGACCACCTACCCCGAGGCCATCACGCTCGCGGGCGGCGTGCCGGTGCAGGTCACGGCGGACGAGTCGACCGACTACCTGGTGACGGTGGAGCAGCTCGAGGCGGCGCGCACGCCGAAGACCAAGGTGCTGCTGCTGTGCTCGCCGTCGAACCCGACCGGCTCGGTCTACACCCGCGAGCAGATCACCGCGATCGGCGAGTGGGCGCTCGAGCACGGCCTGTGGGTGATCACCGACGAGATCTACGAGCACCTGGTGTACGACGGCGCCGAGTCGGTGTCGCTGCCGGTGGCCGTGCCCGCGATGGCGGACCGGACGATCGTGCTCAACGGCGTGGCGAAGACGTACGCGATGACGGGTTGGCGGGTCGGCTGGCTGATCGGCCCGACGGACGTGGTGAAGGCCGCCGCGAACCTCCAGTCGCACCTGACCTCGAACGTGGCGAACGTGTCGCAGCGGGCCGCGCTGGAGGCCGTGTCCGGGCCGTTGGACGCGGCGCACGAGATGCGCGAGGCGTTCGACCGGCGGCGGCGCACGATCGTCGACCTGCTGTCCGCGATCCCCGGCGTGGAGTGCCCGACCCCGAAGGGCGCGTTCTACGTGTACCCGTCGGTGAAGGCGCTGATCGGCAAGGAACTGCGCGGTGTGACGATCGCCGACACGGTGCAGCTGGCGGCGCTGATCCTGGAGCACGCCGAGGTGGCCGTGGTGCCCGGTGAGGCGTTCGGCACGCCCGGCTACCTGCGGCTCTCGTACGCGTTGGGCGACGACGACCTGAAGACCGGCGTGACCCGGATGGCCGAGCTGCTGGCCGAGGTGAAGTAGCAAACACCCACTGCAGGTGGCGAAAGGCATCCCGATCGGGATGCCTTTCGTTGCATCTGGACACAGTTCGATTACGTCCGGTAACTACGACGCGGATCGAAACGATCTTCACGAGGTCCGGCTCACGCCACGAGCCGCCCGCACGAGGAGATCCCATGTCCTACCCCCAGCCGCCGATGACGCGGCAGTACCCGCCGCCCGTGCCGACGCCGCCCCGGAACGGCCTCGGCACCGCCGGGTTCGTGCTCGGCCTCGTGGGTCTGCTCTTCAGCTTCATCCCGCTCGTCGGCGTCATCGCGTGGCCGCTGGTCGTCCTCGGCCTGGTCCTCGGCGGGCTGGGGCTGGCCAAGGCCGCCCGCGGCCAGGCGAACGACAAGGGGCTCGCCGTCGCGGGCATCGCGCTGTCCGCCGTCGGTCTCGTCATCTGCATCCTGTGGGCGGCGGTGTTCGGCAAGGCCGCATCCGAGGCCTCCGACGCGCTCGACAACCTGGAGGCCGGGGCCGGCAGGGAGTCCGTGCTGGTGTACGAGGTCACCAGCGACGCCCCGGTCGCGACCGTCTCCTACACCACGTTCAGCGACAGCGGCTCCGCCACCAGCGACGAGGAGCTGACCTCGTTCCCGTGGACCAAGGAGTTCAAGGTCGAGGGCTTCCTCAGCGGCGGGACGCTGACCGTGATGACCGGCGCCGAGGGTGGGACCGTGACGTGCAAGATCACCGTGGACGGCGTCGAGAAGAAGACCGCCACCGGCACCGGTGAGTACGCCACCGTGAACTGCTCGGACTTCTAACCCTCCGTAACCCCTTTGGGTGATCCGAGTAACCGTCGGTAGAACTACACCGATGGACCATTCAGTCGTACGGATCTTCACCCGAGGAGCGCAGCGCATGACGGAGTCCGACCTGCCCGAGCGTCCGGGCCGCAGGTGGCTCGTGATCGTGGCCTCGGTGGCGCTCGTGGTGGGCGCGCTCGCGCTCGTCCTGTGGACCACGGCCCCGGAGCCACCGGTCCGGGTCGTCTACCAGGTCACCGGCACGGCGGCGCGAGCCACCGTGACCTACTCGACCTTCCACGGCGAAGAGCTGCGCCAGGAGCAGCTGACGTCACTCCCGTGGCGAGTGGAGTTCGTCGCTCCGGGGAACCCGATCACGGTGTGCTCACCGTGACCATCGGGCCGGAGGGCGGTGACGTGGCGTGCGAGGTGAGCGTGGCCGAAGCGGTACGCCGCTCGGCCACGGCCACCGGCGCGCACACCAGCGCCCTGTGCGGGTTCTGAGGGCGGGTTCTGAGGGCGCTGAGGACGGTTCCGGGGGCGGGTGCTCCAGGCCCCTAGGGCAGCCGGACTCGGGCGGACGCGCCGCCGAGCACGGACTTGCCCTCGAACGAGGCCGTCACGTTGACCTTGAACGTCCCGTCCTCCAGGACCTTGGTCACCTTCCCGGTGACCTCCACCAACGCGCCCTCGTCGTCGTCAGGCACCGGAACGGGCCTGCCGAACCGCACGCCGTACTCCACGACGGCGCCGGGGTCGCCCGCCCACTCGGTGACGATCCGGCCGGCCATGCCCATGGTGAGCATCCCGTGCGCGATCACGCCGGGCAGGCCGACCTCGTGGGCGAACCGCTCGCTCCAGTGGATCGGGTTGAAATCGCCGGACGCGCCCGCGTACCGGACCAGGTCGGCGCGGGTGATGCGCAGCGACAGCGGCGGCAGCTCGTCGCCGACGGAGACCTCCGATGCGCGGATCACGCGTCCTCCCCCCGCACCACGAGCGTGCAACGCCCGGTCGTCACCTGCTCACCGTCCTCGGTGCTCACCTCGGCCCGGATCGCCAGCATGTCGTTGCCCATTCGCGACGTGATGCCGTCCACGTGCAGCACCACGGTGAGCCGGTCGCCCGCCGTGATCGGGCGGTGGTGGACGAACGTCTGGTCGCCGTGCACCACGCGGCTGTAGTCCAGGCCCAGGTCGGGGTCCTCGATCAGCACGTCGTTCGCCTTCAGGGACACGATGATCGCGAACGTGGGTGGCGCGATGACGTCCTTGTACCCGGCCGCGCGGGCGGCCTCGGGGTCGCGGTGCACCGGGCTGGTCTCACCGACCGCGTCGGCGAACTCGCGGATCTTCTCGCGGCCGACTTCGTAGGGCGGTGAGGGTGGGTACGTACGTCCGATGTACGACTGGTCGAGAGGCACGGTGAGCAGGTTATACGCGACGAGGCCCGCCCCGGGTTCCGGGACGGGCCTCGTCGGACGACTGCGCGTGCTGTGCTCGAACTACCGGCTCAGCGGGTTTCCTTGTGCGCCCGGTGGGTCTTGCAGTTCGGGCAGAACTTCTTGATCTCCAGGCGGTCCGGGTCGTTGCGCCGGTTCTTCCTGGTGATGTAGTTCCGGTGCTTGCACTCCTCGCACGCGAGGGTGATCTTGGGGCGTACGTCGGTTGCAGCCACGGTCCTTGCCTTTCTAGAGCTCGTTTGCCCCGATTCCCCAGTGCGGGCTTACCGCCTGGCGGGGATCTAGCTGAGTAGCGGTGGCCGGACTTGAACCGGCGACACAGCGATTATGAGCCGCTTGCTCTACCAACTGAGCTACACCGCTTAGACAACGCAGCCGCGATGCATGAGCACCGCGGCCAGTTGTTGAGCCCCTTTACGGAATCGAACCGTAGACCTTCTCCTTACCATGGAGACGCTCTGCCGACTGAGCTAAAGGGGCCTTGCTGTTGCTCTTGCAGCGAGGAGAACTCTACAACAGAGCCGCCACGGGATGGAAATCGGGGTGCCCCCTCAGTGGACCAAGGTGAGCACCGTCTCATCGCGAGCACCCCTGACCTGCACGGTCCGTGCCCGCAGCCACGCCTCGAAGCGGTCCTCGGACAGCGGCCGGGAGATCAGGTAGCCCTGCGCCACGTCGCAGCCCATGCCGACGAGTTGATCGCGCGCGGCGTCGTCCTCGACACCCTCGGCGACGACCGTGAGCCCCAACGAGTGGCCGAGTTCCACGATCGAGCGAACCACCGCCATGTCGCCGAGATCGGTGCCCATGCCGAGCACGAAGCTCTTGTCGATCTTGACCTCGTCCACGGGCAGCTGCCTGAGGTAGGCCAGCGACGAGTAGCCGGTGCCGAAGTCGTCCACGGCGAGCACGACGCCCATCGCGTGCAGCCGCCGCAGCACGGGTAGCGCGCGCTCCGGGTCGGCCATCACGCCGGACTCGGTCAGCTCGAACGTGAGGAGCTCCGGCGGCACCTCGTGGCGTGCCAGCGCGGCCGCCACCCGGTCCGGGAACTCCTCGTCGGCCAGCGTCCGCACGGACAGGTTCACCGCGATGGACATCCGCAGCCCGCGGTCGATCCAGCGGCGCACCCGTTCCAGCGCCTTTTCCATGACGAAGTCGGTGAGCACGTCGACCAGACCGGTGGCCTCCACGGCGGGCACGAACTCGTCCGGGGTCACCCGGCCGAACTCGGGGTGCTTCCAGCGCACCAACGCCTCCGCGCCGACCACCTGGCGGCTCGGCAGCGCGACCTTCGGCTGGTAGTGCACCGAGATCTGGCCGTTCTCCAACGCCGACCGGAACTGGGTGACCAGCTGGAAGCGGCGCAGGAAGATCTGGCCCATGCTCGGCGCGTACTGGCGCAGCGGCTCGTTCTCGCTGGTCGCGCGGACCGCCACGTCGGCGCGCTGCAGCAGCCCGTCGGGGTCGGGCTCCTCGATCTCGCAGTCGGCCGTGGTGGCCCAGCCGACGACCGCGCCCGCCTCGACGGTGAGCCGGTCGACCGGGTACGGCACGGACAGCGCGGCGCGCAGCCGTTCGGCGATCTCCTGGATCCGCTCGGCCTGCCGGTCCAGCAGCAGCGCGGCGAACGCGCCGCCCTCCAGCCGGGCCAGCGGCACCTCGGGCCCGAGTTCGTCGCGCAGCCGCCGTCCGGCGGCGACCACCATCCGGTTGCCCCACGCCTGGCCGAGCGCGTCGGAGACGGTGGACAGCACGTCGAGGTCGATGCGGACCACCACGGCCGTGTCGGCCTGGCGCATCGGCTCGCTCGCGGCCTCGCGGAAGCCGGGCCGGTTGAGCAGGCCGGTCAGCGGGTCGTGGTAGGCGTCGTGGCGCAGCCGGGCGAGCAGCCGCCGGTTGTCCACCGCCGTGGACAGGTGGCTCGCCAGGGTGCGCAGGAGCTGGATGTCGGCCTTGCCGAAGCCGCGCCACCGGCTGAGCCGGTCGTGCACCTCGACCGCGCCGAGCAGCTGGGTCGCCCCGCGCAGCGGCACGACCAGCGCTTCCTGCGCGTCACGGCGGGACAGGGCCTCGGAGACCTCTTCGCCCGCGTCCACGATGCGGAAGTACCGCACCTGCGCGCCGGGCAGTTGGAGCATGGCGTCCTCGCGCAGCACGCGCGGGTCGTCGCGGCGCATGCCCGGCGGCAGCGGCTCGCCCGCGACCAGCGTGCGCATCGGCGCCTGCGGGTCGGTGCGCAGCCGCAGCACGACGCGGTTGGCGTTGAGCTGCTCGCGGATGCGTTCGGCGATGAGCTGCCACTCGTCGTCCTCGGCGCCGGTGTCCTCGTCGTCCGGGGTGGTGCCGCGCGGTCCGGTGGCGTGCCTGCCGGACCGCGCCACGCGCAACGAGACCTCGCTCAACGCCTCCAGGTCGCGCTGCTCGCGCAGGAGGCCCGAGTAGGCCAGGTAGATGGCGGTGATGCCGAGGAAGACCAGGCCGATCAGCAGGCCGCCCCACGGCGCCTTGTCGGCGATCTCGTAGCCGGCCAGGCCCGCGGAGGTGTTCAGCAGGGCCACCACGAGGGTCTGGAGCACCAGGCGCAGGCTCGGCGCGACCCGCATGCCCTTGCCCATGATCCGCAGCGCGGTCAGGCCGAGCACGCTGGCCAGCAGCGGCACCGCGATGGTGCCGACGAACGCGCCCGCCCAGAACGGGCCTTGCGAGCCCAGGAACCGCTTGACCCACTCGGCGACCGCGAAGGCCACCGAGATCTCCATGAACATCAGGCCCGCGTTGTAGACGGCGCGGTCGAGCACGCGGCGGCCGAGCAGGGTGCCGACGCCGGCGACCACGTGCGCGGCCAGCACGACCTCGAACGGCGCCACGAGCAGACCGAGCACGAGCGGGATCTCGGTGAACGAGATGGTCCAGGCCACTCCGCTGCGCACGTCGACGTTGATGGCCAGTTGCTCGGCGAGCAGGAACCCGACCACGAGCAGCGGTCCGGTCCACAGCAGTCCGGCGTCCGCTTCGGTGTCGGGCAGCCACGAGCCGACGAGGAACGCGGACAGGCCGCCCGCGGCGAGGAGCAGGTACGCGAACACGCTGAACGCGCGGTTCGTGGACCGGGTCGGCGCGTTGGGCACCGTGGCCGACGCGTGGTCGGACATCCAGCCTCCTCGTCGGCCGTGTCGCGGTGGGCCGGGTCGCGGCCTACGGGCTCCTGGCGTGACTGAGGGGTCCCGAACAGCAACCAGGACCCCTTCCAAGGGTGCCAATGTACCCCGGTCGGGCGATGAAATGGCAGGTCGTGTAGCGGATTGCCACCAGAAGTAACAGATCGGCTCACACGATCAGGCGTCCGCGGATCACCGTCACGGCCTGCCCGGCGAGGCGTACCCGATCTTGGTCGAGAGTGGTCCGGACCAGCCCGCCACGGGCCGAGGCCTGCTCGGCCAGCAGGTCGGCGCGGCCGAGCCGGGGCGTCCACCAGGAGGCGATCGTGCAGTGCGCGGAACCGGTTACGGGATCCTCCGGGACTCCGTAGGTGGGGTAGAAGCACCGGCTCACCACGTCGAGTCCGGGACGGTCGCCGGGTGCGGTGACGATCACACCGCGTCCGGGCACCTCGGCCAGCGCGTCGAAGTCCGGGCGGAGATCGCGGACCTCGTCGGCGGAGGCGGCCTCGACCAGGACGTCGGACACGCCCTGTGCGACGGCCCGCACCGTCACACCCGGAAGACCCGCGCGCAACGTCGTCGTCATCCCGATCGGCTCCGCCGGGTCGGCCGGGAAGTCCATCTCCACCCAGCCGTCCTCGGCCGTGCAGGTGAGCACGCCGCTGCGGGTGCCGAAGCCGCGGCTGCCGCCGAGCACGTGCGCGGTGGCCAGGGTGGCGTGGCCGCACAGGTCGACCTCCGCGACCGGGGTGAACCAGCGCAGCGGCAGCGGGTCCGGGCAGTCGACCCGCACGAACGCGGTCTCGGCGTGCTTCATCTCGGCCGCGACGGCCTGCATCCAGGCGTCGTCCACCGGCCCGTCCAGCAGCACCACCCCCGCCGGGTTGCCCGCGAACGCCCGGTCCGTGAACGCGTCGACCACGTACAGCTCCACGGCGGGCAATGTACGTTCCGATCGGGTTAAGTTCGGTTGTGGACTCGTTGCTGCCCGAATTCCCGCGCGTGAACGACCCGTACTCGTTTTCGGAGCTGTCCGAGGACGCCTTGAACGCCACGTGGGGCGCGTTGCGCACGCACTCCCTGAAGTGGCACCCCGACGCCGACCTGGACAGCCAGTTGCGCCACTGGGCGTTGACCGGCACCGGCGACCACGAGACCGCCGCGCTGGTGACCGTGCCCAGCCGTGCCGTCGAGGCCGCCGACACGCTGGTGCGGCACGGTTTCGCGCCGCTGCTGGTAACCGCCGCCCGGCTGCCCGGACGTGGGCACGACGGCGGTTCGACGGTGAAGATCCGACCGCTGACGTCGGCCGATCTCGACGTCGCGGTGCAACTGAACCTGGAGACGGTGCGGTTCGACAGCCGGTTCGGCATGGTCAACCCCCGGCCGTCCAGTGCGGAGCGGCTGCGTGAGCACATCGCCGAGTTGCTCGACCGCGCGGAGCCGTGCGCGTGGCTGGCGGAGAGCGAGGGCGAGGTCGTCGGGTTCCTGTACTACGACCTGCCGGGGCACTCGGACTGGATCGCCGGGCGGACGCGCGTGCGGCCGGTGGCCTACATCGGGCTGCTCGGCGTGCGGGAGGACGCGCGTGGCGGCGGTATCGGGGCGGCGTTGGCCGATCACGCGCACGATCTGCTGGACGCGGCGGGCGTCGGCGTGACGCTGTTGCACCACGCCCTGCCCAACCCGCTGTCCACGCCGTTCTGGTACTCCCACGGCTACCGGCCACTGTGGACGACCTGGCAACGCCGCCCGGCCCGCTAGCCGTGGGGCTCTGGCGCTCTCAGACGTGGACGAGTTCCTCGCGGGACGTCCGCGCCTCGTGGCGGCCCCGACGAACGGGCGGCAGCGGGCCGATCGGAGCGCCGACCGGTCACGGGTAGTTCGGTTGGGCTGAACAGCGCAACCGGTCGGCGTGGCGTCGTGGTCCGAACAGGTCCTAAGAGGAGAGTGGGAGCGACGTCGTCCACCCGAGTGAAGTCGCCGCGGCGGGGTACTCAAGGTGCGGGTCGAGACCTCCTACAAGACGAGGGAAGCAGGGATGGGAAGGACGGGCGAGGGGGTCGCCATGACCGTTGTCAGGGAGCTGTCCGGTCGCGCCAAAGCCATGCTCCGCGCCGTTGCGGCTGGTCGGGGTCAACTGTCCGGGGGACGCGAGCCGGACCTGTACGTCGACGGGTTGCCGTGCTGCGACCAGACGGTCACGCACGACCTGGTGCGCGCGGGACTGTTGCGGGCTCGCCGAGCGGTGGGTCTGGACGAGCGCACGGACGCGGAGCTGACCGAAGCGGGAAGAGCCGCGATCACTTAACCCTCGAACAGACGTTCGATATGGGTTATGCTGCATCGCGAGGCCGACACGCAAGCGAGAGGAAGCGCTTGCGCGTCGGCCTCACCTACGTCACAGGCCACGGGACCACGCCCTACCGCAGTCACGCACCCGCGCGCCGCTCAAACCCACTCCTCCCCCCGAGACCCAACGATGCGCGACAGCGCGAGGTGACCACTTACGAACGGGGGTCCGGGGGCAGAGCCCTCCGGGCGGGGTCTGGGGGGTCGCACCCCCAGGGGACACAACGCGAAACCCCTGCTCGCGCATTCTGCGAGCAGGGGTTTGCGTTTCGTGTGGCGGGTAGAGGATTCGAACCTCTGTAGCTTTCGCGACGGATTTACAGAGTCCCACGAGGACTACTCCTGACCAGTGCTTACAGCTCTCGGCACGGCCACTTCGGTACACACTCGGTACAGGCACCGCCTGGAACCCCTTCCCAGCAAGCCGACCGGGCCGGCTGGCGCACGTGGGAACGGAGCCACGTAGACCCGCGATGATTCGGACATGCCCGAGGACCGTTCCACTCCCGCGCCGTTACCCCGTCCCACACCCGGCGACCAGTCCGCTGTTCGCTCACCCGTACCGCTGCCGGCGCCGACCGCGTCACGCGCACCGTTGGAGCCGATGCCGCGCAGGGTGATCGCGACCGTGGCCGTCCTGATCGCCACAGCCACGATCGGCCTGGTGGTGGTGCTGTGGTGGGCCGGCACCGCAGGCCTGTCCGGCGCGGAGCTGGTGAACGCGCGGTTCAACGCCTTGCGCACCGGGTTGAGCATCGGGGTCGGAGGCGGTGGCATCTTCGCGCTGTACCTTGCGTGGCGACGCCAGCACGCCACCGAAATCGGACTGGTGCAGAAGGAACGCGACCAAGCTGACGTAGCCCGCGCCTACGAATTACAACGCGAGACCGCCGAGCACGCCCGTCAGCACGCCGAACGCGTCGCGGCCACGACCGAACGCGACGCCGAGGCCCGCCGGATCACCGACCTGTACGCCAAGTCGGTGGAGCAGCTCGGGTCGGACAAGGCCCCCGTCCGTCACGGTGGCCTGTACGCCCTGGAACGCCTCGCACAGGACCACCCCGATAACCGCATCCTGCGCCAGACCGTGGTCAACATGCTCTGCGCCTACCTCCGCGCCCCCTTCGAACTCCCCGGCGACCCCCCAGACGCCAACACCGACCGGGCCGTACGCGACGAGCACCGCGAACAAGTCCAGGAACGCGAGGTCCGGCTAACCGCCCAACGCATCCTCACCACCCATCTAAGCCCCGGCGATGATGCCGACCACCCCGTGACGACCTTCTGGACAGACATCGACCTTGATCTCACCGCGGCAGTCCTTATCGACTGGGATATGGAGGGCTGCCTACTACACAATGCGACGTTCCACCAGGCAACCTTCACTGGGCACGCAGGGTTTGACGGGGTGATATTCACTGGGCACGCCCGGTTCAACGGAGCGAAATTCACTCGGTATGCAGGGTTCAACGGAGCGACTTTCGCCGAGGAGGCCCGGTTCGAGGGAGCGAAATTCGCCGCAAACGCAGGGTTCCGCGACGCGACATTCACGGGGTACGCAGAGTTCGACAACGCGACGTTCAAGGGGGACGCTTGGTTTAACGGAGCGAAATTCGCCGCAAACGCAGAGTTCGACGACGTGACATTCACGGGAGACGCAGGATTCGACAACGCGACATTTACCGGAAAAGCCCGGTTCAAGGAAGCGATATTCCGTCATTCTCCGAGCATGTCGTCATTATCGTTATGGCCCGCCGGGTGGAGATCCTCTTTTGAGCACACAGCCATCGAAGGTCGCGAGGGTACTTGGCACCGCATTTTGATTTTTGACGGAGGATCCGAATCCTTTGACGACCCAAATTCTGAACCTGCTGGCGACTGATCCCCAGAGTCCCGTACGAACCGCTCTGACCAGCGCTTACGACTCTCGGCATCGTCATTTCGGTACGTATCCGGCACAGACGGCCCTCAGCGACTCCCCGGGCCACGCCACGGGCACCTGACAGCGCGCTACGGGCCGCCGTTCACTCCACCCCGCCGTGTTCGCCCGTCTGCGACCCACTGAGGGCACGCTGAGAAGCCCGCTGCCGTAGCCGCACGTGGCCGTCTCCGAGATCGGTAACTTCGGTAACTGCGGTAACCATGCAGGTCAGAGGCGTGGCAAAAGGTAACCGACCAAGATCAGGTTACCGATCAAAAGGTAACCGGGCCGCCTGGGCGCTGTCCGCGGTGCGAAGCCAGCCGACCGACACGAGGCACAGGCGAAAGCAGACCAATCTCGGCAGTCGGTCACGTCCGCCACTGCCCTCTTCGGACATCGGTAACTTCGGTAACTGCGGTAACCGCGCAGTTCGAAGGCTTGCGAAAAGGTAACCGAGCAAGACCAGGTTACCGATGGAACGGTAACCAGCCGACGCAGCTGACGCCACCTACTGGACCAATGCTCTACGCAAACAGAAGTGCAGGAAGGTCTCCACAGCCGACAGCAAAGCGCTACGGCCAGGAGGACGAGACGATGTCGCATCGCTGCCGCAGACCCGCCGGGTTACCACTCAATCGGTAACCTGATCTTGGTCGGTTACCTTTCGGCAAGCCCCTGACCTGCACGGTTACCAAGGTTACCAAAGTTACCGATTCCAGAGACGGCCACAGGCGTGCCGCCTCAACGCGTGTCGCCCGCGGCTCCAGCGGAGTGTCGTCACGGTCTACTCGGATGCGCAATCGCGCCGCCCGAACGGCGACCGCGTCCACTTCCCGTTCGACCACCGAACTGGCCTCCGCGCCGATCCTCGGTTACCTTTCGATCGGTAACCTGATCTTGGTTGGTTACCGATCCACAAGCCTCTGACCAGCGCGGTTACCGAAGTTACCGAAGTTACCGGTCCCAGAGACGGCTAGCCGCCAGTGCGTGTCGCCTGCCGAACTAGCTCGGAGACGCCTACTGTCGTCCGATGCTCGACATGGCCCCACCGAGGCGTGTATGACACGACGCCGCCCGAGTCGGCAAAGGATCAGGACGACGCCCCAGAGCGGAAACCTGAGACGAGATGCCGCTGGTCGCACCGTTGGAGCAGTCGGCGACCTGCTAACGAGCGGGCCTCTCGATTGCAAGCCTCTTAACCTCACGGGTGCTCCGTTCACAGGTCACCCGTGTCCTCGCCTCACTCGACTTCGAGCACCTGCACTCTCATAGCAAGCGAACCCACCGTGAGGAGAGAACGATTGCGACGGAAGCAGAATTCAAGCAAAGCTAGTACCCCTGATAAGATTCAACTTAGACCACTGCGCTGGTGGTGGGTTGCCTCCTCAGGGGCAGTAGTAATCCTCGCAGGAATTAGTACCGGTGTCTGGCTTTGGCATCAGGCACGCACCCTACCAGATCTTGAGCGAATCAAGACGCAAGCAGAATCTACCCGAATTGCGTTGACCGCCGCAGGAGGCGTAGGAGCAGCCCTTGCTCTACTATTGGCATTTCGACGCCAACGTTCAACGGAGGCATCCAATCAAGACGTTCAGCACGATGCGACAGAAAAACGCGTCACCGAACTCTACACTAAAGCCATTGAACAACTTGGTAGCGACAAAGCCGCCGTACGTCTGGGCGGCCTATACGCCCTGAAAAGATTGGCCCAAGACTCCCCTGGCCAGCGAGCGACAGTCATCGAGGTTGTATGCGCGTACTTGCGAATGTCAACTTCAAGCGACGTTGTCCTCGAATCTAGCGAAACCGAAGGAAAAGGAGAAGCTGAACCACTACCCGAACGATCGCAAGCAGAAGAGCACCAAGTTCGCCTGGCCGCCCAAAGCATCCTTTCAACGCATTTGGATGCCAGTCGGATCGAGACGTACTGGGGACCACTACAGGTAAACCTGACGGGAGCAAGGCTTGCCGATTTTGACCTTACCAACTGCGTGATTGGCCCCATAGATCTATCATTCGCCACCCTTGTCGGCAACACCGATGCAAGGGAATGCACGTTTACGAAATCAGCAGACTTCACTAGAGCAAATTTTCAGCAAAGTGTCAGATTTGACAAATCCGACTTTCAAGGAGAAAGCACCTTCGAAGGTGCGACCTTCAAAGGATTCGCAGACTTCGAAGAGGTCATCATGCAAAGATCGACTTCATTTTTGGATGCAAGCTTCGACGATATTTCGACATTTCGAAAAGCCCACTTTCAAGACGAGATTACTTTCACATCGACAAAGTTCGCTAGAGAAGTAAACTTTTCGACGGCCACTTTTGGCGGACGAGCTGAATTCATCGAAACAAACTTTTCAGGATCTGCCACCTTCGCAAAGAGCACCTTCATCAACGAAGTCGTCTTCTACGAAGCAAAATTCCTAGGGTCAGCCCACTTCTGGAATACTACATTCGCACGCGATAGCATATTTTCTAGGGCCATGTTCCGCGCCGGAACATCGTTTGTTGCCTGCGCTTTTATGAATGACACGCTCTTCAAGCAAGCCGAGTTTTGGCGCACAGCAGACTTCAGCTCCTCATCCTTTCCAGGTAAAGCAATCTTCGAAGGCGCAAAATTTATCAGGGGTGCACTTTTCAACAGGGCGGAGTTTTGGGACGCGATAACATTCCGATCAGCGCAGTTTTTGGGAGCATTGCGACGTCTCGAACCAAACTCTATCGACCGGGCAAACTTCACTGACTGCATCATTGCAATGAGCGCTCTATCGCAGCACGAGTTCTGGTGGTCACCACAATTTGCACTAGCGGGCATTCAGTTGCTCGGTGAGGACTGGGGAACCCTCGTGCACGCGGATAGTCTACCGGCCATCGAGGCACGCTAGGAGAACATCATCAATACCCGTTGAGTGCCCTGCATTGCAAGGTTAGGAAATAACCCTGATACGAGAAGCACTTTCCGATACAACTCTATACCCACTCATGTCGATTTCCCTGGCACAGCATTGAGCGGAACACGACCACCGAGGAAATCGGCAACTTGCTCAAGGGCGACCGTGTAGCAGAGAACGTTAACACCTGGGACCGTTCGGGCAGAGTGAGGACTAATTATTACACCAGGACTGCTCCACAACGGATGCCCCGCCGGAAGAGGCTCAGGATCGGTAACATCTAGAGCGGCACGCAACCGCCCACTCTGGAGCTCGAAGACCAGGGCCATGGTATCCACTATTTGCCCGCGACCTGCGTTTACAACCAATGCGCCATCGTCCATGCGTGCGAGAAACTCAGCATTTACGAGGCCGCGGGTTCTATCGGTGAGCGGAGCAGTGATCACCACTACATGTTGGCCCCGGACCAGACTCGGAAGCTCTACAGCTCCGTGTATGCCTTCGCGAGCGACACTAGCAACGAGCGTGCAACTTGCATTGAACGTTTCCAGCCTACGAGCGACGGCCAGTCCGATGCTGCCAGCACCTACGATCAGAACGCGTTTGCCATCAAGTGTGTCCGCGGCAAATCGTCGGTGCGCCCACACTTCCGCATCCTGAAACCTTACCAATGCCGGCCACTGTCGATATTGTGCGAGAATTGCCGACAGCACCCACTCAGATACCGGGCCAGCATGGGCACCGCGAGCACTCGACAAGATCACATGAGCGGGTATACGCCCTGCCCATTCGTCTACGCCTGCCGATAGAAGCTGAACCATGCGGAGGTGGGGCAACTGTTCAAGCAGTGGAATTGGACGGTGACTGCTCCGGTACGGCGGAATCAGGATCTCGGACTTGCCCTGCTCATCCGTCAACTCAGAGACGTTCGGGTCATAGGTGCATACCTCGATGCCGTTCAGGCTGGACAACTTCTCCGCGCCTACTTCGTCGTCAGGCTCGCTGCTGACGAGTACCTGCATCGCTCCTCCTGCAACAGCGGTCAGTTCGTTCGGACCAGCGGTTTCGGGGTCAGCCGTTACCGGCCACAGTCTTGACTAGCTCCCGCGCTTGGTCCTGCAAAGGTGCTCCAGACGCGCTGTTGTCGATGACGGAGTGTTCCACCGGCGGACGGAAGTCGACGTCAATCGCGGACAGGTAGTCAGTCCAATTGCTGAGCTTGGCTGCGTCGCGTGCTGCTCCACGGTGCCGAATATAGGTGTGCATGGTGTCCGCGTCGCAATAGACCCAGACAAGCGACACTTTCGCGCCCATGTCCTTGCAGGTCGCCTCAATTCGGTTCAGCCAGGCAAGGTCTTTGAACTCCTTGATGAACGGCGCTGTGACGATCGCGCTGTTGCCGCATTGGACGTTCTCTGTCAACGCGTTGATGAGCGCTTCGTACTCGCGCGGACGAATGCGTGACAGGTACTCCGGCGACTCTCGATCGTGAGGCGAGCACCCGAGAATCTCCAGAGCAGCTTCGACAACCGGACGCGTAAGGGTGTCCTTGTCGAGCATCGACCACCCGGTTTCGCGCGCCAGCACTCGACCAAGTTCGGTCTTGCCGCTGCCCGCGTACCCACCGACCAGCAGCACGCGCGGTGTGTGCACCCGCACGTCGGTGTGGGCGGCCTGGTCGGGTGCGTTGACGACGCGTCCCGCCCGCGGCTTGCTGATGATCACGTTCTCGCTCGCGAGAAGCTTCATGGCTTCGTTGATCGTGAAGACGCTGACGTCCCACTGCTGGGCCAGCTCGCGCGTAGACGGCAAGGACTGCCCGTCGCGGAGTAGACCGGCCGCTATCTGGTTCCTGATGTTCCGCGCTACCTGGTGGTGCAAGGACTCGCCACGCGAGACGCGTGGGTTCTGGCCAGTCATGCCGCCTCCGGATCGCTTGACTCAGACCAGCAGCATATCAGCTACCTAACAGTGAGAGGTCTGACGTTTGCGCAGGTAGAAGCCCTGTCATCAGGTAAATTCGGCCTAACAGTTGACCTGCTAACCATTCAACTGTTAGCTTCCTCTCTGTCGCCACTGTGGCGGCCACCACACAGGAGGAAGCTCCGATGGACTTCGACCAGTTCAGCCCGGACGGGCTGACGGAAGACGCGATCGACGCACTGATCAGGGACGTTGCCGACGAGTTGGCCGACGAGTCAACGGAGTTGGCCGCGGCCATGTTGGAACTGTTGGACGGCCCGGCACGCAACCGGATGGAGCGGCGGACCACGGAGCGCAAGCTCGGCGGCATCGTGCGAGTCCTCCGCGTCCACAACCCGCTTACGGACACGACCTTGGCGGAGGCTGCGTGATGGCCGAGGTTGCCGAGCGTGTAGCCAAGCGGGTGGAGTCGGCACAGTCCGAGGTGGCCGACCAGATGCGACGGGCGGACACCAAGGCCGCAACGCTGCTGCCGTTGTTCGGTGGGTTCCTGGCCGGTGTGGTGGCGCTGACCACGCGCCCGCTGCCCTGGGCCGCCGAGTTGCTGTTGTGGGTTGCCACGGCCCCGGCCCTGGTCAGCGTGGTCGTGCTGCTGACCGTGGTGCGCCCGTGGTTGAGCAAGGACGACGGCTACGGGTTCGGCTACCTGGCCGGGTTCGCCGAGAAGCCTTCAGATCTGCTGGGCGAGTTCGACCGCCAGACCGGGGTGACGGCTCAGGCCGTGGACGTGGTGCGGCTCTCGGTGCGGGTGAAGACCAAGTACCGGCGGGTCCGCGCGGCGGTGGACGCCCTTGTGTGCAGTGCGGTGCTGTTGGCGGCTGCGCTGGCCGTGGTGGCGGTGTCGTGATGGCGGTGACTCAGAACGACCTGGGCAGCCAGGCACACCGGTTTCTCGTCATGGACGGCCGCCAGGTCGGCGTGGACTTCGCCGCGCTGACCGCCGTGGTCCGCGACATCGTCACCCGCGAGGTGAGCGCCGCCGTCCCGTCGCCGAGCGACCTGACCGCCGCACTGGCCGCCTCCGATCTGGCGTGGAGCGCCGAGACCGGCGACGAACTCTCCACCCCGGACTACCTGCGCCACCTGGCCACGACCGCGTGCCGCGTCCTGGACACGACCAACCTGCACACCGCCTGACCAAGGAGAACGACAGCCATGAGCTTCATCCACGACAAGGTCAACCAGGCCCTCAACGCCAGCAAGAACGGCGACGCCCAGGGCGTGAAGCAGGCGTTCAACGAACTGCTCGCCGAGAACGACACCAGCCCGCGCGAGACCTTGCTCAAGGTCTACGACCTGGTCATGCCCGACGACGCCAAGTGAGTTCGCCCGGACCAGCGGCCCGGAACCGCCAAGAACCAACCCGCTGGTCCGGCCTACCCCAACACCGCCCAGAGGGCGGGTCAGGAGATCCCAGCATGTCGAGCACGACGACAACGCACAACCCGGCGTCCGGGGCATCGGTGGTCGAACCCGCCGCCCGCGCCGCGTTCGTCCAGAAGTACCCCGGTCGGTCGTGGGACAACGCCCCGGCCTACCTCAAGGACTCGTTCCGGCTCACCGAGCGGCAGCGCGCGGGGGTGGCCGACGATGAGTGAGCTGATCGCCACCGTTCCGGCCCCGTTGCTGCTGTTGGCTGCACTGCTGGCTCTCGTCGCAGTGATCGCGATGTGGAAGCTCGTCGCGACCGCCGGACTGATCGGCGTGGGTCAGTGGGTGCTGATCACCCAGACCGACGACCCGGCCGCCGCGGTTCTCGCCCTCGGTCTTCCCGCGCTGGTCACCGCTCTGGCTGTGTCTCGGCTGTTCAGCCGCTCCCGGCACGCCGAGATGCGTTCGCTCCGTCCGTCCCGTCAGCCGCACGTGGGGGTGTCCCGATGAGCACGTGGGCCGAGAACCGCCGCGCTGACAAGGTGGTGGCCGCTGAGCAGCGCCGTGCGGATCAGGCGCTGTTGTTCGAGCAGCGTCGCGCCGATCAGGAGGCCGAGGCCAAGCTCGCAGGCTCGGAAGGATGCCGCCCGCGCCCGCCGGACCGCCCAGTGGACGGCGTTGACCGGGTGGCTGCGTACCCACACCCTCGACCTGCTGTTCGTGCCGGTGATCGTGGTTCCGGCGGTGCTGGCGTGGACCGCGATGGCCGACTACGGCCGTGAGGTGTTCGGGCCGGTCGGGACGTTGTTGCCGCTGTTCTCCGAGGGTGCGATGTGGACGTTTGCGTTCGCCGTGCCGATGGCGCAGCGTGCGGGCCGGTCGACCGGGTGGCTGCACCTCGGTACGTGGGTGTTCGCCGCAGTGGCCGCTGTCCTGAACTACGTGCACGGCTCGACCGTGGCGCACGGTGTGGTCATGGCGCTGGTGTCAGTCGGTGGCGTCATCGTCCACCAGCTCGTCACCGCGTCCCCGGCCGGAAAGCGTCGTACCCGTGCCGAGCGTGACGCCCGTCGGCTCGACCGGCAGGCCGCTCGTCGGGTGCTGGCAGTGCGCCGTGCCGCGCTGGACCAGGCGGTGGCGGAGCTGTCCGCAGACGGCACGGCCACGCTCGTGCACCGGCCCGGCCTGGTCGCCTACCGGCGCCGGTGGGGACGTGCCCGCCTGGTGCCGACCACCGTTCCCGGTCTTCCCGTCGCCGACTTCGAAGACGATTGGACCGACGAGATCAGCGAGTACCTGACCGCGCTTCCCGCGCCACGCTCGGGTGACGAGCGGAACGGCCGGAACGGGTCCGGTAGTGCGGAAACGCTCCCGGCGGAGATCACGGACAAGGTTGCGACGTACGCGGCGAAGGTGCGTGCCGCGATCGACGCCAAGCAGCTTCCCGCGCGTCCGTCGCAAACCCAGGTCCGCACGTTCCTGCGTATCCGGGCCGCAGTGGCTGTCGAGGTTCACCGCGCGCTGTTCCCGACCGACACCGACCCCGGTGACGACGACCCCCGTCAGGCGGTGACCGCATGAGCACGCCCGAACCGATGGATGACGACATGGGCAACGTGGTGCCGCTGCGCCGTGCCGAGTCCACCCGTACCACCCCGCCCGGTGCGGAGGTGGAAGCGGACACGGCGGTGGCCGGGGAGCTGCTGACGGCCGACCGTGAGGCCGAGCTGGCTCGCCAGCGGGCTGCCGACACGGACGCCCGTACGCGGACCGAGGTCGCGCGGGACGTGGCGGCGACGTTCGGGAAGTCCGTGATGCGTACCGGGTACCGGGTGTACCGGGGACACGAGCAGTGGCTGACCCACGCGGTACAGGCCGCGACTTATGCCCACTACCGCGAGCGGATCGCGGCGGCACGGGCGCAGGGTGATGCGGCCGGTATCGCCGAATGGCAGGACCGGTTGCGGCAGGCCAAAGCCGACCGGCGGGACCGGATCTCCGGCGCTCCCCGGACGGTTCTGGCGCTGGTGCGCACGGTGCTGCTGGCCGTGATCGTGCTGTTCGCGGTGCTGCTGATGATGGGCGTGTCGGTGCACCTGTGGGAAGGCGGCTGGACGTGGTCGGAGTGGTGGGGCTTCGTCACCGCCACCGGCGACATCATCGGCACCGTGATCATGCTCGGCGTACAGGCCGCGATCATCGGCGTTCCGGCCGTGTGGCTGCTGGCCGCACACCGCGCCGGAGCGTCCGCCACCGACGTGCCCGCGTGGGCCATGTCCCCGACTCAGCGGGAGGAGACGCACCGCGTCGTCACCCCCGGCGGTATCGGCGAAGCCCTTGTGCACCTGGGCATTCCGGCGCTGAACAAGGCCATCAAGGCAGGCTGGACGGTGGAGTTCGCCACCCCGCCGGTGCGGGTCAACCAGCGCGGCTACCAGGCCACGTTCTCCCTGCCGCTCGGCGTGACCCCGGACATGATCAGCGACAAGCGGGACGTGTTGGCGCGCAACCTGCACCGCGATCCGATGGAGGTCTGGCCCAACGCGGCTGAGCGCGCGGGGTTCGTGGACCTGTGGGTTGCCGACCCCGGTCTGTCCACCAAGCCCGCACCCGCGTATCCGCTGCTCAACGCCGGTACTGCCGATGTGTTCATCGGCGTGCCGCTGGGTGTGTCCCAGCGTGGTGACGTCGTCGCGCCGCCGCTGGTCTCCTCGAACGTGGTGTTCGGCGGGATGATGGGTCAGGGCAAGTCCAACGCGGCCCGCGTGCTCATGCTCGGCGCGGCCCTGGACCCGTTGGCCGAACTGTGGGTGTTCGTGTTCGCGGGCAACGGTGACTTCGACGCCTACCAGCCCCGTCTGGCTCGCTACGAGCGCGGCACTAACGCGTCCGTTGTGGACTCGGCGGTGGAGTCGTTGCGGGAGCTGTACGACGAGGTCGGACGCCGTGAGGCGCGGCTTGCCGAGTTGGGTGCGAAGAAGGTCACGCGCGGACTCGCCGAGAAGTACCCGGACCTACGGCCGATCGTGGCGCTGTTCAGCGAGTGCCACGAGCTGTTCGGCAGCGCCCAGGGCGAGGAAGCCGCGGAACTGGCGGTGCAGACCCTGCGCCGTGCCCGCAAGACCGGCATCATCCTCGGCTTCGATACCCAGTCGTCACGAGCGGACGCCATCCCGCCGAAGATCGTGGAGTTGGTCCAGCTCAACGCCTGCTTCGCGGTGAAGTCGTGGCGCAGCAATGACGGCTTCCTCGGCGACGGGTCGTTCCAGGCCGGTATCCGGGCGACCGAGCTGCGCGCGGGCAAGGACCGGGGGACGTCGATCCTCACCGGCGCGACCGCCGAGCGGTTCGAGGTACTGAAGTGGTTCTTCATCCAGGTCAACGACGACACCGGGTGGGACGCGGCGACCGAGGTCATCGAGCGTGCCATGACCAAGGTCCACCCCGCCGTGGTCGTCGGCACCCCGGAGCGCGCCGCGCCGCCGGCTCCCCGCGACATGTTGGAGGACGTGTCCGAGGTACTGGGACACGACGTGGTACCGGTGGCCGACGTGCCCGCGCTGCTGGCCAAGCTCGCACCCGACTGGGCTCCGTACCGCAAGCTCAACGGCAAGCACCTGCGCGAGCTGCTGGCCGCCGAGGGCGTCAAGGTGCCCTCGACCGGCAACCGCTACCCCGTCGATCCGGTCACCGTGCGTGAAGCGCTGGCCAAGCGCGCCACCCGCGACCTGGACGACGAGGACTAGCCGTCACGGCACCGGGTTAGGTCCCGCGACTCAGTCCGCGGACCTCGAAACCGCCTCTGAACAGGGCTTCCACGGCGGGACCTAACCCGGCTCATCGGCTAACTAACTCCAGCTCACGCACATGATCACGCCAGTGGGCACGGCGAGTTAGGAACCTAACTCGATCACGGCGACCTAACTCCCCGCCACTGCCTCAGCAACTTCTCGGCGAACCACCTCACGCGTCGTTCGCCTCCCCTCGCACGTCCACCTGTCGTTACTGACAGTCACCAAAGAGGTGTCATGAGCAACGTCTCTCCCGCTCGTGCTCGACGTCCATTCTGCGACCCGGACGCCGTCCGCCCGTGGAACCGCGCGCCGAGGTTCGACCTCGACGCCGTCCGCCGGTGGGCCGAACCGCTGTTGCGCCGTGCCCATGCCGCCGCACCGCGCCGACCGCTCACCGGCCCGCACAGCCTCATCCCGTTGGCCGGTAGCCCGGAGTGGATCGCGCTGGCCGACTCCGACCCGCGCAAGCCCGCAGCCGTGGTGCTGGCTGCGCTAGCTCGCCTGGAGGAGTCCACGGCGCACGCCATCGCTCAACGTGTGGCCGCGGACTGGGCCGACGCCCAGGTCGGTCACCGCGAGCGTGCACGGGCTGTCGCCACCGCGCCGGATCAACTCCCGCACATCGTCGGACACCAGCCGTTCTGCCTGTCCGCCAAGCGAAAGCTCGTCAGCGACCTCCCGTGCGGACACCTCGGTTGCACCACGCTCGTGCGGTTCGTCCACCCGTTGGCCGACGAGTTGGCCGCTCGCCTTCCCGACACGTCGTGGGTGCGCTGTGTCCGTCACGACGGCACCACGTCGTTGGCGGTGGCCGCGTGAACGGCCACGTACCGCACTCCACCGACCCAGGTTCGCCGCTCGTCACCTGGGAGACCGTCGAGCACCAGGCCCGGAAGGAAGACGGCATGAGCACCACCACCGGCACCACGGCGACGCACCACAGCGAGGCTGAACGGCCGGGGCTGCGACTGCTGACCCCCGACACCACCACGGGCACCGCTCGACAGCTCGACGGCGCACAGGTGCTGGACGACGTGCGGGAGTTCCTGTCTCGGTTCTCGGCGTTCCCACATGAGCACTGCGCGCCGATGCTGGCGCTCTGGTACGCCCACACATGGGCTGTGGAGCAGTTCTACGTCACGCCGCGGCTGGTGCTGTCATCCGCTGAACCCGGATCAGGTAAGACCCGCGTTCTGGAAGTTGCCCAGTACCTGGTCAAGTCGCCGGAAATGACGTTCTCGGCAAGCCCGGCCGCGCTGTTCCGCATGGTCAGCAGCGCGCCGATCACGATCCTGTTTGATGAGTTCGACGCCATCTTCAGCAAGGCTGGCAACGGGAACGAAGACCTCCGCGCACTGCTCAACGCTGGGTACAAGCGGTCCGCCACCGTCGCCCGGTGCAAGGGCGACGCCAACAACATGGTCGTGGAGCGGTTCGCCGTCTACGCACCGGCGGCACTCGCCGGGATCGCCGGCGGAATGCCCGCCACCATCACCACACGCGCCATCACGATCAACCTGCGTCGCCGACGCCGTGAAGAGCGTGTGGACGCGTTCCGCGAACGCCTGGTGGCCATCGAGTCGGCACCAATCCGGGAAGCGCTCGCTGAGTGGATGACCAGCGTCGGTGAACAGGTCGGGACGGCCACGCCGGTGATGCCCGAGGGCGTCACCGACCGACCGGCGGAAATCTGGGAACCGCTGTTGGCGATTGCCGACGCGGCCGGTGGGCACTGGCCGGAAACCGCGCGTGCCGCGTGCCGGTACTTCGTCGCAGAGGCCACCACCGTGCCCGTGTCGGACGGCGTCCGGTTGCTCTCCGACCTCCGGACGTTGTTCGGCGATCGGCACGCCGACCGGCTGAGCACGGTGGAAATCCTGTTGGCGCTCCACGAGCTGGACGAATCGCCGTGGGCGGACTTCCACGGCAAGCCGCTCAACGCCCGCGCGCTATCCGCCGAGCTGAGGGCGTACGGGGTGAGCGCGAAGGCGTTCAAGCACAACGGCGGCACGGTCAAGGGCTACGTGGTCAACGGGGAGAACGGGCTCGCCGACGCCTGGTCGCGCTACCTGCCCGCCGAACACAAGGGGGAGAACTAGCCATGGCTCGACGTGAGCTGTTGACCGTCGCCGAGTTCTGCGCCGAGTTCAAGGTGGCGCGCTCGACCTTCTACGACTGGCTGGCCAAGGGCACCGCACCGCGGGTCCGGAAGTTGCCGAACGGGCAATTGCGGCTCGACCGCCGGGACATCGACATGTGGTTCGACGGACAGGAAGTGGCCGCGTGACCGACACGAGCTATGACGTGCGGATTTACGTGATCGACGTCTACAAGGGCAAGCAGAAGACGACGCACTGGGTTCAGTGGTCGGTGGCACGGAAGCGGTTCAAGGAGCCGTTCCGGACGTCGGCGTTGGCTAATAGCTTCCGCTCGGAGCTGCTGAGCGCGGCCAACAAAGGTGAGGCGTTCGACCGAGATAGCGGGCTCCCGGTGTCGATGGTGCGCAAGACGAACACCACGTCGTCGTGGTTCGCGTTCGCGTGCTCGTTCGTGGACATGAAGTGGCGGGACTCGTCACCGGGGCAGCGCCGGACGATTGCCGACGCCTTGACGCCCATCACTTCAGCGCTGCTCACGGGGACGCGCGGCAGGCCGGATGGGGACGTGCTCCGCAAGGCAATGCGGGTGGCGTTCAACGCCAGCCGCCGCGACGCCCGACAGCCGGCGGACGTAGCCGCGGCACTGGTGTGGCTGTCGCAGAACACCCGACCGGTGGCCGACTTGGCGAAACCGGATGTGCTGCGTGCGCTGCTGGCGGATGTCGAACAGAAGTTGGACGGCACGCGTGCCGCGCCGGACACGATTCGGCTGCGTCGGATCACGCTCGGCAGCGCGCTGAACTACGCGGTGGAGAAGGAGCTGCTGAGCGCGAACCCGCTGAAAGAGGTGACGACGAAGAAGCGGAAGAACGTCGCCCACCAGGTCGACCGGCGTTCGGTGGCCAACCCCGTCCAGGCCCGGACGCTGCTCCAGGCCGTACCCGGCAGCGGGCGGACCGGTCGGAAGCTCGTGGCGTTCTTCGGCCTGATGTACTTCGCCGCTCTGCGTCCCGAGGAAGCCTCCGTGTTGCGTCGCAGCGACCTGGTCATGCCACCGCGGGAGTGGGACCAGGAGGTGGGCCGGTGGCGGGTCACTCAGTGGGGTGACATCCACCTGGCTAAGGCCGCACCCGAGATCGGGGCTGAGTGGACCGACAGCGGCCGACGCAGCGAGGAACGAGGGCTGAAGCACCGAGAGGACGGTGAAGGCCGCACGGTGCCGCTCTCGCCCGATCTGGCGGTGCTGCTGTACGAGCACTTCGACACCTTCGGCACCGAACCGAGCGGCTTGCTGTTCGTCGCTGAACGCGGCGGCCGGATCGGCAGCTCGACCTACGGGCGAGTGTGGGCTCTGGCGCGCGAAGCGGCGTTCACGCCCGACGTGGTGGCGTCACCGCTCGCCAAGCGGCCTTATGACCTCCGTCACGCCTGCGTCTCGACGTGGCTCAATGCGGGTGTGGAGGCACCGCGAGTAGCCGAATGGGCCGGACACAGCCTGAACGTCCTTATGCGGGTCTACGCGAAGTGCCTCGACGGAGGGGAGGAACGAGCGCGCCAGCTCGTTCAGGCCGGACTGGGTGCCGCGTAGGGATGGCGGAAACTTCGGTACGTCCTCGGTACAGCCACCCGTAGAACGCCGGTTCCGGCCGGACACAGCTGGACAACACGAGAAAGGCCCTGCGACCAGTTCTCGCTGGTCACAGGGCCTTTCTCGCTGGTGTGGCGGGTAGAGGATTCGAACCTCTGTAGCTTTCGCGACGGATTTACAGTCCGCTCCCATTGGCCGCTCGGGCAACCCGCCCCGCCCCCGGTGGTGCCGGGTGCGGTGGAGACAATACATAAGCCCGTGGGGGCCTGCGCAACCGGGATACCCCGGTAGGCTTCCTGGCGGTTCCAGACCCACCGACGCGGAGGTACCGGGCACGTGGCAGATCCGTCGTTCGACGTGGTGAGCAAGGTCGACCGCCAGGAGGTCGACAACGCGCTCAACCAGGCCGCCAAGGAGCTGAGCACGCGGTTCGACTTCCGCGGCACGGGGACTTCGGTGTCCTGGGCGGGCGAGGAGGCGATCACGTTCCAGTCCGAGACCGAGGAGCGCTGTCGCGCCGCGATCGACGTCTTCCAGGAGAAGCTGGTCAAGCGCGGCATCTCGATGAAGGCGTTCGAGATCGGCGACCCGGCTCTCTCGGGCAAGGTGTTCAAGGTGACCGGCAACGTGGTCCAGGGCATCTCGAGCGAGAAGGCCAAGGAGATCGCGAAGAAGGTTCGCGAGGAGGGCCCCAAGGGCGTGCAGGCGCAGATCCAGGGCGACCAGCTGCGCATCACGGGCAAGAAGAAGGACCACCTGCAGGACGTGATCGCGCTGCTCAAGAACTCCGACTTCGGTATCGCCCTCCAGTTCACCAACTACCGGTGAAGGGCATCGTCCTCGCGGGCGGTAGTGGTACGCGCCTGCACCCGATCACCCAAGCGGTGTCGAAGCAGTTGCTGCCCGTGTACGACAAGCCGATGGTGTACTACCCGCTTTCGGTGTTGATGCTCGCGGGTGTGCGCGAGGTGCTGCTCATCTCGACGCCGGTCGACCTGCCGCTGTTCCGCCGGCTCCTCGGTGACGGCTCGCAGTTCGGCTTGAGCATCGAGTACGCCGAGCAGGCCGAGCCGAACGGGCTGGCCGAGGCGTTCATCATCGGCGCGGACTTCATCGGCGACGACGACGTGTCGCTGGTGCTCGGCGACAACATCTTCTACGGCCAGGGCTTCTCCAAGCTCCTCCAGCACAACGTCGCCGCGCTCGACGGCTGCGTGCTGTTCGGCTACCCGGTGAAGGACCCGGAGCGCTACGGCGTCGGCGAGATCGACTCGGACGGCAAGCTGATCAGCATCGAGGAGAAGCCCGCTCAGCCGAAGTCGAACAAGGCCATCACCGGCCTGTACTTCTACGACAACGGGGTCGTGGACATCTCCAGGTCGCTCAAGCCGTCGGCGCGCGGCGAGTTGGAGATCACCGACGTCAACCTGGCCTACCTGCGTGAGGGCCGGGCGAACCTGGTGGACCTGGGCCGCGGTTTCGCGTGGCTGGACACCGGGACGCACGACTCGATGCTGGAGGCGGGCCAGTTCGTGCAGGTGCTGGAGCACCGGCAGGGCGTGCGCATCGCGTGCCTGGAGGAGATCGCGCTGCGGATGGGCTTCATCAGCGCCGACGAGTGCTACGCGCTGGGCGAGAAGCTGGCGAAGTCGGGCTACGGCCAGTACGTGATGAACGTCGCACTGGAAGCCCGCTGAGGCCGCCGGGACCTCAGTACTTGCGGGCCAGCTCTTCCAGTCGGCGGACGCGGTCCGCGATCGGCGGGTGGGTGGAGAACAGCCTGGCCAGGTTCTCCCCCGCCCGGAACGGGCTGGCGATCATCAGGTGCGACTGCGCGACCACGGCCGGTTCGGGCGCCAGCGGTGCGGCACGCGTGCCGTAGTCGATCTTGCGCAGCGCCGAGGCCAGCGCCAGCGGGTCGCCGGTCAGCTCCGCGCCCGACTCGTCGGCCTGGTACTCCCGGGACCGGCTGACGGCCATCTGCACGATGCCCGCGGCGATCGGGCCGAGCACGGCGATGAGCAGCAGCGCGAACGGGTTGGGCCGGTCGTCGTCGCCCTCGCCGAAGACGCTGGCGAAGATCGCCAGGTTCGCCAGGGTGCTGACCGCGCTGGCCAACGCGCCCGCGACGCACGAGATCAGGATGTCGCGGTTGTACACGTGCGACAGCTCGTGCCCGAGCACGGCGCGCAGCTCGCGTTCGTCCAGCAGTTCGAGGATGCCGGTGGTGCAGCACACGGCGGCGTTGCGCGGGTTGCGGCCGGTGGCGAACGCGTTCGGGGCGATCGTGGGGCTGATGTAGAGGCGCGGCATGGGCTGGCGCGCGGTCATGGCCAGCTCGCGGACTATCCGGTACAGCGCGGGCTGCTCCACCTCGGACACCGGCCGGGCCCGCATGGCGCGCAGCGCGAGCTTGTCCGAGTTGAAGTACGCGTAGGCGTTCAGGCCCAGCGCCAGCAGCAGGCCGATGACCAGGGCGGTACGCCCGAACAGCGAGCTGATCGCCACGATCAGGCCGCCCATGGCACCGAGCAGCAACGCGGTCTTCAACGCGTTGTAGTGCTTGTGCACGTCGCTTCGCCTCCGCCGGTCTACGTCCTCTCCCTCAACGTCCCCGGCCGGCGCGGGGTTCCAGAACCAGGGCGTGCGGGGCGTGTGGCGGTGGTCTCCGGTGCGGGTTCGGCGCCCGCGTCGAGCGGCGGCGGTGGCGGCACGTGCGCGACCCACGTGCCCAGCACGTCACGTTCGTGGACGAGTTCGGCGACCGCGCCGTCGCCGTCCTGGCTGCCCGTGCCGGGGTAGGAGAAGTCCGGCGCCCAGTGCAGGGCGTCGAACGGGCACGCCTCGACGCAGATGCCGCAGTACAGGCACTGGCCGTAGTCGATGGCGAACCGGTCGAGCACGTTGCGCGCACGCGGTCGGGCCGAGCCGGGCTGTTCCTCGACCTCGGTGTGCGAGTCGATGTGGATGCACCAGTCGGGGCACTCACGGGCGCAGATCATGCACACCGTGCAGTTGGCTTCCAGCAGCGCGATCACGCCGCGCGTGCGTGGGGGCAGGTCAGCCACGGGTGTCCTCCGTCTGATCGTCGGCGCCACTGACGGCGCCACTGACGGCACCACCGACGGCCTCGTAACGCGGTCCCCACGAGGGGTCGGGCACGCCGGGCGGCGCGGCGCGCCTGCGGCTGGGTGCGGACGTGCCGTCCTCGCCCGGTTCGAGCCGGCCGGGCCACGGGCGCACCACGCGCGAGGCCAGCACGAAGTCCTTGCGCAGCGGGTGGCCGCTGAAGCTGTCCGGGAGCAGCAGGTGGGCCGGTTCGCCGTCGGCGAGGGTGATGCCGAACATCTCCACGGCCTCGCGTTCGTGCCACGCCGCGCCCGCCCAGAGCGCGGCGACGCTCGGCAGCACGTCGTCCGGGCCGAGTTCGGTGCGCAGCAGCACGCCGTTCTTGGTGTCCGGGTCGAGCACGTGCAGCAGCACGGCGTGCCGCTGTCCGACGGCGCCCGGACGGCCGGCGTCCTCGACGCCCAGCCAGTCGAACTGCGTGCAGCCCAGCTCGTCGTGGGCGTGGCGGGCGGCCTCGGACCACGCGTGCAGCGGCACGTGCGCGGTGGTCTGGCCGAACGCGGTCTTGGCCTGCGCGTCGGGGATGCGGGCCGCCAGGTCGGCCGAGGCGGCGCTCACGACACCAGCCGGTGGAGTGCGGCGAGGCCGTCGAGCAGGGCCTCGGGACGGGGTGGGCAGCCGGGGACGGCGATGTGCACGGGCAGCACCTGGTCGATGCCCTTGGTGACGCTGTAGGAGTCCCAGTACGGGCCGCCGGTGTTGCTGCACGCCCCGACGGAGATCACGTAACGGGGTTCCGGCATCTCTTCGTACGTCTTGATCACCGCGGGCAACATGACGTCGGTGACGGTGCCGGAGACGACGAGCACGTGCGCCTCGCCCGCCGAGTGCACCGGATCGACCCCCAGGGCTTCGAGGTGTTCCGGGCGGTGGCCTTCGAGCGCGGCCATGACCTCGACGCCGCAGCAGGCCAGCCCGAGGTCGAGCACGGTGACCCGGTACGTCGTGCCCCAGTCCAAGGTGGAAACCGTCACTCGGGTGAGGTTAATACGTGGGGGCCCGCCGGGCTGCTCGCCCGGCGGGCCCCCAACCCCCCAATACCCCCCACGATTGCACCCATGTGAACAAGCACCTGGTTGCGACAGAAGTCTCTTACGGATCGCGTATACCTGTCCAGGGAAATCCGTCAAGATCTTCGGATAATTTGAGCACGAACTGTGGTCAAGTTCAGTACAACTAATCGGTAGAACATCACGCCACGACCCGAGAGGCCCTGCATGTCAACCTCGGCCCGACTGCTCCTGCCCGCGGGCAACCAGCTCAGCCGGCTGCTGCACACCTCGCCCCTGCTGATGGACACCACGTTGGACCAGCTCAGGACCTTGATCGCGGTGTACGAGACGCGGTCGGCGCTGCGTGCGGCACGAGTGCTCGGCCGTGAGCAGTCCAGTGTGCAGAAGCAGATCGACACGCTCAACCGCAACTTCAAGTCGCTGTGCGGTGAGCCGTTGGTCGTCAAGCAAGGCCGGGGAAAAGACGTGCTGATCACACAGACCGGCGAGGCGTTGGTCGAATTGGCGCGCACCACGTTGACCGAGTGGCTGGATTCGATTCACGAGTGCCGGCGCAAGCTCGGCACCACGCTCACCGTGGGCACGACGCGGTTCATGCTCGACTCGCTGGCCAAGGCGTGGCACCACGTGGCGGACGACTTCCGCCGGCGTGACGTCGAGCTGAAGGTCGTGCACATCCGGACGAAGGACATCTGGACGAGCCTGGAGTCCAAGGAGGTCGACATCGTGTGCGGGAGCGTCGTCACGCACGCGGGTCGCAACAGCGGGTTCGAGGACTTCGACGTGATCGAGTGGCGTCGTGGCGGGCTGGCGCTGCTGACGAACATGCCCGAGAGCCGGCTGGGCGCCAGCGTCGGCACCGGGGAGCTGCCGAAGCTGCCGCTGGTCGTGCCGGGTGACGGGCTGATCGCGGAATTCCTGCGCGGGTGGTTCGGCTCGGACTACCGCAACGAGCTGGACATCGCGGCGGAGATCGACGAGATCCAGTACGGGATGTCGCTGCTGCGGTCCGGGCTGGTGGAGGGCTGCATGATCGTCACGTCGGGCCTGGGGGTGGTGGCCGCGAGCAACGAGCTGCGCGAGGGGTCGGGCCTGCGGGTGGTCGAGCTGAAGAACGACGGGAAGCCGCAGCTGGAGCGCTTGGTCGGGGTCTTCGCCCGCAAGGAGGAGCGGGCGAAGTTCCCGGCCGACCACCCGTTGAACCTGCTGTGGGCGGCGTTCCAGCGCGAGGTGTCGGACTAGCGCGGTGTCCGACTAGCGCGCGGTATCCGACGGGCGGTCCTCGCGCCGCCGCCGTTGGGCTTGGCGGACCAGCCACTCCAGGCCGGTGAGCTGCTTCGGCTCCTCGGGCTTCTGCCGTTCCATGGGCTCCTCCTGCTCCTGCTGCGGTTGGGGCGACGGACGCTGGGCGTCGAGGTCGTTCATGGCGTCTCCCTACCTTGGTCGACAGCGAGTGCCGTCGATCGGAGCACCGACGGGGGTCCGCCCGCTAGAGCGATCAGCCCTATGGGTGACAGGGGTCGCTAGGCGGCGTCCGGTGGCACGGGCGGGTACCGCTCGGCGTACCGGGTGGGTGTCTCACCGAACATGGCGGTGAAATCGCGAACGAAGTGCGGTTGGTCGGCGTAGCCGAGGTCGGCGGCGAGGGCGGCCCAGTCGATCCGGCCGCCCGCCTCCATCCGTTCGGTCACCTCGCGCAGGCGGTAGCGGCGGATCACCCACTTCGGGCCGACGCCCACGTGTTCGGCGAACAGGCGCTGCAACTGCCGGACGCTGCTGCCGACCTTGTCGGCCAGGACGTCCACCCTGGTCATCCGGGGGTCGTTGACGATCAGGTCCACGACGTCCGCCGCGTGCCGTGCCCTCGGGTCGGGCTCCGGGAGGTTCCGGCGGAGCACGTCCTCGACTTCCTGCACGTCGGGGTGAGTGGGCAGGCCGTCGAAGACGGTGGTCGCGGGGATGGACCGGTCGGTGATCGACTGGACCGGTCGGCCGAGGAACGGCCGGAAGGCGCCGGGGTGGAAGGCGACGCCGAACACGCGTCCCGTGCCGTCGAGGTCCTTGAACACGTGGCCGCTGGACACGCCGTGCACCTCGGCGGCGCGGTCGTCGAGGAAGCTCAGGTGGACGTTCGGGTAGGGCACGACCAGCTGGCGGTACGGCCGGTCGTACCGCCACTCCACCACCCAGTAGCGGGCCACGACTCCGGCCAGGTCGGGCGACGGTCGGTGGAACTCGTGGCGCTGGTGCCGTGGCCAGGCCAGCTCGCGCTCGTCCCGCGTCACGTCGGTGAGGGTATGTGTCGCCTTTGTTCAATACACGTGCGGCGGACGTTCCTACGGTTGACGGCATGTCCCGTGAGCAGTTGATCAACGAAGCCGTGGCGACCGCGCTGGAGGTCGTCGAGAACGTCAAGCCCGACCAGTTGGACGCGCCGACCCCGTGCACCGAGTTCGACGTGCGCAAGCTGGTGAACCACCTGCTGTTCTGGGGCCCGTCCCTGGCCGCCGCCGCCCGGAAGCAGCCCGTGCCCCCGCCCGCGGAGTCGGAAGCCGACGTCGACCTGACCGCCGGCGACTGGTCCGCCGACCTGGCCGCCCGACTCCGGGCCACCGCCACCGCGTGGAGCGCGCCGGAGGCGTGGACCGGCATGACGTCGGTCGGGAGCCCGCAGGAGATGCCCGCCGAGCTGATCGGCGCGATGGTGCTGGGCGAGACGGTCGTGCACATCTGGGACCTGGCCCGCGCCACCGGTCAGGCGCCGACCTGGGACGCCGAGCTGCTGGAGTTCGTCCACGCCGACCTCCTCCAGACCGCGTCGATGGGGCGCGAGATGGGCCTCTACGGGCCGGAGGTGCGGGTTCCGGCGGACGCCCCGTTGATCGACCGGATCGTCGCCCTCACCGGCCGGACCCCGTAGGCCCCGTTCTTGTCGGTGGTGCACGCCGGCGGAACGGGCCGGGTCAGTCGCGCAGCTCCATCGTGCAGCACTTCGGGCCGCCGCCGGATTTGCGGAGTTCCGAGATGTCCACGAAGACCGGTTCGAAGCCGCGGTGGGCCACTTGGTCGGCCAGGGTCGTCGCCTCTACCGGCAGGACTACGTGGCGGCCGTCCGAGACGGCGTTCAGGCCCAGGCAGGCGGCGTCCTCCGCGGTCGCGATCACGGCGTCCGGGAAGAGGCGGCGGAGGACTCGGCGGGAGCCCGGGGAGAAGGCGTCCGGGTAGTAGGCGACCAGGTCGTCGGCCAGGACGAAGAGGGCCACGTCCAGGTGGTAGTAGCGGGGGTCGGTCAGTTGCAGGGAGATGACCGGGACGCCCAGGACCTCTTGGGCCTCGGAGTGCGCCATGGGGTCCGTGCGGAAGCCCGTGCCGGCCAGGAGGTACTTGCCGGTCCACGTGAAGTCGCCCTCGGCCTCGTTGGTGCACGAGGGCATCACGACCGACCGGTACCCGTTGCCGAGGAACCAGCGGCGGAAGTGGTCGGCTTCGGCGGCGCGTTGGGGCGCACGGAAGCGTGAGCCGAGGACCCGGCCGTCGATGACGGTGCCGGAGTTGGCCGCGAAGACCATGTCCGGCAGGTCGGGCTGGGGTTCGATGAGCGAGACCTGGTGGCCCAGGCGCTCGTAGGTCTCCTTCAGCGCCGTCCACTGCTCCATCGCCAGCGACGTGCTGATCGGCTGCGTGGGGTCCATCCACGGGTTGATCGCGTACTCCACCGTGAAGTACGCGGGCGGGCACATGAGGTACCGACGGGTGGTCGGCACGCGCACCTGCGCCGCGGGCGTGGTGACGTCGAGCACGATCGGCTCGTCGCCGGGGCCCGCGAAGGAAACCGAGGTCATGGATCGAAATGTAGATTGCCATCTGACCCTCGAACAACGCCGCGATATTGCGTCTCCTAGGGCAGAATGTTGCGTGTGGACTCGATCGACCAGCGAATCATTTCGCGCCTCATGGCCAACGCCCGCTCCAGTTACGCCGACATCGGCAAGGAGGTGGGTCTGTCCGCGCCCGCGGTGAAGCGGCGGGTGGACAAACTGCTGGACACGGGCGTCCTGCGCGGCTTCACCGCCGTCGTCGACCCGGAGCAGTTGGGGTGGGGCACCGAGGCCTTCGTCGAAGTGCACTGCCGCGGCAACGTCGCACCGCACGACATCCAGCAACGCCTGGAGACGATGGCCGAGGTGAGAGCCGCCTACACGGTCTCGGGCGCGGCGGACGCGATCGTGCACCTGCGTGCGGCGAACATCCACCACCTGGAGACCGCGCTGGAACGTCTGCGCGCCGTCGAGATCATCGACCGCACCGTCTCCACCGTGGTGTTGTCCCGTCTCTTGGACCGGCCACCGGCCCCCTAGAGTCGCGCGCATGGCCGAAGTGCTCCTCGAACGCTCCGACCGCGTGGCGGTCATCACCGTGCACGACCCCGAACGCCGCAACGCGCTCACGCTCGACCTCTCCGACCAGCTCGTCCAGGCCGTCAGGACCTGCGAAGACGACGAGGACGTGCACGCGGTCGTGGTCACGGGCGCTCCGCCGGCGTTCTGCGCGGGCGCGGACCTGACGGCGCTCGGCGAGGCCCGCGAGGAGGGTCTGCGGCGCATCTACGCCGGGTTCCTGGCGGTGGCGGGCTGCACGCTGCCCACGATCGCGGCCGTCGGTGGTGCGGCCGTCGGCGCCGGGCTCAACCTGGCCCTCGCGTGCGACGTGCGCATCGTCAACGCCAAGGCGCGGTTCGACGCGCGGTTCCTCCAGCTGGGCATCCACCCCGGCGGCGGCATGACGTGGATGCTGCAACGGCTCGTCGGCCCCCAGACGGCGACCGCGATGACGCTGTTCGGCCAGGTTTTGGGCGCCGACGCGGCGGTATCCCACGGCCTGGCCTGGGAACGGGTCGACGGCGGGCACGACGAACTGGTCGCCTCCGCGATCGAGTTCGCGCGCCCTTCGGCCGAAGCTTCGCGCGAACTGGTCCGCACCACCAAGGCGTCCATGCGCACGACCGCCAAGCTGGCCGATCACGCCCAAGCCGTGGACACCGAACTGCCGCCCCAGGTGGCCTCGATCGGAACACCGGAGTTCCAGGCCAGGCTCGCGGCCATGAAGTCGCGGATCAGCAGCCGGGACTGACCTGGACATATGCCGCCAGTATCTGCAACTTCCGGTAACAGTTACTATTCGGTACCACATGATTACCGCCCGGAGAACGGTCTGCGCACCAGGTGGGACGAACCGTCCCGCACAGTGGTACAGCGGAAACCGGCACCTCGACGGGCACGACTACCCTCGCGAAGGGGGAGGGGCATCAGCCCCTTAGCGGGTGTGAGGAAAGGGATCGGCGTAGGACATGACTACCGACGTTGGTAACGGCGCCGCGCCAGCCGGCTCGCCGGACAAGGCCGGCACCGACAAGGCCGGCACCGTCCGCAAACTCGACCGGGTGGTGATCCGGTTCGCCGGCGACTCCGGCGACGGCATGCAGCTCACAGGTGACCGGTTCACCTCGGAGGCGGCCGCGTTCGGCAACGACCTCGCCACCCAGCCGAACTTCCCGGCCGAGATCCGGGCGCCTCAGGGCACCCTGCCGGGCGTGTCCAGCTTCCAGCTGCACTTCGCGGACTACGACATCCTCACCCCCGGCGACCGCCCCGACGTGCTCGTGGCGATGAACCCGGCGGCGCTCAAGGCGAACATCGACGACCTGCCCAAGGGCGGGATCCTGATCGTCAACACCGACGAGTTCACCAAGCGCAACCTGGTGAAGGTCGGCTACGCGGCCGACCCCCTGGAGGACAACTCCCTCACGGAGACCTACCAGGTGCACAAGGTCGCGATGGCCACGCTGACCATCGGCGCCCTGGAGAACACCGGCCTGGGCAAGAAGGACGCGGAACGGGCGAAGAACATGTTCGCCCTCGGCCTGCTGTCCTGGATGTACCACCGGCCGACCGAGGGCACGGAACGGTTCCTGCGCGAGAAGTTCGCCAAGAAGCCGGACATCGCCGAGGCCAACGTGCTGGCGTTCCGGGCGGGCTGGAACTACGGCGAGACCACCGAGTCCTTCGCGGTCACCTACGAGGTCGCGCCGGCCAAGCTCAACCAGGGCACGTACCGCCAGATCACCGGCAACACGGCGCTCGCCTACGGCATCGTCGCGGCCGGTCAGCAGTCCGGCCTGCCCGTGGTGCTCGGCACGTACCCGATCACCCCGGCGTCGGACATCCTGCACGAGCTGTCCAAGCACAAGAACTTCGGCATCACCACGCTGCAGGCCGAGGACGAGATCGCGGGCATCGGCGCGGCGCTGGGCGCCTCGTACGGCGGCGCGCTCGGTGTGACGTCCACCTCGGGCCCCGGTGTGGCGCTGAAGTCCGAGACCATCGGCCTGGCCGTGATGACCGAGCTGCCGCTCATCGTCATCGACGTGCAGCGCGGTGGCCCGTCCACCGGTCTGCCGACCAAGACCGAGCAGGCCGACCTGCTGCAGGCGATGTTCGGCCGCAACGGCGAGTCGCCGGTGGCGATCGTCGCGCCGCAGTCGCCCGCGGACTGCTTCGACGCCGCGCTGGAGGCCGCGCGCATCGCGCTGGTCTACCGCACGCCGGTGCTGCTGCTGTCCGACGGCGCGATCGCGAACGGCTCCGAGCCGTGGCTGATCCCGGACGTCGAGGACCTGCCCGACCTGTCTGTGACGTTCGCCACCGAGCCGAACGCGCCGGACGGCACGTTCTGGCCGTACCTGCGGGACCCGGAGACGCTGGCCCGGCCGTGGGCGGTGCCCGGCACGGCGGGGCTCCAGCACCGCATCGGCGGTCTGGAGAAGGCCGACGGCACCGGCAACATCTCCTACGACCCGGCCAACCACGACCACATGGTGCGGCTGCGGCAGCGCAAGATCGACGGCATCGAGGTGCCGGACGTCGAGGTGGACGACCCGTCCGGTGAGGCGCGCGTCCTGGTCATCGGCTGGGGCTCGTCCTACGGCCCGATCGGCGCCGCCGCGCGCCGGGTGCGCAAGCTGGGGATGCCGGTGGCGCACGCGCACCTGCGTCACCTCAACCCGTTCCCGAAGAACCTGGGTGACGTCATCAGCCGGTACGACCGGGTCATCGTGCCGGAGATGAACCTCGGCCAGTTGGCGCTGCTGCTGCGCGCCAAGTACCTGGTCGACGCGATCAGCTACACGAAGGTGCAGGGCCTGCCGTTCAAGGCCGAGGAGCTTCAGGACGTGCTCGCCGATGTGATCAAGGGAGTGTCCGAATGACGGCGACGGAACTGGGTCTGCCAGCCCTGGGGGGACTTGTCGGCGTGCCCACCGCGGACGAGCCGCAGAAGGCCAAGGACTACAAGTCGGACCAAGAGGTCCGCTGGTGCCCCGGCTGCGGTGACTACGTGGTGCTCAACGCCGTGCAGTCCTTCCTGCCGACGCTGGGCCTGAAGCGCGAGAACATCGTGTTCGTCTCGGGGATCGGCTGCTCGTCGCGGTTCCCGTACTACATGAACACCTACGGCATGCACTCCATCCACGGGCGGGCGCCGGCCATCGCGACCGGCCTGGCGGTGGCCCGGCCGGACCTGTCGGTGTGGGTGGTGACCGGTGACGGCGACGCGCTGTCCATCGGCGGCAACCACCTGATCCACACGCTGCGCCGCAACGTGAACCTCAAGATCCTGCTGTTCAACAACCGGATCTACGGCCTGACCAAGGGCCAGTACTCGCCGACCTCCGAGGAAGGCAAGGTCACCAAGTCGACGCCGCTCGGGTCGCTCGACCACCCGTTCAACCCGGTGTCGCTGGCGCTGGGCGCGGAGGCCACGTTCGTCGGCCGTGCGGTCGACTCGGACCGGGCGGGGCTGACCGAGGTGCTGCGGCAGGCCGCCGAGCACCGCGGGTCGGCGCTGGTGGAGATCTACCAGAACTGCCCGATCTTCAACGACGGCGCGTTCGACGTGCTCAAGGACGCCGAGGAGGCGTCCCGGCGGATCATCAACGTGGTGCACGGGCAGCCGATCACGTTCGGCGGCGGTGACTACGCGGTGGTGCGGGAGGGCTTCGGCCTGGCCGTGGCCAAGACCGCCGACGTCGCGCCGGAGGACGTCGTCGTGCACGACGCGGAGGACCTGAACCTCGCGTTCGCGCTGTCGCGGCTGTCCACGCAGGACCTCCAGCACACCGTGACCGGCGTGTTCCGCAACACCGCGCGCACGACGTACGACGACGCGGCGCGCGAGCAGGTGGAGCAGGCGAAGGCGGCCAAGCCCGCCGACCTCGGCGCGCTGCTGCACGGCAAGGACACCTGGACCGTGGCCGGCTGACCCACGTCCCAGCACAACGGAGGACCCCCTGTTCCGCCTCCCGGAACAGGGGGTCCTCTCGCTTTCCCTCCCCGGGGAAGCTGTGTTCAATTGCCGTTCAATTGCCGCTGCTCCGCAGACGGCGGGCTACGGCGCCTGGCGGAAACCCGCCTTCTCCGCATCCGCCGTGGTGCGGAACCACACGTCGGCGCGGGTCTCGCGGAAGTTCGCCGACTCGTTGGTGAAGTACCGGCGGCCGGTGAGGGTCGCCTTGACCTGGAACTCCGGCGCGGGCGCCAGGCCGTCGGACTTCGGCAGCACCGAGCCGGGGCCGAACGGCGAGCGCGGGTTGAAGCCCTCCTGCTGCCCCTGGTAGCGGGGGCTGTTGCTGGGTGCGGCGGTGGGCCTGCCGCCGGTGCTCGGGCTGAACCCGACCGGACGCGGGCGCACCGGGCGCGGTGGCGGCGGCGTGATCGGCTTCGGTGAGAGCGGTGCGGGCGGAGGGGTGCGCGGTGCGCCCGCCGGGCGGGTGGGGCGCTGCGGCAGGCCGTTCGCGGTCAGCGGGGTGGGGTTGCCGGCCAGCAGTTCGGGCGAGAGCGTGGGGACGAACGGCTGGTCGTTGCCCGACGACGGCGGCGGGGTCGGGCGGGTCTGCTCGGGCTCCGGCTCCTCGTCGGTGTCCAGCAGCGGCTCGAACAGGCTGCGGGGACGGGTGGGCTCGTCCTTCTTCGGCTCGACCTTGGGTTCGGCGGGCTTGGGCTCGACGGGCTTCGGTGGAACCGGCTGCGGCTGGGCCTGGACCGGCGGCGGCTGAACCGGCTGCGGCTGGACGGGCTGGGCCTGGGGCTGGACAGACGGCGGCGGAACGAACGTGGGCTCGAACGGCGAGGGCTCCACCGGCTCCGGAGCCTTCACCTCGGGCTCGGCCACCAGTTCGGGCTCGGCGGCGGCGGGTTCGGGCGCACGCGGCGGCTCAGGTGCACGCGGCATCTCGGGCGCGGCGATTGCGGGCTCGGCAGGCGTGTGCGGCTCGACGACCTCGGGCTTGGACTCGACCGGCGGGGAATCGACCACGGCACTGATGACCTCGGTCTGAGGCCCCTCGTTCCGGGACCCTTCGTTCCAGGACCCCTCGCTCCGGGCTCCCTCGCTCCACGACCCCTCGGCCCGAGGCGTCTCACTCCGGGACGCCTCGTTCCTGAATGCGTCGCTCCGGAAACCCTCGTTCCGGGGTGCGTCACTCCGGGAGGCCTCGGTCCGGGACGCTTCGGCCGCGGGCGCGGACAGCTCACCGCGCGTCGACTCGACGTCCACGGGCGAGAAGTGGCCGGTCAGGTCGTGCTCGGGCCACACCTGCGGCTCGGGCTCTGCCGGACGCTGCTGCTCACCGTCGACCTCGGCGATCGCCTGCGCCAGCGCGGTGGCCGGGATGAGGGCCGTCTCCTCGTTGGACGCGGGCCGGCGCTCCGGCTCGTCCTCCTCCTCGGGGCCGCCCGCGACCTCGTCCTCGTCGTAGACCTCCTGGACGGGCTCCTCGCGCCACACCTCGCGCGGCTGGAAGACCGCGACCTCCGGCGGGGCGGTCGGCTCCTCCTGCGGCGGCGCGACCTCGGCGACCGGCTCCGCCGGCACGGCGGGCATCAGCTGCGTCGCCTCGGCGGGCAGCTCCGGCTCGTCCTCGGGCTCGTACTGCCGCGGCCGGGGGTGCGGCACCGGCGCCGGCTGCGGCTGCGGCTGGGACCTGGGGTACGGCTGCGGCCGGGGCTTCGGCTCCAGCGTCTCCCGGGTGTCGTGGCCGCCCTCCGGGGCCAGCCGCTCGAACAGGCTGCGCGGGGGCTCGGCGTCGAACTCGGGGAAGTCGTGCTGCTCCTCGAAGTCCGACAACGGCCGGTGCTCGTCGTCCAACTCCTCCAGCAGCGAATCGCGCTCGTCGAGCTTCATGTTCGACACGTCGTAGCGCGGCGCCTCGACGGAGGACTCGTAGCGCGGCGCCTCGACAGCCTCGTACCGCGTGCGCTCGGCGGCTTCGTAGCGCGTGGGCTCCGGGGTCAGGACGTCGTCAGCCAACGAACGGGACGACTCCACGTGCCAGCTGTCGAACTCGTCGCGGGATTCGGATTTCGGCCCGACCGAGCTGCCGACGGACACCCCGCTGCCGACGGACACGGTGGGCGCGGGGCGCGGAGAGGTCAGGAGGCGTTGCTCCAGGTCTTCCAGCTCGCGCTTGGCCGGACGCACCAGGACCAGCCAGGTGAGCGCGACGCCTGCCACGAAGGACAGCAGGCTCCACAGCCACACCTGCCCGAAGAGCGAACTCACGGGAGACCCTCCCACTGCTGCTTGTCACACCCCGACACGCTCCGCTTCCGAGCCTTCACCCGGTTGGGGAAGCGGTGCAAAACTACCCTGACCGCCGGGTCCGGCGCGTGGGGCCGGCCGGACCTGTGACCAGGGTTCGATGATAGGCCACTCGGAGCAACTGACCAGCCAAAATGGCTCGCGTACAGTACCCCTTGTGCCGCCGTTCACTAACTCCTCCGCTGTTTCGACGGATGTTAACCGCACGAACCGGGGAATCGCTTTCGGCGTCGGGGCCTACTTCCTCTGGGGCATCGTGCCCGCTTACTGGCCCCTGCTCCAGCCGGCCGCGTCGGTGGAGATCCTGGCCCACCGGGTCGCGTGGTCCCTGGTCGTGATGGCCGTGATCACCGCGGCGCTCGGCCGGTGGGCGGGTATCCGGCGGCTGTCGAAGCGCGGTTGGGCGATGGTGGCGGCGGCGTCCGTGCTGATCGCGATCAACTGGGGCGTCTACATCCACTCGGTCAACACCGGGCACGTCGTGGAAGCCGCGCTCGGGTACTTCATCAACCCCCTGGTGAGCGTGCTGCTCGGGGTGTTCGTCCTGCGCGAACGTTTGCGCTTGCTGCAGTACGCCGCCCTCGCGATCGCCGTCACCGCCGTCGTGGTGCTGGCCGTGGACTACGGCAGGCTGCCGTGGATCTCGCTGGCGCTGGCCTGCTCGTTCGGCCTCTACGGGCTGCTGAAGAAGACGGTGCCGCTGGAGGCGACGACCAGCCTCACCGCGGAGAGCCTGGTGCTCGCCCCGATCGCGGTGGGCTACCTGATCTGGCTCGGCCCGGCGGGGACGTTCCACTCGCACGGCTGGGGTCACGCGCTGATCCTGGTCTCGACGGGTCTGGTCACCGCGATCCCGCTGATCCTGTTCGGCGCGGGCGCCCGGCTCGTGCCGCTGGTGACCATGGGGATGCTCCAGTACCTCGCGCCGGTGCTCCAGTTCGCCTGGGGCGTGTTCGTGATGCACGAGCCGATGCCCGCGTCCCGCTGGTTCGGCTTCGCCCTGGTCTGGGTCGCCCTGGTGATCTTCACCGTCGACGCCGTCCGCGCCCGCCGCCGCCTCCCAGTAGTCACCGACCTCACCTAACCCGCGAGAGTCGAACACCCAGGACCCGAGAGTCGAACGTTCAGGTACCCCGAGTTCTACGTTCGGAACACGGAACCCGAATCCTGAACGTAGAACTCACCCCACGCGAGCGTTCGACTCTCGTGGTCTGAGCGTTCGACTCTCGCGGGTTAGTGGGAGCGGGTCACTACGTACTCGCTGACCGATTCCAGGGCGTCGCGGGCGGTGCCGGAGGGGAGTACGTGCAGGGTGGCGCGGGCGCGGGCGGCGTAGTCGTCCAGGGTGCTGCGGGCCCGTGCCAAGCCGGTCGACGCACGGAGGAGTTCCAGCGCCTCGTGCACCTCGGCGTCGTCGGTGATCGGGGCCGCCAGCAGCTTCGCCAGCCGCGAGTCCGGCTCGTCCTCCAGCGCGTACAGCATGGGCAGCGTCTTCACGCCCTCGCGCAGGTCCGTGCCGGGCGTCTTGCCGGACTCCTCCGACGGTGACGCGATGTCGATGACGTCGTCGGAGATCTGGAACGCCGCCCCGATGACCTCGCCGTACACCCGCAGCGCCTCCACCTGCTCGACCGTCACGTCGGAGAACATCGCGCCGAACCGGGCGGCGGTGGCGATCAGCGAACCGGTCTTCTCCGCGATCGTGGTCAGGTAGTGCGCGACCGGGTCCTCGCCCTCGCGCGGGCCCATCGTCTCGCGCATCTGGCCGGTCACCAGCTCGGAGAACGTCTCCGCGATGATCCGCGCCGCACCCGTGCCCAGGTCCGCGACCAGCGCCGACGCGTGCGCGAACAGGTAGTCGCCGGTCAGGATCGCGATGCTGTTGTCCCACTTGGCGTTGGCCGACTCCGCACCGCGGCGCATGGTGGCCTCGTCCATCACGTCATCGTGGTAGAGCGTGGCGAGGTGGGTCAGCTCGACGACCGCGGCCGCCTTGATCACGCTCGTCCGGTCCCACTCGCTGCCGAACTGGGCGGACAGGATGGTGAACAGCGGGCGGATGCGCTTGCCGCCCGCGGACACCAGGTGCAAGGACGTCTCCATCACCGGGTGGAACTCGCTCTGCACGACCTTGTGCAGCAGCTCTTCCACCTCGGCCAGACCGCCCTGAACCACCTCCGCGAGCACGGGGTCCGCAAACCGGAACCCCGTCCCCGCCCGCTCGCTACTGGTCACGGCTACAGAGCCTACGTACCACTAGAAGATGAACACGCCTGCCCCCGCCCATTCGAGGGCGAACGACGGGTAGACGCCGAGCACGAGCGTGATCGCCGCGCCCAGCGTGATGGCCACCGTGGTGAACGCGCCGGGCACGCTCACCGTCGGACCGTCCACCGCGGGCTCGCTGAAGTACATCAGCACGATCACCCGCAGGTAGAAGAACGCCGCCACCGCGCTCGCCACCAGGGCGATCACCACGAGCGGCACCATCTGGGCCTCCACGGCCGCCGCGAACACCACGAACTTGCCGACGAAACCGCTGGTCAGCGGCAGACCGGCCAACGCGAGCAGCAGGAACGTGAACACCGCGGCCACCACCGGCGACCGCTTGGCCAGACCCGCCCACTGGGACAGGTGGGTGGCCTCGCCGTCACTGTTGCGCACCAGGGTGACCACGCCGAACGCGGCGATCGTGGTGAAGCCGTAGGCCAGCAGGTAGAACATCGTGCCGGACAGGCCCTGGTCGTTCAGCGAGATCGCGCCGATCAGCAGGAAGCCCGCGTGCGCCACCGACGAGTACGCGATCATCCGCTTCACGTCGGTCTGGGTGAGGCCGAGGACCGCGCCGATCACCATGGACGCGATGGCCACGCCCCACAGGACGCCGCTCCACTCCCAGCTCGACCGCTCGAACGCGCCGTAGAGCACGCGCAGGATGCCGCCGAACGCGGCGACCTTCGTGCACGCCGCCATGAACGCCGTCACCGGCGTGGGCGAGCCCTGGTAGACGTCGGGCGTCCAGGCGTGGAACGGGCCGACCGAGGCCTTGAACAGCAGGCCGACGATCAGCAGGCCGAAGCCCGCGTAGAGCAGCGTGTCGGAGCGGTCCGTGGCGGTGGTGGCGCTGGCGATGTCGGACAGCTTCACCGAGCCGGCGAAGCCGTACAGCAGGGCCACGCCGTACAGGAAGAACGCCGACGCGAACGCGCCGAGCAGGAAGTACTTCACCGCGGCCTCCTGCGACAGCAGGCGGCGACGGCGGGCCAGGCCGCACATCAGGTACAGCGGCAGCGACAGCACTTCCAGCGCGATGAACATGGTGAGCAGGTCGTTCGACGCGACGAAGACCATCATCCCGCCGAGCGCGAACAGCGTCAGCGGGAACACCTCGGTCTGCATCTCGCGCCGGGTCGCCAACTCGCGGGTCTGCATCTTCACGCCGGCCTTCGTGCCGGGCAGGATCGAGGCGTCGGCCACGAACGCGCCGCCGGGCTCGACGGACCGGTCCGCGATGAGCAGCACCGCGCCCAGGCCGAGCAGCAGCAGCGTGGCCCACAGGAAGATCACCGGGCGGTCGACCGCGATGGTGCCGGACAGGGTCAGCTTGCCCTGTTCGAGGGTGCTCTCCGCGGACGCGTACACCGCCAGACCGACACCTGCGGCGGCCAGCGTGAGCAGGGTCAGCACGACCTGGCTCGCCCACCGCTGGGCCTTGGGCAGGAACGCCTCGAAGAGCACGCTGATGCAGGCCGCGCCGAGCACGATCAGCAACGGCGCGACGGCCCCGTAGTCGATCTCCGGGGCTGGCAGCCGCTCCACTTGCGAGAGGAACGTCGTCACGTCACTTGCCTTCCTGCGCGACCGGGTCGGCCACCCCGACCTCGCTGAGCGTCGCCCCGACGGACGGGGTGATCACGTCCAACACCGGCTTCGGGTAGAAGCCGAGCACCAGGATCAGTGCCACCAGCGGCGCGAGCACGGCCAGTTCGCGCTTGTTCAGGTCCGGCACCGACGCCCGTTCCGGGTCGACCGCCGCGCCGGGTCCACCGACCGCGTCGATCAGCGCGGTGCCGCGCACCGGGCCCTGGAACACGCGCTGGTACAGCCACAGGACGTACAGCGCGGCCAGCACCATGCCGACGGCGGCCAGGATCGTGTAGACCGGTTCGTTCGGGTAGGAGCCGATGAGCACCAGGAACTCGCTCACGAACGAGTTGGTGCCCGGCAGCGCCAGCGACGACAGACCGGCCACGAAGAACAGGCCGCCCAGCACCGGGGTCAGCTTGGCCATGCCGCCGTAGTCCTCGATCAGGCGCGACCCGCCGCGGGCCATCACCATGCCGACGACCAGGAACAACATGCCGGTCGAGATGCCGTGGTTGACCATGTACAGCACCGCGCCGGTGCCCGCCTGCGAGCTGAACGCGAAGATGCCCAGCGCGATGAAGCCGAAGTGCGCGATCGACGTGTAGGCCACGAACCGCTTCATGTCGGACTGGCCGACCGCGAGCAGCGAGCCGTACAGGATGCCGACCACGGCGAGGATCAGCACCAGCGGCGCGAGCTCCTTGCTGGCCGCCGGGAACAGCGGCAGGCAGTAGCGCAGGAAGCCGAACGTGCCGATCTTGTCCAGGATGCCGACCAGCAGCACGCCCGCGCCGACCGGCGCTTCCGCACCGGCGTCCGGCAGCCAGGTGTGCAGCGGCACCAGCGGCGCCTTGATCGCGAACGCGATGAAGAAGCCGAGGAACAGCCAGATCTGGGTGGACAGCGGCAGGTCCCGCGTCACCGTGACCAGCGTGGCCCAGTCGAACGTGCCGCTACCGAGCTTGTCCGCGCTGACCACGTACAGGCCGATCACCGAGGCCAGCATGATCAGGCCGCCGAGCAGCGAGTACAGGAAGAACTTCATCGCCGCGTACTGCCGGTTCGGCCCGCCGAAGCGGCCGATCAGGAAGTACATCGGGACCAGCACGGCCTCGAAGAACACGTAGAACACGAACACGTCGGTGGCCGCGAAGACACCGACCATGCCGGTCTGCATGGCCAGCAGCAGCGCGAAGAACCCGCCCGCGCTGCGGCCCTCGGGCAGCTTGTCCGCCCACGAGCCGCCGATGACGACCGGCACCAGGAACGCGATCAGCGCGATCATCACCAGCGCGATGCCGTCCACGCCGAACGACAGGTGCACGCCGAAGGCGGGGATCCAGTCGGCCGAGCTGGTCAGCTGCAACCGGTCGCCGCCCGGGTCGAACGCGGTCCACGCCAGCACCGCCAGCGCCAGCTCCACCAGGGAGAACGCCAGCGCGACCGTCTTGGCCAACCGGTCGTTGCCCCGCAGGAACGCCACCACCAGGCTGCCGACCAGCGGCAGCAGGAGCAGCGCGATCAGCGTCCAGCTCACGAGAACCTCACCATCAGCAGCGCGCCCAGGACGAAGACCGCACCCAGGAGCATGGAGAGCGCGTACGAGCGCACGAACCCGGTCTGCAACCTGCGCAGCCGGCCCGAGCTACCGCCCAGCAGCGCCGCCGACCCGTTGACCAGGCCGTCGACGCCCTTGTTGTCCACGAACACCAGCGCGCGGGTGAGCCAGGTGCCCGGCCGCGCGAACAGCGCCTCGTTCAGCGCGTTGCCGTACAGGTCGGCGCGCGCGGCGCGGACCGGGAACGACACCCGCACCGGGCGTTCCACCGGCTGGGGCCGGCGGCCGAAGATCAGGTAGGCGATCAGCACACCGAGCGCCGACAGGCCGAGCACCAGGTAGTTGACCACGCTGTGGTCCAGCACCCCGTGCTGCTCCTGCAACTCGCCCAGCGACGGCGCCAGCCAACCCGAGAGGTTGTGGTTCGACTCCAGGAACCAACCCGCACCGACCGACCCGACCGCCAGCAGGATCATCGGCACCGTCATCGACAGGCCGGACTCGTGCGGGTGGTACTCGCGGCCGTCGGCGGACTTGAGGTCCGTCCAGCGCGGCTTGCCCAGGAACACCAGGAACAGCAGGCGCGTCATGTAGAACGCGGTGATGCCCGCACCGAGCGCGGCCACACCGCCGAACACCCAACCGCGCCAGCCCGGCTCGCTGAACGCCGCCGCGATGATGGCGTCCTTGGAGAAGTAGCCGGACAGGAACGGGAAGCCGATCAGGGCCAGGTAGCCCAGGCCCCAGGTGACGAAGGTGATCGGCATCTTGCGGGCCAGGCCGCCCATCCGCCGGATGTCGCCCTCGTCGTTCATGCCGTGCATGACCGAACCGGCGCCGAGGAACAGTCCGGCCTTGAAGAAGCCGTGCGTGAGCAGGTGCATGATGCCCAGCGCGTAGCCGACCGGACCGAGGCCGACGGCCAGGATCATGTAGCCGATCTGGCTGACCGTCGAGTAGGCCAGCACCTTCTTGAAGTCGTCGTAGGCGCAGCCGATGATGCAGCCGATCAGCAGCGTCAGCCCACCGATGATCATCACGACCAGTCGGCCGTCAGCGCTGAGGTTGTAGATCGGGTTCGACCGGGCGATCAGGTAGACGCCCGCGGTGACCATCGTGGCCGCGTGGATCAGGGCCGAGACGGGCGTCGGGCCGGCCATCGCGTCCGGCAACCACGCCTGCAGCGGGAACTGGCCGGACTTGCCGCACGCGCCGAGCAGCAGCAGCAACGTGATGGCCAGGACCTCGGCCGACGAGAACTCGTCGACGCGGGCGAACACCTCGGTGAACTGGGTGGTGCCCAGCGTGTTGAACATCATGAAGATGGCGATCGCCAGACCCAGGTCACCGACCCGGTTCATCAGGAACGCCTTCTTCGCGGCCGACGCCGCCTCCGGCTTGTACTGGTACCAGCCGATGAGCAGGTAGGACGCGAGACCGACGCCCTCCCAGCCGAAGTACAGCGTCACGAAGCCGTTGCCGAGCACCAGCAGCAGCATCGCGGCGACGAAGAGGTTCAGGTAGGCGAAGAACTTCCGCCGCCCGGCCTCGTGCGCCATGTAGCCGATCGAGTAGATGTGGATCAGCGACCCGACACCGGTGATCAGCAGCACGAACGTCAGCGACAGCGGGTCCAGGCGCAGCCCGAACTCCACGTCCAGCGCGGCCACCGGCACCCAGTCGAACAGGTGCACCTCGCTGGTCCGCTCCTCCGGGCTCATGCCCAGGGTGGAGAAGAACAGCGCGACCCCGTACGCGAACGCGGCGATCACGGTGGCGCAGCCCAGCAGGTGGCCCCACTTGTCGGTGCGCTTGCCACCCACGAGCAGCACGAGCGCGCCGAAGGCCGGCAGGGCTAGCAACAACCAGGCGAGACTCCCGATCCCGCTGGCGGCAACAACGCCCGAAGACCCGCTTGCGGGGTCGAGCATCAGCACAGTCGTCACCGGTGACCCCTCAGTACTTCAGCAGGTTGGAATCGTCGACCGAGGCCGAGCGACGCGTCTTGAAGATCGCCATGATGATCGTCAGACCGACCACGACCTCGGCCGCGGCGACGACCATCACGAAGAACGCCATCACCTGGCCGTCCAGCCCGCCGTTGATGCGGGCGAACGTGACCAGGGTGAGGTTCACCGCGTTGAGCATCAGCTCCACGCACATGAACACCACGATGGCGTTGCGCCGCACCAGAACGCCGACCGCACCGAGGCTGAACAGCAGCGCGGACAGCAGCAGGTAGTACGTAGGGGTCACGACGACTCTCCCTTGAGCGCGTGCGCGTCCGGCTGGTGCCCGGTGCCGGACACCTCCGCGACGTCGTCCTCGAGAGTTTCCCTGGCGGTCGTCTCGATCAGCTCGGACAGGGACTCGGAGGCGACCGAGCCGTCCGGCAGCAGGGCGGGCGTGGCCACCGAGTTGGCGGTGGCGAACACGCCGGGGCCGGGCAGCGAGCCGGGGCGGTTGCCGCGGAAGCGCTCCTCGACCAGCTGCTTCTGGGTCTTCTTGGCGTCCTGGCCGGTGCGCGAGGTGAACGCGAGCACCATCGCGCCGACCGCCGCGGTGATCAGCAGCGCGGACGTCAGCTCGAACGGGAACAGGTAGTCGGTGAACAGCGCCTCGCCGATGTTGGCGACGTTGCCGCCGTTCTGCGTGTTCTGCGCGGCCAGGCCGACCGGCTCCACGTCGGTCAGCGCGCGGGCGACCGAGCCGACCACGATGCCGGCGAAGCCGACGCCGATGACCGCCGCGGCCAGCCGCTGGCCCCGCAACACCTCGACCACCGAGTCCGAGCTGTCCCGGCCGACCAGCATCAGCACGAACAGGAACAGCATCATGATCGCGCCGGTGTAGACGATGATCTGCACGAAGCCGAGGAACGGCGCCTGCTGGACCATGTAGAGCACACCGATGCTGAGCATGGTGAGCACCAGCCACAACGCGGAGTGCACGGCGTTGCGCGCGAAGAGCATGCCCAGCGCGCCGGCGAGGGCGAGCGGGCCGAGGATCCAGAACGCGACCGCCTCGCCGGTGGTGACGGTGTCCACCACGCGTTCGACGGCGTCGGGCTGCTGTGCCAGGAGGGAAGCGATCATTGCCCCGCTCCCGGTGCCTGCTTCGCCTGTGCCTGATTCCCTTGGGCGGCCAGCTGCGGCCCGTTCACGTAGTAGTCCTGCTCGTTCTCGCCGAGCCGCATCGGGTGCGGCGGCTGCTCCATGCCGGCGAGCAGGGGCGCGAGCAGGTCTTCCTTGGTGAAGATCAGCTTCTGCCGGTCGTCGTCGGCCAGCTCGTACTCGTTGGTCATGGTGAGCGAGCGGGTCGGGCACGCCTCGATGCACAGGCCGCAGCCGATGCAGCGCAGGTAGTTGATCTGGTAGTCGGCGCCGTAGCGCTCACCGGGCGAGTAGCGCTCCTCGTCGGTGTTGTCGCCACCCTCGACGAAGATCGCGTCCGCCGGGCAGGCCCACGCGCACAGCTCGCAGCCCACGCACTTCTCCAGCCCGTCCGGGTGCCGGTTGAGCTGGTGGCGGCCGTGGAACCGCGGCGCGGTGACCTTCTTGACCTCGGGGTATTCCTCGGTGACGACCTTCTTGAACATCGTGCCGAAGGTGACGCCGAAGCCCTTGACGGGATCAAACACGCCCATCGCTGGCCTCCTTTTGTGAAGCTGCGGTTACCGCTGCCGGTTCCTGCGTCTGGTTGCCGGCGGTCGGCAGTTCTGCGACCTGCACCTGGCGGCGCGGCGGCGCCTTGGGGACCTTCAGGTCCAGCGGCGGCACCGGGTAGCCGCCACCGGTGATCGGCACGGCGTCGGGGTCGTGCGGCTCCCGCTTGTCCGGCAGCAGGAACGCGATCAGCAGGACCGCCACGAGGAACGCGCCGATCACGATCAGCGCGGTGCCGGTGTCCAGGCCGCTGCCCGACTCGAACTCCTGGCGCAGGTAGCGGGCGAACGCCACCGCGACGAACCAGACCAGCGCGATCGGGACCAGGAACTTCCAGCCCAGCCGCATGAACTGGTCGTAGCGCAGGCGGGGCAGCGTGCCGCGCAGCCAGATGAACAGGAACAGGAAGGCGAGCGTCTTGACCACGAACCAGAGCAGGCCGAACCAGCCGCTGTTGAGGATGTGGTCGTCCCCGACGAACGGGAACCGCCAGCCGCCCAGGAACAACGTGGTCGCCAGCGCCGAGACGGTCACCATGTTGACGTACTCGGCGAGGAAGAACAGCGCGAACTTCAGCGAGCTGTACTCGGTGTGGAAACCGCCGACCAGCTCCGACTCGGCCTCGGGGAGGTCGAACGGCGCCCGGTTGGTCTCGCCGACCATCGAGGTGACGTAGATGAGGAAGCTGACCGGCAGCAGGTAGAAGTACCAGCCGCTGCTCTGCGCGTCGACGATGTCGGCGGTGGACAGCGAGTGCGAGTGCATGACGACCGCGACGATCGACAGGCCCATCGCGATCTCGTACGAGATCACCTGCGCGGCCGAGCGCAGCGCGCCCAGCAGCGGGTACGGCGAGCCGGAAGCCCAGCCGGACAGCACGATGCCGTAGACGCCGAGCGAGGAGCAGGCCAGCACGACCAGCACGCCGACCGGCAGGTCGACCAGCTGGAGCGCGGTGCGCTCGCCGAAGATGGAGACCTCGCCGCCCAGCGGGATCACCGAGAAGGCGACGAACGCGGGGATGCAGGAGATCACCGGGGCCAGGAAGAACACCCACTTGTCCGCCAGGACGGGGCGGATGTCCTCCTTGAACGCGAGCTTCAGGCCGTCGGCGAGCGACTGGAGCCAGCCGTTCGGGCCGACCCGGTTGGGTCCGGGACGCTGCTGCATCCGGGCCACGACCTTGCGCTCCCAGTTGATCATGAACAGCGTCATGACCACGAGGAACGCGAAGATCCCGACGACCTTGACCAGGCTCAGCCAGAGCGGATCGTCGGCGAGGAGTTCAGCGGTGCTCATGCGCACACCTCGCTAGCGCTCGGCGTGGCAAGAGCACAAAGCACTGTGTTGGATGATTCGCTCGCAAGCTCGCTCATGCCTTGCCTCCGGACGTGATCTTCTCCGCAGTACCCGTGACCACGGGCGCGACGGCCACCACGGAGCCGTGGCCGGCGACCAGGTTGCGCCGCACGGTCACCGTGCCCGAGTTGCCGGGCAGCCACACGACGCCGTCGGGCAGGTCGGCCGCTTCGACCGGCAGCACCACCTCGCCACGGTCGGTGGCGACGGTGATCTCACCGCCCAGTTCGACGCCGAGGTGCCGTGCGGTGGCCGCGGAGAGCTTCGCCACCACCGGCCGCGCGGTGCCCGCCAGGTTCGGCTCGTCGTCCTGCATCGAGCCGTTGTCCAGCAGTCGCCGCCAGGTCGCGAGGACCGCCTGGCCGTCCTTGGGCTGCGAGAGCAGCGGAGCCTGCACGGTCGGAGCGGCAGCGGCAGCGGCAACGGTCGCGACGCCCAGTCGGGCCAGGTCCGCCGCGGCGGCGGCCGGGGTCTGGGTGAACAGGTCCGCGTCCATCTCCACGGCCAGCGTGTCGAGCACCCGGCCGTCCGGCAGCGCGCCGGTGCCCTCCAGCGTGGTGCCGAACGGGCGGGAGCGACCTTCCCAGTTCAGGTAGGTGCCCGTCTTCTCCACCGCCGGGGCGATCGGGAGCACCACGTCGGCGTGCGCGGTGACCGCGCTGTGCCGCAGCTCCAGGCTGACCACGAAACCGGTGAAGTCCAGCGCGCGCTCGACCAGCGCCGGGTCCGGCAGGTCGAACGGGTCGACACCGCCGACCACCAGCGCGTCCAGCCCACCGCTCGCGGCGGCGAGCAGGATGCCCGTGGTGTCGCGGCCGGCCTTCGCGGGCAGCGTGCCGGGCTCCAGGCCCCACGCCTGCTCGACCTCGGCGCGCGCCGCCGCGTCGCTGACCAGGCGACCGCCCGGCAGCAACGTCGGCAGCAGGCCGGTCTCCAGCGCACCGCGCTCACCGGCGCGGCGCGGGATCCAGGCGACCTTCGCGCCGGTCCGCTCGGCCAGCGCGGCGACCGCCGAGAACAGGCCCGGCACCTCGGCGGCACGCTCGCCGACCAGGATCACCGAACCCGGCTTGGCCAGGTCTTCCACCACGTCGGCGGCGTGCTCGGGCAGCGCGTTCAACGCGGCGGGCTCGCCGCCGGGCACGCACGCCAGCAGCACGCCGTTCGTCTTCTCCACCGCGGGCGTCGTGAACTGCCCCAGGTGGAACACCTTGGTCCGGTTCTTGCGGGCCGCCTTGCGCAGCCGCAGGAACACGATCGGCGACTCCTCCTCCGGCTCGAACGCGACCAGCAGCGCGGCGGGCGCGGTCTCGATGCCGGCGTAGGTGACGCCGCCGTTGTCCGGGTTCGTGCCGAGGATCGTGCTGGTCAGGAACTCCAGCTCCTCGGCCGAGTGGGCGCGGGCGCGGAAGTCGACGTCGTTCGTGCGCAACGCGATCCGGGCGAACTTCGAGTACGCGTAGGCGTCCTCGACGGTGAGCCGACCGCCGGCCAGCACACCGGCGCCCTTGCCGTCACGGGCCTTCGCCAGGCCCTCGGCGGCGTACTGCAGCGCCTCGGTCCACGACGACTCGCGCAGCTCGCCGGTGGCCTTGTCGCGCACCAGCGGGCGGCGGACGCGGTCCTCGGCGGTGGCGTAGGTGAACGCGAAGCGGCCCTTGTCGCAGGTCCACTCCTCGTTGACCTGCGCGTCGTCGCCCGCCAGCCGGCGCTGCACCTTGCCGCGCCGCCAGTCGGTGCGGGTCGCGCAACCCGACGAGCAGTGCTCGCACACACCGGGCGTGGACACCAGGTCGAACGGCCGGGCGCGGAACCGGTACGCGGCGCTGGTCAGCGCGCCGACCGGGCAGATCTGGATGGTGTTGCCGGAGAAGTACGACTGGAACGGCTTGTCCTGCGCGACACCGATCTGCTGCTGCGACCCGCGCTCCAGCAGCTCGATGAACGGGTCGCCGGCGATCTGCGCGGAGAACCGGGTGCAGCGCTGGCACAGCACGCACCGCTCGCGGTCCAGCAGCACCTCGGTGCTGATCGGGATCGGCTTCGGGAACGTCCGCTTGTGCTCGTGGAACCGGGAGTCCGACCGGCCGTGCGCCAGCGCCTGGTTCTGCAGCGGGCACTCGCCGCCCTTGTCGCAGATCGGGCAGTCCAGCGGGTGGTTGATGAGCAGCAGCTCCATCACGCCCTGCTGCGCCTTGTCCGCCACCGGCGAGGTCAGCTGGGTCTTGACCACCATGCCGTCGGCGACCGTCATGGTGCAGGAGGCCTGCGGCTTCGGCATCGGCCGGCCGCCCATCTCCACCTCGACCAGGCACTGCCGACACGCGCCCGCGGGCTCCAGCAGCGGGTGGTCGCAGAAGCGCGGCACGACGATGCCGAGCCGCTCCGCGGTGCGGATCAGCAGCTCGCCCTTGGGCGCGACGACCTCCATGCCGTCGATGAGGAGCTTGACGTGGCCCTCGGGGACCACGACCTCGGTGCTCTTCTCCGGTGCCATCGTCATGCGCTTGCTCCCGCCAGGACCTGGGAATTCTGGTCGCACAGAGCCAGGAACTCGTGCTTGAAGTACTTGATGCCGCTGGTGATGGGGCTGACCGCGCCGTCGCCGAGGGCGCAGAACGAGCGGCCCAGGATGTTGTCGCAGACGTCCAGCAGCGTGTCGATGTCACTGGCCGTGCCCTCGCCGCGCACCATCCGCTGGAGGATCTGGACGAGCCAGTAGGTGCCCTCGCGGCACGGCGTGCACTTGCCGCACGACTCGTGCTTGTAGAACTCGGTCCACTTCATGACCGCCCACGGCACGGACACCGTCTCGTTGAAGATCTGCAACGCGGTGGTGCCGAGCATCGAGCCCGCCTCGGCCGCGCCCTCGAAGTCCAGCGGCACGTCCAGGTGGTCGGCGGTGAACAGCGGGGTGGACGAGCCGCCCGGCGTCCAGAACTTCAGCGGGATGCCGTCCTTCATGCCGCCCGCCATGTCCAGCAGCGTGCGCAGCGTGGTGCCCATCGGGGCCTCGTACTGGCCGGGGCGCTCCACGTGGCCGGACAGCGAGAAGATCTTCGGACCGGGCGAGCGCTCGCGGCCCATGGTGCGGAACCAGTCCGCGCCGCCGTTGACGATGTACGGCACGCTGGCGATCGTCTCGACGTTGTTCACCACGGTCGGCGAGGCGTACAGGCCCGCGGTGGCCGGGAACGGCGGCTTGAGCCGGGGCTGGCCGCGCTTGCCCTCCAGCGAGTCCAGCAGCGCCGTCTCCTCGCCGCAGATGTACGCGCCGGCGCCGGCGTGCACGACCACGTCGAGGTCGAAGCCCGAGCCGAGGATGTCCTTGCCCAGGTAACCGGCCTCGTACGCCTCGCGGACGGCCGCGTGCAGCCGGCGGATCACGTGCAGCACCTCGCCGCGCACGTAGATCGCGGCGAAGTTCGCCCGGATCGCGTACGAGGTGATGATGATGCCCTCGATCAGCGAGTGCGGGTCCGCCATCATCAGCGGGATGTCCTTGCAGGTGCCCGGCTCGCCCTCGTCGGCGTTGATGACGAGGTAGTGCGGCTTGCCGTCGCCCTGCGGGATGAAGCCCCACTTCATGCCGGTGGGGAAGCCCGCGCCGCCGCGGCCGCGCAGCCCGGAGTCCTTGCACTGCTGGATCAGCTGGTCCGGGTGGGCGGTGAGCGCCTTGCGCAGCGCCGTGTACCCCTCCAACTGCTCGTAGGTCTTCAGCGTCCACGAGCGCGGCGACAGCCAGCGCTTCGTCAGGACGGGAGTCAGGTTGTCGACCACGTCAGCTCCCCCTACCTACTTCTTCTCCGGCAGCGGCGGGAACTCCGCGTGCTCCGGCATGGCCGGTGCGGTCCACCCGCGCTCCGCGGCGATCTTGGCCCCGCGCACCGTCTCGGGGGCGGCCGACGGGCCGTCCAGGTCCGCGTCCCGACCCTCGAAGAACCCGGCCAGCTGCAACTCGGCCTGGCGGAAGTCGGTCAGCGGCGCGCCGCGCGTCGGCTGGGGCTTCTCCCCCGCCTGCAAGGACTTGACCAGGTCCAGCGCGCCGTCCGGCGTCTGGTTGTCGAAGTACTCGTAGTTGACCTGGAGCACCGGGCCGAGGTCGCACGCCGCCAGGCACTCGGCGTGCTCCAGCGTGATCGAGCCCGGCGTGCCCGGCTCGCCCGAGGTCTCCTCGTGGCCGAGCGGCTTGCCGTCGGTGCCCAGGTGATCGCGCAGCTTGGCGTAGATCTCGTCGCCGCCCAGGGCCGCGCACAGCGTGTTCGTGCAGACGCTCACCAGGTGCTCGCCGCACGGACGGCGCTTGTACATGGTGTAGAACGTCGCGACCGCGCTGACCTCGGCGTTGGTCAGGTCGAGCTGGTCGGCGCAGAACGTGATGCCCGCCTGGCTGACGTAGCCCTCGACCGACTGCACCAGGTGCAGCATCGGCAGCAGCGCCGACCGCGACTGCGGGTAGCGCGCGATGATCGCCTGCGCCCTGTCCACGATCGACTGGTCGAACACGCTGGTGTCGATCGTCTGATCACCGGCTCCGCCGGCGGCTGGGTTCTCGGTCACCAGCCGGTGCGTCTCGACGGGGTCCAGCGGAGAGGCCGCGTAGACCTCTTCGGAAGTGCTCATCGGTCACAACCACCCATCACCGGGTCGATAGAGGCCACCGACGCGATGACGTCGGCGACCATGCCGCCCTCGCACATCGCGGGCATCGACTGGAGGTTCACGAAGCTGGGTTCGCGCACGTGCACGCGCATCGGCCGGGTGCCGCCGTCGGACACGACGTGGTAGCCCAGCTCGCCGCGCGGCGACTCGATCGGCACGTACACCTGGCCCGCCGGCACCGCGAAACCCTCGGTCACCAGCTTGAAGTGGTGGATCAAGGACTCCATGGACTGGCCCATGATCTTGCGGACGTGCTCCAGCGAGTTGCCCATGCCGTCCGAGCCGATGGTCAGCTGCGCGGGCCACGCGATCTTGGCGTCCTGCACCATGACCGGACCCGGCGTCAGGTTGTCCACCGCCTGCTTGACGATCCGCAGCGACTGGTGGATCTCCTCCACGCGCAGCAGGTAGCGGGCGAAGGCGTCGGCGGCGTTCGACGTCGGCACGTCGAACTCGTAGTTCTCGTAACCGCTGTAGGGCTCGACCTTGCGCAGGTCCCACGGCAGGCCCGCGCCACGCAGGATCGGACCGGTGATGCCCAGCGCGAGGCAGGCGTCCACCGGCAGGTAGCCGATGCCCGCGAGCCGGTTGCGCCAGATCGGCTGGCCGGTCAGCAGCTTGTCGTAGTCCGGCAGCCGGGAGTCCATCACCTTGATGAAGTCCTTGATCTTCTGCTCGGAGCCCTCGGGCAGGTCCTGCGCCAGGCCGCCGGGCCGGATGAACGCGTGGTTCATCCGCAGACCGGTCAGGAACTCCAGCAGGTGCAGGACCTCTTCGCGCTCGCGGAAGCCCGCGGTCATGCCGGTCAGCGCGCCCAGCTCCATGCCGCCGGTGGCCAGCGCCACCAGGTGCGAGCTGATCCGGTTCAGCTCCATGAGCAGCACGCGGATCGTCTGCGCCCGCTGCGGGACGGTGACGCCCAGCAGCTTCTCCACGGACATGCAGTACGCGGCCTCGTTGTGCAGCGGGGCCAGGTAGTCCATGCGCGTCACGAACGTGACGCCCTGGGTCCAGTTGCGGTACTCGACGTTCTTCTCGATGCCGGTGTGCAGGTAGCCGATGACGCTGCGGGCCTGGGTGACGGTCTCGCCCTCCAGCTCCAGCACCAGGCGCAGCACACCGTGCGTGGACGGGTGCTGCGGGCCCAGGTTCATGACGATGCGCTCGTCACCCGCGGCCTCGGCCAGCACCTCGTCCCAGTCGCCGCCGGTCACCGTGTAGACGGTGCCCTCGGTCGTCTGGCGCGAGCTCGCGTCGTACGGGTCGCTGTCCCTGCCGGGCGCACTGGTGTCGGTGCCCGTGGTCACGTCGGAAATTCGCTCGGTCATGAGTAGGACCGCCTCTGGTCTGGCGGGGGGATCTCCGCGCCCTTGTACTCCACCGGGATGCCGCCGAGCGGGTAGTCCTTGCGCTGCGGGTGGCCGTCCCAGTCGTCCGGCATGAGGATCCGGGTCAGCCCTGGGTGGCCGTCGTAGACGATGCCGAACATGTCCCAGGCCTCGCGCTCCTGCCAGTCCGCGGTCGGGTAGACCGAGACCACGCTGGGGATGTGCGCGTCGTCCACGTCGACCGCGACCTCCAGCCGGATGCGCCGGCGGTAGGTCATCGACGTCAGGTGGTAGACCGAGTGGAGCCGCTGCGGCGCGTCCGCACCGTAGTCCACGCCGGACACCGAGCTGCACAGCTCGAAGCGCAGCGCCGGGTCGTCGCGCAGGATGCGCGCCACCTCGACCAGGTTCTCCCGGCGCAGGTAGAAGGTGATCTCGCCGCGGTCGATGGTGATCTGCTGGACCGTGTCGGCGGGCAGGCCCTGCTCCCGGATCGCGGCCAGCAGCTCGTCGGCGACCTCGTCGAACCAGCCGCCGTAGGGCCGCTCGGACGGCGCGGCGACGTGGGCGGGCAGCCGCAGGCCGCCGAAGCCGGACGTGTCACCGGAGCCGGAGATGCCGAACATGCCCTGCCGGGCCTTGCCCGCGACCATGCCGCCGCGCGCCAGGTACTCCTCGTGCTGGGCCTCGTTCATGCCGGCCGAGCTGAGCGCTTCCGGCTTGTCACCGCCCTGCGGGGTGTCCGCACCGGGGGTCTTCTCGACTTCGCCCTTACCGGCTTCGTGCTTGTCGTCAGCGTTGCGCTCGTTTGGCATTGCCGCTCACTTCTTCGCAAAGCGCTCGGAGGACGGGATCAGGTCCGTCGTGTGGCCGGACTCGGCCAGCAGCGCGGCCCGGTTCGCCCCGAGCGGTTCGTCCATGATCTTCGCGTGGATCTTGAGGATCGCGTCGATCAGCATCTCCGGCCGCGGCGGGCAGCCCGGCAGGTACATGTCGACCGGCACGACGTGGTCCACGCCCTGCACGACCGCGTAGTTGTTGAACATGCCGCCGGAGGAGGCGCACACGCCCATGGCCAGCACCCAGCGCGGCTCCGGCATCTGGTCGTAGATCTGCCGCAGCACCGGCGCCATCTTGTTGGTCACCCGGCCCGCGACGATCATCAGGTCGGCCTGGCGCGGCGACGCGCGGAAGACCTCCATGCCGAACCGCGCCAGGTCGTAGCGCGGGCCGCCGGTGGTCATCATCTCGATCGCGCAGCAGGCCAGGCCGAAGGTGGCCGGCCAGAGCGAGGACTTGCGGGTCCAGTTGACCAACTTCTCCACGCTGGCGAGCAGGATGCCGTTCGGGAGCTTTTCCTCGAGACCCATGGGTCTTCCCCCTCAGTTCCAGTCGAGGCCGCCGCGACGCCACACGTAGGCGTACGCGAAGCCGACCGTCGCGACGAACAGTGCGATCTCCACCAGGCCGAAGAGGCCGAGCCGGTCCGCGGAGACCGCGAAGGGGTAGAGGAACACCATTTCGATGTCGAACAGGATGAACAGCATCGCCGTGAGGTAGTAGGCGACCGGCATGCGGCCACCGCCCACCACGGGTTGCGGCGAAGGCTCGATGCCGCACTCGTAGGCGTCGAGCTTCGCGCGGTTGTAGCGGCGCGGTCCGATGTACGGCGCGGCCGTCACCGAGAACAGCGCGAAGGCCGCGGCGAGGGCGAACATCAATACGAGGGGGAGGTAAGGGTCCAGCACTCTCCGTCGTCCTTTCCTCGCTGTCGCGGTGGTGGTGCACCGCCGACCGTTGCGCACCCTAAAGGGTGTTCTAGCGGCCTCCGGAGGTTAGGCGTGCCTAACAATCCGCAGGTCGCTTGTGAAACACTTCACAAGGCATCTCAGCCGGTTGTGAACTGATTCACAAGACCTGAGGGTCAGTGTAGAACGTCACACACAGGCGTGACGGGCACCCCCGTCATAGGCCCTGACCTGGTCTTATTCGGTGCAGATCAACAGTTGGAAGACGTCCGAGTGAACGGGGGCACACCGAAAACGAAACAGCGCCGACCCACGGGGCGGCGCTGCATCGGTTAGGGGAGCTGTTTAGGCCGTTGGGGCGAGTTTTGTCGCGGCCGTGATGATGCGGTCGAACGAGTCGCCGTCCTTGGGGTCGTAAAGGCCCGCGAGCAGCTTCAGGACCAGCTTCATCAGGGTCTTGCGCGGCAGGCCGTACTTGGTCGCGGTGCGCATGATCGTCGGGTGGCCGATGAGCTTGCTGAAGACGTTCCCGAGCCGGTAGTAGCTGCCCAGGGCCTGTTCGATGCGCACCGGGTAGCCGTGCAGCGCCCGTTCCCGGCTCGCGCCCTGGCGGGCCAGTGCCTGCACCGCGGTCTCGGCGGCGATCCGCGCCGACTCCATGGCGTAGCCGATGCCCTCGCCGTTGAACGGGTTCACCATGCCGCCCGCGTCACCCACCAGGAGCAGGCCGGCGCGGTAGTGCGGCTTGCGGTTCAGGCCCATCGGCAGGGCCGCGCCGCCGATCTTGCCGGTGGCGTTCTCCTCGCGGAAACCCCACTCCTCGGGGGTGCCGTCGAGCCAGCTCTTGAGCAGCGCGCGGTAGTCCGTGGTGCCGTAGGCCTTCGAGGTGCTGAGGATGCCGAGGCCGACGTTCACAGTTCCGTCGCCCATGCCGAAGATCCAGCCGTAGCCGGGCAGCAGCACGTCGTTCGCCCGGTCCCACAGCTCCAGGTGCGACTCCAGGTAGTCGTCCTTGGTGCGCGGGCTGGCGTAGTAGCGGCGGACCGCGACGCCCATCGGCTTGGCGTCGTCCTTCTGGATGCCGACGCTGAGGGCCAACCGCGCACTCACCCCGTCGCAGGCGAGCACGAGCGGGGCGCGGTAGGTGACCGGGGTCTTGTCCGGGCCCTGCTTGGCGGTGACGCCGACGACCCGGCCGTTCTCCACGACCGCGCCGGTGACGGTGGTGTGCTCGTGCAGCCGGGCGCCCGCTCGGACGGCGGTCTGCGCCAGCATCTCGTCGAAGTCCTGCCGGGGCCGGACCACGCCGTAGGGCGGGAACGTCGCCAGCTCGGGCCAGTCGAGCTCGAGCGTGACGCCGCCGCCGACCACCCGCAGGCCGCGGTTGTGCAGCCAGCCGGCTTCCTCGCGGGTGTCGATGCCCAGGTCGATCAGCTGCTTGACCCCGCGCGGGGTCAGGCCGTCACCGCAGACCTTCTCGCGCGGGAAGGTGCTCTTCTCCAGCAGCACCACGTCCAGGCCCGCGCGTGCCAGGTAGGTGGCCGCGGTCGAGCCCGCCGGGCCCGCACCGACCACGATCACCTCGGCGTCCTCGCCTGCCTTGCGGCGGCTGGGAGTCGTCATCCCCGCTCCTTGTGCCTGTGTTCACAAAGTCCAGGGCGAGTCTACTTGCGGGCTGCTGAGGATCATCCCGTGATCAGGCTCGGGAGCTCGGGCTACGCGCGCTTACGCGGGCTTGGTGCCGCGGTGCAGGGCGACCATGCCGCCGGTGAGGTTCATCCAGGCGACGTCCTCCCAGCCGGCGCGGGCCACGATCTCACCGAGCGCGCGCTGGTCGGGCCAGGTGCGCATGGATTCCGCGAGGTACTGGTAGGCCTCCGGGTTGGAGGACACGAACCGGCCGATGAACGGCAGGATCCGCACCAGGTAGCGCATGTAGACGAACCGGAACGGCCGGAACGTCGGCGTGGAGACCTCGCACACCACCAGCCGGCCGCCGGGCCTGACCACACGGGCCATCTCACGCAACGCGGCCTCGGTGTCGTTGAAGTTCCGCAGGCCGAAGGACACCGTGACGGCGTCGAAGGAGTCGTCCTTGAACGGCAGGCGCAGGGCGTCGGCGGCGACCTTCGGCACCGGCCGGTGCGCGCCGCCGAGGAGCATGCCGAGCGAGAAGTCGGCCGCCACGCACCACGCGCCCGAGGCCGCGTACTCGACCGTCGACACGGCCGTGCCCGCGGCGAGGTCGAGCACCTTCTCACCGGGCTTGGCGTCCAACACCCGCCGGCTCCACTCCCGCCAGCGCCGGTCGAACCCCAGGGTCATGACCGAGTTCGTCCGGTCGTAGCCCTTGGCCACGCCGTCGAACATCTCGGCGACCTCGCGGGGGTTCTTGTCCAGACCTGCACGCGCCATGCGCGAAGCCTAATCCCCGCTCGGCCCGCCCTCCCAAACCCCGTGTGTCCTACGTTCAGGCCGGGTGTGTCCTACCTCCAGGACGCGAGAGTCCTACGTTCAGGTTCGTCGGCCGGTGTTCTGAGCGTTGAATTCAGGTGTTCTGAACGTAGGACACACGTGACGCGAACGTAGGACACACCGGCTCTGAACGTAGGACACACGTGGCGCGAACGTAGGACACACGGGTTAGTGGGCGCGTAGGGCGGTGAGCATGCCGGTGACGGCCGTTTGCCAGGGGTACTCCTCGGCTCGGGCACGGGCGGCTGAGCGGCGGGTCGGTTCGGGGTCGTCCAGGAGGGCGTTCACCGCTCCCGCGAACGCCGGGGCGTGGTCGGCCACGGCGGCGCCGCAGCCCGGGCGGACGATTTCCTTCAGGGCCGAGGAAGCCGAGACGATCACAGGTGTGCCGGACGCCAGGGCTTCCAGCGCCGCCAGACCGAACGTCTCGTGCGGGCCGGGGGCCAGGGACACGTCAGCCGTCGCGAGGAGGTCGGCGACGTCCGTCCGGTGGCCGATGAAGCCCAGGAACGTCACCGGCAACCCGGCCGCACGGCGTTCCAACGCCTCACGACGCGGACCGTCACCCGCGATCACCAGCCGCACGTTGTGCCCGGCCGCGTGCAGTTCGGCCGCCGTGTCGACGCTGCGCTCGACGTGCTTCTCCGGTGACAGCCGCCCGCAGTGCACGAGCAGCGCATCCGCCCCACGCGCCAGATCAGCCTTGAGCGACCGGTCGTGCCGGGTCGGCGTGAACGTGCTCAGGTCCACCCCCAACGGCACGCGGGCGACGTTGCGCGCCCCGATCCGGTCGAACTCCTCCCGCGCGAACTCCGTCGTGCACACCACCGTGTCGTAGGAGGCGGCCATCCGGGCGTTCGCCCAGTCCGCACCCCGCCGCGCCATCGCCTTCGGCAGCAGGAACTGCTCCAGCAGCCGGTCCAGCCGCTCGTGCGAGATGACCACGCTCGGCACCCCGCGCGCCGCCGCCCACCGGCCCATCCCCCGCAACGTGAGCCGGTCCGACACCTCCAGCCGATGAGGTGAAAGGTGGTCCAACAGCGTCCGCACCCGCCACGGGTCGACCGCCCGGTACCCGCCGGTGCCGGGGATGCGCGGCGCGGGCAACGTGATGCGCCGGACACCCGGCGACAGCTCCTCGTCGGCGTGCGCGGCACCGGGGACGACGAGCGTGACCTCGTGGCCGTGAGCCGCGTAACCGCTGCCGAGGTGGTGCAGTGCCGTGCGCAGGCCACCGGAACGCGGCCCGTAGAAATTGGCCAGCTGGACGATTCTCATGCGTGCCCGATTCTCATGCGTGCCCGATTCTCATGCGGCACGGCGCTCCGACACGCCCAGCACGGCCGCGTAGTGGCCGAGCAGTTCGTCGCACACGGCCGACCACGTGCGTCCGCGCACCCACCGCCGGGCCGCCTGGCCGAACTGGCGACGTCGCAGCGGGTCGCTCAGCTCCACCACGGCCTGCCGGAGCTGATCGTCGGAGGCGAACAGGTACCCGGTGTTGGGTTGCACCAGGTCACGCGGCCCGCCCGCGTCCGGCGCGACCACCGGAACACCGCTGGCCAACGCCTCCTGCACCGCCTGGCAGAACGTCTCGTGCGGCCCGGTGTGCACGAACACGTCCAGGCTCGCGTACGCGGTGGCCAGGTCCTTGCCGGTCTTGAAGCCGAGGAACGCGGCGTCGGGCAGGTCCTGGCGCAACTGCGCCTCCTCCGGCCCTTCACCGACGACGACCACCCGCACGCCCGGCAGGTCACCGAGCACGCCGAGCCGCTCCACCCGCTTCTCCGGGGACAGCCTGCCGACGTACCCGACGAGCAGTTCACCGGCCGGCGCGAGCCGAGCGCGCAACGCGTCGTCCCGCCGACCGGGCTTGAACAGCTCGACGTCCACACCGCGCCCCCACCGGTGCACACGCGGCACACCGTGCTCCTGGAGCGCTTCCACGGCCCACGTCGACGGCGCGAGCGTCCGATCCGCCTGGGCGTGCAGCCGACGCGTCCACCGCCAGGCCGCACGGGCGCCGAGGCCGAGCCCGTAGTGACCGGCGAACCCGGCGATGTCGGTCTGGTAGACCGCGACCGTCGGGATGCCCAACCGCCGTGCCGCCGACAGACCGCGCGCGCCCATCACGAACGGGCTCGCCAGGTGCACCACGTCCGGCCGGAAGTCGGCCAACGCGGTCAGCACCTTCCGCGTGGGCACCCCGACCGGCAGCGAGCTGAACCTCGGCAGGTCGACAGCCGGCACGCGGACGACCGGCGTGCCGTGGTGGTGGTCCGCACCCGCGCCGGGCGCCACGACCAACGCCTGGTGACCGTGCGCTCTCAGGTGCTCCAGGACCCGGAGAACGGAGTTGGTGACCCCGTTGACCTGGGGCAAGAAGCTCTCGGTGACGATCGCTACGCGCACGCCGATCACCATGCGGTGCCAAGGACACGGCGGCGTGACACCTCAGCGAACGCCCGCCGAACTCCTCGCGTCGCGGTTGACGTTGGCCCCCGGTTCACCTGGAGTACGTGGCGCGGTCACTCTGTGCGGTGACACTAGGTCGGCATGACCGTCTTGTCGTCCCGTCCCGCGCAGCCCGTCGATCCCGGCCTGGTGTCGATCGCGCTGGAGATAGCGGGTCGACTCGCCAACGACGCGTCCGACGTGATCATGGCGACGGCGGGACGCGGTGCGCGGCCCGATGACGAGGCGTCCCCGTTCGACTGGGTGACGGACACGGACCGGACGTTGGAGCGGCACACGCGGCGGGTGCTGACGGCCGAGTTCCCGGACATCCCGGTGTTCTGCGAGAACGTGGACGAGGACATCGCGAGCGACGCCGAGTTCCGCTGGGTCGTCGACCCGGTCGACGGGACGGCGAACTACGTGGCCGGTGTGCCGTGGTGCGCGTACAGCCTCGCCCTGGTCGACCGCTGGGGGCCGGTCGTGGGCGTGGTCGCGGACCCGTACCGGGCCCAGATCTACGCCGCCGCTCGGGGGCGCGGGATGCGGGCGAACGGCACGCCGGTGAAGCTGGGCGACCAGGCCGTGAGTTCGATCGTGTGCACGGAGATGACGCGGACGGGTCCGTGGCCCGGCATGGGCGAGTTCATCTCCAGGGCCGCGGTGGCCGGCACCGGCGTCCGCGTCCTGGGCTCCAAGGCCCTGGCAGTCGCCCAAGTGGCCCTGGGCCACGCCGCGGCCGCCGTCCTGCACAGCTACCACGAGTGGGACGTCGCCGGCGCGGTCGCCCTGGCCGTCGAATCAGGCGCCGCGGTACTGGACCGCAGGGGCGAAGACGACCCGCTGCCGCTGGACGGCCTGCTCGTGGCCATGCCGGAGGTGGCCGAGGAAGTCCTCGGCTGGTGGCAGTCCTCGACCACCCGTTAGGCCGTTTGCCGGGTTTCGCGCTGTCCAGAGGCGCAGGGCACCGACACCACTAACCGTTGCCCAGGTTCGGCAGTTGTTGTTCGAGGACTTCCAGGTGTGCGCGGACCGCGTCCAGGGATGTCTGGTTGAGCAGTTGGAGTGCCACGCGGCCCACCTCGTCCTCGAACGACGTGAAGTCGCGAACGGCCGCCGCCATTCTTCGGGCCACCGGGTGGTTCTGGTCCGCGCCCAACGCGCGACCGAGGTCCGCGATCCGCCGCACGTTCGGCAGCTCGCCGTCGAACTGCGCCGCGATCCGCTCCAACCACTCCCGGGCCGGTGACGGCGGCACGGTGTCCACCGCCGCGCGCACCCGCCGCACGGCCAGCTCGCACCGACCCACCATCGCGGCCCAGCGGTCGTTCACCGGGGGCGCAGGCGGCGGAGGTGGCGGAGGCGGAAGAGGCGGGAGTACCGGGCGACGGCGGCGGACGGCTCCGACCACCAGGCCGACGAGGGTGCCGGGAACGCCGCCCATGACCACACCGAACATCCCGGCGGCGACGAACGTCACCACCAGCGGGACGTCGTTCTCGTCCGACGACGACGGCAGCGCGAGACCGAACATGACGAGGATCGTCATCAGCACCGTGCCGATGAGCAGTCCCCACAGCGCCGCTCGTCCCATGCGCCCAATGTGCCAGATCAGGCGTCGTAATCCACGGTAACCGCCGACGTCACCGGCACCGACTGGCACGTCAGCACGAACCCGGCCTCCACCTCACGAGGCTCCAACGCGTAGTTCCGCCGCATCTCGACCTCACCGGACACGACCAGCGCCCGGCACGTCCCGCACACACCGCCCTTGCACGCGAACGGCAGGTCGGCGCGCACCCGCTGGGCCGCGTCGAGGATCGGCACGTCCGCCGGCACCGGCACGACGGTGGTCCGCCCGTCCAGGATCACGGTCGCCTCAGCGGCAGCCACGACCGACGAAGACTCACGGCGCGGTGGAGGCGGCGGCTCGTCCACGTAGAACAACTCGTGGTGCACAGACGACTCGGGAACACCGAGGGACGCCAACACGTCCTCCGCGTCCCGCACCAACCCGTACGGCCCGCACAACCACCACTCGTCCACATCGGCCCACGGCACCACGGAAGCGAACAGCGCCCGCAGCTTCGCCGCGTCCAGCCGCCCGGTGAACAGCTCGACGTCCCGCGGCTCCCGCGACAGCACGTGCACCAGCTGGAACCGCGCCGGGTACCGGTCCTTCAGGTCCGCCAGTTCCTCGGCGAACATCACCGTGTCCGCCCGCCGGTTCCCGTACAGCATCGTCACCCGCGCCCCGTCGGCCAGCACCGACGCGGCGATCGACAACGCGGGCGTGATCCCGGACCCGGCGACCACCAGCGCGTGGTGATCGCCACCGGACGGAGTGAAGTTGCCCAACGGCGGCAGCACCTCCAGCACGTCACCGCGCTGCACCCGGTCCACCAGCAAGGTCGAGAACAACCCGCCGTCCACCCGCCGGACCCCGATCCGCAACGGACCGCCGGCGGGCGCGCAGATCGAGTACGACCGCCGCTCGTCGCCGTTGCGCAGGGTCAGGTACTGCCCGGGCCGAAACGCGAAGACGTCCGCCAGCTCGGAAGGTACCTCGAAGGTCACCGCGACGGCGTCCGAGCACAGCTGCTCGACCGACGCGACGGTCAGCTTGTGGAACACCGGCCGCGCCATCAGATCTCCTTCACGTGCTCGAACGGCTCGGCGCAGTCCGCGCACCGCCGCAGCGACTTGCACACGGTCGACCCGAACCGCGACAGCTCCGAAGTCCGGAACGACCCGCACCGGGGGCACGGCACCCGACGTGACGGCGGCACCAGGTTCAGCGGCACCGGACCGGCCTCCCGCGGCCCCAGCCGGGACGGCGGCGCGATGCCCGCCTCCCGCAGCTTGCGCAACCCGTCCTCGCTGATCCAGTCCGTGGTCCACGCGGGCGACAGCGACATCCGCACGTCCACCGACGAGAACCCGGCCTCCAGCAACGACCGCCGCAGGTCAGCGCCCATCTCGTCCAGCGCCGGACACCCCGAGTAGGTGGGCGTGATCGTCACCGACACCCGCCCGTCCTCCTCGGTCACGTCCCGCAGCACCCCGAGATCGGCCAGCGTCAGCACGGGCAGCTCCGGGTCCCGGACCTGCGCGGCGACCTCCAGCGCGGTGCGCGTCCCGGTCTTGGTCACCACTTCGCCCCCGGCAGCGACCGGTGCAGGTGCTGCATCTCGGCCAGCAGGTAGCCGAACGCCTCGGTGTGCACGCCGTCGCGCCCGGCCAGCCCGTTGACCCGCGCCGCGGGCACGTCGACCGGCCGCTCCAGCCCGGCCGCCGACAGCACCGCGTCCAGCACACCGTCCACTTCGGACCGCAGCTCGGCCGGGTCCACCGCGACCCCGGCCAACCGCAGCTCCACCGGGTGCGGGGTGAACAGCTCGTCCAGGAACGGCCACACCCGCTCCAGCCCGGCCCGCATCCGCCGGTGCGATTCGTCGGTCCCGTCACCCAGCCGCACGACCCACTGGGCCGCGTGATCGCGGTGGTAGGCCAGTTCCTTCAACCCCTTGGCCGCGACCGCCGCCAACACCGGGTCGGCACTCGAACGCAACCGCGAGTACTGCGCGATCTTCCACGCCGAGAACACCAGCAACCGCGCGTTGGTCGTGGCGAAGTCACCGCCGGCGAACGGGCCGCACTCGATCTCCGCCAGGTGCACGTTGCGGAAGTCGCGCTCGTCGCGCAGGAACGCCAACGCGTCCTCGTCCCGCCCCTCGCCCTCGACCTCGCCGGCGCGGGTCAGCAGCAGCCGGGACTGCCCGAGCAGGTCCAGCGCGATGTTGGCCAGCGCGACGTCCTCCTCCAGCTCCGGCGCGCGGGAACACCACTCGGCCAGCCGGTGGGACAGGATCAGCGCGTCGTCACCGAGCATCAGGCAGTACGCGGCCAGGTCGGCGCGGTCGACGTCCGGCACCTCGCGGTCGACCCCGGCCAACGCCTCCGAGAACCCGGTCCCGAACGCCCAGTGCGTGTCCTCGTGGTCGATCAGGGATTCGTACGCGTTGTCGAAGCTCATAGGTGCGGCACGTCCTCGGGGATCTCGTAGAACGTCGGGTGCCGGTAGACCTTGTCCCCGCTGGGCTCGAAGAACGGGTCCTTCTCGTCCGGCGACGACGCGGTGATCGCCGTCGCCGGCACCACCCAGATCGACACGCCCTCGTTGCGCCGGGTGTAGACGTCACGCGCGTTGCGGAGGGCCATCTCGGCGTCCGGCGCGTGCAGCGACCCGACGTGCACGTGGTTCAACCCGCGCTTGCCGCGCACGAACACTTCCCACAGCGGCCACGACGAACTCATGCCACGTCCTCCTGAACCCGTCGCTTCGCGGCGTGCGCGGCAGCCGCGGCACGCACCCACTCGCCGTCCTCGTGCGCCTTGCGCCGGTGCGCGATCCGCTGCGCGTTCGTGGGCCCGTTGCCGCCGACGACCTGCCAGAACTCGTCCCAGTCCGGCTGGCCGAAGTCGTGGTGCCCGCGCTCTTCGTTCCACTTCAACGCCGGGTCGGGCAGCGTCACGCCCAGCTTCTCCGCCTGCGGCACGGTCATGTCGACGAACTTCTGCCGCAGCTCGTCGTTGGTGTTGCGCTTGATCCGCCACGCCATGGACTGCTCGGTGTTGGCCGATTCCGCGTCCGGCGGGCCGAACATCATCAGCGACGGCCACCACCAGCGGTTCACCGACTCCTGCACCATGGCGCGCTGCGCGTCGGTGCCGCCCATCATCGTCAGCAGCAGCTCGTAGCCCTGCCGCTGGTGGAAGGACTCCTCCTTGCAGATGCGGATCATGGCCCGCGCGTACGGCCCGTAGGACGTGCGGCACAGCGGCACCTGGTTGCAGATCGCGGCGCCGTCCACGAGCCAGCCGATCACGCCGACGTCGGCGTAGGACAGCGTCGGGTAGTTGAAGATCGAGGAGTACTTCTGCTTGCCCGAGATCAGCTTCTCGGTCAGGTCGGCCCGGTCCGCGCCCAGCGTCTCGGTCGCGGCGTACAGGTACAGGCCGTGCCCGGCCTCGTCCTGGACCTTGGCCAGCAGGATCGCCTTGCGGCGCAGCGACGGCGCGCGGCTGATCCAGTTGCCTTCGGGCTGCATCCCGATGATCTCGGAGTGCGCGTGCTGGGCGATCTGCCGTACCAACGTCCTGCGGTAGCCGTCCGGCATCCAGTCACGCGGCTCGACGCGTTGCTCGGCGGCAACGGTGCGCTCGAACTGAGCCTCCAGGTCCATACCTCGATGTTACACCTGGAGGCTGATTTTGAGGAGAACTGTCACAAACGCCGGCGCAGCCACCAGACCAGCGGCAACAGCACCGCCCACACGGCGAGGAGGAACGTGCCGATCGGCAGCAGCGCCAGCACGGCGGTGCGCCCGGCGACCCGCGCCACCTCGGGATCGGCCGTGTCGTACTCGATGCGCACCAACTGCCCCGGCTCCAGCCCTTCCGGGTACAGCACGCCCTGCGACGGGCTGTGCACGGCGCCGTCCGGCGTGGCGAACCGCACCACGGTGCGCTGGAACGAGACGGACACCACCTCGGCGGTCGCCTTGCCCAGCCGCTTCTCGATCATCAGGTCATCCCGCCAGCACGCCGCGAGCAGGATCACGCCGATCAGCGTCACGACCGCGCCGAGCACCAGCAACGACCGGCTGACCAGGCGCCGAGCCTTCGGGCGGGCACCCGTTCGCACTGCGTCGTCCACCACAACTGAGGAGTCTAGGGCGGCCTACGCTCTGGATCTCAGCGATGAGTCCATACCCTCGACGCCGTGACCTCTGCTCCTGCCTCGCGGACCCGACACCGGCTGCGCGTGCACACCAGGCACGTCGCGGGCGACGACCTGCTGGGCAGGCTGCCGGCACCGACCGGCGCACTGAGCTGGGTGCGTGACGGAACAGGCCTGGTCGGGTGGGGTGAGGCGGCCCGGTTCGAGGCGTCCGGACCGGACCGGTTCGCGGCGGCCGACCGGTGGTGGCGCGCGTTCACCGACGCCCTCGACGTGGACGACGAGATCGGCGTGCCGGGCACGGGCCCGGTGGCGTTCGTCAGCATGGCGTTCTCCGACCGGCCGGGGCACTCCGTGCTGGTGGTGCCGGAGGTCGTCATGGGGCGCCGCAACGGGCACAGCTGGCTGACCACGATCGGCCCCGCCGGCGGGCGGGCGGTCGAGCCGGTGCGCAAACCGTCCGAGGTGCGTTACGCCGACGGGCAGGTGTCCGTCACCGGCTACCGCGCGGCGGTGCGCGCCGCGGTGGAGCGGATGCGTGCCGGTGAGCTGGACAAAGTCGTGCTGGCCCACGACCTGCTTGCCGTGGCGGACATCGAGATCGACCACCGGTTCGTGCTCGAAGGCCTGGCCCGCCGGTACCCCGAGTGCTGGGTCTACGCCGTGGACGGGCTTATCGGCGCCACGCCCGAACTGCTGCTGCGGCGCAGCGGGTCCGTGGTCGACTCACGCGTCCTCGCGGGCACGACGTGGCCGCACGACGGGATGTCCGACGACGAGCTGGCCGCCGCGCTGCTGTCGTCCGGCAAGAACCGCGACGAGCACGAGTACGCGGTGACGTCGCTGGTGGAGACGCTGCGGCCGTTCTGCTCGACCATGTCGGTGGACGGGCCCTCGGTGCTGCGGCTGCCGAACGTCTCGCACCTGTCCAGCGACGTGATCGGCACGCTCAGCGACACGCCGTCGTTGCTCGCGCTGGGCGAGGCGCTGCACCCCACGGCCGCCGTCGGCGGCACCCCGCGTGCGGACGCCATCGCGGTCATCGAGGAGCTGGAAAGCATGGACCGGGGCCGCTACTCCGGTCCGGTCGGCTGGATCGACGGCAACGGTGACGGCGAGTTGGGCATCGCGTTGCGCTGCGCGCAGGTGGACGGCCGCACGGCCCGCCTGTACGCCGGCTGCGGCCTGGTCGCCGAATCCGATCCCGACTCCGAGGTGCACGAGGCGCACGCCAAGATGCTGCCGTTTCGCGAGGCCCTCGAAGGCATGTGACGGACGCGGGGCCGCCCTCGATCCAGGACGGCCCCGCGTTCGACTTCAGCGCTGGCGACTCAGTGCTGGTGACCCGCGAGCAGTTCGCGCGTCTCGTGGATCTTCTTGAACGACTTCGGCTCGCTCACCGTGGCGGCGCGCGCCGAGAACCCGGCGGCACCCGGCGCCACGGCCGGCTTGCCCGGCGTGAACAGCCACGTCTGGAACAGCTCGTCCAACTGCTGCCCCGACAGCCGCTCGGCGAACGCGATGAACTCCTCCGTCGTCGCGTTGCCGTTGCGCCTCTCGCTCGGCCACTGCTTGAGCAGCTGGAAGAACGCCTCGTCACCGATCGCACCGCGCAACGCGTGCACGGTCAGCGCACCCCGGTCGTACACGGCGCTGTGGAACTGGTTCGGCGCGCCCGGGTCGCCGGGCAGGACCTGCCAGAACGGGCTGTCCTCCGGGTACGACGCGTAGACGAAGTCCGAGTTCTCCTGGACCGTGCCCTCGCCGACGTGCTCCGACCACAGCCACTCCGCGTAGCTCGCGAAGCCCTCGTTCAGCCAGATGTCCTTCCAGCCCTGCACCGACACCGAGTCGCCGAACCACTGGTGCGCGACCTCGTGGGCCACCACGTAGGTGTTCGAGCCGCGGCGGAAGAACGCGGCGTCGTAGGTCGAGCGGGTCTGGTTCTCCAGCGCGAAGCCGATGCCCGGCGTCGCCACACCGCCCTGCGCCTCGAACGGGTAGGTGCCGAACTGCGTCTCCAGGAACTCCGTCACCTCAGGCGTGCGCTCGATGCTCGCCACCGACGCGCCGTAGTCCGCGCCGAGCCGCTCCGAGTAGGCGTTGAGCACCGGCTGGCCGTTGGGCGCGGTCGACTGGCGGATCTCGAACTGGCCGATCGCGATGAACGCCAGGTAGGTGGCCTGCGGCTGCAGGCTGCGGTAACGCCACCTGGTCCAGCCGTTGATCTGCTGGGTGGTGCCGCCGAACAGGCCGTTGGAGATCACCTCGACCCCGCTCGGCACGGCCACCGACACGTCGAACTTGGCCTTGTCGGTCGGGTGGTTGTTGCTCGGGAACCACCACGGCGCGATGTCCGGCTGGTCGATCGCCAGCGCGCCGTCCGGGGTGCGCTTCCACGACGTGTAGCCGTCCACGGCGTAGGTGGAGGGCACGTCGGAGTAGGTGACCACGATGGTCAGGTCGGCGCCCTTGCGGAGCGTGCCGCGCGGGTCGACCACGAGTTCGCCGCCCGCCTGCGAGAACTGGGCGACCTTGTTGTCGACCCGGACCGAGCTGACCTTCAGCAGGAAGTCGAGGTTGAACTGGCTCAGGTCCTGGGTGGTTTTGGCCAGGATCGTCGTCGTGCCGGAAAGGTTGTCGTTCGCCGGCTGGTAGTTGAGCCTGATGTCGTAATGGGAAACGTCGTACCCGCCGTTGCCCGCATTCGGGTAGTACGGGTCTCCGATGCCCGGTGCTCCTGGTTCGGCCGCCGTCGCCGTGCCGGCCAGCAGGAGCAGGGACGCCGCGGTGGCGGTACCGAGGGTCAGCTTCGCTCTCAGGGACATGCGGCGAAGCTAGTCGCGCCCTCCGGCCCGCTGTACCCCCGTCGGTGGGATTCCGGCTACCGGAATGCGGTTGACACAGCGGCCTTCAACCGGGCGTGCAGATCGCGCAATTCATCTCGCTTTGTGCGGATTTCGACCACCCGGATTCCGGACGGCCGGTCGAGCGCTCGCCTCAACTGGTCCGGTGTCCGGGCTTCGGTGTGCGGCACTCCATGGGCTTTGCACAGCGCTTCGAGATCGACGCCGTGCGGGGTGCCGAAGACGCGTTCGAAGGTCGTCTCGTACTCCTTCGCGCCCTGTTCCAGCAACGCGAAGATGCCGCCGCCGTCGTCGTTGAGGACGACGACCGTCAGGTCCGGGCGGGGTTCGTGCGGGCCGATGAGCAGGCCGTTCGCGTCGTGCAGGAACGTCAGGTCGCCGATCAGGGCGTACGTCGGGCCTTGAGTGAGCGCGATGCCGGCGGCGGTGGAGACGCTGCCGTCGATGCCCGCGACGCCCCGGTTGGCGTAGGTGCGGACGTCGCGGCGCGGCGCGGCGACCAGGTCGACGTCGCGAACCGGGTTGGACGAGCCGAGGAACAGGTTCGCGCCCGCGGGCAGGGCGGCGACCAGGTCGCGGGCCACGTGCAGGCCGGTCGGCCACGGCTCCTGCGCGAGCAGGTCGTGCACCACGTCGGCTATCGCCTTGTCCGCGTGCTGCCAGGCGGTGAGCCAGTCGTCGTCCACCTCGTGCTCGCCGAGGACCAGGTCGGTGGAGGTGTGCGTGGCGGCGAACTGGGGGTCCGGCCAGTCCGGTTCGTCGGAGAGGACGTGCACGACCGGGGTTTGCGCGATGAGCTTGAGCACGCCCCTGGAGAGGGTGGCGCGGCCCACTACTACTACCGCCTGCGGCTTCAGGTGTTCGGGGAGTTCGCCGGCGTTGAGCAGGAGGGTGCCGTGCCGCAGGCCGTGGCCGGTCGGTTCGGCGACCACCGGCCAGCCGGCGCGTTCGGCCAGGTCGGCGAGGTCGTGGTCGGTGTCGCCGACGACCACCAGGGTGCGCGGGCCGAGGTGGTCGGCCGGGTGCAGCGAGGTGGTGGTGCGGCGGGCGTTGCGCGTCCAGGGCATGTCGAACGGGCGGCCGTCCAGGCTCTCCGGCCAGTCGCCGTTCTTCTCGGGCACCAGGGGTTCGCGGAACGGGACGTTGACGTGCACCGGGCCGTGGTCGCGGGCGGTGGCGACGGCGCGGCAGACCAGGGAGCGCCACAGGCCGTTCTGGTTCTCGCGGCGTTCGGCGATGGGGAACTGGAGGGTGTCCGTGCCGAAGATGCGCTGCTGGTCGACGGTCTGGCTGGCGCCCGTGCGGTAGAGCTCGACCGGGCGGTCGGCGGTGAGGGCGATGACCGGGATGCCCGCGTGCCGGGCCTCCAGCATCGCGGGGTGCAGGTTCGCCACCGCCGTGCCGGAGGTGCAGGTGACGGCGGTGACCTGGTTGCCGCCCTTGGCCAGGCCCAGGGCGAGGAAGCCCGCGGTGCGCTCGTCGATGCGGACGTGGAGGGTGAGGCGTCCGGCCGCGGCGGCCTCGTGCAGGGCGAAGGACAGGGGGGCGTTGCGCGATCCAGGGCTCAGCACGACGTGCCTGACGTCGTTGCGGATCAGCTCGTCGACAAGCACCTTGGCCTGCGCGGTGGACGGGTTCACCGGCACATTGTCGCTCAGTGCACGATCAGGTGATTCCCCTTGCCGAGCCGAACACCCGTTCGAACAATGGAATCATGATCCCCCACCAGCACCGACCCGTCACCCCGACCCGCCGGGAACCGGCGCCGCTCTCAGCTCCGCCGCAGGCATATTGTCCGTGCCGTGGCAGATCAGGACGTTTCCGAGCTGTTCGACCCCACCCGCTGGAAGCAGGTCGAGGGCTTCGACTTCACCGACATCACCTACCACCGCGCGGTCGACCAGGGCACGGTGCGCATCGCGTTCAACCGGCCCGAGGTGCGCAACGCGTTCCGCCCGCACACGGTCGACGAGCTGTACCGCGCGCTGGACCACGCCCGGATGAGCTCGGACGTCGGGTGCGTCCTGCTGACCGGCAACGGCCCGTCGCCGCGTGACGGCGGCTGGGCGTTCTGCTCTGGCGGCGACCAGCGCATCCGCGGCCGCAGCGGGTACCAGTACGCGGCGGGCGAGACGGCGGACACCATCGACCCGGCCAGGGCGGGCAGGCTGCACATCCTGGAGTGCCAACGCCTGATCCGCTTCATGCCGAAGGTCGTGATCGCGGTCGTTCCGGGCTGGGCGGCCGGCGGTGGCCACAGCCTGCACGTCGTGTGCGACCTGACGTTGGCGAGCGCGGAGCACGCCAGGTTCAAGCAGACCGATGCCGACGTCGGCAGCTTCGACGGCGGCTACGGCTCGGCGTACCTGGCGAGGCAGGTGGGCCAGAAGTTCGCCCGCGAGATCTTCTTCCTCGGCCGGGCTTACACGGCCGAGGACATGCAGAAGATGGGCGCCGTCAACGCGGTGGTGCCGCACGCCGAGCTGGAGTCGACCGCACTGGAATGGGCAAAGGAGATCAACGGCAAATCCCCGACCGCGCAGCGGATGCTGAAGTACGCGTTCAACCTGATCGACGACGGCCTGGTGGGGCAGCAGATCTTCGCCGGCGAAACCACCCGCCTCGCCTACATGACCGACGAGGCGGTGGAGGGCCGGGACGCCTTCCTGGAAAAGCGCCCGCCGAACTGGTCCGACTACCCCTACTACTACTAACCCGCCGCCATGATCACCCTCGACCGACTACGCGCAGCCCTGACCGAGCACCAGGCCCTCCCCACCCCGACAACGCCAATCGCAGCCACCTCTCCCACGCCCGCACCCGCCGCCTCCGCGACCGCAGGCCCGGCCCGCAGGCCATCCGTGTTGGTGGCCCAGGCGACCGACCCATCGCTCCCACCCCGCCCACCCCTCCGGGGCTGGGAGACCGAAGCCGTCCTCGCGGTCGGCACGTCGGGTTCCACCGGCGAGCCGAAAACCGTCCTCCTCAGCGCCGAAGCCCTCACCACCTCCGCCGAGCTGACCCACGCCCGCCTCGGCGGGCCCGGCACGTGGCTGCTCGCCCTCCCGACCACGCACATCGCGGGCATCCAGGTGCTCGTCCGCTCGATCGTGGCGGGCACCGAGCCCGGCGTCATGGACCTCACCACCGGTTTCCGCGCGTCCGGCTTCGCCACCGCCGCCCGCACCGTCCTGGCCAAGCCCGGCCGCCACTACACCGCCCTCGTGCCGACCCAGCTCGCCCGCCTGGTCGCCATCGAAGGCCCCGGTCTGGCCGCGATCCGGCAGTTCGACGCCGTCCTGATCGGCGGCGCCGCCACACCGCCCGCCCTCCTCGAACGGTCACGGCAGCTCGGCGTCCGGGTCGTCACCACGTACGGCATGAGCGAGACGTCCGGCGGCTGCGTCTACGACGGGCTGCCGCTCGACGGCGTCCGCGTCCGGCTGGTCGACGACCGCATCGAGATCGGCGGTCCCGTGCTGGCCCTCGGCTACCAGGGCGGCGAGCGGTTCGGGGAGTGGTTCCGGACCGGTGACCTGGGGCGGATCCGGTCCGACGGCACGTTGGAGGTCTTGGGACGCGCCGACGACGTGATCATCAGCGGCGGGGAGAACATCGCTCCCACGCAGGTCGAACGGGCCCTCGTCGCTCAAACGGGTGTACGCGAGGCCTGCGTCGTGGGGCTGGCCGATCCCGAATGGGGTCAAGTGGTGGCCGCGGCCGTGGTGCCGGCCGATCCTGGAGCTCCGCCCGACGTGGACGAACTGTGTGCGGCGGTCGGGGAGGCGGTCGGGCGGTTCGCCATGCCGAAGCGGGTCGTTTTCGTGTCCGAGCTGCCACAACGCGGGCCGGGCAAGGTCGATCGGAGGGCGGTCGCTAGCTCGTTTGGGTGAGTTTCTGTCTTGTTAGCATCATTGTTGGTTGACAGGTAACCACTCCGGGCGATTGGCTCGTCACGCCGTGACACGCGGCCCTGCCGCGGTCTTCTCCGCACCGCGTGTCCGGACGAGGAGTGCTGCGATGACCAGGCGCTACCTGTTACCGCTCGCCGTAGCCACCGTCCTGACCGCGGGACTGGCGGCACCCGCCGCAGCCGCGGGTGACGTCGAGTGGCAGGCCGACCTGTCCACCGTGAACGCCGACGACAACGGCGTCACCTCGGACAACGGCACCGTGCGGCTCGACCGCGCCGCACCGACGCCCGCCAGCGCGCGGGTCGCCGTGCGCACCGGGTTCCTGCAACTCGACCCGCACGTGCTCGACACCCCGGTCAACGCCGTCGCCGCGACCGTGAAGAGCAACGTCCCCGCCGGCGCCGAAGTCGCCGTGGACGTGCGCGGCGCGCTCGGCGACGACCAGTGGACCGAGTGGGTCGAGGCACGCCCCGAAGCCCCGGCCGTGCTGCCGACCGCCGTCACGACCGTGCAGGTCCGGCTGGCGCTGACGGCCGAGAAGACGACACCCGAGGTCAGCCAGGTCGACCTCAGGGCGTTCACGGCGGCGGCCAAGACCTCCGACGTCGTCGCGCAGGCCGCGGGCCTGTCGTACCGGATCTTCGCGACCCGCGAGGGCCTGGTCGGCGGCACCACCGCGAACGGGCACGTGATCACGAGCCGCGACCACTTCGTCGCCCTGCCGTCGCGCCGCGGCCTGTCGGCCAAGGCCACCGGCACGTACAGCGTGCGGGTGTGCGCCTCGAACGGCCGCTGCGAGTGGGCGCCGGTCTGGGACGTCGGCCCGTGGAACACCAAGGACGACTACTGGAACCCGTCGTCCACCCGTGAGATGTGGAAGAACCTGCCGCAGGGCAAGCCGGAGGCGCAGGCCGCGTACGAGGACGGCTACAACGGCGGCAAGGACCAGTTCGGCCGCACGGTCGCCAACCCGGCGGGCATCGACCTGGCCGACGGCACGTTCTGGGACGGCCTGAAGCTGACCAACAACGCGTGGGTCACCGTCACCTATTCGTGGACCGGTTCGGGCCCGGCCGGGTTCGTCCGGACCGCGGGCGACCCGCTGAACGTCCGCAGCGGCACCACGTCGACGGCCTCCCAGGTCGGCCTGGCCGCGAACTACGCGCAGGTGCGGGTCGAGTGCCAGCTCACCGGCCAGTCGGTGACCGGCTCGCAGGGCACGTCGAACATCTGGTTCCGGATCGCGCCGGGCAAGTACATCGCCCGTGCGTACGTGTCGGGCGTTTCGGGCGCCACTGCCTGCTGATCTCGAAGCACCCGGAAGCGGGTCCCCGTTCACCATGTCGGAGGATGTCCGACATGGCCACAGTCGCCCAGTGGGTATCGGGGACCCGCCCCCGCACGCTGCCGAACTCGATCGCGCCGGTGCTGGTCGGCGCGGGCGCCGCGCACCACATCGACGGGTTCAACCTGACCTGGTCGCTGCTGGCGCTCGCGGTGTCGGTCGCGCTCCAGATCGGCGTCAACTACGCCAACGACTACTCCGACGGCATCCGCGGCACCGACGCCAACCGCGTCGGCCCGTTCCGCCTGGTCGGCTCCGGTGCGGCGAACCCGAAGGCGGTGCGCGCGGCGGCGTTCGCCGCGCTGGGTGTGGCCGCGTTGGCGGGCTTGGTCCTGATCGTGCTGTCCGGCCGGTACTGGATGGTGCTGTTCGGCGCGGTCTGCATCGCGGCGGCGTGGTTCTACACCGGCGGCCGCAAGCCGTACGGGTACTCGGGGCTGGGCGAGCTGGCCGTGTTCGTGTTCTTCGGGCCTGCCGCCGTGCTCGGCACGCTGTACGTGCTGACCGGGGAGATCACCGGGATCGGCATCGGCGGCGCGATCGCCATGGGCTCGTTCTCCACCGGCGTGATGATCGCCAACAGCCTGCGCGACATCCCGACCGACGTCCAGGCGGGCAAGCGCACCCTGGCAACCACCTTGGGCGACAAGGACTCCCGCCGCCTCTACCTGGCCCTGGTAGCGATCCCGTTCCTGATCACCCTGGCGATCGGCCTGCGCGTCCCCCTGGCCCTGATCGGCTTCCTGGCCCTACCGCTGGCCATCCTCGGCGCCCGCCGCGTGGCGAAGGGCAGCAAGGGCCGCGACCTGATCCCAGTCCTCCGCGACACCGGCCTGGCCATGCTCATCTGGGGCATCACCGTCCCCGCCGCCCTGGTCCTGGGCTGACCAGCCGGCCGCTCAGGGCAGTTGTCCACAGGCAGCGCGCGAACACCGCGGATTGTCGGTCCCTTGTGGCAGGGTAAAAGCAGGGGTCCCCTTGGCGGGGACCCCTGCGGAGCAAGCTGGGTTACCAGGCGTCCTCGGTGAAGGTCATCGGCTCGTCGTCGTCGCGGGGCTTGGGTTTGGGGGTTTCCACGGGTCGTTCCTCGCCCCGGCAGAGCGCCGCCAGCGCTTCGCGGTCCGCCTCCAGCGCTGCCTTCACGCCGCGGTCGTCCGCGGCCTCGCCCATGAGCACTTGCCGCCAGCTCAGGTAGCCGCCCGCGATCCTCCGCTGCAACGCCCGCAGTTCCGGCGACGCCTCGTTCGACTTCGCGAACTGCATCACCCGCCGCACGTCCTCCGCCGAGGGCTCGCGCTGCGGGTACCGCAGCTTCGCCGCCTCGCGCATCGCCTTGTCGGCATCGGCGACCGACCTGGCCAGCACTTCCTCGGCTGTGAGCACCTCCGCCGTCCGCCACGCGCTCACCGCAGACCCCTTCCGACGCGCCGATCCACGCTGCGACGCACGGCACCCGCCGCGCGTTCCCAATCACGCAATCAAAGCAAGAATCAGCCGGTCCAAGTGCCGTTCGCGCGGAACCGGGCCAACGTCGCCAGGTGCGGCTCGAGGTCCATGCCCTGCGCGGCCACCCACTCGTCGTCGTAGTAGGTGTGCCCGTACCGCTCACCGCCGTCGCACAGCAACGTCACGACGCTCCCGCGCAGCCGTGACGCCCGCATCTCCGCGATCAACTGGAACGCACCCCACAGGTTCGTGCCGGTCGACCCACCCACACGCCGCCCCAGCACCTCCTCGACGTGCCGGATCGTCGCGATCGACGCCGCGTCCGGCACCTTGATCATCCGGTCGATGACGTCACCGATGAACGACGGCTCCACCCGCGGCCGGCCGATGCCCTCGATCCGCGAACCGCGGGTGCCGGTCAGGGCGGGGTTCCCGTCCCGCCACGCGTCGAAGAACACCGAGTGCTCCGGGTCCACGACGGCCAGCCGCGAATGCAGCTTCCGGTAGTGGATGTACCGGCCGATGGTCGCGCTCGTGCCGCCGGTTCCCGCACCGACCACGACCCACTCGGGCTCGGGCGCGGCCTCCAACGCCATCTGCTGGAACACCGATTCGGCGATGTTGTTGTTGCCACGCCAGTCGGTCGCCCGCTCGGCGTGCGTGAACTGGTCCATGAAGTGCCCGCCCAGCTCGCCCGCCAGCCGCCGCGACTCGTCGTAGATCGCGCCCGGCTCGTCCACGAAGTGGCACCGCCCGCCCTGGCGCTCGATCAACGCCACCTTCTCCTGGCTGGTCGACCGGGGCATCACCGCGATGAACGGCAACCCGAGCAGCCGCGCGAAGTACGCCTCCGACACCGCCGTGGACCCCGACGACGCCTCGATCACCGGCGTGCCGCCGACCACCCAGCCGTTGCATATCGCATACAAGAACAACGACCGGGCGAGGCGGTGCTTGAGCGAGCCGGTGGGGTGGGTCGACTCGTCCTTCAAGTACAAGTCGATGCCCCACTCGAGCGGGAGGGGGAAGTGCAGCAGGTGCGTGTCGGCGCTGCGGTTGGCGTCCGCTTCGATGATGCGGACGGCCTCGCACACCCATTCCCTGGTCCGGGTGCTACATCGATCTACCGAAGAGGTCACGCCGGCACGATAACTTCTGCGACGTGACCTCACTTCTGAGCGGCTCAATCCGCGGCAGCCTCCTCGCCGGCGCCGTCGGCGACGCGCTCGGCGGTTCGATCGAGTTCGACCGGATCGACCGCATCCGGGGCCGTTTCGGCCCGTCGGGTCTCACCGACTACGCACCGGCCTACGGCAGGCTCGGCGCGATCACCGACGACACCCAGATGACCCTGTTCACCCTGGAAGGCCTGCTGCTGGCCAAGAAACGCGGCAGCGACCCGGTGCACGAGGTGCGCGTGGCGTACGGGCGGTGGCTGCGCACGCAGGGCGGACCGGAGGTCAGCCCGGACGGCTGGCTGCTGGACGTGCCCGAACTGCACGAACGGCGCGCACCCGGCAACACGTGCCTGACCGCGCTGCGCTCCGGCGTGCTCGGCACGGTGGACACCCCGATCAACGACTCCAAGGGCTGCGGCGCGGTGATGCGGGCGGCGCCCGTGGCGTTGTGGTCGGACGACGTGCACGAGGTGTTCGACCTGGCCGCCGCCACCGGCGCGCTGACCCACGGCCACCCGAGCGGCTACCTGTCGGCGGGCGTGCTGGCGGTGCTGGTGCAGCAGGTGCTGGCGGGCGCACCGCTGCCGGCCGCGATCGACGTGGCCCGCGCCGAGCTGATCACGTGGGACGGTCACGAGGAGCAGTTGGGCCTGCTGGACCTGGCCGTGGAGCTGAGCGAACGCGGTGTCCGGCCGACGCCCGAGGTGATCGAGACGGCGTTGGGCGGCGGCTGGGTCGGCGAGGAGGCCTTGGCGATCGCGGTGCTCACCGCGTTGACCGCACGGGACCTCGCCGACGGGCTGCTGCTCGCGGTCAACCACTCGGGCGACAGCGATTCGACCGGCGCGCTGTGCGGGAACCTGCTCGGCGCGCGGGACGGTGTCGACGCCATCCCCGAGCACTGGCTGGCGGAGCTGGAACTGCGGGACGTGGTGGAACGCCTGGCCGACGACGCGGTGGAAGCGCTCACACGCTGACCGGGCCCCGACACAGGGTGGACGACAAAGGGTGGACGAACCTTAATCTACATAGGTAGGCTAGAACCGTGGAACCGCTCGGACGCATCGGAGGGGCCACGGTCGACGTGCTGGAAGTGCTGCTCAAGAGCGACCAGCCGCGCTGGGGCCTGGAGATCATCAAGCTGACCGGACGCCCGTCCGGCAGCGTCTACCCGCTGCTCGACCGCCTGGAACGGGCCGGGTGGGTCACGTCGTCCTGGGACGACGACAGCGAACGCCGCGGCCCGCGCCGCCGGATGTACGTGCTCACGCCCGGAGGTGCCCAGGAGGCCCTCAAGGTGTGCGCGAAGAAGGCCAGGCCCGTGCCCGTCACCCGACCGGAGGTCGCCCGATGACCAGACTCGTCCTGGCCGTGGTGCGAGCAGCCGCCGCGCTGCTCCCCCGCGGACAAAGAGACCGTTACCTGGAGCAGTGGCGTGCCGACGTGGAAGGCGCGCGCGAACTCGGCCTGAACCCGTTGGGCGTGGCGTTCGGCGCGATCCGCATCGCGAACCGGGAGCGCAAGCCGGTGCCGCTGGCCGTCGGCCCGTTGGCGCTGGCGCTGCGGCTGCGCGAGAGCACGAACATCGGCGCGGTGCTGGCCGTGATGGTGCTCGCGAACCTCGGCGGGGCGATCCTGCTGGTGATCTAGGCGGCCAGGTCTAAGCGCCCAGAACTAGGCGGCCAGAGCTAGGCGGCCAGAGCTAGGCGGCCAGAGCTAGGCGGCGCCGTCGCCGCGCAACTGGGCGCGCAGCTTCTCGCGTTCGGCGCGGCGCACGGCCTGCTTCTCCTCGAGCCCCTGCGCGACCCGCGTCCGCAGCCCGCGGAACACGAACAGCGACAGCGGCAACGCCACCACCACGCCGACGGCGAGGGCGACCAGCAGCGGCACGTTGACGAGCACGAGCAGCGCGGTGACCGCGGCGACCATGCCCAGGCGCGCGCAGATGTAGAGCGTCACATCACGACCCAGGTGCACGGTTGACCAGGTTACGCGTCCTCCGAGGGGCCCGCCGCCGCGGTGTTGGGACGGCCCTCGAACCGGGTGGACAGCACGACCGTGGTGCGCGTGCGCGCGACGCCCTGGATGCGCCGCAACCGGCCCAGCGAGCGCTCCAGGTCGTCCACCGTGGCGACCCGCACCTTCACGATGAACGACTCGTCGCCCGCCACCCGGTAGCACGACTCGACCTCGACCAGCTCGGCCAGCGAGACGGCCAGCTCGTCGTCGTCCGCGGTGTCCGTGGGGTGGATGCTGACCAGCGCGGTCACACCGAGGCCGACGGCGCTCGGGTCCACCACGGCGTGGTAGCCGACGATCACGCCGGTGGCTTCCAGCTTGCCGACCCGTTCGTGCACGGCGGAGGCGGAGAGGCCGACTTTGCGGCCCAGGTCGGCGTAAGTGGCCCGGCCGTTCTCCCGCAGGGCGGCGATGATCTGTCGATCAAGAGCGTCCACCGGTCACAGCGTAGGCCCACCGACCTGCCCGGGCGTCATGGCACTGATGTCCGAACCGCACGCTTCGTCCCTTACTACCTCTTTACCATCACCCAAGCGTTCGAGTACCCATAGGGTTCGATGCCACGATGCGTCCGGTACGTCTGTTCGCCATCGGGAGGAAGACCGTGACCATCACGCAGGAACACCAAGGGGAACGGCTGCTCACACCGGGTGAGGTCGCCAACCTGTTCCGGGTCGACCCGAAGACGGTCACCCGTTGGGCGACCGCGGGCCGCATCGGCTCGATCCGCACGCCCGGCGGCCACCGCAGGTTCCGCGAGTCCGAGGTCCAGCAGCTGTTGTCGCAGCTGACCACCGAGGCGACCGAACCCGTCAGGCACTGAGGACGTACACCTCCTAGACACGAGTAATCTCGTGGCAAAGGAGGTGGCGACCATGCTCTATCTGCTCGCGGTGATCGGTGCCCTCACCGTCGCCGTGCTGCTGTGGCGTGCGTTCGGACCGGACCGGGTCGATACCGCCCCCAGTCGTCGTTTCGTGGCACCGGACGACGACCCCGACTTCCTGCGCAAGCTCGGTGAGCAGCGCAAGAAGAAGCCGGACGACGAGGAGTGACGACGAAGGGGCCTCGGCGGTTGAGGCCCCCTCGTCACGACACGGGCTAGTTGTTCGGGAAGTCGTCCGCCACGGTGGCGGCGAGTTCCAGCAGCGCGAGCCGGGTGTCGGGACCGAGCTTGTCCAGCTCGATCTCCGCACCCTCTTCCAGGTGCGTGTCGAACGGGATGCGCACCACCGCGCGGCAGCGCTGCGCGAAGTGCGCGGCCAGCTTGTCCAGGTCGACCTTGCCCGAACCGGGCCGCACCGAGTTGATCACCGCGACGGACTTGGCGACCAGGTCGCGGTAGCCGTGCGCGTCGAGCCAGTCCAGCGTCGCCGCCGACGTCTGCGCGCCGTCCACCGAGCCGGACGACACCAGCACCAGCGAGTCGGCCTGGTCCAGCACGCCCTTCATGGCCGAGTGCATCAAGCCGGTGCCGCAGTCGGTGAGCACGATGTTGTAGAACAGCTCCAGCAACGCGACCGTGCGCAGGTAGTCCTGGTCGCTGAACGCCTCCGACACGGCCGGGTCCTGTTCGGACGCCAGCACTTCGAGGCGGCTGGGCGACTGCGAGGTGTACGCGCGCACGTCGCTGTACCGGGTGATCTTCGACGCGTCGCGCAGCAGGTGCCGCACGGTCGCCGTGGTCTCCCTCGGCACCTTCAGCGCCAACGTGCCGCGGTCGGGGTTGGCGTCCACCGCGATCACGCGGTCGCCGCGCAGCGAGGAGAACGTCGAGCCGAGCGTGGTCGTCGTCGTGGTCTTGCCGACACCGCCCTTGAGGCTCAGCATCGCGATCTTGTAGCAGCCGCGCAGGGGCTGGTTGATCCGGGCGATCAGCTCACGCCGGCGGATGTCCGCCGGGCTCTCGCCGAGGTTGACCAGACCACCGGTGACCGAGTGCACGGTCTTGCGCCAGCCGGACTGCGGCTTGCGCTTCGCGCGCTTGATCAGCTGCTGCGAGGACATGTCGCTGGCGTTGGCCCGCTGGGGCTGCTGCTGCTGCTGCTGCGGTGCCTGGGGCTGCACGGTCTGCGGGAAGTTGTTGGGGAACCCGCCCTGGTACTGGTGCGGTCCCGACTGTCCCGGCGAGGGGTACGGGCCGGACGGACCGCCCGAGACCTGGTACGCGCCGGACTGCTGACCGGAAACCTGGTACGCGCCCGACTGCTGGCCCGGCTGCTGGCCGGACACCTGGTAAGGACCGGACTGCTGGCCCGAGACCTGGTACGGCCCCGACTGCTGACCGGAAACCTGGTAGGGACCCGATTGCTGCCCCTGGACCTGGTACGCCCCGGACTGCGACGGGAACCCGCCGGACGGCGGACCGGTCACCGGGCCGGACGTCGACGGGTCGAGGTAGACGGTCTGGGGGTCGACGTAGTGGGCTCCCGATCCCGGATCGACCTGGTAGCCGCCCGACTGGTTCGGGTTGGGCTGTTGCTGCTGCCCTTCCCCTCCGGTCGACTGCTGCCACGACGGCTCAGGATTCTCGTAGCGACCGGTCACCGCTGGGGTCCTCCCTGAGCGAAGCGGATCGAGACCTCCCCGACCCCACGCGTCCGACGGTAGTCGGCGACCAGTGGTTCCTCGACACTGGGTGTTCGTCGGCACGAGCCCGTGACTCGGACCGACGACCACGGCGTACCTGGTGGTCTACGGGATCAGCTGACGCCCGCGTACGAGTGCAACCCAGTCGTTACGAGGTTGATGAAGAACAGGTTGAACACGGTCAGCGCGAAGGCGAACGAGTTGATCCAAGCGGCGGGACGGCCGCGCCAACCGGCCGTCGCCCGCGCGTGCAGGTACCCGGCGTAGACGACCCACGACACGAACGCCACCGTCTCCTTGGGGTCCCAGCCCCAGAACCGGCCCCACGCCGACTCGGCCCAGATCGCGCCGCAGATGATGCCGATGGTGAACAGCGGGAACGCGAACACCGTGCTGCGGTAGGCGAGCCGGTCCAGCACGTCGGCGTCGGGCAGCTTGCGGAACCGCGCGCGGCCCGAGGACTTCAGCAGGTACAGCACGCTGGCCACACCGGGCACCAGCAGCACGCCGCTGGAGATCGAGATCACCGACACGTGCACCACGAGCCAGTACGACTGCAGCGGAGGCGTCACGGGAGCGGCGTCGGCGTAGAGCACGGTGCCGCCGAGGAACATCAGGATCACGATCGGCACGAGCACGAACCCGCCGAGCCTGCGCACCGGGAACTTGCGGGCCAGCACCAGCCACGTCACCACGCCCGCGAGCGTCAGCAGCGAGCCGTACTCGTACATGTTGCCCCACGGCGCGCGCTCGGTCGCGAACCCGCGCAGCACCAGCGAAGCGAAGTGCAGCACCGCGCCCAGGACGTTCAGCGCCAAGCCCATCCGGCCCAGGCGTTCGGCGCGGGACCGTTCCGGCTTCGTCACCCGACCCGGTGTCCACGTGCCGTCGGCCTGCGTGCCACCGGCCGCGACCAGCTCACGTTCCTTGGCCTTCTCGGGCCGGGCGAACGCCGCCTCGCACAGGTACAGCACCGCGGCGAAGAAGTAGATCGCCACGGCGGCGCCGTAAGTCCAGTCGCTGTAGGTCGCCAGGGTCGCGTTGACCGGCATCAGCTCTCCTCCTTGTGGGCGAGCAGGTCCCTGGACAGGGCGGTGAACTCCTCGCCGTACCCGGCCTGATCAGTGCGCGCGAGGCCGCCGACCTCGACAACGGTACGCCCGTCCGACTGCGGGGTCGCCCGCACCCACACGCGGCGGCGTTTGATGCTCAGCGAGACGCCAAGACCCAGGATGACCAGCACCGAGAACACCAGCACCCAGATCTGCGTCGGGTCGTGCGACACCTGCAGCGACACCCAGTCGCGGACGCCGTCGAAGCGGATCACGGTGCCGTCGTCGAGCTTGAGTTCCTCGCCCTGCTTGAGGTTCTGCCGGGCAACCTTGGCGAGTTTGCCGTCCTGCACCATCTTCTGGTCGATGGAGAAGATCGACTGGCCGCGGCCGGAGTCGGTGCCGAGGTCGCCGCGGTAGACGTCGATCGCGACCGCCGGGTCGTTCGCGGCGGGGAACGCCGAGTCCAGCAGCTGCCCCTGGAAGACGGCGGTCGGCGCGAGCAGGCCGGTGATCGCGAGCTGGCTCTTGCGGCGCTGCTCGGCGTCCGGCACGTCCGGCGGGTCGAACTTCGTCGCGCCCTCGGACGCCAGCGTGACCTGGTTGACCGGCCGCCACTGGGTGGCGCCGGTGCGGGTCTGGCCGTTGGGGAAGGTGACCGTGAACAGCGGCGTGTAGCCGTGGCCGAGGAGGTAGAGCCGGTCGCCCGCGGTGCGCAGCGGGCTGTTGACCTCCAGCGGGTACGGCCGCCACGTGCCGGTCTCCAGGTCCGCGCCGGACTGGTACTGGATGTCCGCGTGGAAGCTCTCCGCCTGGCCGTTGTGCAGGAACTTGGCCTCGAAGTCGTCGACCTTGACGCAGAACTGGTTGAGCTGCGTGCCGTCGACCCGCAGGCCGGGCCGGAACGTGTCGTAGTTGTAGACGCCCGAGTTGCAGAACTGGCCGCCGTTGGCCTGCACGATGACCTGGCCCTCGTAGCCGAACATCTTGCCCAGCGCGAACGCGATCAGCAGGCCCAGCAGGGAGAAGTGGAACACCAGGTTGCCGGTCTCGCGCAGGAACCCGCGTTCGGCGCTGATCGTGCGGGCGCCGTCCTGCTCCTCGCGGGTGATCGTGCGCCAGCCCTTGAGCCGCCGTTCGGCGTGCTCGACGACGTCCTGCGGGCTCGCCGTCGTGTCGGCCGTCGCGTGGTGCGGCATGCGGGCCAGGTTGCGCGGGGTGAGCACCGGCTTGACCCGCATCTGCTTGAAGTACTCCCAGGTGCGCGGCAGCAGGCAGCCGACCAGGGAGACGAACAGCAGCACGTAGATCGCGGAGAACCAGAAGCTGGCGTAGACGTCGTAGAACTGGAGCTCGTCGAGGAGCCGGCCCCACCAGCCGTTGTCCGCGATGTACTCGTCGACCTTCTGCGCGTTGAGCGACCGCTGCGGGAGCAGCGCGCCCGGCATCGCGCCGAGGGCGAGCAGGAACAGCAGGGTCAACGCGGTGCGCATGGCCGTGAGACCGCGCCACGTGTTGCGCAGGAAGGCGAGGAGAGCGCTCACTACAACGGCAGTTCTAGGTCGTTGACGACGGAGTCGCGCAGCCAGTTGACGAACTCGCCCCACAGGCCGGTGACCAGGGCGACGCCGACCGCGATCAGCAGCACGCCGCCGAACACCTGGACTTGGCGGACGTGCGTGCGCAGCCAGCCGGTCATCCGGACCGCCCAGCGCGCGCCGACCGCGATGAGGATGAACGGCAGGCCGAGGCCGAGGCAGTAGGCGAGCACCAGCACGGCGCCGCGGGCGGTGGTCGAGCCGACCTCGGTGGCGCGGGTCAACGCCAGCACACCCATCAACGTCGGGCCGAGGCACGGGGTCCAGCCGAGCGCGAACACGCCGCCCAGCAGCGGTGCGCCGATCAGACCGACGCTCGGCGTGCGGTGCACGCGGACGTCGCGTTGGAGGGCGGGGACGAGGCCGATGAACACCAGGCCCATGGCGATCGTGATGACGCCGCCGATGCGCTGGAGCAGGTCACCCTGGGTCCAGAAGAGGTCGGTCAGGCCGAGCACCACGAACGACGTCAGGGAGAACACGATCGTGAAGCCGAGCACGAAGAGCAACGCCGCGCCGGCAACCCGCCAACGCCCGGCCTTCCGCTGTTCGTCGTCCTCGACCGCCGGCGCTTCCGCACCGACCAGACCAGCGAGGTACGCGAGGTAGCCGGGGACCAACGGGACCACGCACGGCGAGGCGAACGAGATCGCCCCCGCCAGCACCGCTACCCCGGTCGCGAGCAGGATCGGGCCGGAGGTGGCCAGATCGGTCGGGTTCACGCGTTCAGGGTAGGTAGGCACCACTTGACGTCGTGCACCGGCATCCCTTATGGGCGACCCACGTCACAGTGTTGAATTGCCGCTGCTCCGCAGACGGCGGGCTCGGTCGCCCCGGGCTGTAGTCGATCCGCCGCTCCGCGGGGGCAGACCGCTCGCGCCTGATTTCCCGACGATCGAAAAGCGTGATCGCCGGGAAATGAGTCGCGAACGATCGACGGCGACCTCGCGGCGGTTGGCATTACCCGATTGGGTGAAGGTTTAAACCCGACTTTCAACCCTTGTAGGTGAGTGACCCACTTCATAGCGTGACGTCATGCGTGCACACCGGCTCACCCTGCCCGTGCTGGCCGTGGCCTTCGCAGTCGTCGCCGCTCCCCTGCCCGGCGGCGCCGCGGAGTCCACGGCGGCCGAGGTGGAGTTGGTGGAGGTGTTCTCCCCGGATGGCACGATCACGCGGACCCCCGTCCCGCGCGCCGTCGAGACCCGAGCCGCGCCGTCCGAAGTTGCCGCCGACGTGGTGCCCATCCAGGAGACCGGCGCACCCGACCAGCGGTTCGACCTGGTGTTCGTCGGCGACGGCTACACAGCCGCCGAAATCGAGCTCTTCCACACCCACGTGGTGAGCAAGTGGAGCGAGCTGTCCGCCGTGGAGCCGTTCAAGTCCTACCGCCAGTACTTCAACGTCTGGCAGGTCAGCGTCGTGTCGACCGAGTCCGGAGTGGACAACGACCCGACCCTCGGCACCGCCCGCGACACCGCCCTCGACATGGGTTTCTGGTGCCAGGGCCGGGACACCCAGACCGAACGCCTGCTGTGCGTGAACCAGACCAAGGCCACCCAGTTCGGCGCGCTCGCACCGCAGGCCGACCAGGTCATCGCGCTCGGCAACACCGCCAAGTACGGCGGCGCGGGCGGTGGCGTGGCGACCGCGGCGGGCGCGAACGACCAGGCCGGGCAGATCGCGGTGCACGAGTTGGGGCACTCGATCGGCAAGCTGGCCGACGAGTACGACTACCCGTACGACCGGTACACCGGCGCCGAGCCGACCGAGGTCAACGTGACCGCGGACGCCACCGGCTCGAAGTGGTCGGCCTACCTCGGCCAGGCGTCACCGGACGGCGGTGTGGTCGGCGCGTTCGAGGGCGCCCGGTACTACACGTCCGGCCTGTACCGGCCCACCGAGAACTCGATCATGCGCACGCTCGGCCGCGAGTTCAACCTCATCGGCCGGGACGCGATGATCAACGCGTTCAAGGCGAAGGTGCCCGAGCTGCGGTAGTCCCTACGATTCGGCGGCCAGGTCCTTCACCAGCGGCACCAGGTCCGAGGCGATCACGCCGCCCAGGAACGCCGCCGCCACCCGGTGCTGCTTGTCCAGCACGAACGTGGACGGCACGGTGTTCGGCGGCAGCCCGCGGAACGACAGCATCGCCCGCCCGGACTCGTCGTAGATCGACGGGTAGCTCAGCCCGCGGTTGGTGATGAAGTCCCGTGGCGACTCGGTCGAGTTCTCCTTGACGTCGATGCCCAGCACCTGCACGCCCAGCGGCCCCGTCTCGTCCTGCACCTTCTGCAGCTCGGGCGCCTCGGTGCGGCACGGCGGGCACCACGCGCCCCAGATGTTGACGACCACGACCTTGCCCGCGTAGTCGTCCAGGGAGATCGTCTTGCCGTCCTCCATCAGGCTCGGCCCGGTCAGGCCCTTGACGGTCTTGCGCTCGTCGCCCTCATAGCGGAGCTTGGTCTCGCCGTTGGGCGCGACCAGCTGGAACTCGGAGCCGGCCACCACCGCGTCGTCCCCGGTCGAACAGCCCGTGACCAGCAGCAACGCCGCGACCAGGACGGATGTCAACGCCCTCATGCCCCGGTCACCCTCGGGTTCGTCGCGCCGACCGGTTCGGTGTAGACCACCCGCACCAACTGCTCCCCCTCGAACACCAGGCTGGTCAACGACGCCAGCGAGCACTCGCGGCGACGCGGGTCGTGCCACATCCGCTTGCCCTCCAGGAACCGCCGCAGCGTCCAGATCGGCAGCTGGTGCGACACGCACACCGCCTCGTGGCCCTCGGCCGCCGACCGGGCCCGCTGCACCGCGCCGAGCATCCGGTGCGCGATCTCCAGGTACGGCTCGCCCCACGACGGGCGGAACGGGTTGACCAGCTTCGGCCAGTGCTTCGGCGAGCGCAGCGCGCCGTCGCCGACGGCCACCTTCAGGCCCTCGAACTGGTTGTCCGCCTCGATCAGCCGCGCGTCGGTGGCCAGTTCCAGCCGGTGCGAGTCGGCGATCGGCGACGCGGTCTGCTGCGCCCGGTCCAGCGGCGACGCCACGACGTGCGCGATGTCGTGGTCGGCCAGGTGCTCGGCCACGGTCAACGCCTGCCGCTGGCCGCGTTCGGACAGCTTGAACCCCGGCAGGCGGCCGTAGAGGATGCCCGTCGGGTTGTGCACCTCGCCGTGCCGGAGCATGTGGACGACTGTTCTGCTCACTTCGTCGCCTCCGCGGCGGCACGTGCGGCGTGCGGCAGGGCGTCCGCGATGACCTCGAAGTCCTCGTCGGTCATGGCGGCGTTGACGAACCACGCCTCGTAGGCGCTCGGCGGCGCGTACACGCCGCGTTCCAGCAGGGCGTGGAAGAACGGCGGGAAGCGCCACGTCTCGGCGGCCTGCGCGCCCGCGTAGTCGGTGACCTCTTCGTCGGCGAAGAACACGCTGACAAGGTTGCCGGCGAACTGCACCCGGTGCTTGACGTCCGCCTCGGTGAGCGCGGCGGTGAACAGCGCGCCCAGGCGCGTGGCGTTGGCGTCGAGGGTGCGGTAGACGTCGTCCGTCGCGGCGCGCAGCGTGGCCAGGCCCGCCGCCACCGCGACCGGGTTACCGGACAGCGTGCCCGCCTGGTAGACGGGGCCGGACGGGGCGAGCCTCGACATCACGTCGGTCCGGCCGCCGAACGCCGCCGCGGGCAGGCCGCCGGACATGACCTTGCCGAACGTGTAGAGGTCGCCTCCGACGTTCTCCAGGCCGTACCAGCCGGCGCGGGACACCCGGAAGCCGGTCATGACCTCGTCCATGATCAGCAGCGCGCCGTCGGCCTGGCAGAGCTGCTTGAGCTCGGCGTTGTACCGGGGTGCGATCGCGCCCATGTTGCCCGCCGCGGCCTCGGTGATCACGCAGGCGATCTCGCCCTCGTTCTCGGCGAACGCCCGCCGGACCGCCTCGATGTCGTTGTACGGCAGCACCAGCGTGTCCGCGGCCTGCGCGCCGGTGACGCCCGGTGACGTCGGCAGGCCCAGCGTGGCCACCCCGGAGCCCGCCTGGGCGAGCAGCGCGTCCACGTGGCCGTGGTAGCAGCCCGCGAACTTGACGATCTTGCGCCGGCCGGTGAAACCGCGGGCGAGGCGGATCGCACTCATCGTGGCCTCGGTGCCGGAGTTGACCAGGCGGACCTGGTGCACCGGCGCGACCCGGTCGATGATCTCCTCGGCGAGTTCGATCTCGCCCTCGGTGGGCGTGCCGAAGGACAGGCCGTGCACGGCCGCCTCCTGGACCGCTCGGACGACGTCCGGGTGGGCGTGCCCGAGGATCATCGGCCCCCACGACGACACCAGGTCGACGTACCGGTTGCCGTCGGCGTCCCACAGGTGCGGACCCTCGCCGCGGACCATGAACCTGGGCGTGCCGCCGACCGAGTGAAAGGCCCGGACCGGGGAGTTCACGCCACCGGGGGTCACCGCCGCCGCGCGCTCGAACAGTTCCTGGGATCGCGTCGCTGTCACGGGGTCCAGTCTCACACGTCGGGTTCTTCGACCTGCTTCCGACCACGGGTGCGCACCGCGAGCAGGGTCTGGCGCACCGCGTCGAGCAGCAGCACCCCGGCGACGGTGACCAGGCCGACGGACGCGCCGATCCAGTTGCCCTTGAACCGGGTCGACTCCAGCGGCGGGTGGTCGGGCACTGGGTAGCTGTAGTGGATGACACCCCGGTTCCAGCACCAGACGGCGGCCGGCACGAGCAGCGCCACGAGCACCACTTCGCCTGCTGCGATGAGCGCGCGTTTCGGCTGGTGCAGCGTGGGCTCCCCGGGTTCCGGCTCGGTCTCGGTCTCGACGGTGGCCGCAGTCACGTAGGTCAGCTTCTCACGCCTCGGTCGCACCCTGCTCGCCACCACGGGTGATCAGCAGCTTCGCCATCTCGGTGCGCAACGCGTCCGCGTCCCGTGCCCAGCCCATCACCACCGTGCCGTCGGTGAGCCTGATCGGCACCGCCTCCGTGCCGCGCGGCAGGGTCCAGCCGCCGCCCAGCACCTTGGCGCCGGACCGCGGCTCCACGCCCTCGACCGACTCGACGTCCCGGATCGACAGCTCCTCCCGGCCCTGGTGCAGGGCGACCGGCGTGAGGCGCACCGCGTAGATGCGGCGTCTGCCCTGCACCCACAACGTGGTGGGCAGGAACAGGAGGAGAGCGACGAAGAACCACAGCAGCGGCCGGGTCGAGCCGGTCAACGCCTCGACGCCCAACCCGAGCGCGGCGAACACCGGGCCCCAAAGCAGGGGCCACCAGGACGTGCCGGGTTCGGCGTACAACGTGGGCTGCTCCACTACCCCATGTTCCCCGCGAAGTAGTGCCGCGTGCCGGGCAGGAAGCTGAACACCGCCGCCACCACCGGCAGCGCCAGCCTCAGCAGGATCACCACCCACGACACCGGCTCGGTGTCGCCGTCCCGTGCCGCGACGATCGCGGCGGCCAGCGCGAGGACGCCGATCACCATCCACCCGCCGCACAGGCCGAGCCGCGCCTGGTAGTTGCCGCCCAGGAACAGCACCGCGCCCCACACTCCGGCGACGCCGAGGCACCCGGTGGCGAACAGCGTCATCACCGGCCCGATCCCGGCGATCGCCACGTCGTCCTCCACCAGCGTCCGCACCACCGTGCCCAGCGGCCACGACAGTGCCGCCAGCAGCCAGAACACGAACGCCACCACGACCGCGCCGGGCCGGACGAGCGCGGTGGTGAGCTGGTCGATGTTGCGCATCTGCCCGGGGTACGGGGGCTGCGGGCCGGCCTGCGGGTAGTTCACCGGCCGCATGGATTGGCCGTACGGGTCGAACGGCTGCTGCCCGAACGGTGGCTGGTGTTCGGGCGGCTGGTGTTCGGGCGGCTGGTGCCCGGACGGCGGCTGCGTCATCTCCTCACCGACCTCATGTAGGCGTTGGACGCGGGCAGGAACATCGCCACGACACCCAACGCGCAGACCGCGAGGAACACCAGCGACCACGCCGTGCCCAGACCCCAGTGCAGGAAGGGCATCTCACCGGACATGAACCCGAGCAGCATCCCCAGCGCGAACAGCCCGCCGAGCACACCGAGCACGGTCAACAGGATTCGCGCCCAGTCCCGCCCGGATCGCAGCTTGAACGCGGCGATCACGTACGGCACGGACAGCACCGCGAACGCCGCCATGAACATGATCGGCATGAGCCGCGCCGTGATCTCGGCTTCGCCGGTGCTCAGCGAGTCGCTCCGCAGGTCGCCGACCATGGCGTCCAGCCCGGTGTAGTACAGCCCCGGCAGCACCAGCACGACCAGGATCGCGCCGCCGATCCAGCACCAGAACGCGGTCGTCACGGTGACCGGTCGGGGCGGCGGCAGCTCGCGCGCGTCGACCGACGGCATCGGCATCGGCACGCCGTAGGCGGCCGGCCGGCCGTAGGCGGCCGGCCGGCCGTAGCCGGGCGGCACGCCGTAGCCGGGAGGCAGGGGTGTGTTCGGCTGACCGGGGAGGTTGACCTGGTGGTAGGGCGAGGCGAACGGATCCGGTTCGGACATGGGCTCTCCGCAGGGGTTAGTGCTGCTTCACCCACTGTGCCGTACCGCGGAGCCACGTGAGTGCCAAACCGACGGCGATCAACAGCAACGTCACCAGGTTCACCGCACTGGCCCCCGGCAGCACGATCCACAGCACGTGCACCACGGCCACCGCCGTGAGCACACCGCGCGCCCACCGCCTGCCCAGCCGCAGCAGCCAGCCGAACAGTCCGTAGCCGAGCGCGAACCCCACCGCGACGACGGTCAGCTGCGTCAACAACCCGGTGACGGTCGCCGGGTCGTGGCCGGCGCGGATCGCGGACTCCTCCAGCGCGCCGCGCCGCAACCACAGGTAGACGTTGGTGAGCAGCACGAACGCCCCGAGGGCGAACCACACACCGACCGCGCCGCGCACCACCGCGGGCGGCTGCTCGGTCACCCGACCCGCTTGGCCGCGTCGAAGTAGGCCTTCGAGGCGGGCAGGTACAGGGTCACCACCGCCGCGCCGACGACCAGCACGATGAGCAGACCCACCAGCGAGAACCCGAGCAGGTGGTACAGGAACACCACCACGCCCAGCACGGTCAACGCGACCCGAGCCCACCCGCGGCCGGCCTTCGCCTTGAACGCGAAGAACGCCATCAGAGCGCCCAGGATCAAGCCCACGACCAGCACGAACACCAGCGAGACGGTCACCGCGGCCTGGAACTGCTCCTCGGTGAGCCCCTGGGTGCCGGCCCGGCGGGCGGCTTCGACCGCCTCGTCGCGCTGGACCAGCACCAGCGCGGAGGACAGCACGAGCAGCACGGCGCCGGCGATCCACAGCCAGAACGACAGCCGGACTTCCCGGGGCTGGACCGTCTCGGGACGCGCGAACGAGGGGGCGCCGCTCAGGTCGGATTCGCTCAACGGGGGCGGTGGCGGGAGGTACGGCTGCTGCGGCTGTTGCGGCGGCTCCTGCCGAGGTTGCTGCTGAGGCCTGTTCTCGGGGTCCTCTGGGGTTGTCACGTTTGAAAACGCTAGGGCCGGTCGATGTCTGCTGTCCACCATGACAGGCAGTGGACAGCAGATCTGTGACCTCGGGGGCTGGGGTGCGGCCGGCCGTTGACCCGAGGGTCAGAAGCCGTTGGCGGGCTGCGGCGGGTGCACGCCGACCGGACGTGCCGATCTGAAGTACCCGGAAACCGACGGCAGGTACATCAGCACCACGGCCACCCCGTCGATGATCATCGTGATCCCGCCGAAGACCAGGTCGACCGGGCTGACCACGAGTCCGAACGCCTCGGTGAACCCCGAGCCGACGGCGATCAGCCGCAGCAAGCCGAAGAAGATCCCGGCGCCGGCGAGCACGGTCAGCACTATCCGCGCCCAGTTCCGGGCGGACGCCATCCGGTTCGCCAGCAACGTGTAGACCAGCAGCAATGCGACCGCCATCAGCAACCCGAACACGATGCCGCCGGTCGCGGCGGCGTCCAGTTCGTCCTGCCCCAGGGTGGGCTGCTGGGCGCGCAGTTCGCCGATCAGCATCTCGCGGTCGGACAGCTGCACCATGAACCGGCCCATGCCGACCACGGCGCTGAGGATGAACAGCCACCGGGCGAGGTCGATCAGCTTGGGCGGGGTGGGCTTGGGCGGGGTCTGCTTGGCTCGGGGTCCCGGCATTCCTGGTCCGGTCATTCCCGGTCCAGCCAGCCGGCGGCTTCCACCGCCCAGTAGGTGAGCACGATGTCCGCGCCGGCCCGGCGGATCGACGTCAGCATCTCCAGCACGGTCCGATCGCGGTCGATCCAGCCGTTGCGGGAGGCGGCCTCGACCATCGCGTACTCGCCGGAGATCTGGTACGCGGCCACCGGCACGTCGGAGATCTCGGCGACGGCCTTGACGATGTCGAGGTACGGGAGGGCGGGCTTGACCATCACCATGTCCGCGCCCTCGGCGAGGTCCAGGGTCACCTCGCGCAGCGCTTCGCGGGCGTTCGCCGGGTCCTGCTGGTAGGTCTTGCGGTCGCCCTGGAGCTGCGACTCGACCGCCTCGCGGAACGGGCCGTAGAGCGCGGACGCGTACTTGGCGCTGTAGGCGAGGATGCCGGTGTCGGTGAGACCGGCCTCGTCCAGCGCGTTGCGGATGAACCCGATCTGGCCGTCCATCATGCCGCTGGGACCGACGACGTGGGCGCCTGCTTCGGCCTGGGCCACGGCCATCTCGCCGTAGACCTCGAGGGTGGCGTCGTTGTCCACGGCGCCGTCCGGGGTCAGCACGCCGCAGTGCCCGTGGTCGGTGAACTCGTCCAGGCAGCAGTCGGACATGAGCACGGTGGCGTCGCCGAGTTCGGAGCGCAGGTCGCGCAGCGCGGCGTTGAGGATGCCGTCCGGGTCGGTCGCACCGGAGCCGACCGCGTCCCGCTCGGCGGGCACGCCGAACACCATGATCCCGCCGACGCCCGCCTGGACCGCTTCGACGGCGGCTTTGCGCAGCGACTCGCGGGTGTGCTGGTAGACGCCCGGCATGCTCTTGATCTCGACCGGCGCGTCGGCGCCTTCCTTGACGAACATCGGCAGCACGAGCTGGCGCGGGCGCACGGTGGTCTCGCCGACCAGGCGGCGCATGGCCGGCGTGGTGCGCAGGCGGCGGGGGCGGTGGGCTGGGAACACGGCGGCACTCCCTGGTCTTGTCCGGTGTGGTCCGGGTTCGTCCGGTGTGGTCCGGGTTTTGTCCGGCCTGGTCTTGTCGGTGCCCTGTGGTTTGGTGTGCGTCGGGGGTGCTTCGCGCGGGGGGTACGCCTGTTCTGGGCTTCGTGAAGTCTGTGGTTGAGGCCGGCTCGATTTGACATGGGGCCCTTACGAGCACCGGAGGCAGGCCGCAACCGGCAGGCATGGCGGGGAAAAGCGTCCCGCCAAGCCTGCCGGCTACGACCAGCCTATGGCACTCGAACCCATGTCAAATCGGGCCTCGTCGGCCGCCGGCGGTTTGGCCGGGGGCCTGTTTCTCGCGTTACGAGTGGTGTTGCGGTTACTGCCGGTGTTGCGGTGCGACTTCGGGTGTCAGGAGCGTCGGAGTCGCTTGGTCTTGCGCGGGGGCGGGAGGGCGCCTTCCGCGCGGAGTCGTGCTGCGTGTTGGGCCAGGGCGTCCACCAGGGCGGGGACGTTGGCGTCCTCCGGCTGCACGTCGACCCTGAGGCCGAACTCGCGTGCCGTCTCCGCCGTCTGCGGGCCGATGCAGGCGACCAGCGTTCGGGCGTGTGGCTTGCCCGCGATGCCGACCAGGTTCCGGACCGTGGACGACGAGGTGAAGCACACCGCGTCGAAACCGCCGGACTTGATCATCTCGCGGGTGTCCGCGGGCGGCGGGGCGGCGCGGACCGTGCGGTACGCCGTGACGTCGTCGATCTCCCAGCCGCGTTCACGCAGGCCGGCCGCCAGGGTTTCGGTGGCGATGTCCGCTCGCGGGAGCAGGACACGATCCACCGGGTCCAGTATGTCGTCGTACGGCGGGAAGTCCGCGAGGAGACCCTCGGAGGACTGCTCGCCGCTCGGGACCAGTTCGGGGATGATGCCGAAGCTGCGGACCTTGGCGGCCGTGCTCTCGCCGACGCAGGCGATCTTCACGCCGGAGAACGCGCGGGCGTCCAGGCCGAACTCGCGGAACTTCTCCCAGACGGCGCGGACGGCGTTGGTCGAGGTGAACACGACCCACTGGTAGCGGCCGTCCACCAGGCCCTTCACCGAGCGCTCCATCTGCGCCGGGCTGCGCGGCGGTTCGACCGAGATGGTCGGGACCTCCACCGGGATCGCACCGTGGGAGTGCAGCCGGTCGCTCATCGCGCCCGCCTGCTCCTTGGTGCGGGGTACGAGGACTCGCCAGCCGTAGAGGGCTCGCGATTCCCACCAGGAGAGCCTGGTGCGGCCTGCGACGGCTGGGCCGACCGTGACGACCAGGGGGCCGCCCAGGTCACCGGCGTCGGCGGCCAGCGAGGCCAGGGTGGTGTCGACGGTGCGTTGGCCGAAGCCGGTGCCGTCGCAGGTCACCGCTACCGGTGTCTGCGGGGCGACGCCGTTCTCGACGAGCGAGGACGCGGCTTCGGCCAGGTGGCCGCCGGTGGCGTGGAGCACGAGGGTTCCGGGTGCGGCGGCGAGGCCGTTCCAGTCCACGACGCCGCGGACGTCGGCCTCGGTGTGCACGGCGCCCAGTGCGACGCCTGCGTAGGCGGGCACGGCGGTGCCGGCGGGGACGCCTGGCACCACGTCGAAGGCGATCGTGGTCCGGGAGACGGCTTGCGCCTCCTTCACCACCGAGTCCTGCGTGAGCGGGTCTCCGGCCACCAGGCGGACCACGGCGTGGCCGTTCTTCGCCTCGGTGACCAGGTCCTTCGCGACGTCGGCGGGGTCGCCCACGGCGGGTCGGACCTCGACGCCGTCGGGTACCAGCGCCACCACCTCGGCCGGTACGTCCGGGTCCGTGACCACGAGCTCCGCCTTGTGGAGCAGGTCGCGGGCCCGGACCGTGAGCAGCCCGGTGTCGCCCGGACCGGAGCCGACGAACGCGACTCGGCCGGGGGTCTTGCGTGCGCGGGTCATCAGGGCACTCCCCATCAACTACGCCCCGCCGGCGACGCGGTGGCGTGGCCGGAGAGGTCGAGCAACTCGGCGGCCAGCGCGCGGCCGAGTTCCTCTGCTGCGGTCAAGTCACCGGTGGCGGACGCACGGAGGAGGTCGCCGTCCTCCGTCGCCATGACCCCGCGCAAGGACAGGCGGAGCACGACTCGCGTCGACCCGTCGGCTGCGTCTTCGGCGAGGTCTTCCACCACATCGGCCAGTGCGCCGACCGGCGCGCTGCAACCCGCCTCGAGCGCGGCCAACATGGCGCGCTCGGCGGCGACAGCGGCCCTGCTGGCCGAATCGTCCAAAGTGGACTGGAGGAGGTGTTCGGTGTCGACGTCGTCGACCCGGCACTCCACTGCGAGGGCGCCCTGTGCGGGCGCGGGGAGCATTTGGATGGGCTCCAAGGTTTCGGTGATCTCGGCGGTGCGGCCGAGGCGGGCGATGCCGGCGCGGGCCAGCACGACGGCGTCCAGCTCACCGTCGGCGACCTTGCGGATGCGGGTGTCGACGTTGCCGCGCAACGCGACCACCTCGATACCCAGGCCGAGCGCGTTGAGCTGCGCGGCGCGGCGCGGCGAGCCGGTGCCCACCTTCGCGCCGGTGGGCAGTTCGCCCAGGGTCAGGCCGTCACGGGCGACCAGCGCGTCGCGCGGGTCCTCGCGCGGCGGGACGGCGGCCAGCGACAGGCGTGGGTCGCGGGCCGTTGGCAGGTCCTTGTAGGAGTGCACGGCGATGTCGATCTCACCGTTGGCGAGCGCGTCGCGCAGCGCCGAGGTGAACACCCCGATGCCGATCTCGGCGATGGGGGCGGACGAGCGGTCTCCGGGTGTGGAGATCGTGACGATCTCCACGTCCGCGCCGGCCTCGCGCAGCGCATCGGCCACGTGGCCGGTCTGCGCGAGCGCGAGGGCGCTGCCGCGGGTGCCGATCCTCAGGGTGCGGTTCACCGCTTCTCACCTTTGGGTTGCGTCGAATGGGGAGTGCTGACGGCGGACGGCGCCTGCGGGTCGAGCCCGAACAGCTCGCGCAGCGCCTCGGCGTAACCGGCGCCACCGGGTGCCGCGGCCAGCTCCTTCACCCGCACGGTCGGGGTGTGCAGGAGCTTGTCCACCACCCGGCGCACGGTCTTGGCCAACTCGTCGCGCACCGCGCCGTCGAGTTCGGGCAGCCGCGAGTCGAGCCGCAGCAACTCGGCGTCCACGACCTCGGCGGCGCGCTTGCGCAGTGCCGTCACAGTGGGCGTGACCCCGGCCGAGCGCTGCCCGGCCAGGTAGGCGCGGACCTCCTCGGCCACGATCTCCGCCGCGCGCAGCGTGCCCTGCCCGGTCGGGGCGTCGGACAGCCTGCGCTGAAGGGTCTCCAGGTCGACCACGCGGACGCCGCTGAGCAGCGTCGCGGCCTGGTCGACGTCTTTGGGCAGGCCGAGGTCGCACACGACCAGCGGCCGGTCCGGCTCGCGTTCGCCGATGAGCTCCGCGCCGATGACCGTGCCGACCGAGCCGGTGCAGGCGAACAGCACGTCGGCCTCGGCGATCGCGTCGGCCAGGTTGTCCAGGCCGGTCGAGGTGGCGGGCACGCCGTCCGCGCGCAGCGCCGTGGCCAGGCGCGCGCCGTTGGCGGCGGTCCGGTTGGCGATGACGACCTCGCCGATGCCCGCGCGGCGCAGGTGGGCGGCGGCCAGGCCGCCCATCGAGCCCGCGCCGACGATCAGGGCCTTGCGGCCTTCGAGACCATCCAGGGCTTCGGCCGCGTCGGCCAGCGCTTCGGAGACGACGGACGCGCCGGCGTGGTCGATGTCGGTCTCGGTGTGCACGCGCTTGCCGACCCGCAGGGCCTGCTGGATCAGCTCGTGCAGCGTGCGGCCGACCACGCCCGCCTCGTCGGCGGCGTTGTACGAGTTGCGCAGCTGGCCCAGGATCTGGGCCTCGCCGACGACCATCGAGTCGAGGCCGCCGGCCACGGAGAACAGGTGTTCGACCGCGGCGGCGGAGTAGTGCACGTAGAAGTGCTCGAACAGCTCGCTCGGCTCCACGCCCGCCTGGCGGGCCAGCACCTCGACGACCTCGTTCATGCCGCCGTGGAAGGTCTCGACGACCGCGTACACCTCGACCCGGTTGCAGGTCGACAGCAGCACGGCCTCGGACACGCTCGGGGCCTTCAGCAGCTGGTCGAGGACCTTGCCGCGGTCGGCGTCGGCCACCGCGACGCGCTCGAGCACGGGAACCGGGGTGGTCCGGTGGGACAGCCCGACGACCAGCACGCTCATGCACACACCTCGCCGGCGCTCGGCGTGACAAGACCGTGGCACGCTGCGTTGAATGACTCGCTCGCAAGCTCGCTCATGCTGCCGCCACCACCGATCGGCTCACTACCCGCACGATCACGGGCGAATCACCACCCCGTCCACACCGATGCCGTTGACCACGTCACTGGCGGCCTCGTCAGCCCGCCGCGCCACGTGGAACGACAGGATCTGCATTTCGACCGCCAGGTCGACCTTGCGCACTTCGACGTAGTCCGGCACTTGGAGCACGACGGGTGCGAAGTTCAGGATGCACTGGACTCCGGCGGATACCAAACGGTCGCAGACGGCCTGAGCTGCCTGCGGCGGCGTCGCGATGACCCCGATCGACACTTCGCGTTCCGAGCAGACCGACGTGATGTCGTCGATGTGGTTGACAGGTATGCCACCTACCGGCACTCCCGTCAGGTCGGGATCGATGTCGAACAGGGCGGCGACCGGGAAACCGCGGCTGGGAAAGCCGCCGTAATTCGCCAGCGCGTGACCAAGATTACCGATCCCGACGACCGCCACCGAGTGCTTGCGGGTGAGGCCGAGGATCCGCTCGATGTGGCTCACCAGCACCTCGACGTCGTACCCGACGCCGCGCGTGCCGTAGGAGCCGATGTAGGAGAGGTCCTTGCGGAGCTTCGCCGAGTTGACGCCCGCCGCACCCGCCAGTTCCTCGCTGGAGATGGTCGTCACGCCCTGCTCGACCATGCCGGAGAGCACCCGGAGGTACACCGCGAGCCGCGCCACCGCCGCCTCGGGGATCGCGCGTGCCCGCTCCCGGACGTCGGCGGGCGCTTCCGGGCTGGTCACGACACCGTCACCCTCGCCCCGCTGAGCCGCCACGCTGGTACTCCTCGACATCCGTCGCACTGACCCGCCGGGCACCGTCACCAGCGGAGTGATGGACCCACCGTACCGCTTGTGAACGCATGCACAAAGTTGATGGACCGGAGCCGGTTCGGCTCCGTCAGCTCTGGGAACAGCGCGGTACTCCCTCATGAACATCCCCCCAACGACAAGGTGAGCCGCGCCCGCCCGCGGATACGGGGTGCCGCTCACCATGGGGTGAATCCGCCGCGACTGCCGATGGATTCACACCTTTTCGGGTGATCATCCGACGGTGAAGGAGATCGAGTGCCAGCCCGTGGCGCCGTCCGGGACCGGGGCGACGCGCTCCTGCGGCTGGGTGTTGCCGGACTTGTCCGTCGCCCGTGACTCGATGGTGTGACCTCCCGGCGCGAGGTCCAGTTCGACCCGCCACATGCGCCACGCCGAGTCGTCGACGTCGGCGGACAGCGTCGCGGTCTGCCACGGCCCGTTGTCGACCCGCACCTCGACCTCGGCCACACCGGTGGGCTGGGCCCAGGCCACACCGGTGGCCACGACCCGGCCGGGCACCGTCGACCGGTGCTCGGGGCGGTCGATCCGGGACATCAGCTTGACCGGCGCCTTCGCCGCCCAGCCGCGCTCGAGCCAGTACGCCCGCCGGTCGGCGAACGTGGTCACCTCCAGGTCGACGACCCACTTGGTGGCCGAGACGTAGCCGTACAGGCCCGGGACGACCAAGCGGGCCGGGAACCCGTGCTCCAGCGGCAGCGGCTCGCCGTTCATGGCCAGGGCGATCAGCGCGCCCCGGTCCTCCTCCAGCACCACGTCCAGCGGCGTGCCGGCGGTCCAGCCGTCCACGCTCCTGGAGAACAGCTGGTCCGCGCCTTCGCGGACACCCGCCTCCACCAGCACGTCGCGCAGCGGCACGCCGACGAAGTTCGCGGTGGAGATGTACGGCCCGCCGACCTCGTTGGACACGCACACCAGGGTGATCGTGCGTTCCACCAGCTCACGGCCCCGCAGGTCGTCATAGCCGAGGTTCAGCTCGCGGTCGACCATGCCGTGCACGCGGAGCGCCCACTCCTGGGCGCGGATGCGCGGCACGCTGAGCGCGGTGTCGATCCGGTAGAAGTCCTTGTTGGGTGTGATGAAGGTGGGTGAGCCCTCGGCGGCGAAATCCGCGCCCGCCGGGATGGCCGGTGCGGGCGAGGTGGGCTTGAGGTCGCCGACCGCCTGCCGTGACGCCTCCACGTCCACCCTGGTGCCCGCGAACTGCCCGATCAGACCCGCGAGGCCCGCACCGGCCGCCGTGGCGGCCGAAGCCCTGAGGAAACTGCGGCGGCCCTCGTAGTCGAAGGTGGGCGACTCGGTCGGCTCGGCGGCTGACGCCTTGGCGTGCAGCAGGCGGAAGACCACGACGCCCGCGACCAGGCTCGCCGTCGGGGCGAGGATGCCGAGTTGACCCAGGTCCGGCCGGTACAGCACGGCACCGACGCCGAGCAGCCCGAGCACGACGGCCAGCACCGTGCCGGGCATCGGCGAACGGCGGGACAGCAGCCCGGCGACCGCCGCCACGGCCAGCAGCACCACCGCCATGCCGAGCAGCAGCACGAGCTTGTCGTAGGTGCCGAACGCCCGGACCGCGAAATCCTTCACCGGGCTCGGCGTGAAGTCGATCGCGGTGTTGCCCACCGCGAGGAACGGGGACGCCGAGGGCTCGACCACGCCCGCGACCAGGTGTCCGGCGGCGAGTGCGGCGGCCACGCCGAGGAGTCCGACGAGGGCGGCGGTCCAACGGTTCATGCCTTCAATTCGACACCCGCCGGACGCCGGTTCACCGAATTCGTAAGCGCCCGGTAATCAGGCGAGGGCGGCCCTCAACCGGTCCTCCTCGACCGACCAGTAGCCGTGCTCCTCGCCGTCGACGAGGATCACCGGCACCCGGTCGCCGTACTCGGCGCGCAGCTCGCGGTCGGCGTCGACGTCCTGGACGTCCCACGGCACGCCCAGCTCGCCGCAGATCCGCTCCAGATCGGCTTTGGCCTGCTCGCAGGCGTGGCAGTCGACCCGGCTCATCAAGGTGACGTGGTGGCTCACGCCGTTCAGGCTAGGGGCAGCCGCAGGCGGGCTCGCGCGAGCTTCCCGGTCGGCGAGTGCGGCAGCGTGGCGGCGAACTCGACCACGGTCGGCACCTTGAACTTCGCCAGCCGTCCGGCGCAGTGGTCCTTCACCGCGTCCTCGGTCAACTCGGCGCCCTCGACCGGCACCACGACGGCCTTCACCGACTCGCCGGTCCGCTCGTCCGGCACGCCGACCGCCGCCGCCTCGGCCACGCCGTCCAGCTCGCACAGCACCTGCTCGACCTCGTGCGGGTAGACGTTGAAGCCGTTGACGATGATCAGGTCGCCCGCCCGGTCGACCAGGTGCAGGTCGCCGTCCTCGTCGAGGTAGCCGACGTCACCGGTGCGGAACCAGCCCTCGGCGTCCGGGCCGTGCGCGCCGTCCGGCCAGTACCCGCTGAACAGGTTGTCGCCCTTGGCCGCGACCAGGCCGGTGCCGGGCTCGTCCTCGTCCTGGTCGAGCGGTCGGCCGTCGGTGTCGACCAGCCGCACCTGCACACCGGGCAGCGCGCGCCCGACGGAACCCGCCTTGGGCACGCCGCCGGCCAGCGTCGTGGTCAGCACCGGGCCCGTCTCGGTCAGGCCGTAGCCCTCGTAGACGGGCAGGCCGACGGCCTCGCGCATGGTGTCCAGCAGGCCGGGGGCCAGCGGTGCGGCGCCCGACGTGAAGAGGCGGACCGTGGCGAGGTCCTCGCGGAGCCGTTCGACCGGCTGGGCCAGGATCGCCGAGTACATCGGCGGCACCCCGACCAGCGTGGTCACCCGGTGCTCGCGGATCGCGGTCAACGCCTGGTCCGGGTCGAACCGCTCCAGCAGCACGGCCGTCGCGCCCGCGCCCGCCACCTGCAGCAGACCGGGGCCGAGCCCGTAGACGTGGAACAGCGGCAACGCCAGCAGCACCCGGTCGCCCGCGGTCACCGGGGCGGGCCGCAGGGACGCGCACTGCTCGACGTTGGCCAGCAGCGCCCGGTGCGACAGCATCGCGCCGCGCGGCGAGCCGGACGTGCCGGAGGTGTAGCCGAGCACGGCCAGGTCCTCGCCGCCGCCGATCGCGGTGAACTCCTCGCCCGGCTCCATGGTCGGTGCGGGCAGCGCCTCGACGTCCGCGCCCCCGCCGTCGCCGATGAGCAGCTTCGCGCCGCTGTCCGCGACCAGCCGCTGCAGCTCGCGGGTCGGCTGGCCCGGTCCGGCGGGCACCAGGACACCGCCGGCGCGCAGCACGCCGAACACCGCGACGCAGAACGCCGGGCCGGTGGGCAGCCGCACGACCACCCGGTCGCCCGGTTCCACACCCGCTTGGACCAACCTGTGCGCCTCACCGTCCACGGCGGCGTCGAACTCGGCCCAGGTGTAGCTGTTCGCAGTCGTGACATCGACCACCGCGACGTGCTTGGGTCCACGGTGCGCGGAGGCGCGAACCAGGTCGGCGATGTTGCTTGCTGAAGCGGTCAACGTGACCTCCTGGTAACCACAGCGGACCTCAGCGCAGTCTGTCACGTGGACGAGGAGTCACGAAGTGCCTCCGTCCGCGTCGCGGATTCGAGACCACTTGCCGCTACCTACTACGGAGTAACAACACGTATGCTGCCGGCACGTCGACTCTGTGGAGGTGCCGCGAGCCGATGACCGCAAGGGCACGCGAAAACTCCGTCCGAACTATCCGGACGCTCCGCTCCAGGTGGAGTGCGGGAGGGCAGTCCAGCACGATCGAGAGCGTGGAGAGCGACGCGGCCGACGAGCCGTGGAACCTGGTCCGCGCCGCTCAGAGCGGCGACACGGACGCGTTCGGCGCGCTCTACGACCGGTACGTCGACGTGGTGTACCGCTACGTGCTCTTCCGGGTCGGCGACCGCACGCTGGCTGAGGACGTCACCAGCGAGACGTTCCTCCGCGCGCTGCGCAGCATCGGTTCGATCAGCTACCAGGGCCGCGACGTCGGCGCTTGGTTTGTCACGATCGCGCGAAACATCGTTTTCGACTACGTGAAGTCCAGCCGGTACCGGTTGGAGATCACGACCGCCGAACTGGCGGACAACCGCGAGGTCACGGACGGTCCCGAGCAGGAAGTGCTGACCGACGCGACCAACGCCGAACTGCTCCGCTGTGTCGCCCAATTGGGTGAAGACCAGCGTGAATGCATCACCCTCCGTTTCATCCAGGGCTTGTCCGTGGCCGAGACGGCAGCGAGGATGGGGCGCAACGAGGGCGCCATCAAGGCCCTGCAGCACCGAGCGGTACGCCGGCTGGCCCAACTGCTGCCCACCTGGCTGCGGTGATCACCGTCGCACCGCTCGTGCTCGCGTAACCCCGGGACCTCCCGGTTCGTTACTCGGGGCAGGATCGCTCGAGACGGTTCGGGATGGTTGGCCTGCGGGATGGTACGAAGAGGGATCACGCCACTGTGGCGTCACAGACAGCGCGAGCAGTTCGCCCGCGCGGTCGACGCCCGTCCCGGTTCGACACCGCCCGGACCGGTGCCACCCGACTCGGCTGACTCACCTGACTCGCCCGACTCGGCCGTCGGGGATTTCGCCGACGAGCTGGCCGTCGTGGCGCTGCTGCGGAAAGCCGCCGTCACCAGCGGTCCGGACGAGGACGCCAAGGCGCGGATGCGGGCCAGGGTGCTGGGTGCCACCGCGCCGCCGCCCACCAAGCTCGACCTGCTCGAACAGGAGCGCCACAGACGGCGCGGCGGAGCCAGGGGTCGGTTGGCGGTAGCCCTCGCCGCGGCGCTGTGCCTGCTGTTCTCGCTGGCCGGGATGAGCCTGCTGCTGAGCCAGGACGCGCTGCCCGGTGACGCGCTGTACGGCGTCAAGCGCACCGCCGAGTCGGCCTCGCTCGGCCTCACCTTCGGCGAGGAGTCGAAGGGCTACAAGCGCCTGGAGTTCGCCGCCGCGCGCGTCGACGAGTTGGAAACGCTGGTCGACCGGTACCGCGAGTCCGGCGACGGACCGCTCGGCGGCTACCTGACCGCGCTGACCGATTTCGACGCCGACGCCGCGGCCGGTTCCCGCGTGCTGGCCGCGTTCGGGTCGAACTCGGATCAGCGCACCCTCGAGGAGCTGCGCGACTGGGCCACCGCGCAGGCGACCCGGTTGGCGGAGCTGCGGATGTCGCTGCCCACCGACGCCGCCGACCGGGCCGGGACGTCGCTGGACCTGCTCGACCGGATCGCGCAGCGCGCGTCGGCGCTGCACGCCCGGACGAACTGCGTGTCCGTGACGTCGGGGCAGGTCGACCAGGTCGGACCGGTGCCGGACGAGGGCGAGTGCGTGACGCAGCCGGTCGACCCGGGCACGTCGCCGAACGGCCAACCGTCCGCGGTGGAGACCACCACGCCCGCCGTCGCGCCCACGACGTCCGGCCCCGGCGCCACCAGCGCGTCGGACGGCGTACCCGATGTGGTGTCGTCGACGCCGCCGGTGCCGACGACCACGCCGGGCGGACCGCTGCTCCCGCTGCCCACGTTGACGCTCCCGTCGCTACCCCTGCCCGGCCTCGGCGGCTGATCGCTACCCTGTCCCCATCGGACCGCGGGAGGCGCTGACGTGGTGAAAAGGCGTGTGGTGGAGGGCTCGGCGGAGCGGGAGAGACTTGCCGCGCTGGCCGGTGAGGCTTCGGCCGAGGCCGCGCTGGCGGTGGTCGGGCCACCTGGGAGCGCGGCCACGGACCTCACCGCCGCCGCCTTCTTCGACGTCGACAACACCATGATGATGGGTGCGTCGATCTTCCACTTCGCGCGTGGGCTGGCGGCGCGCAAGTACTTCAAGAACTCGGACCTGGCCGGGTTCGCGTGGCAGCAGATCAAGTTCCGGGTCGGCGGGCGGGAGGATCCGCAGAGCGTCGCGGCGTCCCGTGAGCAGGCGCTGTCGTTCGTAGCAGGTCGGTCGGTGGCGGAGTTGGTCTCGCTCGGCGAGGAGATCTACGACGAGCTGATGGCGGACCGGATCTGGACCGGTACCCAGGCTCTGGCGCAGATGCACCTGGACGCCGGGCAGCGGGTCTGGTTGGTCACGGCGACGCCGGTGGAGCTGGCGCAGATCATCGCCCGGCGGCTGGGCCTGACGGGCGCGCTGGGCACGGTGTCGGAGAACACCGACGGCATCTACACGGGCCGGTTGGTCGGTGACCTGCTGCACGGCCGGGCGAAGGCACACGCGGTCCGCGCGCTGGCCGCGAAGGAAGGCCTGGACCTGCGGCGGTGCACCGCGTACTCGGACTCGGTGAACGACGTCCCGATGCTCTCGGTGGTCGGCACGGCGGTGGCCGTGAACCCGGACTCGGGCCTCCGCGAAACCGCCCGCAAACGAGGCTGGGAGATCCGCGACTTCCGCACCGGCCGCAAGGCGGCGAAGATCGGCGTCCCGTCCGTCCTGGGCGCCGGCGCCCTGGCAGGCGCCGTAGCCGCCACCCTGGCCTACCGCCGCCGCGACCGCTGACGCCCGACCCCTGCGCGGTTGTCCCGACCGCTGACGCCCGCCTCCCTGCGCGGTTGTCCACAGTCCGCCGTCGACCGACCAGAGCTGTCGGGCCCTTGTGGCAGGGTTAAAGCAGGGGTCCCCTTGGGCGGGGGACGCCTGCGAAGCCGTTGTGGCCGTCGCGTCGGCCCGAGCCTCAGCCGAGCCGGCCTCAGCCGAGGAAGACGTTCCGGCGCTGCGTCAGCAGCCGGTACAGGGTCTGCTGGATGGTCTCGCGCACCTGGTCCGTCAGGTTGAACACGAGCATCGGGTCGTCCGCCGCGTGCTCGCCGTAGACATCGGTCCGGATCGGTTCGCCGAACTCGATGTACCACTTCGACGGCAACGGGATCGCGCCCAGCGGGCCGAGGAACGGGAAGAACGGCGTCACCGGGAAGTACGGGAACCCGAAAAGCCTGGCCAGCGCCTTGAGATCGCCGATCATCGGGTAGATCTCCTCCGCACCGACGATCGAGCACGGGATGATCGGCACACCGGTGTTCAACGCCGCCGACACGAACCCGCCGCGCCCGAACCGCTGGAGCTTGTACCGGTCCTTGAACGGCTTGCCGATGCCCTTGAACCCCTCCGGCCACACGCCGACCAGCTCGCCCGACCTGAGCAGCCGCTCCGCGTCCGGGTTGCACGCCAGCGTCTGCCCCGACTTCCGCGCCAACGCACCCAGCACCGGCGTCTTGAACACCAGGTCCGCGCCCAGCATCCGCAGGTGCCGACGCTTCGGGTGGTCCGCCCGCACCGCGAACGCGGTCATCGTCGCGTCCAACGGCAGCGTGCCGGAGTGGTTGGCGACGATCAGCGCACCGCCCTCACCCGGCACGTTGTGCATCCCGATCGTCTCGACCCGGAACCACTTCTCGTACAGCGGCCTGAGCGGCGGCATCAGGATGTGGTCGGTCAGGTCCGGGTCGAAGCCGAACTCGTCCACCTCGTAGTCGCCCTGGATGCGCCTGCGGGCGAAGCTCAGCAGGTCCGCCAGGTGCCGCTCCCAAGCCGCCGGCTCCGACGACGTGGGCTCGGGCTCGGGCGCCGATTCGTGCGCGGACTCCCGCGACGGCGACAGCGACGACGGCGGCGGGGGCTCAGGAAGCTGCCCCAAAGCCTGGGTTCTCGCCTGAGCCGCGCCGCGCCGTCGTCGGGAAGCCTCCCGGTCCGCACCGTGCAACGGGATCACCCGTGCCTCTGCCACGTGTCCACCTCCTCGCGTCTGCCGGCGGTCTAGCGGAGCCGGGCGGCGACGTCGAGGACGCCCCGCTCGACCGACGCCACCAACTCCGGGTCGATGATCGGACGCAGGGCGCGCCCGCTCACGTAGTCGTCGAACGCCTGCTGGGTGGTCCACCTCGGGGTGAAGCCGAACTCCTGCTTCAGCAGCGTCGTGTCCACCACCCGTCCCCAGTTGAGGAACCTCATCTGGTCCGGGGAGAAGTCCACCAGCCGCGCACTGCGGAACAACCTGCCCATCATGGGCACCGCCCCGCTCGGCACGGGCAGGTTGATCCGGCCCGCACGGCGGATGGCCTGCGACAGCAGCAGCACACCGTCACCGCCCACGTTGTACACGCCGGGCAGGTCGTGCAACGTCGCCCGCTCCAGCACCGCCAGCGCGTCCTCGGAGTGCAGCAACTGCACCCTGGCGTCGTACCCCAGCACCGTCGGCACGACCGGCAGGGCGAAGTACCTCGTCAGGACGGTGTCGATGCGCGGGCCGATGAAGTTGGTGAACCGCAGCGCGGTGACGTCGACGTCCGGCCTGCGCCGGGCGAAACCGCGCACGTACCCCTCGACCTCGACCGCGTCCTTGGCGTACCCGCTGGACGGCAGGTCCTTCGGGCCCATGTCCTCGGTGAACACCGCCGGGTCGCGTGAACTCGACCCGTAGACCGCGCTGGTGGACTTCACCACCAGCTTGCGCACGTGCGGCGACTTCTGGCACGCGGCCAGCAGCTGCATCGTGCCGATGACGTTCATCTCCTTCATCGCGGTCCGACCCGCCGGACCGGCCGGGTTCGCCGTCACCGACGCGTGCACGACCGTGTCGACGTGCGCGGTGGCGATGACCTTCGCGATGAGGGGGTTGCGGATGTCGGCGCGCACGAACTCGGCGCGGCCCATGCGGCGCAGCAGGTCACGGGACGGCGGCTCGGTGTCCACGCCGAGCACGCGTTCGACGTCCGGGTTCGCCGCGAAGCGCGCGGCGAGGTGGCCGCCGAGGAAACGGCTGCATCCGGTGACGAGAACGACCTTGGGCGCCATGCGACTCCCTGTGCGGTGGTGCGACTCGTCGATGCTATCCGGGTACCGGGATCGCGCTCGGCGACGGAGCGGCGTCTTGACGCAGGTCACCACTGCTTTACCGGTCAATCACCCGGATGGCGGGATGGCGCCCGGTGATCCAGTGGCGACCGCGACCACCACGGGTTCTCGCGCAGTCGCCGCAGAACGACGACACCGCCAGCCCACGGCTGTTCACCGTGGACTGGCGGTGCGAGAACCCGCAGGGGTTACTTGCCGCGCTTCCTGCGCTGCACCCGCGTCTTGCGCAGCAGCTTGCGGTGCTTCTTCTTCGACATGCGCTTGCGGCGCTTCTTGATGACCGAGCCCATGCGGGTTCCTTCACTACTAGACGTTGGTGGTCTCCACGCGCCGGTGGAGACACCCGTCAAGTGGGCGCGCCGACACCAGGCACGAACGGCCTATCACTTTACCTGCCTGTCCGTACCCGCCCTCACCCGGCGTCGAAGTACGCGTTCCGCAGGTACTCGTGCACCGCCTTCTCCGGCACTCTGAACGACTTCCCGACGCGCACCGCCGTCAGCTCACCGGAGTGAACCAGCCGGTACACCGTCATCTTCGACACGCGCATAACCAGCGCGACCTCGGCGACCGTCAGGAATCTGACTTGGCCGAGTGACTTCTCCTCCGCAGGCATAGATCACCGCGTCCTTCGACACGCGTCGTGCCGTCGGCTTCCCCACCGACGGTTCGACACGCACGTGCTCCCTTGAGGGTAACGGGACACGTGGGACTGGTGCGACGGCCAATGGCGGTATCAGTCCGCCTGGTGGTCCCGTCCCAGTTCCACCGAACGGTCGCGGGCCGCCTCGATGGCCGCCAGCATGGCCGCGCGCACGCCGTGCTTCTCCAGCTCGCGGATGGCCATGATGGTCGTGCCGGCGGGGGACGTGACGGCCTCGCGGAGGATGACCGGGTGCTGGTCGCCCTCGTTCAGCATGGTGGCCGCGCCGACCGCCGACTGGATGATCAGCTGACCGGCCAGGTCGCGCGGGATGCCGAGCAGGATGCCCGCGTCGATCATGGCCTCGACCAGGTAGAAGAAGTAGGCCGGGCCGGAGCCGGAGAGGGCGGTGACGGCGTCCTGCTGGCTCTCCGGGACGCGGGCCACCTTGCCGACGGTGCGCAGCAGCTCTTCGACCAGGTTCAGGTGGTCGTCGGTGGCGTAGCGGCCCGCTGAGATGGCGCTCATCGCCTCACCGACGAGCATCGGGGTGTTCGGCATGACCCGCACCACGGGGGTGCTGTCGGGCAGCCTGCGCTCGTACAGGGACGTCGGAAGGCCCGCGCAGAGGGACACGACGAGCGTGCCCGGCTTGAGCACGGGTGCCAACTCGTCCAGCAGCGGTTCGATGTCCTGCGGCTTGACCGCGACCACGAGCACGTCGGCTCGCTGCGCGGCGCCGGGCACGTCCAGGGCCTCGATGCCGTAGCGGGCGGTCAGGGCGGCGGCCCGGTCCGGGTGCTTCTCGGTGAACAGCAACTCGTCGGCCTTGCGCCCCCCGTGCAACAGCCCCGACAGCAGCGCTTCACCGATCTTGCCAGCCCCCAGCACGGCGATGGTCGTCATGCGCCAAGCGTGCCACGCCCCCACAACCCCAAATCCCCAGGTCCCACCTCCACCCCCACCGCAAGCCACCCCCAGCCCGCGTGTGTCCTACGTTCAGGACAGGTGTGTCCTACGTTCGGAACGCGAGAGAGTCCTACGTTCGGAACGGGTGTGTCCTACGTTCAGGTGCCCCGAGTTCAACGCTCAGGGCAGCGAGCGGCCGGGTCAGCTCGCCGGCGTCAACGCCAACTGCCGCGCCTGGCACACCAGCCGCCCGGCGGAGTCGATCACCACGGCGTCCTCGTCGAACCACTGCCCGTGCACCGCGCTGCACGACGCCCGCACGCGCAGCCACCCCGGCGCCGGGTTCGCCCGCAGCAACGCCGTCAGCTGCACGGTCGGCGACCACCCGAACCGGCCCAGGTTGAACGTCACCGGCATCGAGATGTCCCCGGCGATCAGCGCGAAGTACGGATCCGGCCGCTCACCCAGCGGACGCACCCACAGCCGCAGCACCAACGGGTCGCCCACACGTCCCTTCAGGAACCCGGCACCCTCCTGGTCCAGCCGCACGTCGCACACCGACCCGAGCTTGTACACCCCGCCGGATCCCATCGACGCCAGGTCGATCGCGTCCACGGGCGGCGCGGCGGGCATGTCGGGCAGGTCGACGTAGTCCGGCACGCCCGTCGGCATCCGCCCGACCGTCACCACAGCCTCCACGCAACTGCGCCCGCGCTGCTCGAGCGACGACGTCACCACGGTCGCCGTCCGCCCCGCCTTGCGCACCTCGGTCCGCAGCAGCACCGGCCCCACCTCCGGCGCGCGCAGGAACTGCGTGCTCACCGCCAACGGCGCCAGGTCGTCGGCACCGGGCACGGCCGCCCGCGCGCTGTCCACCGCCGCCCGTGCCACCAGGGCCAGCAGGAACCCGCCGTGCGGCTTGGGGCCGACGGTCCACTCGGCGGGCAGGGACGCGGTGTACGTGCCGTCGCCCAAAGGGCGGACCGCACTGGCTACCGAGAAGGACACAGGGCTCCTCACGAACGGCTTACCAGCGAGCGCAGGAAGAACGCGACGTTGGCCGGCCGCTCGGCGAGCCGGCGCATCAGGTACCCGTACCACTGCTCGCCGAACGGCACGTAGACGCGCACGACGTGCCCCTCCGCGGCGAGGTGCAGCTGCTCGCCGGTCCGGACGCCGTACAGCATCTGGAACTCGAAGTCCTCGACCGACTTGTCGTACCAGCGGGCGCGTTCCCCGATGATCTCGATCAGGCGCGGGTCGTGGGTGGCGAACATCGGGTAACCGGAGCCGGCCAGCAGGACGTTGGCGCAGCGCACGTAGTTGAGGTCGACCTCGTGCTGGTCGACGTAGGCCACCGACGCCGGTTCGGCGTACGCGCCCTTGCACAGCCGGACGCGGGTGTCCGCGAGCTCGCGGCAGTCGTCCAGGGTGCGGCGCAGGTACGCCTGGAGCACCGCGCCCACCGACGGCCAGTGGCGGCGCAGTTCGGTGAGCACGCGGAGGGTGGCGTCGGTGGTGGTGTGGTCTTCCATGTCGATGGTGACCGTGGTGTCCGACTGCTCGGCCGCCGCGCAGACGCGGGAGGCGTTGTCCAGCGCCAACGTCTCGTCCAGGGCCAGGCCGACGGCGGTCAGCTTCACGCTCACCTCGGCGTCTGCGGCCAGTCCGACGTCGTGCAGCTGGTCGAGCAGCTCCAGGTACGCGCGCACGGTGCGTTCGGCTGTCGTGCGGTCGGTCGTGTCCTCGCCCAGGTAGTCCAGGGTGACGCGCAGGCCGCGGCCGACCAGGTCGCCGGTCGTGTCGATCGCGTCGGTGGTGGTCTCACCGGCCACGAACCGGCGCACCACGTCACGGCTGACGGGGGCGGTCGCGACGACCCGGCGCACCGTGTCGTTGCCCGCGGCGGCGAGGATCAACGTGCGCAACGGGTTCACGATCAAGACCCTAGCCGCTGAGTCGCGTGGGAGCGGCTGCGAGTCGGCGTGCGGATGCGGTTGGCGACCCCTGTATTTCGCGTTCACAGTGCCTGAACGTTGAACTCGGAGGTCCTGAACGTAGGACACACCTGTTCCGAACGTAGGACTCTCGCGCTCCGAACGTAGGACACACGCGGCCTGAACGTAGGACACACGCGACTTGGAGGTTCGACTCTCGGCACCTGGAGGTTCGACTCGCGGGGGTGGGGTTAGAGGTGCAGGCGGGCGAAGAGGAGGGATTCGGCCAGGAGTTCGGCGCGTTCGGCGGCGGTGCGGGCGCGGCGGGTGTTGACCTCCAGCACGACCTGGCCGGTGAAGCCGGTGCGGGTCAGGTGGGTCAGCAGTTCGGCGCACGGTTGGGTGCCGCGGCCCGGGACCAGGTGCTCGTCCTTCGGCAGGCCCGAACCGTCGGCCAGGTGCACGTGCGTGAGCCCGTCGCCCATGCGCTTGGCCAGCTCCATCACGTCCACGTGCGCGGCCGACGCGTGCGACAGGTCCAACGTGTAGTTCCGGTGCCCCACGTCGGTCGGGTCGATCGACGGCCGGAACGCCGTCACCTGCACCGAGCGGCCACGCCCCAACGGACGCTTCACCGGGAACATGTTCTCCACCGCGATGGCGACACCGCTGGTGTCCTCCAACGACGCGACCAGGTCCGCGAACCCGTCCGCGTACTTCCGCTGCCACAGGAACGGCGGGTGCAGCACCACGGTCCGCGCACCCAGGTCACCGGCGGCCTGAACGCTGCGCCGCAGCCGTTCGGCCGGGTCCGGCGACCACACCCGCTGGCTGATCAGCAGGCACGGCGCGTGCACGGCGAGCACCGGCACCCCGCTGCGCTTGGCGAGCCGGTCCAGCGCCCGCACGTCCTGGCTCACCGGGTCCGCCCACACCATGACCTCGACGCCGTCGTAGCCGAGTTCGGCGGCGGCCTCGAACGCGGCACCGGCGGGTTGCGGCCACACGGCCGCGGTGGACAGGCCGACCGGGATCAAGACTTCACCAGGAGCATCGCCGCCGGCGACACCGTCACGATCAACCCCACCAGAACGGCCAGCACGGTGGTCTGGAGATCGTCGGCACGGCGGATCTTGCGGACCAACATCACCAGACCGACGGTCACCGCCAGCGCCACGACCAGCGCCGCGGGCGCGGCCGTGCGCCACAGGAAGTTGAAGCCGAGCCACAGCGCCGCGCCGCCGATCACGCCGACCGCGAGCTGGCCGATCATGACCAGCCACTCCTTGCCGGCCGAACGGTCGGCGGGGCGGTCGGAGTCCTCGTCCTCGTCCACGTCGGCCAGCCCGGCGGGCTCGTCGTCGAAGTCGCGTCTCTTGAAGTCACGACGGCTGTAGTCGTCGTCCTCGTCTTCCTCGTCGAGGTCGACGTACGGGTGGAACTGGGTGCTCTCCGGCTCCGCGCCGCCCTCTTCCGGCTCGTCGTCGTCGCCGAACCAGTCCTCGGGGTTCTGGCCGGGCAGCGGCTCGGGCAGCTTTGGCGGCGCGGGCGGCACGATCAGCACCGACTCGGTCGGCAGCGACTCCAGCGGCACGTTCGGCGTGAGCTTGTCCACGATGCGCGGCAGCACCTCGGTCACCGGCTCGCGCGGCGGCGGCTTGCCGACCGGTGGTGCGCCGGGCGGTCCGGGGCGCACCAGGTTCGACCGCGACTGCTGCTCGGGCTTGACCGGCGGGTTCGGCATGTTGGGCCGGGACGGTTCGCCCTGGTAGTCGGCCAGGATCGGCGGGACGACCCTGGTCTCCTCGGCCGGATCGATGTCGGGCGCGCGCCGACGGCCGGACTCGGCCTTCTTCGGCGGTTCGAGCCGCGAGGCAGGCGGTTCCATCCGGGACACCGGCGGTTCCGGCCGTGAGATGTCGGACCGCGAGACGTCGGACCGCGACAACGGCGGCTCGGGCCGGGACAGGGGCGGCGGAGGCGGGGGCGGCGCGACCGGCGGCTGGTACGTGGTGCGCTCGGTGTCGACACCGCGCTGGCGCTGCGGCAACGGCGGTGCCGGCGCGGCGGGCGGCTCGGGTTCGTCGCGGACCGGCAGCAGCCGTCCGCTGTCGGAGTTGACCCGGTCGATGATGGCCTGCGGAGCGGTGTCCGAGGTCTCTTCGGCACGGCGGCGTCGCCGACGCGGCGTCACCTCGCCGGAGCCCCCGCCGTACTGGGCGAGCAACTCCGCGACGGTGCGCTGGGTCTGCTCCGACTCGCTCTCTCGACTCATCAACTCCACCGTGCCCCGTGGCGGCCAGTCCGTCCAGTGTCACCCGTCCGGCGGGTGCCGTCCGTCGGGGTGTCCTGGTCCGAGCCATTAGTGTGGTCCAGCCGACGCAGGATGACACCTTCCCGCAGAGCCCAGGGGCAAATCTCCAGCTCGCCGAGTGACAGGGCTCGCATCGTGGCCTCCGCCACCAGAGCGCCCGCCACCAGCTGGTGAGACCGGCTCGGGCTCACGCCTTCGAGTTCCGCCAGATCGGACGCGGACATCCGGGAGATGAACGCGATGACCTGCCGCAGGCCCGAGTCGGTGAGCACGCGCCGTGCGCGCGGACCGGCCGACGACGGCGCGGCGCCCGTCAGCCGGGCCAGCGTCCGGAACGTCTTCGACGTCGCGACCACCCGATCGGGGGCACCCACTCGGCGGACCTTCTTCGCCACCGACGACAGCTGGTCCGCCAGCCACTCGGTCGTGTCACGCACCTCGGCCCGGGTCGGCGGGTCGTTGCGGAACCGCGTGCGGGTCAGCCTGCCCGCGCCGAGCGGCACCGAGAACGCCTCCTCCGGCTCCTCGTCCACGCCGATCGCCAGCTCCAGCGACCCGCCGCCGATGTCCAGGCACAGCAGCCGGCCCGCCGACCACCCGTACCAGCGGCGCACGGCGAGGAACGTGTACCGCGCCTCCTCCTCGCCGGTCAGCACCTGCAGGTCGACGCCGGTCTCGGCGCGCACCCGGTCCAGCACCTCGGCCGAGTTGCCCGCCTCGCGCACCGCGGAGGTCGCGAACGCCATCAGGTCCTCGCAGCCCAGCCGCTCCGCCGCCACCTTGGACGCGGCGACGGCGCGCACGAGCTGGTCGGCGCCGGCGCGGCCGAGCATGCCGGAGGAGTCCAACTGCTCCGCGAGGCGCAGCACGGACTTCTCCGAACTCATCGGCGTCGGGTGGGCACCACGATGAGCGTCCACCACCAAGAGGTGGACGGTGTTGGACCCGACATCAAGCACCCCGAGGCGCACGCGGTGCACCGTACCTGGTCTTGATTATCAGGATTCGAACTTGTAGCCCAGTCCGCGCACGGTCACCAGGTGACGCGGGGTCGACGGGTCCGGCTCGATCTTCGAACGCAGCCGCTTGACGTGCACGTCCAGGGTTTTCGTGTCGCCGACGTAGTCCGCGCCCCACACCCGGTCGATCAGTTGGCCGCGGGTCAACACCCGGCCGACGTTGCGCAGCAGGTACTCCAGGAGGTCGAACTCCTTGAGCGGGAGGCTCACCTCGTCGCCGTCCACGGTCACCACGTGCCGCTCGACGTCCATCCGCACCGGCCCCGCCTCCAGGACCTGCGGCAACAGCTCCTCGGACTCGCCGCCGCGGCGGAGCACCGCGCGGATGCGGGCGATCAGCTCACGTGCCGAGTACGGCTTGGTGACGTAGTCGTCCGCGCCCAGTTCCAGGCCGACGACCTTGTCGATCTCGCTGTCCCGCGCGGTCACCATGATCACCGGCACGGCGGACCGGGCGCGCAACTGCTTGCACACGTCGGTACCGCTCATACCGGGCAGCATGAGGTCGAGCAGCACGATGTCGGCGCCGTTGCGGTCGAACTCCTCCAGCGCCTCCTGGCCGGTGGCCGCGAGCGCCGCGGTGAAGCCCTCCTTGCGGAGCATGAAGGCGAGCGGATCGGCGAAGGACTCCTCGTCCTCCACGATGAGCACCCTGGTCACAGCTCTCCTCCGTGGTTGCTGCCCGCGCCGCTGGGGACGGGGGTGGCCGGTTCCTGCTTGAGCAGGTCCCTGGTCGGCTCGTCCTGGTCGGGATGAGCCGGGATGCGCAAGGTGAACGTGGAACCGGTGCCGGGCAGGCTCCACAGCTTCACCTCGCCGCCGTGGTTGTTGGCGACGTGTTTGACGATGGCCAGGCCGAGGCCGGTGCCGCCGGTGGCGCGGGAGCGGGCCTTGTCGACCCGGTAGAACCGCTCGAACACGCGGGTCTGCTGGTCCTCGGCGATGCCGATGCCGCGGTCGGTGACGGCGATCTCGACGAACCCGTCCACGAGCTTGCGGCTGACCGACACCGGGCTGCCCGGCGGCGAGTACGCGACCGCGTTGTCGAGCAGGTTGCTCAACGCGGTGACCAGCAACGTCCGGTCGCCCTCGACCTCGAGGCCGCTGGGTTCGTCGGTGGCGATCTCGATGCTCGCGGACTCTGCGGCCAGCTTGGACCGGCTCAGCGCCTCGTTGACGACCACGTCGACCTCGACCCGGCTGAGCTCCGGCAGCTTCTCCGCGCCCTGCAACCGCGACAGCGCGATCAGCTCGGTGACCAGCGTGCCCAGCCGGGTGGCCTCCTGCATGATCTTGGCGCTGAACCGGCGGACCTCCTCCTGGTCGTCCGCCGCGTCCAGCACCGCTTCGGCCAGCAGCGCGAGCGCGCCGACCGGGGTCTTCAGCTCGTGGCTGACGTTGGCCACGAAATCGCGCCTGGTCGCCTCCAGCCGGACCGACTCGGACTCGTCCGAGGCGTCGACGACCACGAAGTTCTCGGTGAGCACCTTGACCGAGGCGTGCACCGCCTCCGGCTGGCGGCCCTTGTTGACCTCCAGCGACGACAGGTCGACCGCGACCACGCCGCCGTTGCGGCGGGCGAGGTCGGCGGCCTGTCTGGCCCGGTCGTCCACCCGGTTGTTCCGCACCACGCCGAGCTCCTCGGCTCTGGCGTTGTGCAGCACGACGTCACCGAAGCCGTTGAGCACGGCGATGCCGTCGGGCGAGGAGTGGACGACCATGGCCATCAGGTCGGCGACGGTCAGGCCTTTGGGGCGTGCCTCGCGGGGACGTGCGGTAGCCCGTCCGGCGAGAAACGCCGCGCCGCCGATCAGCAGAGCGCCGATCGACAGGACGAGGTAACCCGTTGCGGTCACGAACGCATGGTAAGCAGGTCAGGGCGGGTATGGCCTAGTACGCAGGTGTGGTTCGTGACTCCTACGACACCGTCTGGGTCCGATGTTCTCCCAGCGGACGACGGCAGTTCACTCAATCGTGTCCAACAGGGTCAGGTCTTGTTCGGACAGGTGCAGATCGGCGGAAGCCAGGTTCTCCTCCAGGTGACGGGTGGAGGACGTGCCGGGGATCAGGAGCACGTTCGGCGCCCGGTGCAGCAGCCACGCCAGGACCACTTGGCGCTCGGTCGCGCCGTGCCGGCCGCCGACCTCCTCCAAGGCCTGGTGCTGCACCGGCGAGAAGCCGCCGAGCGGGAAGAACAGCACGTAGGCGGTGGTGCGGTCGAGCATCTTCTCGTCGCCGCGCTCGGCGACGTTGAACATGTTCTGCACGCACACCACCGGCGCGATCGCCAGCGCCTGGTCGAGGTGGTGTTCCCGGACGTTGCTCAGGCCGAGGTCGCAGATCAGGCCCTGCTCGCGCAGCTCGGCGAGGACGGTGCTGTTCGAGGCGGCGTGGCGGGCGGGCACCGCGCTGGCCGTGCACGAGGCGGAGATGGCCGAGCTGCGCGCCTTCGCGCCCGGTGTGCTGGACGCGTTGAACGAGGGCTGGACGGACGAGACGGCGGCACGCGCGCTGGGTGTGTCCCTGCGCACGTACCGCCGTCGCGTGGCGGAGCTGATGACCGCTCTGGGCGCGTCGTCCCGGTTCCAGGCCGGGGCGCGAGCCCGTGAGCTGGGCCTCGTCTGAGTTCTGGCGCTGAGTTCTGGGTTCTAGCGGCCCTGGTTGGCCACGGCCTTGATCGCGTCGGCGGCCGCGTCCGGGTCCAGGTACTCGCCGCCCGGCTTGAGCGGCTGGAGGTCGTCGTCCAGGTCGTAGCGCAGCGGGATGCCGGTGGGGATGTTCAGGCCCGCGATCGCCTCGTCGGAGATGCCGTCGAGGTGCTTGACCAGGGCGCGCAGCGAGTTGCCGTGCGCGGCGACGAGAACCGTCTTGCCGGTCCGCAGGTCGGGCACGATCGCGGACTCCCAGTACGGGATCATCCGCTTGACCACGTCCAGCAGGCACTCGGTGAGCGGCAGGTCGGGGCCGAGGTCCGCGTAGCGCGGGTCGGCGTCCTGGCTGAACTCGGTGCCGGGCTCGATCGGCGGCGGCGGGGTGTCGTACGAGCGGCGCCAGAGCATGAACTGCTCCTCGCCGAACTCGTCCAGGGTCTGCTTCTTGTTCTTGCCCTGGAGCGCGCCGTAGTGGCGCTCGTTGAGCCGCCAGTCCCGGCGGACCGGGATCCAGTGCCGGTCGGCCGCGTCCAGGGCGAGGTTCGCGGTGCCGATGGCGCGCCGCAGCAGCGACGTGTGCACCACCTCGGGCAGCACGCCCGCTTCGCGCAGCAGCACGCCGCCGCGCTTCGCCTCGTTCACCCCCTTCTCCGAGAGGGGGACGTCCACCCAGCCGGTGAACAGGTTCTCCGCGTTCCAGACGCTCTCGCCGTGGCGGAGCAGCACCAGGGTTCCGACAGCCATGGACGTCAGCCTGCCAGATGCCCCGTCCCTGTTCACGAGGGTGGTCGCGGTGATCTTGATCGGTGCAGCGGCGGAGCCGGGCCGGGCCCTCGTGACCCGGCCCGGACCAAGGTCAACTGCCCGAGCCGCCCGAGCCGCCGGGCGCGGACACAACGGGCACGCCGCTGACCTGCACCAGTTGGCTGAGCAGGCCGCCCGCCGCGCCACCCGTCAGGCCACCCGCCGCGCCACCCGTCAGGCCACCCGCCGCGCCACCCGCCACGCCACCCGTCAGGGCACCCGTCACCTTGTCCAAGGCCTCGTTGAGCGAGCCAACTCCGAGCCCGTCGGTGTTGCCCGGGGCGGCGTTCGCGACCGGGGCGGCGAGCAGGATGACGGCGGTGGCGCCGGCCGCGACGGCCAGCTTTCCGAGGATGCGCATGCGCGATTTCTCCGATGTCTGTGAGGGATTTGCACCCGACATGATTGTGGCGAGCCACCAATCCGGCACGACGACCAGCCGAAACCAACACCATCGGGTGGTAACCAGACCCCATCCGGGAACAACGCGAGCGGGCTGTCGTCAGTAGTTCACCCCACCGAACTGGCCTCGCGGGCGCGGAGGTCCTTGCGGAGGATCTGACGGGATCACCTCAACAGCTCTCTGACCTGCGGTTCCCCTGCCGCTCCGCCTAGAACGCCGCGTTTTGTTCCGTACAGGTTCCGTGGGTGCTACTTGACCTCTTCGTCCCGAACTACAGGCAGGACAGCCATCCTGGGACTTTGCCGTCGTCGGAAGGCCTATGGCGATCGGTCAGGGCCGCTCGTAGCTGTACTGGTTGCTGTACTTCGCTGCTGTACAGCAGTGCTCTGGACAGGCGTGATCCACTTGAGCTAGTGCCGCATCAGGCAACGTTCGCCCTGACGTGACACGCCGCGCGGGTCCTGTTCCGGGCGGTGCGTGTCCGTCAGGCTGGGTGAGTGGCAGATCGGGTACGTGTCCGTGGGATCGATGACGACG
>NZ_ML775961.1:0-351108 GCF_009769385.1 Saccharothrix deserti
GGCGGCGGTGGTCCGCAACCGCCTCAAACGGATGCAGTACCGCCCCGACCTGCTCGACGGGTTCATCGCACAAACCGGATTGATCACTACGCCACCATGACGTCACCCTGAACTGAAAAGGTCAGTAGCGTGGGCGGATGAAGGTCCACGACATGATCGTCGACGAACGGCTGCGGATGGCGGACCTCCTCGACGGCTTGGACGCGCGGCAACTGGCCACGCCCAGCCTGCCCGAGGGGTGGACCGTGCACGACGTCGGCGCCCACCTGATCACCTACCTCAGGTTCGGCCGGCTGAAGCTGTACTGGGGCATCGGCGCCATGGCGGCCGACTTCGACCGGTTGAACCGGGAGCTGACCGCACGCGCCGCCCGGATGTCCACTTCGGACATCACCGACCGGATGCGGCGGTGGGCGAAGTCGAAGGTCAGCATCCCGCGGTCCGGCTACGACCCGGTGCTGGCCGACATCCTGCTGCACGACTACGACGTGCGCGTGCCGCTCGTGATCGAGCGGGCCATGCCGGAGGACCGGCTGTGGGTCGCGTTCCAGCACCTCGCCGCCAAGCCGTCACCCGGCTACGCGATGGGCGGGCGGCTGGCGAACCTGCGGCTGGAGGCAGTCGACACGGGTTGGTCGCACGGCACCGGACCAGTGGTGCGCGGCTCCGCCGAGCCGCTGGTGCTGGCGATGAGCGGCCGAGCCGCGGGGTTCGCCGAGTTGGCCGGCGACGGCCTGTCCGTGCTGCGGCAACGCGTCGCCGCACCGCCGCCGCGCGGCCCGGCGCAACGCCTCAAGACGGTGATCAACGTGCTGGTGGACCCGCCACCGCCGGAGCGCCGGTCGCGGTCGGCCGCCGGCGGTTCGTGAACCACCCGCACCCGGGCGACCCTGTCGCCGAGCTCCGATCGTCGGAATTGACAGTGCGGCGATCGGGCTCGTAAGTTGACGGAAAGCGCTTTCCAAAGTCCAACAAAATCAAACATCGCGCGCCCGCTCGACGCTTCCGGTCGACGGGCGCTTCGCCATGTCCATTCGGGCCTGCTCTGCCTGCTCGTCGTCCGCTTGGCGACGATCTGTGACCGGTCCGGAAACCCAAATGCACCTTGACGGGCCGCTGACTTCTGATCAATCTTGTGTGGTTCTGGTTGAACATGGAGGTTCAGCATGGCGCGCCTGCGCACTGTGGCAACGGTGTTGTTCGTTCTAGGTGCTTCGGTCGTCGGTGTCAGTGCGGGGCCGGCCGCGGCCGCCGCACCACCAGGCGATCTCTACTCCTACCTCGAAGATCCGGGCAAGGTCGCGGAGGGCCAGGAGCAGGCGCACGCCTACCTCCGCCCGTACGCCGACGTCGACTCGGCGGTCCGCCGCGACGAGCGCTCGCCGTACACGCAGTCGCTGGACGGCAAGTGGCGGATCGCGATGGCCAAGCGGCCGGAGGAGGTCCCGGCGGACTTCCACGCCGACGGCTACGACACGTCGGGGTGGCGTGAGGTCTCGGTGCCGCACACGTGGCAGACCGACGGCCTCGACCACCCGATCTTCCGCAACATCGCCACCGAGATCCAGCCGGACGACCCGCCACGCGTGCCGCGCGACATCAACCCGACCGGCGCCTACACGCGTGACTTCGACCTGCCCGCCGACTGGACTCGCCGCACCACGTTCCTCCGCTTCGAAGGCGTCACCTCCGGCTACTTCGTCTGGGTCAACGGCAAGTACATCGGCTACGACCAGGGCGGCTACACCCCGGCGGAGTTCGACATCTCCTCCGCCCTGCGCCCCGGCAAGAACCGCGTCGCCGTGCAGGTGCACCGCTGGAGCGCGGGCGCGTACCTGGAGGACGTCGACCAGTGGCGGTACTCGGGCATCTTCCGCTCGGTCCGCCTGCACTCGACACCCGCCACCTACGTCAGCGACGTGACGCTGCGGACCGACCTGGACGCCACCTACACCGACGCGACCCTCTCCGCCGCCGTCGAGGTGGGCCACAAGGCCGGCGGCACGACCGGCGCGCACCGCGTCACCGCGAGCCTGCGCGACGGTCGGGGCAGGCAGATCGGGACGGTCAGCCAGAACGTCGAGGTGACCGACGCCGGTGGCCAGGTCCAGTTGACGATGCCGGTGCGCAACCCGGCGAAGTGGACCGACGAGACCCCGAACCTGCACACCGTCGTGTTCACCCTCACCGGTCCCGACGGCCGCACCACCCACATCACCAGCGAGACCACCGGTTTCCGCGAGATCGAGATCCGCGACAAGCAGCTGCTGATCAACGGCAAGCGCACCCTGTTCAAGGGCGTCAACCGGGCGGAGACCGACGCCGACCACGGCAGGCACGTCCCGCGGGCGGCGCAGGAACGCGACGTGGCGCTGATGGAGCAGCTCAACGTCAACGCGGTGCGCACCTCGCACTACCCGTCCGACCCGTACTTCTACGAGCTGGCGGACAAGCACGGCCTGTGGATCGCCGACGAGGTCGACATCGAGACCCACAACCACGAGAACTGCAACAACTGGTGCCAGGCGAACCAGCCGGAGTGGAAGCCCGCGTTCATGGACCGCCTCGTCGGCATGGTCGAGCGGGACAAGAACCACCCGAGCGTGTTCATGTGGGACACCGGCAACGAGGCGGGCCTCGGCGCCCACCACTACGCGATGGCGGACTGGCTGGTCGCGAACGAGCCGACCCGCCCGAAGTACCACCAGTCCAACAACCCCGACGGTGACGCGCCGTTCGCCGACGTGTGGGGCCCGCGGTACCCGTCGCCGGAGAAGTTCGAGCAGCAGGCGAAGAACACCACGAAGCCGTTGATCTTCGGCGAGTACGCGCACGCGATGGGCAACAGCCTCGGCAACTTCCGCGAGTTCTGGGAGACCACCCGGGCGAACCCGGCCACCCAGGGCGGTTTCATCTGGGACTGGGCCGAGGCGAGCATCCGGCAGAAGGTGCGAATCCTGCCCGACTCGTCGGGCAACAACATCTCCGCGCACCTGTCGGGCGCGCCGGAGCTGGTCGACGGCCACCGCGGCAAGGCGCTGTTCATGTCCGGCCTGGACGACTTCGTCGAGGTCTACCGCGACCGGAAGCTCGACATCACCGGCAAGGCGTTGACGCTGGACGCGTGGGTCAAGCCGGCGAAGTGGAGTGGTGACTTCCGCATCGTCGGCAAGGGCGACCACCAGTACGCGATGAAGATGAAGACCGAGACGCAGTTGGAGTTCTTCATCCACAGCGGCACCTGGCAAGCGGTTCAGGCCACCGTGCCCAGCGATTTCTACGGCAACTGGCACCGGGTCAGCGGTACCTACGACGGCACCGCGCTGCGGCTCTACATCGACGGCCGCGAGGTCGCGAGCAAGCCGTTCACCGGTGCGATCGACTCGTCGTCGGCCGAGGTGAACATCGGGCGTGACTTCGAGACGTCGTGGAACGACCCGGCGAAGGTCGGGCGGATGGCGCACGGTGCGGTGGACGACGTCCGGATCTACGACCGCACCCTCACGCCGGCCGAGCTGAACGCGGCCGAACCGGTGGGCGGCGCGGTGCTGGCGCTGGACTTCGACCGCGTCGAGGAGCGCGGCACGCACCTGTCCTACGGCTCCAGCCTGTCCGGCCTGGACGGTCTGGTCAGCCCCGACCGCGACGCCCAGCCCGAGACCGCCCAGATGGCGTGGGCGCACCAGCCGCTGCGGTTCGGCTACGCCGACGGCGTGCTGTCGGTGCTCAACGAGCGGCAGTTCAGCGGCACCGACGGGCTCAAGCTGAAGTGGAAGATCACCGAGGGCTCGCGCGTCGTGACGCGCGGGGAGCAGCCGTTGCGGGTGGCGGCGAACTCGACCGGCACGATCCCGGTGCAGGTGCCCGCGAACCCGGCCGACCGCGAGCGGTTCCTGACCGTCGAGGCGGTCACCGCGTGGGGTCAGCCGATGCTGCCCGCCGGGCACGTGCTGGCGCACGACCAGTTCTCGCTGGGCGGAACCAAGGTGCCGGGCCTCGACCAGGCTCCGAAGGGTGGCAGCGCCTCCGTCACGGCCGACACCGATGCCGCCGTCACCGCGACGGCAGAGGGCGTCAGCTACACGGTGGACAAGAAGTCCGGCTCGCTGTCGTCGATCAAGGTCCGCGACCGGGAACTGCTGAGCAGCGGGCCCGAGCTCGACGCGTGGCGCGCGCCGATCAGCAACGAGACGTTCAAGTGGGGGCGGGCCGAGGGCGAGGACTGGCGCAAGGTCGGGTTGGACCGGCTCGCCACCACCGTCACCGACGTCCGCGTCGAACCGGCCGACTCCGGCGTGCGCGTCGTGGTGGACAGCCGGGTGGCCGCGCCGGACGTCACGGGCGCGTGGTTCGACCAGACGATGACCTACACGGTCGAACGCGGCGGTGTGCTGCGGCTCGGGCACAAGGTCACCCCGCAGGGCTCCATGCGGACGTTGCCGTACCTGCCGCGGATCGGCGTCTCGCTGGGGCTGCCGGACAGCTACGACCGGTTCGCCTGGTACGGCCGTGAGGCGGAGAGCTACGTCGACCGCAAGGACGGCACGCCGATCGGCGTCCACTCGTCCACTGTGGACGAGCAGTACGTCGACTACCACCGCCCGCAGGACTACGGCAACCACACCGACAGCCGGTGGGCGCTGCTCACCGACGGCCGCACCGGTGGCCTGCTGGTGGCCGGTGCCAAGGACGTCAGCGTGACGCCGTACGACGACCTCGACCGGGCCGCGTACCCGTTCCAGCTCCAGCGCAACAAGGGCTGGGTCACGCTGCACGCGAGCCACGCCGTCACGGGTGTCGGCGACACCCCGAACCCGGTGCGGCAACGCAGCCAGGTCCGACCGGACACCACCTACGAGTACACGCTGTCCCTGCGTCCGTTGACCGTCCAGGAGGCACGCTCGGGAATGCCTTCGGGCGGGTGATCACCGGCTGACGCTCGATGACCGGGTTCGCAGGACGCACCTCCTGCGAACCCGGTCTCATGCGCGGGTACTACGCGCCGGCGAACTGCGGTTCTGCGACCAGCCGTTCGATCAGCGGCACCGCTTGTGCGGGTTCCGGCAATTCGAGGATCTCCGCCCGCACCCGTTCGGCCGCCCGCCGGTAACTCGAATCGGCCAACACCTCGGTCACCGCGTCCCGAACGCCCTGCGGGGTGACGGTGACCGGGTCCAGTGCCTTCCCCACACCGAGTCGCGTGCACTGGTCGGCGTTGTGCGGCTGGTCGGCGCCCATGGGCAGCAGCACCGTGGGCAGGCCGTGCGCCAGCGCGCCGATGACGCTGCCCGAGCCGCCGTGCGAGATCACCAGATCGCAGCGTGGCAGCACTTCGGCTTGCGGGACGTAGCGGGCGATGCGCACTCCTGCCCGCTGCTCGCCGAATTCGGCCGGGTCGATGTGCTTGCCGACCGTGGCCACCACGTTCACCGGCAGGTCGCGCAGCCCGGCCAGCACCCGGGAGAACAGGTCGCCGGATTCGGTGTTGAACACCGTGCCCAGGGTGAAGTACACCGTGGGCGTGTCGGACCGCGCCGCCGGGCCGACCGGCGGGCGGATCGCGAAAGCGGTGTCCGGCAACGGAAAGGCCGGATCGCGGAAACTCGGCGGGAACGGCGAGATCATCAGGTGCCGGTGCAGCATGACCAGGTCGGGATCGGGCGGCAGACCGTGTTCGGCGCGCAACTCGGCCAGCGGCTGCCCGATCACCGCCGGACGCACGAACGAACCCGACGCGATGACCTGCGCGTTCGCGTAGGGAAGCCCGAGTTTCTCGGCGGCGAGCACGCTGCCGAAGTCGAGTTCCTCGCACACGACCACGTCCGGGCGCCACCGGCCGAACAGGTCCAGGTAGAGCGGCACGCGCCTGCGGGCCCCGATCCGGACGAAGCCGTCGCGCACCTCGCTGTCGTCCCGGTCCCGGTCGGGCACCAGCAGCGGCAGGCGTTCCGGGGCATCATCGCCGCCTTCCTGCTCCACCGCGAACGCCGTGAACCCGGCCGCCTCGATCGCCTCCAGCCGAGCCGGGCCGGCCGCGAACGCGACGGTGTGGCCGGCGGCGGCCACGGCCGAGGCGAGCGGGACCACCGGCTGGAAGTGGCCCAGCCCGCCGGCGAAGGTGAACAGCACGCGCATCGCGCCACCATATCGATCTGCCCGTTGCCGCCCGCAAACCAATTCCGAACCCCGCGAGGTCCGCCCGCACAAGGCAAGTGGTGTCCGTTGCGCGGACGCCGATGAGCGTGTCCTGATAGGTCACATCGCGGAATCCAGGCGTTGGCGCTGCTCGGCGGTCAGCTCCAGTGACACCCCCGCGATCGCCTCGTCCAGTTGCTCGACCTTGCTGACGCCGATGATCGGGATGGCGGCCGGGTTCCCTCCGGTCAGCCACGCCAACACCACCCGGTTGCGGTTCGTGCCGGTCTCGGCGGCGATCTCGTCGAGCACCGCGAGGCGGCGGGCGGTGCCGGGGTGGTCGTACTCGGCAGGCAGCGGCTTGTCCGCACGGGTGTAGCGGCCGCTCAGCAGCGGCGTGTACGCCCACAGCGCCATGTCCGGGTGGTGCTCCAGGTAGTGGAGCACCTCGTCGGTGACCGCACCGAACCGGTGCACGACGGTCGGTTGGGTCGCGGGGCGCGGTTGCAGGTACGTGTGGTGCTGCTGCACCGCGGTGAAGCCGGTGCTGCCGTTGGCCCGCGCGATCTGCCGTGCCCGCTCGACCTGCCAGACGGGGTAGTTGGAGCAGCCGAGGCGGCCGACCGCACCTGCGGACACCAGCTCGTCGAACGCGGCGACCGTCTCTTCCAGCGGTGTGACCGGATCCGGCTTGTGCGCCCAGTACAGCTCGACGTGGTCCGTACCGAGTCGTCGGAGACTGCCCTCGATCCCGCTCTTGACGACCCCGGCCGAGAGGCCTTCGGCCGTCTCCGGGAATTGCCCGGCCACGGTCGGCTCGCAGCCCACCTTGGTGCTGATCTTGACGCGGTCGCGGACACCGGGGCGGCTCGCCAGCCAACGCCCGAGCAACACCTCGCTCTGCCCGCCGAAGCCGCTCGGGTCCTCCCAGAACGCGTAGCAGTTGGCGGTGTCGATCCAGACGCCTCCGGCGTCCACGAAGCGGTCCAGGAGCTCGAACGATCGGCGCTCGTCCTGAACCGTGCCGAACAGCATCGCGCCGAGAACCAGGTTGTCAATCATGTCCGTCACGCTAGGCGGATTCGGATCGGCAGTACGCTCCAATCTTGTGCCGGTTTCCCAGACCAATCTCGCGTGGGCGACGCTGCTGGACGTCGGCCCTCCCGAGCCCGGACGGCACCGCCTGCACGATCGCCTGGCCCACGCGCTGCGCACCGCGATCCGGGACGGCCGGCTGGCGGAGGGCGCCGCCGTGCCACCGAGCCGAGCGCTCGCCGAGGAACTCGGCTGCTCCCGTTGGGTCGTCACGGAGGCGTACGGGCAGCTCATCGCGGAGGGTTACCTCTCCGCCCGGGTGGGTTCGGCCACGCGCGTCTCGTGGTCACCGGACACCTCGCCGCCACGGCCTCGCACGCGGCGCACACCGGCGCGGCCACCGATCCGGTACGACCTCGCGCCCGGCCTGCCCGACCTGCGTGCGTTCCCGCGCCGCCGCTGGGCCGACGCCGTCCGGGCGGTCATCGGCTCGGCCGTCCACTACGACCTCGACGTGCCCGACCCCGCCGGGCACGCGGTGCTGCGCACCACCGTCGCGCAGTACCTGCGGCGCTCGCGCGGCGCGGACGCGCAGGCCGCGTCCGTGTTCGTGTGCGCGGGCGTCACCGACGGCCTGGTGCGCACGTGCCGAGCGCTGCGCGCCGAGAGGATCGCCGACGTGGCCGTGGAGAACCCGGGTTGGGGGCGGCTGCGGGACGCCGCGACGAGCGCCGGCCTGCGCGTGCACCCGGTGCCCGTCGACCACGACGGCCTCCGCGTCGAAGACCTCGCGCGTACGCCGGCACGGGCCGTCGTCGTCGGTGCGGCACACCAGTTCCCGACCGGCACGGTGCTGTCCCCGGCACGCCGGGCACGTCTGGTGCGCTGGGCCCGCGAGGTGGACGGCTTCGTCATCGAGGACGACTACGACGCCGAGTTCCGCTACGACCACCACCCGGTCGCCGTCATGCAGGGGATGGATCCGAGCCGGGTCTTCCTCCTAGGCTCGGTCAGCAAGACGCTGTCGCCCGCCCTCGGTCTGGGCTGGCTGGTCGCGCCCGCCGTGACGACCGCGGCGCTCCGGGCGGCGAACCTCGTCGCCGCCGCGCCACCGGTGCTGGACCAACTGGCGCTGGCCACCTTCATCGACCGCGGGTGGTACGACGCCCACCTGCGCGCGGCGCGGCGCCGGTTCCGCTCCCGCCGCGACCTGCTGGTCCGGACGCTCGCCGGCCGGGTGCCGGAGGGCCGGGTCGCCGGCACCGCCGCAGGGCTGCACATCCTCCTGCACCTACCGGACGGCACCGACACCCGCGGGGCGGTCCGGGCCGCGGCAGCCGCCGGCCTGCGCCTGGCGGACCTCGACGACTACCGCGCGAAGCGGTCGGCAGAACGCGCGCTCGTCCTCGGGTACGGCAACATCAGCGACACGGAGATCCCCGCTGCTGTTGCGCTCCTCCGCGAAGCGTTGCGCACGGCCGTTGCGCGCTCGGGGCCTGACGCTTGAGCCAGGTGTCGCGGTCGATCCGAACGTGGACGATGACATCGCGCCGCCATCGTCGAACGACCCAAGCCCGCGAAGCGGTCATGACAACGCCGTCTGCCGGCTAATCTGTGCTGCCATGGGCGCACCCGGTCTCATCGCGATCGACCACGACGACTACCACGCTGAACACGTCGGCCGCACGGCTGACGGTAGGCAGTTCTTCCTCACCACGCCGTTTGAACCGGCTATGGACGGACAGGAGGGCAACGAGTTCGTTGCCCTGTTCCTGTTCGACCCGTCCGGTCGGTTCCTGGAAGCCAGGATCGATGAATTCGGGCCGCGGGGCACGATGAACCAGGACAGTCGCCGCCGGGACCGGTACGAGGCCAGATTGCGGGAGCTCGGCGAGGTCACGTTCACTCGGATCGAGGTTGCACCCTTCGCCGTCGAGCAGTTCGGCACCACCTTCGGTCTCGTCGCCCGGCCGGGCGACGGTGAGGACGATCCTTGGTGGGTGGAGCTACACCCGGGCAACTACATGGCGTTCAGCGAGCCCTGGGACAGCGGCGAGTACGACACCTAGGTCTGGGCACCGCCAACTCGGGTGGACGTGGACAGGACACCCGTCGCCTCGCCTCCGGGGCGTTGTGCCTGCGTTGCGGGGAAGCGCGGCTTGGCAGTGTTCGCGGGCCTGGTCGTAGTCGCCGAGCAGCGCGGTGCAGCGCGTGGGTGGCGTGTTCCACGGCCTTCCGGTTGTCCCCCTCAGCGCCTACGACCGGGCGGCGGGTCGGGGAAGCGCTCGTGGTAGCGGGCGAGCATGTCCTGGGCCGCCGCGTCATCGCCGACGGTGGCCTTGGTGAGTTCGGTGACCTGGTCGCGCAGCCGGATCTGGGCCTGCCGCAGGGTGGTCAGCAGCACCGCTTCCATCGCCCGCGCGTCGAGGGCGCGGAAGCGCTCGGTCAACGCGAACGAGGTCGGCGCGCCACCGGCGTCCACGGTCACGTGCACCGCGCCGTCGGGGGAGGAGGCGGTGCCGGTGGTCCGGTCCAGGTGCGTCTGGAGTTCGTCGTAGCGCGCCGCCGTGCGCTCCAGTTCCTCGGCCAACGTGCGCAGGCTGGGTCGTTGCTGGCTTGTCACCGGCCGACACTACCAGTGATCGTTACCGTCTGTGCCTGAAATCCTCGAAAGGGTGACGCTACGCTGATGTCGGGAGGTGGTGCGGGGTGCGGTTGCCGTTCGGCGTGCACGCGACGGTGCGGGCGGACTTCGAGCGCCGTTGGTCGCGGGTGCGGCCGTTGCTGCTGCTCGGCTTCCTCGTGCCGCCGTCGGTGAGCCTGGTCGTCGCCCTCCTGGCCGGGTGGTCGGGCGTGGTCGTGCTCGGCTGGGTCCTGTTGGTGATCGGTGTCGGTGTGCCGGTGTGGTTCCTGCTCCGCCGGGTCTACCTGCACCGGACGGGGTGGTGGGTCGGGCTCGTCGTGTACAGCGGGGCGGTGCAGGCGGTCGGCGTCGGTTTCCTCACCCTGAACCTGCTGCTCGTCCTGCCCACCGTCGTCGCCACGGCGGTCGCGGTGTGGTTGGTGGTCAAGGCGAAGGCCGTGCTGCTGGACGTGGTCGGCGGCGCGATCGCCGGCACGACGCTCGGCGTGCGGAGTGCTTCGCGTCAGGTGCGCAACGCCACCGGACGCCTGCTGCGCGCCCACGCGAGCTTCGACGGTGAACTGCTGCGCTGGCACGCGACCACCGGACCGTCCAACCCGGACACGTTCGGCGGTGAGCTGCCGCTGCGCGAGATCACCGGCGTGTGGGTGGCCGAGACGCGTGGCGCGCCGGGAGGACCGGTGGTGGTGGTGCGTGCCGCCGGGCGGGACGTCGAACTCGTCGTCGGGCACCCGCACGACTTCGCCACCCTCCTCGACCGGCGGCTGCGGCTGCTCGACCAACCCGGCTGGTCGTAGTCGCGTGACGTCCACCCTTGTTACTCGTTGGTCAAGTAGACGTCCGACGACGGAAGGGGCAGCGGCCATGGCGACCGAACGGTTGCGGCTGGAGGACGGCACGGAGCTGAACGTGACACGCAGCGGACCGCCCGACGCCGAGTTGACCGCGGTGCTCGCCCACGGCTACGCGCTGGACCACCGCAGCTGGCACCGGGTGGTGGCGGCGCTGCCGGAGTCGGTGCGGGTGATCGCCTACGATCACCGCGGCCACGGCGCGTCCTCGCCGGCGGACAAGGAGACCGCGTCCATCGAGCAGTTGGGCGACGACCTCGGCGAGCTGATCGAACGGTTGGTGCCCGAGGGGCGGGTCGTGATCGCGGGTCACTCGATGGGCGGCATGGCGGCGATGGCGATGGCCGAACGCCGCCCCCGGCTGTACCGGCAGCGGGTCGCGGGCGTGGTGTTCGTCTCGACCGCCGTGACCGGGCTGGCGGAGACGTCGTTGGCCTGGCCCAAGGCGTTGGGCAAGCTCGTCCGCGAGTTGGAGCGCGCGTTCGGGCCGCTGGTGCGGGCGGTGCGGGAGAAGATCGAGCCCGCGAAGACGGCCGGGTTGCGGTGGTGGCTGTTCGGCGACGAGCCGCGCGAGGAGGACGTGGACCTGACCGCGGACATGGTGTGGGCGCACTGGCCCGACACGGTCGCGTTGTTCCGCCCGGCGGTGGACCGCTACGACCGCGAGGCCGCGCTCACCGTCGCGGGCGAACGGCCGGTGATCGCGATCGTGGGCGACGAGGACCGGCTGGTGCCCGAGTCCAACGCCAAGGCACTGGCCGCGGCGGTCGGCGGCGAGTCGGTCGTGGTGGAGGACGCCGGCCACATGCTGCCACTCGAGGCCCCGGCCGAGGTGGCGGCCCGCATCATGGAGCTGGCTGCCTAGCCCGGTTGACCGCTGGGGTTCCGCCGGACGGGTCGGCCTGCTGTTCACGTTCGGCCGGCGGCCTTTCCGGTGTCGCGGATCTTCGCGGACCTGTCACGTCGTCGGGCGACGACATCGGGTGACGGCTTCCGCCCGTCCCGCGACGAAGGGACCCATGATGGACTACCTGACCCAGGACGTGGCGGAACCCGTCCACGTGACCCGGTCCCACGACCCGCTGGCCGTCGCCCTCGGCAACGCCTCCCTGCTCGGCATCGGTTACCTGATGCTGCGACGGCGCCTGCTCGCCGTCCTCACCGGACTGATCACCGTCGTGCTCGTCGTCCTCCTCGCCTCGGTCGTCCGGTCGGTGTGGTTCGAGGTCGTCTTACTCGTCTGGTGGGTGGCACTCATCGCGCACGGGTGGTTCCTGGCGAGTCGGCGCGCTCAGCGGGTCGCGGTGCGCCGGCAGCGGCTGGTCGCGCTCGTCGTCACGGTCCCGGTGCTGCTGACCGTGGGGTTCCTGCGGTTCGACGCCGCCAGGATCGAGCGGAACGTCACCGAAGCCCGCGGCAGCGGCGACTGCGCGCAGGCGTCGGCCGCCCTGGGCGAGGTGGGGCTCGGTCACCGCGTGGTCGACGCCCCGCTGACCACCCGCGGCGACAAGACCGCCGAGGCGTGCCGACGACTGTCGGTGGCGCGGGAGAGGCTCACCACTTCGCTGACCGGTGACACCGATGCGCTGGCGGAGGGTTTCAACCGTCTCGCCCCGGTCCTCGCGGAGCTGCCCGGCCACGAGAAGATGGTCGACGTGGTCCTGGACGGGTTCCTCGCCGGCCTGCCCGCCGAGAACCCCTGCCACACCGTCACGGTCACGGACTGGCTCCGTCAGCGCGAGGCGAGCGACAACGCGCTGGACCGCTCCGCCGACGTGGTCCCGCGAACCGCGCCCGCCGCGCTCGTCGGCTGCGGTGACGCCCTCATGGCCGCCAAGGACTGGGAGGCGGCGCGGACGCGTTATCAGCAGCTGCTCGACCAGTACCCCGGACACGAACTCGCCGCCAAGGCCCAGGAAGGGGCCAGGCAGGCGACGCTGGCGATCGAGTTGGCGAACGTCCGCAACCTCCTGCGAGGGCCGAGCAGCACGCAACCTGCCTACTGCGCCAATCCGGCGCAGTACAGCGGTGCCGCCCCGTACGGCAAGGGAATCAACCGCGCGCTGATCTACGGCAACGACTACTACACGAACAAGTTCCCCGCCGAGTGGCGGGCCGCCGACGCCGCCGACGCCGTGCTGGTGGTCTGCGTGGGCAAGGAGGAGATGGGCACCCCCGTCCAGACCTGTCCGTACGAGAGCAAGATCTTCCCCGAGTTCCCCAGGGACGTGACGTTCCGCAAGATCGCGATCCCGGTGAAGGTCTACGAGCTGCGGACCGGGAAGCCCGTGGCCGACACCAAGGTGGAGATCGGCGGCGCGAGCTGCCCCGAGGTCCTCCACTACACCAGTTACGGCCCCACCGACCTCGGGCCGCCGGGGGAGGTGCACGTCACCCCGTCCGACGACGACGTGCGTGGCGCCTTCGTGCCGCTGATCTCCCCGTGACCGGACCGGTCAGGTGTTCGCCTCGTAGCACTCCTGGAGCAGCCGCTTGAATTCGTCGTCCACGTCGTCCGGCGACTCCAGCGCGATCCGCACGGTGCCCTTGTCGAGGCTCTTCGCCGACAACAGCCGACCGCCCGGTTCGCGCCCCGGCAGGTTCAGCCCGACGTCCACCCGCTTCTTCGTCGTCGCTTTCACGATGGCGAAAGTGCGTTTCGGCGAGACGAGCGAGATGTAGGTCTTGCGGGCCTGCACCACGACGTCGCCGAGCGAGTACGCCGCGTCGAGGACGGCGTCGCGAATGGGGCGCAGGTCTTCCCGATCCGCGTACTGGGCGTCGATGAGCTCGGCCGGATCGGCGAGCAGGAATTCCGGGTAGCCGTGGCGTTCGTACACCAGGAGGTCCTGCGAATACCCGCCGACGCCCCGCTCGGTCAGCCACTTCCGCAACGCGGGCTCACCGGGCGGGGCCTCTTCACCCACTCGCTTGTTCCATTCCGCCACCGTCGCGCCCGTTTTCGCCTTCAGCCGCTCGGCCGCATCGTCCATCATGAATTTCCAGCCACGGATTTCACGCTTGCCCTGTTTCGTCATAGGGCTCACCTCTCCATCCCCGACCACCGTAGTCGTTACCGGGACTGCAGGGCGTCCAACGCGACCGCTTGGGCGAGGACCAGTCGGCGGTCCAGCGTGTCGTCCTCGATGACCACCACGTAGTGGTCCCGGAAGCGGGTCTTCTTCTCGAACCACGCCACGACCGTCGAGTCGATGGTGAAGTCGAAGTGGTACTTCCACGGGAACGGCAGGTCGCCGATCCACGGGAGGAAGTCCCAGATGCGGCGGAACAACGCCATGGCCATGCTGCGCTCGCTGACCGTGATCGGCGGGTGGTCCGGCTGGTCGAGTCGCCAGGTGGACCGGAGGAGGGACTTGCCGAACACCTTGCCGAACACACCGATGGGGCGACCGTCGTGGGCGGTCACGTCGTAGGCGCCGGCGAGGTCGATCACCTTCCGGGCCTTGAACCCCGCGAGCACGAGTCCCTTGTTCTGGTCGCGGTAGAGGGTGACCTGTTCCTTGAAGGCCATCCGCTTCTGCTCGACGAAGGCGACCAGCGGACCGGGTTCCCCCCTGCCGTCGTCGGCGAAGATCTCGTACCGGTTCACCATCAGGGTGATCCGCTGGTGTACGTGAAACCGCCGCCCGGCCAATGACGCCTTGATGTTCACAGCCAGACGTTACCGCGTGGCGTCGCGGCGTTCGATCCGTTCCGTCGAGTTGCGGCCCACGCGACAGTCCGTGCGACAGCCGCGCGCCACTTGAAGCGTCAAGTAAGCTGGTGTGATGGAACCGCGGTGGTTGTCGCAGGACGAGCAGGAGTCGTGGCTGCCGTTCGCCGCCATGTTGATCAAGTTGCCCGCCGCCCTCGACGCCCAGCTCCAGCGCGACGCGGACATCACGCACTTCGAGTACCTGGTGCTCGCCCGGCTGTCGATGATCCGCGACCGCACGCTGCGGATGAGCGAGCTGGCGTCGGTCGTGAGCGCCTCGCTGTCGCGCCTCTCGCACGTGGTCAAGCGGCTGGAGCAGCGGGGCTGGGTGCGCCGCGCGCCGTGCCCGGAGAACGGCCGGTTCACCAACGCGATCCTCACCGAGGCGGGCTGGGAGAAGGTCGTGGCGACCGCGCCGGGGCACGTCGAGGAGGTGCGCAGGCTGGTCGTGGACGCCCTCTCCGAGTCCGAGCTGCGGCAGTTGCGCGAGATCAGCTCGAGGGTGCTCCAGCGCATCGACCCGGACGCGGGCACGTGGTGAGCGACACGTGTCGAGTGGTGCACGCCACTTAGAAGTTGAACCTTCAACATTGACGGCGTAGCGTCGTCATCGCTCGGTTGAAGCGTCAACTGAGGCGTCACGAAGAGGTGAACCGATGACCACGACCGCACTGCCGGCGGCGATTCGCACGACCGTCCGGGTGCCGTTGACCTTCGGCGACGGCTACACCGTCGAAGCCGACGTCCACACGTTCACCGGCCTGGTGGACGGCAAGGAGCACCTGGCCCTGGGCCTCGGCGACTACCGGAACGCGGACGTGCCCCTGGTCCGCGCCCACTCGGAGTGCCTGACCGGCGACGTGTTCGGGTCGGCCCGCTGCGACTGCGGTCCGCAGCTGCGAGAGGCGGTCGAGCGGATCGCGACCACCGGCGGGTACCTGCTGTACCTGCGCCAGGAGGGCCGCGGCATCGGCCTGTACGCCAAGCTCGACGCCTACGCGCTGCAGGACCTCGGGCTCGACACCTACGCCGCCAACCGGGCACTCGGGCACGCCGACGACGAGCGCGACTACACCGCCGCCGCGCAGATGCTCGCGGCTCTCGGTGCCCGGAGCGTCGACCTGCTGACCAACAACCCGGACAAGGCCACCCAACTGACTGCCCTGGGCGTGGACCTGCGCTCCGTCAACCGCACCGGCGTGCACGCCTCCGAGCACAACCTGCGGTACCTCGCGGCCAAGGTCGCGCACACCGCGCACACCCTCGACCTGCCGATCGCGAACTGACCTCCCGGAGCACGTGATGACCCGCATGCCGACCCTGTACCTCAGCCACGGCGCGCCGCCGTTGGCCGACGACCCCATCTGGCCGGGCCAGCTCTCCGCGTGGGCCGCCGACCTGCCGCGTCCCACCGCGATCCTGGTCATCTCGGCGCACTGGGAGGACGCGCCGCTGGCGATCGGCGCGACCACCACCGTGCCGCTGGTCTACGACTTCTACGGGTTCGAGCAGAGGTACTACGAGGTCACCTACGCCGCGCCGGGCGCGCCCGAACTGGCCGCGAAGGTGCGCGGCCTGCTGCGCAACGCCGCCACCCCGGTGCAGGACGTCCCGGAGCGCGGTCTCGACCACGGCGCGTACGTGCCGCTGGTGGAGATGTACCCGGACGCCGACATCCCGGTGCTGCAGATCTCCATGCCGACCCTGGACCCGCGGCGGCTGATGGAGATCGGCCGCAGGCTCGCGCCGCTGCGCGACGAGGGCGTGCTGATCGTGGGCAGCGGCTTCTTCACCCACAACCTGCGGGCGATCCGCGTGGACGGGAGCGTGCCGAGCTTCACCGCCGAGTTCGACCACTGGGGCCGCGAGGCCCTGGCGTCGGCGGACGTGGACGCGCTGATCGACTTCGAGCACAAGTCCCCGGTCGGCCGGCTCGCCCACCCGCGCACCGAGCACTTCGCGCCGCTGTTCATCGCCCTGGGCGCGGGCGAGGACGAACTCACCGGCCAGCGCAGCGTGATCGACGGCTACTGGCTCGGCATGGCCAAGCGCTCCATCCAGGTCGGCTGACCGCCGGCGTCGGCGTGGCGCGTGACCGGGAGGGGTGTGCCCCGGCGGGGCACACCCCCACGCGTCAGCTCAGCGCCAGGTCCGCGGTCGGGAACGTGCCGTGCGACGGGTTGACGTCCGCCTCACCGCCCCGGCCGTCGCACCCGCGTGACGGGTTGAACGCCAGGTAGGTGCCCGACCCGCAGGCGATGGCGAACTCGGCGTCGCCGCCCACGACGATGCTGCCGGACAGGTTCGCACCGTCCTGGATCAGGGCGTTGTCCTTCACCACGGCGTTGCCGCCGACCACGCCGCCGTTGACCCAGCCGAGGCCCTCGATGCGGGCGTTGCCGGTGACGGTGGCCCGGCCGTACACGGCGGCCTTCGGACCGACGTACGCGGTGCTCGCGACGTTGGCCGAGCCGGCAACCCAGCCGCCGCCGTTGGAGTGCCAGCGCCCGCCGCCGGTCGGGGCGGGCTTGACGTGCCCCGGCTCGAACCCGGACGGGGTCGCGCCGGAAACCCGGAACTCGTAGGGGAAGCGACGCGCCTTGTCGTAGCCGTCGAGGAACGCGTAGTGCGGCACGGCCGACGGTGTGCCCGTCACCACCAGCCACACCTCGCGCTCGCCGGACTGGAGCTGGAAGGTGATCTGCCCGTCGGTCCCGACCGTCAGCGGCGAGTAGCGCGGCGTCCCGTTGCGCACGGCCACCAGGCCGAACGCCCAGCCGGTCGCGCCGGTCTCGGCGTGCCCCTTCACGCGCACCTTCACCAGCGCGCCGTCGCTCGCCGCGACCATCTTGATCTTGTTGAAGCCGTAGTCCGACGGCGCGGCGCGGGTGTTCATCCGGAAGTGCCCGGCGCCCGCGTCGACCGCCTCGACGTTGCCGCCGTTGTAGGCGTGCAGGAACCCGCCGCCGTAGACGTTGTTGATGAAGGGCATCAGGGTGGACCGGTTGCCGAAGTCCCAGGTGACGTTGCGCGTGGCGTACTCGCCGATGCGGCGGTTCAGCTCGGCCTGGGTGATGCCGGCGAGGCGCCGGTACACCTCCAGCGGGTGCTCGTTGTTCCTGGCCTCGTTCCACATGCGGTTGAACATCGCCAGGCCGTCGCGGTCCTTGATGTACTGCATGAGCATCCAGTTGCCGTAGTGGTGCCGGCTGGAGCTCCAGTACAGGTTCTCCGACCGCAGCCACCGGGTGAGGTCGCCCGCGGCCGTCGTCGGCAGCGCCTGCATCGCCATGAACTCGGCGCCGGTCTCCCAGAACGTGCCCGCGTACGGCGCGGTGAACCCGTAGCCCGATCGACCCATGAACGTGTAGTTCTGGAAGACGTGGCCCAGTTCGTGGGCCAGTCCCCACGAGCCGGGCTGGGCCGCCGCAGGCGCGATGTTGATGATGCCCACCCGGCCGTCGACCGACCCACCCGTCGCCCAGGCGTCGAGGGCCGTCCGGTTCCACGTCCTGGTGACGATGACGATGATCTTGTGCTGGGCGAGCAGCCCCGTCTCCGGCGTGAACTGCATGGTGTTCACGTAGAAGCTGTAGAGGTTCTCCAGCTGGTTGAGGATGTTGTTGGGGTCGAAGTTGTACGGGGACGGCGCCGAAACCGGGTTCGTGCCGGATTTCTCGCCCCACAACAGGATGAAGTTCGCCGACTCCCTCGTCCGGTCCTGGGACCACGGGACCTCGCCGGTCTGGGTCCACCTGGCCGGGATGTACACGGACTTCGCCGCGGCTGCCGCCGGGGACTGCGACACCAAGGCCGCGGCGACCAGGGCGAGCGCCGCCGCCGTCCGCCCCGCTCTGCTGAACAAACGCACCGTGGGAACACCTTCCTTTCGCGGAATGGAAAGGAATCCGGGCACGGCGAAAAGGCGGCGGTCCCTCCGACGTGGACGCGGTGGCGGTGTATCAAGAACGTACGTCCTACCCGGAAACCTGTGACCTGGCCCACCATGGCGTACGAAAAGCTTTTCGGCAAGGCCGGCAGGTGCGTCACCACGGCGCGTTCACCTACGTCGCCGGCGAACTCGCCGACGGCACCACCCTGCCACTGCTCCTGCCACTGCTGCGGTTGCGCTCCAACGGATCCGCACGTGGGTCGCCTGATGCGACGTGACGAGCCAGTGCGTCGCTGCTGAATGATGACCTCGTCGAGGTAGCGGTAGCCGGTGGCGCGGGAGATGCCGTGATCGCGCGCCGGCGCGGCGATGTCGGTGTTCTGGCGGAACCAGCGCAGGCCCAGCACCGCTTGTCCGTAGCAGGTCGGCGCCCTGGTCCCCTTCCGAGTGCCGCGGTCGCGGCGTTCCGTGTAGAGCAGCCGGCGAAGGTATCGGGCAAGTTCGCGGGGCACGTCGAGTGTGGCGCGCTACGTGATCACGGGGTGCCTTCTGGTTCGGACTTGATCTTCGTAAATCCAGTCCTGCCAGGGGCTCCCCGCCTTCATCTCCCAGGTTCATCAGCCCGTCGGAGCGCCTGTATGAGCGTTCCCGTGAACACCATCAGGCATTCGACACCGGAATCGCCGTTGGTGAGATCACATCAATGGAGTGCTTTTAGTCGAGTCGGGTGTGGACGTCAACTCCAGGATCCCAACTTGAAATACTTGGTCGGGAAGAAGTGGCGGGACGGTGCGACCAAGGGTCAGCTCGGCCTCAACCAGGTTTGCGACAGTGTCAACTGTGTTGCGTCAAAGCTGCAACCGGATCGCGTCCGTCAACCGGCTCTCGCTGATTTTTTGCTGGGCGACATAGTCGTTTACCTGATTGGTATCGCGTTATCGCGGCTGCCGTTCATCGTGGACTAGGGTCGTATGGCCCTAGTCCGGGTACCTGCGCAGGCGAACGATGGAAGTTCGGCAGTGCGCTCGCACGAGCGAGGTGCCAGAGTGCCGACAACTCGATCACTGCGGATCTCGTCGCGCCACGCCGTCGCTCTGGCCGCAAGACCGTCCGCTTCACCGATCGACAGGCCTCGACCGGTTCGTACGGACGGCCACTTTCTCCAGGGAGGCGTCGTCCGGACGCGGCGGGCGCCACTGTTACAAGCACCCATCCAGGGAGGTGCTGTCATGTTCTGCGCCAGTTGTGGCACTGCGCTCATCGCTCCGGCACGGTTCTGCTCCTTCTGTGGTCAGCAGGCACCACCCGTGGAAGGTGCGCACCACGCACCCACTGACGACGTGCCGTCAGACCTGCCCACGGCGACCCCCTCGACTGGTCCACCACCGGCAGGAGCCAGGACCGATCCGGAACTTCGGCACACGGGCGACATGTGCCCCTCCTGCGGAAGCCGCACCGGCGCCAACCCAACCTGCCTGATGTGCGGTCAGGTGCTCGGTCTGCCCACTGGTGTGCGGCTTTCCGGCCCTGGCAAGCGGCTGCTGGCGTACCTGCTGGAAGGGCTGCTGTTCCTCGTGACGCTCGGCATCGGGTGGATTGTGTGGGCTCTCATCGCGTGGGCGCGGGGAACCACACCGGCGAAGCAGCTGATGCGGATGACGGTGATCTGGACCGCGAACCGGCGTGCGGCGTCGTGGGGCCGGATGTTCCTGCGGGAGGCCGCGGGGCGTGGGCTCGTGGTTCCAGTGATCAGCTTTTTGACGTTCGGAGTGGGCTGGATCGTCGCGACGTGCATGGTCTTCAGTGACACGCGGCAGACGCTGTGGGACCGGCTGGCGTCGACTCTGGTCGTGGACGGGTATGCCGATATCCCGCCGGAGAACCTGCCTGCGGAGCAGGGCTTCGACGGCGCGTCCTACACCCGCAAGGACCGCAAACTCGCGCTCGCCGGAGCCGGAGCCCTGGTCGTCCTGCTCTTGGCCGGAATCGTCATCGTGCCGGGCCTGTTCGCCGGCAAGCCGACCGCCCCGCTCGGCGTGGGGGCGGATCCGGGCATCACGTCGGATTATCCCACCCGAACCAGCTTTCCATCCGACACGACGACCTCCGAGGAATTCATGACGACCACGTTGTCGGCTTCGCCGAGTGAGGTGGTGAGCCTCGCGCCCGCGGCCCAGACACACCCAACCGCGCAGGCGGCCGCGACCGTGTTCGGCACCTACTTCACCAGCATCAACCAAGGCGACACCGATGCGGCATGGGCGCTGCACACCGCCAACCAGAAGGCGCGCATCGGCGACAAGGCAACCTGGGTGCGGGGAATCGAGCAGACTTACGACACCGATGTGGTCATCTACGACATGCAGGAGGCGTCCGACCACACCGTGCAGGCGTGGGTGACCTTCACCAGCTATCAGCCATCGCAGTACGGCCCCAGCGGGGACACCTGCAACCGCTGGGATCTGCTGTACACGCTAGTGCCCAACGGCACCGCCTACCTCATCGATAAGGCGACGCCGCGTAACGGGAGCGGACACACCACGTGCTGACAGGACGAGCATGCTTGGAGGCGGCTACGACGGCGCGGGCATCGGCGTGTTCACACCGGTCAAGCGGCCCGCCGGCGGTCAGGTACTCGACGTCGACACTTGCACCCGCAACGCCCTGCTGCGCCGCCCGCGCTGTCTCGGTGAACGCGGATTCGCGATGCTGACCGGCCGCTGGCGCGCACTGCGGCACTTCACCACCAGCCCGCAGGATCGGCGACATCGTCAAAGCCGCCCTCACGCTCACCCATTTCGAACACGGACGGCTCGCATGAAAGTCGCTGAGATCACGTCACTGCATCTGAATTAACGACTCGGGACATCAACGCCCCTCGGCCACTCGTGTTCGAGAATCGCGTACAACTTGCTGTCCCGCCATGCCCCATTGGTGAACACGTGATCGCGAATGCGTCCTTCGTGCACCATGCCCAACTTTTCCGCCACGCGAATGGAAGCCAGGTTGTCCGGGCCGATCGCCGAACTGATGCGGTGCAACTTCAGAGCCGTGAAACCGAAACCCACGAGACTCCGCGCGGCATCGGTAGCCAAGCCGCGTCCGTGCAAATCGTACCGGATGGCATACCCCAGCTTGGCCGCGCGAACACCGTTCAACCCGAGTCGCGCGAACCCGGCGAACACATTGGAATCCCGTTCGGTCACAGCCAAGTAGTACTCACTGCGCGGCACCATTTGCGCTCTCGCCAGCACTCCCAGCAGGGCGTCTTCCTGTCGAGCGCGTGTCATCACATCGAACGAAAGCCACCGGGTCACCCTCTCGTCCCCGACGATGGTCATCGTCTCGTCGAGATCGTCGATCGTGAAATCGCGCAACACGACCGCACGACCTTCGATCCTCATTGGTTCGGCCATGGTCGGGTCATCATCCCTGTGTGCGGTCATCGGGGCAGTGCCGCCAGTGGCTGACGAGAATAAAGCTCAAGCTGCTCCTGCAGGCCGGCCCTTGCGTGACCATCCCGAATGGACCTGGTCAGGACTCGGTGCACCCGTTTGGCGGAGGTGACGATGCCGTGGATGCGCAATGCCGGGGGCAGTTGGAACACGGGCGTCAAGGCGTCTTCCGCGCCTTCGACGTCGCCCAACGAAATCCGCGCAATAGCGAGATCCGTTCTTGCTCCCGCCTCGTCGCTGAACGCGCGTTCGTGTGCTGGAGCAGTCTCGTACGCCTCGATGGCCTCGACTGCGGCCCGCTCGCCCGCCGCCGCATCCTTGTCGCTGTTCCAGGCCAACGTGTCCGCTGCGTAGTAGAGTTGGCGCGGAACCGAGAACGTGCAAATACCGCCAAACTCATCGAGTTCGTCCGGATGCGCATGATCACGAAGCTCGGTGGCCGCAGTGATCGCTTGGCGGGATTTCTCGGTGTTCCCCAATGTCGCCCAAGCGCGCGCTTCGGAGATGGCCAGCCAAATTGCGGACGTGTTGGAGTTCCGTTGGTCGGACTCGCCTGTTCGGCTGGCGTATCGAATGGCATCCATCGGTCGCCCGGCCCAATAGGAGATGAGCGACTGGAGACCGCCGACGAAAGCTCGCAATCCGTGGTGGTCGGCATTCTCGGCGCATACGAACGCCGTGCGCGCGTGTGTCATGGCGTCGTGCGAAGCACCATGATCGTGGCTGGCTTTGGCCATCAAGCCGGAGGTGACGCCGGCGAGAAAATAGAGCTGTCGACTTTCGTTCGGCTTTTGTCGGCCTTCCAGCAACGAAAAGGCCCGCTCCTGAACGGCGACGAGATCACCGAGGATGGAACTGAGTGGCGCCTGCGTGTAGGTGGATGCCACTGCCTTGACGTCTTCGTACAACTGCTCGAGAGTCTGAGGTCCGACGTTCGAACCTTCGGTGCTGGCCAGAAAATTTCGCGCTCGATCCGCTGACATGGAGATGAGCCGGCCTTCCGTTTGAGGAGTCCCGTTCGCAGGGTGGGTGGACCTTGGACTGTCGAACGTCATCGTCGTCTGGACGGCCTCCAGTTCACTGGCGAGTGGTGGAGGGGCGAACAATTCGGCTGCCGTGCGACCGAACATCGACTCGAGACCTTGCTGCGCGGCCGGGTAGGGAAGCGTCTTGACTTCTCCGGCCAGCCATCGGAATGCCTGGCGCTCGTTGAGAGGCAAGCCGGTTACTTCCTCGAACTTGGCTCGGAACTTGTCCACTGTCATGAAGCTCTGTGCCACAAGTTGGGCCAGATAGGTCCTGGGTAGGTCGGCCTCGCCCATGTTCGCTCCCCTCGCGTCCTACACACCCAACGATACGAACGAGCCGTTCTCGGTGGGAGTGCCCTGCCCAAGAAGGCAGTAGAAGTCAGGCGATGACACGCGTGCGCCATACCGCTGTCACCGCCCCTCCGGCCAAGGTCAGTACAGCACGGTCGGCTCGATGGGGCGTCGAACTCAGGAGAGCCGAAGTCGGAAATTCGTCCGGGGTGGTGATGGTCGTGGTGTGGAGTGAGCTTGCGAGTGATTTCGGCGGGGTCGTGCTGTTCCTGGTGTGGCTCGTGATCCCTCTGCTCTACCTCGTCGTCATCGGCCGGCGGTACGTCCGGCAAAGCCGGGAGAGCGCTCGGGCAGCGGTGTGGGCGCGTGACGAGGTGTGTCAGATCCGCGAGGAACAGAGGGATGGATGTCATGACGATGACGCTGGTGAGTGACGGCGACCGGGGTGAGGGTGGGGAGAAGCCCGTTTCGTTGTTCGAGGACCCGAAGATCGTCACCGAGGTTCAGGAGTTCGTGGACGATCAGGCACCGCGTCTGTTCGCGGTGGTGCAGGAGACGTTCGACCCCGAAGACCTGAAGATCGTCGCGTGGGGGATGACCACCGAGAAGGGCGCTGAGGTGGTCTCGGTTCATGGTGGGATGCACATGAGCGTCCAGTCGGCGGAGAACGCGCTGATCTTCTTCCGGGCCGGTGGACGTGCGGTTCCCCGGGTGTTCTGGGTCGGGGGCCGGGATGGGGAGTAACGGTCTGGAGACTGCGCTGGAGTGCGTGGCGCGGGGGTGGCCGGTGCTGCCGGGTGCGCTGTGGGTCGGTGACACCTACGTGGATCCGGTGACGAACTTCGACGGTGATTCGCTCGCGCTGTGTTCCGTGGACAGGGCGGTGCTGGACCCGGACGAGGTGCGGCGCATGTGGCCGGTGCTGGGGGAGGGCGTGACGCGTTCGGCGTTGGCTGTCCTCGGGACGATCGTTGCGGTCGCGGTGGAGCCGGAGCGGGCGCGGCGGGTGGTCGAGTCGGAGCGGTTTCGGGCGTCGCCTACGCCTGTGGTGATGATGCCCGTTCCGTTGGTCGGTCTGATGATCGAGCACGCGGTGTTCGTGCTGTCGTCGTCGGACGGGTTGGACGACGAGTTGGTCTTTCCGCCGAACGCCACGCTGCCGCTGCCACCCGCTGTGGTCGAGGGATACGAGGTGCGGTGGCTCGTGCCGCCGGCCAGGTGCGACGGGTTGATGGCCGGTCAGGAGTTGGTGCGATTCCTGGCGGGGGAAGCGACCGGTCGCAATTAGGCCGAAGGTGGCGGATACGGCGTGAACCTCGCGCTCAGAATGATCCGTCGGTCTGAGCGCGAGGTTCGCCGTGCGGCGGGACGCGGTCGGTCAAGCTAGGCCGGCGGCGAATTGCGGTAACTCTCGGTGTAGTAGTTGCCGAGGCGTTGTCGGTAATCGCTCGCGTCGAAGCCGTCCGGGTCGTACTCGGGGGCGTGCTGCACCTGTTCCTTGGTGCGGTCGACGTAGACCTTCTTCGCGTCGTGGTCCACCTTCGCGACGGCCCCCACCGGCAGCACGACCTTGAGGGGGGACAGCCACGTGCCTGCGTCGACGAGCAGGCAGTCGGCGGGCACCCGCGCGTTGGACTGGTCGATCTCGCCGATCGGGCCGTCGATCGCCTCCACCTCGTACCCGAGCAGGCCGATGTCCGGTCGGTGGCGGCGCTCGGCGGACTCGGTCGCCTCGGCGGCCTCGGGGGAGTCGGTGTCGTGCTTGTCGAGCAGTTCCGCCACGTTGCGCCACACCCACGGGACGAACGGGAAGGGGAACGGCTGCATCTCGGCCTCCTTGGTCGGTGGACAACCCTGGAGTACCCGATCGGGACGGCGACCCGACGGCTCTGGTGGTTCGGCGTGCTCTATTACTTCAGTGTTGACTGAAATCAACTCAACCGGGCGTAAACCGCCGAAAGAGCGCGGTGGACGTCGGTGGAAACCACCTGCTGGAGGTCGGGCGGGTCGTTGGGGTTGGTCGCGATGTCGATCGCGAGCGAGATGACCGTGCGCCCGACCCGGTAGGTGTGGCGGGCGATCGTGCCGTTGGCGTTCTGCGGCCCGGAGCCCACGTCGGCCATGACCTGGTACAGGGCGTACGCCTCGAAGCCCTGGGTGCCGACGCCTTCGGTCGTGGTGGACGCGAGGGCGACCGTGAAGCGGGGGTCGGCCTCCTTCTGGCCCTGCTCGAACTCGGCCCGGAGGCATTCGACGTAGGGCGCCGACTTGCGCGTCTCGACCCACTCGGTCGCGGTGGCCTCGTCGGGGAAGACGGCGGCGTTGGAGCCGACGTACCAGGTGGCGTTCTCGGCCTGGAAGACGGCGCCGGTGCGGCGGGCGTCCAGCGGCAGTGCGTCGGCGACCGTTCCCTCGGCGCAACTCCCGTCGCCGAACCCCTCGGCTGCCTTGGCCTCGGTGTGCACGGTCCACCTGTCGCCGATGTCGGCCTGGGTGATCGTCGCCTTGTCGGCGAGCTCGGTGGTGGCGGCGTCGACCGGTTGGGTGGCGGTGGTGGTCGACGCCGGTTCGGGTGGCTGCTGTGGGGGTGCGGTCTGACTGCTGCACCCCGTCGCCACGATTACCGCCAGGAGCAAGGCTGGGCCTGACTTCATACCGCACCACCGCCATTCGGGTTACATCCTTATCGCCCGAACGGTCGTATCCGTGACAGACCGCCCTGGTGGGAAGTGACGGGAGGTGCCGGTGTCGATGGGGTGAGACGGCGTTACGTCACCCAGCGCCAGACGGACGGTGGTCGGCCGCCCTGGGGCAGGGCGGCGGCGTGGTGGGCGGTGCGTTCGAGGCCGGGGAGGCGTTCCATGGTGCGGCCGAGGTTGGCGGGGTAGGGGCGTTCGCCGGTCAGGGATTCGGTGACGTCGAGGGCTTGGGCGGTGGTGAACTCGCGGCCCAGGAGCCCGGCGGTGAACGTGGTGTCCCGCCAGAGGTGGCCGGCCAGGATGGGGCGGCAGTCGTCGACGATGCGGTTGTGGTCGAAGGCCAGCGGGGGCACGTCGGCCAGTGGGGTCCAGGTGGGGCCGCCGCCGGTCAGGTGGGTGGGGTCGATGGTGGCCCAGAGGGCGATGGAGAGGGTCGGGCCGCGCGGGTCTCGGGACGGTTCGTCGAACGTGGTGAGTTGGCCGGAGGCGGAGATCGCGGTTTCGGGGATGCCGAGTTTGTCGGTGACGGCCCGGTGTGCGGCGTCACGGAGGCGTTCGCCTTTGCCGAGCAGGACGCCGGGCAGGGCGAGTTCGCCCGCGAACGGTTCGTGGGCGCGGGGTGCGATGCCCAGGAGCACGGCGCGCGTGGTCGGGTCGAAGCGCAGGGCCAGCACGTCCACCGACACCAGGGTCGACTCGATCATGGTCCAATTGTCCCGCATTTCAGGGGTGGACCGGTGTCCGCACCGCGTAGTCCGCCCGGTCGGGGCCGGCGCCGGTGACGAGGACCGGGACGCCCAGTTGGTCTTCCAGCCACGCGATCGGGTCCGGCAGGTCGGTGAGGACCGGTGTGCGGTGGTTCAGGAACTCGGTGAGGTTCGTCGTCGGCAGGGGAGCGTCGTAGGTGGTGGCCACCTTGAGGTCGTGCGCGTCCAGGTGTGTCACCGCCAGGGCGTCCACGCCGTCGCAGGCCGCCACCGCGTAGCGCAGCAGCACGGCGTCGAGGTGGCCTGCTCGCCAGGCGCCCTGGTAGTGGCCGGTGCCGTTGTGGCGTTCGGGGAACCGTGCGAGCACCGCGTGGTCCTCGGTGGGGAGCGGTCCGGCGCCGTGGCGGGTCTGGTAGGTCCTGGTCACGCCGATCACGGTGGCGTGGCGGTGTCCCAGCAGGGTTCGGGCGTTGTCCGGGGTGACGGTGGACCACGTGGTGTGCGGGTGGAAGCCGTGGCGCTGGTCCAGCAGCACGCCTTGGGCGCCTTCGAACACGAGACGTCCGCGTTCGGCCAGGCGGCCTACCTCGTCGCCGGTCGTGACGTGGACCGCGTCCGCGAAGTCCCGGTACAGCGACACGAGGTCGTCCACCGAGGTGCCGTCGCCGATCAGGGGTTCGTAGAAGCGGGCCAGAGCGTCGAGTTTGGCGCGCAGCACGGTGGGGCGGGCGCAGTCGCCGACCGTCGGCGCGTCGCCGGGGACGCCGAGGACGCGTTGGTTCTCCACTGTGTCGCCCGGGAGCGCGTTACGGCCGGCGAGCAGGGCGTACCAGGCGGTTTCGCCGATGCCCTTGCCGCACGACCCGTGCCGGCCGTGCCCGCGAGCGTCCTCGCGGGCACGGTTGGCGGACACGTGGATCGGGGTGGTGAGCAGGGCGTCGGCGTCGATGGACACCAGCCGCAGTGGGTCGGCGACGCCGAGGGTTTCCAGTTCGCGGGACTCGCGGGCCAGTGCGATCGGTTCGACCAGCACGTGTCGGGAGAGGTGGGTCGGCACGCCCGCGAGCGTGCCGGACCCGAACTGGCTGAACGTGTGGTGCCGGTCGTCGACGACGACGTTGTGGGCGGCCTGCGCGCCGCCGTTGAACCGGATCACCGACGTGACCGGGCCGTCGTGGCACAGCGCGTCGACCACCGCACCTTTGCCCTCGTCGCCGAATCCCAGGCCCACGACGATGATGTGCCCGTCCACGCCGACCCCTCTCAGTTCAGCGTGACGTCGTCGGGGCCGTCGAGCTGCGGGGGAGTGGGTGAGGCGGCGAGGGCCTTCCCTTCCGCGTGGGCCTTCCCGGCCACGTGGGCCGGCCCGCCCGCGTGGACCAGCGCTTTGCCGACCGCCTCGCTCTCCGCCGCCGACCCGATCTCGGCCAGGTCGACCACGGCCTGGTCGAGGTCGACGACCCGTTCCTCCATCCCGATCGTGGCCGCGATCAGTTCGCACACCGCGCCGGGGTCGTCCAGCTTGAGGAAGTTCTGGCCGAGGATGTCGCGCCAGTGGTCGGCGATCTGCGGGTCGTCGTAGTAGGACGACTGCCGGGGCAGCACGAAGTAGACGTGCCACTTGCGGCTCAGCTCCCGGTACACCGACGCGGGGTCGATGTCCTCGTTGACGTCGTCGCCGATGATCCGGCGGATGTGCCGTGCCTCCAGTCGGGGCTTGTTCAGCTCGTCGCCGATCAGGAACAGGTAGCCCTTGCGCCCGCGTTTCTGCCACGCGTCGGTCACCACGTGTCGGGCGACGAAGTAGGCGGCCAGTTCGTACGACTCGCTCTTCTGCCCGCCGCCGTTGCCCTCCAGGAAGATGGTGCGCAGTTGTTCGTCCATGCGGTTGTCGGACTCGAACTGCCCGACCTGCAGCGGGACGCGGTCGCTGTCCGCGTCGCCGATGCCGCCGAACATCAGCTGCGGGTCGGTGAGGTATCCCTTGCGCTGCAAGAGGCCGTGCAGTTTGCCCAGTTTGCGTTGCATGATCTGCGGTACCCGGCCCATCGATCCGGTGACGTCGAACAGCACTGCGATCGGTGTCGAGTCGGCGTGGTCGGCGGAGTCGCGGCACTCGCGCGCCGCCACGCCCTTCGGGTCGAGCGACGGGTCGGCTTTCCACTCGGACGACGGGCGTGACCTCATCGTGGAGGTGTAGCCGAAGTCGTCCACGCCCTTGGCGGCGCGGAAGGTCTTGGCTGCGGTGTAGGCGTCGTCGTCCCACTTGCCGTGTCCCATGTCAGGCTCCTGTCGTCGGTAGCGCGAACGGGCGGAAGGTCCGTTCGCCGTAGAGCTCTTCGAGCAGTTCGTCGTACTCGGTGAGCAGGTCGACGGCGTCCGGTCGTCGGTCCGGGTCGTCCTGTGTGCACCCGCGGGCGAACGTGCGCTGTCCGGTTTCGTCGTCCGCCAGGAGTTCCAGCATCAGCGTGTGTGCCATGTGGACGTCGGTGGCGGTGGTGACCGGTCGTCCGTCGTGGACTTCCGGTGGGTAGGCGATGGTTTTGCCGGTGGCGAGGAGCCGTTCGCCGGCGGTGACCGCGAACGTCCAGCCGGCCAGCACGATTCCGTGCTGCTTCGGGTGGACCAGCACGTTGTCCGCGGTGATCGCGCCGTGTACGAGGCCGATCCGGTGTGCGCCGGCGATCGCTCGCAGCAGTCTGCGGTGCATCCAGGCGTAGTCGCGGCCGTCCAGGCCGCGTGGGAACGCCCGGCGCACGTCGGCCAGCGTCACGAATCCGTCGACCAGTGGTTCGAGGACGGTGAACGCGCGCTCGCCGCGGCGGACGTCGCCGGAGGTGTCGGTCAGGCGCGGGTAGTAGGGGCGCAGCCAGCGGTGTTGGTCGGTGAACCGGGTGAGTCGGCGCAGCGCGTCCCACTCGGCGTGCAGCAGGGGGTTGAGGGTGGGGGTGCGCACCACCTTGACCACGTGCGGGCCGTCGGTGCGGTAGACGTTGGCGACGCTGCCGACCGCGTGCCGGTCGGTGATGCGGTAGGCGGCCCGAGCGGTGCGCAGTTCGACCGACGTCCCGTTCTGCCACTCGTGGTGGAGGCGGGTCAGTTCCGCCGACGCGGCGTGTGCCCTGGTGTCGGCCGTGCCCGCCCGGTCGGGGTGCAGGACGGCGGCCAGCCCCCGGTACAGCCGCTGTGCCTCCTTTCGCCTGGTCGGGTCGAACGGGCCGAACAGGTCGGCCGCCGAGCCGGCCCGTTCGACCCGATCGAGGGCTTCGTCCCTGGTGAACATAGTTTGAGTCTAGACGACTCAAACCGCATGACGGAGTGTGTCGCCGGTCACGTGTCGCAGAAGTGGATCAGTCGGCTATGATGGACGGCGATGTTGTACTTCCTGTGATCATCGGTCCCGCGATCGCGTAGAGCCCGGCTCCGCGAACGCGACTTCTCCACACCCATCGCACCGATGACTCGGCGTTGCCCGCCGAGAACAGGAGTTCGCCTTGCGCACCGCGCAATTAGCCCTGCACAACGTCACCAAGACCTACAACGGCCACGTCGTGCTCGACGCGGTCTCGTTGACCGTCAAGCCCGGCGAGAAGGTCGGCGTGATCGGCGACAACGGTTCCGGCAAGTCCACCCTCCTCGCCGTGATCGCGGGCCGGGTGGCGGCCGACAACGGCGAGGTCACCGTGGTCGCGCCCGCCGGTATCGGCTACCTGGCCCAGACGCTGGACCTGCCGCCGCACGCCACCGTCGCCGACGCGGTCGACCTCGCGCTGGCCGACCTGCGCGACCTGGAGACCAGGATGCGCCGGGCCGAGGCCGACCTGGCCCGGACGTCCGACCTGCCGCCGCACGCCGATCTCGAGCGGTACGCGTCGCTGGTCGAGCAGTACGAGGCAAGGGGAGGTTATGAAGCCGACACGAGGGTGGACATAGCCCTGCACGGGTTGGGGCTGCCCGGTCTGGACCGGCGGCGGGCGCTGGGCACGTTGTCCGGCGGCGAGCTGTCCCGGCTCGCGCTGGCCGCCACGCTCGCGTCGTCACCCGAACTGCTGTTGCTGGACGAGCCGACCAACGACCTGGACGACCAGGCCGTGGCCTGGCTGGAGCAGCACCTGGTGCGGCACCGGGGGACCGTCGTCGCGATCACCCACGACCGGGTGTTCCTGGAGCGGGTGACCTCGACCATCGTCGAAGTCCAGAGTGGCCGCATCGGACGGTTCGGCGACGGTTACGACGGCTACCTGGCGGCCAAGGCCGCGGACCGGGCGCGTCGGCTGCGCGAGCACGAGGAGTGGCGGGCCGAGCTGGGCCGCCAGGAGCGGTTGCTGTCCTCGGCCGCGCAGCGGTTGGGCGAGATCCCCCGGAAGATGGACAAAGCGGCGTTCGGTGGCGGACCGTTCCGGGCCAGGGGACGTGCCCACGGCGCGATGAGCCGGATCCGCAACGCCAAGGAACGCCTGGCGCGGCTGACCGAGAACCCGGTCGCGCCGCCGCCGGAGCCGTTGCGGTTCTCCGGGCGGCTCGGCGGTGGCGGCGTCGTGGGGGAGTGGGCGGCCGAGCTGTCGGACGTGCGGGTCGGCGACCGGCTCCGGTTGCCGCACCTGGCCGTGCGGCTCGGTGAACGGTTGCTGGTGACCGGGCCCAACGGCGCGGGCAAGACCACGCTGCTGCGGGTGCTCAGCGGTGAGCTGCGGCCGGACTCCGGGACGGTCGACGTGCCGGGGCGGGTCGGTCACCTGCGCCAGGAGGAGGTGGCGTGGCGGCCGGAGATGACCGTGCTCCAGGCGTTCGCCGAGGGTCTGCCCGGTCACCCCGACGAGCACGCGGACCGGCTGCTGTCTCTGGGCCTGTTCGACCGCCGCGACCTGCGGACGCGGATCGGGGAGCTGTCCTACGGGCAGCGGCGGCGCACCGAACTGGCCCGGCTGGTGACCAGGCCGGTGGACCTGCTGCTGCTCGACGAGCCGACCAACCACCTGTCACCGGGCCTGGTCGAGGACCTGGACCGGGCGTTGGCCGACTACCCGGGCGCGCTGGTCGTGGTGACGCACGACCGGCGCACGCGGACCGGGTTCAGCGGCACGCGCCTGCACCTGGACCACGGCCGGATGGCGTGATCACGTGGTGGCGGCCGGGCGGTGCAGCCCGGCCGCCGCCGCCACCGCCACGCCCGCCACCACCACGAGCCCCGACCAGAACGGCGCGGTGATGCCGAACTGGCGGGCCAGCACGCCGCCGACCAGCGCGCCCAGCGCGGACCCGCCGGTGCTGAGCAGGAAGAAGGCGCTGCCGACCCGGCCGCGCAGCTCGTCGGGCACCTCGCGCTGCCGGACGGAGTGCGTGATCACGTTCCACACCACCGCGTGCACGCCGAACACCGCGAGCGTGACGAGTGCCGTGACGATCACGCCTCGGGCCAGGTTCGCCCCGACGGCCAGCTTCCGGCGGTCCAGCCGGTCCACGATCACGCCGCTGAGCAGCGAGAACAACAGCCACGGCAGCTGCTGGGCGAACACCGCGCCGGCCACCAGAGCCGGGTCGTCGGTGAGCGAGGCCAGCAGCAGCGGTCCGGCGGCCAGCGTCAAGCCGTCACCGATGTTGGACACCGCCGACGCGAACCACAGCTTGGTGAAGTCCGCTCCGAGTCCGGGCGCCATGGTGGCGGACGTTAGCGAGCCCGCCCGGGTGGGGCACCGCAATCAGCCCGGTTCAGCCGAGGGCTGATCCGCTCTGGGCGATCACGTCCGGTTCAGCATGTGAGAGGCCACGGAAACGCGTGGACAGGCGGTCGCCGCGGAACACATGATTCGGTCGATCACGAACCACCTGGGGGATCTCACATGGCTTCGCCGTTGGACAACCCGGCCTGGGCCTCGCTGACCGGCCCGCACGCCCGGTTCGCCGAACGCCACGGGCAGGCGGTGCGCTACCGGCTCGACGTGGCGCCGTTCCTGGCGCTGCCCGACCGACCGGACGAGCGGGCGTGGGCGGACATCGCCGCGTTGGCCGGACCCGGCGCGCTCGTGCCGATGAACGCGTCGCTCACGCCGCCCGCCGGGTGGGAACTGGTCGACCACATCGCCGGCGTGCAGCTCGTGGACGACGGGCTGCGGGTAGCCGAGGACCCCGAGGCCGTCCGGCTGGGACCGGCGGACGTGCCGGAGATGCTGGACCTGGTGGAGCGCACCCAGCCGGGGCCGTTCCGGCAGCGGACCGTGGAGTTGGGCACCTACCTCGGCATCCGCCGCGACGGCGCCCTGGTCGCGATGGCAGGCGAACGCCTCCACCCGCCGGGGTGGACGGAGATCAGCGCGGTGTGCACCGACCCGGCCCACCGGGGACAGGGCCTGGCCACCCGCCTGGTGCGCGCCGTGGCGGCCGGGATCCGGGCGCGCGGCGAGACGCCGATCATGCACGCCGCCGCGTCGAACACGTCCGCGATCGGGCTGTACGAGTCCCTCGGTTTCCGGCTGCGCAAGCGGACCGAGTTCATCCTGCTGCGCGTGCCCACCGAAGCCGACACCGAAGCCGACACCGAAGCCGACATCGACACCGGCACCGGCACCGGCACGACCGTGGCAGGCGCACGTCCCTGACGGGTCAGCTGCCGGACAGGCCGTCGACGAAGCGGGCGACCAGTTCGGCCGCGATGTCGCGCACCTTCACGTTGCGGTGCTGGGACCACGCGGTGATCTTCCTGAACGCGGTGTCGGCGTCGCAGCGGTGCAGGGCCATCAGGATGCCGACCGCCTGGCTGGTGGTCGTGCGGCTGGCCAACGCCTCGCGCAGGGTGCTCGCCTCGCGCTCCCCTTCGGCCAGCAGGGCTTCGCGGAAGCTCGACAGTTCCAGGTGGACCCTGGTCCGGGCGATCAGCTCGGCCGGGTGGAACGGTTTGACCACGTAGTCGTCCGCGCCGTTGCGCAGCCCCTCCACCGCCGACTCGGTGCCCGCCCTGGCGGTCAGCAGCACGACCGGCACGCGGGCCAGCACCGGGTCGGACCGCAGGTCGCCGAGCAGCGCGACGCCGTCGCGGCCGGGCAGCATCACATCGCTCAGCACCAGGTCCGGCCGGGACGTGCGGGCGTGCTTCAACGCCGTCTCGGTGTCGCCGACCGCGTCCACCCGCCAGTGCTGCGCGGTGAGCAGGCGGGCCAGGTAGTCGCGCATGTCGGCGTTGTCCTCGACCAGCAGGATGCGCCGTTCCCCGGTGCCCGCCACCGGTTCGGCGGCGGCCGGCGGCGTCCACTGCCGGGTCTCGCCGATGAAGCTCGCACCGAGGTCGTCCAGCGGCACCCGGCGGACCGCGTCGGCCGCGTCCGCCCGGGGGACCGTCACGGTGAACGTGCTGCCCCGACCCGGTGTGCTGCGCACCGCCACCGTGCCGCCCAACGCCGCCGCCAGGTCCGCCACCAGCGACAGGCCGATGCCCGCGCCCTCGCGGCTGCGCCCGGTGACGCCGTCGACCTGGTGGAACCGCTGGAACACGCGGCCCTGCTCGGCTTCCGGGATGCCCACACCGGTGTCGGCGACGGTGAGCACGCAGCTGTCCCCGGTGGTCCACACGGTGACCGCGATCGTGCCCTCGGTGGTGTACTTGATCGCGTTGGACAGCAGGTTGAGCACGATCCGCGCCCACATCTCCTGGTCCAGCCACACCGTGCCGCCCGACGTCTCGACCACCAGCTCCAGGCCCAACTCCTCGGCCGTGGCCCGGAACATCGCCGCGCAGTCCGCGGTCAGCGCCGCCACGTCCGTCGGCTCCAGCCGGATGTGCAGGTGGTCGGCCTCGGCCCTGGACACGTCCAGCAGCGTGTCGACCAGGCGGCGCAGCCGCAGCGCCGCCCGGTGCGCTGCGGACACCGCCTCCCGCTGACCCGCGGGCAGCGCGGCGGCGTGGTCCTCCAGCAGCGTGCTCAACGGCGCCAGCAGCAGCGTCAACGGGGTGCGGAACTCGTGGCCGATGTTCTGGAAGAACCGGGTCTTGGCGGCGTCCAACTCCGCCAGCGCCTCGGCGCGGGTGCGTTCGGCCTCGTAGGCGACCGTGTCGTCCACCGCCGTCGCCACACCCGCCGTCACCAGGTCCACGAACGACGCGTAGGACTGGTCGAACCTGCGGAACGGGCTCAGACCCACCACCAGCGCGCCGTGCGTGCCGCGTGCGCCCGCGGTCAACGGCACCACCAGCGTCTCGTCCCGCCCGATCATCTCCGCCTGCCCGGTCCCGGCCACCCGGCCCACCACGTCCGCCGGGATCCCCGCGCCCGTGCCCGTGGACGCCACCAGGGTCGGCTCCCCGCCACCCGTGCGCAGGTAGGCCGCGACCCGGGGCAGGTCGGCCGAACTGCCCGCCAGCACCTTCACCGCCGCACGGCAGGCGTCCGCGGCCGTGTCGGCCTCGGCGATCGACAGCGTGCCCAGCTGCCGCAACGTCTCCAGCCTGCGTTCGCCCAACACCCGCGCCGTCACGTCGGTCGTGGCCACGAAGATGCCCGCCACCGTGCCGTCCTCGGCGTGCACCGGGCTGTAGGAGAACGTCCAGTACGTCTCCTCCCGGTAGCCGTGCCGGTGCAGGAACAACAGCTGGTTCTCCGAGTACGTCGGCACGCCCTCGTCCAGCGCCTGGCGGGCCAGCGGCCCCAACTCGTCCCACACCTCGGCCCAGCACTCCGCGCCGGGCTGGCCGATCGCGCGCGGGTACTTGTCGCCCAGCACCGGGGTGTAGGCGTGGTTGAAGATCTGCACCAGCCGCGGACCCCACCACAGCAGCATCGGCACCCGCGACGGCATGACGGTGCGGATCGCGGCACGCAACTCGACCGACCAGGACGCCACCGGGCCGAGCGGGGTGGCCGACCAGTCGTGCGCGCGGTGCGCGTCGCTCGTCGGGTCGTCACCCGGGAACAACCGCCGCGCGGACCACTCGACCACGTCCGAACGCCTCCCCGCGTCACGGGCGAGACGACGTCCACAACACCGGACAGGTCTCGCGCTTGCCCAACGACCTGAGCGGCTGGTGTTTCAACCGGCTGCGACGGGATGTTAGCCCAGGGTGTCCGGGCGGGCACGGCCAGCCGGAACCGGCCGCGACACGATCTTCCGGTGATCCGCCGCCCCACGCGGGTACACCCCTGTCGGGGGACAGCGAGACCCCGAAGCCACCACGTGGACACAGTCCGTGCACCCCCGCGCGCGGAGTGGTGAACTTGGGGCGACGTCCGACGAACCGGGTGAGGATGGCAGATGACTCCCGACCAGACCCGCGCGACCACGACCGACCAGACCCGCGCCGGCACGGCCCCGTGGTGGACCTCGGCCGTCGTCTACCAGGTGTACCCGCGCAGCTTCGCCGACTCCGACGGTGACGGCGTGGGCGACCTGGCCGGGCTGACCGCGCGGCTGGACCACCTGGAACGGCTCGGCGTGGACGTGATCTGGCTGTCGCCGGTGTACGCCTCGCCGCACGCCGACAACGGCTACGACATCTCCGACTACCAGGCCATCGACCCGGTGTTCGGCACGCTGGAGGACTTCGACCGGCTGCTGGCCGCCGTGCACGCGCGCGGCATGAAGCTGGTGATGGACCTGGTGGTCAACCACTCGTCCGACGAGCACCCGTGGTTCGTGGAATCCCGTTCGTCCAAGGACAACCCGAAGCGGGACTGGTACTGGTGGCGTCCGCCGCGCGAGGGTTTCGAGGCGGGGCAACCCGGCGCCGAGCCGACCAACTGGGGTTCGTTCTTCTCCGGTCCGGCGTGGACGCTGGACGAGGCGACGGGGGAGTACTACCTGCACCTGTTCGACCGCAAACAACCGGACCTGAACTGGGAGAACCCCGACGTCCGGCAGGCGGTCTACGCGATGATGCGCTGGTGGCTGGACCGGGGCGTGGACGGGTTCCGGATGGACGTCATCAACCTCATCTCCAAGGACCCCGACCTGCCCGACGGCGCGACCACCGGCGCCGGAGGACTGGGCGACGGGTTCCCGCACTTCGCCACCCGCCCCGGCGTGCACGACTTCCTGCGCGAGATGAACCGCGAGGTGTTCGGGGGCCGGCCGGGCGAATTCCTGACCGTGGGGGAGATGCCCGGCGTGACGTGGGAGCAGGCGCGGCTGTTCACCGACCCGGCGCGGCGCGAGCTGGACATGGTGTTCCAGTTCGAGCACGTCTGGCTCGACCAGGGGCCGGGCGGCAAGTTCGACCCCAGGCCGCTGGACCTGCGCGACCTCAAGGCGTCGCTCGGGCGGTGGCAGACCGAGCTGGGCGAGGTCGGCTGGAACAGCCTCTACTGGAACAACCACGACCAGCCCAGGGCCGTGTCCCGCTTCGGCGACGACGGCGAGCACTGGCGCGAGTCCGCGACCGCGCTGGCGACCGTGCTGCACCTGCACCGCGGCACACCGTACGTCTACCAGGGCGAAGAGCTGGGCATGACGAACGCGCCGTTCGGCGGCGTGGACGAGATGCGCGACCTCGAATCCCTCAACCACTACCGGGAGACCGTCGCGGCGGGCGGTGAACCGGAGGCGGTGCTGCGCGGCCTGCGCGCCATGGGCCGCGACAACGCCCGCACACCCGTGCAGTGGGACGCGAGCCCCAACGCCGGGTTCACGACCGGCGAGCCGTGGATCGCGGTCAACCCCAACCACACCTGGCTCAACGCGCAGGCCCAGTACGACGACCCCCGGTCGGTCTTCAACCACTACCGGCGGCTCATCGAACTGCGCCACCGACTGCCGGTGGTGGCCCTGGGCGACTTCCGCATGCTGTTGGCCGACCACCCGCACATCTACGCCTACGAACGCACCCTGGACGACACCCGCCTGCTCGTCGTGGCGAACCTCGGCGGCACCCCGCAGACCGCCGAACTGGACCCCGAGTGGTCGGCCGCCGACGTGATCCTCGCGAACACCGAGGACGTGCGCGTCTCGACCGGTCGCGCCGACCTCGGGCCGTGGCAGGCGTTGGTGCTCCGGCTGTGGCCACACCGGTGCGGCCACACCGGTGCGCGGCCTTTCGCGGAACCGGTCAAGTAAGTACGGTCGGCAGCGAGCCTTCCGCCGAGGCGATCTCTTTCACCGTGGAAGGAGAGCGTCGCACATGTCGCGTCGACGCTTCGCGCTCGGAATCGTGCCCGCACTCTTGCTCGGCCTCGTCGTCGCCGCCGCGCCCGCCGCCCAGGCCGCGCCGGTGACCGTGACCAACGGCATCCAGTTCACCGACACCACGGGCGCCGTCGTGCACGCCCACGGCGGCGGCATGCTCAAGGTCGGCTCGTACTACTACTGGTTCGGCGAGAACCGCAACACCGACAACACGTTCCGCGCGGTGTCGGTGTACCGGTCGACCGACCTGCGCACGTGGGAGTTCCGCAACAACGTGCTGACCCAGTCGTCCGCCGCCGAACTGGGTTCCGCCAACATCGAGCGGCCCAAGGTGGTCTACAACAGCTCCACCGGGCAGTTCGTCATGTGGATGCACAAGGAGAACGGCACCGACTACGGCGAGGCGCGGGCGGCCGTGGCGACATCGGCCACGGTCGACGGCAACTACACCTACCGGGGCAGCTTCCGGCCGTTGGGCCACATGTCGCGCGACATCACGCTGTTCCGCGACGACGACGGCACCGGGTACATGATCTCGGCGGCCCGCGAGAACGCCGACCTGCACGTCTACCGGCTGACCTCGGACTACCTGGGCGTGAGCAGCCTGGTGCACACGCTGTGGCCCGGCTCGTGGCGCGAGGCGCCCGCGATGTTCAAGCGCAACGGCGTGTACTTCCTGCTCACCTCCGGCGCCACCGGGTGGAACCCGAACCAGCAGAAGTACGCCACCGCGAGCAGCGTCGCCGGGTCGTGGAGCGCGCTGAGCAACATCGGCGACGGCACCAGCTACGGCACGCAGACCGCGCACGTCGTGCCGGTGCAGGGCACGCAGACCACGTCGTACCTGTACCTGGGCGACCGGTGGGCGGGCGCGTGGGGCGGCCGGGTGAACGAGTCCCGGTACGTGTGGCTGCCGCTGCGGTTCGGTTCGGACACCAGCATGTCGATGAGCTGGTCGCCGCAGGTGAGCATCGACACCGCCACCGGCGTGGTCGACCCGGTCGGCAGCGGCACGCCGTACGAGACGTTCGTGGCGCGGCACAGCGGCAAGTGCGCCGACATCCCCAGCTCGTCGCGCACCGACGGGACCGCGCTCAAGCAGTACCCGTGCAACGGCGGCCAGAACCAGCAGTGGCAGCTGGAGGACGCGGGCGGCGGCTACCACCGGCTGATCGCCCGGCACAGCGGCAAGTGCCTGGACGTGGTCGACTCGTCCACGGCGGACGGCGCCGCCGTGGCCCAGTACACCTGCAACGGCGGTCAGAACCAGCAGTGGCAGGCCCAGGCCACCGGCGGCCACCACCGACTGGTCGCCCGGCACAGCGGGAAGTGCCTGGACGTGACCAGCGGGTCCAGCGCCGACGGCGCGGTGATCAAGCAGTACACCTGCAACAGCGGCACCAACCAGCAGTGGACCCGACGCGGCGTGTGAGCCACCCACCCGCTCCCCGGTCACGGCCCTGAACCGGCCTGACCGGGGAACGGACCGGCCGTCCCCGATGCCGCCGGTGCCGCCGCGGACGTTGCCGGAACCCGACCGCACGGCATCCCTTCGACCAGCAGTTCGTCCACGATCCCCCCACCGGTGCGGTCGGGACGCGTGGACAGCCGACAGACCCCCGTCGGGAAGGCGCGTTCCCCACCCCGAGCGGACACTGGGGATCTGGTCGGACGGGAGTGGGACGTGGACGTGGTCCTTGATCTCGAACGTGGCCGTCGGCTGTTCGCGCAGGCGGACTGGCCGGAGGCCTACGACGTGCTGGCCGCGGCGGACCTCGTGACCCCGTTGCGGGCGGGCGACCTCGAACTGCTCGCACGGGCGGCGTACATGCTCGGCCGTGACGACGACTACGTGAACGCCCTGGAACGCGCCTACCGCGCCCATCTGGACGACGGCGCGCCCATGCCCGCCGTCCGCTGCGCCTTCTGGATCGGCCACGACTGGCTGTTCCGCGGGCAGGCCTCGCCGGCCTCCGGGTGGTTCGCGCGGGCGGAACGGTTGCTCGACCGCGAGCGGAACGATGTCGCCGAACGCGGATACGTGCTGCTGGGCGAGTTGCTCGGCCACCTCGTCAGGGGTGACGCCACGAGCGCCCTCGCCACCGCCGCCGAGATCACCGCCATCGGAGAGCGGTTCGGCGACCCAGACCTGGTCGCCATGGGCATGATGGAACAGGGACACGCCCTGATCCGGACGGGCCACGCCGAGGACGGCCTGCGGCTGGTCGACGAGACCATGGTGGCCGTCACGTCCGGTGAGCTGTCGTCGGTCGTCGCCGGGATCGTGTACTGCAACACGATCTCGTTCTGCCGCGACGCCTACCAGCTGCGCCGCGTCCGGGAGTGGACCGCGGCCCTGACGCGGTGGTGCGAGCGCCAGCCCGGGATGGTGGCCCACAACGGCCTCTGCCTGGTGCACCGGGCCGAGATCATGACCCTCGGCGGCGCCTGGGCGGACGCGCTCGACGAGCTGCGCCGTGTCCGCGAGCGGTTCACCCTGGGCGTGCTGAACCGGCTGGCGTGCGGCGAGGCCGCCTACCGCGACGGCGAGGTGCGCCGCCTGCAAGGCCGGTTCGACCTCGCCGAGGCCGCCTACCGCAGGGCGAGCGACCTCGGCCGGGAGCCGCAACCCGGCCTCGCCCTCACCCGCCTGGCACAGGGCAGGCTGGACTCGGCGGCCGCCACCATCCGCCGCGCGGTGGCCGAGTCGACTCGTGGACCGGCACGGGTGGAACTGCTGCCGGCGTACGTCCGGATCATGCTGGCGGCAGGCGACGTCGAAGCCGCCGCCGTCGCCTGCCGCGAACTCGAGGAGATCGCCGCGCAGCAGGGCAGCGAGGCCGTCGAGGCGATGGCGTGTCACGCGCGGGCAGCCGTGTCGCTCGCCGAGGGCGACGCACGGGCCTCCCTCACCGCGGCACGTCACGCCTGCGCGGCGTGGCGGGAACTGGAGGCGCCCTACGAGGCGGCCCGCAGCCGTGCCCTGCTCGGACGGGCCTGTCGCCTGCTGGGCGACGAGGACTCCGCCGCCCTCGAACTCCGGGCCGCACGGGAGGTCTTCGCCGAACTCGGCGCGCAGCCCGACGTGCTGGAGCTGTCGGAGGACTCCGACCGCTCGCACGGCCTCAGCCCGCGCGAGCAGGAGGTCCTGCGGCTGGTCGCGACCGGGCGGAGCAACCGGCAGATCGCCGCCGAACTGGTCCTCAGCGAGCACACCGTCGCGCGGCACCTGCAGAACATCTTCGCCAAGCTCGGCGTCTCGTCGCGGACCGCCGCGAGCGCCTTCGCCTACGAGCACGACCTCGTCTGACGCCGTGGTCAATACCAACCACACCGCACCCGCTCGGAGTTGGTGAACCTCGGGGACGCGGGGCCACGCGCACGCCGCCTAGCGTCGTGGACACCGACAACCCGGAAGTACCCCGGAAGAACGACAACACGGAAGAACGACAACACGGAAGAACGACAACACGGAAGAACGACAACACGGAAGAACGACAACACGGAAGAACGACAACACGGAAGAACGACAACACGGAAGAACGACAACACGGAAGAACGAGGTACGTGCCATGTACGTCGTGGTCCACCACCGGATCATCAACCCCCAGACCGCGTTCGAGCGCGGAAAGCGCCTCATCTCCGGCGAGGGCGCCCCCGAGACGATCAAGGTCCTCCAGTTCTACCCCAGCCAGGACTTGGCCCACGTCGTCTGCCTCTGGGAGGCCGACACCGTCCAGTCGGTCCAGGACTGGGTCGACACGACGCTCGGCGACGCGAGCGACAACCTCTGCTACCCGGTCGCCACCGAGCAGGCGTTCGCCGAACGCCCGCTGGGCCTGCCGGCCCGCCCCACCCTCAGCGTGTGACCTCACCCGACCCGCCTCCCCGCGAGTCGCGCACCAGCGCGGCTCGCGGGAATCTCGTTTCGCGGTAACCGGTGTTCTGCCGCACAATCACCCGATCATCGCGAGACGCAAACGGAGGGTGATCGGTGCTGGGTGGGGATGTCGGGCTGGAGCTCGGCCTGCGGGTGGCCAACGCGCTGAAAGCGGCGCTCGACGTGGAGATCACACCGGTCGAGGCGCTGATCCGACCCTCCGCGCCCGGCCGAGGTGCGGACTACCAGTGCAACGTGGCCATGAGCCTGGCCAAGAGGCTCGGCCGCCCGCCCCGCGACGTCGCCACGGCGATCGTCGACCACCTCGACGCCGCCGACGTGGTCGAACCGCCCGAGGTCGCCGGGCCGGGATTCGTCAACTTCACCCTGCGCCGGGAGTGGCTGCAGGAGCAGACCGCCCGACTGCTCGGCGACGAGCGGCTGGGCGTGCCGACCGCCCCAGCCGACCGGACCCGGCCCAAGCGGTACGCCATCGACTACGGCAGCCCCAACGTGGCCAAGGAGATGCACGTCGGCCACCTGCGGTCCTCGATCATCGGTGACGCGGTGGTGCGGCTGCTGGAGTTCGCGGGCCACGAGGTGATCCGGCACAACCACCTCGGCGACTGGGGCACGCCCTTCGGCATGCTCATCGAGCACATGGTCGACCAGGGGTGGACCGCGGCCGACCACACGATCAGCGACCTCAACGGCTTCTACCAGCAGGCGCGCAAGAAGTTCGACGCCGACCCCGAGTTCGCCGACCGGGCCCGCCGCCGCGTGGTGGCGTTGCAGAGCGGCGACGAGACCACCCTGGCGCTGTGGCGGGGACTGGTGGAGGAGTCCGAACGGCACTTCGCCGCCGTGTACGAGCTGCTGGGCGTGAAGCTGACCGCCGACGACTACTACGGCGAGAGCTTCTACAACCCGTTCCTCGCCGACGTCGTGCAGGAACTGGAGGCCAAGGGCCTCACATCGGTCAGCGACGGCGCGGTGTGCGTGTTCCCACCCGGCTTCACCAACCGCGAGGGCGAACCGCTGCCGCTGATCGTGCGCAAGAGCGACGGCGGGTACGGCTACGCCAGCACCGACCTCGCCACCGTCCGCTACTGGACCCGCGAGCGCGGCGCCACCGACCTGCTGTACGTGGTCGGCACGCCGCAGGCGCAGCACTTCCGGATGGTGTTCGCCACCGCCCACGCGGCCGGCTGGCTCGGCGACGAGCACCGGGCCGTGCACATCGGGTTCGGCTCGATCCTCGGCGAGGACGGCAAGGTCCTGCGCACCCGCGCGGGCGGGTCGGTCAAGCTGGTCGACCTGCTGCGCGAGGCGGTGGACCGGTCCACCGCCGTGATGGCCGAACGGTCCAAACTGGACTCCGCGCGGCAGGAGGCGGTGTCCCGCGCGGTCGGCATCGGCGCGGTCAAGTACGCGGACCTGTCCAACGACCGGGAGAAGGACTACGTCTTCGCCTGGGACCGGATGCTGGCCATGGAGGGCAACACCTCCGTCTACCTCCAGTACGCCAACGCGCGTGCGCTGTCGGTGGTCGCCCGGGTCGGGCGGGAGGCCGAGCCCGGCACGCCGGTGGCGCTGGCCGAGGCCGCCGAACGCGCGCTGGCCGTGAAGATCCTCCAACTGCCCGCCGCCCTGACCACCGCGACCGAGGAGTACGCGCCGCACAAGCTCTGCACCCACCTGTACGAGACGGCGGTCGCGTTTTCCGCGTTCTGGGAGAACTGCCCGATCGCGAAGGCCCCCGACGAGCGCACCCGCATGTCCCGGCTGGTGCTGGCGCAGCTCACGTCCCGCGTGCTGGTCCTCGGCCTGGCGCTGCTCGGCATCGAGGCCCCGGACCAGCTCTGACCGCACCGATCGTCGGTTTCCCTCGGCGGACGAGGAGATCAGGGGACGAGCACGACTTTGCCGGTGACCGTGCCGGACTCGGCCAGCCGCACGGCATCGGCGACCTGCTCCAGCGGCACGCGGGCGGCGACCTGGGGACGCAGGCTGCCCTCGGCCAGCAGCGCGAACACCGCGCCCAGGTCGTGGGTCAGGCGGGCGCGGAACTTCGCCGCGTCGCGCTTGCCCGCCCAGATGTCGAAGAACCGGGCCGTGCGGCCGTCGGGCAGCGCGTCCCACCACAGCAGGCGGGCGAGCAGCTTCAGCACCGGCAGCCGTGACGAGCCCGCCTGGTCCCGTGTGGACGCGGTGCCGTACGCGACGAGCGCGCCGCGCGGCGTGAGCAACCGGTAGGAGTCGACGATGCCGGGCCCGCCGACGTGGTCGAACACCGCGTCCACGCCGTCCGGGGCCAGCTCGCGCACCTTGGCGGGCAGGTCGGCGTCGCGGTAGTCGATCGGGGTGGCGCCCAGGGCGCGGACCGCGTCGTGGTGCCGGGGCGAGGCGGTACCGATGACGCGTGCCCCGGCCAGGCGGGCGAGCTGCACCAGGGTCGAGCCGACGCCGCCGTTCGCGCCGTGCACCAGCACGGTCTGGCCGGCGGTGACCTTCGCGATGCCGTGCAGCATCTGCCACGCCGTGATGCCGTTGACCACGACCGTCTCGGCCTCGGCGGGGTCCACGCCCTCGGGCACCGGCACCAGGTCGGCCGCCTCCACCAGCACGTGGCTCGCCCAGCCGCCGATCTTGGTCAGCGCCGCGAACCGCCTGCCCACCAGCGCCCGGTCCACGTCGGGACCGACCTCGGCGACCGTGCCGACCAGGTCGTAGCCGGGCACGAACGGGAACGCGGGCTGGTCGTAGTACTTGGCCCGGCGCATCTGCTGCTCGGCGAACGACACCCCGGACGCCTCGACCCGCACCAACGCCTGCCCCGGACCGGGGACGGGACGCTCTCGGCGGCGCAGTTCCAGACCGTCGGGCTCGACCGCACCCGGCAGCACGACCTCCAGGACCTGCTCGGTGGACGGCTCGCTCATCTCTTCCTCCAGTATGTGAGTGGTCAGTCACTCAGTACTTGGCGAAGTGAACACCCGCTGGGTGGCGCTGTCAAGCCACGCACGTCAGAGGTCTGGGCGGAGTGGTTAGACAGTCACAGTCGGGTGTTTAGGAGGGGTAGACGTGGGTCTCGGTGGCCTTGACCGCGGCCCACAGCTCGTCACCGGGCTGCAACCGCAGGTCGGCGACGGTCGCGGTGGTGATGTCGGCCAGCACGGGCGGCACGCCGTCCAGCCGCACCCGCGTGGTGTGCGCGTGCCGCTCGATCCCGGCCACGGTGACGCGCCACGCGTTGCGCGGGCTGCCGGTCGGGTGCTCGGGGTGCAGGCTCACCGCGGTGGGCGGGAACACGACGTGCACCGGCCCGGAAGCCGGGGTGGCGATCGTCAACGTGCCACCGTCGTCCAGCGAGACCGTCGTGCCGTGCGCCGTGCCGCGGTAGAGGTTGAGGCCGACCAGATCGGCGACGTAGGAGGTGCGCGGACGACGTGCCACCTCGGTCGGCGTGCCCTCCTGCACGACCTCGCCGTGCTCCAGCACGACCAGTCGGTCGGCCAGCACCATCGCGTCCAACGGGTCGTGCGTGACGAGCAGCGTGTGGCCGGGGTAGTCACGCAGGTGGTGCCCGAGTTCCGCGCGCACGTGCAACCGGGTGGCGGCGTCCAGAGCGGCCAGGGGTTCGTCCAGCAGCAACAGTTCCGGGCTGGTCGCGAGCGCGCGTGCCAGGGCGACCCGTTGCGCCTGTCCGCCGGACAACGTGCGCGGCTTGGCCTTGGCGTGCGCCGCCAACCCGACCCGGTCGAGCCACCGGGCCGCTTCGGCGCGCGCCGTCGCACGTCCGGCACCGCGCGCACGCAACCCGAACGCGACGTTCTCCAACGCCGACAGGTGCGCGAACAGCAGGTAGTCCTGGAACACCACACCGATCGGACGCCGTTCGGCGGGCACGAGCACGTCCGGCGGCGCGTCCCACGTCCGCCCGCCGAGTCGGATGTGCCCACCGGTCAACGGCAACAGCCCGGCCAACGCGCGCAGCGCCGTGGTCTTGCCCGCGCCGTTCGGGCCGAGCAGGGCGACCACCTCACCCGGCTGGACCGCCAACTCCGCACCCAGGCGGAACCCGCCACGGGCGACCCGCAGATCGGCCTGCAACGTCACGACGGACCACTGATCCACCGGTCGCGCAGCGCGGCCAGCACACCGACGGACACCAGCAGCAGCACGACACTCAGCACGATCGCCGCGTCCGGATCGGTCTCCAGCGCCAGGTACACGGCCAGCGGCATGGTGGTCGTCTCACCGGGGAAGTTGCCCGCGAACGTGATGGTCGCGCCGAACTCGCCCAACGCCCGCGCCCAGCACAGCACCGTGCCCGCCACCACCCCCGGCAGGATCGACGGCAACGTGACCCGCCGGAACGCCAACCACCGCGACGCGCCGAGAGTCGCGGCGGCCTCCTCGTAACGCGGGTCGGCGGCCCGCAACGCGCCCTCCACCGAGATCACCAGGAACGGCATCGCCACGAACGCCTCCGCCAGCACCACCCCGGCGGTGGTGAACGGCAACGAGATGCCGAACCACGCGTCGAGGTACTGCCCGACCAGCCCGCGCCTGCCCAACACGAACAGCAACGCCACCCCGCCCACCACCGGCGGCAGCACCAGTGGCACCGTCACCAACGCCCGCAGCACCCCGCGCCCCGGCACGTCACCGCGCGCCAGCAGCCACGCCAGCGGCACCCCGAGCACCAGGCACACCACCGTCGCCAGGCTCGCGCACACCAGCGACAGCCGCAGCGCCTCACCGACCGACGAGCTGAACAGCTGCTCCGGCAACGTGTCCCAGGGCGCGCGGACCAGCAGCCCCACCAACGGCACCAGCAGGAACGCGAGCCCGACGACGGCCGGCAGCACCAGCACCACCGGCAGCCGGCCCCGGGCCCGACGGCGGGTCGACGTCACGGCGCGTCGAACCCCGCCTCGGCGAGCACGGCACGGCCCCGGTCGGACCGGACGTGGTCGATGAACGCCCGCGCGCCGGCCGCGTTGCGCGCCTTGGCCAACGGCGCGATCGGGTAGTCGTTGACCGTCCGCTCGGCCTCGGGGAACTCGATGCCGACCACTTCGCCGCCCGCCGCCCGCACGTCCGTCCGGTACACCAACGCGGCGTCCACCTCACCGAGCCGCACCTTGGTCAGCACGGCCTTCACGTCCTGCTCCAACGTGTCCGGCCGCGCCGTGACCCCGGCCGCCTCGAACGCCCGCTTCGCCGCCGCACCGCACGGCACCTGCTCCGCGCACAACGCGATCTTGGCGTCCGCGTCGCCGAAGTCCGCCAACCCGGTGATCCCCGCCGGGTTGCCCCGGGGCACCGCGATCTCCAGCCGGTTGCGCGCGAACGTGACGGCCTCGCCGGAGATCCCACCCGCGTCGCCGACCTGCGTCATGTTGGCGGGCGCGGCGGAGGCGAACACGTCCGCCGGCGCGCCCTGGGCGATCTGCTGGGCCAACGCGGAGCTGCCGCCGAAGTTGAAGACGACCTCCACACCGGGGTGCGCGGCCTCGAAGTCCTCGCCGAGCCGGGTGAACGTCTCCGTCAACGACGCCGCCGCGAACACGGTGACCTTCCCGGCCACCGCCCCACCGGCTTCCGCACCACCGGAGTCGGCACCACCGGAGTCGGCACCGCAACCTGTCACGGCGAGCAGCGCCACCAGGACGAGCGCGCGCATCAGGCCTCCGGGATCTCGACGACGACGTGCGTGGACTTGATCGAGGCGACCGCCACGCTGCCGACCTCCAGGCCCAACTCGTCGGCCGACTCACGGCTCATCAGCGACACCACCCGGAACGGCCCGGCCTGCATCTCGACCTGCGCCATCACCCCGTCCTTGAGGACCCTGGTGACGATCCCGCGCATCCGGTTGCGCGCCGACGCGGCCACCGTCACGCCGGGCTCGGGCGCCTCCGTCAGGCGTTGGGCGAACTTCGCCAGCTCCCGGCCGTCCACACCCTTGCGCCCGCTGTCGAGCTGCACCTCGGCCAGGCGACCCTGCTCGATCCACCGGCGCACCGTGTCGTCGCTCACCCCCAACAGGGCAGCGGCTTCGCTGATCCGCAGATTCGGCATAGGCGGCAGTATAGGTCCGCATCTGCGGTGATGGCCCGTCCGGGTGAGTTCGCATGCCATCCGTTTGACCCCGCGAACCGCGGGTACGCGGGATTCCAGCGGCCGATCGGAGGAGAGCCATGACGACCTCAGCGGAACGCGTCGGCACCCGCCGTCGTCCCGTCCAGGCACTCGCACTGCTCGTCGGGGTGGTGTTCCTGCTGGTCGGAGTGCTGGGGTTCGTGCCGGGCGCGACCGAGGGCCTCGATCGGATCGGGTTCGCCGGACCGCACTCCGAGGCCATGCTGTTCGGGCTGTACCAGGTGTCCGTGCTGCACAACGTGCTGCACCTCGCGTTCGGCGTGGCCGGGATCGCGGCGGCCTGGACGCGCGGCGCCTCCCGCCTGTTCCTGGGCGCCGGCGGATTCCTCTACGTGCTGCTGTGGGTCTACGGGTCGGTCGTGCACTCGATGGACCACGACGGCGGCACGGCGAACTTCGCCCCGTTCAACCCCGCCGACAACCTCCTGCACCTCGGGCTCGGCGCGGGCATGGTCCTGCTGGCCGTGCTCGGCACGGCCTTCGAAGGCGCCCGCGGCCAGTACCCGGGCCGAGAACAGCGCGGTCGGTGACGACCGGCTGATCGGTCGGCGGAACGCGTCGCGTAAGTTCACCCAGGGAGGCGCTTGACCTGGGAGGGCGTAGATGGCGAGTTCCGGAGGACGGCGGCATTTCGGGAAAGTGGACCCGTTCTGCTTGTTCATGGTCCTGCCGTTGGTGTTGATCGCGGGCGTCATGGTCTGGGGTGGACTGGCCTGGGTCGGCATCGTCGTCATCGTGTGCGCCGGGATCGTGGTGCTCATCGACTCGTGGACGAACCGGCCACTGCCGTTCGACGTGCCCGACGACGAGGACTACGACTACGAGCCCCCGCCGCCCGGCCGCCGTTCGTACTAGCCGCCGCCGGCTCCTGGGGAACGTCTCGGCCACACGAACGGCCAGGAGGTGCGGATGGTACGGCGCAGGCCCCCGATCCGAGCTGTCGGGAGCGACCCGGACTACCGGTTCACCCTCGCCAACGAACGGACGTTCCTCGCCTGGCTGCGCACGGGGCTGGCGCTGCTGGCCGGGGCGGTCGCGTTGTCCGGTCTCGTACCCGACTTCGGGCCCAGACCGGTCAGGATCGCGGTCACGGGGGTACTTCTGCTGCTCGCCATGACGGTGACGATCGGCGCGTACGTGCGATGGGATCGCGCCGAGCGCGCGTTGCGGGAGAACCGCTCGCTGCCGGCCGGGCAGATGCCCCGGCTCGTGGTCATCGGTCTGGGGGTCGTCGTCGCGGGAGTCGGGCTGCTGGTGATCCTCGTCGAGGTCGGAAAGTAGTGCACGAGCGGCTGATGGACGAGGGTGCGCAGGCCGAGCGCACCTTCCTCGCGTGGCAGCGCACGGGGCTCGGGACCATGGTGGTCGGCGCCCTGATGACGCACGGGCGTTCATTGCCGCCATGGCTCGGCCTGCTGCTCATGGCGATCGCCGGTTGCACCGTCCTGGTACTCGGGCCGCGGCGCTACACCAGGGTTCTGCACGCGGTGCGGGACGGACGCACCCCGCTGTCCCACAGGATGGTGCCCGGCGCGACAGTGGTGGTCGTGGCCGTGGTGATCGCCGTCGGCGCCGGACTGATGCTCGCCTGACCACGCGGTCATCGAAACTCCAATCGGCGGATACCCCCGGCTTTAACCGTGGGGAGGAGCCGATCCCCGCTGGGATCAACCCTTTCCGGGTGTTCACATGCTGTTGTACCGCGTGCTCGGTGACGACCAAGTGTCCACGCCTGCGTAGGCCGCGCGCGGCGGTCCTGTTGCTTGCGACCTGGGAGCTGCGGAAGCAGTGAAGGCCGAACCCGGCCCCGATTCCGACCAGTCGGAGCAAGTGATGACCGACGACATCCACCCCCACCACCGCGCAGGCGACGTTCCGGACTTGTGCGCGGGGGCCGCGAGAAGCACCGGCAGACGGCCGCACGATCTTCGGGGGCGTACACGCCGTGCAGGCCAACGAGGAGGTCGTGCACGACCTAGAGGCTGGCCACGAGGTCGTGGTGATGGACGGCTTCCGCTCGATCGGCGTGTGGTTCGACTGGTGCGCCGCGTGCCGCGCGGCGACCTCGCGAGGCTGACGACACGGCAGCGGCCCGACCCCGCGACGGGGCGGGCCGGTGCCCCGGTTCGTCGAGCCAACTCCGCACGTTGCGTTGACCGCCACCGGCCGCCGGACGATCATCGGCGGACCGTCGCCACCGACCGCAGGGGGAACCGCGCGTGAGCCTCGCCGAACTGACCAACGACCAGGTCCACGCCTACGCCGTGTACCGCACCGCCGCCGAGGCGATGGTGAAGACGGGCTTGACGATCGAGTTGCGGAAGGAACCGCGCCGCTACCGGCTGAAGGTCGGCGGCCTGCTGGTGCAGGTGTTCGGTCGCCGGTCCGGCGACTGGCAGATCACCGACGCGTACAAGCCGCTGTCCCCGGACACCAACGCCGTGGTCTTCGTGGACCTGGAGGGCGAGGAGCCGGCGTACTACCCGGTGCCGGGCGACTGGTTCCGCGACAACGTGGAGAAGCGGTACGCCGAGTACATGGCGGTCGTGAAGGCGCGGCCTCGGAACCCCGACACACGTCACCACGCGGTAAAGGACTCCCACGTGGTGCGGTGGGAGGGCCGGTGGGACGTGCTGACCGGATAGCCGGGCGGGCGGTGTCGCTGAACCCAGGAGCGGCTTCACCGCCACCGCTGCGCCGGCTCTCGCTCCATGCGCCGCTGCTGCACCATCGCGGCCACGTCGAGCACCCCGCCCGTCTCCGTCGCGCCGGAGGCCAAGGCCTCGATCGCCTTGGCTGGGACGATGTACCGGGTGCGGATCTTCACCGCGGGGGACGCGTCCTCACGGATCGCCCTGTAGATCGTGTTGGCGTCCACCCGTAAGACCTTCGCCGCCTCGGACACCGTGTAGAACAACGGCTTGTTCGTCGTGTCGGTCATGGCGGGCTACCCGTGGGGGCCGTCATGAAGTGCCGAGCCCTAGCCGTTCCAGCTCTGCTTGAAGATATCCGCTGGTTCTGGGGGCGGGTAGTCGAACCGCACGCCGTAGTGCCGCCGCCACGTCCGGAGTCCTCCGCCGTCTCGCTCTCTCCATGGTCGTCGTCGCGGGCATGGTGGGCGCGGCCGGGCTCGGCGGGGTCGTCGTCCGCGGCGTGACCCAACTCGACATCGGCACCGGCTTCGAAGGCGGCCTCGCCGTCGTCATCCTCGCCATCTACCTCGACCGGGTCACCGGCGCGGCCGGCCGACGCCTGCAGCAACGCCGCCGCAACACCCTCCGCCGGCGCGGCAGCCGGCACGAACAGCAGGCGACCACCGCCAAGCTCCCCACTGCCGCGTGATCAACCCACGACGAACTTCCGAGAACTCCCGAAACGGACCACTCAGCCGGCCGCCCGCAGCGTGAGGAGGGAGATCTCGCTCGGCGCGAAGACCCGCAGCGGCGGACCCCAGAAACCGGCGCCACGGCTCGTGTAGAGCCGGGTGCGCTCGCCGTGGCGGCTCAGCCCGGACAGCACCGGCTGCTGGAGCCGCACCAGCAGGTGGAACGGCCAGATCTGGCCGCCGTGCGTGTGGCCGGACAGCTGGAGGTCGACGCCGGCGGCCACCGCCTTGCCGATCTCGCTCGGCTGGTGGGCCAGCAGCACCACCGGGTCGTCGGCGCGGGTGCCGGCCAGCGCGGCGTCGAGGTCCGCGCGGTGGCCCGGTTCGCCGGAGTGCGCGGCGGTGATGTCGTCCACGCCCGCGAACACCAGCCGAGCGTCACCGCGTTCCAGCACCCGGTGCTGGTTGTGCAGGCTCGTCCAGCCCAACTCGGTCATGTGCTCCAGCCACGCCTGCGCGTTGCTGAGGTACTCGTGGTTGCCGGACACGTAGAACCGGTGCCGCGCCCGCACGTCGCCCAGCGCGGCGGCCTGGCCCCGGCGCTGCGCCACCGTGCCGTCCGCGATGTCGCCGACGTGGACGACGACGTCGGCGTTCAGCTCGTTGACCGCCGCCACCGTGCCCTCGTTCCACCGGGTGCGGTCGATCGCGCCGTAGTGGGTGTCCGCGAGCACCGCGACGGTGAGGCCGTCGAACGCCTCGTCCAGCCGGGGGAGCACCACGTCGGTCCGCCTGATCCGGGGCACCCGGCGCGCCTCGCGGATGCCGTACCCGACCAGGGCCAGGCCGACGACCAGCAGCACCACCGCGACGAACCGGGCCCGGAACGGGTTGTCCACGCCCGCGACCGCCAGCACGAGCCGCAGCACGTGCGTGATGAGCGTCCAGGCGAAGAACACCCACGCCACGCCCAGCATCAGGTGCGCGATCCGGGCGGCCCGGTCGGAGTGCCGGCGGCCGTGCGCGCGGACCAGCAGCAGCGGGAACGCCACCGACGTCACCACGAAGAACGCCGTGCCGACGACCTGCACCGGCCACGGCCAGTCCGCGCCCGGCGCGAGCAACCCCGTCCACGGCACCCAGAACAGCAGTGCGGTCACCGTCAGCAGCACCGCCGTGAAGCTGACCCGCCGCCGCGCGGACGGGCGGGGTGGCGCGGTCGTCGTGCTCGACATCGGATCTCCTCGGCGGCTTTACGAACCAGCGGGCTCTTATCGACGGTAACCCGCCGCGGAGCCGGTGTCCAAGTTTGGCGGTGGAGTGTGCGGAAACCCTGGTCGCATGGCCGACGACGAACGCGATGTCGACGCGTACCGGGTGGAGACGCCCGAGGAGGACGAGCGGCTGGCCGAGTCGCAGCGCAGGATCGACGAAGCCAAGGTGATCGCGGCCGACCTCGCCAAGACCACGCCCGATCCGCTGCCCGACGCCGAACCGCCGCACGAGCCGACGCCGAGCTCCTGACCCCTCTGCCCCCGAGTAGCGCGGTCCACAGTGGACTCACCCGAATGGCGGTTGCCGACTGTGAACGTCGGTATGGATAGTTCGATCTTCCGCGAGGGATGTTCAGTCGACCGCCACTTGACTTGGGGGTAACCGGGCGTGGCTCGTCCAACCCGCGCCGTGGTGGACGACGCGCTGTCGGCGCCCGGTCACGCCGGGCTGTGCCGGATCAGACGGTTGACCGAGGCCTTCGCCTGGCTCAGCGGTGTCGCGTTCGCGTTGCAGCTGCTCTTCGTCGGCACCGGGCACGCCCGCTTCCTGCCTGCCCTCCTGGTGCCGGTCGTGCTGGCGTCGTGGTGGCTGCGCCCGAAGCGGGACACCTGGCTGGTCGCGTTGGTGGAAGGCGTGATCGCCCACGGCGCGGTGTTCGTGCTGCCGTCCCCGCAGCCCGTCATCAGCTTCCTGTTCGCGGTGACCGTGCGGCGCGCGTTGCGCGGCGACTCCGAACGGTTCCCGCTCAAGTCGGTGCCCGCGCTGCTGGGGTACCTGCTCGGGTTCGGAGTGTGGATCACGGTCGAGCCCGTCGCGGTGACCGGTCCGCTCGTCGCGTCCGTCCTGATGCCGTTGGTGGGGCTCGTGGTCGGCGCGATGGCGTTGCACGAGACCGTGCGCTCGGCGCGGCTCGTGGAGGACGCGCACCGCACCGTCGAGGCGGTGGTGCGGGCCAGCCCGATCGGCCTCGTGCTGCTCGACGCCGACGGCGCGCCCCGACTGCACAACGACCGGGCGCGGGAGCTGTTGGCGTGGCCGGCGGGCGAGCCGGGGCGGGTGCCGTGCCCGCACGGCCCGGACATCTCGCGCTGCGACCACGGCTGCCGTTCCGCCGACGACGCGGTGGAGGTCGGCGTCACCCGCGCGGACGGCTCGACCGGCGTGCTGGCGGTGCACGCCGTGCCGGTCGAGCACGTCTCCGAACAGCACACCGTCGTCACCGCGCTGGACGTGAGCAAACGCCGGGAGTGGGAGGACGCGTTGCGCACCCGCGCCGAGCGGGACGAGCTGACCGGGCTCGCCGGGCGCACCCACTTCCTGCACCTGGTGGACCAGGCGCTGCCGGCCGGTGAGGCGGTCGGCCTGCTGGTGATGGACCTCGACGGGTTCAAGGAGGTCAACGACGCCGAGGGGCACGAGGCAGGCGACTGGTACCTGGTGTCGGCGGCCGAGCGGATCAGCCGGGCCGTCGGACCCGTGGCCACCGCCGCGCGGCTCGGCGGCGACGAGTTCGCCGTCCTCGCGCCCGGTCACGACGTGCGCGAAGCGGCGCGGCTGGCCACCCGCATCCTGTCCGAGCTGGCGCGGCCGTTGACCGGGCTGGGGCACGAGACGGTGATCCGGGCCAGCATCGGCATCGCGGTGTCGTCACCCGGTGCCGGTACGGCGGACCTGCTGCGTGACGCGGACACCGCGATGTACGTGGCGAAGCGGGAGGGCGGCGGGCGCATCCGGCTGTTCCGGCCGGAGATGGGGGAGCAGGTGCTGGCCCGGCAGCGGGACAAGGCCGACCTGCGCACGGCCGTGTCCGACGGGCAGCTGGTGCTGCACTACCAGCCGATCGTGGACCTCGCGACGTCGGAGGTGGCGGGCGCGGAGGCGTTGGTGCGGTGGCAGCGTCCGGGGCACGGGCTGCTCGGACCCGGTGAGTTCATCGGGCTGGCCGAGGAGACCGGGCTGATCGTGCCGCTGGGCAACAAGGTGCTGGCCGGTGCGTGCGAACAGGCCATGCGGTGGCGTGAGCAGGGGCGTGCGCTCGGGGTGACGGTGAACGTGTCGACGCGGCAGCTGTCCGCGCCCGCGTTCCTGCCGTCGTTGGACCGGGTGTTGAAGACGACCGGGCTGCCGCCGGAGCGGTTGACGATCGAGGTGACCGAGTCGGTGTGGGCCGACGGCGCGGCGATGCGCGGGCTGATGGAGGTGCGGGAGACCGGGGTGCGGGTCGCGTTGGACGATTTCGGCACCGGGTACTCGTCGTTGAGCTACCTGCAGCGGTACCCGTTCGACGTGGTGAAGATCGACAAGTCGTTCACCGGCGCCCTCTCCGAGACCGGCCGCACGGCGGGCGTCGTGCGCTGCATCATCGACCTGGCGGAGGTGCTGGGCGCGCACGCCGTGGCCGAGGGCATCGAGACGCAGGCCCAGGCCGACTGGCTGCGCAACGCCGGCTGCGCCTACGCCCAGGGCTACCTGTTCGGCCGCCCCGACCTGCCCGAGAACTGGAACGCCCACCCCTCCGTCCCCCACTAGCGCGAGAGTCGAACCTCCAGGTCCGGTGTGTCGAACGCTCACGTACCCCGAGTTCAACGCTCAGGATGCGTGAGGTGAACGATCAGGGGTACCTGAACGTAGAACTCAGTGGTCCTGGAGGTTCGACTCTCGCGACCCGAAGGTTCGACTCACGAGACCTGGAGGTTCGACTCTCGGGTTAGGGGAGGTCGGCGAGTGTGTTCCAGAACATCAGTTCGTAGGAGTGCAGGAGGAGCGCGGCGGGCAGCGCCCCGGACGGCTCCCAGCCGGTCGCGAGTACCTGGTCAAGCGCACGCAGCCCGAGGGCGTCCAACTCCGGCGCGGGCTCGGCGAAGAAGTCGAAGAACGCACAGCCGGCGTCGTCGAAATCGTAGTGCTCACGCAGCGCGGCGGCGATCGCCGCGCAATAGCCGCCCCATTCCGCGAAGTTCGCCAGAATCGCGAGGAGCGCGTCATGCGGATTTCCGTCCAACGCCAGCCTGGCCACGTACGACGGATATGCCTGGCACCCCGGCAACGGCCGGTGCGCGGCCACGTCATCCGGGGTCAGACCGCACGCGGCGGCGAAATCGGACAACTTGCCCAACGCCAGTCCTTCGCCTCCCGCGACCGCCGCGAAGAACTCGCGCTGCGCCGGTTCGGTCGACTGGGCGGCCAACGTGAGGAACGCTCGCCAATCGCTCCGGACGATGCGGTGCTCCTCGGCCGCCAACACCTTCAACGTGGCCGGTGGCGCCTCGCCGCGGGCGATCGACGGCACCAGCCGGTTCGCACCCCCGTCGCCCCTCAGCTCGTCCCGGACCCGCTCCAGCAGGCCTGCCGCGTTCTCCGCCATCGCCACCCCTCATCCGGGCCGTCCCGTCATCGTCGACAGGCATGACAAATATGCACCCTATCGACGCGTCCGAGCGCGTGCGGATGCGCGTGCGGCACGGTTTCGCGGATGAAGACTCGGCAACAGGGATTGACGCGGACTCCCCGGTGCCGGTCTCATGGCTCCGCCTTGCCGAACACCAGTGTTGTCGCCAGTGTCGTCGTCGTGGGTCGCAGTAGGGAGAGCGGGGATTGCGCGTCGCCGGAGTCACGTCGGTCGAAAACCGCGGAATCCCGATCGAAAAGCAGCACCACCTGTGGATCGGTTACCTGGTTTTCGGCTTGTTGTCGATCGTCGTCTACTACGCCCTGCCGATCTTCGTCGGCACGGTCCCGCTGCGCGTGGTCGTCTACTGCGCGGTGAGCACGTCCGCGGCCCTCGCCGTGTGGTGGGGTGTCCGCCGCAACAAGCCCGACCCCCGCGCGCCGTGGACCGTGCTCGGGGTGGGCCAACTGATCGCCGCCCTGGCCGACACCACGTTCTACGCCTCGCACTACGTGCTGAACGAGACGAACTACCCGTCGCTCGCGGACGTCTTCTACCTCGGCCACTACCCGCTCGTCGTGGTCGGGCTGCTCATGCTGATCCGGCAACGCCGCGCGGCCCGCGACCTGCCGAGCCTGCTCGACGCGGCCTCGCTCACCGTGGTCGCGGGCCTGCTGTCGTGGGTGTTCGTGATCGGCCCGCAGACGCGCCTGGGCACGCCGATGCTGGTCGAGATGACGTCGCTGGCGTACCCGTCGATGGACCTGGTGCTGCTGCTGGTCTCGCTGCGGCTGCTGTTCGGCGGCGGCCGGCGTGACGTGTCGTTCATGCTGCTCACCTTCTGGCTGGCCGCGACCCTCGCCGCCGACACGGTGTACGTGCTGCAACGCCTCAGCGTCAGCTACGCGGCGGGCAACTTCCTGGACGCGGTCTGGCTGACCGGCAACCTGGCGCTGGGCGCGTGCGCCCTGCACCCGTCGATGGGGCGGATCGCGCAGGCGGTCGACGTGCCCGCGCTGCGGCTGAGCTGGCCACGGCTGGGGTTCCTGTCGGCGGGTGCGCTGATCGGACCGGTGATGCTGGTGGTGCAGCACGCGCACGGCGTGCGCCGGGACGTGCCGGTGATCGCGGCGGGGTGCGCGGTGCTGTTCGCGTTGACCGCGACCCGGCTCGCGGGCCTGATCGTGGACCAGCGCAGCCTCGCCATCACCGACAGCCTCACCGGGCTGCGCAGCCGCCGGTACTTCGAGGCGCGGTTGGCGGACGAGGTGGCGCGGGCCCGGCGCGCCGGCAGGCCGTTGGGCGTGGTGATCCTCGACGTCGACCGCTTCAAGTCGATCAACGACAGGTTCGGGCACCCGGCGGGCGACCGGGTGCTGGTCGAGGTGGCGAACCGGCTGCGCGCCGTCGCCGGGCCGGACCGCGTGCTCGCGCGGTACGGCGGGGAGGAGTTCGCGCTGATCGCGACCGGTGTGGACGCCGAAAACCTGCACCGGTTGGCCGAACGGCTGAGGCACGGTGTCGCACACCATCCGATCGCCGTGAGTGGTCGGCGTTCGATGACGGTTACGCTCTCGGCCGGCACCGCCGCGTTCGCGCCGCACTACGGCACCGCGTCCGCGTTGGTGTCGGCGGCTGACCGCGCGCTGTACCTGGCCAAGGACCTTGGCCGTGACCGCGCGGTCGCCGGTGGCACATCGCTCACCGAACACCGGGAGGACGTCGCGGTGGACTACCTGAACCAGGTCGCGGACCTGGTCGACCTGCGCGTGGCGAGTCCCGGGCGCAGCCTGGCCATCGCCGAGTGGGCGCGGACCGTCGCCGAGCACCTGAAGCGCGACCCGGGCGAGATCCGCACCGCGCACCGCGCGGGACGGCTGCTGGACGTCGGCATGATCGTGCTGCCGGACGACCTGCTCACCGAATCCGGTCCGCTCACCGACCAGCAGTGGCACCTCCTGCAGGAGCACCCGGACAGCGGCGCTCGGATGGTCCGCGTGCTGCCCGACCACGGCGAGGTGGCGGAAGTGATCCGCCAGCACCACGAGCGCTGGGACGGCGCCGGCTACCCGGCCGGCCTCACCAGGGAGAACATCCGGATCGAGGCGCGGATCCTGTCCGTGTGCGACGCGTGGGCGGCGATGCGCGCCGACCGCCCGCACCGGCGGGCGTTGACGCACGAGCAGGCGGTGCGCGAACTGCGGTCCGGACGCGGCGCCCGGTTCGACCCCGCTCTGGTGGACGCGTTCCTGACGTTGCTGGACAAGCGGGCCGTCGGCGACCTGACGGCCGGTCCCGGTTCGCCCGTGTCGCGCGAGAGCAGCCGCCTGTCCTGACGCCCGACCGGCCGAGTCGAGGCGTGTGCGAACCGATCTGCACGGATCACTGCGGTCCACCGGACGTGACCTCGCAAGACACCGGATGTTCACCGGCCGCTCCTAGCGTTCCGCGCACCGCGTGCCCCGAGAGGGCGCGCCACGGCAGAACGGAACGCTATGAGGAGACCGCTGGTCATCGGACTGTCCGCGCTCGTCCTGGCATCGGTGGCGGTGCCGGGGTCGGCCGAGCCCACCGGCCGCCACGACTTCGGGCGCGCCACGCTGACCGGGTTCGCCGCGCTGCCCGCCGCGACGTTCGTGCCGGCCAGCGAGCCGTCCGGCGCGGCGCTCGGCACGGCCCCGGTCAACGGGATCGTGCCGCCGTTCGCCGACCAGCCGGTGCAGGGTTTCAGCGGTGTGCTGCGCAACGCCGACGGCACGTTCGACGTGTTGTCCGACAACGGCTTCGGCACCAAGGCCAACAGCGCCGACTTCACCCTGCGCGTGCACCGGATCGGCCCGGACTTCACCACCGGCGCGGTGGACGTGGTCGGCGGCGTCACGCTGACCGACCCGAACGGGCACGTGCCGTTCCCGCTGACCCGACCCGACCGGGTGCTGACCGGCGCGGACTTCGACGTGGAGTCGATCGTGCGCGCCAACGACGGCAGCTACTGGATGGGCGACGAGTTCGGCCCGTACCTGCTGCACTTCGACCGCGCGGGTCGACTGCTCGCCCCGCCCGTGCCGCTGCCCGGCGTCTTCGCCCCGGAGAACCCGGCGGGCACGCCGAACCTCGGCGGCAGCAAGGGGTACGAGGGCCTGGCGCTGTCCGTCGACGGCCGCACGCTGGACGCCCTGCTGGAGGGCACGGTCGCCGGTGACCAGCCCGGCACCCTGCGGCTCAACGAGTTCGACCTGGAGCGCGGCCGGTACACCGGCGCCCACTGGACCTACCAGCTGGACAAGCCGGAGCACGCGATCGGCGACGCGATCACCGTGGACCGCAACCGGCTGCTGGTGATCGAACGGGACGGCGCGCAGGGCGTGGACGCCCGCGTCAAGCGCGTCTACCTGGCCGACAAGCGGGACCGCGACCACGACGGCAAGCTGGACAAGACCCTCGTGGCCGACCTGCTCGACATCGCCAACCCCCGCAAGGTCGGCGGCTTCGGCGAGACCTTCACCTTCCCGTTCACCACGATCGAGGACGTGGTGATCCTGGACGACCGCACCATCGGCGTGCTCAACGACAACAACTTCCCGTCCTCGTCGGGCCGCACACCGGGCAAACCGGACAACAACGAGTTCATCACCCTGCGCCTGGGCGACGACCTCGACGCCGACCCGCGCGTCCTGCGCCGGCGGTAGCTCAGGCCCTCCAGGACCGCTGGTCCTCGGCGACCTGGCGGAACAGCCGCTTGAACTCGCCGAACGCGTCCTCGCCGACGCGTTCGGCGAGGCGCTGCTCGATGGCGGCCACGATCGCGTCGGACCGGTCCATCTGGGCGCGCCCGCGCTCGGTCGGCACGACGAGCTTCGCCCGCCGGCACGCCGACCCGGTTCGGCAACGTCGCCTCGCAGCTCAAGCAGTTCCTCGACACGCTCGGCGGCGTGTGGCAGCAGGGGCTGCTGGCGGACAAGGTCTACAGCGGCTTCACCTCGACCGGCACGCTGCACGGCGGTCACGAGTCGACGTTGCCGGCGCTGACGAACACGTTCCACCACTTCGGCGGCATCGTGGTGGCACCCGGCTACACGCACCCGGACAAGTTCGCCGACGGCAACCCGTACGGCACCTCGCACCACGACGCGGGAGGCACCGCGCCCGTGGACGACACCGTGCGCGCCGCGGCCCGTGTGCAGGCCGAGCGTGTGGTCCGGTTCGCCCGCGCGGTCGCGGCCGCGTGATGGCCGTCGAAGGTGCGGTCGCGCCCGGTTTCGAGGCTGTGCGCGACGAGTTCGCGGCGGTGGTCGCCGCCGAGCCGGGTCTCGGCGCCCAGCTCGCCGTGCACCACCACGGACGTCGGGTGGTCGACCTGTGGGCGGGGCTGGAAGAGGACGCGTTGCTCGCGCTGTACTCGTCCGGCAAGGGCGCGGCGTACCTCGTGGTCGCGCTGCTGGTGCAGGACGGCGTGCTGGACCTGGACCGCGCGGTGGCGTCGTACTGGCCCGAGTTCGCGGCCGGTGGCAAGGAACGGCTGACGTTGCGGGACCTGCTCGCGCACCGTGCCGGGCTCGTCGGCGTGCCGGGCGGGTTCGGCGCGGCGGAGTCGGCGGACGACCGGCTGCTCGCCGAGCGGTTGGCCGGTGAACGTCCGTTGTGGACGGACGGGTACGGCTACCACGCCTTCGTGATCGGCGCGCTGACGGGTGAGGTGGTGCGTCGGGTGACCGGGCGGACGTTGCAGGAGGTGTACGAGGAGCGCGTGCGGTCGCCGTACGGCCTGGACTTCTACCTCGGGCTGCCGGAGGAGCTGGAGCCCCGTTACGCGCCGGTGCAGCCGATGGTCTCCCCGCCGTCGGAGGTGCCGAAGGGACTCACGGCTCTCGCGTTCAACACGCCGTTGGACCTGGTCGAGTTCGCCAACAGGCGGGAGGTGCGTGCTTTGGGGCAGGCGTCGGCGGCCGGTGTCGGCAACGCGCGGGTTGGCCGGGATGTACGCGGCGGTGATCAGCTCCGTGGACGGGCGGGGGCCGTTGCTCAAGCCGGACGTGCTCGCGGAGTTCACCCGACGCCACTGCGCCGGCGTCGATCTGGTGACGGGGGAGCGGGACCACTTCCTGCTCGGCTTCGAGGCGCAGGGCGTGCGGTACCCGGTGCTGGGCGCGGACGCGTTCGGGCACAGCGGTGCGGTCGGCGCGCAGGCGTTCGCCGATCCACGCAGCGGGATCGCCTACAGCTACACCCGACGCCGGTTCGTCGCGGGCGGTGGCGGTGGTGCGCCGGAGAACCACCGGCTGGTGGCGGCAGTGTTGCGCGCGGCGGGCTGACGGCACCTGCGGGGAACCGGTCGACATCCACGCCGTCGTCAGTAGAGTCGACGTGTAGATCACCAGCGGAGGATGCGATGAAGCGCAACATCACCTGCCCCTGTGGAGCGCAGATCACCGGCCAGGACGAGGACGACCTGGTGGTGAAGACCCAGCAGCACCTGAAGGAGAACCACCCGGGGCACGACTACTCCCGTGACGAGATCCTCTTCATGGCCTACTGAACGTCTACGGCCCGGCACGCCTACGGCCCGGCCTTGCCGGTGTTCGGGTGCAGGCTGATGAGCAGCAGGGCGTCGAGCAGCCGCAGCCAGTCGGGTTCGGTGAGGTCGCGGTCGGTGAGGCCGGACAGGCGGGCCAGGACGTCCAGCAGTCGGCCGGCCAGCTCGGTCGTGTCCTGACCGGTGGCCTCCGCCAGCACGCGCACGTCGCGGCGGAACCTCGACGTGCGGCCCAGGCGGACCAGCGCGGCGGGTAGTTCGGTGGGCGCCGTGTCGGTGTCGGTGAAGCCGATGGTCAGGCGGGTGCCCAGCGCCTCGGCGAGCCGGGTGAGCGCGTCGGTGGTCGGGTTGCCCCGGCCGTTCTCCAGGTTGGCCACGTACGGCACCGAGAGGCCCGCGTCGGCGGCGACGGCGGCCACCGTGCGTCCGCTCGCGGCACGCAGGGCTCGGAGCCGTTGACCCAGTTCGTGTCCCACACGACCAATCTTGTCAGAACACTAGCCGGTGTGACTATCTTGTAGAGATAGTCACACCGGGGGTGGGTCGTGTGCTGACGGCGTTGCGCGTGGGGGATTTCCGGCTGCTCTGGGCGGCACGGACGGTCAGCGTGTTCGGCACCTGGCTGCTCGTGGTGGCCGTGCCCGCGCACGTCTTCCGGCTCACCGGCTCGCTGATGGCGACGGGTGTGGCGCTGGCGGCGGAGTTCCTGCCGCCGGTGCTGCTCGGGCCGGTCGCGGGAGTGCTGGTCGACCGGTGGGACCGGCGGCGGGTGATGCTGGCGGCCGACGTGCTGCGCGCAGCCGCCGTCGCCTTGCTGCTGCTCGCACGGGATCCCGGCGACCTCTGGCTCGTCTACGTCGCGCTGGTGATCGAGAGCACCGGCACGGTGGTGTTCCGACCGGCCGCCCAAGCGCACACACCGGTCGTCGTCGGCACCGGCACGGCGTTGAGCGGCGCGAACGCCCTGAACTCCCTCAGCGACGGCGTGGCCCGGCTCGTCGGCGCACCACTGGGCGGCGCCCTGATGATCCTGGTGGGCTTCCACGCGCTGGTGCTGGCGGACGTCGTCAGCTACCTGGTCTCGGCCGGCCTGATCGCGTTGATGTCCAAGCGCCCACGCGGCAACAAGACGGGCGGCGTGGGCAGGGAACTGGCCGAAGGGCTCGCGTTCCTCCGGTCGGAACGAACAGCTTCATCGCTCCTCGTCGTCAGCACCGTCTTCCTGACCGCGAACGCCTCGCTCAGCGCACTGCTGGTCCCGTTCGGCATCACCACCCTCGGCGGCAGCGCGGCGGTCGGGCTCGTGCTGTCCGGACTGGGTGTCGGATTCCTGCTCGGCGCGCCCCTGAGCCGCTCCCTGGTCGACCGACTGCCCACCGGCCCCCTCCTGGCCGGCGCGCTCGTCGCCACCTCCGCGGGTTCCGTGCTGCTCTTCAGCTCCGGAGAGCTGACCTACGCCCTGCCGACCGCCGTGCTCATCGGCCTGTCCGGTTCCGCGGTCCTGACGGTCACGCAGACGGCCGTCCAACGCGTGACGCCCACCGAAGTGCTGGGGCGGGTCAGCGCGGTGCTGTTCACCGGGGAAGCGGTGGCGACGTTCGTCGGCGCGCTGACCGGCCCGGCGCTCGCCGAGATCACCTCACCGCGCACGGCCGCTCACGTCGCGTGCGCGGTTACGCTGATCGCCGCGGTGTATGCGAGATCGACACCTTCCGTTCACCAATCCTTCGCCCGCTGATCGCCGCTTCGCGCGTCAAACGAGTCGAGCGGGCGAGATGATCAGGGTGAACACGGGGGTGAGCGGGTCCAGTGAAGCGCCGGTTGTCCATCGGCTTGGCCGTGGTGTTGTTGGCCGCCGTCGTCGCGGTGGTCGTGTGGAGCCCTTCGGACGACGCACAGGGCGGCGCGCAAGGTGAGTTGACCACCGTGCGCGGCGTCACCGGGTCCGAGAAGCTGGCCTTCTTCAGCGATCAGCGCGTGGTCGACGCGTTCGCCAGGCACGGCCTGAAGGTCGAGGTGGACACGGCCGGCTCCCGGCAGATCGCCACCTCCCTCGACCTCGGCAAGTACGAGTTCGCGTTCCCGGCGTCCTCGCCCGCCGCGCAGCGGATCCAGCGCGACCGCAAGACGACCGCCGCCTACACGCCGTTCCAGTCGCCGATGGCCGTGGCCACGTTCGAGCCGATCGTGCAGCTGCTGCAAGCGGCCGGCGTGGTGACCAAGGGCGCGGGCGACTACCAGGTGCTCGACGTGGCCAAGTACCTGGAGCTGACCAAGGCGGGCACCCGCTGGGACCAGCTGCCCGGCAACACCGCCTACCCGGCGCGGAAGAACGTCCTCATCACCACGACCAACCCGGGCGAGTCGAACTCCGCCGCGATGTACCTGTCGATCGTGTCGTTCGTGGCCAACGGCAACACCGTGGTCGGCACGCCGGAACAGGAGGCGACCGTCCTGCCCGACGTCGCCAGGCTCTTCCGCGACCAGGGCTACACGCAGAACAGCACCGAGGGCCCGTTCGAGGACTACCTCGCGGCCGGCATGGGCAAGACGCCGCTGGCGCTGATCTACGAGTCCCAGTACCTCGACCGCGTGCTGCGCGCCGACGGCTCGATCCGCCAGGACATGCGCCTGCTCTACCTCGCGCCGACGGTCTACTCCAAGCACACGCTGGTCCCGTTGTCCGACAAGGGCGACCAGGTGGGACGGCTGCTGAGCACCGACCCCGAGCTGGCCAAGCTCGCCGCCACGTTCGGCTTCCGCACCAGCGACCCGCGCGTGTTCGCCGAGGTGGTCGGGGACAAGGCGCCCACCGACCTGGTGGACGCGGTCGAGCCGCCGTCGTTCGAGACGCTGGAACGCCTGCTCGACGCGGTCGCGAAGTGATGGACGACTTCACCCTCACCCCGCCGGAACCGGTGGCCCCGATCCCGGTCGAACGCGCGGCCGGGCTGGTCGCGCTCGGCGACGACGTGCGCGAGGACATCGACCGCCGGGCCGAGCGGTTCGCCGAACGCCTGCAGGCGCTGGACGTCCGGTCACCGGAGTTCACCACCGTGCTGGACGACGTGCTCGCGGTGGGCGAGGCGGACATGCGTGCCGCGGCGGGCGTGGCGGGCGCGATGCTGGACCGCTCGGCCCGCGCGTTGCGCGACAACTCGCCGCAGGTGCAGGTCACCACCTCGCTGTCCGGGCTGCGCCGCACGGTCGCCGAACTGGACCCGAGCAAGCTGCCGATCACCGGCCGCAAGCTGCTGAAGGTCTTCCCCGCCGCCAACGCCGCGAAGAAGGCCCTCGACCGCTACCGCGCCGCGGGTGAGCCGGTGAACGCGCTGGTCGTGGACCTGCGCAACCGGCAGGACCAGCTGCGCCGCGACAACGCCGCCATCAAGGGCGAGCGGGAGCGGCTGTGGCGGGCCATGGGCAAGCTGTCCGAGGCCGCCGCGTTCGCCGAGGCGGTGGACGCGGCGATCGACCGGCAGGCCGACGTGTTCGACCTGACCGACCCGGCAAGAGCACGCGCATTGCGCGCCGACGTGCAGCACCCGATCCGGCAACGCCACCAGGACCTGCTGACCCAGCTCGCGGTCAGCGCGCAGGGCTACCTGGCGCTGGACCTGGTGCGCCGCAACAACGACGAGCTGATCCGGGGCGTGGAACGCGCGGTGTCCACGACCGTGGCCGCGTTGCGCACCGCGCTGCTGGTCAGCGGCGCCCTGGCGAGCCAACGCGAAGTACTGGACGAGGTCGCCGCGTTGCAGGCCACCACGGACGGCCTCATCCGGGCCAACACCGAGTTGCTGGACCTGCAGAGCGCCGAGATCCGCCGGGCGAGCAGCGACCCGGCGGTCGCGGTGGAGACGATCCGCGCGTCGTTCGACCGGATCTACGCGGCGATCGACGCGGTCGACGGCTACCGGGCGGACGCGGTGCGCACGATGGCGGTGACCGTCGAGTCGCTGTCGGACGAGATCCGCCGCGCCGAAGAGCACTTGCGCCGCTCGCACGACGCGGCGGCGGTCGAGGGGGACAGATGAGGACTGCGCTCGTGGGGACGGGGCTCGTGCTCGCCGCGCTGCTGGCCGGGTGCACCGACGACCCGTACCCGGACCCGGCCGCGCCGGTCGGCCCGGCGGAACCAGGCGTGCTGCGGGTGCTCGCGGGCAGCGAGTTGACCGACATGCAGCCGGTGCTGGACGAGGCCGCCAAAGCCACCGGGATCGAGGTGAAGTTCACCTTCACCGGCACCCTGGAGGGCGCGGAGGCGCTGGCGAACGGCGAGGTGGACGGCAAGTACGACGCCGTCTGGTTCTCCTCCAACCGCTACCCGGCGGGCATCCCGGACGCCGCGAAACGACTCGGCAACCAGGTCAAGATCATGAGTTCGCCGGTGGTGCTCGGCCTGTCCGGGGCGTCGGCGAAGCGGTTGGGGTGGGCGGACAAGCGGGTCGGCTGGGGCGAGATCGCCGACCAGGCCGGGCGCAAGGCGTTCAGCTACGGCATGACCGACCCGTCGTCGTCCAACTCCGGCTTCTCCGCGCTGGTGGGTGTCGCGTCCGCGTTGGCCGGTGCGGGCAACGCCGTGGACGCGGGCCAGATCGCCGCGGTGACGCCGCAGCTCAAGAGCTTCTTCAGTGCACAGGCGTTGTCCGCCGGGTCGTCGGGCTGGCTGTCGGAGGCCTACCAGCGCCGGGCATCCGGCCAGGACCCCGGCGCGCAGGTCGACGGGCTGATCAACTACGAGTCGGTGTTGCTGTCCATGAACGCGGCCGGGAACCTGCCCGAACCGCTCACCGTGGTCTACCCCAGCGACGGCGTGGTCACCGCGGACTACCCGTTGACCCTGCTCACCGACGCCGGTAACGACGCGCGTGACGCCCACCAACGGCTCACCGACCACCTGCGCACGCCGGACGTGCAGCGCAAGATCATGGAGACCACGCACCGGCGGCCGGTCGTGCCCGGTGTCGAGCTGGACTCCCGGTTCACCGTGCGGGACCTGGTCGAGCTGCCGTTCCCGGCCGCGCGGGACTCGGTCGACGCCCTGCTCTCGGCCTACTTCAACGAGATCCGGCGGCCGTCGCGGACGTTGTACGTGCTCGACACGTCCGGTTCGATGGCGGGTGACCGGATCGCGTCGCTGCGGTCCGCGCTGGCCGGCCTGACCGGTGCGGACGGCTCGCTCACCGGCCGCTTCCGCCAGTTCCGCAGCCGGGAAGAGGTGACCATGCTGCCGTTCAACACGACTCCCGGCACACCTCGCACGTTCACCCTGCCCGAGGGTGATCCGCAGGCCGGGTTGGCGGAGATCAAGGCGTACGCGGAAGGGCTGCGGGAAGGCGGCGGCACGGCCATCTACGACAGCCTGTCCCGCGCCTACGAGGTGATGGAGCCGTTGGTCGCGGCCGACCCGGACCGGTTCACGTCCATCGTGCTGATGACCGACGGCGAGAACGCGAACGGCTCTGGCCTGGAGGAGTTCCAGGCGTCGTTCGGCTCGGTGCCCGCGTCGTTGCGCCAGATCCCGGTGTTCACCGTGCTGTTCGGCGAGGGCAGCAGCGCGGAACTGGGCCAGGTGGCCACCATGACCGGCGGCAAGGTGTTCGACGCGCGCAACGCGCAGCTGGGCGAGGTGTTCCAGGAGATCCGCGGCTACCAATGATCCGTTACCTGGGCTCGACCAAGAACCTCGTCGGCTGCGTCGGCGGTCTCGTCGGCGTGCTGCTGTACCTGACCGGAGTGGTCGGCGGGATCTGGCCGGTGGTGGTGGCCGGGCTGTACGCGGTGGGCGCGCTGCTCGCGCCGCCGGAGAAGATCCGGCTGGTGCCGGTGGACGCGGTCACCGAGGCCGGACAGCTCCGCGCGGACCTCGACGGCCTGGTGCGCGAGGTGGGCGCGCAGGCGTCCCGCGTGCCCGAACCCGCCGTGGCGGCCGTGGGCCGGATCGCGGCGGTGCTCGGCGACCTCCTCGCCCGACCCGCCGCCCTGGCCGCGAACCCGGACCTGCGGCACACCGTGGTCCGCCTGGCGCGCACCGACCTGCCGCTGTCCGTGCAGACGTACCTGAACCTGCCGTGGTGGTTCGCGGCGAAGCAGCGTGCGGGCGGTGAGCCGAGTCCGGGGGACGAGCTGGTGACGCAGCTGGGGCTGCTGGAGGCCGAGGCGCACCGCCTGGCCGAACGCGTGTACGCGGCGGACGTGAACCAGCAGGCCGACCACACCCGGTACCTGCGGGAACGGGACGCGGGCGAGTCGGCCTGACCGTGCTCCGGGGGTGGCTCAGGCGGGGACGCCCTCGGCCTCGGCGGACACCTCGGCCCACTCCTCCCAGGTCTTGAGCCGCCCGGCGTAGACGTCGTGGATGATCTGGAGGGGGAAGGTGCCGAAGAAGACCCGCAGCGGCGGGTTCTCGGCGTCGACGATCTTCAGCAGCGCCGGGCCCGCGGCGGCGGGGTCGCCCATCGTGACGTTGGCGAACGCGGCGGCCACGGCCTCGCGCACACCGTCGTAGGCGGCCAGCGGCTGGGCCTGGGCCGCGGAGGCGCCCGCCCAGTCGGTGGCGTAACCGCCGGGCTCGACGAGGGTGACCTTGATGCCGAACGCCGCGACCTCTTGCGCCAAGGCCTCGGACAGACCTTCCAGCGCCCACTTCGAGGCGTTGTAGCCGCCCAGGTTGGGGAACGCGGTGACCCCGCCGATGGTGGAGATCTGGACGATGTGGCCGCTGCCCTGGGCGCGCAGGTACGGCAGGACCGCCTGGGTCACCCAGAGGGCGCCGAACAGGTTGGTCTCGAACTGGGCGCGGACGTCGGACTCGCTGAGCTCCTCGACGGCGCCGAACAGGCCGTAGCCCGCGTTGTTGACGACGACGTCCAGCCGCCCGAAGTGCTCATGGGCCTGCTTGACGGACGCGGTCACGGCGGCCTTGTCCGTCACGTCCAGGGCCAGCGGCAGGACCGCGTCGCCGTGGGCGGCGACCAGATCGGCCAGGGAATCGGTGTTGCGGGCGGTCGCCGCGACCTTGTCGCCGCGGGACAGCGCCGCCTCGACGAAGTGACGGCCGAAGCCGCGGGACGAACCGGTGACGAACCAGATCTTGCTCATGCGGTGCTCCCGTTGGTGTTACGAGGTCTACGAGAGCGACGCTACATCATGCTGCGACCAAGTCTCAATATGAGCCCAGCGGTAGACTCCTGGGCATGGCTGACGCACCGAGACCCCACGGACCCGGCACGACGCCGTCGACCCTGCGCGACCGGACAAGACAGGCGATGCGGGCCGAGGTCAGCGCCGTGGCGTTCCGCCTCTTCGCCGAACAGGGCTTCGACAAGACGACCGTCGACCAGATCGCCGCCGAGGCGGGGCTGTCGCGGGCCACCTTCTTCCGGTACTTCGGCACGAAGGAGGACGTCGTCCTCGGCAATCTCGAAGACCTCGGCCGCGAGATCGCCGCGGCGTTCGCCGCACGCCCCGCGGACGAACGGCCCTGGGATTCTCTGCTCCGTGCCTTTGACGTGCTCGCCCAGGTCAATGCCGACGATCCCGACAGGTCCCTGGCGTTCGTGCGGATGCTGAGCGACACCCCGTCCCTCAAGGCCCGCCACTGGGAGAAGCAGCAGGCCTGGCGGGACCTGCTCGTGCCGGAGGTCTCCCGCCGGCTCGGCGCCGACCCGGCCGACGCCGAGGACACCCGTGCCCGCGCGCTCGTCGCCTCCGCGCTCGCCTGCGCGGAAGTCGCCACGGACGCCTGGAAAGCCTGCGATGGCAAGACGCCCTACAGCGTGCTGATCGACCGCACGATGGGCGCTCTGACCGCGTAGTCGGCTCCCGTCACGCAGTCTTCGCCCCACTGACCCGCTGACGGATTTTCCGGCCCCGACCCGGAAGGCACGCGCATGAACCGACAACGGACCGTCTTCGTCACCGGAGCCACCGACGGCCTCGGCCGCGCTCTCGCACACCGACTCGCGGCGGACGGCGCCACCCTGATCCTGCACGGGCGCGACCCCGACAAGCTCGAGGACACCGCGAACGCCATCCAGCAGACTCAGGGCGGACGCCGCCCGCACACCGTCCTCGCGGACCTGAGCGACCTGGCGCAGGTCCGCCGGCTCGCGGCGGACGTGCGCGGCATGACCGACCGGCTCGACGTCTTCGTCAGCAACGCCGGCATCGGCACCGGCCACCCCGACCGACGCACCCGGCAGACGAGTGCCGACGGCTACGAGCTGCGGTTCGCGGTGAACTACCTGGCCGGATTCCTGCTCACGCTGGAACTGCTCGCGCTGTTGCGGAAGTCGGCACCGGCCCGGATCGTCAACGTCGCGTCCCTCGGTCAGCACCCGCTCGACTTCACCGACCTGATGATCGAGCACGGCTACAGCGGCACCCGTGCCTACGGTCAGAGCAAACTGGCCCAGATCATGTCCGGCTTCGAACTCGCCGGCCGCCTGCCCGCCACCGAAGTCACGGTCAACAGCCTGCACCCGGCGACCTTCATGCCCACCAAGATCGTCCTGGACGAGGTCGGCCACCACATCGACAGCCTCGACGAAGGCGTTGCCGCGACATGCCGCCTCGTCGCCGACGATGCCCTCGCCGGAACCACCGGTCGGTTCTTCGACCGAACTCGCGAGACCAAGGCCCACGCCCAGGCATACGACGCCGGGGCGCGTCGCGAACTCTGGCAACGCAGCCTCGAACTCGTCGACCATCCGGGCATCGACTGAAACACGGGCTCCAACGCCGGTGTGACCGGGTTGGGGGTCGGCGCGGCGGTCGCCTCTCGGCGAGTGGTCGATGTGCCGCCCGATAAGCTGCCGTCGCCCGGCATGACGCTCGCGGTGGCGGTTCTCCTCGCACTGGCCGCTTACCTGGTGGTGGGGCGGGCGGACCTGGTCGGCGTGCCCGGCCCGTCGTGGTTGCCGGTCGTGGGGACGGCGGGCGTGGCGGCGGTGCTCCTGCTGCGTGGGGCGGGCGGGTTGGTCGTGTCGTCGCGGAGGTCGACCGAGTTCGCCCGGCTGGACCTGCGCTACTACTCGCCGCTGTGCCTGACGTTGGCGGTCTGCTGCGCGGTGATCGCGTTCGGGTGAAATTTGAGCTCACTATTGCTTCAGTGTTGACTAAACTTCGTCACCGGACGAGCCGTCGATGAACCACTCGCGACCGAGGAGCAAACCGAACACCGGTGGTGGAAGTCGGCGGCGGCGCGGGCGAGGGTGCCGCCGGTCAGCAGCACTTCGTCGTCGGGGTGGGCGTGGTCGGGGTGGGCGTGGAGAGCCACGATGGTCGCCATCGGCCCATGATCCCGAATGGTGATCGGTCCCCGCCCGGTGGTTCGGGCGGGGACCGATGGCTTGCGGTGGGGTTACTTCGCGCAGGCGGGGAGGTGCGGGTGGTGCTGGCCGCGGTCTGCGGAAGCCTTGGCGAGCGTGCACTGGAGGGCGTGGTAGGCGGGCTTGCGGGTGAAGTCCTCCCACATCACGGTCGCGGCGCCCTGTCCGGTGAAGAACACCGGCACCCAGGAGTACTTGTCGGTGAAGCCCCAGATCGTGAAGGAGTTGCAGCCCTTGACGTTCAGGCAGGCGGTGAGGGTCTGGCGGTAGTAGTCGGCCTGCTTGGCGAGCATCTCGGCGGTCGGCACGCCGTCGGCCGGCAGGTCCATCCGCACGTCGAGTTCGGTGATGGCGGTGCCGAGGCCGAGGTCGGCGAACCGCTTCAGGTTCGTCTCCAGGTCGCCGGGGAAGCCGTACCGGGTGCTGAGGTGCGCCTGGGCGGAGAACCCGTGCACCGGCACGCCCTGCGCGCGCAGGTCCTTGATCAGGGTGTAGTAGGCGTTGCTCTTGGCGTTGACGCTCTCCACGTTGTAGTCGTTGAAGAACAGCTTCGCCCTGGGGTCGGCCTGGTGTGCCCAGCGGAAGGCGTCGGCGATGATGCCGGGGCCGAGTTCGCGGATCCAGATGTTGTCGGTGGTGCGCAGGTTGCCGGAGTCGTCGAAGATCTCGTTGGCGACGTCCCACTGTTGGATCCGGCCCTTGTAGCGGCCCACGACGGTGGTGATGTGGTCGCGCAGGATCGCGCGGAGTTCGTCGGCGGTGAAGTCGCCCTGTTCCAGCCACTCCGGGTTCTGGCTGTGCCACAGCAGGGTGTGCCCGCGGACGGCTTGGCGGTTGTGCTGGGCGAACTTCACGATGGCGTCGGCCATGCCGAAGTTGTAGCGGCCCTGCTCGGGGTGGATGTACTCCCACTTCATCTGGTTCTCGGCGGACACCGAGCCGAACTCCGCGGCCAGCACTCCGCGGTACTCGAGGTCCTTGGTGAACGGGTCGGGGTAGGGCTGCTCTTCGTGGTGTCCGCCGCCGGCTGCGGCGGTGCCGATGTAGAAGCCCTTGGGCGCGACCCAGCGGAGGGTGTCCTTCTTGGCGTGGCCGGGCGTCAGGTCACCCGTGGGGGCGGGGGAGGCGGCGGCCGCCAGTGCCAATGGCGAGGACAGCGCCATCGCGGCGAGCGCGGCGGTGACGAGGCGGATCGGCTTCATGGGGATCTTCGCTTTCTGGGACGACTACGACGGCGACGCTCGAAAGTTTCGATAATGATCTAGCAATTTTCGCGACCTTAAGACGCCGCCGTGCGATCGTCAAGGCGGCTTTCCGCTGCGGTGAGGGTCGGCGGCGAATTTCGTCGAACTGCGGTCGAACGCGTGTCGAACGGGAAGTCGTTGTCCGTCGAGACTTCACAATTCCGTACACGGATGGTTACAGTGCGATTTGGGAGCGCTCCCAACCCACCCATGGTCATCTTCAACATGGTCATCCTCAACGAGGAGGAGAGAGTGGCGCTCATATCGATCCCTGCGAACAAGAGCCTGCTCGCCAAGGTCGTCGCGACGCTTGCCGTCGTCGGCGGGCTCATGGCGAGCGTGCTGACCGGCGTCGCGGACGCGCACGGGTCCACCGTCGACCCGCCCTCGCGCAACTACGGCTGCTGGCAGCGGTGGGGCAACGATTTCCAGAACCCGGCGATGGCCCAGCAGGACCCCATGTGCTGGCAGGCCTGGCAGGCCGACACCACGGCGATGTGGAACTGGAACGGCCTGTACCGCGAGGGTGTCGCGGGCAACCACCAAGGTGTGATCCCCAACGGCCAGCTGTGCAGCGGCGGGCGGACCGGCGGCACGCGGTACGCGGCGCTGGACAACCCCGGCCAGTGGAAGGCCGCGACCAAGGCACGGCAGTTCACCCTCGACGTCTGGGACCAGGCCCGGCACGGCGCGGACTACCTCCGGGTGTACGTGTCGAAGCAGGGCTACGACGCGACGACCACGCCGTTGGGCTGGAACCACCTGGACCTGGTCGCGACCACCGGCCGTTACGCGCCGGCGGAGCACTACCAGGTCGCGGTGAACGCGGGCAGCCGCACCGGCCGTCACGTGGTCTACGTGATCTGGCAGGCCAGCCACCTGGACCAGTCGTTCTACTTCTGCAGCGACGTGATCTTCCAGTAGGCCTGTGACACGTGGTCCCGGCTCCCGGATCTTCGGGAGCCGGGACCACGCTGTTCCGGGGCCGTCAGATCTTGCCGGTGCCGGCGCCTTGGGTGACCAGCGTCTTCACGTTGGCCGGGGTGTCGAGGGTGTACTGGTAGTAGGTGCGCGGGTCGGTGACGGTGCCGCCGACGACCGGCTTGCCGCTGTTGACGTACACGTTGTCGCGCTCGACGATGTTGCCCTTCGGTCCGGAGTAGCTGTTGGTCATGGGCTCCTCGACGTTGTCGAAGTAGTTGCCCTCGATCCAGCAGCCGGACTGGGCCTGGCAGGCCGGGCCGGTGTCGCTGTTGTTCAGGAAGTAGTTGTTGAAGATGTGCACCGGGTTGCCGAACCGGGTGCGCGGGTTGCGCTGGGACGTCTTGTTGTAGAAGTTGTGGTGGTAGGTCACCTTCAGGTGGCCGGTGTCCTGCGCGCCGTTGCTGTCGGAGTGCCCGAGCAGCATGTTCTTGGCGTGGTCGTGGACGTGGTTCCACGACACCGTCACGTAGCTGGAGCCGCGTTTGATGTCGATCAGGCCGTCGTAGCCGCGTGACAGGTCGTTGTGGTCGATCCAGACGTGGTGGCTGAACATCTGCACGTTGATCGAGTCGTCGTTGGCGTTGCGGAACACCAGGTTGCGGATGATCACGTTGTGCACGGCGTTGGCCGGGGGAGTTGTCACCTCGCTCACCGGCAGGCCGATGTTCAGACCGCCGCCGGTGATGCCCGACGCCGCGCCGACGCCGACGACCGTCTTGTCCGAGCTGACGTCGTACATGCCGGCGGGCAGGGTGATCATCCCCTGCACGCGCACCACGCGCGGTCCGTCGGCTTTGATCGCGGCGATGAAGTCGGCGGCGTTGGACACGGTGACCTCGGGGCCGCCCGCGCCGCCGGTGGTGCCGTTCTGGCCCAGGGCGTTGACGGCGGCGAAGCCGATCGGCGAGCTTTCCGCAGCGGTTCCGGGTGCAGCGGTTCCGGATGCAGCGGTTCCGGATGCGGTGGTTCCGGGTGCCGCCGTGACGGGTGCGGTGACCGACACGGCCAGGCTCCCGAGCAGTGTCGCGGCGAACGCGACCGCGGCCGTCCTCCTCACGACGTCACCCCCTGAACGCGGCCGACGCCCGCGCCCGCGGTGACGATCCTCGGCACGGAGGCGGGGTCGTCCAGGGTGTAGCCGTAGTACGTGCGCGGTTCCACGACGGTCCCGAGGGTCTCCGGGGTGCCGGAGTTGACGTAGACGTTGTTGCGCTCGACCACGCGGCCCGGTCCGCTCTTGTCGTAGCCGGAGTAGATCGGGTGCGCGACGTTCTCGAAGTAGTTGCCCTCGACCAGGACACCGGCGTCCATGGTGGACGCGACGCCGTAGAGCGCGTTGCCCCGGTAGTAGTTGTTGTAGATGTGCACGGGCTCGGCGAACCGGACGCGCGGGTGGCGCTGGTCGGTGCCGTCGAAGAAGTTGTGGTGGTAGGTGACGCGCAGCTTGCCCTTGTCGGTGGTGTAGGTGTCCGAGTGGCCGAGCAGGGCCGACTTGCTGTGGTCGTGGAAGTGGTTCCAGGACACCGTGACGTAGTCGGAGTTGCGCTTGATGTCGAGCAGGCCGTCGTAGCCGCGCGACAGGTCGCAGTGGTCGATCCACACGTGGTGGGCCGAGTTGGTGACGCTGATCGAGTCGTCCGAGGCGTTGGTGAACCGCAGGTTGCGGATGATCACGTTGTTGCCGGGGCGGGTGGTCGAGCCCAGTTGCAGGCCGCCGCCGGTGATCTCGGCGGTGGAGCCGACCCCGATGATGGTCTTGTTCGCGACCACGGTCACCATGCTGCCGACCGAGATGCGACCGGACACCGAGATGACGTACGGCTCCTTGCGGCCCACGTAGTCGGCGAGGGCGGCGGCGGTCGTGACGGTGACGGCCTGGCCGCCGGCGCCGCCGGTGGTGCCGTTCTGGCCCAGGGCGTTCACCCCGGCGAAGCCGTCGGCGACGTTCAGCGCGTCGACGCTCGCCGATGCGTGACGCGGCACGGCGGCGGCGACCGCGGCGAGTGCCGTGCCGGCGAGCAGGCGACGACGGTTGATGGCGCTCATTCGTGTCCCCCCCGCTCAGATCCGGCCGACGCCGACACCGGCGGGAACCGTGCTCGGCAGCGTCGAGGGGTTGTCGGGGGTGTAGGCGTAGTACGTGCGGGGCTCCACGACCGTCCCGAGGGTCTGCGGGGTGCCCGAGTTGACGAAGACGTTGTTGCGCTGCACCACCCGGCCCGGCCCGCTCGCGTCGTAACCGGAGTAGATCGGGTGCGGGACGTTCTCGAAGTAGTTCGACTCGACCAGCACACCCGCGCTCATCGTCGACGCGACCGCGTAGAGGCGGTTGTTGCGGAAGTAGTTGTTGTAGACGTGGATCGGCTCGCCGAAGCGGACCCGCGGGTGCCGCTGCTCGGTGCCGTTGAAGTAGTTGTGGTGGAACGTGGTGCGCAGCTTGCCGGTGTCCTGGCTCGCGTTGGAGTCGGAGTGGCCCAGCAGCGCGGTCTTGCTGTGGTCGTGGAAGTTGTTCCACGAGACGGTGATGAAGTCCGCGCCCCGGACGATGTCGATCAGCCCGTCCGCGCCGCCGCTGAAGTCGCAGTGGTCGATCCAGATGTGGTGCGACGACTGCTGGATGCTGATCGCGTCGTCGTCCGCGCCGCTGAACTTCAGGTTGCGGATGATCACGTTCTGCCTGCGGTACATGTCCAGTCCGCCGCCGCGGATCTCCGCGCCGGGCAGGCCGATCACGGTCTTGTTGGAGCGCAGGCCCTGCTTGCTGCTGAACGTCATGATCCCGTCGACCTGGATGACGTAGGGCTCGTTGCGGTCGCAGTAGTCCAGGAACGTCTCGGTGTCCCGCACGGTGACCACGGGGCCGGCCACACCGCCGGTGGTGCCGTTCTGGCCCAGGGTGTTGGTGCCGGCGAAGCCGTCGGCGGTCGCGAACGGCGCGGCCCACACCGGTTCGGTCCTGGCCGGGCTCGCGGCAGCGGCACGTGCGGTGACGGCGGTCAGTGCGGTCGCGGCGGCGCCCGCGAAGAGGGTGCGCCTGCTGATGTCGCTCATGGTGGGTTTCTCCTCTAGATGCGACCGGTGCCCGCACCGGCGGGCACGATCGCGGGGACGTCGGCGGCCCGGTCGAGGGAGTACGGGTAGTACGTGCGCGGCTCGACCACCGAGCCGCGGACTTCGATCTCGTGGTTGCAGTCGACGAGGATGTTGTCGCGGGCGACCATCCGGCCCAGGGCGCCGCTGAAGTCGACCCGGCCGGGGTTGTTCACGCTGAAGAAGTAGTTGCCCTCCAGCACCACGCCCGAGTTCATCGTCGAGGCGACGCCGTAGCTGTTGTCGCGGTAGTAGTTGTTGTAGACGTGCACCGTCTCCGCGAACCGGACCCGCGGGTTGCGCTGGTCGGAGGCGTCGAAGTAGTTGTGGTGGTAGGTGACCCGCAACCGGCCGATGTCCTGCGCGCCGTTGTCGTCGTCGTGGCCGAGCAGCAGCGTCTTGTCGTGGTCGTGGAACCTGTTCCAGGAGACGGTGACGAAATCGGAGCCGCGTTTGATGTCGACTGCGCCGTCGTCGCCGTTGGAGAAGTCGTTGTGGTCGATCCAGATGTGGTGGCTGAACATCTGCACGTTGATCAGGTCGTCCGTGGCGCCGGACAGCGCCAGGTTCCGGATGATCACGTTGTGCACGGCGTCGGCCGGGGGAGTGGTGACCTTGTCGTTCACCGGCACGCCGATGTTGAGGCCGCCGCCGACCAGTCGGGCGTCGGTGCCCAGGCCGACGATGGTCTTGTCCGAGGCCACGTTGTGCATGCCGTCGGTGGTGCCGGTCGGCAGCGTGATCGTGCCCCGGACCTGCAGGACCAGCGGTTCCGGGCGGGCTATGTAGTCCAGGAACTGGGCGGTGGTGGCGGCGGTGACCACGGCGCCGCCGGCACCACCGGTGGTGCCGTTCTGACCGAGTGCGTCGACCGAGGCGAACCCGTCCGCGGTGGTCGCGGCCAGCGCCGGTGCGGCGCCGGGTGAGACGACCAGGGTCGTGGCGAGCGTGGCGGCGACCGCGACGACCTCCAGCAGGGCGCGCCTGTTCCCGACAGGTGTGGACATGGGTATTTCCTCTCCCGTATGAGGGGTGAGTGCAGGGGTTATCGGGAAAGCGCCTTCTGTTCGCACCGTAGCGCATGTTTCCGGTGTGTCAACGGGCCGTGGCGGAGCGGCTTCGATGTTCACATATGTGGCCGCGAGATATTCCTCGAACCGGTTCACATATGTGTCGCCGAAGATCGCTCGAAGGCCCATTCCGGGTGACCGGGAATTCGCCGCGCGGCATTCTCGCCGACTTGGAGACCCACCCGGGAGTCGAACCCGGAATCGACGGCTTTGCAGGCCGCCTCACGACCGTCGTGACGTGGGTCGGGCGCCCCCGAGGGGGCGTTGCTGGTCTGGAACCCCGACCGCGGCCCGGCCGGCTCGTCCCGCCGAGCCGCGGTGGTGCTGGTTCCAGCGGTGCCCTCACCAGGACTCGAACCTGGGACCTCGCCGTTCGTAGCGGCGCGCTCTGTCCTGCTGAGCTATGGGGGCGTGGTGCTGCGGGCAATTCCCGTCGGGCGGTCGTGAAATTGCCCGCACGGTGTGTCAATCGCCTTTTCTGCCGTGCACGAAAAGAGAAAGCCGCCCTGGTCGGTTCCCCGACGGGCGGCTCCCTGGACCGGACCTTTCAACAGGTCACGGCGGGGAGCCCTGGCTGCGCGAACAGCATCGACGCGTGTTCGTCATGTCCGCTCCTCGGCTCGGTGTGTTCCCATGATGCCCACTGCCCGCGGTCACCGTCAAACTATTTCCGGCGCCTTTTCCGAATCCGGTGGCACGTGTCCCACCGGTTGGACAGAATCCCGGCGTGACCACCGCGAGACGTCTGCTCAAGGCCATGGACCGGCTGCCCTACGGCGACCGACAGCGCCTCCTCGCCCGCACCGCGCGCGAACTGGCCGCCTCCGCCGACCTGGACGTCCTGCTGCGCGACCTCGACGGCCGGGGCGAGTTCGAACGGCGGGTGGCGTTGCAGATCGCGTACGTGGCGGGCCACCGCGCGTACGTCGAGCAGTGCCTGTCCGTGGACCAGACCCCGGTGGTCCGCCGGGCGATCACCGCGGCGATCCGGCTGGACCTGCCCGCCGAGGTGTTCCTGGCCCGCTTGCCGCACCTGCCGGCCGCCCTGCGCCAGACCCTCTACAACGCCGTGCGCCGTCGGCAGCGCAGCGCGTTGGCCGAGCGGTTGCTCCCGTTGGTGCGCGACCTGTTCGGCGACCACGAGGCCGCCGGGCTGCTCCCGGTGTGTTCGCCGGCGGTGGTCGCCGAGGCGTTGCCCGACCTGGAGCACGCCGTGACCAACTGGACCGCGCTGGGCCGCCGCCACCCGACGGTGGTGCTCGACTTCATCGACGCCGAACTGTCCGCCACAGCGCCGGTGTGGTGGCCGATCGTGTGGCGGCGCGTCGGCAAGGCCGTGGTCGGCGCCGCACCGACCGAGCCGGACCGGGTGCTCGACCTGCTGGCCCGCGTCCTGCCGCACGTCCCGCTGCCGCGCCAACTCGGCCGCGTGATCGGCAGCCTGGCCCGGCACGATCCCGAACGGGTGGCGCACGTGCTGGCCGACCCGCACCGCACCGGCCCGCTGCCAGACCGGCGGTCCCTGTGGCGCGCCCTCGCCGTGACCGGTGACGAGCACCTGATCGCGCTCGCCCGCCAACTCGACGGCCCGCGCCTGGCGCGGTTCCTGCACGCGATCGCCCCCTCACGGCGGACGGCGGTGTTCACCGGCGCGGTCGGCGACCGCCCGGACGCCCCCTTGGCCGCCGTGGACGAACTGCCCTCCGCCGCACGGGCCGCCGTCGCACGCCGGCTGCTGGCCCTGCGCCAGGTCGCGGACGACCCGGCCCGCCGGCTGGCCGTCACCGCCCGCCTGGACTGGGCCGACGCGCGCGACACCCTGCTCGCCGCGACCCGCCGCGCCACCGCGGACGAGCGCGCCGAGGCCTACCCGCTGTACCTGTCGGCCGCCGCCGCGACCCGCGACCCCGAAGTGGTCGGCGGTGTGGTCGCGGGCCTGACCAGGCTCGCCAACGAGCAGGACCCGGTGCGCGCCACCGCGATCACCGCGCTCGGCGCGATACCGGCCTGGCTGTTCCGACCGGACGAGGCCGACGCGCTCACCAAGCTGATGGTCGACGCGACCCTGGCCCGCGACTGCTCGTGGCAGACCCAGAACGCGGTGCGCGCGCTGGCGGGTGCGTTGATCCGCGAGGGCGCGGTGTCCCGTCGGCCGCGGTTGGTCGACGCCGGGTTGGCCGGGTTGGCGCGGCTGGGCCTGCACGTGCGGTGGATCGACCTGTCCGGCCTGGACCGGTCGCTGCCGCGCGGCGCGGAGCACCTGGTGTTCGAGGCGTTGCGGCCGAGGATCACCGCCGACGCCGAGCGCGGCCGGTACGAGGTGCTGCTCGGGCTCGCCTCCGGCCTCGGTCGGCGGGCGTGGGACATGGCGCCGGTGCAGGACCTGCTGGACCGGGCGCGGTCGGCCAAGAACGACGGTGTGGTGCGGCAGGCGGTGCAGCTGTGGCTGGAACCGCGCGGCCAGCGTGACGAGCGGGTGGCGCGCGTGTTGGGCGACGACCCGTCCACCATCACGTTCCCGGCGGTGCAGGGGGCTGTCTCGCGGCGCCGGACCGACCTGCTGGACCAGGTGATCGGCCGGCCCCTGCACGGCCGGTTCCTCAAGCGCGGCGAGTGGTTCCTGCCGCCGTTCCGGCAGTGCTTCGACCGGTGGCTGCCACGCCAGGTCACCGCGTTCGCCGCCGCGTTGACGGCGCTCGCCTCGTCCCGCGCGGCGACTGCCGTCAGACGTACCCACGCCGTGCGCGCCCTCGGATGGGTGCCCGGAACGGCCGACGTGCTGCGCGGGTTCCTCACCGACGGCGAGGTGCAGGTGGTGGAGGCGGCGCTGGCCGCGCTGGCGTGGACCGACGAGCCCGCCGACGTGCTGCCGGACCTCCTCGCGCACGTCGACACCGACCGCGCGCGGATCGCCGTCTACGCGCTGGGCCGGTGCGCCCGCTTCACCGCGCCCGAACGGCTCGGCGCCCTGCTCGCGCCCGTGCTGGACGGGCCGAAGGTCACCGCGCGCAAGGAGGCCGTGCGGCTGATCGCGCAACACCGCACGCCGGGCGCGACCGCGGTGTTGGCGCGGGCGTGGGAGAACGCCCACCGGGACGTGCGGCGCGCGCTGGTGTCCGCGACCCGCTGGTTCCCGGACGACGAGGCCGCGTGGGAGCTGCTGGCGCGGGCCGTAGCCGACGAACAGGCGGTGGCGGCCGCCGTGCTCGACCAGGGGCCGGACGTGGTGCCCCGCCGGCACCGCGCCCGTTACGCCGAACTGGTGCGGGTGGTCGCGGACTCGGCGGACCCCGACACCGCCAGGCTCGGGCTGACCGCGCTGCCCGGCTGGATCCGCTGGGCGGACGGCACCGCGGACCTGCTCGTCGGCCGGGTGGTCGACCTCGCCGACACCGCGACCTGGCAGCACGCGCTGACGGCGTTGGAACGGCTGTCCGCCACGACGTCGGACATCACGCCGCTGCGTGCCGCGGTCACCGCGCTGCTCGCCGTGGACGGCGAGTTCGACGCGGCGGAGGACCGCGACCTGCCCGCACGGCAGCGGATCGCGGCGATCGTGCGCCGGCTGTCCGGGACCCGGAGTTCGACCGAGTCCCGTGCGGCGGCGCGGGCGTTGATCCCGGACCTCGTCACGGCCGGCTACCGGTCGTGGTCGGTGAGCCTGGCGGTCGTCGCCGTCCCGTGGGAGGAGGAGGGCGCGGAGCTGGACGCGCTGCGCGAGGTGGCACGCCTGGCGGTGCGGCCGACGTTGGCGCGGCAGGCCGCCGACGAGCTGACGGGCGCGCTCACGGAGGTGCTGCAGCGGCTGTCCCGGCCACGCCTGCTCGACGTCGCCTCCGCGTTGGCCGCCGAGGGCGCGGGGGAACTGGCGTTGGCGATCACCATCCCGGCCGGTCGTGACGCCGGGTGGCCGGCGGCGTGGCGCGACCTGCTGCGCGGGCTGCGGCGGCACGACGATCCGGACGTGCGTGAGGCGGCACTGGGGGTGTTCACCACCGGGGAGTGACCCGGACGCCGCATTGCGGGCGCGGTCGCGGGGCCGTTGAATCGGTCCCGCGACCGCCGCCGCAACCGCCGCCGACAGTGGGAGTCACCGATGACCGAGCTGACGTTGGACCCGAAGACGACCGCCCTGGTGCTGATCGAGTACCAGAACGACTTCACCAGCGAGGGCGGCGTGCTGCACGGCGCCGTCAGCGGGGTGATGGACAGCACCGGCATGCTGCCGAAAACCGTCGCACTGGTCGATGCGGCACGGGCGGCCGGGGTGACGGTCATGCACGCGCCCATCTCGTTCGTCGAGGGCTACAACGAGATCTCCGCGCACCCGTACGGCATCCTCAAGGGCGTCGTGGACGGCAAGGCGTTCGTCAAGGGCAGCTGGGGTGCGGCGATCGTCGACGACCTCGCCCCGCGCGACGGGGACATCGTCATCGAGGGCAAGCGCGGGCTGGACACGTTCGCCAGCACGAACCTCGACTTCATCCTCCGCAGCAAGGGCATCACCACCATCGTGCTCGGCGGGTTCCTGACCAACTGCTGCGTGGAGTCGACCATGCGCACCGGCTACGAGAACGGGTACAAGGTCATCACGCTGACCGACTGCGCCGCCGCCGCCTCGCAGGAGGAGCACGACAACGCGTTGCGCTTCGACTTCCCCATGTTCTCGGTGCCGGTCACGGCAGACGACGTGATCGCGGCCCTGTCCTGACCCGGCGGTCAACGGCCTTCGGCGACGGCGGCGAGCTCGTCCATCCCGCGCCTGACCGCGCGCAGGTCGATGGGGTGACGGCTCTGGTGGCGGCGCGGGGAGTGGATCTCATCCTTCCGATACCTCGACCCGGTTCGGTGACGCCGCCTACGTTCGTCGCATGGCTTACGGCAAGGCACTGCGCGAGGCCGTCGCGGCACCGGGGACGACACCGCTGATCGGTGTCTTCGACATGCTGTCGGCGTCGATCGCGGCCCGGCACTACGACGGGCTGTTCGTCTCCGGCTTCGGTTTCTCCGCCTCCCACTACGGGCTGCCGGACATCGGGTTCATCGCCTGGCCGGACGTGGTCGGGTTCGTGCAGCGGCTGCGGCTCGCGTTCCCCCGGCAGCACCTGCTGGTGGACATCGACGACGGGTACGTGGACCCCGAGGTGGCGTGCCAGGTCGTGCGCGGCCTGGAGCAGGTCGGCGGGTCCGGCGTGGTCCTGGAGGACCAGCAGCGGCCACGGCGCTGCGGGCACCTCGCGGGCAAGCGGGTGCTGCCGCTGGACCAGTACCTGGAGAAGCTGGACCTCGTGCTGCGGACCAGGGACGAGCTGGTGGTCGTGGCGCGGACCGACGCCACCGACGAGGACGAGATGGTGCGCCGGGCCGCCGCGTTCGCCGCGACGGACGCCGACGCCGTGCTGGTCGACGGTGTGCCCTCGGTGGAGGTGATCCGCCGGGTCCGGCGGGTGGTGCGCGGCAAGCCGCTGGTCTTCAACCAGATCGCGGGCGGCCGGTCGCCGAAGCTGTCGCTCGGCGCGCTGGCCGAGCTGGGTGTCGACGTGGCGATCTACAGCACGCCGTGCCTGTTCGCCGCCCACGCGGCCATGGACCACGCCCTGGTGGAGCTGAAGGACCGTGACGGCGTGCTGCCCGACGACTCGATCGGCGTCGCCGAGTCCCAGGACCTGCTGGAGCGCAACATCAGCCGCCACCACGACGTGCCCGCACCGCGCGCGTCCCGACCGGCCTTCACCCGCTGAACCCGCCGAGCCGCCGACCGGACCTGGCTCCCGCCGGCCGGCTCAGCCCGGGTCGCCGCGCCGTTTGCGGTGCACCACCCAGCCGAAGTCGACGATCAGACCCACCACGATCACGGCCAACAGCACCGCCAGCCACGTCAGCCCCGCCCGCACGCACAGCACCGCGGCCACGCCGTTGAAGACGACGCCGAACCCGGCCAGCCACAACCGCAGGGTCAACGCGCTGCGCGGCGGCGCGGGAGGCGGCAGGTCGTCGTCCGGGCGGCGGGACGCGGTCACCCCCGCCACTCCTCCTGCCAGCCGTGGTGCGTGTCGTAGGCGGCGGCGACCAGTTCCAGCACCGACCGGTCCGACGTGCCCTCGACCTCGGCCCGCAGCCACCGCGCCTTCTCCTCGAACGGCACCGGCACGCGCTCGTCCTGAGCCTCCGCCGGACCAGGCACGAGCACCAGCTCACGGCCGTCGTCGGACCGCAGGATGGCCAGCCGTCCCCGGCGTTCGGCCTCGTCCAGCAACGGCAGCTGCTCCCGCGCCAGCCGCTCCTCGTCCTCGGCCAGCCGGTCCAGGACGAACCGGCGCAGGTCCTCGTCCGGTACTCGGTTCGGCTCCACGTCCATGGCCGAGGGGTATCCAAAACCACACCGGCCACACGTGCCGCTGTCGTGCCGCGGCACGCGCGGCGGGGTAGGAAGGGGTGATGGTCGACGTGTACGAGCCGGATCCACGCCGGTGGAAGGCGCTCACGGTCACGCTGGTCGCCGGGTTCATGAGCCTGCTCGACGTCAGCATCGTGTCCGTCGCCCTGCCGTCCATCCAGCACGGACTCGGCACCACACCCGCCGGTGTGCAGTGGGTCGTGTCGGGTTACGCGCTGGCGTTCGGCCTCGCCCTCGTACCCGCCGGACGGCTCGGTGACGCGATCGGGCGACGGACCATGTTCCTGTCCGCTTTGGGTGGGTTCGTGCTGTTCAGCGCCCTGGCCGGGCTGGCGCCGACGACCGGGGTGCTGATCATCGCGCGGCTCGCCCAGGGCATCTCGGCGGGCGCGCTGGCACCGCAGAACTCGGCGTTGATCCAACAGCTCTTCCGCGGTGCGGAACGTGGCCGGGCGTTCGGGTTCTTCGGTTCCACGGTCGGCATCTCCACCGCCGTCGGACCGGTGGTCGGCGGCGTGATCCTGGCCGTGGCCGGCGAGGACGAGGGCTGGCGGTGGATTTTTTACGTCAACGTGCCCATCGGCCTGGTCGCGCTGGTGCTGGCGGCCCGTTTGCTGCCCCGCGGCCGCGGTGGCCCCCGTGGACACCTCGACCTCGTCGGCGCGGCACTGCTCGGCACGGGTGTGCTGGCGGTGATGCTGCCGCTGGTGCTGGCCGAGGCGGGCGGGTTGGCGGAGCTGTGGTGGCTGTTCGGGCTCGGCACCGCGCTGCTGGTGCTGTTCGTGCGGTGGGAACGGCAGTTCGCCGCGCGCGGCGGGAGCCCGATGCTGAACATCGCCCTGTTCACCGGCACGCCCGGCTACGGCACCGGCGCGTTGCTCGGGATGCTGTACTTCATCGGCTTCAGCGGCATCTGGCTGGTGTTCGCGCTGTACTTCCAGACCGGGCTCGGCTACACGCCGCTGGAGTCGGGACTGGCCGTGACGCCGTTCGCGGTCGGGTCGGCGGCGTCCGCGGTGGTCGGCGGACGGCTGGTCGAGGCGTGGGGCCGCAAGCTGACCGTCACCGGGTTGAGCATGGTCGTCGCCGGTCTCGCGGTGACCGCCGTCGTGCTGCGGCTGGCCCCGCCGCACGTGGCGGGGTGGGCGGTCGCGCCGGCGTTGCTGGTGGCGGGCATCGGCGGCGGGTGGGTGATCTCGCCGAACACCACGCTGACGTTGCGGCACGTGCCGGTGTCGATGGCGGGTGCGGCGGGTGGCGCGTTGCAGACCGGGCAGCGCGTCGGCGCGGCGATCGGCACGGCCGCGTTGACCGGCGTGTTCTACACGGTGCTGACGGCGTCCGAGCGGAACTTCCCGGTGGCGGTGTCGGTCGCCGTCGGCAGCGCGACCGTGGCCGTGGCCACCGCCCTGGTGGTGGGCATCGCCGAACTGCGTGCCCGACCCCGTTGTCCGTCCCCTGTGGACGGTGCCGGACACGCGATACCCGACATGCCCTGACCCGACCCGGAACCGGCGCGGACCGGGCACGATGGCGGGATGGACCTGCTGCCCCCGACCGAGCGGCTGCTCGGCATCCGTTCGACCGCCGACCGGCCCGACGAGTTACGCCGGGCGTTGGACTTCGTGCTCGACGTCGTCGGACCCGGCTTCACCGTGGAGCGGTTCGAGGCGGGCGGGAAACCCAGCGCGCTGGTCTACCTCGGAGGGGCTCGTCCGCACTTCCGGGTGATCTTCAACGCCCACCTGGACGTCGTGCCGGGCACGGACGAGCAGTTCCGGCCACGCCGTGACGGCGACCGGCTCATCGCCCGCGGCGCACAGGACATGAAGCTGTCCGCGCTCGTGCTGGCCTCGGTGTTCCGCGACACGGCCGCCCGGTTGCCCTACCCGATCGGGCTCCAACTCGTCACCGACGAGGAGGTCGGCGGGCGCGACGGCACCCTGCACCAGTTGGAGCAGGGCGTGACCGGGTCGTTCGTGGTGATCGGCGAGCACAGCGCGCTGCGCGTCGTGGCCGAATCGAAAGGGCTGGTCAACGTGCGGCTGCACGCGGTCGGCCGGGCCGCGCACAGCGCGTACCAGTGGCTGGGCGACAACGCGTTGCTCAAGGTGATGCGGGCGGTGGACGCGGTGCTCGCCGAGTACCCGGTGGCCGCCGAGGAGGAGTGGCGGACCACGGTGAACGTCGCCCGCCTCTCGTCCGGGAACCAGGCGCTCAACCAGGTGCCCGCGGACGCGACCGCGTGGCTGGACGTCCGGTTCCCGCCCGAGGACACCGACTTCACCGGCCGCACGCGGGAGGAGATCGCCGCCCACTTCACCGCCCTGTGCCCGCCCGGTGTCACGGCCGCGGTCGACCACGTCGAGCCGCCGCACCGGGCCGATCCGGACGGCGCCGACCTGCTGGCGTTGCAGCGCGCCGCCCGTGCCCAGGGCTACTCGGGCGACCTGCTGCGCAAGCACGGCGCGGCCGACTCGCGGTTCTACTTCCAGCGCGGCATCGACGCGGTGATCTTCGGCGTCGGCGGGGACGGCCAGCACGGGCCGGACGAGTACGCCGACCTCAACACGGTCGAACCGTACCGGCGGGCGTTGACCGGGTTCCTGGAGAGCCTTGCCTGACGTGTAACCCAGTGGTTACGCTTCCGGGTGTGGACGAGGTGGCGGGCGCGATCGCCGACCCCGTGCGGCGGGAGATCCTGGAGATGCTGCGCGACGACGCGCGGCTGTCGGCCGGGCAGATCGCCGAGCGGTTCGCGATCAGCCGGCCCGCCGTGAGCAGGCACCTGCGGGTGCTGCGGGAGAGCGGGCTGGTGCGCGACGAGGTCGTGGGCAGGCAGCGCTTCTACGTGCTCGACGCCTCCCGGCTGGCGCCCCTGGCGCGGTGGCTAGCCGACTTCGACCAGGCCTCGGACCGCGACCGGGTCGCGGACTCCGGTCGGCCCTCCGGCTGGGAACACCGCCTCGACGCCCTGGAGACCGAGGTCTACCGCACCCGGCGGGAACGCCGCGCCGACGAACCGAAGGAGAACACCGCATGACCCCCATCCCGACCGGTCGGCTGTTCCGCACCGACACCGGCAGCGACCTGGTGCTCACCCGGACGTTCCGCGCGCTCGCCGACGACGTGTGGGCGAGCCTGACCGAACCCGAGCGCACCGCCCGGTGGTTCGGCCCGTGGGAGGGCGAGGGCGGACCGGGGCGCACGGTGAAGGTGCGGATGGTGTTCGAGGAGCAGGAGCCGTGGGTGGAGGTCCGCATCGACGCGTGCGACCCGCCCCGGCGACTGGCGCTGTCCATGGTGGACGAGGCGGGCACGTGGCGGATGGAATTACTGCTGTCCGAAGTGGACGGTCTGACCGAGCTGCGCCTGGTGCACCACCTCGCGACCGAGGAGGGCATCGGCGAAGTCGGCCCCGGCTGGGAGTACTACCTCGACATGCTGACCGCCTCCCGCACCGGCGCCCCGCTGCCCGACTTCGACGACTACTACCCGTCCCTGAAACCCCACTTCGAATCCCTGCCTCTCACCCCATGACCACGTGTGTCCTACGTCCAGGATCCAGGATCGTCGCGTTCCGCGCCTGGCCCGCCCGCCCATAGCGGCGCCGGCCGTTCGCCTGACGTCGCGGTGCGAGCAGCCCCGCGCGTCCTGCCAGTGCCGCAGCACGTGCGCGGCCAGCCCGAACCGGTCGGCCGGGTCGCCGCCCTCGCGCCGGCGGACGCCGTGGTGCTGGACGTCGGCACCGGCCCCGGACGGCTGCTGCACGAGGTCGCGGCCCCGCCGCGCGGACCTGGTCCTGGGCGGCGTCGACCTGGTCGTCTCGACGTCGAGCATGCACGAGTGGCCGGACCGACGTCGCGCCGTCGCCGAGCTGGGGCGCGTGCTGCGGCCCGGCGGCGTCCTGGTGGTGCAGGACTTCCGCTTCGCACGGGTCGAACGTGAGCTGTTCTCGGGATTCCTCGACGTCCGGCGCGTGCCCGTGCGGCCGGCGTGGTGGCCGGTGGCGTTGTTCTCCCGGCCGGCCGCCTCGGCACCCTGACGGGAGCGCCGACAGGCGCAGGACCGGGCACGGGGACCGGTGGTATGACGATGGTCCCGCCGGCTGCTTTTTAACCGGCGAGACCACCGGGGCAGATGTGATTCCCACCCCACCCCATAGAAGTGCCAGCCGTGCCGGTCGGCAACCGGCACGGCCATGAACTGCGGATTCCCGCTCGGACAGGTACCGTCGTACACGCAGCGGGTTGAGCCAGCAGCCACTGCCTTCTTCGACCTCCGAGGAGGCTGCGGCACGTGAAAGCAGAGCGCTTCGAGACCCCGCTCCACCCGTTCCGGGTAGAGCGGCAGGTGCACGGCTACGCCGTCGTGGTGCGCGTCGCCGGCGAAGTCGACGCGTCGAACGTCCGCGAGCTGAAACAGGAGATCGCGATCGGGCTGGCGCTCGCCACCCCACCGGCGCCGGTCGTGGTGGACCTCAGCCAGGTCGAGTTCTTCGCCGCCGCCGGTCTGAACGAACTGCACCGGGGCCACCTCGCGGCCAAGGCGGCGGGCGTGTCGTTGCGCGTGGTGGCCCGGCACCGGCACGTGTTGCGACCGTTCGAGGTCAGCGGACTGGACCACGAACTCCAGCCGTGCCCGACCCTGGAGGAAGCGCTCGCCGTGCGCACATCGAGGGGTATCCGGCATTTCGCCCTGCCGTCGTAACCCTGCCGTCGTAACCCCGCCTTCGTGATCGGTGACCTGTAGTGATGTGCGCTAACCCAGCGTGCTGACATAGGCCAGCGCGCCCAGCGTGGGAGCGGCGACCAGCGTCAGCAGCACCGACCGGCGGCTCGGTCTCGGCCCCTCCGCCGCCAGCCGCACCCCGCCCGGCACGAACGCCACGCACAGGCCCACGGCCGCGATCACCGACGTGATCTCGGTGCCCTTCAGCACACCCAACGGCAGCAGGCACATCGCGGCCAGGGCGACCGCGCGGATCGGGCCGAACACGCCGCTGCGGTAGGCCGCGAACGCCAGCACGAGCCAGCCGAACAGGATGGTGAACGACAGGAAGCTGAACAGGTGCACGTCCTGGTACGACTGCCCGACCAGGTCGGTCGCCGACTCCGCACCGCCCCTCCGCACCAGACCGTGCGCGGCCTGGTCGATCCCGGCGTGGAACGTGCGTTCGAACAGACCCACCAGCACCAGCGCCGCGCCCCACGTGGCCAGGACCGGCCGGGTCCGCCCGATCCGGTGCGCCAACGCGACCACCGCCGGCGCGAGCAGCACGTTCCCGGCGACGAACGCGGTGTGCGCGGCCGTCATCAGCGCCGGGTGCTCGGCGACGGCCGCCAACTGCTGAGGGAAGAAGTAGTGGAACGGCCACCGCAACAGCGTCGCGACGAGCAGCAGGGCCGGGCCGAGGGCCATCGCGGTCGCGCCGATCCAGCGGCCGGGGAACGTGTAGTCGCTTGTCATGGCGAGAACTCTCCACCCGCGGCCGCCGTCGCGGATCGGTCCCCGGTCCGAAATGGACGATCAGACCACGGTCCGATGCGACCGCGGCAACGGCCGGTCGGCGGGTGATCGGGCCGAGCCGTCGACCGATCACCCGCCCTCGGTGAACTGGGTGAAATGTGGCGGCGTCCGCGCTGCCCGCCTCCGTAGGCTGCCGACCGTGATCAGCTACGAGTGGCGCGGGCGGTTCGAGAACGGGGAGGTCGACGCGCTGCACGCGGAAGGCTTCGACCACCGGCCGTTGGACGACGACTGGTGGGGCCAGGTAACCCGGCACAGCCTCGGCTGGGTGACCGCACGCCGCGACGGCGACCTGGTCGGGTTCGTCAACGTGGCCTGGGACGGCGGGATCCACGCGTTCATCCTCGACACCCTCGTCACCAAAGCGGTGCGGCGGCAGGGCGTCGGGCGCGAACTCGTCGCCACCGCCGTGGACGGCGCGCGGGCCGCCGGGTGCGAGTGGCTGCACGTCGACTTCGACGACCACCTCAAGCCGTTCTACTTCGACAGCTGCGGATTCCAACCCACCAACGCCGGCCTCATCGCGCTCTGAGGGATCGCGCTCCGAAAACCGGCCGGAAGCACCGTGTAGGTCGCTCCGACACGGGTAGTCGGCGTGAGGACTGCCGACGAGGAGGAGCACGTGGACCCGATCAAGCCCGCGAAAGTCGTCAAGGACGCCCTGGAGAAGGCTGTCGAGAAGGTCGCCGACCTGGTCACGCCGCCCGTTCCCGGCACGCCGGGCAGCGCACCGCCGACGGTGGACCCGCCGAACGAGCCGCAGGGCCCGTTGCCGTGCAAGCCCGACCAGGCGTCCCCGGCGACGCGGACCGCCACCGGCGCGGAAACCGGTGCGGCCGCCGACACCCGTGCGCAGCAGGCCGAATACCTCACCACGGCGCAAGGCGCGCGCCTGTACGACACCGACCACTCGCTCAAGGCGGGCGAACGCGGCCCGACGCTGCTCCAGGACCACCACCTGCGCGAGAAGATCACGCACTTCGACCACGAACGCATCCCGGAACGGGTGGTGCACGCACGGGGCGCGGCGGCACACGGCGTGTTCGTCGGCTACGGCACGGCCGCGAACGTGTGCAAGGCCGGTTTCCTCGCGGAAGGCGTGACCACCCCGGTGTTCACCCGGTTCTCCACCGTCGTGGGCTCACGCGGGTCCGCCGACACCGTGCGCGACACCCGCGGCTTCGCCACGAAGTTCTACACCGCCGAGGGCACGTTCGACCTGGTGGGCAACAACATCCCGGTGTTCTTCATCCAGGACGGCATCAAGTTCCCGGACATCATCCACGCCGCCAAACCGCACCCGGACCGGGAGATCCCGCAGGCGCAGAGCGCGCACGACACGTTCTGGGACTTCGTGTCCCTGCACACCGAGGCCACCCACCACGTCATGTGGCACCTGTCCGACCGGGGCGTGCCGCGCTCCTACCGGATGATGGAGGGGTTCGGCGTCCACACGTTCCGCCTGGTCGACGCCGAGGGCGCGACGACGCCGGCCAAGTTCCACTGGAAGCCGAAGCTGGGCGTGCACTCCCTGCTGTGGGAGGAGGCCCAGCTCATCAACGGCATCGACCCGGACTTCCACCGCCGCGACCTGGCCGACGCGATCGAGTCCGGCGCGTTCCCGCAGTGGGAGCTGGGCATCCAGGTCTTCCCGGACACCCCGGAGCAGACCTTCGAGGGCATCGACCTGCTCGACCCGACCAAGATCGTGCCCGAGGAGCTGGCCCCGGTGCAGCCGATCGGGATGCTCACGCTCAACCGCAATCCCACCAACTACTTCGCCGAGACCGAGCAGGTGGCGTTCCACGTCGGGCACCTGCCGCCGGGCATCGACGTCACCGACGACCCGCTGCTGCACGCGCGCCTGTTCTCGTACCTCGACACCCAGATCACCCGGCTGGGCGGCCCGAACTTCTCCCAGATCCCGATCAACCGGCCGCACGCGCCGGTCAACGACATGCTGCGCGACGGGTTCCACCAGCACGCCGTGCAGAGCGGTGTGGCGCCGTACAAGCCGAACACGCTGGACGGCGGCTGCCCGTTCATGGCCGGCGCCGACGTCGGCGCGTACGTGGAGGTGCCGCAACAGGTGGCCGAGTCGGTCAAGCGGCGCGAATCGCCCGCGTCGTTCGCCGACCACTACAGCCAGCCCCGCATGTTCTACCGCAGCCTGAGCCCGGTGGAGCGGGAACACCTGGTGCGGGCGTTCACGTTCGAGCTGGGCAAGTGCTACGAGCAGGCGATCAAGGAACGCGAACTGAGGGTGCTGGCCAACGTCGACGCCGGGCTGTGCGCGCAGGTCGCCGCCGGGCTCGGCCTGCCCGCGCCGGAAGCCGGCGAACCGGCCGAGGAGGTCGCGCCGAGCCCGGCGCTGTCGCAGATCGGGCAGGTGTGGCCGGCGGACGGCCGGATCGTCGGCATCGTCGTGGACGCCGACGACCCGGACACCCTGGACGGGCTGCACGAGCTGCGCAAGACGATCAACGCGGCCGGAATCACGCCGTTGCTCATCGCCGCACGGGGTGGGCAGTTGGAGGACGGGCTGACGGCGCAGCGGACGTTCCTCACCGCCCGCTCGGTCGAGTTCGACGCCCTGCTGCTGGCCGCCGCACCACCACCCGGCCCGGACGCGCTGCCGAGCCGTGACGCCAAGGCCGGAGCCCCCGGCACCGCCGTCGACCCGCGCGTGGTGCTGATGGTCGAGGAGTGCTACCGGCACGCCAAGGTGATCGGCGCCTGGGGACGGGGCCCGACCGCGCTGCTGGAGGCCGGGTGCGCGGCCGACGACCTCGGCGTCGTCGTCGGCGACACCCCGGCGGACGTGTTCGAGCAGGTCCTGGAACTCCTCGGCACCCACCGCGTGTGGGACAGGTTCCCCGCGACCGTCGCCTGACCCGACGAGCGGCCGGGCGTCACGGCGCCGCCTCCGGGATCTCCACCACGAACCGCGCCCCACCGCCCGGCCGTTCCTCCACCCACGCCGCGCCGCGGTGCCGCTGCACGTGCTGCGCCACCAACGCCAGACCCAGACCGCTGCCGGTGTCCGCGCCACGACTGCCCGCCCGCGCGCCCCGGTCGAACCGGTCGAAGATCCGGTCGCGCAGGTCCGCCGGCACGCCCGGTCCGGCGTCGTCCACCTCCAGCCGCGCCAACCCTTCCCCTGCCGACCCCGTCCGGGCGAGCACCGCCACCCGCGCCGCGCCGCCCGCGTGGCGTTCGGCGTTGTCCAGCAGGTTGCTCACCACCCGGTCCAGCCGACGCCGGTCGCCCAGCACCTGCGGTGACGCCGCCGCCTCCACCGGCACCGACGGACCGGGCCTGGCCGAGACCACGTTGCGCACCAACGCGACCAGGTCGATCGGCTCCGGCGGCGCGTCGTCCACCTGCTGGTCGCGGGAGATCTCCAGCAGGTCCACCACCATCCGCGCGAACCGGTCCACCTCCGACGTCAGCAGCTCCAACGCCTTGCCCGCCGTGCCCGGCACCTCCGCCCGCCTGCGGTTGAGCACCTCGGCGGCGTTGACCATCGTCGTCAACGGCGACCGCAGCTCGTGGCTCACGTCACCGGCGAACCGCGCGTCCTTCAGCACGCGCCGTTGCAGCGCCGCCGCGATCGCGTTGAACGTCGTCGCCAGGTGCGCCAGATCGGGATCGGTCTGCTCGGCAGCCTCGCCCGCAGGTCACCGCCCGCGATCCGGGACGCCGCCGTGGTCAGCTCGCTCAACGGCCGCAACGCCCGCCGGCCCGCCCACGACCCGAGCACCACGCCCAGCAACCCGCTGCACAGCACACCCGTCACCAGTGCCGCGCCGAGGAACCCGAACGTCCGCTCCAACTGCACCAACGGCGCCAGCTCCACGTACGCGTCCTGGGCCGAGGCGATCGGCAACGTCACCGCCAGCACCGGCACACCGTCCACCACCAGCCGCTGCTGGGACGGCGCGCCGCCCACGTCCAGCACCGCGGGCGGCAGCGCGTCCACGTCGACCCGACGGCCGCTGGTCAGCACCTCTCCCGGCCGCAGCAGCACGATGGTCGAGTCGGGGCCCGTGGTGAGCCCGGTCAGCAGTTCGCGCAGCCCGTGGGAGCCGGTGTGCAGCGACTCGTCCACCAAACGCGCGTTGACCTCGGCCTGCCGCACCGCGCTCTGCTCGCGCTGCCGCTGCATGTACCCGGTCGTCGGGTTCCACACCACCAGCGCCAACGCGCTCGTCACCAGCAGCGAACCCACCCCCAGCGCCACGGCCACCCGCCAGCGCAGGGACAGCCGCGCCATCACCGGTCCAATCGGTAGCCGGAGCCGCGGACGGTGACGATCAGCGTCGGGTCGTCGGGGTTGCGCTCGACCTTGCGGCGCAGGCGGCGGATGTGGACGTCGAGCAGGCGGGTGTCGCCGAAGTAGTCGTAGCCCCAGACGCGTTGCAGGAGTTGTTCGCGGGTGACGATCCTGCCCGCCGCGGCGGCGAGTTCGAGCAGGAGCCGGAACTCGGTGCTGGTCAGGTGGACCTGGACGCCGTCGCGGTGCACGGTGCCGACGTCCGGGCGGATGTCGAGGTCGCCGCAGCGCAGGACCTCGTCGTTGCGGCCGGTGCCGGTTCGTCTCAGCAGCGCCCGGATGCGTGCGGCCAACACGCTGGCCACCAACGGTTTGGTCACGTAGTCGTCCGCGCCCGCCTCCAGCCCGGCGATGACGTCGGCGGCGTCGGTGCGCGCGGTCACGATGATGATGGGCAGGTCGCCGCGCGCTCTCAGGGTGCGGCAGACCTCCAGGCCGTCGACGCCGGGCAGCATCAGGTCCAGCAGCACCACGTCGAACTCGTCGGCGGACAGCAGCTCGAGCGCGTCCTCACCGGACACGGCGTCGGTGACCCCGAAACCCTCGTCGCCGAGGGCCAGGCCGAGTGCCTGCCTGATGTGTTCGTCGTCCTCGACCAGCAGAACAGAGAAGTCCATGACACCGGAGATCCTCGCAACCGGCCGTCGCCCCGCCCGGCACCGGGTCCGTGATCGCAAGGTGATCGCAAGGTTCGCGAGGGTCGAAATGGATCATCACGGGGTGTGCCGGCACCAGAATCCCGGAGGTGCACGACCAGGTGTCGGCGGTGGGGACGCGGCCGGCGCCCGTCCGAAGCCCTCTGCCGAGAAAGCCGATAGTGACCGCCATTCCCGGTGACCGCGACACGTCGACCCTCGTTCTGATCTGCGACCACTGCGGTCGCACCTACCCGGAGGCGAGCCCCGAGTGGGCACGGCTGTGGCGGGCCGCCACCGCCGCGGGGTGGGGAGGCCGGGGCAGACCTGTCGGACCGCACCGGTGCCCGGTGTGCGCCGGCTGACCGGCCGCAGGACACCGCCCGCGGCCGGCAGGCGTGGATCGCGTCGGGTGGATCGGGTCGGGTGGATCAGCAGTACGCGCACCACGAGTAGGTCGCCCGGTACGTCGTCGGGCTCGCCGGCGCGACGACGTTGTGCGTCTGCGCGCCGCCGTCCGACCAACTCCGGTACCAGTACCGCAGGCCGAGCGGACCGGTCTGCGCGCTGGGAGCGCTGATCGAGTTGGTCGACCCGACGATCACCGTGCGGCTGAACGGCGTGGTCGACGCCGTGCCGCCGACGCTGAGCCGCAACCCGCTCGGGCTGGACGTGAAGCCCAGGTCCACCGTGCGCGGGTCGAGCCGCACCTTCCTGCTCGCGGCGCGCCCGGACGAGTCCGTGGCGGTCAACGTCAGCTCCAGGTACGACGGGTACTCGTGGTCGGGCGCGACGAACGAGCCCGACGCCGCGCCCGGGAAGTCCTGCACCACGTGTTCGTGGCACGAGCCGCCGGTCGCGCAGTGCTGGATGCTCAGCCGCCAGCTCAACGCGGACGCGGGCATCGCGCCGTCCTGCGGGTCGGTGGCGTGCCCGGCGAACGGCACCCGGTCACCCACGGCCCAGCGCAGCGCGGCGGTCGGGTCGTCGATCACCGGCACCGGGTCCCGCAGGACCGGTGTGCCGACCGTGACGGTGACCGCGGTGGCGCCGGACGCGCCCGACTGGTCGGTCACCAGCAGGCCGGCCGCGACCAGCGCCTCCTCGGTGTAGGTGCGGGCCGGGGTGGGGGAGGTCGAGTCGTCGTACGCGCCGTCGCCGTCGAGGTCCCACGCGTAGGTCAGCGTGTCGCCCACGTCCGGGTCGGTCGAGCCCGTGCCGCTGAACTGGACCGTCAACGGCACGGGGCCGGACGACGGGGTGGCCGTGGCGACGGCGGTCGGCACGCGGTTGGCGCCGTCGGGGTAGCTCACCCGGCGCAGCTGGCCCGCGCCCAAAGCGATGTAGAACAGGTCGCCGCCGGGGCCGGTGGTCACCTGCACCGGGACGTTCACGCCGGTCACGAACGGCACCAGCTTGGCCGGGTCGGGTTGGCCCGCGGTGGTCTGCATCGCCCAGATGCAGCCCCGTGAGCTGTCGGCGAAGAACAGCGCGCCGTCGTAGGCGGCCGGGTAGTTGCTGTCCGACTCGAACGCGATACCGGAGATGGACGACCCGCCGGTCGGGCACGGGTCGGTCGCCACGACCTTCGCCGAGTGGTTGTACGCGTAGTACGGCGGGGTCTGGCCGCCGCCGCCGGAGTACAGCGATTCGCACAGGTTCAGGCCCGCGTCGTCGTAGCCGCCCTGCCGGGCCGCGCCCTCGAAGCAGGGCCAGCCGAAGTTCTCCGCGGTCGCGTCGTTGACGTCGACGATCCGGTTGACCTCTTCCCAGGTGCCCCAGCCGACGTCACCGGCCCACAACTCCTCGGTGCCCGGCCGGAACGCGAACCGGAACTGGTTGCGCATGCCGTAGGCGACGACCCGCCGGGCGTTGGCGTCGGCGCTGCCCGCGAACGGGTTGCCCGGCAGGCCCGCGCCGGTGTCCGGGTCGACGCGCACGATCGTGCCGTCGAGGGAGACCGGCTCGCCCGCCGGTCGGCGGATCGACTGGGACCGCAGCGCGCCGCCGCGTGCGGTGGGCGGGGTGAGGTTCGTGCCGGCGGGGGAGGGCGGGTCCGCGCACGGGTTGCCGACCTGGCCGTAGTCGGTGAACCCGAAGCTCGCGCCGTCACCGCCGCCGACGTACAGCGCGCCGTCCGGGCCGAACGCGACGGTGCCGATGGAGTGGCTCGGGTACTGCTGGCACCAGTCGGTGATCAACGGCTGCTCGGCGGTGGCCGTGCCGCCCGGTCCCATGGTCAGCTTGGAGACCCGGCCGGTGACCACACAGCCCTGGTCGGTCGGGCCGGGCGGGGTCGGGCAGGTGTCGCCCCAACGCGGCGCGGCGCCGCCGGGCACGGCGTCGTGGGTGTATACGGCGTAGACGAACGGGCGGGCCGGGAACCGCGGGTCCACGGCCAGGCCGAGCAGTCCGCGGTCCCAGAAGTCCTGCGTCCGCGGGCGGAGGTCGGCGAACACGGTGGCGGTGGTGTCGGCGAGCGAGTCGAAGACCTTGATCAGGCCGCTCTTCTCGGCGATGAACACGCGTCCGTCCGGCGCGAACGAGACGGCGGTGGGGCTGGTGAGGCCGCCGATGGCGAGGGTGTCGGTGAATCCGGTCGGCACGGCGGCGGTGGCGGTCGGCGGGAGCGCCGCCGTGGAGGCCGCGACCACGAGGGCAGCGGCGGCCACGGCGGTCACGCGTCTCGAACGGGGCGGAAGTTGTCGGCGGCGGAGTAATCGCATGGTCCGTTTTGTTCCCTTCGTGACACTTTCGTGTGAGCACGGAAGGGTTACATGCAGGTTGCCGAAACGCGCCGCATCGACGGGGGAGTGCCGGGCTGCCGCGCGGTCTCATCCGAGCGGACTAGTGATTACCCCGAAAAATCGGTCCAGGCGATGGGCCTTTCAGGGGAACGCGCGTGGCGCGTTCAGCCCGCCACGGTGTCGCGTTCGACGTTCGCCCGGGTCAGCAGGTACCCGGCCGCGGCGGCGAGCGGGAACATCACCACCCCGTACACGGCGGCGGGCACGGCCAACTGCTCGCTGCCCAGCACGGTCACCGCGACCGTGATCGCCAGCGTGCTGTTGTGGATGCCGACCTCGAACGCCGACGCCACCGCCTGCCGCTTCCCGACCTTCGCCAGCCGGGGCAGCAGGTAGCCGGCGGTCAGGCTGCACGCGCAGAACAGCACCGTCACCAGGCCGATGTCGGCGAGGTAGCCGCCGATGTTCTCCCGTTCGGCGATGATCGCGCCCGCGATCACGGCCACCAGCACCACCGCCGAGAAGATCCGCACCGGCTTGTCCGCGCGGTCGGCGAAATCGGCCGACCAGCGGCGCACCAGCATGCCCAGCACCACCGGCACCAGCACGATCGCGAACACCTGCGCGACCTTGCCGAACTCCAGCCCCACCGCGCCCTCGGCCGCCGGCTCGAAGTGGTTCAGCGCGAAGTTGACCACCAGCGGCAGCGTGGCCACGGCGAGCACCGAGTTCACCGCGGTCAGGGTGATGTTCAGCGCGACGTCACCGCGGAACAGGTGGCTGAACAGGTTCGCCGTGGTGCCACCGGGTGACGCGGCGAGCAGCATCATGCCGACCGCCAGCACCGGGTCCAGGTCCAACGCCACCACAAGCCCGAAGCACACCAGCGGCAACAGGACCAGTTGGGTGGCCAACGCGACCGCCACCGCACGCGGCTCGCGGGCGATCCGGGCGAAGTCGGCGACCGTCAACGACAGCCCGAGCCCGAACATGACCACGGCCAGCGCGACCGGGAGGCCGACGCTCGTCAGCGCGGAGTCCACCGCGATCACCTGCGTTTCTTCGTCGAACCGGGGATCGGAGGAGCGCATCCTCCCCCAGAACCGGGCGAATCGGGAGATCCGACACCGGTTCGATGGCATTTGGTGATCACGCGCTACCGTGTCAGGGAATGCCGGACAACTCCGGAGTGCCGATGACCTACCCGCCCGGCTGTTCGTTCTGCGGCAAGGCCGCCGCCGACGTGCGCAAGATCATCAGCGGACCCGGCATCTACACCTGCGACGGGTGCGTGTCTGATCGCGTCGACCGCCGCCGGGTTGCAGGTGGTCGTCTCCGGGGTCACCTTGACCACGGCTATCGTGATCAAGGTGACCCCGCGCAGGCCGCCGAAGCAGGTCGACGACGAACTTTCCCTTGAGCAGGTCGAGAACGACCGGTGGGGGCCCGCGCCGAAGGACGCGACGAGGTTGATCGCGACCGTCCACGCGCTTCGCCGGAAGCCACTGCGGGCGCTGACCCCCGAAGACCTCCGGTTGCTGGTCGGCCAGCAGGTGGGCCTGCCGGTGCTGATCCCGCGCACGCTGGCACTGCTGGAACGGGAACCGATGCTCGAAGGCGACTTCTACGCCGGCGACGTGCTGGTGTCCGTGCTCAGGGTGCCGGCGTCGTACTGGCGGGCGCACCCGACAGAGCTGGCTCTCGTCGAGCGGATCCTGGCCGCCGGGCCGGACGTGAAGTCCGACATCGACGCCTTCCGCGACCGCCTGCGCGACAGCTGAGGGACCTACGCTTTACGCGCCACCACCAGCGACTGGCCCGGTGACGTGGTCAGCGGGTGCGTGACCGGCTCGCCGAAACCCGCCGACGCCAGCCACCCGCCGATCTCAGCCGCCCCGTACACCTGCCCGCCTTGGCCGTGGAACAGGTTGAGGCTGAAGACCCGGGCGAAGGCGTCGGACGCCCGGTCGGCGGGATGCTCGTCGTGTTCCAGGAGGACCACCGCACCCCCTGGTCGGAGAGCCGACGCCACGCGCTTCAGCAGCACCTCGTTGGCCGCGGCCGGGCGGCCGTGGACGACGTTGAACAGCAGCACCGTGTCGTAGTCCTCGCCCAGGTCGAGCGTGTCGTAGTCGCCGGGGAGCAGGCTGATCCGCCGGCACAGGCCCGCGTCCGTCACGGCCGCCGCGCCGACGGCCAGCGCGTCGGGCAGGTCGACGACGGTGGCGTGCAGCGACGGGTGCGCCGTGCACAGGCGGATCGCGTGCTTGGCGTGTCCGCCGCCGACGTCGAGGAGCCGGGCACCGACGGGCACGACCGACGCCACCTCCGGCGCGATCGCGTCGGCGTGCCCGGACAGCATGCCCTGGAACCGGCGCAGCACGTCCGGCCGTTCGGCCAGCCACGCGTAGAAGTCGATCGCGGGCTTGCCGGTGCGCACCGACTCCTCCAAGCCCTCCCACGACTCGAACAGCACCACCGACCAGAACTTGTCCACAGTGGAGTACCCGTCACCGGCCAACCACTTCGTGGTCTCCTCGGTGTTGGCATAACCGCCCGGCCCACCGGTCAGGTAGCCGAACGACACCAGTGCCTCGGCCAACAGCCCGGTCCCGCGCGGGTCGGCGCCCAACGCCGCGGCCAGATCACCGACCGAAAGCGGACCGTCGGCCAGCGCGTCGAACACCCCCAGCCGCAGGCCCGCCGCGACGGCCCGGTAGCCGGCGGTGGCGAGCAGGTCGTGCATCGACGGCGGCCCGTCGTCCGGTCCCAGGTGCAGTGGCATGGTCAGACCCTTTCCGGCAGCACGCCCGCGGCGGCGAGGAAGTCCACGTGGCGGGCGATCATCTCCGCGTCGGCGGGCGGGAACGAAACCCCGCACTCCGAAGCGGCGGCCCACGTGGCCGAGCAGTCGAACACCGGGTGCGCCCGATGCGTGGTGGTCAGGCCGAACGCCAGCGGACCGAACGCGCTGTCCGGGCTCTCCAGCATCAACGACCGCCAGTCCGAGTACTCCGACAGGCGGGTCGGGTAGCCCTTGGCGGTGAGCACGTCGCCCAGGTCGGCGTAGCTGAACCCGTCGGCCCGGTAGTAGTGGAAGTCCCTGCCGAGGGAGTTCGCACCGCGCAGCTCCGGCCGCACCGAGATGCCCGCGATCGCACCGGCCAGCCGGTCCACCGGCAGCATGTCGATCACGTCCGGTGTGCGCGGCACCGCCCCGGCGTGCGCACAGGTCGCGATCTGCCTGCTCAGGTACGACTCGGTCTTCGCGGTGCCGGTGCGCACGTCGCCCACGATCGCGGCGATCCGGTGGATGGACACCGGCACGCCCCGGTCCCGCGCGAGCACGCCCATCATGTCGGCCACCCACTTGGTGGTGTGGTAGCCGGTGTCCAGGCCGGTCGGGTCCTCCGGCCGGTCGGCCTCGGTGATCCGCTGCTTGTCGTAGTTCACGCCGAGGAACACGCCGAGCGTCGACATCAGGTGCAACGGCTTGGTCGCGTACCGGGTCGCCAACCGCAGCACGTCGATCGTGCTGCCCACGTGCGGCGGCATCATCCACTGGTAGGTGAGCACGAAGTTCATCACCGCGCCGTTGTGGTAGATCGCGTCCATGCTCTCGGCCAACGCGGCGAAGTCGATCTCCGACAACCCGAGCCGGGGCTGGGACATGTCGCCGATCACCGGCACCACCCGGGCCAGCTGCTCCTCCGGCACGTCCAGGTGCGCGCGCCGCAGGTTGGCGCGGATGCGCGCGCCGGCCACCGCCGGTGTCTCCGCCCGGACCAGGCAGTGCACCTCGGCGTTGGTGCGGGCCAGCAGTTCGCCGAGCAGGTGCGCGCCGAGGAACCCGGTCGCGCCGGTCAGCAGCACGCGTTCGGCCGGGCCGGTCCGCAACGGGTGCCGGGGAATGATGTCGTCCGGCGGGATCGCGTCCAGCCGCATCTCCGGTACGGACGGCAGACCGGACTTGTAGCGCTTGGCGAACGTGTGGTCCGACGCGGCGGCCTGCTCCACCACCTCGGCCAGTTCGGCGAGGTCGGCGGTGGCGAACAGGGCGCGCAGCGGCACGGTCACGCCCAGCAGGGCACGCACCTTGGCCAGCACGGTGGCGGCGATCAGCGAGTGCCCGCCCAACCCGAAGAAGCTGTCCCGGCGGCCGACCAGCGGCGCGTCCAGCACCTCCGACCAGATCTCGGCCAACGTCCGCTCCACCGGTGTGCGCGGCGGCTCGTACGGCGTCGACCGGGCCGTCGGGTCCGGCTCGGGCAACGCCGCGACGTCGACCTTGCCGTGCCGGGTGAGCGGCAGTTCGTCCAGCACCACGACCGCGCCGGGCAGCATCGCGTCCGGCAGCCGTCCGGCGCAGAACACCCGCAGCTCGTCCAACTCGGGCGCGGTCGCCTCGGCGCGCGGCACGACGTAGGCGACGAGGGTGTCGCCGCGCACCGCCACAGCCGCCTCGGCGATCGCCGGGTGCGCCAGCAGCGCCGCCCGCACCTCGCCCGGCTCGATCCGGTGGCCGCGCAGCTTGACCTGGTCGTCCACCCGGCCCAGGAACTCCAGCGTGCCGTCGGGCAGCAGCCGCACCAGGTCACCGGTGGCGTACATCCGCCCACCCGTGACGGTCGGGTCCGGCAGGTACGCCGACGCGGTGCGCGCCGGGTCGCCCCGGTAGCCGCGCGCGGGCGCGACGCCGCCGATGTGCAGTTGGCCGGGCACGCCGACGGGCGCCGTGCGCAGGTTGGCGTCCAGCACGTACGCCCGCACACCGGGCAGCGGACGGCCGATCGGCAACGTGGCGGCGCGCGGGTCGACCTCGGTGGCGTCGACCGTGCGGTAGGCGGTGGCGCAGACCGTGGTCTCGGTCGGGCCGTAGTGGTTGACCAGCGCGACCTTCCCGCCGGTCAACGCGGCCCACTCCGCGACCGTGGACGTCGGCACCGCCTCGCCGCCGATCATCATCACCGACAGCGGGCCGGGGTCGACGGCGAGGCCGCCCAGGTCCGCCACCCACCGCTTGAACAGCGCGGCGGGGGAGTCGACCGCGGTGATGGCGTGGTCGGCGCACAGCTTGAGCAGCTCCACGCCGCCGACCGCCGCCGGTTCCGGGTGCACGACGACCGCCGCACCCGCGCACCACGCCGGGAACACGTCACCCACCGACGCGTCGAAGCTCAACGGCGGGATCATCAGGATCCGCTGCCCCGGCCCGAACCCGTGCAGGTCGATGAACGCGCTGGTCAGGTTGGTGAGCGTGTCGTGCTGCACCTGCACGCCCTTGGGCACACCGGTCGAGCCGGAGGTGTAGACGATGTACGCCAACCCGTCGGCCGGGACGATCACCGGCGGCGGCGTGTCGGCCTCGCCGGTGAACGCGTCGTCCGTCGTGTCGAGCAGCGCGCCGTGGAACTCACCGAACCGGTCCCGGTTGGCCGGCGCGGTGATCACCACGGGCGCACCGCAGTCGGCCAGCAGCCCGGCCAGCCGCGCGGGCGGGTGCCCGGGGTCGAGCGGCACGTACGCGCCACCCGCCTTGAGCACGGCCAGCAGCGCCACCAGCGCGTCCGGCCCGGCCGTCAACGCCAGGCCCACCGGCGTCTCCCGCCCGACACCCCACCCGGCCAGCAGGTGCGCCACCCGGTTCGCCCGCCGGTCGAGCTGCGCGAACGTCAGCTCCGTCCCGTCGGCCAGGTCCAGCACGGCGGTCGTGTCGGGGTGCGCGGCGACCTGCTCGGCGATCCTCGCGAGCACGCCGGGGCGGCGGATCGACAGCTCCGCGTCCAGGCCGTCCTGCGGTTCGCCGTTCAGCCGTGCGGCGGCCAGGCGGTCGGCCTCCGTCGTCGTGTCCACTTCGGACAATCGAGCCGTCGGGTCGACCACCAGGGCGGTGAGCACGGCCAGCAGGTGGTCGGCCAGCCGCGCCACGGTGTCCGGGTCGAACAAGTCCGTGCTGAAGTCGAGGTTCGCGGGCCAGTCGCCGTCGGTCTCCCGCACGTGCAGGGTCAGGTCGAACCGGCTGGTCGCCTTGTCCACCGGCAGTTGCGCCGCGTCCATCCCGGCCCACCGGCCGGACCCACCGCCCCGGTTGAGCACCAGCATCACCTGGAACAACGGGTGGTGCGCGAGATCGCGGCGCGGCGCGACCCGTGCGGCGACCTCGTCGAAGCTCACCTCGGCGTGGTCCAGCGCGTCGATCGCGGTCGACCGGGCCCGGCCGAGCAGGTCGGCCACGGTCGGGTCGCCGGACAGGTCCAGCCGCAGCGCGGTCGTGGTGACGAACATGCCGACCGAGCGCTCCAACTCGGGGAACGGCCGGTGCGTGGTCGGCGAGCCGATCACCAGGTCGTCCACGCCCGACCGGCGGGCCAGCAGCACACCGAACGCGGCCAGCAGACCGGCGAACGTGGTGCAGCCGTGCGCGCGGGTCACCTCGGCCAGCTTCCCGGCCAACGCGGCGGGCACGGTGAACCGGTGACTGCCGCCGGCGGTGGTGCGGTTCGGGGTCCGCGGCCGGTCCAGGGCCAGGTCCAGCACGTCCGGCGCCCCGGACAGCCGGTCGTGCCAGTGGTCCAGCTGCCGCTGCCGTTCGCCGTCGGCGAGCCGGTCGGCCTGCCAGTGCACGTAGTCCGGGAACTGCGCGCCGACCGGTTGCGGCCTCACACCCGCGTAGACCTCGCCGACCTCGCCCGCCACCACACCCAGCGACAGGTCGTCGCACACGATGTGGTGCGCGCTGAACACCAGCGCCGTGTCGGCCGGCCCGACCCGCACCACCCGGACCCGCAGCAACGGCGCCACGGCCAGGTCGAACGGCGTGTCCACTTCGGACACGAGGAACGCGTTCAGCTCGTCCTCGCCGGACACCTCGTGCACGGTCACGTCGGCCGGCACATCGCCCAGGACCTGCTGCTCGGGCACCCCGTCGGTGTCCACGATCCGGGTGCGCAACGCCTCGTGCCGCCCCATCACGGTCCGCACGGCGGCACGCAACCGGTCCTCGTCGACCTCGCCCGCCACCCGCAGCGCGGCGAACATGACGTACGCGCCCGCGTCCAGGCCGAGCCGCCCGGTCAGCCACAGGCCGCGCTGGTTGCCCGACAGCGGCACGACCGCGCCCTCGGGCCGCCGCGGCACCGCCTGTCGGGGCGCGGTGGCCAGTCCGCGTTCGGCGAGCAGCTTCGCCAGCAGGCGTTCGCGGTGGTCGGACAGTTCTGTCATCGCTGCCCTCCTAATCAGAATTGAGTCTTTCCGGCGATGGCGCCTCGGCCACCGCGTCGGGCAGGTCGTCCACGGCGCGCAGCCGGGGCCGCGACCAGGCGTAGGCCGCCAGCGCCAGCATCAGCACGCCGACGACCAGGAAGATCAGGGCGATGCCACGCCCCTCGCCGGTGCCGATCAGCGCGCCGACACTGCCTGCCAGCGGACCGTCGTCGGCCATCAGCGGCTCGGCCACGCCGTCGGTCAGCGGGCCGATCATCAGGAACGCGACGGGCATCGCGGCGGTGCTCAGCATCCGCACCACGGCCAGCACCCGACCGAGCACCGCCGGGTCGACCTTGGTCTGCAACAACGTCACGCAACACGTGTTGATCAACGGCAGGGTGAACAGGAACGCGGGCGCGGCGATGCCGATCAACCACGGCGACGGCGCCGCCGAGTGCAGCACCAGGAACACCCCGCCCAGGACCACGCCCAGGTAGATGCCGTGCACCCGGCGTTTCGGCCCGCCCCACACACCCATCACCAGGCCGCCGACGAACAACCCGCTGCCGCCCGCCGCCATCAGCACACCGAGCGTCGCGGGACCGGAGAACGACAGGATCAGCGGCTGCACCAACCCGCCCGCGATGGCGAACAGGAAGTTCCACACACCGAACACCGCGCACAACGCGAACAACCCCGGCGCGCCGCGCAACCACGCCAACCCCGCGCCGATGCCTTCACGTGTCTCGTCCGAAGCCCCCGCGGGCCGCACGGCGTCGTCAGGCAACCGTGCCAGCAGCAACGCCCCGACCGCGAACACCATCGACACCAGGTCGATCAGCAGCACGCCCCGCAGCCCCACCAGACCCAGCAACGCACCCGCCACCAGCGGCGCGGCGATCTGCACGCCCTGGGTGATCTGCATCAACCCGTTGATCCGACCCAGGTGCTCCTTGGGCACCAACGCCGGCACCAGGGCCGTGTAGGCGATGATGTGGAACGAGTTCAGCGTCGCGGTCAACGCGGTGGCCACGTAGACCTGCCACACCACCAACGCGTCCGTCGACACCGCGACCAGCAGCAGCGCCGTCACCACACCCGCGCCGGAGTCCGCGACCAGCATGATCCGCTTGCGGTCGTACCGGTCGGCCACCACGCCCGCGTACGGCGCGAGCAGGATGCCCGGCACCACCGCGCAGAACTGGATCAGCACGAACGTCGTCACCGACCCCGTGCCCAGGTACACCCACACGCCGAGCACGAACGCGGTCAACGCGGAACCGATCACCGACACCAGCTGACCGGCCCACACCACCGCGAACCGGCGCAACCCGGCCTGTGTCGGATTGCTCTGTGTCGGATTGCTCTGCGCGCTCATCGAGCCTCCCCGAGCATCGACTCGACCTCCTCGGCCGACATGCCGGCCAGTTGCACGCGCAGTTCGGCGATCGCGGCCACCCGTTCCGGGTCGTCCAGGGAGACCAGCGCGGCGGCGATCCCGGCGACGGTCGGCGCGGCGAACATCCGGCCGATCGGCACCGTCACCGAGAACGCGGCCTGCACCCTGGCCAGCACCTTCGCCGCGAGCAGCGAATGACCGCCCAGAGCGAAGAAGTCGTCGCGCACACCCACCTCGGGCACGCCCAACACCTCGCCCCAGATGCCCGCCAGCACCTCCTCCACCGCGTCACGCGGCGGCACCCGTTCACCCTCGACCGCCCACACCGGCGCGGGCAGCGCCTTGCGGTCCGTCTTGCCGTTGGGCGTCAGCGGGAACGCGTCCAGCACCACCGCCGCGGCGGGCAGCATGTAGTCCGGCAGCCGTTCGGCCAACCCGGCCCGCAACCGCGCCCACAACCCGTCCCGCACCACCTCCGGACCCGGCACCAGGTACGCGACCAGGCGTTCGTCGGACGCCAGCACGACCGCCTCACGCACCTCGCCGGACGCCAGCAACGCGGCCTCGATCTCGCCGAGCTCGATCCGGAACCCGCGCACCTTCACCTGGTGATCGGCGCGACCCAGGAACTCCAGCGTGCCGTCCGACCGGTGCCGCACCAGGTCACCGGTCGCATAAAGTCGGCCGGGCTCCCGGGAGAACGGGTCGGGCACGAACCGGCTCGCGGTCAACGCCGGTTGGCCGTGGTAGCCGCGCGCCACGCCCGCGCCGCCGATGTGCAACTCGCCGACCACACCCGGCGGCACCGGCTCCAGCCCCGGACCGAGCACGTACAGCCGGGTGTTGCCGATCGGCGGCCCGAGCACCACCGGCGCGGGGGAGGGCTCGACCAGACCGGCGGACGACCACACCGTGGTCTCGGTCGGCCCGTACGCGTTCCACAGCAGCGCGTTGTCGGTCAGCAGGTCGTCAGCCAGGTCGCGTGGCAGCGCTTCACCGCCGCAGATCCGCGTCACCACCCCGGCGGGCACACCACCGGCCGCGTGCAGCAGCCGCCACGTCGCCGGAGTGGCCTGCAGCGCGGTCACCTCGCGTTCGACCAGCAGTCGCCGCAACGCCGCACCGTCGGCCGCGATGTCCGCGGGCACGACCAGCACTTCCGCGCCGACGACCAACGGCAGCAGCAACTCCAGCACCGAGATGTCGAACGACAGCGTGGTCACCGCCGCCAGCCGGTCCTCCGCCGTGAGGTCGAACAGCCGCTGGAACGACACCAGCAGGTTCACCACCGCCCGGTGCGGCACCTCCACACCCTTGGGCGTACCCGTCGAGCCGGACGTGTAGATCACGTACGCCAGGTCCTCACCGGACGCCGGACACGGCACGGGCACCGGCTCGAACCGGTCCGCGTCGGCAAGCCTCAACACCGTCCCGCCGAACGGCAGCTCCCGGTCGCTGACCAGCACCACCGCCCCCGAGTCGGCCAGCATCAACGCCAGCCGGTCACCCGGCCAGCCCGGATCCAGCGGCACGTACGCCGCGCCCGCCTTCCACACGCCCAACACCGCGGCCACCAGGTCCGGCGTGCGTGACAGGCACAACGCCACCGCCGAACCCAGCCCCACGCCGTGCGCCCGCAGCAGCGCGGCGACCTGCTCGGCCCGCGCGTCCAACTCCGCGCAGCCCAGCCGGGAATCCACACCGGACACCGCCGTGCCGTGCCCGGTGATCAGGTCCAACGCGGTGCGCGCGGGCGGCAGTTCCAGGTCGGTCGCGTTGTAGCCCTCCAACACCTCCCACCGCCGCACACCGGTCAGCCCGTCCAACTCGCTGATCCGCCGTTCGGGGTGCTCGGCGGCGGCGGTGAGCAGCGCGATCAGCCGGTCGGTGAACTCGGCGACGGTCGAGGAGTCGAACAGGTCGGAGTTGTACTCCACGCCCAGCGCCAGCGTGTCGCCCTGCTGGTCGGCGGCCAGCGTGAGGTCGAACTTCGCCACCTTCGGGTCGGGCACCAGCGACTCCACTTCGAGCCCGGCCATCTCGACCACCATCGGCGGGGTGTTGGTGAAGATCAGCTGCGCCTGGTAGATCGGCGCGTGCCCGATGCTGCGCTGCGGGCTCAGGTGCTCCACCAGCCGCTCGAACGGCAGGTCGGCGTGCGCGAGGCCGTCCGCGGCGACCTGCCGGATACGACCCAGCAGTTCGGTGAACGTCGGGTCGCCGCCCACGTCGGCGCGCAGCGCGAGCGTGTTGACGAAGAACCCGATCAGACCCTCCAGGTCCGCGTGCGAACGTCCCGCGACCGGCGCGCCGACCACCACGTCGTCCTGACCGGCCAACCGGCCGAGCCTGGCCGCGAAACCGGCCAGCAGCACCATGAACAGCGTGACGCCGTGCGCTCGGGCCAACTCCTCCAACGGGCCGATCGGGACGTGGCCGTACCGCAGCGCACCCCGGTAGGTGACCACCGGCGGCCGTGGCCGGTCGGTCGGCAGGGTCAGCAGCTCCGGCGCGCCCGCGAGGTGCCGTGCCCAGTACTCCAGGTGCCCGGCGGCGACGTCGTCGGCCATCCGGCCCCGCTGCCACACCGCGAAGTCCGGGTACTGCAACCGCAGCGCGGGCAGGTCCGGGTCACGGCCCTCCAGCGCCGCGTCGTACGCCTGGCCCAGCTCGCCCAGCAGCACGGACAGCGACCACGCGTCGGCGGTGATGTGGTGCATGTTGAGCACCAGCACGTGGTCGTCGTCGGCGAACCGGCCCAGGCTCGCCGCGAACAGCGGTCCCCGGTGCAGGTCGAACCCGATGCCCCCGCGCTCGTCGGCGAACCGCTGCGCCTGCGCGTTCCGGTCGCCATCGGGGAGTTCGTGTGCGGTCAGGGTGACGGTGCCGGTGGGCGCGACGAGCTGCACCGGTTCGCCGCCCGAGTCGGGGAACGTGGTGCGCAGCGACGCGTGCCGGTTCACCAGCACGTTCAGCGCGCGCTGCAACGCGACCGGGTCCAGCGGGCCGTGCAGCCGGAGCGCGACGGGCACGTTGTAGACGGCGCTGCCGGGCGAGAACTTGTCCAGGAACCACAGCCGTTGCTGCCCGAACGACAGCGGGTACGCGGTGGGCGCGGCGGCACGGGCGCGCAGCCGCTGCGCCAGCAGTTCCCGCTTCCGCGCGGACGCCGTCGTCCGGTCGGAAGCCGGGAGATCGGTCATGGTGTGCTCCCCGATCTGGTGAGTCGGTCGGCGGCGGCGCGCACGTGCTCCCGCAGGTGCGTGGGCACGCGGTCGCCGAACCGTTCGAGGTAGGCGGCCACGGTGGTGTCGTCGTCCCGCAGGAACGGGAAGTCGGTCGGCACCATGTGCCGGATCGCGAGCAGCGGCACCGGGCTGTGCAGCGGCCGGAAACCGGGGTTCCACAGGCCCGCCTTCCGCGGCGGGCCGGGGTGGAACTCGCCCAGCATCAACCCGTCCCGGGTGTACTGCGGCTTCAGCAGCTCCTGCACCCGGTCGACCACACCGAACTCGGTGAGGTCCGGGAACAGGATCAGGATGGTCTTGAACTGCGCGCCCGGCCCTTTCGTCGGCTCGAGTTCGGTGAACCAGTCGCGGTAGTGCAGCAGCAGCGCCGCCAGCTCGTCGGGCTCCTGCGGCTCGCCCGAGTGCACGGACATGTAGAACAGGCCGCGTTGCAGGGACGTGTCGGTGAACGGGCACACCGCACCGCGCCGTCCCAGGTCCGGGTGCGGACCGCACAGGTACTCGCCAGCCCACTCGAACACGGTGCGCAGCGGCAGTTCGTGTGCCGAGACCGCGTCGGGAAGCCGAGGCGCGGCGAAGTCCGCCGGCTCGACCAGGGGATGGGCTTGGCGGGTCGGATGGATCAGCACAGTCCCGACCTCCGGAGACTGTTCCGGTGTTCGGGCTGGGGATGAATCCGGGTTCGATCGGGAGCATCCCGGCGGAGCCCGTGCGATCCAGGTGCATGGCGCGTAGGCCGACAAGCGGCCGCCTTATCCATCGAGCCCCCTCCGGTAGACTGATCTTCGTGCGAACGGCGTACCGGGTCCGGGCCTATCCGGACGCTGAACAGGCTGCGGTGTTCAACCGCACGTTCGGGTGTGTTCGCTTGGTGCGGAACAAAGCCCTCGCCGAACGCCGTCACCGCTACCAGTCCGAGGGCAAGCGGACTACGTACAGAGAGACCGACGCCGCGCTGACGGGGTGGAAGCGCACCGAGGACTTGGCGTTCCTGTCCGAGGTGTCGTCGGTGCCGTTGCAGCAGACGCTGCGCCATCAGCACACGGCGTTCCAGAACTTCTTCGCCGGGCGCACCCGCTACCCGCGCTTCAAGTCCCGCAGCGGCCGTCAGTCCGCCCACTACACACGTTCGGCGTTCCGGATGCGCGACGGAAAGCTGATCCTCGCCAGAACCAGCATGCCGCTGGAGCTCGTGTGGTCCTTCGACCAAGTGAACCTCGCGACCCTGGACCCCACGATGGTCGTGGTGTCCCGGGAGCCGGACGGCCGCTGGTACGCAACGTTCGCCGTGGACACCGACGACCCGGAACCGCCTGCCGCCACAGGGCACGAGGCCGGCGTGGATCTCGGTCTGAAGGACTTCCTCGTGACCAGCGACGGTGACCGGGTCGCCAACCCACGCCATCTGGAACGCAAGGCCCGGAACCTGGCTCGCCACCAGCGCCGGCTGGCCCGCTGCCAGCGCGGGTCGAACAACCGGCGCAAGGCCAAGACCAAGGTCGCCCGTGCCCACCGCAAGGTCCGCAACGCCCGGCAGGACTTCCTGCACCGCACCACCACGAACCTGGTCCGCTCGGCGGATCTGATCGCCATCGAGGACCTGGCGGTCAAGAGCATGGTTCGCAACCGTCGGCTCGCCCGCGCGATCTCCGACGCCGGTTGGGGCGAATTCCGCCGCCAACTCGAGTACAAGGCCGCCCACGCCCGACGCACGCTCGTGGTGATCGACCGCTGGTACCCGTCCAGCAAGACGTGCTCCGCGTGCGGACACGTGTTGACCGAATTGAAGCTCTCCGTCCGGCACTGGACGTGCCCGGACTGCCGCACCCGACACGATCGGGACCTCAACGCGGCCAGGAACATCCTTGCGGCTGGTCGAGCCGTAGCCCGAGGCGACTCGGGTGATGCCTGCGGAGCTGATGTCAGACGGCAAGGGCCCTCCCTTCCGCGATCGGCGACGAAACAGGAAGCCCGCACCGCGAGGTGCAGCGCGTAAGCGCTACGCGCCGTATGGCGCGTGGGGCTCACCGTCCTTACTTAGGGCGGTGAGGAAGTCAACTGCCTCTTGCTCGGGATCGGTGGGTCAACCCCGCCAGTGCCGCGCCGGTCAACGCGGCCGTGACGCCACCGAGCAGGCGGTCCTGGCGCCGGGCCCGCGCCAACGCCTCGCCGTAGGGGACCGTGGTGTGCGCGATCAGGGTGTAGAGCGGCACCCACGCGTTCGGGAACAGGCGGTTCAGCGCCAGGTCCACCTTCTTGCGGACGGTGAACAGCGGTGAGCGCAGCTTGTCCCGCAGTTCCACGAAGTTGCGCTTGGACAGCTCCGCGAGCACGTTCGTGTGCGGGCGGCGGGAGTTCTCGAACTCGGCCAACGCCATCGGCAGGTCGTGCGGGTGCGCGGCCAGGCACCGGTCGAGCACCGAGCAGTCCTCGAACGCGGCGTTCATGCCCTGTCCGAAGAACGGGTACACGGCGTGCGCGGCGTCCCCGATCAGCACCACACCGCGTCCGTCCTCCGTGGTGGCGTGCCACGGGGCGGTGCGCACGGTGACCAGGCTTGCCGGCGGGTGCGCCAGGAACTGCTCGACGACGTCCGGGATCAGGGTGAGCGTGTCGGGGAACCGGCGGGCGAAGAACTCCCGCACCCGCTGTGGCTCGGTGAGCCCGGCGAACCCGTGCCCGCCCTCGAACGGCAGGAACACGGTCGCGGTGAGCGAGCCGTCCGCGTTGGGGTGCGCCACGATCAGGCCCTCGTCACCGGGCCACACGTGCAGCGCCCGCAGTTCGGTGCGCGGCTTCCCGTCGTCGCCGACCGGGATCAGCAGCTCCTTGTAACCCCACTCCAGGAACTCCTGGTGCAGGTCCATTCGCAGACCGCGCCCCAGGTGCGTGCGCACGGCGGAGAACGCGCCGTCCGCACCGACGACGAGGTCGGCGGTGTGCACGGTCTGGTCGTCTGTGGTGACCGCGGGTTTGGTGCGGTCCACGGCGGTGACCCGCTGTCCCCAGGAGAACCCGACGCCGAGCCGTTCGGCCTCGTCCACCAGCGCCACGTTCAGGTCGTGCCGCAGCACGGAGTGCAGGATCTGGTCTTCCGCCAGGCCGTAGGGCTGGAAGCGCAGCGTGCCGTCCGGCAGGTGCACGGCCCGGCCGCGCATCGGCACGGTCAGCGGCGCCAACCGCTCCAGCAAGCCGACCTCCCGCAACGCGACGATGCCGCGTTGCGAGAGACCCAGGTTGATCGAACGGCCTTCTTCCTTCACGCCCGGTGCCCGCGGATCGCCACGCCGTTCCAGCACCCGCACGCGGAACCCGCGCCGGGCCAGGTAGACGGCCGTCAACGACCCGGCGAGGCCCGCGCCCACGACCAGCGTTCCGCGGTTCATGCCTCGTCCTCGTCGACCAAGGCGCCGAGCAGGCGGTCGATCTCCGCGTCGGACAGCTCGTCCAACTGGTCCAGCAGCGGCACCGGCCCGCGGTCCGCACCCGTGCCACCGCCCAGGTTCGCGCACAGCTCGGCGATGGTGGGCGCGGCGAACAGCGTCGCCAACGGCAGGTCCACGTCCAGCGCGACGCGGACCCTTGCCAGCATCTGGGTCGCGGTCAACGAGTGGCCGCCCAGGGCGAAGAAGTTTTCGTGCACGCCCAGCGGCGCGTCCGCGGGCATGCTCAGCACCTCGCGCCAGATCTGCGCCAGCCGCCGTTCGTCGTCGTCACGCGGCTCGACCCGCTCGACGTCGTCTGTCGTCCACACCGGATCGGGCAACGCGTCCCGGTCGATCTTGCCGGTGCCGGTGCGCGGCAGTTCGGGCAGCACGACGACCGCCGCCGGGAGCATGTAGTCGGGCAGGCCGGCGGCCAGGTGCGGGCGCACCCGCCGGCGCAACTCCTCCTCGTGGACGCCCGGGTCGGCGGGCACCGCGTACGCGACCAGACGCACGTCGGCGGCGTGCGCGGACCAGGCGATCACGACGGCGTGCGCCACGTCCGGGTGAGCGCGGAGCACGGCTTCGATCTCGCCCGGCTCGATCCGGTAGCCGCGCACCTTGAGCTGCCGGTCGGCACGGCCCAGGAACTCCAGCTTCCCGTCGGCGTGCCGGCGGACCAGGTCGCCGGACGCGTAGAGCCGACCGCCGGGCGTGCCGCCGAACGGGTCGGGGCGGAACCGGTCCGCGGTCATGCCGGGCAGCCCGTGGTAGCCGCGGGCCACGCCCGCGCCGCCGATGTGCAACTCACCGATCACCCCCGGCGGCACCGGGCGCATGAGCGGGTCCAGCACGTACAGCGAGGTGCCCTTGAGCGCCGGTCCGAGCCGCACCGGGTCCGGCGCGCGCGACACGACACCGGCCGCCGAGTACACCGTGGTCTCGGTGGGGCCGTAGCCGTCGATCAGCGTCGCGCCGTCGGTCTGGAGGTCGTCGGCCAGGTCGCGGGTCATCGCCTCGCCGCCGCTGATCCGCAGCCGCACACCCGACGGGACACCACCCGCCGCGACGACCATCCGCCAGCTCGCCGGACCGCCCTGCACGACCGTCGCTCTCGTCTCGGCGATGCGTGCCCGCAGCAGCGCGCCGTCCGCCACGTCGTCCGCCGGGATCACCACGAGCGTCGCGCCGCTGATGAGAGGGGCGAGCATCTCCACCGTGGACACGTCGAACGCCGGTGTGGTGATGGAGGCGAGCCGGTCCTCGGGCGTCAGCTCCGTCATCTCGCCCATCGCGCGCAGCAACGCGGCGAGACCGCCCTGGGTGCACCGCACGCCCTTGGGTTTGCCGGTGGACCCCGAGGTGTGGATGACGTAGGCCAGCATGTCGGGGTGCTGCTTCACCGCCGGTGGCGGCGTGTCCGGTCGGGCGTCGAGGTCGGCGGTGTCCAGGTCGACCTCTGTCCACGGGCCGGTCAACGGTCCGGTGACCGCGCGCGACGCGCCGTCGGTGACGAGCACCGGCACGTCGGAGCCGGTGGCCATGGCGGTGAGCCGTGCGGCGGGCCACGACGGGTCCAGCGGCAGGTAGCCCGCGCCCGCGCGCCACGCGGCGAGGATGCCGACGACCATCGGCGCGCCGCGGTCCAGGCACAACGCCACCGGCTGGTCCGGCCGCACGCCCGTGGCGATCAGCACGTGCGCCAGGCGGTTGGCGGCACGGTCCAGTTCACCGCACGTCAACGCGCCCTCGACGGCGACCGCGTCCGGGTGCTCGGCCAGTGCGGCGAACACCAGGTCGGCGGCCGTCTCCGCGGGCACCTCAACGGCGGGCACCTCGACGGCAGGTTCCTGCGGTGAGTCGTGGGTCAGCAGCAGTTCGGCAACCCGGTCGGCGGGGGAGGCGTGCACGGCGGCGACGAACACCGCGTGCAGTGCGGCGATCGTCTCCGGCGTGAACAGCTCGGAGTCGTACTGCCAGCGCGCGAACCACCGCTCACCCGCCTGTTCGACGGTCAGCGACAGGTCGAACTTCGCCCCGCCGTTGGCGACCGCCTCGGGTCTCAACGTGATCGGCCCGGCCTCGCGCGCGGGCGGCACCGGCTCGACCGCGAACATCACCTGCACCAGGGGCGCGTGGGCGAGTGTCCGTTGTGGCGCGACGATGTCCACCAGCTGCTCGAACGGCAGGTCCTGGTGGGCGAGCGCGGCCACGGTCGCGTTCTCGGCCGCCGCGACGACCTCCCCGAACGTCGTGTCCGGGGTGAACTTCGCGCGCAGCGGCAGGGTGTTGGCCACGAAACCGACCAGGCCCTCGGTCTCCGGCCGGGTGCGGGCCGCGACGGGCGTCGCCACCAGGAAGTCCGCCTGCCCGGTCACCCGGTGCAGCACGCACTGGAACACCGCCAGCAGCCGGGCGAACGACCCGTTGTCGACGCCCAGTTCCGCACGCAGCTCCGCGCCGCGCCCGGTGGGCGTCGCCGGTCGGGGCTTGTCGGTCGGCAACGGCAGCACGGTCGGCACGCCGTGCAGCGCCTCGCGCCAGAAGTCCGCGTCGGCGGCGAACGCGCCACCGTCGACCTGCTCCCGTTGCCACACCGCGTAATCCGGGTACTGCACGGGCAGTTCCGGCAGGCCGTGCGGCGCGCCCGTGACCTCGGTGGCGTACAGCAGGGCCAACTCGTCGAACAGCACCGCGCACGACCAGCCGTCGGCGATCGTGTGGTGCAGCACCAGGACCAGCACGTGCTCCTCGGGCGTGATCCCGATCAGCCCGGCCCGCACCAGCGGCCCGTCGTGCAGCGCGAACGGCCTGCCCACCTCCGCGCGCACCACCGCGTCCACGTCCGCCGACGGCAGCCGCACCAACGGCACGGTCAGCGTCGCGGACACCACCTGCACCGGCACGCCGTCCTCCGCCGCGAACCGCGTCCGCAACGCCTCGTGCCTCGCCACCAGCGCGTTCAGGGCCACCTGCAAGGCGTTCACGTCCAGCGGGCCGTCGATGCCGACCCGCCGGCCGATGTTGTAGACCGGGCTCGCGGGCAGCAGCTGGTCGACCAGCCACAGCCTGCGCTGCCCGGACGAGGCGGGGAAGCGGAACACCTCGTCCGCCCGACCCTCCGGTATCACCGCGCTCACCGCAGTCCCTCCCCCCTCTTCCGGCCTGCCTTCTCCGGCCACCCCCGCCGGTCGACCGCGACGACCCGGAACTCCGCCGTGTGCCGGGCGCCCGCGGCGTCGGTCAACCACAGCTGGTCCGGGCCGGGCAGCATCTCGCCGACGCCCATCGGCGCGTCCGGCTTCTCCCGGTCCAGCGCGCGCACCGCGTGCGCGAACAACTCGACCGACGGCTGACTCTCCAGATCCACGTAGAACGGTTTGTGCTCCACCGGGCTCTTCACGAACACGAACCTCGGCACGCCGTGCTCACGGCGCCAGGCCTGTGCCCGCAGGAACCGGGTCCCCTCGTCGGCGGCGAACGCGAACGCCTGGCGGGCGCTGGGCAATCGCCAGCCCTCCCTGGCGACGACCAGCCGGTCCAGGCTGACCCGCGGCGTGTGCTCGCCCGCGGGCACCAGCCGGAAGTGCTGCACCAACTGCGCCATGACCTGCTCGTTCAGCAGCTCGACCAGGTCGACGTCCACCCGACCGCCCCGGCTGCGCGCCACCAGCCGCCCGCCGCTCTCGATCACCTCGCACGCGCTGACGGGGACCGCGTCGCGCAACCCCGGCCCGCAGGCGTCGTGCCCGAACACGATCTTCAGGTCGTCCGGTGACACCAGCGCGTCGGCGAGCCGTTGCGGCGTGCCGCCCTCCTCGCGGGTGGTGGCCAGCACGACCCGGGGCCCGGCCATGTCGTGGCTCATCGCCGCGCGCAGTTGGGCCGGATCGGGGTGCTGCGACACGAACAACGCCGACCGCATGGTGTTCACGCCGGGGTGCACCTCGCCCAGCACCCACTGATAGTCGCCGGCCCGGATCGCGTCCTCGTTCTTCGCGGCGATCAGCACGTCCGGGCTGTGCTGGACCGCGCCACGCCACCCCGGACGCGGTGCGGCGAACGCCTTGAGCACGGCGTCCCGCACGTCGGCCACCCGGTAGTGGATGTCGTGCCCGTCTCGGGTTCCGAGGGCCTTGGCCCAGCGGTCCTGCAACGCCTGGACGAGCCGGTCGATCAGCCGTTCGTCGAGCCGGAAGATCGTGTCGTTGGCCCACAACCAGAAGTCCGCCAACCGCACCCGGTCCGAACCGGTGGCCGCGACCCGTTCGCGGTACACCTCGCGCAGCGCCCGCCCGTACAGCGCCGCGCCTGCCGACGTGAACCAGCGCGCGGCTTCCAGCACGAGCGACAACGGTGACCACAGCGTTTCCACCAGGGCGGGGGAGAGGGTGACGTCGAGATCACGTCGGCACTCCTCGTGCACCACCGTGCGGCCGGCGTAGAACAGGCCCGGTCGACGCACCGCCGCCGTGCCGGTGATGGCGGTGAACTTCTGGTGCAGGTCGCCGATCGCGTGCACCAACCGGTCCGGGTCGCCCACGGCGGCGGCAACCCTGTCCCGTCCCTGCTCGACCTCGTCCAGTGCCCGCTCGGCTCCGGACCGGACGTCCGGGTCACCGATGGCCGCGATCTGCTCGCGCAACGCCGCCTCCGGCACCAACGCCTCCGGCGGCACCTCCAACGACCAGGCGATCCGCTTGGCCTGCCGCAGTCGTTCGAGGGCGGTCAGCACGTCCTGGACCGGGTGCCCGAGGTCGCCCGCGATCGCGTCCGGTCGCGTCAGCCCGTCGCACGCGGCGAGGACGTCGGCGTCCAACGCGGGCAGCCGCACCGGATCGGTCATCGGGACGTGCATCGTGTCGCCGACGACGTCCACGAACGGCATCCGCCTCGGCACCGCCCACGGCCGGACGGCGTCGGTGGTCAACGCCTCGGCCAGCTGTTGGACGGCCCAGTTCTCCAGGTAGACGGTGCGCGAGTCGATCAGGTCGGGGCCGGGTTTCGCGGTGAGCGCGGCCGGTGCGTCGTCCTCGACCCGTGCCCAGCCGACCGGCCCGAAGAAGCCGATGGTGTCGTTCTTCGCGCAGTAACGCTGGAGGTAGCTGACGACCGTGTGCTCCCAGCGCCGGTAGTCGACGTTGCGGGAGGCGGGCCGGTCGCCGGAGAGCGCCTTGTGCAACGCGTCGACAGCGGTCTGAAGGGCACGCGGGTTCTGCCACGCGACGGCTTCCCGGAACTTCGCGTCCCCACTGACCACCCGCAACACCTCGGCGGCGGCCTTGCGCCCCTCCTCGAACCGGGCCGTGTAATCGACAAGCCGAGCATCGTGCCGCGCCGCAGCCTCGGCAGCCGCAGCCAACGCCGCATCAACCGCCAACGCTGTTTCGTTCACGGCCAGCGCCGCGCGAGCCTCGATGAACCGTCCCTTGCGGACCAGTCGCCCGATCCGCCGCAACGCCGACCGCCGCTCGCCTTCCGCCTGGTCCTCGACGTCCCGCAGCACTCGGAACGCCGTCCACCGGGCCTCGCTCACCGCGTCCTCGGCCGCCAGCACCGCCTCCGCCGCACGCGCCGCGTCCGGGCTCGCCACCGCCAACAGGGGCTCGATGCCGAATCCCGTGCCGCGCAGTTCGACCCACCGCCACGCGGCCCAGTCACCGTCCCCGCCCGGCAATACCAGGTGGTCCGCGACCGGCCGCGCCGAGGTGCGTTGCGCGGGCACCAGGTACGCCGACCGGTCCCGTCGTGTGATCCCGGCCGACAGACCGCCCAACGACGCGTCCAACACCGCCGCGCACGCCGCCAGCGTCCGGGCCCGGTGCAGATCGGCGACCGGCACCTCGACCCCGAACTCCTCGCGCACCCGGAACACCAACCGCACCGCGAGCAGCGAGTTGCCGCCCACCGCGAAGAAGTCGTCCTCGGCGAACACCTCCGACGCGCCCAGCAGGTTCGCCCACACCTTCGCCAACCGCCGTTGCGTGGCGGTCGAAGGTCGGGTTCGGTCCGTGCCCCGCGCGCCCGGGGCACGGACCGAGCGCAGTGCCGCCCGGTCCACCTTGCCGCTGCCGTTCAGCGGCAACTCCGGCAGCGGCACGTACCGCGCCGGGCAGAGGAAGGCGGGCAGCCGTTCCGCGACGTGCGCGCGCACGTCCTCGATCTCCAACGAGCCGGTCGGCACGACGTAGGCCACCAGGTGCCTGGCGTCGCCGTCACCGAACGGCAGCACGGCCGCCGCGCCGACCGCCGGGTGCTCCCGCAACACGGCCTCGACCTCGGCCGGCTCCACCAGGAACCCGCGCACCTTGACCTGCCGGTCCGCGCGCCCCAGGAACTCCAGCACCCCGTCCGGCCGCCACCGGGCCAGGTCACCGGTCCGGTACAGCCGCCCGCCCGGCACACCGCCGAACGGGTCGGGCACGAACTTCGACGCGGTCGACGCGGGCGCGGCCCAGTACCCGCGCGCCAGCCCGTCACCACCGGTGTACAGCTCACCGGGCACACCCACCGGCACCGGCCGCATCCACTCGTCCAGCACGTACACCGTGGTCCGCTGGATCGGCGTGCCGATCGGCACGGTCGCGCCCACGTCCTCGGCCGACCTCACCACGTGGCACGTCGTGAACGTGGTGTTCTCCGTCGGCCCGTACCCGTTGACCACCGGCTTCCCACCGCGCGCCGCCAACGCCGCGCGCACCGCGTCCGGAGCCAGCACGTCACCACCGGCCAGCAGCTGCTCCACACCGGCCAACAGCGACGCGTCCAACTGGTGGAACAGCCCGGCGGTCAACCACAGCACGCTCACCCGGTGCACGCGCAGCAACTCGCCCAGCACCGCCGGGTCGAGGGGCCCGGACGGCGCGGCCACCACCCGACCACCGGTCAGCAGCGCGCCCCACACCTCCAGCGTGGTCAGGTCGAACGCGGTCGCGGACAGGTGCAGGAACGTCTGCCCCGGCCCGAACCGCCCGAACGTCGGCCGCGTCACCAGCCGCACCACGCCCCGGTGCGGCACGGCGACACCCTTGGGCCTGCCGGTCGACCCCGACGTGTAGTTCACGTATGCCACGCCCAGCGGATGCACGGCGGCCACCGGGAATACCGGCGACTCCGCCGAGAGGTCCACTTCGGACAGCACCACCGACGCCACCCCGTCCGGTAGCACGCGCGGCCGGTCGGCCACCACCAGCGGCGTGCCGGACTCGCGCAACGCCGCCGCGTCCCGCGCCACCGGGTTGGCCGGGTCCAGCGGCAGGTACGCGGCACCGGTCTTCAGCACGGCCAGCACCGCGGTCACGAAGTCCGCACCACGCGGCAGCGACAGCGCCACCGGCCGGTCCACCTGTGCGCCACGCGCCACCAGCACGTGCGCCAACCGGTTCGACCGCTCGTCCAACTCCGCGTAACCCAGCCACCGTTCACCGTCGAACACCGCGTCCGCATCCGGCCGCAGCCGCACCTGCTCGGCGAACAGGTCCGGCACGGTCGCGTCCGCCGGGTAGTCGACGGCGGTGTCGTTCCACTTCTCCAGCACCCGCACGAGCTCACGCGGCTCGGTCAGCTCCCGCACCGGACGGCCCGGCGCCTCGGCCATACCCGCGAGCAGGTCCCGAACCTGCGTCAACAGGGCGTCCGGCGCCCAGTCGGGGAACCGGCCGGTGTCGTGGATGAGCCGGAAGCTCAAGCGCGGCTCGGCGAAGGCGTACAACGTCATGGCATAACCGGGGGTGCGCAGGATGCGCACCTGTCTGCCTTCCGGCGCGGACGGCCGCGCGGACAGCACCGTGCCCAGCTCGCGGTGCTCGAACAGCACCAGGCTCCGCATCAACGGCACCTCGTGCCCGGCCGCGCGCTGGATCACCGGCAACGGGCACAACTGGTGGTCGCGCGCCCGCACCGACCGTTCCCGCACCGACAGCAGCCAGTCGGCCACCGACGCGTCCCGGTCCACCGGCAACCACAGCGGCACGGTCGCCAGCAGCAGCCCCAGCATGTCCTGCGCGCCCTCGACGGTGCCGTGCCGCGCCGCCCTCGTCACCCCGAACACCGCCTCGTCGGCGTGCGCGTGCGTGGTCAGCACCAGGCCCCACGCGGCCAGCACGACCGTGTTCACCGTGACACCCGCCTGCGCGGCCAGCGCCCGCACGGCTTCGGTCTCGGTGTCGGACAGGTCGAGCGCCGTGGTGGCCATGACCGGCGTGTCCGGTCCGGCGTGCTCCAGCGGCAGTGGGCCGGGCTCCGGCAGCCCGGCCAGTTCCGCCGCCCAGAACCGCTCGTCGGCCGCCTGTGCCGGGTGGTCCGGCGCGGTCCGGGCGTCGTACCAGTGGGCGTAGTCGGCGAAGTCCGGGCGCGGCGCGAACTCCAGCGGGCCGCCCGCGCGCCGGGCCGCGTAGTCGTCGTCGATCTCGGCCAGCAGCATCGCCAGCGACCGGCCGTCGAGGATCGCGTGGTGGAAGGTCGCGACCACCACGTCACCGGGCAGCGCCACGACCCGCAGCGGCGGCGCGGACACCGGGTCCACCCCGGCCCGCCGGTCGGCCGCCAGGAACGCCGCCAGGTCGGTCACCGAGTCGTCCACCAGCACCGGGACGTCCTCGGCGGGCCCCGGCCACTGCTCCATGCCGCTGTCGGCGCGCCAGGCGAACCGGGTCCGCAGCAACGGGTGCCGTTCGACGGCGGCCCGCCACGCCGCCAGGTAGGCGGTGGCGTCCAGGCCGTGCGGCCAGTGCTGCACGCACTGGATCACGTCCGTCCCGGCCGACGGGTCCCGCAGTCCGGCCGCGATCATTCCGCTCTGCAACGGCAGAGCGGGCGCGAGCCGCGACACCGAATCCGTGTGCACCAAATCCTCCCGGCGAATGTGTGTTTCGGGCGCGCACGACCGAACCGGCCTCACCGGGAATTCCCCGGGCCGTTTTTCGGACAGCGTTATTCGCCCCTTTGTGCGGGCGTGCGGTAATACGTGAACCGGGTGCCGGGCGGAGCGTCAGCCGCGGTGCGCGGCGACGTGCTCGCGGACGCTGCGCGGGCGCATGTCCGTCCACACCCGGTCGATGTGGGCCAGGCACTCTTCCCTGGTACCGCGCGTCCCCTCGGCCCGCCATCCCAGCGGGAGGTCCCGGTCGGCGAACCAGACCGAGTACTGCTCCTCGTCGTTCACCACGACCAGGAATTCGTGGTAATTCGCGTTCTCGTTACTCATGCAGTGATCTCCTGCCCCTTGGCGGATGCGGGCGGGTCGCCGTTCGCGCAAGGTTACGCTTCGGCTCTCAGAATGTGGAATCCACTGAACGGTCGAACCCCTCATTGGGGATGCCTGGCGCGAACTATTCAACCTTCCTATGGCGCGTCGCGCGCCGTGTTCGACCGGTTACGCGAACGTTTCCACAGCGCGGCCGGTATCAATTCCCGGTGGCTGTGGAATCGACATCTTGTTATCGCTAACAGACGACCGCTGTACCGCCGAACGGGTGGAGCCGTCGAACCCCCTTCGACTCCAGGCGGTCGCTTGAAGGGTCCAGTAGCTCGTCTATTGAACCGCGCCTGATCGTGCTGTTAGCGTTAACAGTCGTGCGCGGCGGAGTAGACGGCGATCCCGTCCACCCCGCCGCCACACCACCCACACCCGGCCCGCACCAGGCTCGACGCCCGCGGGCCGTTCGTGTTCGTCCATGCAGCGTCGCAGGGAGAGCAACCATGAGATCGACTTATCGCAGCGCGCGCCGCGGTGGCCTGGTCCTCGCCACCGTCACCACGCTGCTCGGTGCGGTCACCGCGGCCGTGCCGCCCACCGCGTCGGCGGCGGTGGTCGACACCAACGCGTCGTACGTGTTGGTCAACCGCAACAGCGGCAAGGCGCTGGACGTCTACAACCTCGCCACCAACGACGGCGCGCAGATCGTGCAGTACACGCGCAACGACGGCGCGTGGCAGCAATGGCAGTTCGTCGACTCCGGTGGTGGCTACTACCGGTTGAAGTCGCGGCACAGCGGCAAGGTCCTGGACTTCCCGTCCACCGCCGACCGGGCCGGGCTGGTGCAGAACACCGACGCCAACCGCACCGGCCAGCAGTTCCGCCTGGCCGACTCCGCCGACGGTCACGTCCGGTTGATCAACCGGGCCAGCGGCAAGGCTGCCGACGTGCTCGACTTCTCCACCGCCGACGGCGCCCAGGTCATCCAGTGGCCCGACACCGGCGGCGCCAACCAGCAGTGGGAACTGGTGAAGATCGGCGCCGCCGGCAACTTCACCAACCCGATCAAGCGCAACGGCCCCGACCCGTGGCTGCAGTACTACAACGGGTACTACTACCTGGCCACGACGACGTGGAACTCCACGATCACGATGCGCCGGTCGCGGACGTTGGCGGGCCTGAACAGCGCGACGGACACCACGGTGTTCAACCTGTCGGGCCGACCGAACGGGTGCTGCAACATGTGGGCGCCGGAGTTCCACCTCCTCAACGGCCGCTGGTACATGTACTACGTGGCCGGGCAGAACGTGTCGGACTACAACCCGACGCAGCGGCTGCACGTGCTGGAGAGCTCCGGCACCGACCCGATGGGCCCGTACACGTTCAAGGCCGACCTGGGCAGCACCTGGGAACTGGACCCGAGCATCCTCCAGCACAACGGGAGGCTGTACCTGATGGGCAGCGCGATCGACGGCACCCAGAGCCTCACCATCACCCCGCTGTCCAACCCGTACACGATCAGCGGCGCACGACGCACCATCAGCCAGCCCACCCTGGCGTGGGAACGGCAGACCGCCCCTGTCAACGAGGGCGCCGAGCCGCTGTACCACAACGGTCGCACCATGATCGTCTACTCGGCCAGCGCGTGCTGGGGACCGGACTACAAGCTGGGCCTGCTCACCCTGACCGGCACCGACCCGCTCAACCGGGCGCACTGGACCAAGTCGCCCAACCCGGTGTTCCAGCGCCACGACGGCAACGGCGTCTACGCCCCCGGCCACAACGGGTTCTTCAAGTCACCCGACGGCACCGAGGACTGGATCGTCTACCACGCCAACGACTCGGCATCGGGTGGCTGCGACATGAACCGCTCCACCCGTGCGCAGAAGTTCACCTGGAACTCCGACGGCACGCCGAACTTCGGCGTCCCGGCCCGTCTCGGCGTCGCCCTCACCGCCCCGTCCGGCGAATGAGACTCCCCGGGGCGGGTGTCTCCCGCCCGCCCCGGGACCCCGGACCCCTGTTCCAGGTCGGCCACCGCTCCACCGTGTGGACGACGAGAGTGCCGGCGAACTGCTCCGTCCTCTGTGGAGGCCGCGGATCGCCTGGAACGGAACGGTCGAAGCGTCAGCGGTAGGAGGCTTCCTGGATGGCGTACGACTCCGCGTACTTGCCCCCGCGGGCCATCAACTGCTGGTGCGAGCCCACCTCCGCCACGTGGCAACCGTCGAGCACGACGATCAGGTCGGCCATCCGCACGGTGGAGAAGCGGTGCGACACGAGGACGGTGATGCGTCCGTTGCTCCCTGCGGCACCGCTGCGCGCCGCCTCGGCGTACCGGGTGAAGATGGCGTGCTCCGTCTCCGCGTCCAGGGCGGCCGTGGGTTCGTCCAGGACGAGCAGGAGCGGGTCCTCGCGCATGAACCCGCGGGCCAGGGCGATGCGCTGCCACTGCCCGTGCGACGGCTCCACGCCGTCCCGCCAGGTGTTGCCCAGTTGGGTGTCCAGGCCGTCGGGCAGCCCTTCGACGACTTGCTCGGCTCCGGCGCGCTCGACCGCGCGCAGGATCGCCGAGCGGTCCTCGATCCGGGTGAGGTTGCCCAACCCGATCGCCATCGCGGCCGAGTACTCGAACTTGACGAAGTCCTGGAACGTGCCGCTCAGCCGGCTCCGCCACTGCTCCGGGGCGAACCCGCCCAGGTCGGCGCCGTCCAGGAGGATCCGTCCGGAGGAGGGTTCGTAGAAACGGCACAGCAGCTTCACCAGCGTGCTCTTACCGGCGCCGTTCTCCCCGACGATGGCCACGACGCTGCCGGCCGGAAGGGTGACGGACACGTCCTGCAGCACCGGCTTCGTCGAGCCGGAGTAGTTGAACGAGACGTTCTCGAGCCGGATCCCTTGCTCGATGCGGTCGGGCACGGCAACGACCCCGTGCTTGCCCTGCGTGGCGGCGTAGTCTTCCAGCCAGGCAAGACGGCGCGATCCTTCCAGCCAGATGCCCCGCAGGAACTGGGTCTCGGTGACGGCTTGGCTCACGTACTGCGACAGCCGCCCACCCGCTGCCACCACCAGGACGACGGCACCGGCGGTCGGGCCCGCCGGGCCGAATGCCAGCGACACCCAGGTGACGGCGGCGACGAAGGCGAGCCCGAACAGGCCCCACGAGGCGGCATACAGGCAGGCGCTCGCCCACCGTGCCCTGGCCAGCGCACGGTACTGACGCCCCCAGGCCGCGTCGCGCAGCTCTCGCAGGCGGTCCTGGACGCCGGCGATGCGGATCTCCTTGCTGGTCGAGGCCGTTGCGCCGAGCACGAAGAGTTGCCGGGCCAGCCGCCGGTCCGCAGCGCCCGCCTCTTCGACCCGCTTCTCGATCGGCGCGCGCCGGGCCGAGACGAGCAGGCTCGGCAACGCGAAGACGACCAGCAGGCCCAGCCACGGCTCGATCGACATGAGCAGGCCGACGGTCAGCAGCAGGCGCAGCCCGGCCCCGGCGGTCACGAACAGCGATCGGTACAGCTGGCTCAGGGTGCCGGAGTGGTCCCGGAGCAGGGCCAGCAAGTCCAGGATGTCGGAACGCTCCTGGTGCTCGATCGTCACGACGGACGATTGCAGGCGTGCGACGTGGGACTCGATCGGGACGGCGGCGCGCTCCGCCAGGCGGAGGTTGACCCGGTCGCTCGCCACGTTCAGCAGCCAGGTCCCGACGGCGAGGACGGCCAGCGTGACGCCCGAGGCGAGCAGGTGCTGATCGTCACCCGAGACCATCGCCGCCGCGAACCAGGCGAACGCGACGGCGAAGAGCGCGTCCGGCAGCGCCGCGGCGACCGTGGTGACCCCGGCGACCACCAGCAGGAGCGGTTCGACCCGGAAACCCAGCTTCAGCGAGCGCCACAGGGAGGGCAGCGAAGGGGGCAGCTCAGGCGAGGACGGATTCATCGGGCTCCTCTTCCTCGAAGCGGGATGCCTGCAGGTCGAACATGGTCCGGTACCGGCCGCCGGCGGCCATCAGCTCCTCGTGGGACCCCAGCTCCACCACCCGGCCGTGCTCCAGCACGCAGATCCGGTCCACCAAGCGGACCGTGGCGAAGCGGTGGGAGATGAGGATCGTGGTGCAGCCCCGGGTCGCCTCGAGGAGGCGCTGGAAGACGCGTGCCTCACCCCGGATGTCCAGCTGGGCGGTCGGCTCGTCGAGGATGACCACGCCGGCGCCGTGCCGGACCCCGTGCAGCACGCGAGCCAGGGCGACCCGTTGCCACTGGCCACCGGACAGGTCCACCCCGCCGACGTACCCGGGGGCCAGGACGGTGTCGAGGTCCGCGACACCGGACGCGTCGGCGTCCCGCAGCGCGGCCAGGATCTCGGCGTCCGAACCCCCCAGCGGCGCCACGTTGTCCCGCAGCGACAGGTCGTAGCGCACGTAGTCCTGGAAGATCACGGACAAACGCCGACGCCAGTGGTCCAGGGACAGTTCACGCAGGTCGACGCCGTCGACCTCGATCCGCCCCGCCGTCGGGTCGTAGAGCCGGCACAGCAGTTTGGCCAGCGTCGTCTTCCCCGCTCCGTTCACGCCGACGACCGCCAGCGAGCTGCCGGCGGGAACGGTCAGGTCGAACCCGTCGAGCACCGGCGGCGCGTCGGGTGCGTAGCTGAACCGGACGTCCCGGAAGCGGATCTCGCGCGCGGGCATGCCGTCCGCCGCCTGCCGACCGTCGGCCAGCCGGCCTTTCTCGCGCATCCGGGGCTCCAGCCCCCGCACCAGCGCCACCGTGTGGGCGGCATGGGGCAGTGCCCAGTTCATCCCGCCCAGGGCCAGGGCACTGGCGCCCACCGCGGCCTGGACGTATGAGATCGCCGCGGACATGCTCAACGCGCCGGAGGCCGCGTCGCGGGCCAGGGCGAGCAGGACCAGTGCGTTCGCGATCACCACGATCGCCACGGTCAGGCCGACCCGCCCCGGCGACAGCCGCGCGGCTCGCCAGCGGGCGTCGACCAGGCGGCGGCGAGCAGCCGCGAACCGGTCCACCAGCCACTCGGACAGCCCGAAAACCCGCACCTCCTTGGCCGCGGGGGAGTCCATCGCCAGCCGGTAGGAGTATTCGGCGTGGCGCTGGGCGGCCAGCACCTCGCCGGTCTCCCGGTCCCACACCGTCGCCGTCCTCAGCAGCAGGTGCGTCGACATCCAGGCGACACCGACCAGCAGGGCCGCCCACCAGTGGTAGAACGCGAGGACCGCGGTCAGGGCGAGGCCGGCGAAGAAGTCGATCAGGCTGGCCGCGGTGAAGCCCAGGGCCAGCGGCATCGGCGGGCCGGAGAGCCCGAGCTCCGCGTCACGTCCTGCGGTGAGGTCGTCGACGAGCCGGGGATCCTCCAGCTGCGCCAGACCACCCGGTTCAACGGAAGCGGCGAGCAGGTGGTCGTTGAGCGCCGCGGTCAGTCGCTCGCCCAGGCTGGTGCCGACCGTGGCCTGCAACGGCGCCACGACTTGCATCAGGACGAACAGGGTGCCCAGCGCGGCCAGCGCAAGCGGTACGCCCTCGCCGGAACGCAGTGCCCCCACCAGGTGCCCGGTGATCACCGCGAAGAGGGCCGGCAGAACGCCGCGCAGGACCAGCAAGGACCACCAGGTCGTCGCGAGCAGGCGGTCGACGCGCGGGAGTTCCGCGAAGAAGGCCCATTCCTCGCGCTGTCGTAGGCGCGCCATCATCGCGCGACATCCTCCTCGTGGTCGCCCACCGGGCCGGCGGGGTTGATCAAGCACGGTTTGCGCTGATGCACACTGACTCCCGTATGACTTCAGATATGACTTCAGAAAGATGGACACCAGCCGAGAACCGCATCGGCGTGGTGGACAGCCGTCACCCCGACTCGCGACCCCCGTCCGCGGCATGCTCCAGGAGCTGCCGGTACGCGACTTCTTGAACCGCCGCGACGCGACACCCGGAAACGAGCAGGATCGCGGACACGCGCAGGACCCGGGAACCGAATTCGTCCACGTCGTCCAAACGCTCGACCGCTCGCGTCACGCGTTCGACCGGAGCCGGCGTGAACACCTCGCCGAGGGGAACATCGCCGCGGGACAACGCTTGCCGAGCGGCGTCGTCGACCTGGTCTTCCAGGACCGCGGAACGGACTTCCGCGACGACGGTCGCGACCGCCCGGCGGCTGCCCGTCACCGGGTCCGCGTCGATCTGCGCGGACACGAACCCCCAGCGGTGCAGGGCGAGGGTCCCGATCGGCACCGACAGCGCCCGCGCGTCGGGCACGGCCAGCGACCGGCGTTCCTGGCCGACCAGGCGGTAGGAGATCGGGCGCCCGAGCCACTGGGCCGCCGCGCGCGTGAAGCTGTTGGTGCGCCGGAGAACCCGCCCGAGTTCGGCCACTTGGGCTTCGAACGCGACAACGTGCTCCGGTGCGCCGGGCCGGTGGGTGTCCCGCAGCCGGCGTTGAGGAGTCATCGCGACCTCCCGCCGCCCTGGGCTCGTCGGGGATCGTCGACCGGGCCGTACCGGATCGCTCCGACGCTGGTGCTCCAACTTCCTGGCGGAGCGCAAGAAGCCGTCCGCGCGGGCATGCCGACGTGTCGTCGGCACTGTCGTCGACGCACAGATTCCCCCTCTGCAATGGCCTGACACTATCGCCGAAAACCGGTGCGCCGCAAACATTGCGACGGTGGTTCCCGTTTTGCGGCGGGAAATTCCGGTGATGTCCCAGCGGCTGAGGAACGGATCACGAAATTTCGCACGGCGGTTCGACACGGGAACTCCGCATCCTGCCGGCGGGACCTCGTCGGCCCAACTCCCGCCACAGTGGGATCCACGATCACAAGGCGTGCTCCAGTGCTAATTCCACGTCGCCACGAACGGCGCGGTGCGCGACCCGGCTCGCTGCCGGAACGCGGCCTGCGCCGCGAGCACCGTCGCCCGGACCGTTCTCAGCAAGGTTTCCCGGTCGTACTCCTGTTGCACCAGTTGACGTGCGCGATCCGCGAGCTGCTCCGCCGCCGCGCGGTCGCGTAACAGCCGCAGCACGGCTTCGGCGAAGTCCTCGGGTTCGTCCGCCAGCAGCAGGTGCTCACCGTCCCGAGCGTCGATGCCCTCGGCGCCGATGACCGTGCTGACCACGGGTGTGCCGATGGCGAACGCCTCCAACACCTTGATCCTGGTGCCGCTGCCCTGCCGCAACGGGACGGCCACGACATCTGCCGCTCGCACGTAAGCGCGGGCATCCGGGACGAGACCGAAGATCCGCACACCGTCCCCGGCCAGGTCGTCGATCGCGCCGAGGTTCATCCCGACCAGCCAGACCTCCGCCTCCGGCACCTGCCGGCGGACCAAGGGGAGGATCTCGCGGACCAGCCGGCGGGCCGCGTCGACGTTCGGCGGCCACGCGTAGCTGGCCTGCAACAGGATGCGCGGACCGCGCCGTTCCTCGGCGACGACCTCCACAGCCGTTTCCGGTAGCAGGTAGACGTTCGGCACGACACTGCAATTCGCCGGACCGCCGAGCCGCTGCCGGTCCAATTCGCTGCACGTGACGACCTGATCGGCTTCCTGCACCGCATCGCGTTGCAACGTCCCCCAGAGGACCGCGTCCCGGGCGAAAGCGGTATCGCGGGTGTGGGCGAAGTTCTGGGCGTTGAGCCGGTCGTTGAGGTCGTCGACGTCGATGACGGTGGGGACGACCGCATCGCCGCGCAGCGGGGCCCAGGTCTGGATGCGGTTGCACCAGATCACGTCGTACCGGTGCCGGCGGACCGCCTCGCGCAACCGGGTGCCGTGCCTCCGGCACACGTCCAGGACGTCGGAGGGGTAGCCCACCTCGGTTTCGCGGGGTGGTGCGGCCGGGCCGGCCTCGATCCGCACCGAGGAGCCGCTGAGGGGGGAAGGTCCGTCCGGGCTCTGCTGGGTCCAGGCGCGGTCGACGAAGACGATGTCGACCTGCCCGATCGCAGCCAGGGCCTCCACCGTCGCGGCGGCCCGCAGCCGGCTGCCGGAGTTCGCCGGCCAGGGCCAGTACTCGGTGAGGTACAGGATCTTGGGCACGTCTCGCGCCGCGTTGTCGATCTCGTTCATCGATCCTCCGATCGAGCCGGGAGAAATGGGGCACGACAGGCCGGCGTGTCGCATCGCCCTGCGCCACAGGGGAACGGGTGGTGCGATCAGGCCGGTGCGGCACGCCGTTCCCGGAACCAGGCGACCGTGCGGGTCAGGCCGTCCTGCCACGTCACCCGTGGCCGCCAACCGAGGGTGGCGTGGGCCAGGGTGGTGTCCGGCCGGCGGACCTGCGGGTCGTCCACCGGTCGCGCCACGTGCCGGATCCGCGACGAGGACCCGGTGGCCGCGATGACGTCCTCGGCGATCCTGCGCACGGTCAGCTCGGTCGGATCACCGAGGTTCACCGGTCCGTGCTCCGGCGCGCGGGCGAGCGCCAGGATGCCGCGGACCAGGTCCTCCACGTAGCAGAGGGAGCGGGTCTGCCGACCGTCGCCCGCCACGGTGAGCGGTTCCCCGGCCAGCGCCTGGCGGATGAACGTGGGGATCGCCCGCCCGTCGTCGGGTCTCAGCCTGGGGCCGTAGGTGTTGAAGATGCGGACGATCGCGGTGTCCACGCCCTTCGCGGTCCGGTATGCGGCGGTCAGCGCTTCGGCGTAGCGCTTGGCCTCGTCGTACACCGCACGCGGACCGATCGGGTTGACGTGGCCCCAGTAGCTCTCCGGCTGCGGGTGCACTTGGGGGTCCCCGTACACCTCTGAGGTGGAGGCGAGCACCAACCGGGCGCCCTTGTCCTCGGCGAGCGCCAAGGCGTTCCAGGTCCCGGTCGCGCCGACCTTCAGCGTCTCCAGCGGCAGGTTCGCGTAGTCGACGGGCGAGGCCGGCGACGCGAAGTGCAGGACCAGGTCGACCGGGCCGGACACCGCCACGGACTGGGTGATGTCGCAACGCCGCAGTTCGAAGCCGGCGTGGTCGAGCAGGTGGGCGACGTTCGCCGGGTCACCGGTCAGGAAGTTGTCGAGGCAGATCACGTCGACTCCCTCGGCCAGCAGTGCCTCGCACAGGTGCGAGCCGAGGAAGCCGGCGCCACCGGTGACCACCGCCCGGCGGATCGTCCGTCCACCCGGAGCGGTGGACGGGTCGGCTGTTGTCATGGTTGTCCCTCCTGGCCCGGCCACTCGTTCGGTGGCCTGACGGCGTTGATCATTTCGGTGCGCAGGACGGCCCGCAGCACCTCGGGGACGGGCGAGCCGGTGCCGAGCAACTGGCCGCAGTGCCCCGGCAGGAGCCGGATCCGCAGCTCGGCACCGGGAATCTCGGTGGCGAACCGGAGTTCCTCCGCCGGCCCGTCCAGCTCGCTGCTGATCACGATGAGGCGCAACGTGCCCGCGGCGGGCACGCGCTCGCCGAACGGCTGTGCGGGCCATTGCCCGGTGTCGAGGACGAGCACGACGTCCGCGTCCCACCGCGATCCGCCGGCCGGCCGCAGGGCCGCCCACAACGCCTGTGAAGCCGCCAGGTGCACGGTGGGCACATCGGGGGGCAGCCGACGCAGCTCCTCCGCCGCTCGTGCCGGGTCCTGGTCCAGGCGCAGGACGACGGCCGAGGCGTGTTCGGCCAACTGAGCCGCCCAAGCCCGGTAGACGGCCTCGCTGCGCTCGTCGTGAGCGAGCAGGGCGAGGGGAACCCGCCGGCCGCCGCTCACCGGACCACCGTCAGGTGGAGGGAGGCCTCGCAGTGCATGCCGTTGTGCCGGACGATCGAGCTGTTGGCCGATCCCAGCCGGAGCAGGATGCCCGACAGGGAGCGGTGCACCGGCCAGTGGCCCGCGTCCAGCACCCCTGCCGTCACCAGCAGCCTGAGCAGGTGGGGGTCGAACGCCACCCAGCGGTCCTCGTGCCAGAAGTCGACCCAGGTGTGGAGCCCGGAGAACGGCGGCAGCACGATCACGCCGAAGGACCGCCGCGCGCGCAGTCCCAGCCGGCCCGCCGCCCGCAGCACCACCTCGGCGGCGAGGATGCAGTTGGCCGACCCGGTGCGGTCGAAGAACTCCAGGTCGTGCGACAGGTGCGCGGGCAGGTGGAGGTAGCGCGCCGACGCCACGCTCGACAGCGCCTCGCGCACCTGTTCCGGGGCGGTCACCGTGCCCGCGCCGGTCCGCACGTGCAGCTCGGTGGAGCTGATGAGCCGCGCGGACGCGGCCTCGTGCGGTTCGAGGTCGGCACCGGGCCTGCCCACGTCGGTCAGCGGGAGCAGCGAGGTGAACTCGCACCGGCCGCGGTGACCGGGGAACGGGCACTTCGGCTCGACCAGGAGCCGGTAGTCCGTGCGCGTGCCGGCCTTGACCTGGGCCAGCACCGAGGGCCAGGCCCGCTGGCCGAGCCGCCAGGCGGAGCGGCAGGCCAACGTGGCCGACACCGTCATCAGGTCCAGCCGGTCGAACATCGTGGACCCACCGCAGCGCGCGTGCGGCAGTCCCCGTCGCAGCGCCTCCGAGAGCTGGGCGGCCGACAGCCCGTGCAGCCGTCCGGCGGTCTCCTCCGTCGTGTCGAAGACCCGCATCCAGGTCGGGACGGCACCGAGTGCTGTGATGACCCCGGACAGCCGGTCGCCATCGTCGAGCGGGCCGGACGCGGCACCTGCGCGGGCGCCGGGCGTCGGCGCGCCGGTCGTGGCCGACATCTCAGACCTCCGATCCGGTCAGGAAGGCCCGCGCCAGAGCCGGCCGGTCGACCTTGCCGTTCGCGTTCAGGGGCAGTGCGTCGAGGTGCCGGAACAAGCGCGGCACGCTGTACTCGGGCAACCGGCCGCCGAGCTCCCGCGCCAGCCCGTCGGCCACGGCCGGGTCGCCGACGAACCCGGCGCACAGCGTCGCCTCACCGTCCCGGTCCACCACGGTGACCGCGCAGTCGACCACTCCGTCCACGCCGCGCAGGGCGTGCTCGACCTCCAGCAGTTCGACCCGGAAGCCGCGCACCTTCACCTGGTGATCGATCCGGCCGAGGTAGGTCAGCCGGCCGTCCGGCAGCCGCCGCACCCGGTCACCGGTCCGGTAGTAGCGGCGCCCGTCGAGGATCAGGAACCGGCCGTCGTCGTCGGCCGGGTCGAGGTAGCCCCCGAACACCTGCGGGCCGCAGACGCACAGCTCCCCTTCGCCGGCCGCCACCCGACCCCCGTCGAGCAGGACGTGGTCCAACCCGGGGTGGAGCCGCCCGATCGGCGCCACCCCGTTGCCGTCCTCCTCGCCGGACGGGCCGCTCCAGCGATCCACCGAGCAGGCGATGGTCAGCTCGGTCGGGCCGTACAGGTTCTCCACGACGGCGTTCGGCCCGGCTGCCTGCCAGTCTGCGGCGTCCACGTCCCGCAGGGCCTCCCCGCAGAACAGGCTGCGCCGCAGCGTCGGCATCGAGCCCGCGCCCAGCGCATCGACCCGGCGGGCCAACCCGATCGTGCTGGGCACCGAGAACCACACGGTGACGCCCTGCGCGGTGACGAAGGAGGACAGGCGCAGCAGTGCCCGGGGCGGCGCGGCCACCAGTGCCGCCCCGGCCTGCCACGCCAGCAGCGGCCCGAACATGAACAGGTCGAAGGTCGGGTCGAAGGTCTGGGCCACGACGTCGTCGTGCCGGATGCCGTGCCGGTCACGGGCACAGCGGAGGAAGTGCTCCAGGTTGCCGTGGGTGATCGGAACGCCCTTGGGGCGCCCGGTCGAACCGGAGGTGAACATGATGTACGCCAGCGGATCCGCTACGTCCGCTACGTCCACCAGGTTCCCGGGCTTCACCGGGGTCCGCGGCAGGTTCCCCTCCGGGAGCACCCTCACCCCGGGAAGGCTCGGCAGGATCCGGTCGGCCACCCGGGTTGCCCTCCGGCTCACCAGCAGGACGTCCAACCCGGCCGCGCGGGCCGTCGCGGCGATCCGCGGGGATGGGTGGGCCGGGTTGAGGGGGATGGCGACCGCCCCGGCCGTGATGGTGGCGAGCAGACCGATGTGGCTCAGCGGGTCCGCGGTCGCGGCGAGCAGACCGACCCGCAGCTGCCGCCCGTGGCCGGCGAGCGCCGGCCGGAGTCGGGCGGCCTCGGCGTGCAGCTCGCGGTAGGTCCACTGTTGCGAGCCGACGCGCAGGGCCACCCGGTCGGTGTGGATCCGCAGGGCGATGTCCAGTTGTCGGGCCAGAAGGGAGGCGGGCGCGCTCACCGCGGATCCGATCGCTGTTCTGCGGTCAGCCTGGAGACCAGCGACCACAGCCCTCGCGCCGAGTCCTGCTCTCCCGCGAGCATCGCGTCGGGGAAGGCGACCGAGAACGTCGCCTCGATCTCCAGGATCATGACGAGCGTCGCCAGGGAGTCCAGCCCGAGCGCGACCATCGGCGCATCGGGCTCGATCGGATCCGTGGCGGCGACGAAGCGGCAATGCCGCCGCAGCAGCCGCTCGAACTCGACCGGCCAGGGGGTGCCCTCCGCCTCCTCCGCCGAGTCCTGCCGCAGGTGGTTCTCGGTGCTCATCAGAGTGCCTCCCGTAGGGCCGCCAGCCGGGTCAGCCCCGACAGCGCGACGTCGGTGGGGATCCCGAAGTCGATCAAACAGGCGATCTCGTCGACGTCGAGGGCACGGATCCGCTCAACCGCCCGCAGTGCGTCCTCGACGGACCCGAACAGGCCGTCCTGATGCAGGTAGCGCTGGTAGGCCCGGCCGATCACCATCCGGGCGCGGCTGTCGCTCAGGGCCTGGCCGCGCCGGTCGCCCCCGGAGCTGAGGTTCAGGTCGAGGGAGCTGATCAGGTAGCGCTCCAGCGGTGCCCGCGCGTGCTGCTGCGCAGCTTCCAGATCGGTATCGAGGTACGTGTGCAGCATGACCACGACATGCCCACGACCGGCACGGCCACTGGCCGCGTAGGCGCCGCGGTAGGACGCGATCTTCTCCGCCAGCTCCTCCTGCGTCTGGTTCAACAGGTGGGTGAGCACGCCGGTACCCACCTTCCCGGCCGCTTTGAAGGTCTCAGGGCTGCGGCTCGCGGTGAGCCACAACGGGATCTCCGTCTGGACAGGTGGGGGGTAGATCCGGTACTCAGCGTCCGTGGCGTGGTGGCCGCCGTAGCCACCGCCGGCCCACAGGGACCGCAGCGTCGCAACGGTGTCCGCCGTCACCTGGTAGCGGTCCTCGTAGGCAGAGGGGTTGAAGACGAAGTCGCGCTGGTGCCACCCGGCGGCGAGCGAGAGGCCGGCGCGGCCGTTCGACAGGTTGTCCACCACGGCCCACTCCTCGGCCAGCCGCAGCGGGTGGTGCAGCGGTGCCACGACGCTGCCGGCCCGGACCGCGACGCGGCTGGTCACGGCAGCCACCGCGGCCGCGGTCAGGGCCGGGTTCGGGAAGATCCCGCCGAACGGGTGGAAGTGGCGCTCCGGCGTCCAGACCGCGGCGAACCCGTGCTCGTCCGCGAACCGCGCGCCAGACAACAGCAGGCGGTACCGGTCCCGTTCGGCACTGCCCTCGTCCGCGAAGTAGAACAGGCTGAGATCCACGTGAACTCCTAGCGCTGGGTCTGGAAGAAGGTCAGGCTGTCGCGGTCCGGCAGCTCCTGCCGGTGCCCGGAGCGCAACGAGGCGCACAGTTCCTCGATCGACAGCCGGCCCAGGACGAAGTCCTCGAAGAGCCCCGGCTCCAGCCCGCGGTGCTTGCCGCGGAAGTAGCGGAGGCTTTCCTGCAGCGCCTGGTACTTCCCGGGGTGCAGGGGCGTTTCGAGGTGGTAGACGCGGGCCCGCGGTCGGTAGTGGTAGCCGACGCCCGCCTGGTGCAGCCGCAAGCCCAGCTCGATGTCGTCGATCCCCCATTGCTGGAAGCCCTCGTCGAACCCGCCGACGGCCTTGGCGTCGTCGCGGCGGAAGGAGACGTTGCGGGTGACGAAGTTCAGCCAGGGGGCGGGTTGTCCGCCGCTGTCCAGCTCGAACAGCCGCAACGTCACCCGCGCGTAGAAGTCACGCCGGCTCTGCCGCCGCAACCCGGCCCAGTCTCCCGCCAACGCGGCCGTGACGAGGCTGCGGCTGCGGGGGCTGTCGAGGTCTGCCAGGTAGGTGTTGTACCGGTCGCCGACCACCACGCTGTGCTCGTGCTCGACGTGCACGGCCAGGTGCTCGGCGACGAACAGCGGATCGAACAGGATGTCGTCGTCCAGCCAGAGGACCACCTCGCCGGCGGCGGCGCCCAGCCCCACGTTCCGGGCCACGGCGTACCCGAGCGGCGGCTGCCTGATGAGGCGCACGTCCAAAGCACCCAGCGACTCCAGCGAGGGGGAGAGGTCGCGGGTCGAGCCGTCGTCGACTACGAGCACCTCCAGTCCGCCGGGCAGCTCCCGTTGCCTGGCCAGACAACGGAGCACCAGGCCGAGGCGTTCGGGTCGGTCACGCGTGTTCAGCACGACGGAGATGTCCACCAGGTTCCTCCAGGATGGGTTTCGGACGCCGGTCGGTTCAGGCCCTCAGCAGCGTGCACGCCCAGTTCATGCCGGTGCCGCTGCCGCTGAGCGCCACCAGGTCGCCCGGCCGGAGTCGGCCGCTGTCGAGCAGCCGACCGAGCGCGATCAGCTGGTCGGCGCAGCCGAAGTGCCCGTGGTCGGCCGCGACCTGAGCGGATGTCCGCTCCAGCGGGACACCGAGCAGCTCGGCGTGGTCCCGGATCGCCTGGGCGGTGCCGTGCAGGCCCAGCAGGTGGTCGATCTGCTCGATCGAGCGTCCCGCTCGCGCGCAAGCGCGCTCCACCACCTCCCGGGCGCGCTCGCGGTCGTACCGGACGAAGCCGATGACGGCGCGCATGTCGTTGCCCAGCAACCGGTTCGCCCCGGCCACCGGGTTTTCCACCGGCTCGACCGGCCCACCCCCGGTGCGGAACGGTTCCGCCGCCCCACCGACCTGCAGCCGCGAGATGTCGGCGTAGCGGCCGTCCGAGACGACCTCCGTGCCCAGCCAGGTGCATCGGGGGTGGTCGCGGAACAGGACCGCCGCGGCCGCGCCGTCGGACATCAGGGCGAGGCTGGAGTCCATCCGGTTCCAGTAGGGCTCGCACACCCGGGTCGCCGCCACGAGCAGGACGATCCGGTGCTCGGGATGGGTGGCGAACTTGCCGGCCGCCACGTCGAAGGCGGCCACTCCGCCGATGCACGCCTGGTTCACCAGCAGCGCCTCTGCGCCGCGAACCCCGATCTTCTCGGCCGTCACCGTGGCCGGGTCCCAGTACAGGTACTCGGCCAGGTCGTTGATCGCCAGGATCACCAGGTCCACGTCCCGCGGACGGAGACCGGCGTGTGCCAGCGCCCGCCGCCCCGCCTCCGCCGCGAGGTCGGTGACGCCCGTCGACTCCGAGGCCCGGTGGAAGCCCCGGTAACCTGACGCCTTGATCCGGCGGGGGTCGTCGAGGTACCGCGACGCCTCCGCGGCGACGGAGACCGGCTCCCCGAGGCATTCGCCGACAGCGAGGATCCCGTAGCTCATGCGGCCACCGCGGCCGTTGCCCGCTCCGCCCGGCTCACAGCAGGTCGACCCCCTTCGGCAGCTCGCCGTTCGGCCCGGACATCCGGCGCTGGACGAACAGGCGGCGGGAGCGCGCGACGAAGTAGTCCCCCATCAGGATCGGCTCGTGCTCAGGCGGGTTTTCCTCGTCCGCACAGGTGGGAACGCATTCGATCAGGGCGTCCGGCGACGGCTGGTGGAAGAACGGGATGGAGATGCGGTCCAGGTGCGCCAGCTCCTCCGGCGGGTTGACCACCCGGTGCACCGTGCTGGTGAGCCGCCCGTTGGTCCACCGGCTCATCAGCCGACCGAGGTTGATCACGAAGGACCGGGGGATCGCCGGAACGTCCAGCCACTCGCCGTCCTGGCCCCGCACCTGCAGACCGCCGGGAGCGCCGTCCTGGTAGAGGATGGTGAGCGTGCCCATGTCGGTGTGCGGGTTGTTGCGCAGCGTCCCCGGCGCGACCCGGGACTGCGGAACGTAGTAGTTCAGGGCGCACGGCGACAGGTGGTCGGTGAACTTGTCGTCGAACCAGTCCTCCGGCAGGTCCAGTGAGAGGGCGAGCAGCCGCATCAGCTCCATCGCGAGGTCCTCCATCGCCCGGTAGTACTCCAGGAAGACCTCGCGGAACCCGGCCAGCTCCGGCCAGCGGTTGGGCGCCGTCAGCCCGAAGCGGTCCGTCACCGGGGTGCCGGCCTCCTCACCGAGCCGCAGGGCGCAGAACTTCTCCATGAACAGGTAGCTCTCCCAACCGCGCTGCAGGGTGTCGGTCGGGTCAGCCGCGATCGCCCGCTTCGCCTCGACCGGCAGGGCGAAGAACTCCCGCGCCGCCGCGTACAGGCGGTTGACCAGGTCGTCCGGCACCCCGTGACCGAGGACGACCAGGAACCCGCTGGTCTGACAGGCCCGGTCGATCGCGTCGGCGACGAGCCGCCGGCGCGGCGACGACGGCGGCAGCGGGAGACCCAGGTCGATGACGGGGACGAAGCCGTTCACGAGCGTGACGGGCGGTTCCTGTTCCACTGGTCGCGTAGTCACCGGGAACTCCTTCCGTGTCGTGCGGCGATCGGACGGCCCGCGGGTCGGCGGGCGGTCACCAGGTCACCGGCAGCCGGCGCAGGCCGTAGATGAACATGTCGTCGAGGAACGAGAGGTCGCGCGATGCGCACGCCAGCCGTAGGTCCGGCAGGCGGGTGAGCAGGGCGGTCACCGCCAGCTCGACCTGGGCCGTTGCGATGGGCGCACCGAGGCACCGGTGGGTTCCGTGGCCGAAGGCGAGGTGCTGACGCGCGTCGCGGGTCAGGTCGAAGTCGTGCGGGCGGTCGTACACGGCGCTGTCCCGGTTGGCGGCCGGCAGGCTGATCAGGAGGGCTTCACCGGCCTGGATCGATTGGCCGGCGACGACCGTGCCACGGGTCGCGACGCGGACGACACCGTGTTGCACCAGGGTCCAGTAGCGCAGCGCCTCGTTCACGGCCGGGCCGGCCCACGCCCGCGGGTCCGCCCGCACCAGGTCGCCCTGGTCCGGGTGCTCGAACAGGGAGAGCAGGGTCAGTGACAGCAGCCCGGCCATGGTCTCCAACCCGGCGAGGGAGGTCAGGTTCGCGACTCCGATCAGCTCGTCGAGCTCGAAGCCGTCGTCGAGCGCGGTCGCCAGCACGCGGAGCAGGTTCTGCGAGGTCGAGTCGCGCGCTGCCGGGATCGCCCGGGCGAAGTAGCGGTTCAGCTCGCCGCTGGCGGCGGTCCGCTGCGCCGCGGTGGCGTCGTGGCGCTGCAACCGGCGGGCGATCGAAGTGAACAAGCCGGTGTCGGCGACCGGGGTCCCGAACACGGTCGCGGCGTTCAGGGCGGCCAGCGGCCCCGCGACCGTCTCGACCAGGTCCGCACCTCGGCCCGCGGCGACCAGTTCGTCGACCAGCGTGTTGGCGACCTCGGTGACCGCGGCCGTCCGCGCGCGGCTGCGGCCGGGGCTCAACTCGGTGGCGACGAGCCGCCGCAGGCGGGTGTGCTCGGGCGGGTCCATCATCAGGAAGTGACCGGGGATCGACCGCTTCGAGGCGAGCGGAACGCGCGGGAACTCCGGCCGGGTGGTGTCGGAGCTGAAGGTCTCGCTGTCCGCCAGCACCGCGCGGGCGGCGGCCATGCCGGTAACCAGCCAACCGGTGCCGCCGTAGAGGATCCGGCAGCGACGGATGACCGGCCCGGTGACGTACTCCGCGGGCGGGCGGCGCGGGGTCGACCAGGGGGCGGGGTAGACCACCGGGTGAGTCGAGGTGGCCTCCGTCATCGCGCCACCACCGCGGCGGAGCGCTCGTCTGCGACTTCGGCCAGGACGGTGTGCAGGACCGCGGACAGCTGCTCGACGTCCTCGTCGCTGTAGATCAGCGCCGGAGCCAGTTGCAGGCAGCTCGGACCGGCCGAGACCACGACGCCCGCGCCGCGGACGCGTTCGACGATGTCCGCGACGGTCCGGTCGGACAGCTGCTCGCCGTCCTGGGCGAGCCGGACCGCCCGGAAGCAGCCGGCGCCGTCGGACCCGGCGACGATCGGGATCGCGGCCAGCCCACCCAGCAGGGCGTCCAACCGGGCCGCGACCTCGGTGCCGCGGCGGACCGCCTGCAGGCGCTCCATCTCCGCGACGGTCGCCAGGATGGCCGCGCAGGTCGCCGGTGAGCCGGCCTGGGTCTCCCCGTGCGTCAGCACGGCGTCACCGCGCTCGAAGGCGGCGCAGATCTCGTGGGACACCAGGACGGCAGCTGCCGCGCAGGTGCCGTTGGTCAGCGCCTTCGACATCACCAGCATGTCCGGCGCACCCTCCCACCGGGCGGAGGCGAAGTAAGGCCCGGTCCGGCCGAACCCGGTCGCCACCTCGTCCGCGACCAGCAAGAAGCCGTGCCGGCGGCGTAGTTCTTGCAGCGCCCGCAGCATCGCGTCCGGGACGGTGCGGGCGCCTGTGCCCAGCACCGGCTCCACGACGACGGCCGCGATGGTGTCGCCCTCGCGCTCCAGCAGCTCCTTCAGCTCCGCCGGGTCGTCGTGGGCGACGTGTCGGACCAGGCTGGTGTCGACGCTGTAGTACGACTGCGCCAGGGACATGCCCGTCAGCGCGTGGCTGCCGTAGGTCAGGCCGTGGTAGCTGCCGGTGAGCCCTACCACCACGCGGCGGCGGAACTGCCGGCGCAGCGCCCAGTACTGGCGCGCGACCTTCATCACCAGGTCGTTGGCGGCACCGCCGGAGGTGGCGAAGGCCACCCGCCCGAACGCCTCCGCGCCCGCCAGGCGCACGAGCGTTTCCGCCGCCTCGACGGCCCATCGGTGGGTGCCGCGGAACAGCGTGAAGTAGGCGGTCTCCCCGAGCGCGTCGGTGATCGCCTCGACGATCCGTCGATTGTGGTAGCCGAGGTTGACGTTCCACAGCCCGCTCGTGGCGCACAGGCGCCAGGCGCCGTCGGCGTAGAGCACGCGGGTTCCCTCCGCGCGCAACGCGGTGCGCTCCGGGGCGCCCCAGGTGCTGGGGGGTGAGAGCAGTTCCCACAAGGGGTATCGGCCAGTGCTGTCAGTCATGATCTCCCCGCTCCGGTGCGTGAGTTCCGTCGACCGCCGCGACCTTTCCCGTAGCGGTGCGCGTGATGGAGGGCACCGCGTCGATCCGCCTCGGCACCAGGTGAGGTGCCAACCGTTGGCGACACCACAGCACCAGCGGGCCGGTCCGCGTGCCTTCCCGCAGGACGACCCTGGCGACCGGGACCTGGCCCCTGGCGCTGTCGGACTCCCCGCGGACGTGCACGTCGAGCACGTCCGGGTGGGACGCCAAGATCGTCTCGATCTCCAACGGGTTCACCCGCGCGCCGCCCACGTTGATGACCGCGTCGGCACGTCCGGCCAGCTGGATGCGCCTCCCGGTCGCGGACCGGGCGAGGTCCCCGGTGCGGTACCAGCCGTCCTGGAGCGGGAGCGGCACCACCGTCGCGCCGCCCTCGTCCATCCGGATCCGGCCGTGCGCCAGCGCGTCACTGCGCACCAGCAGCTCTTGTGGCTCAGGGCCGTCGTAGAGCGTCCGTGCCGCCACGCCGGGCAGCGGCTCGCCGATGTCCCCTTCCGGCTCGTCCCCCGTGGTCGGGCTGAGGGTCACCGCACCGGCTTCGGACGAGCCGTAGCAGTTGAAGAGGGTGAAGGACGTGTGCCGGGCCACCGCGGCCGCCACCCCGGGGCCGAGGGGACCACCGGCGGACACCGCCCGCTCGACCCCGGCGAACTCCGGGGCACCGTCTGCGGTGGAGATCGCCCTGGCGAGCAGGCCGTAGTGGATCGGCAGCCCGATCAGCGTGCGCGCCTCCAGCTCCAGCGCCGCCCTGGCGAGCTGGGAGGGCACGCAGCGGGTCGGGTGGTGCCGGGCGGTGGCGCCGTGCAGCAGTGGGCCGAGCAGGCCGTACGCGAAGCCGTAGACGTGGAACACCGGTGCTGCCACGAGCACCGGGCGCTCCACCCCGTACCGCAGGTACCGGCCGACTCGATCGGCGTCCGCCAACAGCGCGTCGGCGCCGCGCACCACGCCCACCGGTGACCCGGTGGAGCCTGAGGTCAGGAAGACCTGCGCGCCTGCCGGCAACACCGGTGGGGGTTCCGCGGCCCGGCGGGGGGCCAAGGCGAGATCGGCGACGCCGAGCCGCTGCCACTGCCTGCCTGCCGGCCGGTTGTCGGCCTGACCCAGCAGCGCTTCCCCGGGAACGCCGGGCACGGCCGGGTCGCGATGGACCAGCGGTACGCCCGCGGCGTCGCAGCCGAGGGTCGCGACCGCGGTGGCGAACGGGTCGGTGAGCAGGGCCACGACCGGTTCTCCGGGCGGGTGTCGGCGGGTCAGCTCCGCCGCGAACGACGACACCGCGTCGAACAGGTCGGCGAACGTCCGCGCCCTGCTCGGCGTCACGATCGCGATCGCCTCGGCCCGTGGCGCCCGTTCGCGGACCGCTTCCAGGATCCTCATGTCGGCAGCTCCCATTCGTTCGACAGCAACCACGGCCCGAAGCAGGCTTCCAAGTGGCCGGGGGGCAGCAGGACCGTGGCGACACCCGCGGCCTCGCCCTGCGCCACGTCGGCCGGGCTGTCGCCGACGTACAGCGACTGCCTCACCTGGAGTCCCACGGCGTGGATGGCCAGCAGCAGCCCTTCCGGTGCCGGCTTCGGTTCGGTGCAGTCCTCCCGAGCCACCAGGGGCAACCGGGGCAGGCCCGCGGCGGCCAGCAGCAGCAGCGCCTCCTGCCGGCCGCGTCCGGTGCAGACCGCGAGTGGCACCTGCCGCTCCCGCAGGGTGTGCACGAGGGCGACCGCACCGGGCACGGCCACCGCGGGCCGTTCGGCGATGCGGGCCGCGAAGGCCTCCTGGTACGCGCGCAGGGCCGGTTCAAGGTGATCGGCACCGACCAGCGCCCGCACGGTGCCGGCGTCCGTCGGCCGCTGGGCGGTGAGGAGCCGCGCGGCGCTGGGCGGTCGCCCACCGACCGCGGCCGCGGCGTCACGCAGGCAGGCCAGGTGCAGGTGCCACGAGTCGACCAGGGTTCCGTCGAGGTCGAACACCACCCCGCGTGGCCGCTGGGTCAGCGGCGGCAGGCAGCGGTCGGCCGGCGGCGTGGCGCGGGCGGTCATCGCGGGGCCCCCAACCCGACCTGGTCGGCGGCGGGTGTGAGCGCTGCGACGGCCAGGGCGTCGTTCACTACCCCGATCGCCACGACGGCACCGGAGGCCATGCCGAGGTGCAGGTCCAAGCGGAGCAGCGGAGACAACCCGAGCTGCCGCAGCAGCGGGGCGTGCGCGGGCTCCGAGGACTGGTGACCGGCCACCAGGTAGCCCGCCACCGCAGGGCAGAGGCGGACGGCCAGCAGCGCGGACACGGCCGTGATCACCCCGTCCAGGACGATCACCCGCCGCTGCGACGCGGCGGCGAGCAGCACGCCCACGTTCGCCGCGATCTCGACGCCGCCGACGGCCGCGAGCAGGCGCAGGGGGTCGTCGGGCAGGGCGGCGACGCGGTCGAGCGCCCGCTCGACCACCTGCTGCTTGCGCGGCACGGCCGGCCCGTGGATACCGGACCCCGTTCCGACCAGCCCTTGCGGTGACGTCCCGAGCAGCCGGCAGGCCAGCACCGCGGTCGCCACCGTGTTGCCCACGCCGATCTCGCCCACGGCCAGCAACGGCTCTCCACCCAGTCGCTCCCGGGTGTAGCGGGCACCGGCGACGATGGCGCGCGGCACGTCCTGTTCGGACATCGCGTCCTCGTCCACGAGGTCCCTGGTGCCCGCCACCACCTTGTACCGCTGGTCGCCGATGGGGCGGGTCAGCCCCACGTCGGCGTGCACCACCCTGGCCCGCAGCCGCCGGGCCAGGGCGTCGACGGGCGAGCGGCCGGTGGCGATCAACTCCAGAACCCGTGCCGTGTGCCCGTGCGGGTAGGCGGAGGTCCCGCGGCGCGCGACGCCGTGATCGGCCGCCAGCACGCTCACCACCGCATCGAGCGGACCCGGCGTCTCGGTCCGGCGGACCGCGGCGACCTGCCGGATGACGTGTTCCAGGGCGCCGAGGGAGCCGGCGGGACGGGCCAGGGTCAGTTGCCGCACCCTGGCCAGCCGCGCGAACCGGTCCTCGACCGGTTCGACGTCGTGGCACAGCTGAGCCAGGGTGTCCCGGAGGCCCCGTGCCGGCGCCGCGCTCACGAGCGCGTTCCCACGAGCTCGGCCGCGATTGCGGCGATACCACGGGCGAACCGCTCGTTGGTGAAGGTGCCGAGCATGCGGGCGCGCGCGGCTGCTCCCCGGCGGGCCGCCTCGGCAGGATCGGCGAGGGCCTCCTCGATCCGGGCGGCCAAGTCGCCGGCACGCAACCGGCGCGCGCCGAGCGGCCCGGCGACCGGGACCGGGTAGCCGACCGACTCGTCGGGCAACAGCTCCCGGAGGGAGTCCACGGCGGTCGCCACGACCGGCCTGCCCAGTGCCATCATCTCGGCGCAGACGTAGCAGAAGGACTCCCACAGGCTGGGCACCACGGCCACGTCGGCCACCGACATCCACCCCATGGCCTCGCGGCGCGGGATCCCGGTGAGGAAGGTGACGCGGTCCTGCAGCCCGAGCGCGGCCGCCTTGGCGCGCAGGTGCGTCTCCTCCGGGCCCGTTCCGACCAGCACGAGGTGGGCGCCGCCCGGTCCCTGCGGTTCGAGCAGCCGCACCGCCTCCAAGAGGTGGTCGAAGCCCTTCACCGGCACGAGCCGCCCGACAGCGACCAGCAGCCGGTCCTGCGAGGTCCGGGCCAGCAGCTCCCGCCGGGCCACGGCCCAGCCGTCCTCGGCCTGAACCGCGGCGATCTCCGTCGGGTCCACCCCCAGGTACACCGTGCTGTGCGGCGCATCCGCGCCGTAGTAGCCGGTGATGGCGTCGCTGAGGGCCTGGCTGATGAAGGCGGTGTGGTCGCTTCCCCGGTAGGACTTCTCCTCCAGCGCGACCAGGTGGTCGTGGTGCGCCGACACCCCGGTCGTCACGTGGTGGGCGTCACGGTCGTACGGCGTGATGCCGCGGAAGTCCTGGAGCAGGATGTTGACGAGGGGCACGGCCCGGCGCTGCGCGAGCAGCGCGGCTTCGGGGTAGCAGAAGAGGTCGGGCAACAGCACGGCGTCGACCGCGCGCGCGTCGGCGAGCGCCTCGGCGGCGGACAGCAACCGCCGGTGCACGCGCAGGGCGTCGTCAGCCAGGCCTGATCGCGCCTGGTACACGCTTCCCGTGCCGACCCGTTGGACGGACACGCCGTCCAGGTCCTCCAGCGTGTCGACCGCGGCCCCGGGCGCGGTGGTGACGACGGAGACGTCCCAGTGCTGCTCGACGAGGCCGACGGCCAGGTTGCGCGCGGCGGTGCTGGTGCCGCCGACGACCACCGGGGGGTACTCCCGCGAGAACACCAGGGCGTGCGGGCGGCGGCTCACGAGGCGGCTCCCAGCGTCGCGCCCGCCCGTGAGCCGGCGACCACGTCGAGGAAGTCTCCGACCTGCATCGCGGTGACGTCCGCAGGATCGGCTCCGGCCATCACGAGCCGGTGCCAGGCCACCACCGATGCCGCCGACTTCGCCAGGTCGAAGCGGTGGGTCCAGGCGAGGGCATCCGCCGCTTTGCTCCCGTCGAGGCGCAGCAGGGCTTCCTCGGCGAACCGTTCGCCCACTTCCTCGATCGGCACCTCCTGGCCGCCCGCCCGCTGCCAGGCTTCGATCAGCAGGCGCGCCAGGAGTTCGACCGGCTCCCCTCCACCGGGCGGGGCGAAGTTCAGCACCTCGCCGCCGCCGACCCGGCCGGACGCGAGGCCGTCGGCCAGCAACAGCAGACCGTGCACGACGTCGAGGACGTGCTGCCAGGGCCGCACCGCGTGGCGCCGGTGCACGACCACCGGGACACCGGCGCGGCAGGCGGCGATCGCGTTGGGCACCATGCGGTTCGCGCGGTCGCCGCCGCCGATGATGTTGCCGAACCGCACCGATGCCGCACGGGGTCCGAGACCGTCGGCCCGCCACAGCCCGGCGTAGCCCTCGAAGACCAGCTCGGCGGCGGCCTTCGAGACGCTGTACGGGTCCCCGCCGCCGAGGTCGTCCACCTCGCGGTAGGGCCAGGCCCAGCCGCGGTTGCGGTAGCACTTGTCGGAGGTGACGTGGACCAGCACCGGCGGACGGCACAGCCGGGCCGCCTCCAGCACGTTGACGGAACCGCCCACGTTCGTCGCGAAGGTGGTGCGTGGCTGCTCCAGCCCGACCCGGACCAGGGCTTGACCGGCCAGGTGGAACACCGCGTCGAAGGGCTGGTCGGCCATCGCGGTGCGGATGGCGTCGAAGTCGCGCACGTCGCCGCGGACCCCGTGGACGCCGCGGTCCGCGAGGCTCCCCGCCCGGGCGCGGGCGTCGTCGTCCCCGTCCAGGGAGAAGCCGGTCACCTTCGCGCCGAGCATCACCAACGTCGTGCTCAGCCAGGACCCGACAAAACCGCTGTGCCCGGTCACCAGCACCCGTCGGCCGGCCCAGGTGTCGCGGGCCAGGGTGGGTGCGCTCGTGGGCGTCGCAAGCGAGTCGTTCACCGGTCCTCCACTTTGCGCACGAGCACGTCTCCGAGGACCAGGCGGTCGAGGTCGGTGCGCAGGAAGCAGCGGATCGCGTCCCCGGGCGTCTCGACGATCGGCTCCTCGTTGTCGTTGAAAGAGGTGTTGAGCAGGACGGGAACTCCGGTTCGCCGGTCGAACGCCTCCAGCAGGTCGCACAGCCGCGGGTTGAGCACCGGGCTGGCCGTCTGGAGCCGGGCCGAACCGTCCACGTGGGTCACGGCCGGGATCCGGTGCCGGGCCGACTCCCTCACCTGCGGGACGATCAACATGTAGTAGGCAGGAACGGCGGTGGAGAACAACGCCGCCTGGTTCGCCTCGGTGACCACCGGTGCGAAGGGGCGGAACGGCTCGCGGTGCTTGACCTTGGCGTTGATCCGGTCCTTCATCGCCGGGTCGCGGGGATCGGCGAAGATGCTCCGGTTCCCCAGCGCCCGTGGGCCGACCTCCGAACGGCCCTGGAACCACCCCACGATCAAGCCCTGCGCGAGGTCTTCCGCCGTCCGCTGCACGACGTCCGCCCCTCGCTCCACCGTAACTCGGTCGAGGTACGGCTCCAGGGCGGCGTCGATCTGGGCGGCGTCGTAGTGCCGCCCGAGGTAGGGGGAGAACGGTTCCGGTGCCGGCACCCAGGGGTGGCCGGCGAGGTCGTGGTGACCGTAGAGCGCCGCGCCGATCGCCGTGCCGTGGTCCCCTGCGGCCGGCACGACGTACAGCTCCTCGAAAGGGGTCTCCTGGAGGATCTTGAAGTTCGCGACGCTGTTCAGGGCCACCCCGCCGGCGAGGCACAGCGCCTTCTCCCCGGTGACGCGGTGCAGCCAACGAGCCAGTTCCAGCACGATCCGCTCGGTGTTGGCCTGGACGGCGTACGCGAGGTCCGCCCGCACCTCCTCCGCAGCCTGGCCCTCGCCGGCCCGCTGCAACTGCGCCGCCGCGAACGCCAGGAGCGCCTGCTGTTGCTGCGCGGACTGGCGGAACTCGCCGTCCGTCAGGCGGTAGAACGCGGCCAGGTCGTCGACGTACCGACGGGTTCCGTACGGTGCCAGGCCCATCGCCTTGCCAGGGGCGCCGACGTCGCCGGTGGTGGTCAGACCGATCGCCTTCGCGACCGCCTCGTAGAGCCAGCCGACGGAGTCCTCGTAGCTCTCGTCCGGCACGCGGGCCGCGGCACCCAGCCGCCCGTGGACGGCGCGCACGACCCGGATCCCCGACGCGTCGCCGGTGTAACTGCTGATCGTCTCACCGCGCCGCACCCCGTCGACGGTCAGCTCCGAACCTCGGCCGTCCATCACGAGGACGGCGGCCCGCTCGAACGGGGAGGTGTAGAACGTGCTGGCCGCGTGTGCCACGTGGTGCCCGATCCAGCGCACGCGGTCCTGATACCGCAGCACGTACGACGGGTTCAGCAGGTCGTTCGCCACGACCAGGTCCACGTCGGCGGCGGTGATCCCGCCCTCTGCCAGGACGTAGGCGCCGGCCTCGCACCGCTGCAGGCGCGGCCCCAATCCGTAACCGTATTTCTTCCGGGTGATCCGTTCCTCTTCGACGGCGGACGTCACCCGACCGTCGGTAACCAGGCAGGCGCAGAAATCATGATGGGACCCACCCAGGCCAAGAATTCGCAACGTAGCCCCCGCTCCGTTCGATGTGTACCTCACGAATAACCGTGATTCCGGCACCAGTCGGGATGTGCGCGTGAATCCGCGCCGCCGTGCCCCGGATTCCGGTTGGGCGCGTGAATTGATCACCCAGGGTTATTCGCCTCCCCGTCGGGACCGTAGCCCAGCCCGGATGAACTGGTCAACAGTCCTCCAGATGAACCGCTTAATGTCAAATCGTTCAACTGTCCAGTACCGTGCGGTCGGGTCACAACATGTCTCGCTGGCAAGACGAAGTCGATGTCGGGCCGGGACGTACCGGTCAGATAGTGTCGCCATCCCAATTGACCTGGAATGAAGCGTATAAGCTGGACTTATGCGCTTGATTCCCATCGACGCGCCAAGTCGCAGCCACCTCGGGAACGTATGTGGTGGACAAATCGGATGTGTGCTTGTAGCTTGTCGAAAGACGGGGTTTAGCGGTTCACGGTGGAATAGGTCTGTTCGGCGTCTGCGGCGTTGCCGTCCGTCAACAAAAGGCCTTCGTCGCACCACGACGGTGTCCGTGACGCGCTTGCCGTGGTGCGGCGGTCAATTGATGTCACGGCTGTTCCCACTGGCCCGTCCGCGTCTGGTTCTTGCCGACATCGCATGGGGAGTCTTGTCATGGTGGAACGCTCGAAGGTCGTAGAAGCCGTCCGTGCCCGGATCGTCGACATCGTCCCGGAGGCGGCAGCGGCACAGCCCGGCGAGGACCAGGATCTGCGCGAGTTCTCCGGGTTCGACTCCCTGGGGATCCTCGAGCTCCTGGTCTGGCTGGAGGGCGAGTTCGCGATCTCCATCCCCGACGAGGAACTCGTCGTCTCCAACTTCAGCTGCATCGGGAAGATGGCCGACTACGTCGTCGCGCACCAGTGACCGCGCCGGCCGATCCGATCGCGGCGCCGGGCACCCTGTGGGATCTCCTGGCGCTGCCGGCGCGCGCCCGCGGCGATGCTGCGGCCGTGACCCGCGGAGCGTCCGTGGTCACCTACGGCGAACTGCACCGGCACGCCCGTGCGCGGGCAGCGACACTCCAGCGACTGGGGGTTCGGCGTGGTGACCGCGTCGCTCTGCTCGACCGCTCCTCCACGGACGTCCTGACCTGGTTGTTCGGTGCGGCGCGCCTCGGTGCGGTTTGCGTGCTCGTGAGCGACAAGCTCAAGGCGCCCCAGATCCTCCACATCCTGCGGAACAGCGGCGCCCGGGTGCTGGTAGCCCGCGACCGGCTGCGGCGCCTGCTGTCGGAAGCCCCACTGCCCGACCTGGAGGTGCTCGACGTCGCTTCGGCACCGCACGACTCGCCGCCGCCGGCGGGGCCGTTGCCACCCGAGCCGATCGGGCGGCAGTTGGCCCTGCTCCTGTACACCTCCGGCTCCACCGGCAGACCCAAGGGCGTCATGGTGACGCACGACAACCTGGTGGCAGGGGCGAGGATCGTCGCCCGGTACCTCGCGCTCACCGCCCGGGACCGGGTGTTGGCCGTCCTGCCGTGGAGCTTCGACGCCGGGCTGAGCCAGGTGCTGTCGACTTTCTACGCGGGCGGCAGCGTCGTCATCCCGAGGTCGGCCTTCCCGCCGGACATCTGCCGGGCCCTGGCCGATCATGAGATCACCGGTCTGGCAGGTGTGCCGCCGCTCTGGGAGTCCCTGGTCCGGCCGTCGGCCCCCTTCCTGAGTCGGGCACTGCCGGCGCTGCGCTACCTCACGACAACGGGAGGGGTGATGCCGCCCGCTGTCCTGCAGCGCATCAGGCAGGCTCACCCCGACACCGAGATCTTCCTGATGTACGGCCTCACCGAGGCGTTCCGCTCCACCTACCTCCCGCCCGCGGAGCTGGCCGACCACCCGACTTCCATCGGCCGGGCGATCCCGGAGACGGAGATCCTGGTACTGGACGCAGCCGGCCGGCCCTGTGCCGACGGTGAGGTCGGTGAGCTCGTGCATCGGGGGCCCACGGTCGCCGCGGGGTACTGGGACGACCCGGAGGCGACCGCGGAGGTCTTCCGACCGTTCCGACTCGGACCACCCGGCGGCTGGCCGGAGTTCGTCGTTCACTCGGGCGACTACGTGCGACGCGACAGTGACGGGTTGCTGTACTTCGTCGGCCGGCGCGACGAGCAGTTCAAGTCGCGTGGACACCGCCTCGGCGCGACGCAGGTCGAGGCCGCGCTGATGGACTCCGGCCTGTTGCGCGAGGTGGTCGTCTTCGCCGATCCGACCGCGGACGGAGATCCCGTGATCACTGCTGTGGTCGCGCCCGTCGCCGACAGCCGGCACGTGGAAGCGGCGCTGCTCGGCCACTGCCGGGCGACGATGCCCAACTACCTGTGGCCCGGGAGGGTGGTCGTCGTCGAGGAGATCCCGCGGGGGCCGACCGGCAAGCTCGATCGAGTCCGGGTCCGGGACGAGCACGGCGTAGGGAAGGCCACGTGATGAGTCGCGCCGCCGCACGGCCGGAGTCCGCCACGCCGGCGCTCGCCCCGCTCGAGCGCTTCACCGCCCTGCACCGGGCGTCGCAGTGGTTCCCGGACATGATCGACCTGTCGTTCCCCAATCCTCGGGTGCCGCGGGACGACCGGGCGATGAGCCGACTGCGGGCGATCGCGGCCGAGGTCGACCAGGCGGACCTGCAGTACACACCGTTCGGGGGCCGGACCGCGGTCCGGAGGAAAGTGGCCGCGGCACTCGGCGCGAGAGCAGGCGTCCCGACCGGTTTCGCCGACGTGTTCCTGACGCCGGGCGCCACCGCGGCTCTCAGCGTGGCGATCGACGCGTTCTTCCGCCCGGGTGACGAGGTGCTGCTGGTGGTGCCCGGGTGGATGGACTACGAGCTCTACCTGACGCGCGCGGGTGTGCGGGTCGTGCCCGTCCCGTGCGGTGCGGGCAAAGTGCTCGACATCGATGCCGTCGCCGCACGGTGTGGCCCAGCGACCAGCGGCGTCATCCTCAGCCAGCCGCAGTGCCCCACGGGGGTGGTGCACAGCGCGCAGGCGCTCAGCGAACTCGCGAACGTCCTGAAGGGAGCGTCGCGGCGGAGTGGCCGGCGCGTGCTCCTCATCAGTGACGAGGTGCACCGAGATCTCGTCTGGCACCCGGACACTGCTCTCGCGCTGCCCATGGCCCACTATCCCGACACGGTCAGCATCTACTCCTACGGGAAGGCGTGGTCGCTGCAAGGTCAACGGACCGGCTACCTCGCGCTGGGGGAAGGGCTGCGTTCAGCGGAGGACCGGCGCCGAGTGGATCGCGCGTTGCGGGCCACCGGGACCTGCGCCCCGACCGCGCTGATGCAGCACCTCGTCGCGGAGGTAGCGGACATGGTGCCGGACCAGACCAGCCTGCGCCAGGACCAGCAGCGGGTCCGCGCCGAGCTGGCGCAGATCGGGTACGACGTCATACCCGCCCAGGCCACGCCGTTCGTGTACGTCCGCTGCCCGCACGACGCGGACGACTGGTCCTACGTCGAGACGTTGCGCCGGCGGGGAGTGCTGGCAATGCCCTCGACGGTCTTCCACGAGCCGAACCACTTCCGGCTCGCCCTCAACACCGGCCCGGAGACGCTGCCGAAGATCATCGAACGGCTCCGGACGACGTACCTGGTCAACAGTGGTGGCCTGGGCAAGGATTCGGCAGATCGAGGAGAACGCGGTGAACGGTGACATCGGATCCGTGGCGCAGGAGGTAGAGCGGTTCATCCGCGCCGAAGGCAACGTCACACCGGACGACCCCGGCCTCACCTGGTCCGTGGACCTGCTCGAGGCCGGGTACCTGGACTCCCTCGGGATCGTCCGGCTCATCGCTTTCCTCGACGTCAGGTTCGGCCTTCGGCTCGATGACGAGATCTTGCTCGACGAAAGGCTCGCGACGATTGAAGGGATCGCTTCCATTGCCCTCGAACACGGGGCGACGGGCACGGCCAAGAGCTCATCCGGTATGGGTTGACGGATGCCGCCAACCCATACCGGGAAGCTCATTCCGCCGCCGCCACCACCTGTCGCTGACGACCCAGTCCGTCGATCTCCAGCTCCACGACGTCGCCGACCCGCAGGTACGCCTTCGGGTCGGGCATGCCCAACGCGACACCCGCCGGAGTTCCCGTGTTCACGAGGTCACCGGGGTAGAGCACCATGAACTGGCTGAGATAGCGGATCACCTCGGCCACGGGGAAGATCATGTCCGCCGTGGTCCCGGTCTGGCGCGGCTCGTCGTTGACCCGGAGGCGGAGCCGGAGGTTCTGCGGATCCGCGACCTCGTCGCTGGTCACCAACCAAGGACCGAGGGGGTTGAACGTCTCGCAGTTCTTGCCCTTGTCCCACTGCCCGCCGCGCTCCAGTTGGAACTCCCGTTCGGACACGTCGTGGGAGATGGTGTAGCCGGCGATGCACCGCACGGCGTCCGCCGTCGATTCCAGGTAGCGCGCGGTACGGCCGATCACCACCCCCAGCTCCACCTCCCAGTCCAACTTGGTGCTGCCCCTGGGCAGCAGAAGTGGGTCGCTCGGCCCGACGACGGTGTCCGCCGCCTTCAGGAACACGACTGGCTCCTCGGGAAGCCATCCGCCGGTCTCCATGGCGTGGTCACGGTAGTTGAGGCCGATTCCCACGATTTTTCCCGGACGCAACGGCGCTCCGATCCGGATGCCTTCCTGTGGCAGCTCCGCCAGGGCGCCGGAATCGAGCGCAGCCTGGGCGCGAGACAGCCCGTCATTCTCCAGGAACGTTCGGTCGATATCTCTTGTCACGGTCGAGAGGTCCCGCAAGGAACCATCTTCGGCCATGATCGCCGGAACTTCCCGGCCGACTGCGCCCACCCGCAGGATGCGCACAACGTAACCCCTTCCCAGGTGACCGTCAATAGTCTTATCGTGCACTGCGCGGCATCGTCGGTAATTTCTTCCGGATGTCGCGCGGACAGCGCGTCTTCGAACGCTACTAAGTTACAATACACACATGTCTTCCCCTGGTGAGCCGATGTTGCATGCCAGTATGAATGGGTACAGCGAACTGGCCGAGCGCATGGGCATCGTCATCCTTGAAGCCGCTCCGCTGCGCGTTGTGGGGACAATGCCGGTGGAGGGGAACCGGCAACCGTACGGCCTGCTGCACGGTGGCGCCTCATGCGTCCTGGCCGAGACGCTCGGTTCGATCGGCGCCGCTCTGCACGCGCGGGAGTGCGGTATGGGGATCACGATGGGGTTGGAGATCAACCTCACCCATCACAAGAGCGTGCGGCGCGGTTCGGTGACCGGGGTCGCCGAACCGCTGCACCTGGGGCGGGCGATCGCCACCTACGAGATCGTGTTGAGCGATGAGCATGGCGACCGGTTGTCCACCGCCCGATTGACCGCGCTCGTCCGGTGATGAGGGCCGGAGGATCCCCCGGCATCGTGGATCCGGTGAGAGGAAATGCCCGCCCAGGGGGCGCCCGGTCGCCTTTCCGGTAAGTGAGCGACGCTGTGGAGGCTGCGTTGAAGCTGTTGACGAAAACGGACACCGGTGTATTCTTGAATGAGGCTGTCGTGGCCATCCGTGGTATTGGTTTGCCATTTTGTGAAGTGGTCGCATGACGTTATCGAATGGTGTGGGTGCGAACATCGGATCGGCCCGGCGCATTTCAGTGGTGGGAGCCGGGTACGTAGGTCTCACGACGAGCGCATGCCTTGCCGCACTGGGGCATCGAGTGGTGTGCGGCGACATAGACGAGAACAAGGTCGAGCAGTTGCGTGCCGGTCGGATCGGCATACTCGAACCCCGTCTCGCCGGGCTGGTGCGCGCTGGTCTCGACTCGGGCCGGCTCGAGTTCGTCGTCGGCGCGCGAGCAGCGGTCGCGCGACCGGCGTTCAACCCGGAAGTGGTCTTCCTGTGCGTGCCCACTCCGATGAGAGCCGACGGAGCCGTGGATGTGTCCATCATGGACGCGGTGGTGGCCGAGATCCGGGACGTCCTCCCGGTTGGCGTCGTGCTGGCGGTCAAGTCCACCGTGCCGGTCGGCACCGCGGTTCGGGTCGGCTCGTTGCTGGAACGCGATGACGTCGCCGTGGTCAGCAATCCCGAGTTCCTGCGGGAGGGCAGCGCGGTACGCGACTTCCTCAACCCCGATCGGGTCGTCATCGGTTCGGGCGACCGCGCCGCCGCCGCACGAGTCGCGAACCTGTACGGGGCGTTGGCCGCACCCGAGGTGCTCACCGACACCGCGAGCGCCGAGGTGGCCAAGTACGCGGCCAACAGTTTTCTCGCGATGAAGCTGTCCTATGTCAACTCGATCGCCGAGTTCTGTGAATCGGTCGGCGCCGACGTCGACGCGGTGGTCAAGACCATGGGCCTCGACCCGCGGATCGGGGAGGGGTTCATCAACCCCGGTCCGGGCTGGGGCGGGCCGTGCCTGCCGAAGGACGTCCAGGGCTTCAGGTATTCCGCCGCCGAAGTGGGCTTGGCGCTGCCCTTGATGGATGCCGCGGTAGCGATCAACGCCCGGCAACCCCGACGGGTGGTCGACAAGGTGCGAAGCGCTGCCGGAGGCAGGCTCGGCGGTGTCCGGATCGGACTGCTCGGCCTCAGCTTCAAGTCGGGAACCGCTGATCTGCGCGAATCGCCCGCGCTGGCCGTCGCGGAACTGCTGGCCGACGAAGGCGCCGAGCTGGTCGCGTTCGACGAGGGCGTCAGCGGCACCGCCGAACAACTGCCGGAAACATCGGCCTCACGACTGACGCTCGTGGACGACCTGTACGACGTGGCCAAAGGCGCTGCCGTGCTGGTCCTGCTCACCGAGTGGCCCAGGTTCCGATCGTTGGACTGGCAGCGGATCGCGAGCCTGCTCACCGGCAGCGTGGTGGTCGACACCCGCAACCACCTGCCCGGCGAAAGCCTGCGCCGTGCCGGGCTCACCCACGTGGGCACCGGAAGGGGCATCCACCGGGCGCGTCCGCCAGAACTGCACGCCGCGTCCACTGCAGACGGGGAAGGAGCACGCCGATGATCGTCGCCCGTCGACAACGGGTCGTTGTCATCGACGAGGGTGGTCGTCGAACTCGCCACCCGAGCCACCCAACGCTCTCGAAATTGCTGTACGACGACCCGGAGCACGGTGTTGCGGTGCTCGGCCGGTTCACCGTCGACCGAGCAGGTCCATCCACGTACCCCACGAAGTCCGTCACGCCCACCGAACCCGCGAGCGCGTGTTCCCAACGCCGCGGGGTGGGTGTCGTCAGCCGCTGAACTGCCGCGGCACGACGCTCAGCGCCTCTACTGCCTTCGTGTCGTCCACTGCCGCGACCTGGAGTGTCAGCACGTCGGGACGGATTTCATCGATCACGGTCCGGCACCGTGCCATCACCTGGTCGGGGTCTGAGAACCGCGGGAAGCGAGCGAGTACGCCGTCACGCCCGAGGGTGTCGGCGTCGTGGCGCAACCGCACCGGATCGCCTTCCTCCAGCCGTCGTGGCGTGCGCATCCCTCGCCAGGCGTGTAGTGCCTCGTACGCCTCGTCGTCGTCTTCGGCCAGGACGAAGAACATGGTGAGCAGTACTCGAGGTGGCCGCCTGCCGGCGTCCGCGGCGGCCTGTCGTGCGACGTCGACGATGCGCGATCGGGTTGTTCGGGGGTCTTTCACCGAGGTGATGACGCCGTCGGTCAACCGGCCTGCCGCCGCGGCGGAGCGTGGACCTGATGCGGCCAGGTACACGGGCACGGGTGCTGTGCTCGTGCTGTGCAGGCGCATCGGGCGCACTGGGTAGAAGGGTCCTGTGTTCTCTGCGGTCTTGCCGCGCAGGAGTGGGTCGATGATGTTCAACGCTTCCGTGACGCGGGCCAGTCGTTCCCGGTACGGGGGTAGTGGACCCCAGATGGGGACCTCGTTGACGGCTTGGCCGGTGCCGAGACCGAGTTCGTAGCGTCCTCCGGACAGCCGGCTGGTGGTGGCAGCGGCTTGTGCGACCAGTACGGGGTGGTAGCGGAAGCTGGGACACACGGTGGCTGAAACGATGGTCGCACGGCTCGTGGTGGCCGCCAGGGCTCCTAGGCTGGCCCATCCGAAACCGGCGGCACCGCCTTCGTCCACCCATGGTTGGAGGTGGTCGGACACCATCAACACCGGGAAACCGGCTGCCTCGGCCTGGCGCCCCAGTTCGACGAGGGCTTCAGGTTGGTGTTCTTCGTGTCCCAGGAACCAGCCGATCCGGGTGTGGTCAGCCATTGACTGCCTCTCCTCGGGTGGCGGTGCGTTCGGTGTCGGCCAGCAGTCCTGCGACGTGGGTGGTCAGGGCCTCTACGGAGTACCGGCGTTCCACCAGGCGTCTGGCGGTGTCGACGAGGCGGTGCCGCAGGTCGGGGTTGCCGGCGACGGCGGCGACTGCTCGGGCGATGTCGTCCGCCGATTCGGCATCGAGGAAGTGTTCGCCGGCACGCACGTCCAGGCCTTCGACTCCTTTTCGGGTGGAGACGACCGGTGCGCCCAGCGCGAAGGCCTCGAGCACCTTCAGTCGGCTGCCTCCTCCCAACTGCAGGGGGAGCACGAGCACGCTGTCGCGGATGAGGTCGTGGGTGGACACCGGATTGGCCACCAGTCGCACGTTCGCGTCCTTGAGGCGTTGGGCCAACTCCGCGTCCGGGTTCGCGCCGGCCACGACCACTGGCAGGTCGACGCCGTGGCGACGCAGGGTCGGCACGACCTCGTGAGCGAGGAATTCGGCGGCCAGGCGGTTGGGCAGGTAGTCCAAGCGGCCGGTGAAGGTGACTCGGCACATCGAGCCCGCTGCCTCCGGCGCGGGGCCGACGGCAACCGCGTTCGGCACGACCTGGACGTCCAGGTCGTGCCGAACGGTGTACCGCCGCAGCAGGGAGGCGCGATCGTTCGCGCTGGGTACCCAGACCTGGTGGGCGGTTTCGACGACGGCGCGTTCCAGTTGGGAGATCTCGTCAACGGCGATCTGCCCGCGACCGTGCGGGCCGCTGCCGACGGCAACCAGATCCTGGACCAGCGCGGACTCCACGTTGTGCATATCGCAGATCACTCGGAAGCGGCCGTCGTCCACCAGGTCGGGGATGATGCCGTAGCAGTCGAGTTCGCTGCAGATGACCGTGGTCACGTCCATGCGCGCGAGGTGGTCGGCCAACCAGCGCACGTATTCGCCGCAGCGCCGCGCCAGGTAGTAGGGCCCGTCGTGAGGCGTCCTCTCGGTTGCGTCGACCCAGCACTGGTGGCGGCACCGTCTCCGCTGGTCGCAGGCCAGTACGACGGTGACCGGAGGGCTGTCACCGGCCAGCGCCGCTTCAAGGGCTCGCAGTCGGAGTGCGACGCCGCCCACGGCGGTGCGCGGGTCGGTGGCGACCACCAGGGCCGTGCGGCCGGAGGTCGGGTCGGGTCGGGGTTGTGCGGCCGTCTGGTCCGCGTTTCGTCCGGGGCTCGTGGACGCCACCGAGGTGGGCTGTCGCCGGGTGGGACCCGTGACCGGGTGGAGATCGGCTCCGTGTCGCATTCCCGCCCACACGAACGGGGTCAGAGCCTGTCGCAGCCGGTCCATGTGCTTGGGGGGCAGGAACCGCCGCAGGGCTCCGGGCGCCAGCGTGCCGAGGGCGCGGTGTGCGACACGGGAACTTGGTGGGAGAAGTGTGCCGCCGTTCGTTTCGGCGATGCGCAGGCCGTGTCCGACGGCTACCAGCCACAGTTGGTGCAGGAGGATGGGGTTGATGTGCTCCCGCAGTTCCCCGTCGCCGCGTTCCACGACGTCGGTGCAGGCCTGCGCCACCGCACGGGGGTCGATCCGACGTTGCCGGAACACCTCGGCGGCGGGCAGTCGTTTTCGCGGTGACCGGTCGGACCCGTTCCGGACGCAGAAGTACGCGGTCGCCTCGGTCCAGGAGAAGTACGGGACGAAGTCGTCCACGGTGGTGGCCGTGCCGTCGGCCAACTGCTCCGCCTCGTCCCGGGCAGGGCCGTCGGGGAAGTAGCAGACGGACGGGCGGGGGCCCATCGCCGTGTTGCCGACCAGGCTCGCGGTGTCGTGGTGTTCGACGAGGTTGGGCAGCACGGCGTAGCAACGCAGGTCGATGTCGTCCAGGTACCCGAGAAGCGCCTGGTCGTCCGGCAGGGCTTCGGCTTCGGCTCGGGTGAGGTGGTGTTCCGCTCCACGTGCCGCGTCGGCGGGCAGGACCAGGCCCTGTGACGGCGCGTAGGTGTCGGTGACCGGTGCCCAGGCGCGTCCGGTCAGGGCCGCGATGCGCAGGCCGTGCGAGGTTCGGGACCCCCACTCCGTGAACAGGCTGATGGCATCGCCGCTGCGGGCGGCGATGACCGTTCGCACGGCCGAGGCGAAGTTGGCGCAGAGTTCGACGTCGTCCTGGAGGACGAGGTGGTGGGTGGCGTCGGGTGGTATTGCCGACCACGCTCGTCGCGCGGTGCGGAACGAGCCGGGGGGACCGTCCGGCTCGGGGTCGGAGACGATCTCGATGTGCAGGTCCGGGTGGGCCTCGACCAGGAGTTCCGCCAGTCGGCGCCGCCTGGGATGGGTCATGACCACTGTGGACAACCTGATGTCGTCATGAGCGCGCTGCACGTCCATGAAAGGCCTCACTGGTGCGGGTGGATCGGACTGGTCCGCTTCCGGCGTGACACCGATTCCTGGTAGACGGCAGCGGTTCCGGAGGCTGATCGCTGCACGCTGTTGCGCCGAGCGAACAATTCACGCGTTCGGGTCAACTCGGCGGTGTACTTGTGGGAATGGGTGACCACATCGCGGATCTTGGTGGCGAGACTCGCCCCCGAGAAACCGTCGGTCAGGAATGGTGAAGTGCGGCCGAACGTTTCTTGATGTCCCTCGTTCGGTGTCGCGACCGTGATCCTCCCCGCCAATACCGTTTCCAGGGCGGCGAGTCCGAAACCTTCGTGTCGAGCCGGTTGCACGGCGAGGTGGCTGTCCGAGAGCACTCGGGCGCGTTCCCGGTCGTCCAGCTCCGAAAAGATCCGGACGTGGTCGGTCAAGTTGTTTTCCGCTATGGCGGTCCGCACTTCTTCGTAGTAGCTGCGGGAGGAGGCGTCGTACCGTCCCACCAAGCTGCACCGGACGTCCATGCCCTCGTCGCGCAGTCGATGCACGGCGTCGACCAGGGCGAGCTGGTTCTTGCGGGGTTTGAATCGGCCTACCGAAGCTATTCGCAACGGTTCGCGGCTGGTGGCGGCGGGCAGGTCCACCGGTGCGGCAGCCTGTTCCGGGCTCTCCACGCCGTACGGGACCAAAGCGATCTTGTCCGGGTGCACGCCGGAGGCCAGCGCCTGCTTCACGAAGAAGTCGCTGCCGGCCACCACCTTGTCGATGGCGGAGAACTCGTGCAGGACCGCCGAGCGCGACCTGCCCATCTTGTCGTCGAAGGGCAGTGTTTCGTGGGAGGTGACGACGAGCGGCACGTCCAGATCCCCGGCGACCACTGCGCCGAACAGGAAGGCCCCCTGCCCCTGCGCGTGGACGACGTCGAAGCTGCCCGTGATCTGTCCGACCAGCACGTCCAGGCAGTCCTTGATGTCGGGGAGCAGGTCGAGCAGGCCCACCTCCCAGCGCACGCTCTCGCGGGACCGCGGGTCGGGGAACCCGAACGCCGTCGTCCGGGCGATCCGGACGCCGTGGTGGGTCTGCGTGCGAGGCTGGTCCGCGTAGCCCCGGTCGGTGATCACCGAGACGTCGTGCCGCAGCGCGACGAGTCCTTCCGCCAGCAGCCGGGTGTGCGTTTCGGCGCCGCCCACATAGGGGTGGTAGAGAGGTGACAGCAGAAGGATATTCACGGACTGCGAACTCCCCTGACGTTTCGGTCGCTGAAGCCGGTTCGGCGGTGTCCTCCGATATCGGTCTGCGTACCGCCGTCTTGGTGAAAATGCGATGTTCCTGCGGTCACGAATGCGGTGGGTGCATCGCGGACATTGGTACCGTGGTGACAGGACCCAGGTGTCGTGCTGCTCGATGGTTCGGACGCTACGGACCGCCCCCGGAGCTGTCAACACTGTTTTGTCGACTGGTCGGTGCCCGGCCCGGGGTGGACAAGTCCTGGCGCACCGGCCAGTATGCGAATACACCCGGAAACCGGGGAACGCGTCATGGTGGCACTGGTTCCGCAGCCTGTTCAACTGTTCGGACCAGATCACTGGAACGGCTTCACGCGGCGCACCTGTCGTCGTGCGGGAACCCGTGGCCGGAAAGCCGTGGTTCCACCGGGCCGCGAATCATGAAGTAGTAAACCTCACCGCGGTCGGCAGCGGACCCGCGCGACCCTTCGATCCTGGTTCCGCCCGCCACCCTTCACGTACGGCAGAAACGAGACAGCAGAGAAGCAGGGGGGTTCCTGTGACATCCAGTGACGCTGCACCACCCGATAGCCGTGCGGACGACGCCGCGACCGGTCTCGACGTGATGCAGGACCGGGTGCGGTTGTCCCGCCGGCGGTACGGCTTCGACAAAGGTCCCGCTGTCGCGCTCCTCGACGCCTGCGCCGAACTCGGTGAGCTGTCCGGCGCGCTGCTCAAGGAGACCGGTTACTCGGCATCCGGCGGTACACCGCTGTCCTCGTCGGTGCGGATTCGCGCGGAGTACGGCGACGTGCTGTTCGCGGTGCTGGGCTTCGCCGACGCGGCGGGGATCTCGGCGCACGACGCGCTGAGCGCCGCGCTGGTCGACTACGAATCACGATTCGCGAGTCGAGCCCCGCAGGAGGAGCGAACCGACCATGGGTGACTACCACGTGCACCTGCACCCGCACGTGCCCCGTCCCGACAGTCCGGCCCCCGGGGTCTACCCACCCGGCCACGTGGAGTCGTTCGTCACCCGCGCGCTGAGTCGGGGGGCCACCGAGGTGGGCTTCACCGAGCACCTGCACCGCTTCGTCGACTTCGAACCGGCCATCGCCGGCTTCTGGAACACCGGGGAGCACGCGGACCTGACCGAACACTCCCGCCGCTACTACTACGACGACCTCAACCTGCGCCTGGACCGCTACGTCGAGGCGGTCCTGGACGCGCGGGAGCGGGGCCTGCCGGTACGGCTCGGGATGGAGGTGGACTTCTTCCCCGCTCACCTGGACAAGACCGTCGAGATCATCGAGAAGTTCCCCTTCGACTTCCTCATCGGCTCGGTGCACTGGGTCGGCGCCTGGTCGGTCGACCACCCGGCGCCGGCTCACGAGTTCGACCGACGCGGGGTGCGCCGCGCCTACGAGGACTACTTCCGCCTGGTCACCGACCTCGCCGAGTCGGGAATCGTGCAGGTGCTCGCCCACGTCGACGTGGTGAAGAAGTTCGGCCACCGCTGTGATGAGGAGCCGGTGGACCTCTACCGGCAGGTGGTGGCGGCGGCGGTGCGCGGCGGAGTGGCCGTCGAGGTGTCCAGCGCCGGGCTGCGGTACGAGGCCGCGGAGCCGTACCCGTCCCCGACCCTGCTGCGCATGTGCGGGCAGGCCGGGGTGCCGATCACCCTCGCCAGCGACGCCCACTACCCGGACGAGGCCGCCGACCGGCACCTCGACATGGCCCGCTACGCCCGCGAGGCGGGGTACCGGGAGCAGTTGTCGTTCGGAGTGGGCGGACACGTGACTCGGGTGGACCTCCCGGAGCCACCACCCGTCGTCCGGCCGGCCGGCGCGGGGCGCGGCGCCCCCGGGACCGAACGGACCTGCGAATGAGCACCGCGGCAGCAGGACACGCGAAGGTCGTCATCACCGGTGGCGGTGGTCGCCTGGGCAGCGCGATAGCCCGGCAGTTGGCGGGAGCCGGCGCCTCGGTCACGCTCGTCGACATCGCCTTCCCCGACTGGCTCTACGACCCGGCGTCGGGGATCCGCCGCGTGGAGGCCGATGTGCTGTCCGCCCGCGCACCGCGTGAGCTGAGGCGGATCTTCTCCGGTCATCGCACGGTGGTGCACCTGGCCGGGCTGCACGGCCTGCACCTGCGCTGGGGAGCGCGCAGCGCCGATCTGTGGCGGTCCAACGTGATCGGGACGCGAAACGTCGCCGAAGCCGCGGTGCACGCCGGGCTGCGGCGGCTGGTGCTGGCCAGCACCACCGCCGTCTACGGCCCGGGCAGCCCGGAAGGTTCGCCCGCCACCGTGCTGGACGAGCGGGTCCGACCCAACCCCGACAACCCGTACGCCACCTCCAAGCTGGCCGCCGAGTCCGTGGCGACCTCGGCCGGGGGCGACTCGGTGGAGGTCGTCGCCCTGAGGTTCGGCCGCTTCTACCGCCAAGACGAGCGCGACTACCAGATCCGCAAGCTCTCCACCGGCCTCGACCTGATGGACGCCGTCGCCGCCGTCGCCGCCGTGTGCGAGGCGGAGGAATCCGCCGCCGCACCCGTCTATTGCGTGGCCAGCGACCTGCCGCTGACCAGGGACGACCGGGCGCGTCTCGGCGACGACTGCCACGCGGTGCTGGAGCAGCACCTGCCGGGCTTCGTCGCCGCGGCACGCGAACGCGGCTGGGACATCCCGTCGCGCGTCGGCCGCTCGGTCGACTCGAGCCTGCTCCAAGCCACCACCGGCTACCGGCCCACGCGGTCGTTGGCGGCGGTGCACGAGCAGTGGCGCGCCGCGGCGGTGGGCGTGAACGGCACGCGTCGGCCTTGACGACAGGGGAGAGGAACCATGACTCAGGTGAACAAGTCGGGCACCGCGGCGCAGACCGGGCGACTGGCGCTGCACGGCGGCACGCCCGTCATCGAACCGGCGCACCGATTCCGGTGGCCGCGGGTCTCAGGGGCTGACCGCGCCGCAGTCGTCGACCTGCTCGACCGCGGCGAGCTGTCGTACTACGGGCGCGAGGGAGCGCTGCTGGAACTGGAGGACCACTGGAGCGCACGGTTGGGCGGTCGCCCGACGCTGGGCACGTCCTCTGGCACCGCTGCGTTGCACTCCGCCTTCCAGGCACTGGGCGCGGGTACCGGGGACGAGGTGATCTGCCCGACGAACACCTTCCTGGCGACGGTCATGCCGCTGGTCGAACTGGGCGCCGTGCCGGTGCTGTGCGACGCCGAGCTCGACACCGCGACCATCGATCCCGAAGCGGTCGCGGCGGCGGTCACCGAGCGGACCGTCGGCATCGTCGTGACCCACCTGTGGGGCCACCCGTGCGACATGGATGCGATCCTCGCCGTGGCCGAGCGGCACGGCCTGTGGGTGGTCGAGGACTGCTCGCACGCGCACGGCGCCGTCTACCGCGGCGCGGAGGTCGGCACGCTGGGCACGGCCGCCGCGTTCAGCTTCCAGGCCGCGAAGATCGTGTACGCCGGACAGGGCGGGCTGCTGGCCTCCGCCGACCGGGAGGTGCACGAGCGGGCGTGCCTGTTCGGTCACTTCCGGGTCCGCTCCGAGCAGGACGTCCGCGGCCCGCTGCGCCGGTACGCGAGCACCGGGTTCGGGCTCAACTACCGGATGCACCCGTTCGCCGCCGCACTGGCGCTGCAGAGCTCACGGGACATGCCCGCGCGGATCGCCGCTCGGGCCGAACTCCTCGGACGGCTGGCCGGGGGACTGGGCGAGATCGACGGCCTCCTCCCGCCGATCACCCGGGCCGGTTGCGATCGGGGCGCCTACTACGGGTTCAAGGTCAGGCTCAGCGGGGCGTGGCTGGAAGCCGGAGCCGACCTGGTGGCGCGTGCGCTGTCCGCCGAAGGTCTCGACGTGCACCCACCGGGCTCACGGCCGCTGCACCTGCTGCCGCTGTTCAGCGACGGTGAGGTTCCGCTGCGACCGACCGGCGACCCCGTCCGGCTGCCCGCACACCGGCCCGGGGACTTCCCCGTCGCCGAACAGCTCTGGCGGACGTCGCTGAGCCTGCCCACGTTCACCTTCCCCGACGAGCGCGACCTGGTGGACCGGTACTGCGAGGCGTTCGCGAAGGTGGCCGCGCAGCTGCCCGAGCTCATCGCCGCCGCCCGGAGCGAGCGTGTCTGACACCGCCCCGCCCGTGCCCACCGAGTTGCTGGTCTCCCACTGGGCGTTGGACGCCGCCGCGCTGCGCGAGGTGGTGACCCCGTACACCGGCACGGCCCGGATCTTCCTGAGCGGTGCCTGCGCCGACGATCTGGCCGGCGCGCGGGGCCCGCTGGAGCTGGTGGCGGTGTCCGCGGACCGGCAGAACGCTTCCCGGCACCGGCTGGACCCCGGACCGGCCCTGCCGTGCCGGGTCCCGGTGGACCTGCTCGTCATGCCGCACAGCGTGTTGCGGTCGTGGTCGGCGCTCTTGGTGGAGGTGCTGGTCGAGCCGGGGAGAGAACCCCTGCCGATGCCGACGGAGGTGGCGGCGGCCCTGCACGCCGTGGGTGTGCAGCGCGACCTGGTGGACGCCGGTCGACTCCTCGCCGCCGAACTGGAGGAGTCGCACGCCGAGGTGCTGCCGCTGTACCTGGCGGCGCGGGCGGAGTTGCGCCTGTCCGGTCCCGAGCACCCGACCGAGCCCCGCGAACGGCTGGAACTGCTGATGAGCGCGCTCCTGGGCGCCTGGGGCCACGGGAACCCGTACCCGGCCGCGCGATTGCCGCTGTTCGAGCGAACCGCACCCCGCTTCGGGGTGTCCCCGGCGCTGCCCGCGTCGGTGCGCCGGGTGCTGACCGACGACAGCGCGCACCACCTGATGCCCGCGGTCGTGCCCGCGGTGGAACGGCTCCGCGTCGCCGATCCGGTGCTGAGGTTCTGCGGCGAGGCATTCCGCGCGCGCTCGGCCGGCGGACCGGCGTCGCCGACCAGGTCGAGGCCTGGGGGCCTGCCGTCCGCCGGGCCACGACGCAGCACGTCGGCGTGGACCTCGGGATGAGGCGGCCGGATCGTGTCGACCGACACCCGCAGATGATTGGATTCCGCAGTGGAAACGAACCTGCTCGTCCAGCGGCTGCGCGCAGCCGGCTTCGCCCCCGAGTCGGTGGTCCCGGCCACCGGTGGTGTCGTGGCGATGGCCGCCCTGGTGACCCTCGACGACGGCCGCCGGATCTTCGCCAAGACCCTGGCCGGACCCTCCTCCGACCTGTTCCAGGTCGAGGCGGAGGGATTGCACGCGCTCGTCGAGATGGGCGGTGCGACCACGCCGGAAATCCTGTTGAGCACACCGGAACTGCTGGTCCTCGAAGCGGTGTGCCCGCGCCGCGACGACGAGAGCTTCTGGGAGCAGACGGGACGCCTGCTGGCCCGGGTGCACACCACGACCGTCGGCACCCGGTTCGGTTGGCACCACGACGGCTGGCTCGGTCGACTCCGCCAGGACAACACCTGGACCGACGACGGCCACCGGTTCTTCGCTGAACGGCGCATCCTGCGGTGGCTGTCCGAACCCCTGGTGGAAGCCGCGTTCGACACCGAGGACCGCAACGCCCTGGAGCGGTTGTGCGCGGCACTGCCCGACATCGTGCCGGAGCAGCCGCCGGTGCTGAACCACGGCGACCTGTGGACCGAGAACATCCTCGCGACGGCCACCGGTGAGCCCGTGTTCATCGACCCGGCCGTCTCCTGCACCTGGGGCGAGTCCGACCTGTCCATGGTGTGGTCCGCGAACCGGCCACCGGAGTCCGACCGGTTCTTCCCCGCCTACGCCGAGATCGCGCCGCTGCACGACGGCTGGCAGGAGCGGATGCCGGTGCTGCACCTGCGGGAACTGCTCAGCATCATCGCCCACGACGACGACGACTGGGGCGCCGTCGCCGCCGTCCGCGAGGTCATCGCGCCGTTCACGCGCAGGTAAGGGGAAAGTTCGGGTCCGCGCCGGCCGGCGGCATCCGGGACTACACCGCCGGCGAGGCGTGGAGACCGCCGGCTTCTTTGACGTTCCCGCGTTCCAAATCACTCAGTGTCACCGCGTGTTGACACATCCGTTAGTGCTGCCCAGAATGACTTAAGCGATTCATCCCGCAGTTGTCTGAGGACGAACCGCTGGTTCACCGTTGGTAGGGGGAGTGGATGAGTTCACTGAGGAGCAGTTCGCGCGGCAGGTTAACCGGATGTCCCCGGTCGCGTTTTCCCGATTATCCCGCAGTAAGTGTGAAGGTGTTGCCGGATGACTGAATCGTCAGCTACCGGCAACCGCCCTGGGAGCACCAACGGCAACCTCGGAAGACCGTCGGACGACATCGAAAAGACGACCATTCCACCGAGCACCTCGATCGTTCCCATCGCCGAATTGAAGGTCGCTGACTCGCCGCGGCTCCAAGGCGAGAACCCGGAGCACACCCTGGTGCTCGCAGAAATCGACGAACCGCTTCCTCCGATCATCGTGCACCGCGGGTCCATGCGCGTTGTCGACGGCGTGCACCGGTTGCGGGCCGCCGTCCTGCGCGGCGGCGAGACCATTGAAGTGCAGTTCTTCGACGGCACCGAGGACGACGCCTTCCTCGCCGCCGTGGCCGCGAACCTCCGGCACGGCCTGCCGCTGAACCGAGCCGACCGCACGGCGGCGGCGCAGCGCATCCTGCACACCCACCCGGAGTGGTCCGACCGGATGATCGCCTCGGCGGCGGGACTGTCGCCCAGCACCGTGGGCGAACTCCGGCGGCGTTCAACTGACCGGGCCGGACACTCGAACGGCCGGGTCGGCAGGGACGGCAGGGTACGTCCGCTCGATGGCGCACGACGACGTCAGCTCGCCACGGAGTACCTGGAACGCAACCCGGACGCCTCACTGCGGGAGGTCGCGCGCGCGGCGGGCATCTCACCGGCGACCGCGAGCGACGTGCGGGCCCGCCTGCGCCGCGGCGAAGAACCCGCCGCGCCGACCGGTCGGTCCTCCCCGAGTCCGAAGGAGATCCGCCAGTCGGCGGCCCGCCACGACCGCGAGGCGGTCGTGCGCAGGCTCAAGAGCGACCCGGCGATCCGGTTCACCGACGCGGGTAAGTGGCTGCTGCGCTTCCTCGAGGTCAACGTCGCGGCCGAGAAACAACAAGAACAGATCGCGGAAAGCGTTCCCCAGTACTGGCGAAGCGCTATTGTCGAAGTCGTGCGCGAATGTGCGGACTCCTGGCTGGGCTTCGCCACCGAACTCGAACGCAGGCAAGACAGGGCAGGCTGAGCCGAGCTCGCTGCCCGTCGTGATGATCCGAGCGGTCGCTTACCGCTCCCGCGGTCATCCCAAAAATCGGAGGAGTACACCTTGCGAACACTCCTCGTGCGCATCCGGAACTGGTTCACCCGGCGTCGGAGGCTGCGTGCGGCACGTCGCAACGACCCTTACCTCTACAAGTGAGCCGAGGGAGCACGTCGATGCGGACATGGGGAATTTCCGCGCTCTCGCACGACGCCGCCCTCGCCGTGGTCGAGGATGGAGAGATCCTGCTCGCCGCGCACTCGGAACGCTATTCCAGGAAGAAGAACGACTCGGCCCTGCACCCCGATCTGCTCGACGAGGCCATGGCGTTCGGCGCACCCGACATGATCGCGTGGTACGAACGACCGCACGTGAAGAAGCTGCGCCACCTGCGCGCGGGCCAGTGGGCCGACGCGGTCAGTCGCGCCGACGTGCCGCGCCGGTACCTGCGCTTCCTCGGACTGCCGTTCCCGCTGCCCCGGATCCGGTACGCCGACCACCACCATTCGCACGCCGCGGCGGCCTTTGCCACCAGCGGGTTCCCCGACGCCACCGTCATCGTCGGCGACGCCATCGGCGAGTTCCGCACCTTCACCATCGGGCGGTTCGACACGACCGGCCGGTTCGAGGTTCTGCATCGCCGCAACTACCCGCACAGCCTCGGCCTGCTCTACAGCGCCTTCACGCGGCGCTGCGGCTTCCGGCCCAACGAGGACGAGTACGTCATCATGGGCCTGGCAGCCTTCGGGGAGCCGCGCCACGAGGACGCCATCTACGAAGACCTCGTGGAACTCGAAGGGCCGTCGTTCCGGCTCAAGGTCAACCCCCACCGCGGCATCGGCGACTGGCTCCCGGAGGCGTCCGACGCCGACCTCGCGGCCAGCGTCCAGGCCGTGACCGAGGAGGTCCTGGTCAGGGCGACGCGGTGGGCGCGCGCGAACACCACCTCGCGCAACTTGCTGGTCATGGGCGGGCTCGCGCTCAACTGCGTGGCGAACTCGAGGATCGCGCGGCTGGGCCTGTTCGACGACATCTGGATCTGCCCCAATCCCGGCGACGCCGGGTCGAGCATCGGCGCGGCAGCCGCGGTGACCGGGATGCGGCTGAACTGGTCGGGCCCCTACCTCGGCACCTCTGTCGACGGCGAGTACCCGGTGGACGCCCTCCTGGACGCCCTCGCGGACGAGGGCGTGGTCGGGGTCGCCAGCGGCCGGGCCGAGTTCGGTCCGCGCGCCCTGGGCAACCGCTCTCTCCTGGCGGACCCCCGGCCCGCCGACATGCAGGACAGGGTCAACGCCGTCAAGGGACGCGAACCGTTCCGCCCGTTCGCGCCGGTGATCCGGGCGGAGGTGGCGGACGAGCTGTTCGAGCTGCCGGTGCCCCAGTCGCCGTACATGCAGTTCACCGCACGCTGCAAGGCGCCGCACGAGTACCCGGCGATCGTGCACCACGACGGCACCAGCCGAGTGCAGACCGTCACCCCCCGGGACCACCCCGGCCTGCACGAACTGCTGGTGCGCTGGGAGGAGCGGACCGGCTGCCCGATCCTGCTGAACACGAGCCTCAACTCACGCGGCGAACCCCTGGTCAACAACCGGGAGCACGCGGACGCCTTCGCCCGGCGCAACGGCGTCGCTGTCCTGTAGGGAAGAAGATGATCAAACTCCTGGTCACCAACGGCTGCAGCATGACCGCGGGCGAGGAACTCGACTCGCCGCGGACCCAGGCCTGGCCGGTGCTGCTCGCCCGCGCCCTCGGCGTGGAACTCGTCAACATGGGGTTGGGCGGCGGTTCCAACCGCCGGATCGTGCGGACGACGGTCGCCACGTTGCCTGCGCTGTGCGAGCAGCGGTCGATCGCGCCGGAGGAGACGCTGGTGGTCTGCACCTGGACCCGGCCCGACCGCACCGAGCACTTCGACCCGGGCTTCACCAGGAGGAGGTCGGAGTTCGACGCCGACGTGAACTGGCGGGTGATCGGCCCGTTCAACGACTCGCGCGACAAGCAGGCGAAGGCGTTCTACCGGCACCTGTGGTCCGAAGAGGGGCAGATCGGGTCCTTCCTGCTGGAGTGGATCCTGTTGGACAGCTTCCTGCGCCTGCGCGGGTACGTGTCGCGGTACGCCTTCGCCTACCGCGACGTGACCGCGCTGCCCACCACCCCGTCGCTGCGCGGTCTGCCGGGTCAGATCGACCGGACCACCGTGTTCGGCGAGTTCCCGGTCGGAGAGGGCATGGCCTTCGACGACATGACCCTCGACCTGCCCCGTGCGCCGCGCAACCACCCGTTGACCGAGGGGCACCACCGGTTCGCGGGGGCGCTGGCCGACTGGCTGGCCGCGGACCCGGAGGTGGGACCGGCACTGCCTGCGCTCCGGCGGGCGGACGGGGACGTGGTCGCCGACCGGGACACGTCCCGGTGACCGGGCGGGCCATCCACGTCCGCGACCTGACCAAGTCGTTCACGGTCACCACGCGGGGGGTCGGGATGAAGGGCGCGGTGAGATCGCTGCTGCGTCCGCGGCGGGAGCTCAGGGAGGTGGTTCGCGGTGTATCGCTGGACGTCGAGCACGGCGAGCTGGTCGGGCTGCTCGGCCCCAACGGTGCGGGCAAGTCGACCCTGATCAAACTGCTCACCGGCATCCTGGTACCCACCTCGGGCGAGTTGCTGGTCAACGGGCGGGTGCCGTACCTGGAGCGCGCCGGGAACGCGCACGACATCGGCGCGGTGTTCGGCCACCGCACCCAGCTCTGGTGGGACCTGCCCGCGGTCGAGTCGTTCGACATCCTCGCCGACATCTACGGCGTGGACCGCGCCGTGCACGCCGCCCGGCTGGCCGAGTTCGATGAGATCCTTGCCCTGTCCGACTTCTGGACCACACCGGTGCGCAACCTGTCGCTGGGGCAGCGGGTCCGCTGCGACCTCGCCGCGGCCATGCTGCACGGCCCGTCGATCGTGTTCCTCGACGAGCCGACCATCGGCATGGACGTCGTGGTCAAGCAGGAGGTCCGCGAATTCCTGCGCAGGCAGGTGACCGAGCACGGCCGCACGGTCATCCTCACCACGCACGACATGGCCGAGGTGAGCAGGCTGTGCGAACGGGTCGTGCTGATCAGCGGCGGTCGCGTCCTGTTCGACGGCGGCCTCGACCGCATCCGGGCGGACTTCGGCCGCCGGCGGCACGTGCGGGTGGTGTTCGCCGAGCCGGTCGGTGAGCTGACCCTGCCCGGCGTCGAGGTCGAGGTCCACGGCCCGACCGAGGTGACGCTCACCCTCGCCGACGACCTGGAGCACCCGGCGGTCGTCCGGTACCTGGTCGAGCGGTATCCCGTGAACGACATCAGCACCGGCGACGTGGACCTGGAGGACCTCATCCGGGACGTTTACGGGCGGATCGCGGTCGGAACCGATCAGTGACCGGCGGCCCGAACCAGCCCTCCGCGTCCCCGCGCGCCAAGGGGCCGCTGCGGATCATGCCACGCATCGAGCTGAACGACCGCTCGCGCTTCCTCACCGCCGGGCTCACCGTCGTGGTCCAGATGTTCCTGTACCACGCGCTGTGGAGCAGCCTCTACGGCGCAGCGGACGTCGTGGTGGCGGGCGCGAACGCGACGCAGAGCACCTCATACTCCGTGCTCGCCGTGCTGAGCACCGTCATCACCTGGGCGTCCAGGTCGTACTCGAAGGAGACGATGCGGTCGCTGGTCAACGAGGGCCGGATCATGTACTGGTTCCTGCGCCCGATGGCGCCCCGGCGGTTCTACTTCCTGCGCGTGGTCGGCGAACTGCTCTACGGCACGGCGTGGCTGCTGCCGGCTGTCGTGTTGGCGGTCTCGGCCGGACTCGTCATGCCGCCGCCGTCGGCAGCTGCCCTGTTCGCTGCGCTGGTCGGGTTCGCGCTGGGCCAGGTGGTGGCGTACTACCTGCGGTCCTGCGTCGATCTGGCGTGTTTTTGGTTCACCACCAACGAGAGCACCATCCGGATCTACTTCTTCGTCCAGGCGCTGCTGTCCGGTGCGCTCGTCCCGCTGTGGTTCTTCCCGCCGTGGTTCGGCGAGATGTCGTCGTGGCTGCCGTTCCAGGGCATCCACCACATCCCGCTGTCGGTCTACGTCGGCCGGCGGCCGCTGGAGACCCTGCCGTGCGACCTGTTCGTCGCACTGTGCTGGGTGGCCGTGCTCGGGCTGGTGACCAGGGTGATGTGGCGTGCGGCGGCGCGGCGCGTGTCAGTGCAAGGGGGATAGCGCGGATGACGCGCGCGACGGTGCCCGCGCGGCGCGGCGGCATGGCGCACAGGCGGCGCCGAGCCCGCCTGTACGCGCGGATCTTCGCCCTGACCGTGCGGGCCAGGCTCCAGTACCGCGCGGACTTCCTGCTCGCCATCCTCAGCGGCGTGGCGTGGCAGATGTCCGTGTTGGTAGTGGTCGGGGTGCTGCTGACGCGGTTCCCACAGCTCGACGGGTGGTCGGGGGGCGAGGTGGTGCTGCTGGCCGGCATGCGCCTCGCGGCACACGGGATCTACGTCTGCCTGCTGAGCAACATCATGCTCCTGCCGCGGATCGTCGAGGAGGGCCGGCTGGAGGTGTACCGGCTCCGCCCGGTGCCGATGCTCACCCAGGTGTTGCTGACTTCCTGCAACGTCAACGGTGTCGGGGATTTCTTCGTCGGTGTCACGTTCCTGCTCGTCGCCGTGGGTGAGGCGGGGGTGGAGTGGACCGCGGGCAAAGTGCTGTTCCTGCTCGCGGCTTTGGTGGGCGGGGCGCTGCTGGAAGCCGCTGTCCAGCTCGTGGTCAACCGGCGCGCGCTGCGGCATCCTGAGACGTTGGCGTTGTCGGTGTGGCTCGATGAGCTGTTCGGGATGTTCGGGAACTACCCGCTGAGCATCCTGCCGATCGCGGTTCGGGCGCTGTTCACCTGCGTCCTGCCGATCGCGTTCATCGCCTACTTCCCGGCGGCGGTGATCACCGGCAAGGTCGACACCCTGGACGTGCCGGCGGCGTTCGCCTACGGGTCACCGCTCGCCGGTGTCCTGGTCTTCCTGACGGCACGCGCCCTGTGGTACCGCAGCCTGCGTCGCTACGAGGGCGTCACCGCCTGAGGACGCTCGGAACCCAGTGGTTCTGCCGCCGCGACCCGTGATCACGAACCGCGTTGCCGGTCCTGCGCGGAATTCCTGACGGTCCTGTCGCAACTGCTGGACCGACCGGACGCCCGATGGCACCGCTGAGCCGTGGACGTGCCACAGCACGACGTCGTAGCGGCGCTGCCAGTCGTACAAACGCTGATTGCTCATCTCCACGACTGCGACCTCGTGCCGAGGTGGGACAGGAATTCTGATCCGTCGGTCAGGGAGTCATCAGCCGCGAGCGGGTCACCTGCTCGATGGCGGAGATGATGTCGATGCCGGCTAAAGGTTTTCTGGTAAGAACGTCTGTGGGGTCGGATCGTCGAACGTGATCCCGTGACGCGGTTGGGGGACTGCATTGGTCGAGTCTGTGTACCACCTTCTGGGGCTGCGGCCCGTGGTGAACGCGCTGGGAATCTACACCGATATCGGTGGATCCCGTCCGTCCCAACGGGTGTGGTCTGCCATGGAACGTGCGAACGCCCAGTTCGTGAGCATCCCGGAGTTGTTGGACCGGACGGGTGTGCTCATCGCCTCGAAGATCGGCGCGCCGGCGGCGCGCGTTACTCCGGGTGCATCCGCGGGTATAGCGATGGCCACCGCGGCGTGCATGGTGGGTGACAATCTCCGCCTGGCTGAACGACTTCCGGACACCACGGGCATCCCGTCACGCGTGCTCATCCAGCGCAGACACCGGTACAAGTACGACCGGATGATCCGGCTGGCCGGCGCGGAGCTGGTCGAGGTGGGCAATGTCAACGGCACGGACGCCGAGGAACTGGCCGAGGCTGTCGACGAGAACACCGCCGCCCTGTTCGTCCCGGCCCATCTGGACGGTGTCGAGGGCACCGTCAGCCTGGAAGCGGTGGCCGACGTCGCGCACGAGCGAGGCATCCCGGTCGTGGTGGACGCCGCGTACCTGAACTTCCCGGTGGACCTCATCGGGTCCTTCGGCCGCCGCGGCGCCGACCTCACCGTGTTGAGCGCCAAGTATTTCGGTGGCCCGAACACAGGAGGCGTGCTCTACGGTCGACAGGACCTTGTCGACGCCGTGGCCGGAGTCGACTTCACCCGCTTCGAGGCGGGCAAGCACCTGCCGTTCGGCCGGGCGTACAAACTCGACCGCCAGCTCATCGTGGGTGTGGTGACGGCCCTGGTGGAGTGGTTGGAGATGGACCACGACAAGCGCTTCGCCGACTACCGGAGGTTGGTGGAGATCGTCGATGGGCATCTGGTCGGCATCGACGGGATAGTGACGTGTCCCGTGTCGTTCACAATGGACGAGCGGGTGGTGCCGGAACCGGTCAACGGCCTGCGTGTCAGACCAGACGAGGACGGCGTCGCCGAACGGGTCGCACGACGCCTGTCCGAGCGGGACCCGGCGATTCTCGTGCACGTGATCGACGAGGCCGTCATCGTCGACGTGGAGTGCGTCGACGATGACGAAGCTCACCTGATCGGTGCCGGCCTGCGTGAAGAGCTGTCATGCGAAAAGCAGCGGCCATGATCTCCCGGAGCTCCGGCCCGGCCGCCCTCCACCGGTGGACCGACCTGAAGGGACGGTTGGCTTGAGCACGTCCAGTCAGAACCTGACCTCGTACGAATCACTGGCATTGGCAGGGCCGTTGAACCTGTCCGACGGCCACCCGCGCCAGGCGCCCACCGAATCGCAGGCCGCGATCCTCGACCAGATGACGCCGCTGTACCGCGGCGCCGGGCACTCCACGTTCGAGAAGGTCGAGACGCACGCCCACGAGCGGTTCTTCTCCGCGCTCGGCCAGAAGAGCGCCCCGATCGGCACCGGTCGCGTGCTGAGCTGCTACTCCTCGTCGGTGGCGGTGGACATCTTCGCCAGGGCACTGCGGGACCGCACCGACAGGGTCGGCCTGCTGCACCCGACGTTCGACAATATCCCCGACCTGCTGCGGGCCTGGGGGCACAACCTCGTACCCGTCGCGGAGACGGCACTGTCCGCGCACGACGACTCGGTGTTCGACGGCGACATCGGGTGCGTCTTCGTGACCACGCCCAACAACCCCACGGGCTGGGTCATGCTGCCGGAGACCATGCGCTGGCTCGCCCGCGAGTGCTCCGCCCGTGGCGTGGTCCTCGCGCTGGACACCTCGTTCAGGGGATTCGACACCCGGGCCTGGTACGACCACTACGCCATCCTCGAAGAGTCCGAAGTGGACCACGTGGTGATCGAAGACTCAGGCAAGCTGTGGCCGACCCAGGAGCTGAAGGCGGGCTTCCTCGTCGCGGGCGCCGGCGACCTGCCGCTCGTGGACGCGTTCTCCGACGTACTGCTGACGATCTCGCCGTTCGTGCTGGCGCTGCTGGGCGAGTTCGCCGCCGACGCCGCGGACGGCGGGTTCGCCCGGTTGCACGCAATGGTGAGCGAGCACCGCGTCTTCGTGCGGAACGCGTTGGCCGAGCTGAACCTGCCGGCGCCGCCCGACCCGGAGTCGCGCGTCAGCGTGGAGCGGGTGGCTCTGCCTCCCGGGGTGTCGGCAGGAGAGGCGTACACGGCACTCAGCGACATGGATGTGCACGTGCTGCCCTGCGGTCCGTTCCACTGGGACGAACCGGGGGAGGGAGACTCCTTCATCCGCCTGTCGCTGGCGCGCGACACGGAGATGCTGCGGCAGGCGGTCACCCGCACCGCCTCGTGGTTGGCACAGGCGCGCGCGTCGGTTGGACGGCCGGCATGAGCACGTCGGTGGCCTTCGCCCGGTGAACCACCCCCCCCAAGAGCTGTCGAGGGCGAAACCGCGATCCCGACATCGAAGACGGAATCGTCCGGGAGCGGGCTATCCGGCACTTCGCCGCCGATGTGCGGCGCTCCGGTCGGCAAGTCGTCGACATGGTATTCCGGGAGCGCCCGAAACTGCGGGACACCCAGGCGCAGTCGTGATATCCGGTAATCCAGGCCGATATGTCGACCGCACGCCGGCATCCGACTGCGAGCGGCGCGCGAGACCGGCTGTGGCCGGGTACGTCGAGTGTCCGCCGTCACGCCTTTCGTGATTCCTTTCCCGGTAGCGGCCGGTGTGCGAATCAGGCGGGTGAGACGCCGGTATCCGAGTTGGTTCGACTTTTCGCGTGCGGACCACTGTTGATTGGAGTTCCGCCGGTGTGGCGAATGTTCGTGTGCTTGACAAATGGTTGACGCGGACTTTTCGGGGTGGTAAGCCGAATAATGTCGACTGCACTCGCAGTGTGAGCGACGTGGCATTCTGAAAGGGGATCGCGACATGTGCTGCGATCAAATGATCGTGGTGGGGGAATGACTGCGGTGACAGTCGGGGCCGAGGGCTTGCACGTCCAGCTCGACGACGCCGGGCGGGCCGAGGCCCGGTCGCTCGCGCCGGGGTCCTCACTGGACCTGGTCAGCGACTCGGACGGGATGATGTCGATCGGCAGGCGCAGGCGCGGCGACTCCGCGATCGGGCGGATCACGGCCGGGCAGCGCGACTGGCGGCTGGCCAACCGCACGAAGGCGACCACGTTCGTGGTGGAGAACCTGGAAGGTGGTGGCGAGTACATCAAGGTCCCGCCGCTGCGGGAGGGCGTGTGCATCCCGTTCGAGCTGGCCAAGATCGTGGTCCCGCTCGAGTCCGGGGCGGCGGCGGTCAAGGTGTTCTCGGCTCCGCCGGAGCTGATCGACGCGGCAGAGGCGGTTGACGTCCGCTCCGTGCGGTCGTCGCTCGACCGCACCGCCAAGTACTTTCTGGTGTTGGTGGCGCTGTGCGAGCCGCGGCTGCGCAACTCGTCGGTGGTGGCGGTCCCTCCCGTGCCGGCCATCGTCGAGCGGCTGCGTCCGCTGCCGGGGTTCGAGCAAGTCAGCCGGACGGCGGTGAACTATCACATCGACTACCTGGTGTCGAACAAGTTGCGGGCGCACTTGCGGGACATCGAGAGCTCGGGTGACCGGATGAACGGCAAGCGCGACGCGCTGGTGGACATCGCGGTCAAGTACGACCTGGTCCGCGCCGAGCACCTGATGCTGCTGCCCAGCCGCTCGACGATCCGGCCGGCCCGCTGACCGGAGCAGGCCGGGCGGACGCGGGCCAGTCACGGGTGACCGAGGCCGGCCCGGCCGTCCCGCTCATGCGCACACCTCGCCGGCGCTCGGCGCGGCAAGCGCGACGCGCGCTGTGTTGAATGATTCGCTCGCGAACTCGCTCATGCCGTGAGCAGGCGCACGGTGCGCGACACGGGCTGCGGGGTGGGCTCCAGGTGCAGCCGGCGCACATCCGCCGTGCTCGGGACGAGATCGGCCACGCACTCGCACGACCGATCTTCGAAGCCCGCGAACCGGTAGGTCACCGCCATCATCCGGTTGCGCTCGGTGCGGCGGAAGTCGGCGACCAGGTGGACCTTCGCGCCCACGGCGCGGTCGATCAGCCAGCGCAGGACGGTCGACCCCACGCCGTAGGACACCACCCGGCACGAGGTGGCCAGCAACTTCAAGTGCCACACCGCCGCACCCCGGTCGAGCAGCACGATCCCGACCTCGCCGTGGTCGCCGAACCGGTCGCGCAGCCGGACCACGAGCACCTCGTGGTCGGCGTCGGACAGCAGTGCCTCGAGAACCTCGTGGGAGTAGTGCACGCCGGTCGCGTTCATCTGGCTGGTCCGCCGGGTGAGTTCGGCCAACCTGTCCAGGTCCGCCGCCGTCGCCTGCCCGATGGTCATGACCGCGTCCAGCGACCGCAGGAAGTCCTCGTCGGTGCTGGTGAACTCGCGGCGAGCGGCGGCACGGCGCGACCGCGCCTGGTACAGCTCTCGCCGGCGGGCGGCGGTGGCCGTCCGCGGCACGTCGAACTCCGGCAACGTCACCAGGTCCGACACCCGGTCGGCCAGGTAGCACCGCACGGCGGGCAGGTGGAAGGCGACCTCGGCCTGCTCCACGGCCTGGTCGTCGACGAAGGCGATGGTGTCGAGGGCGAACCCGAGTTCCTCGGCGATCTCGCGCACCGAGTCCGACTTCGGGCCCCAACCGATCCGGGCCGCCACGAAGTACTTCGCGACGCCGAGCTCCTCCAGCTTCGCCCACGCCGCGTCGTGGTCGTTCTTGCTGGCAACAGCGTGCAGCACGCCCCGTCTGTCCAGTTCCACGAGCGCCGCGTGCGCCTCGGGTCGCAGCCGCGGTTCGTCGGCCTCGGCCAGGACGCCGTGCCACAGCGTCGCGTCGAGGTCCCACACCAGGCACTTCACCAGGTTCATGACCACACCTTCAGCGCGTGCTCGGCCAGCAGGAGCTGGTTGATCTCCGTGCTGCCCTCGATGAACTCCATCAACTTCGCGTCGCGGTAGGCCCGGGCGACCGGGTGGCCGTCGTGTGCGCCGGCCGAGCCCAGCACCTGGACGGCGGCCGTCGCGCCACGTGCCGCACCGGTCGCGGCGACCTGCTTGGCCAGCACGGCCGCGGTCACCGCGTCCGGCGAACCCGCGGCCCACAGCTCGCCGGCGTGCACGCAGGTGTGCGTGGCGGTGCGTTCGGCGACCAGCAGTTCGGCCAGGTGCCGAGCCACCAGCTGGTGGTCGGCCAGCGGAACGCCGAACTGCGTGCGGGTCCGGGCGTGCGCGGTCGCCGCGGCCAGGCACGCACGCAGGATGCCCACGCAACCCCACGCCACGGACAGCCTGCCCGCGGTCAGTGCCGAGGCGACGAGCATCCCGAGCGGCAGGCCCGCACCGCCGAGCAGCGCGTCCCGATCGACCCGGACCCCGTCCAGGAGCACCTCGGCGTGCCCCGCTGCCCGACAGCCCAGCGGGGCGGGCACGGGCTCGACCGTCACACCGGGCAGGTCGGTGTTCACCAGGACGATCCCGCCCCCGTCGGCGTAGCGGCCGAACACCACGACGACATCGGCGTACACCGCCGCGGTCACCCAGCTCTTGCGGCCGTCGACCACGAGCGCGTCGCGGTCTGGTCGGATGGTCGTCGCGATGGCCCCGAGGTCGCTGCCCGCGGAGGGTTCGCTGAACGCCACCGCTGCCAGGTCCCCGGATGTCAAGCGGGCGAGCTGAGCCGCCCGGTGCGCGTCGCGGCCGAACCGGCGCACCGTCCACGCGGCCATGTCGTGCGAGGTCAGCACGCTGCGGAGTGAGCTGCACAGCGCGCCGACCCCGGCGGTGTACTCCCCGGCCCGCGGACCGGCCAGCCCGAGGCCGCCGTCCTCGGTCGGGAGGTCGGGGCACAACAACCCCCGGCCGGCCAGCCCGCGGACGACGTCGACCGGAAGCCTGCCCGCGAGGTCCCACTCGGCCGCCCGGTCCGCGACCGCCGCCGTGACCTCGGCGAGCGCGGCGGCGGACCGCTCCCGGGACCCGGTGGTGGTCACGCCGGCCCCGGGTAGGTGAAGAAGCCGCGGCCGGACTTGCGGCCCAGGTCACCCGCCCGCACCTTCGCCAGCAACAGGTCACTGGGCTGGTAGCCGAACCCGCCGAGGCGTTCGTGCAGGACGGTGAGCGAGTCGACGACGTTGTCCAAGCCGATCAGGTCGGCGGTGGCGAGCGGGCCGGTGCGGTGGCCGAGGCAGTCGGTGAAGGCCGTGTCCACCACCTCCGGCGTCGCCAGTCCTTCCTGCACGATCCGGCTCGCCTCGTTGATCATGCGTTGGAGCACCCGGTTGACCACGAAACCCGGCCCGTCGCCGACCACGACGGCGGTGCATCCCAGGGCGTCCAGCAGCGAGGTCGCCGCGCGCATGGTCGCTTCCGCCGTGCGTGGGCCGCGCACCACCTCCACCGCGCGGATGTGCGTGGGCGGGTTCATGAAGTGCAGCCCGACCAGGTCCGCCGGTCGCCCGGTGCGGTCGGCCAGGTCGTCGACCGGGATGCCGGACGTGGTCGAGCCGAGCAGTGCGTCCGGCGCGGCCATCCGCGCCACCTCAGCCAGCACCGCCGCCTTGACCGGGAGGTGCTCGGGGACCGACTCGACCACCGCCCGCGCCACCGCCACGTCGGCGAGGCGGTCGGTGGCGGTCAGCGCGCCGTCCGGCGTCCCGGTCGGCAGCGCGCCGGTCAGCCGGGCCAGCCGCAGCAGAGCGGACACCCGAGATCCCGCGGTGTCCACGGCACGCCGGTCGGAATCCACCAGCACCACGTCGACACCACGGCCGATCGCCAACGTCGCCAGCCCGGTGCCGAGCACACCCGCGCCGACGATCGCCAGCGGCCTGTGATCCGCTGTCAACCGCGCCTCCTCCACGTCGACCCGGGTCGCCGACCCGGGTTCAGTCCCGCCACGTCACCCACAGGTGCTCCAGTCCGCGCAACCCGAGGTTGGCGCGCCACGCGCCCGACATGTCGACCGCGCGCAACCCCGGGAACCGTCCCAGCAACGCGCGCAGCGCCACCAAGCCCTCGGTGCGGGCCAGTCCCGCGCCGAAGCAGAAGTGCGCCGACCAGCCGAACGCCAGGTGCCGGTTGTCCGCTCGGCCCAGGTCGAGCCGACCGGGATCGGGGAACCGGCTCGGGTCCCGGTTCGCCGCGCCCAGCACCGCGACCACGGCCTGCCCGCGCCGCATCCGCGTGCCGCCGATCTCGACGTCCTCCTTGGCCACCCGCGCGGTGTGCTGGCTCGGGCTCTCGAAGCGGAGCAGTTCCTCGACCGCACTGGGGAACAGTCCCGGGTCGGCGTGCAGCCGGCGCAGTTGGTCGGGGTGGCGCAGGAGGGTGAGCACGCCGTTGCCGATCAGGTTCGTCGTGGTCTCTTGGCCGCCGACCATGGTGAGGACGAGGTTGGCGACGATCTCGTCCTCGGACAGTCGCCGGCCCTCGACCTCACCGTCGACCAGCGCCGCGACGAGCCCTTCGCGCGACCGGTCCGGCCGGCGCACCGCGTCGCGGAAATACGCGAGCATCTCCTCCAGGCCGCGCAGCAGGTGGTGCGCGCGGTCGGGATTGTGCTGGAAGTTGCCCAGCACCTCGGCGAACGTCTCCGACCAGGCTTTGAGCATCAGGTGGTCGTCGATCGGGACACCCAGCACGCGCGCGGTGACCATCGCCGGCAGCACCGCGGCGAAGTCGGCCAGCACGTCCATCCCGGACTGCTCGGCCACACGGTCGAGCAGCTCGTCGGCCAGGGCGGCGATGTCCGCGCGCAGTCCCTCGACCCGCCGCGGGGTGAACGCCGCCGCGTACAGCGCGCGCAAGCGGGTGTGCTCGGGAGGGTCGACGAACAGCATCTGCCGCACCATCACCTCGGCGACGGGCGCCAGCCGGGCCATTCCCAGCTCGCGCAGCCGGTCGGGTCCCGGTGTGCGTTCGGCCGACAACCGGTTGAGGACGTCGACCACGTCGGCGTAACGCGTGACCACCCACACGTGCAGGTACGGGTCGAAGTGCACCGGGCTCTCGGTGCGCAGCCGGTCGTACAGCGGGTACGGGTCGGCCAGCACGTCGGGGGAGAGCAGGTGGTGCAGGCTCAGCTCGGTCACGGGCGGTCCGATCCGGCGGCCTCGTCCTCGCTCAGGGCCTCGACCTCGTCGAGCAGCATCGCCTCGATGCCCGCGGCCATGCGGGACACAGTCGGATGGGCGAACAGGAAGCGCAGCGTCATGTCGACGCCGAACCGTTCCTGGAGGCGCATCACCAACTGCGCGCCGAGCAGCGAGTGGCCGCCGAGGCGGAAGAAGTCCTCGTCGACGGCGACGGTCGGCAGCTGGAGCACGTCCGCCACCATCGGCACGAGAGTCGCTTCGAGCTCACCGCCGAGTCCCGGGTTCCGCCCTGGAGCCGGTGCGGGCGGCAACTCGGCCCGGTTCACCTTTCCGTTGGGGCTCAAGGGGAATTCGGTCAGCCACACGTAGCCGCCGGGGACCATCGGCGCGGGCAGTCGGTCGGCGACGAAGGCCACGAGTTCCTCCTCTCCGGGTGGATCGCCCTCGGACACGAGGTAGGCGATGAGCCGTGGCGTGGTGGGCCGGCCAGGCTCGGGCACGACCACGGCCGAGCGCACCGCAGGGTGCGCGGTCAGCGCGGCGGCCACCTCGGCGGGCTCGATCCGGTAGCCGTTGAGCGAGATCTGGTCGTCCACCCTGCCCAGGAACTCGAGTTCTCCGTCGGGACCGCGGCGCACCCGGTCGCCGGTGCGCAGCAGCCGCGTGCCGGGACGTCCACCGAGGTGGTCGGGCACGAAGCGCGAGGCCGTCAACGCGGGTTGGCCCGCGTAGCCGCGGGCGAGGGCGGGACCGCCGAGCAGGAGCTCGCCCGCGGTTCCTCCCGGCACCGGGTGGAGGTCCTCGTCGACGATGTGCACGTCGGCGTGGTCGACCGGGGTGCCGATCGTGGGTGTGCCGACGCCGGGTCGCACGTGGCCCGTCGTCGACACGACCACCGCCTCGGTGAGTCCGTAGTTGTTGACCACCGCGAAGGGGAGTCCCGGCGGCGGTCGGCGCAGCAGCGCCTCGCCACCGGTGAGGAGGGTGCGCAGCGGCGTGTCGGCGGGCCAGTCCAGAGCCATCAGCGACTCGGCCAGCGCGGTGGGCGCGAACGCGGTGGTGATGCCCTCGCGCGACAGCCAGTCCCGCAGCGCGGTGGGCGACAGCCGGGTCTCCTCGTCGGGTACGTGCAGGGACGCGCCCGCCGTCAGCGCCGCCCACGTCTCCCAGACCGCGGCGTCGAAGCCGGGACCGGCGATTTGCGCCACCCGGTCGGCCGAGGACAGGGCGAACGCGCGGTGGTGCCAGTCGACGAGGTGGCGCAGCCCGGCGTGGTCGACCTGCACGCTCTTCGGGCGGCCACTCGACCCCGACGTGTGGATGACGTAAGCCAGCGAGTTCTCGTGATGCCGCACGGCGGACGACAGTCCACTATGGACGAATTGGTCGGCGGTGAGGTCGATCTCCGTCACACCCGCCGGCGCGCGTAGTCCGCCCGGCGCGCGAACCAGGATCGTCGCGCCGGAATCGGCCACCGTGGACCGCAGGCGCAGCACCGGGTGCGCGGGGTCGACCGGGGCGTAGGGCGCGCCTGCGGTGAGCACGCCCAGCGCGCCGATCACCAACGCCGCCGACCGGGGCAGGCACAGCAGCACCGGTGTCTCCGGTGCCGCGCCCGCCCGTCGCAGTCGTTCGGCGAGCGCGTCGGCACGATCGACGAGTTCGGCGTAGGTCAAGGCACCGTCGGGGCCGATGACCGCCACGGCGTCCGGCGTGCGCGCGGCCCACTTCCGCACGAGGTCGTCGACACTGTCCACGTGGTCCTCCGGCCCGTATCAGCGGTCGGCCTGCATCGCACGGCGCAGACTCGCCGGACGCATGTCCGTCCACACCGCGGCGATGTAGGCCAGGCAATCGTCTCTGGAACCCTCGACGCCGATGTCCCGCCAACCCGGCGGATCGTCCAGGCCGATGCGCCAGACGGAGTACTGCTCCTCGTGGTTGACCACCACTTTGTAGCGTTCTTCGCGTGCGCTGTCCGACATGACGGCACCCCCGTGGTGATTGTCGTCAGCACCGCTGCCGCGCGGGTACTGACATGTGTGTCTTGACAGTTCCACCGCGCCTCGCGCGGAAAGCCCGCTACCGCGCCAGCTTGCGCGCCACGAAGCGCTCGATCGCCGCGATGCTGCGGAAGTTGTCCAAGTTCAGGTCCTCGTCGGCGACGACGAGCGCGAACTCGTGCTCCACGAACACCACGAGTTGCAGCGCCAGCAGCGAGTTCACCAGCCCCGTGGCGAAGATGTCGTCCTCGCGGCGCAGCTCGACCCGCTCGCTCACGTGCCGTTGGAGGAACTCCGACACCTTGGTCGTGACATCCGGCATGACACCGCTCCTTTCATCGTCGGCTCCAGCCCCGGTAGTCGAACGGGTAGGTCGGCAACGGCACCCGGACCCGGTCGGGGTGCACCCTGCGCCAGTCCACGAAGACACCGCACCGCCACAGCTCGGCCAGCCCGCTCGGCAGTGGGTCGTCACCGCGGCCGTCATCGGGCAGCATCGCGACGACCCGACCGAGCCGCGCCCTGGTCATCCGCGTGTGCTGGCGGGCGAACGAGCTGAGCGCGGTGCCGTGGCCGACCTCGACCAGGACGTGGTCGCGATCGGCGAGAACAGCGCCGACGCCGTCGTGGAACCGGACCGTGCCGCACAGGTGCTCCACCCAGTGGTCCGCGTCCGGCGCCACGGTGAGCCACGTGCCGCTCACCGTGGACACGAGCGGGATCGCCGCCGGCGAGAACCGCGTCGCCGCGGCGACGCGGTGCAGGTCACACGCGACCGGGGCCAGGGTGCGCGAGTGGAACGCGTGCCGCACGTCCAATGGGCGCGAGGCGATGCCCCGCGCGGCCAGCGCGGTCGCGATCCGCTCCACTTCCGCCGGTTCCCCGGCCAGCACGCAGGCGCCCTTGCCGTTGACCGCAGCCAGATCGACCCCCGGCCGGAGGTGTTCGCGGGCCTCCTCCTCGCCCAGCGGCACGGCGATCATCGAGCCCGCAGGCAGGTCGGCGATCAGCCGGGCGCGTTCGGCGACCAGCCGGACGGCGTCCTCGGGGTCGATCGCACCCGCCACGCAGGCCGCGACGTACTCGCCCAGGCTGTGGCCGACGACGGCGGCTGGTTCCACGCCCCAGGCCATGAGCTGCCGGGCCAGCGCGTGCTCGCCGATGAACAACGCGGGCTGGGCCACCGCGGTGTCGGTCGGCTCCGGCGTGGTCCGGGTCCTCAGCAGGCTCAGCGGGTCGCCGCCGGCCGTGGTCGGGCGGTCGCTCATGAGCACCTCCCGCACGCGGTGGGCGAGGTCGGGGTCGAGCGCTCGCAGACCCCGGTCCACCCAGTGCCGGTAGGTCTCGGCACGGCGGTACAGCCGTGCGCCGGAGCCGTCGTGCCGCACGCCCAGGCCGGGGAACAGGAACACCGCCCTGGCCTTGCCGTGCACGATCACCGGCGTCGCCCGGCCCAACTCGTCGCGGGCCTGCGCGGTCGTGCTCGCGGTGATCGCGATGCGGTGCGGCAACGGACGCCTGCCGACCTGGAGCGTGTGGGCGATGTCGGCCAGCGCGCTGTCCGCCGCGGTGTCCAGATGCGTGCGCAGGCGCGAGGTGAGCACGCCGAGCGCAGGCGCGGTGGCTGCGGAGAGGGGGATCACGAACGGCCCCTCGGGCGCGGGTGGGATGGGGCGCGGGGGTGGCGACTCCTGCACGACCACGTGCACGCTCGTGCCGCCGACACCGGCCGAACCGACGCAGCCGATGCGTGCTCGACCGGGTTCGGCGGTCCACGGGCCGGGCCGGTCGACGGCGGTGAACGGCTCCCCGGTGGCCGGCAGAGCGGCCACCGGACGGCTCTCGGGTGTTGTCGGGAACTCGCGGTGCGCCAATGCCAGCACGAGTTTGAGCAGGCTGCGGATGCCGGCCGCGTGTCCGGCGGCCCGTGTCGTCGCGTCCGCACCGCCCACCACCACTCGACCCGCGCGCGTTCCGGCGAAGGCGCGTCGCAGGGACTCCGCCTCCGCCGCGACGTGCTCGGGGAGGTCGAGGGCCGCTGGTTCGAAGTAGTCGACGTCCTCCGCTGACACCCCCGCACACCGCCATGCCTCGGCGACGGCGGCCGATCGGGCCAGCGGGTCCGCGGCTGCCCACCCGGCCCGCCTGCCCCCGTCGTTGCCGACCGCCGAACCGCGGATCACCGCGAGGACGCGATCACCCGCCGCGTCCTCGAGCCTGCGCAGGACGACCACCCCCGCACCGCCGCCCGGCGGCCCCGCCGCGCCGCCCGCCAGTGCCAGGTCGCAGTCACCGGTCCGCAACGCCTGCGCGGCCACGTGCACGGCGGCCAGGGACGAGGACTCACCCGAACCCACCGACAGGGCCGGGCCGGTGGTGTCCAGGCAGTACGCCACCCTGGCGGCCAGCTCGTCGGGCACGGGCGAGCCGCCGTAGACACCCACCCGACCGGTGAACCCGGACGGGTCGTGGCCCGCGTCCTCCGCCGCGGTGAGGCAGCACTCCAGGAACAGCCGGACCGCGGGGTGGAGTTCGTCGGCCTCCGGTTCCGCGAGACCGAAGCAGGCGGCGTCGAACCCGTGCGGATCACCCACTGGTCTGCTGGTCGAAGCGGTTCGCACCAGGCGCCACAGCCCGTGGTGGTCCTCCGCGTCCGGGTAGCGGGCGGCCAGGCCGATGACGGCGATGTCGGCGGACCCCGGCACGTCAGTCCACCGCCAACCGGTCGAGCAGCGCGTCGACCTCCTCGTCGGACAGGTCGTCCACTCGCCGGGACAAGGCGTCCTCGCCGAGGCGCGCCAGCAGCACCTCGACCTGGGCCGGGACCGTTGGCGCCCCGAAGAGGGCGGCCGCGGGCAGCACGACGCCGAACTCCTGCTGCATGAGGTTCATGAGCTGCAAGGCCAACAGGGAGTCCCCGCCCAGGGCGAAGAACGTCTCGTCGTCGCCGACCTCGCGCACGCCGAGCAGCTCGCGCCACAACTCGCGCACCTGGTTCGCTGGCCACCCCGGTCCGCTCGTCGCGCGCGGGGTGGACACCGCCCGCTCGGCCCCGCGCCGGACCCAGCGGGCGATGCGGTCGTCCAGGTCGGTCGTGGACACCACGACCTGTCCGGCCATCGCGGGGGACCAGAGCCGTCCGACCGCCTCGACGCCCTCGTCCGGGGTCATCGCGACCGAGGTCCAGCCGGCGCCGAGCGAGCCCTCCTCGATCGTCTCGTCGATCAGCCAGGCGTCCCACGCCACGGACAGCCACCGAGTGCCGCTGTCGTGGTTGCGAGCCTGCGCGTAGCGGTCCAGGAACGCGTTCGCGCCGGCGTAGGCGCTCAGCCGCAGGCCGCCCAACAGCACCGAGATCGACGACATCAGCAGCACGAAGTCGGGCCGGTCCGGTGAGCAGACCCGGTCCACGACCACCGTGCCCCACGCCTTCGTGGCGAACTGGGGCGTGCAGTCGGCGGGATCGAGTTCGTGCACGTACCGAATCGACGGTCCCTGCGTCGCCCCGGCCGCGTGGATCACCCCGTGGATCCGGCCGAAGCGGGACCGGGCCTGCTCGACGGCGGCGCGGAACGCGGCCTCGTCGCCGACGCTCGCCCGCGCGGTGAACACCTGCCCTCCGCGTTCCTCGACCGCGATCAGCCGTCGGATCGCCCGGGAGGTCTCGTCGTCGGCGTCGTGCGCCGCCAACCAGGCGTCCCACTCCTCGCGCGGCAGGGCCGAGCGGCCGATCAGGACCAGCCTCGCCGACGCCACCTCCGCCAGGTGCTCGGCCAACAGCAGACCGATACGACCCATGCCGCCGGTGATCAGGTAGGTGCCTCCACGCCGTAACACCAGCCCGGGATCGGTCGGCGGCGCGGGCACTCGCGCGACCGCCTGCGTCCACCGGCGCGCGCCGCGCAACGCCACGGCGACCTCGTCGCCGTCGTGCGCGAACTCGGCCAGCAGCCGCGCGGCCATCGCCCGGTCGGGCGGCCCCGACAGGTCGACGACCCGGCACCGCACGTGCGCGAGTTCCTGCGGCAGCACCCGGCAGGGACCGAGCACCTGCGCGTTGCCCGGCCGCGCCTGCTCGGCGCCGGTGACCTCGTACACGCCGGTGGTGACGACGTGCACGCGCACACCGGCGCTGGTGGCCGCCGCGCCGAGCGCACGCCCGAGGCAGAGCAGGCTGTGCGCCCCGCGGCGCTGCGCGTCGGCCAAGTCCGCGCGGTCCAGGCCGGCCGCCGAGTGCTGCGTCCAGGCGTGGACGACCGTGTGGAACGGATGCCCGACCTCGGCGAGCAGCCGCTGGTAGTCCGCCGGCGCGTCGGGGCGGATCCGGAACAGGTCCGGGTCCTCCGCCGCGTAGGACTCCCCGACACCGACGACCGTGACCCGGTGACCGGCGTGGCGCAGTGCCGCGGCGACCTCGTCGTCCGGCTCGGCGAACAGCAGCACGCCGCCCGCACCCGCGTCGGGGACGGGAAGCGGTGCGGTCTCGTGCCACACGGGTGTCCAGAACCACCTGGCCACGTCCTGATCCTTGACGGGCGCGTCCCGACCGGCTTCCGGCCTGCGCACGGGCGTCAGGGGGAACACCTGCGGCTCGAACGGACAGGCGGGCAGCGGCACGCGGCGGCCCGCGTGCACGGCGGTCCAGTCCACGTCCGCGCCGTGCACCCAGGCCGTGGCGAGCAGGTCCTCGGCGGACCGACCAGCCGGGACCTCGACGACCAGGGCGTCCGCGTCGGACGGCCGCGACCACGGCAGGTCGACCGGCGTCCCGCCGGCGACCACGACCACCCGGCGGCCCGGTTCGGCCACGCCCGTGTACGTCGCGTGCTCACCCGCTGCCGACCGGACGACCGCGCGGCGGTGCGCGAACGCCTCCCGGCCGGTCGCCAGGGTGTGGGCCACGTCGGACAGCGGCAGCTCCGGGTGGTCGCGGAGGTGGTCGAGCAACTCGGCGAGCGCGGTGTCGGCGGCCGACTCGGTGCGCCCCGACACGACCAGCACCTCGGCCGACCTGGCAGGTGGGGCCGGCGGTGGCGGCGGTGCCTGCTCCACCACGGCGTGCGCATTGGTGCCGCCGATGCCGAACGAGCTGACCCCGGCGCGGCGGGGCGTCGCGCCGGACGGCCACGGCACGGTCTCGGTGTTGACGTAGAACGGCCCCTGGCTGAAGTCGATCATCGGGTTGGCCTCGGTGAAGTGCAGCGTCGGCGGGATCAGCCCGTGCCGCACGGCCAGCACCGCCTTGATGAAGCCGGCCAGGCCGGATGCCGAGTCCAAGTGGCCGATGTTGGTCTTCACCGATCCGAGCGCGCAGCCGGGGAGACCCGGCGCGCGTCCGCCGAAGACCCGGTGCAGCGCGGTGACCTCGATCGGGTCGCCGACCTGTGTCGCGGTGCCGTGCGCCTCGACCAGACCGATGGTGTCGGCGTGGACCTCGGCCGCGGCCAGGGCCTCGGCGACGACGGCGGCCTGGCCGGAGACACTCGGCGCCGGGTAGCCGACCCGGTCCGCGCCGTCGTTGTTCACCGCCGTGCCGCGGATCAACGCGTAGGAGGTGTCGCCGTCCGCGCGGGCGTCGGAGAACCTCCGCAGCACGACCACGCCCACTCCGCCGCCGCTGACCGCGCCTTCGCCGCGCGCGTCGAAGGCGCGGCAACGGCCGTCGGGGGACAGGATGCCACCGGGTTGGTGGACGTAGCCCCGGTGCTGGATGGAGTCCACCGATACGCCGCCGACCACCGCGAGGTCGCAGTCGCCGACCAGCAGTGCCTGCACGGCCACGTGGAGCGCGACCATCGACGACGAGCACGCGGAGTGCACGCACAGGCTCGGCCCGCGCAACCCCAACTTGTACGCGACCCGCGTGGCCAGGTGGTCGTCCTCGTTGCCGAACATGATCCGCGGGTCGCTGTGCGCTGTCGCGGGGTCCACGAACGCGGGATGGGTGCTCTTGGACGCGCCCACGTAGACGCCGACCCGTTCCGGCACCGCGCCCGGCGCGTACCCCGCGTCGTTCAGCGCCGCGTAGGAGTGCTGGAGGAACAGCCGCTGCTGCGGGTCCATCAGCTCCGCCTCACGCGGGCTGTAGCCGAAGAACGCCGCGTCGAAGTGGTCGTGGTCGGGAACCAGGCCGCGTCGCCGCACGTAGCCGGGTTGAGCCGTCCGGTTCTCGGGCACCCCCGCCGCGCGCAACTGCTCGTCGGTCAGGTCGGCGACGGACTCGACGCCGCCGACGAGGTTCGCCCAGTACTCCGCCGCCGATCGCGCGCCCGGGAAGCGACAGGACAGTCCGACGACCGCGATCGTCTGCGCGGGATGGTCGCTCACCGCTCCTCCCGCCGTCGGATCACCGCGGCCCGCAGGTTCCCGCGTTCCACCGCGGCCGGGGCTTCGGGGGTGTCGCCCGCGAGGTGAGCGGCGAGGCCCCCGGGAGTCGGGTAGGCGTACAGGTCGACCAGTGACGGGTTCAGCCCGAGCGCGGCGCGCATCCGGGACCGCACCTCGACCAGCTTCAGCGAGTTGCCGCCCAGGTCGAAGAAGCTGTCCGCGACCCCGATCCCGGTCGCGCCGAGCACCTCGGTCCAGATCGCGGCGATCGCGGCGGCGAGCTCTCGCGCCGAACCGCTCGCGGGAGGCCCCGGTGGAGGTGGGACCGGTGCCCGCTCGGGCGGCCGGATCCGGGGCGTGAGGCCGAGCACCTCGTGCGGCCGGGTCGTCAACTGCTCGAGGACGTCCTCGCAGTCGTCGGCGAAGCCGGTCACCGTGTCGTGCCGGTAGAGGTCGGTGTCGTACTCGAACAGCAGGCACGCGCCGGTCGGCGACTCGTCGAAGATGACCGTCAGGTCGAACTCGGACGTGCCCAGGTCGACGCCCCGCATGCTGATGCCGCCGACGGGGTCGTTGTTCTGGTGGGTGAACACCACCTGGAAGAACGGCGTCGCGCCGGGGCCGCGGTGCGGGCCCAGGTGCTCGACCACCCGGTCGAACGGGGCGTCCTGGTGGGCGTACGCGTCCAGGCACGTCGACCGCACCCGGCGCAGTACCTCGACCCCGGTCGGCTCACCACCGAGGTCCACCCGCAGCACGACGGTGTTGACGAAGAACCCGATCAGGTCCGCGGTGCCGGGCAGGTCCCGCCCTGCGGCGGCGGTGCCCACCACGACATCGGCCGTGCCCGCGTGCCGGGAGAGGGTGACCGCGAACGCCGCGAACACCACCATGAACAGCGTGACCCGCTGTTCCGCGGCGACGTCGCGCAACCGCGCCAGCAACGCGGGGTCGAGGTCCAGCCGGGTCGAGCGGCCGTGGTGGCGCGGTTGCCGTGGCCGTTCGTGGTCCGGTGGGATCGTGGTGGCGGGCGGTGCGTCCCGCAGGGACTCCGCCCAGAACTCCAAGTCGTCGTCGATGGTCAAATCCTGTTGCCACGCCGCGAAATCCGCGTACTGGACGACCGGGTGGGGCAGCGGGCTGGGCTCGCCACCGGCGAAAGCGGCGTAGAGCGTGGTCAACTCGCGGGCGAACACGCCCATCGACCAGCCGTCCGCGGCGATGTGGTGGATGGTCACCGCCACCGTGTCGGCGCTGCCAGGCACCCGCAGCACCCTGGCACGCAGCAGGGGAGCCGAGCCGAGGTCGAACGGCGCGGAGCACTCGCGCACGGCCGCCGCGGCCACCTCGCTCTCCGCGGCGAGCACAGTCACCGGCACGGTAACCCGGGCGGGCCCCGCGATCCGCAGCACCAGCTCGCCCGCCTCGACGGCGAACCGGCCCCGGAGCACCTCGTGCCTGCGCACGACCTCGGTGAGGCACGCGGCGAGGACGTGCTCGTCCACGGCTCCCGGCCACGCCAACGTGACGGCGACGTGGTGCACCGGGCGGTCCCCGGCCAACTGCACCATGAACCACGTGCGGCGCTGGCCTGCCGACGGTCGCACCAGGTCCGCCGTCGGCTCCGGCGGCGTTCGTTCCTCCTCCGGGAGGCCGGAACGCCGGGAAGCGGGTGTTGTCATCTCGTGCTCCTCCGTTCCGGGAAGGCGATGTCCTCGAGCGACGCCCGGTACGCCGCGACGAGGTCGCGCACGACCGCCGCGTCGAACCGGGTCGTGTCGTGCGTCTCGACGAGGGACAGACCGCCGTCCTCGGGGATCACCATGAGCATCAGCGGCCAGACCCGCTCCTGCCGGGAGTGGACGTGGGTGAACGGCGCGGCTGGGCCGCCGGCCGTGGTCGGGAAGTTCTCGTAGGCGAAGACCGTGGAGTCCGACAGACCACCCGCGGCCGAGGAGCCGGGGTCCAGCGCGTCGCCGTTCTGCGCCTCGACCAGCACCCGCTGTGCTTCACGTGCCCAAGCCCACGGGTCCCGCGGTTCCGGCGCGGTCAGGCGGACCGGCACGATCACGGCGAACGCGCCCACCATCGCCTCGATGCCCGGCACATCCGCCGTTCGGCCGGTCACCGACGCGCCGAACGCGACCTCGGACGTGCCGGTGCGGTCGGCCAGCAGCCGGGCCCACGCGCCGTGCAGCAGCGCCGCGACGGTCACCCCCTCCCGGCGGCTCGACTCGCCCAGTCGACGCGCCGTCGCCTCGTCGAGCACCTCCCGGTGCCAGCCACGAGGACCGGGGAGCAAGGCCCCCGACCTCCCCGGCGACGGCTCCCGACGCGTCCTGCGGGCGAGCTCCTCCCACGCGGCGAGGTCGTCGCCGATGTCGGATGGCCGTTTGCCGTCGTGGTGCTCGGCGACCTCACCGAGCACCAGCCCGTCGCTCCAGCCGTCGAGCAGCAGGTGGTGGTAGCTCCACACCAGCAACCTCAGGTCGGCCAGCACGAGCAGTCGCAACCGCATCAGCGGTGCCGCCGCGAGGTCGTCGGCGAGCTGCTCGTGCTCGTCGAACGCGGCCTCCAACAGCGCGCTCCGGTCGCCGTCGGACAGGTCCGCCCACCGCAGGTCCGGCAGGTGTCGCACGTGCCACGGCGCCCGCGCGGCACGGTGCACGACCTGGACGCCACGGCGGAACCCGCTGCGGAGCACCACGTGCCGGGCCAGGACGGCATCCCACGCCGCACGCAGGCGTTCGGCGTCGACCGCGGGGGACAGCGCGTAAGCGCTGTGCATCACGTGCGCCGTCCGGTCCGCCACCGCCGCCGTCAGCCGCAGGGCCGCTTCCTGGCCGGGAGTCGGCGGCAGGACCGCGTCGACCTCGCGCGCGGCGGGCAGCGTCCCGAGCAGCGCCGGGTCCATGGTGACGAGCGGAAAGTCCGACGGGGTCACGGCGTCGTCGTCCCGGCTCGCGACGAGCACGGACTCGACCTCGCGCAGCAGGGTCGCGGCGAGGCCGGCGATCGTCTCGGGTCGGTGCACCTCACGGCTGTAAACCCAGCTGATCCGGAGCTGTCCCCTCACTTCGGCGGCGGTCACCTCGATCAGGTGCGGCCGGTCGCCCGACGTCGGCCTCCACCCGTCGGGCCGCCGTGCCGGGCGCACGAGTTCCTCGTGCTCGTCGAACCCGTCCCACCGGCCCAGGTAGTTGAACGCCACCTCGGCGGGGGAGGCCGGCGCGTCACGCAGTAGGAGGTGACCGAACCCGTTCCGAGGCACGCCGCGCACGACGTCCTTGACCGCGCGCACGTGCGCCGCCACGCCGGTGTCCCGGCTGGGCAGCAGCACGGGGTACGTGGTGGTGAACCACCCGACCGTGCGTGACAGGTCGACGTCGGGGAACACCTCCTCCCGGCCGTGACCCTCCAGTTCGACCAGGACGTCACCGCCGGACCACGAGGTCAGCGTGGCGGCCAGCGCCGTCAGCAGCACCTCGACCGGTCCGATCCGGAGTCCGCCGCGCAGGTCCACTGCCAGGTGGGTGTCCAGTGTGGTCGCAGCGGCCTCGCTGTTCGCACCGCCGGGGTGGTCGCGCGGCACCCGGGCCGCGGGCGCGTCCACCACGGATTTCCAGTACGCCGACTCGGCCGTTGTTCCGGGAGCCTGGGCGAGCCGGTCCACGCGGCGTGCCCAGTCCAGGAATGACGTGGACTTGGGCGGGAAGACCACAGGCTCGCCGACGTGTCGCGCGGCGCACGCCGAGGCCAGGTCCCGCACCAGGATCCGCAGCGACACCGCGTCGCAGACCAGGTGGTGCACGACGAGGAACAGCCGGGAGTCCCGGCCGTCGCCCTCGACCGTGAGCAGCGCGCGCACGAGCCGACCGATCTCGAGGTCGATCCCCGCTGCGGTGTCGGCCATCAGCCGTCTCCGGGTGGCGTCACGGTCCGGGTCGCCGGACAGGTCCACCACCACCAGCGGCGGGTCCGCGACGGTGGCGGGGAACTCCTGCCGGACGCCGTCCGCGCCGTCGACGAACCGTGTGCGCAGCGCGTCGTGGTGCCGAAGCAGGGCATCCAGGGCGTCCCGCACCACGTCGGGGGACACGGCGACGTCCAACTCGACCGGGATCACGAACGCGCGCCGGTCCACGCCGTCGTGCGCGAAGAACCAGCGCTGGATCGGGGTGAGCGGCGCGGATCCGGTGACCTCGCCCTGATCGGCCGCCGACACCGGTCGGGCGACTCGCGCCACGCCCGCCGGCGTCCGGTGTTCGAACAGCTGCCGCGGTGTGATCCGCAGACCTGCCGCGGCAGCTGCGGCGACCAGGCGGATCGCGGTGATCGAGTCCCCACCGGACCGGAAAAAGTCGTCACGGGCGCCGACCCGGTCGACGCCCAGCACATCGGCCCACACCGCGCACAGCAGTTCCTCTGCCGGGGTGGCGGGTTCCACCACGACGGTCGCGGCCGACACCGGTGGCAACCGCCGCTTGTCGACCTTCCCGTTGTGGTTGAGCGGGAGTTCGGCGATCACCGCCACGACCTCGGCCACCATGTACGCGGGCAGCCGTGCGTGCTGGAACGCCACCAAGTCGTCCGGATCGGGTGACCGGTCACCCGCCGGGGTGACGTAGCCGACGAGGTGACGGCCGCCCCGCGCGTGCTCGCGGTCGACCACGACCGCGTCGCGCACCAGCGGGTGCTCGGCCAGCACCACGGCGGTTTCGGCGGGCTCGACCCGGAACCCGCGGATCTTGACCTGGTCGTCGAGCCTGCCCAGGAACTCCAGCGCCCCGTCGGGCAGCACCCGTGCCCGGTCACCGGTGCGGTAGAGCCGTTCGCCAGGGGTGGCGGAGAACGGGTTCGGGATGAAGCGGTCCGCGGTGAGATCCGGTCGCCCCAGGTAGCCGCGGCCGACGCCCGGCCCGCCGATGTGCACCTCGCCGGCCACACCGGTCGGGGCCGGGTTGAGGTACCGGTCGAGCACGTGCACCTCCGCGTTGGCCAGCGGTGTGCCGATCGGCAGGTTGGCCCGCTGCGCCGCCCGATCCGGCACCGGCATCGGGCCCTGCACGGTCGAGGTCACCGTCGTCTCGGTGAGCCCGTACACGTGGGCCAGCGGAATCCCGGTGCGCTGCCAGGAGATCAGCCGGTCGGGCAGCACGCGTTCCCCGCCGATGACGACCAGCCGCAGGCACGGCGGTGGCACGGTGCCGGTCCGGTCGAGCTCGGCGCTCCACTCGTGCCAGTAGGCGGTCGGCAGCTCGACCACCGTGACATCCCGCGCGCCGAGCACGTCGGTGAACTCCGCACCGGGCGGCGGCGGTCCGTCCGGCAGCAGCACCACGGCGCCGCCGCTGAGCCAGGTGGGCCAGATCTCCTCGGCCGCCACGTCGAAGCTGATCGAGGCGAACTGGAGGAAGCGGTCGCGCGGGCCCAGGGCGAACCGGTCGGCGACCGCCCGGCAGAACCCCGCCAGCGCGCCGTGCTGCACCATCGCGCCCTTCGGGCGGCCGGTGGAGCCGGAGGTGTAGAGCACGTACGCCAGGCTGTCCGGAAGCCACGGCCGGTCCGGGGGATCGGCGCGTCGCGCGTGGCCGATGTCGAGGACCGGCGCGTCCAGCAGCGGCAGCACCTCCGGGCGCCGGGTCACCACCGCCGAGACCGCGGTGTCGGCGAGCACGTACGCCAACCGCTCCACCGGGTAAACGGGGTCCAGCGGCACGTACGCCGCGCCTGACTTGAGCACCGCCAGTATGGCGACCATCAGCTCGATCCCGCGGTCCAGGCACACCGCCACCAGCACGTCGGGGCCTGCGCCGTGCTCGCGCAGCCGCCACGCCAGGTCGTTGGCCCGCTGGTCGAGCTCGGCGTAGGTGACCCGGGTCGTCCCGTCGAAGACCGCGAGCGCGTCCGGGGTCAGTGCCGCCTGCCGTTCGAACGAGTCGGGCACCGACTCGGCGGGCCGCGGGAACGGGCGCGGCTCGGGCCGCTCGCCGAGGGGAATGAGGTGAACCCGCCGATGCGGCTGCGCGACCACGGCGCGCAGGGTCCGGTGGTAGTCGGCCAGCAGCGCGGCGACAGCCCGATCGTCGAACAGGTCGGTGGAGTACTCGACGATGAAGTGCGGTCGCTCGACGGCGTCGTCCAGCGTCACCGCCAGCTCGAAGCCCGCCACCCCGAGGTCCACCCCGACCGGGCGGAACGGGTGATCACCCGCCGGGGCGAGCAGGTTCCCGCTCTGGTGGGTGAAAAATGCCTGGAAGAACGGATTGGCGGTGCTGTCGCGGTCGGGCCGCAGGTGGTCCACGACCTGGTCGAACGGCACCTGCTGGTGGCCGAACGCCGCAGTGCAGGTCGTGCGCACCCTGGTCAGCAGCTCGGTGAAGTCGGGCAGGCCGCCCAGGTTCGTGCGGAGAACGACGGTGTTGACGAGGAACCCGACCACTCCCGCCACTGCCGGGTGGTCGCGCCCCGAGGTGGCGGTGCCGATCGGGATGTCGTCCTCGCCGCTGTGCCGCGCCAGCACCACCGCGAACGCGGCAAGCGCGACCATGAAAAGGGTGGCGTTCTCCTGGGCGGCCAGGGCGCGCAGCCGCGACACCAGTTCCGGTTCGAGGTCCAGCCTCGTGATCCGCCCGCCGCCCGACCGCTTGGCCGGGCCGCCGGGGAACAGGGGAGCGGTCGGCCCGGTGGCGAGCTCCCGCTCCCAGTGGGCCAGGTCTGCGGCGAACCCGCCGGTGGCGAGGCGTTCTCGTTCCCAGACGGCGTAGTCGAGGTACTGCCTGTCCGGCTCGGGCAGGTCGGCGTCCCCCCGGTACAGCGCGGCGAGCTCGCGCGTGAAGAGGCCCACCGACCAGCCGTCGGAGGCGATGTGGTGCATGGTGACCACGACGACGTCCGCACGGCCGTTCTGCCGGAACACCTCCGCGCGCAGCAGCGGGCCCGTGGCGAGGTCGAACTGCGCGCTCGCCGATGCCCGCCACACGGCCGCCGGGTCCTGACCGGGCGGGAGCACGCAGACCGGCACCCGGATCTCCGGTGGGTCCAGCACGCGCTGCACGAGGTCGTCGTCCACCCACTCGAACACGGTGCGCAGCGCCTCGTGCCGGCGCACGACCTCACCAAGGCAGCGGGCCAGGAGGTCCACGTCGAGCGGGAGCGTCCACTCCAGACCGAGTGGGATGTGGTAGGCGGGGCTCGTCGGATCCGCCTGGTGCGCCAGCCAGATGCGGCGTTGTCCGGCGGAGGCGGGGCCCTCCCGCAGTCGTCGACGTCGGATGGGTGTGTGGTCGTCCGGACGGTTCGCCTTGGCGGCCAACAGCTTCCGCAGAAGCTCCCTCTTATCGTCCGACATGCTCAACCAGCAGCGCGGTCACCGCGTCGGCGCCGATCAGATCGTCCGCCGAGCAGTCGAGCGGAACGACACGCGCCTGCGGCACCCTGGGCCAAGTGCCCCCGAAGGGAGTCTCGTTCGACGTCACGATGATGGTTTCCCCTTGCCAGGCAGGAAAATCAGAGTTGTGCGCGGCGATGAGGTGGACGAGCCAGTCCACCGACACGGTCACCACCTCCGCCACCATCGGCGCCACCACGTCCGCGTGCCGCGGGTCGCCCAGCAGCTTGGCGGATGCCAGTTCCGTCAGCTCTGCGGTGATGTCGGCGACGACCTCGTCGGGACACGAGCGCAGCCGGTCGGCGGTGAACTCGACCCGACCGGGCCGGTCCCCGGCGCGGTAGCGTTCGATCGTGGCGCGGTAGGCATCGGCCACGTGCTCGACCGTGCACGGTGCTCCGTCCAGGGCAAGGAAAACCGGTGGCCTGCCGTCACGTTCGGCGAACAGCCGGACGACTTCGAGACCGATCGGCGCCGCCATGCACAGCGCCATGACGACCTGGACGGGTCGGGTGTCGGTGAAGCCGGACACCAGCTCCGCGGCGTAGGAGGCAGCGTCGGTGCGCCTCGGCGGCGGGTCCTTCAGCAGTGCCATGACATCCACTCCCCGGCCGAACGGGAGCTCGTCGATCCGCTGCTGGTTCTCGACTCCGGGGTATTGCACGGTGACTGCGACGGGCGTGCTCAAAAGATCTTCACCCCCCAGGACTGCGGCGCGGCGTCGGCACTGGCGTGCGCCGGTGCCGGCGTGCCGGGCACAACCGAGCGTAGGGACCGCGACGCCCCGGATCATCCTGGAGGCAGCGAGGTTGTCAGTCTCCGGCCATCGCGCTATTGTCCCACTTGTCAGTTACCGCCTGACAAGATCGTGGAGGGCGCGACGTGTCCGAAAGGGCTTTCCCTCCGGGATGTTCGTTCTGCGGCAAGGCCGCCAAGGCGGTACGCAAGATCATCGCTGGTCCCGGCATCTACATCTGTGACGAATGCGTGACCAAGTGCGCCGAGATCCTCGCCGCCGACCAGGGCGCCGGCGACGCGAACGTCCCGGAGTGGTCGGTCATGTCCGACGAAGAGCTGTTGGGCCACCTGCCCCGCATCGCGGCGACCGCCGCCCAGATCGAGGTCGGCCTGCGGGAACGCGTAGCCGAACTGCGCGAGCGCGGCGTGACCTGGGCGCGGATCGGTGACGCGTTGGGAATGACTCGGCAGTCGGCTTGGGAGCGGTTCTCCGGGTGACGACGTGGTGAAGGAGATGTGGTCGTGACGACTGCCGAGGTGACCTCGGTCTGGCGTAACCGGAACTTCCGACTGGTCTGGTCCGGACAGACGTTGTCCGAGTTCGGCAATGGCGTGTCCCAGCTCGCCTACCCGTTGCTCATGCTCGCGATCACCGGTTCGCCCACGGCCGCCGGCGCGCTCGCGGCCGTGCGCGCGTTGCCCTACCTGCTGTTCGGGTTGATCGCGGGCGCGCTGGTGGACCGGTGGAACCGCAAGCGGACGATGATCGTCTGCGACCTGCTGCGGGCGGTCAACATGGCGACGATCCCGGCGGCCCTGGTGGTCGGTGTGCTCACGCCCGCGCACGTGTTCGTGGCCGGCTTCGCAGGTGGCGTGCTGTACGTGTTCTTCAGCGCCGCCGAAGGCGCGTGCCTGCCGAACATCGTGCGCAAGGAGCAGTTGACGGCCGCGGTGTCCGCTCAGGAGACCGCTCAGTCAGCCTGCGGCGTGATCGCCGGTCCGGTCGGCGGTGCGCTGCTCCAGCTCTCCCGCGGCCTGCCGTTCCTGGTCGACGCGCTGTCCTTCCTCGCCTCGGCTCTGTGCCTGTCGTTCGTGCGCGGCGACTTCCGCAGCGAGGAGACCGAACCCGCGCAGCGGGGCTCGCTGCGCGCCGAGGTCTCCGAGGGCGTGCGCTGGCTGTGGAACCACACCGCGCTCAGGCTGATCGCGATCACCGCGGCGGGGCTTCAGGTCGCGATCTCCGGCGTCGCGCTGGTGGCGATCGTCGTGGCGCGGGACTCGGGCGCGTCCTCCGCGGCGATCGGGGTGCTGTTCTCCGCGTTGGGTGTCGGCGGTGTCATCGGCGCTCTGTTGGCCCCGCGGCTCAAGAAGCGGCTCGGGCTCGGTGGTCTGCTGCTGTCGGTGCTCTGGTTGCAGGCCGCGCTGTGGGTGCTGATGGCGTTCTCGACCTCCCTGGTGATGATCGCGGTCGTGTTGGGGCTGTTCACGGTCTCCATGCCGTGCTTCGGCATCGCGGCGCTCAGCTTCCAGCTCGAGGTCACACCCGATGCGCTGCGCGGCCGGGTCGGCACCGCGTTCAGCCTGCTGATCTGGACGGCGACGCCGGTCGGCGCGGCCGCGGCGGGCGTGCTGCTGGACGTCGCCCTCCCGCGCACCGCGTCCTTGATCTTCGCGGCGTGGGTCGTGGCGCTCTCGGCGGTGGCGACCTGGAGCGGTGGCCTGCGCGGGCTCGACAAGTCCGATGTGGACGAAGAGGCCGTCGGATGACCCGACCCTGAACACTGTGTGTTGTGCGCCGTCGCGGCCCGTCGGTATACAGGTGACCGGTCGGCTGCGGCGGTGCCGCGGCCCGGGCTGTGACTTCGGTGTACAAGCACAGTTTGGGGGCTTCGTGTTCGTGCTGTCACCACAGCAAGAGCTCGTCTGGCTGCATCACCGGTTGGCGCCGGGCAGCTCCGCGTACAACTTCCTGGCGGTCACCGACTTCGTGGGCCCGTTGGACGTGGAGGCGCTCCGACGGGCCATCTCCCTGGTCGTCCGGCACCACCCCGCCATGCGCCTGGCGGTGGTGGACCCGGAGTCGGACCAGCCGCTCCAGCGACTGGTCGACCTACCCGACGTGCCCATCGCCTCGGTCGATCTGGCAGGGGCCGCCGATGCGGAGGCGGAGTTCGGTCGCCTGGTGGCGACGTTCACCGACGAATCGTTCGACCTCACCCGCGCACCGTTGGCGAAGTGGTGTGTGGTGCGGTTCTCCGCCGACCACCACCGACTGCTGCACGCCGAGGATCACCTGATCCACGACGGGCGCTCGTTCGCGGTGTTCCTCGCCGACATGTTCACCGCCTACCGGGAGCTGAGCGAGGGACGGGAGCCCGTGCTCGCTCCTGCTGTGACCTATGTGGAATACCTCGACCACTGCAAGTCACCGGCGTTCCGGGCCGGGGTGGAGGACCGGCTGGAGTGGTGGCGCACGAGCCTGGCGGGCGCGGACCTGGGCACGTTCGGCTTCCGCGGCCTCGGCCGGAGGGTGGGCACCCGGCGCGGGTTCGGCGGTGGTCAGGTGCGCCGCGAACTGCCCGCCGACCTGTGCGCGGATATCGACGCGTTGGCCCGCTCGGTCAGCAGCACGCCGTTCTCGCTGCTGTTCGGACTGTTCAGCGAACTCGTGCGCCGCCACGACGGGGCCGCTGAGGTCACCGTGGGCACCGCGGCGGCCAACCGGCCGAGCCGATTCGAGCGCACGGTGGGGATGCTGGTCAACAGCCTGCCGGTGCGACAGCGCTTCGAGCCCGGCTGGACGGCGCGACAGCTGGCCTCCGCGACCACGGACCGCCTGTTCGACGCGCTGGACCACGGTGACGCGCCGATGCAGGACATCGTGCGGGTTTGCGGACGCAGCTCCGGAACGCTGGACAACCCCTTGTTCCGCACGATGTTCAGCATGCACGACGCGCTGCTGCCCGACATCGAGCTGCCGGGGTTGGAGGTCTCCTTCGTCGAAGGGATCAACCTCTCCACGTCGCGCACGGCCGACATCGACGTCGTCATCCTGCCGGGCACCAGGGCGCTGGGCGCGGAAGGCGGGACGATCACCTGTGTCTGGGACTACTCCACGGAATTCTTCGACAAGGCGACCGTGAGCTTCCTGGCCGACCGGTTCCAGCGGCTGCTGGAAGCAGCGGTCGCCTCGCCGGACTCCCCGGTGGCGCAACTCGGTCTGATCGGCCCGCACGACCCGTCCGCGGTGCTCACCGGCGCCGACCGGCAGGTGCCGAGCCGGGCCGAGGTGCTCGACCACGTTCGCGCCCACCGCGGTCCGGCGCTGGTCAACGGAACGCAGGAGCTGTCGTACCCGGAACTCGTCGGGCGCGCGGACACCCTGGCCGCCCGCCTCGCCCGCGCGGGCGTCGAGGAGGGCGAGATCGTCGCGGCGGTGCTGCCGCGCGGTGTCGCCGCGGTCGAGCTCCTGCTCGCCTGCCTCGTGGGCGGGTACGTGTTCGCACCGCTGCCGGTCGGGTGGACCGACAGTGCGGTGGCCGATGCCGTCGGGCGGCTCGACGCTGCGGTCGTGTTCACCGAACCCGGACGGCTGCGTGCCCTGCGCGCGGCCGGCGTGCCCGCGACGGTACTCGGCGACACGTCGCCGCGGCGGTCTACGACGGCGATCCGCCGTCACCCGGACGCCGCGTACCTCGTGCACACCTCGGGCTCCACCGGGCGGCCCAAGCGGGTGGTGGTGCCGTTCGCGGCGCTGGGCAACGCGATGGCCGGTGTGGCGGACTACCTGGGCATCGGGCCCGATGACCGGGTGTTGCAGTTCGCCCAGCCCGCGTTCGACGTGTTCTTCGAAGAGGTGGTGCCGAGCCTGGTCACCGGTGCCTGCCTGGTGCAACCCGGCACGGTGGTGCCCAGCGGGGAGGACCTCGCCGCGCTGATCGCCTACCGCGCGGTCACCGTGGTCAACCTGCCCACGAGCTACCTGTTCGCAGTGCTGGAGGAGCTGGGCGAGTGCCTGGCCGGGAGGTCACACCCGCTGCGCGTCGTCGTGGTCGGCGGTGAGCGGTTGCCGGCTGCCGGCGCGCGGGACATCGCCCGCACCCTGCCCGGTGCGGTCCTGGTGAACGCCTACGGCGTCACCGAGTCGACCATCACCTCGACCATGACGCGGTTCACCGGAGATGTCGCGGAGCACGAGGTCCCGCTGGGCGGCCCATTACCCAATGTGGTGCTGGTGGTCCTCGGTGAGGACGGAACGCCGCTGCCGGTGGGCATGGCGGGCGAGATCGCCATCGGCGGCCCGGGGTCGATCGCTTCCTATCTGGACGAACCGGACCGCGACTCGTACGCGGACGGGCTACCCGGCCACGCAGGTCGGTTCTACCGCACCGGGGACATCGGCGTGATAGGCCTCGACGGCAACCTCCGCTTCATCGGCCGCACTGACCGCCAGCTCAAGTTGCGCGGCTACCGGGTCGAGCCCGAGGAGATCGAGACCGCCGCCCGGCCGTTGGCCGACCACCGGGAGGTCGCGGTGGTCCCACACGTCGTGGACGGTGTGGTGGAAGGGCTGGTGGGCTACGTGGAAACGGCCGATCAGTCCGTCGCGGACCGGCTGAACTCCGGCCTGCGCACCGTGCTGCCCAGGTACCTGGTCGTCGAGCGGTGGGTCGCCGCGCCCGCGCTGCCCCGCCTGCCCAACGGCAAGGTCGACCTGGCCGAGCTGCGGACCTGGCCGCTGCCCGAACCGCGTCCGGCTCCGGCGGGGAGCGACGAGACCGGCCTGCTGGGCGTCGTGCTGGGCGGGTTCAGGTCCGTGCTGAAGCGGGATGTGGACGCCGACGCCGACTTCTTCGCGAGCGGCGGGCACTCGCTGCTGGTGGCGTCGCTGATCGCCTGGCTGCGTCGCGAGACCGGGGTGCGGCTGCTCATGGGCGACGTCTTCGAGGCGCCTACCGCCCGTGCCGTCACAGAACGTCTGCGCGACGACCCAGATCTCATCCTGTCCACTGCCGGGGAGCGAGTGTCATGAACACCGAGCCAGCCGAGTCCGAGCACTGGTCCACCATCCGAGAGGTCTGGGTCGCGCATCTGGGAGCCGCCACCGCCCGGTCGGACGTCGACTTCTTCGAGGCTGGCGGCAATTCGCTGCTCGCCGCGTCGATGATGGGCAGGCTGAGCGAGCAGTTCGACCGCCCGCTGCCCATGCGACTGCTGGCCCGCAACCCGACGCTGGCCGGCCTTTCCGAGGCCGTCGAGGCCGCGCTGACCGAAGGCGATTCGTGAGCGTCAGCCCGGTCGACCGCTATACCGTCGAGCACGCCCCGGTCCTGGAGTCCTTCCGGGCGTTCGTGCGTCGGGAGCTCGTGCCGTTGGCCCGCCAGAGCGGTGTGGTGGTGGGCGAGCCGGTCGGCTTCGACCTCCGCGAGTTCGTCCGCAGGCGCTCGGCCGAGGTCGGGTTCTACGCGGGCGACTACCCGGTGGAGGTGGGCGGGCAGTCCATGCCCTTCGCGGCGAAGGTGCTGCTGCACGAGTACGCCGAGAGCTGCGGGTGCCCGCTCGCCCCGTACGCGCTGTGCGGTCCGGCCGGACCGAGCGCGCTGCTCCTGCGCGCCACCGCGGAGCAGCGGGAGCGCTTCCTGCGCCCGCTGGTCGCGGGTGAGCTGACCCGGTGCCTGGCGCTGACCGAACCCGGCGGTGGGTCCGACCTCGCCGACCTGGAGACCGCGGCCGTGCCCGACGGCGGAGGCTGGCGGGTGCGTGGCCGCAAGTGCTTCGTCACGAACGCCCACGAGGCGGACCTGGTGCTCGTGATCGCCGCGCTGCCCGCCGACGACGGCACGAAGATCGCCGTGGTGTTCGCCGTGCCCGCCGGCACGCCTGGCCTGGTGGTGGAGAGCACCCGGCGCGGCCTCGGTGACGACCTGCTGTGCGAGGTGCTGCTCGACGACGTGCCGGTGGGGGAGGAGCACCTCCTCGGCGGGCGTGCGGCGATCGGCGCGCACCCCGGCTGGATCACCCGGTCGCTGGCCAGGGGGCGGCTGGTGATCGCGGCGAACTCCAACGGCGTGGCCGCGCGCGCCCTGGCGCTGGGTGTGGAGTTCGCCCGCGTCAAAGAGTCGTTCGGCGCACCGATCGGCAGCCGCCAGCACGTGCAGGAGCACGTGGTGGCGAGCCGGGTCGAGCTGGAGAGCGCCCGACTGCTGACCTTCGCCGCCGCCCAGGAGGTCGACGACGGCCACGACGCCGTCGTGCAGTCCTCACTGGCCAAGCTGGCGGCCGGCGAGGGCGCGTTCCGCACGGTCGACCGGATGTTCCAGGTCCACGGAGCCGCAGCGTGGCTGCGAGGTCACCCGATGGAGTACCTGTACCGCCACGTCCGGGCGAATCGCCTGGTGGAGGGCACGTCGGAAGCCCAGAAGCTGATCCTCGCCGCCGCCGAAGGGATGGAGTGACATGCGGTCCGCGGTGCACCCGCACGGAGTGCGGACGGACAGCCCGATCACCAGCACGGTGCCGAGGCTGATCGCCCAGGTCGCCTTGGCCCGGCCCGACGCCGTCGCGCTGAGCTTCCCGGAGGAGGTCGTCACCTACCGCGAGCTGTGCCTGCGCGCGGGTCGGCTGGCCGAGCGCCTCGCAGAGCTGGGCGTGAGCCGCGGCGACGTCGTGGGCGTGCTCGACCACCAGTCCGCCCGCCAGGTCGTGACGCTCCTGGCCGTGCTCCAGGCGGGCGCGGCGTACCTGCCCCTGGACCCGGCCACGCCGCCCGCGCGCCAGCGCGTGATCGTCGACCAGGCCGGGGCGGTACTGGTGCTCACCGCCGGGGACCTGGCGGCCGACCCGGGCTGGGTCGACCTCGACGAGCTGACCGCGCGAGCGCTGCGGGCACCGGGGTGCGCGGAGGCCACCTGGCGGTACCCGGAGGGCAACGGCGAGGACCTCGCCTACGTCATGTACACGTCCGGCTCGACCGGGCGGCCCAAGGGGGTCATGGCGCCCCACCGCGCGATCATCCACCTGGTGGTCGACACGGACTACCTGCGCCTCGGGTCGGACGATGTGGTCGCGTTCGCGTCCAACATCGCCTTCGACGCGGTCACCTTCGAGATCTGGGGTCCGCTGCTCAACGGGGCGGTCGTGCAGGGCCTGGACCGCGACTCGCTGCTTTCCACCTACTCCTTGGGCAACAGCCTGGCCGAACACCGCGTCACCGCCATGTTCATGACGACGGCGCTGTTCCACCTGCACGCCCGCCTCGCTCCCGCGGGCTTCGCGACGCTGCGCCGGCTGATGGTGGGCGGTGAGGTGATGAACCCGGAGGCGGCGCTGGCGGTGCTCGCCGCGGGGCCGCCCCGGTGGCTGGTCAACATCTACGGCCCGACCGAGGCGACCACGTTCAGCACGGCTCACCGGATCCGCTCCCTTCCCCGGGACGCGACGAGCGTCCCGATCGGCCGGCCCATCGCCAACGCGTCGACGTGGGTGTTGGACGAGGACCTGCGGCCGGTGCCACCGAGGGTGACGGGTGAACTGTTCATCGGCGGACCGGGTCTCGCGCACGGCTACCGCGGCCAGCCCGACCTGACCGCGGCGAAGTTCGTGCCCGACCCGAACGGCACGGACACCCGGCTCTACCGCACCGGCGACTACGTGCGCTGGACTGACGACCACCTGCTCGACTTCGTGGGCAGGCGGGACGAGCAGATCAAGGTCCGGGGCTTCCGGATCGAGACACCCGAAGTCGAGGCCGCCCTCGCCGCGCTGCCCGCCGTGCGCGAGGCCGTCGTCGCGGTGCACGGCCGGGGCGAGGCGCGCAGCCTGGTCGCGTTCGTCGTGCCCAGCAGCCCGGGTGCCGCCGCGGGCGCCGCCCGTGACCTCGCGGTGGTCCTGCCACCGCAGATGATCCCGGCCCCGATCGTGGAAGTGCCGCGGTTCCCGTTGACCGCCAACGGCAAGGTCGACCGGGCCGCCCTGTTGTCCGCAGTGGACGAGATCCGCCCCGACGCAGTCGCGCGCTGAGAACGGAGCCGGCCATGCGCATGTCCCCGCTGGACTCGGACGTCCCCGACGCCATCGACCTCGACGAGCCCGCCCGATACGCGGGCGTCGGGCAGCACGCCGCGTGGCGGTGGCTGCGAGACCATGCGCCGCTGTGGCTCCAGAGCACGCGTTCGGGCCACGAGTTCTGGTCCGTCACGCGGTATGACGACGTGGTCCGGGTGCTCAAGGAGATCGACGTGTTCAGCTCCGAGTGGGGCACGATCCTGGCCGTGGCGGGTGGTGACCTCGGTGGTGGTACGGCGATCAACATGGTGGACCCGCCACTGCACGCCGACCTGCGCGGTCCCACCGCTCGCGTGATGTCGATGTCGGTGATGCGGGCCAGGGCGGCACGGATCCGGGACGACGTCCGGTCGATGCTGGAGCCGGTGCCGGACGGCGAGCCGGTCGACCTGGCCGACGTGCTGCTGGAACTGCCGATGGTGGCGCTGGGCGGCATCCTGGGCGTGCCGCGGTCCCGGTGGCGCGACGTCGGCCTCGCGGCCATGCGCGGCGTCGCGCCGGACGACCCCGCCTACACCCTCGGTGACGCGCGGCGGACGCTCACCGACGCGCACTCGGAGATATTCGACCTGTTCGGTGAGCTGGTCGCGCGCCGCCGCGCCGAGCCGACCGGCGACCTGGTGTCCGCGTTGTGCGGGCTGACCTTCGATGGCCGCCCGCTCGACGACCAGGAGGTCGTCCTGAACTGCTACAGCTTCCTGATGGGTGCCGCGACCACGACCCCGCACGTGGCAGCCCACTTCATCGCGGTGATGGCCGAGGAGCCCGCACTGTGGCACACCCTGCGCGCCCGGCCGGACCTGCGGGCCGCCGCGGTCGAGGAGGCCGCCCGGTGGACCAGCCCGACCAACCACCTGCTGCGCCGGGTCACCCGACCCGTCGAGCTGCGCGGTCGCGTGTTCGAGCCGGGCGAGCTGGTCTGCGCGTGGGTGGCCTCGGCGAACCGGGACGAGCGCGTGTTCACCGACCCCTACCGGTTTCGCCTCGACCGTGCGCCCAACCCCCACATCGCGTTCAGCGTCGGGCCGCACTACTGCATCGGCGCGCCCGCCGCGCGTGCGGCGTTGGGCGCGCTGGTGAACGAGCTGGCCGAGCGCGTCGTGTCGTTCGAGCCGGTGGGCGACGCGGTCCACGTGCGCTCCAACTTCATCAACGGTGTCTCCCGGCTGCCGATGCGGCTTGTGACACGGTGAGCGAGCCGAGCCTGTCCAGGCGGTACCGCGACCGCTTCACCGCCCTGACCGGCGGGGAACGCGCCTCGGCCGAAGGTCTGCTGCCGGCCACGAGTGCGCAACGCCGGTTCGTGCTCGGCGCGGAGAGCACCGGGCGGCGGATACTCGTGCCCTACGCGTTCACCCTGCCCGCGGGCGCGCTGACCGTGGCCGGGCTTGCCGACCGGCTGGCCGCGCTGGTGTCCCGCCACGCGGCCCTGCGGTGCCGGGTCGACTACGACGACACGGGCCTGGTCGTGCAACGAGAGCTGACCGACCCGACACCGCCCACGACCGTGGTCGCGGTCGCGGGTGCCCGGGAGGAGGCGGAGGCCGTCCGCCGGGTGCTCGCCGAGGCGCGCACGGCACCGGACGCCACGCCGATGCGGGTGGCGCTGTTGCGGGGCGCCGAGCAGGACCGGCTGGTGCTGGTGTTCGAGCACTCGGTGATGGACGAGATGTCGTTGCGGCTGGTCGCCGCGGACCTGTTCGCAGCGGAGCCCGCACCCCGGCCGCCCACCGACACGTGGCGGGAGTACCGCGACGCGGTGTGGCAGTGGCTGGACTCGGAGGTCGAAGCGGCCACCGAGGACGCGGTCGGGTACTGGGTGGACCGACTCGCGCCGGTCGCCGGCGTCACCTCATCCGGCCCTGCCACACCGGATCCGGTCACCGCGGCTGTGGTGGACCCGGCTCCGGTGGAGCTACCCGGTCCGCGGGTCCGCGCCACCCTGTTCCCGCGCCTGCTCGCGGCGGCGCACCAGACGCTGCAAGCCGTCGAAGGCGGTGCCAGCTCGGTCATCTACCCCTGGGGCATGCGACCACCCGAACTCGTCGGGGTTGTCGGTTGCTTCATGAACACCGTGTTCAGCGGGGAAATGGGCGCGGCGTGGCGGTGGCAGGACTTCAGCCGGGCGTGCTGGCTTGACTTCGAGCACGCTCACGTCCCGTTCGACGACGTGGTACTGGCGGTGAACCGCCGGACCCGCACCGGGTGGTCGGGCGAGGCCCGCTGCCTGCTGGGCCTCGAAGACCTCACCACGCGGCCGGCGTTCGGCCCGACCGACCTGGTCGTCGACGAGTGGCTGCCGACCTGGCTCGTGCCGAAGTCGCCGGTCAACGCGACGGCCCGGTTCGACGGGGCGGAACTGGTCCTGCGGGTGGTGGCGGACCCTGTCGCGTTCCCCTCGGCCGGGCTTTTCGCCGAGGTGTGGCGTGAGCGTGTGTCCCGACAACTGGCGCGCTGAGCGGCGAGGAGGAGACATGTCCGCTGAGACGGAGGAGATCGTGTTGCGGGAGTGGACCCGCCAGCTCGGGGTCGACGAGGCCCGCGCCGAGGACGATTTCTTCGGCATGGGCGGCAACTCGTTGCAGGCCGCGGAGTTGATGGCGGCGCTGAGCCGCGAGTTCGGCACTCGGCTGCGGCTGGCCGTGCTGCTGCGCAACCCGGTGCTGGGCGATCTCGTCAAAGCCGTCGTCGACACCGTCCGGCGGTGACGGGCGTGCTGGTCGACCTGACCGACGAATGGCGGCTGGGCGACGTGGCCCTGGTCCGCTCGGCCGGCCTCGACGCTCGTGCGGCGCTGAGCTTCTCCAGTGGCACGGCGGCGGAGTTCCTCCCGGTCGAGGAGCTCGACCGGGCCGCCGAGCGGTTGGCGGCCGACCCGTGGCTGCGCCACGCGCTGGCGTGGCAGAACCCCGCGGTGCTGGCGAACTGGGCTGCCGGTTACCGGGCCGGCGCGGCCACCGGGCGCAAGCGCGACCGGCGCATGATGGCGCTCGCCCGCTACGTGCAGCGGTACGCCACGAAGAACGACACCATCGACTTCTTCGGCCCCACCGGATGGGCCCGGCTCGACCAGACCTCGCCCGGCGTGGTGGTGAGCCAGGGGCGGGGTGAGATCGTGCGCCGGCACGCGCACTTCGAGGTCTGGGCGATCGAAGCGCTGGCCCGTCGGTGGGAAACCGGGCTGCGGCCGCACCTGTGCCCGCTGCGGGACCCGTCCAGCCGGCTGGACGGCACGACCCTGCTCCGCCCCAGCGGTCTGACCACCGAGCTCACCCCGGAGCAGGCGGCGGTCTTGGGCCGGTGCGACGGCCGCACACCGGCTGTGCGCATCGCCGCCGTGCACGGCGAAGGAGCCCTGCGGGTCCTGGAAGACCTGCACGCCGCCGGCGTCGTCCGGTGGGGCTTCCACCTCCACTTCGACGAGGCGGTGGACGACCAGCTCGCCGACCAGCTCGCGGCGCTGGCCCATCTGCCCGCCGCCCGAGACCACCTGGCGTTGCTGGACGAGCTGCGGGCCGGCCGGCGGGCCGTCGACGAGGCCGCGGACGCCGCGACGGCCTTGGCCCGCCTGCGTGATCGCTACCGGACCATCGCCGGCACCTCGGCCGTGTTGTCCAAGAAGGACAGTGCCGAGCAGCGCACGCTGCTGTGGAGCGACGCGCTCGCGGACTGGGACGTGGTGCTCGGCGCGGACGCCCTGGCCGGCCTGGCCGAGCCGCTGGGGCTGCTGCTCGACGCGTGCCGGTGGCTCACCTGGCGGATCGGTGAGCGGGTGCGCGGGCTGGTGGCGGAGTCGCTGGCGGAGACCCCGGACGGCGAGCTGTCGTTCGACATCGTGTTCGACGACCTGCGGACGGAGCTGACCGTCCAGCGGTCACCAGTGGTCGCCGAGGTCGTGCGCGAGCTCCAGGCCGTGGTCGCGGGGCTCGTCGACCCGGACCCGGCAGGCGGCCCGGTCCACCTGTCGGGGGAGCGGCTCGGCCCACGCTGGCGGAAGGCGTTCGCCGCGCCGCGCGCCGGGTGGGGCCTGGCCCGGGTGCACAGCGCGGACGTCATGCTGACCGCCGACCGGGGCTGGGTGCTCGGCGAACTGCACGTCGCGGTGAACCCGCTGGACGGCCGGTGGGCGACGCTCAACCAGCGCGACTTCGTCGACGTGGCCGCCCTGGTGGACCGAACGACGCCGGGGCCGCGCTTCCTGCCTGCGTTCCCCCGGAGCTGGGCCAGGATCAGCCCCCGCACACAGCCGGTGCGCGGCGTGCGCCTGCCCGACAAGGATCGGTACTGGACCTCGTGGCGCGACGACGTGCTGCCCGTCGACATGCCGCGTATCCGCGCGCTCGACCTGCGGGTGCGCCGGGAGGGTGAGGAGGTCGTCGTCATGGGAGAAGGTGTCCACGCCCCGATCCTCGAACTGCTCGGTGAGTTCCTGTCCATCGTCGCGGTCGATGCGTTCCGGCCGTTCGGAGAGGCGCCGCACACCCCGAGGGTGAGCCTGGACCGCCTCGTCGTGCACCGGGAGACTTGGCGGTTCCGAGCTGGTGATCTGGTCACGCCGGACGTCCGCGCGCTGGCTGCGGCGTTGCGCGACCGAGGTGTACCGCTGCACTTCTTCCACCGGCTGCCCACCGAGCCCAAGCCGGTGTTCGGCGACCTCTCCGCCGAGCCGCTGATGCGTGACCTGCTCCGACTGCTGCGCGGGGCTGATCCGGACGCGGTTCTCGTCGTCCAAGAGATGTTGCCCGGGTTCGATGACCTCTGGCTGACCGGGGCGGATGGCACGATCCACACCGGCGAGTTCCGACTGGTTGCCCTGGACGGTCGGGTAGGAGCGGGGACATCGGTCGGAAAACAGGAATCCCGGTGATGACGTCGAAGAACATCGTGCCCTCGATGTCGATGACCACCGGCTCGTCGCGGTCGTCGTCGACCAGGACGTGGTCGGGGCCCAGCTCGCCGTGGATCAGGCCGAACCGCGATCGTGGCACCACGGCGGCGTGCCGCGCCCGCAGCAGGTCGGCCAATCGGTCCCGCACGACTGCGATGCGGTCGACCCGGGCGGCGGACTGGGCGGGGTAGGCGAGCGCCGGGTCGGCCACGTGGGCGTGCATGTCCTGCCATGATCGCCCACACCGCTCACCGGAGATATCCGATTGTTGGGCCGTGCGGAACTCACCCACGAGGCCTTCGACACCAACGGCACGGCGATCCCGGGCCCGTTGGTCACGGCAGGATCGAGTCGACGTAACCCCCGTCCACCCGCACCGCCGCCCCGGTCGTCGCCGACGCCTGCGGTGACGCCAGGTACACCACCAGGTTGCCGATCTCCTCCGGCTCGATCAGCCGCCCCAGCAGGGACTGCGGCCGGTGCACGCGCATGAACTCCCGCTGCGCCTCCTCCCACGGCAGCGAACGGTCCACCAGTTGGTAGACGAAGTCCTCCACCCCACCGGTGTGCGTCGGCCCCGCGATCACGCAGTTCACCGTCACACCGCTGCCCGTCGCTTCCTTCGCGAACCCGCGCGACACGGCCAGCAGCGCCGTCTTCGACATCCCGTAGTGGATCATCTCCGCCGGGATCACCACGGCCGAGTCGCTGGCGATGTACTGCACGCGCCCCCACCCGCGCTCCCGCATCCCCGGCAGGTAGGTGCGCGTCAGTCGAACGGCCGACAGCACGTTCACCTCGAAGTACCGCCGCCACTCGTCGTCGCTGATCTCCAACGCCGGCCGCGCCCCGAAGATGCCGACGTTGTTCACCAGCACGTCCACCTCGGGCAGCACCGAGACCAGCGCGGCGGCGCCGGAATCCGTCGACACGTCCGCCGGCACGCCGACCACGTTCGCCCCCGGCACCTGCTCACGCAGCCGCGCCACCGCCTCGTGGACCGCCTCGGCCTTGCGCCCGTTCACCGCGGTCCGCGCACCGGCCCGCGCCAACGCCACCGCGATCGCCTCGCCGATACCCTGCGTCGAACCGGTGACCAGCGCCGTCTTCCCGCTCAGATCCAGGTGCATGCCAACGATGATCGCGCAAAGGGCATAACGCCGCCGTTCACGAGTACAGCGCCCCCAGGAACTCCCCAACGTCCGTCCGCCGTGGCCAAGGTCGCCAGGACGTAAAGCACGCGGCACGGCCGACACGAGCCCCGATCGCCGCCCCGCCTGCGGTCGGAGGGCTAACCGGCCCGCTTCGGACGTCGCACCTTGATCAGGTCCATATCGGTCGCCGACGCACGCATGTCGCGGAAGTCCACGCCGAACTCCTCGACCGCTCGGGCGGCCAGGGCGAGGGCCCGGTCGCACACCGCCCGATCGGTCGCCGCGACCTCGGCGCGCAACACCACGCGGAAGCTGAAGAAGTCCAGCGACCGGTCGTAGGACAGCGCGCCGTCCTCGGAGAAGCCGTTGTCGAGCACACCGTGCCGGTCGACGGCGGCCAGCAGTCGGGCGCGGCCGACGTCGTCGAGGTCGGTGAACCGGCCCCGCACCATGACCCGGTAGGTGTGCTCCATGTGCCGTCTCCTGATCGCCGCGATGTCGGCCTGTCATCGTGGAGGAACCGCCGAGAGGACCGCAATCGGATATGCCCCGACCGCGGACCGCCCACAGGCGACACGCTGGTCGTTCCCGCCCTGCGGCATCCCGCGCCTGCTGCCAGGATGAGCCCGCCGACACGACCCCGAGGAGGACCCGGTGACCTCGCGACTGAACCCGTACATCAGCTTCGCTGGAAACGCCCGCGAGGCGATGGAGTTCTACGAATCCGTTTTCGGCGGCACCCTGTCGCTCAACACGTTCGGCGAGTACGGCGCCACGGACGCGCCGGAGGCCGAGAAGATCATGCACGGCATGCTGGAGACGCCGAGCGGCTTCACGCTGATGGGCGCCGACACCCCGCCCGGCATGTCCGTCAACGCGGGCGACAACATCACCATCTGCCTCAGCGGTGACGATGCCGACGAGCTGCACGGCTACTGGGAGAAGCTGTCCGACGGCGGCAACGTCCTCACGCCGCTGGAGAAGCAGATGTGGGGCGACGAGTACGGCGCCTGCCAGGACAAGTTCGGCATCTCCTGGATGGTCAACATCAGCGCTGCCTCCTCCTGACCCCGACGACCCCGACGACCCCGCGCACTCGTACGATCGGCCCGTGCCCGGTGGGCGCGGCGTGCTCCGCGCACCGGCATCCTGCTTCAGCCCCTATCGGCTGTCACCAACGTCATGACCCGCAACACCTAGCAGGCGTGGGGCCGGTTCTGGGGCTGGGCCCCGAAGGAAGACGGTCGCCTTCGCCTCCTTGGCCGGCTACGCCGCCTGCCTGCACGCCCGCGCCACGGCGGGCCGGCGGGGACGGCGCTCGGCGTGGATCAACGTCATCAACATGGTCCGACGGTGACGCTGGGTGGGGCCGGACGGGGGTTGCCCCGCGTGGCCTGGATCACCTACCGTCCAGTAAAGGTGAAGAGGTTTCGCGTATCTCGGGTCGGGGAGTGCGAATGCGGGTCTCTCGGCGGTCATTAACGGCATCCGCGCTGATCAGCGCGCTGGTCGTGGTCGGTCTACCGGTGGCGGACGCGGCGCCGCAGCCGTACCTGGTCGGGCGGGGCATCTCCGACGTCACGGGCCCCGCCGCCGAGAACGGGATGATGGGCTACTCGGCGTTCGACCAGAAGACCACCGGCGTGCACCAGCGCCAGCGCTCCCGCGCGTTCGTGGTGGTCGACCAGGCCAGCGGCAAGCGCGTCGTGTACGTCAACGCGGACCTGGCGATGATCTTCCGGGCGGTGCAGGAAGCGGTGCTGGCGAAGCTCCAGACCCGCTACGGCTCGCTCTACACCAGGGAGAACGTGCTGCTCTCCGCCACCCACGCGCACGCCGGACCCGGCGGCTACTCGCACAACCTCGCCTACAACCTGTCGATCCTCGGCATGCAGCCGCAGACCTTGAACGCGATCACGGACGGCATCACGGAATCGGTCGTGCGGGCGCACGAAGACCTCAAACCGGGCGAGCTGTCCCTGGGACGCGGCGAGTTGACCGACGCCAGCGTGAACCGCTCGCGGGTCGCGTTCGAGCAGAACCCGGCGGCGGACAAGGCGTACTTCCCGCGGGCCATCGACCCCGCGATGACCGTGCTGCGGTTCCGGCAGAACGGCGCGGACGTCGGCGCGATCAGCTGGTTCGCCACCCACAACACGTCGCTGACGAACAAGAACACCCTGATCAGCCCGGACAACAAGGGTTACGCGGCCTACCAGTGGGAGCACGACGACCGGGGCGTGCGGTACCTGGAGGACCGGCCCGGTTTCGTCGCCGCGTTCCCCAACACGAACGCGGGCGACATGTCGCCCAACCTCAACCTGCGCCCCGGTTCCGGGCCCACCGAGGACGAGGTCGAGAACACCCGCATCATCGGCGAGCGGCAGAACCGCAAGGCGCAGCAGGTGTTCGCCGGTCCGCAGACGCCGGTCACCGGGGGAGTGGACTACCGGATGCGGTTCGTGGACATGTCGGCGGTCGCGGTCGACGGCCGGTACACCACCGACGGACGGCCGGGCACGACGTGTCCGGGCGTGGTCGGCGCGTCCACCATGGCGGGCAGCGTGGAGGACGGTCCGGCGATCCCCGGTTTCCGCGAGGGCATGACGAGCCCGTGGAAGCAGCTGTTCGAGCCGCTGGACGTCGAGGTGCCGCAGTGGCTGCGGGACTGCCAGTACCCGAAGGCGTCGCTGGTGCCGACCGGTCTGGTGCGGGCCACGCCGAACGTGCTGCCGTTGCAGATCGTGAAGATCGGACCGCTGCACCTGGTCGCCGTGCCGGGTGAGGTGACGATCGTGGCCGGTCTGCGCATCCGGAAGGCGGTGGCCGCCGAGGCCGGCGTGCCAGTCGAGAACGTGCTGGTCCAGGGCTACGCCAACGACTACAGCCAGTACGTGACCACCCCGGAGGAGTACGACCTCCAGCAGTACGAGGGCGGCTCGACCCTGTTCGGCCGCAACACCCTGCCCGCCTACCAGCAGGAGTTCGCCAAGCTCGCCGCGTCCCTGCGCGCGGGCACGCCGCTCGCGCCGGGCGCGACGCCGGCCAAGCCGCCGTTCACCGAGATCAACCTCCAGACCGGGGTGGTGTTCGACGACAAGCCGTCGGGACGCGAGTTCGGCGACGTCCTCACCGAACCGGCCACGACCTACGCGCGCGGCCAGACCGCCACGGCGGTGTTCGTGACCGGGCACCCGAAGAACAACCTGCACCGCAACGGCACGTTCCTCGAGGTCCAGCGCCTGGTCGGCGGCCGGTGGACTCGGCACGCCGACGACGGCGACTGGTCAACCCGGTACCGCTGGCAGCGCGAGGGCGTGGCGAACTCGAACGCCACGATCACGTGGACGATCCCCGCGGACACCCTGGCGGGCACGTACCGCATCGTGCACCACGGCGACTGGAAGAACGGCTGGACCGGCGCGATCACCCCGTTCACCGGCACGACCAGGACGTTCACCGTCGGTTAGCTCTCGCGGTCGAGGGGACCCCAGTCGGTGTCGGCGTGCTCCTCGACCAAGTGTTCGCACTCAGTCATCACCTCGTCGGAAATCCACCCGACCGGGTGACGGCACTGGACGAGGGGCTCGTTGTCCGGCCCGCGCCCGACCTCCTCCCCCTCCAGCACCCACGGTCGAACGCCCGGCCCACGGCGTTCCCGCAGGTGGCGGTAGTCGTGCAGGCGTCGGGCCACCCACAACCGCAGCGGCCGGTCGCCCCACCACGGCTCGGCCGCCAGAGGGTTGGCGGACAGACCGGGCAGCTGCCCACCGGTCAACCCGTCCCGGCTGCTCCGCCCGCCGTCCGCCTCAGGACCACGTGACCAGCGCACGAACAACTCGTGCGCGGGCGACCGGTCCTCGATCAGCGCGACGAGGTCGTCGAGGTCGGCGAAGGTGCGCATGGGCCTGGGTTGCCCCGGAGGCCGTGGTTCGAACGCGAACAGCCTGGGTATGAGCTTTAGCATGACGGAAGCGACCACGACGGCCCGACACTCGCTGTGGTCGGAGGCGATACCGCACGGCCGGTTCCCCGTGCTCACCGGCCAGACGACCGTGGACGTCGCGGTCGTCGGTGCGGGCATCACCGGGGTCACCACGGCGTTGCTGCTCAAGCGCGAGGGTCTGCGGGTGGCGCTCGTGGAGGCCGACCGGGTGGGCAGCGGGGTGAGCGGCAACAACACCGCCAAGGTCACCGCGCTGCAGTCCACTGTGTACTCCCGGATCGAGCGCAAGCACAGTGCCGAGGCGGCGGCCGACTACGCCACCGGCAACGCGGCCGCCGTCGAGCGGGTGGCGGCGCTGGTGTCCGAAGAGGGCATCGAGTGCGACCTGCGGCGGATGCCCGCTTACACGTTCGCGTTCACCGAGGACGAACTGCCCGCCGTCGAGAAAGAGGGCACCGCCGCGATCACGGCGGGCCTGCCGGTGTCACGCGATCGCGGTGAGCTGATGGGCGTGTCGTTCCCGGTGGCGGGCGCGGTGCGGTTGGACGACCAGTTGGCGATCCACCCGGTGAACTACGTGCGCGGCCTCGCGGAGGTCGTGGACGGCGACGGGAGCCGGATCTACGAGGGCAGCCGGGTGCTGGGCGTCGACGACGGCGCGCCGTGCCGCGTCCACACCGACCGCGGCACGGTCGTCGCCGGACGCGTCGTGATCGCCACGCACTACCCGATCCTGGACCGGGGCCTGTACTTCGCGCGGTTGGAGCCGACGCGCTCCTACTGCGTGGCCGCGAGGCTGCGGTCCGGCACGCCGCCGACCGGTCTCGCGATCAGCACGGGCAGCAGGTCGTGGTCGCTGTCGAGGTCCGGTGACCTGCTGATCGTCGCCGGGCGCGGCCACCCGACCGGATCGTCCGCAGGCGACCCGTACGCCGAGCTGGCCGCGTTCGCCCGCGAGCACTGGGACGTCGCTGAGGTGACCCACCGCTGGTCCGCCCAGGACCCGACGTCCTACGACAACCTGCCGATGATCGGCCCCTACACACCCGGCTCGACCACGTTGTACGGCGCGACCGGGTTCATGAAGTGGGGCCTGAGCAACGGCACCATGGCCGCGGACCTGCTGACCGACCTGGTCGTGGGCCGGGACAACCGGCTGGCGGAGCGGTTCAGCCCCCACCGGCTCACCCTGGGCGCCACCCCGAAGTTGGCCAAGCTGAACGTGAAAGTGGCCGTGGACCTGGTCGGCGACCGGCTGAAGCCGGCCGAGGTCGAGTCGGTCGCGGACGTCCCGCCCGGCGAGGCGCGGGTGGTGCGCGACGGCGTGGGCAAGGCCGGTGTGTACCGCGACGACGCGGGCGGCGTTCACGGCGTGTCGTTGCGCTGCACCCACCTCGGCTGCCTGGTCCGATTCAACTCCGCCGAGCACAGCTGGGACTGCCCGTGCCACGGGTCGCGGTTCGACGTGGACGGCGCCGTGCTCGAAGGCCCGGCGACCAAGCCCCTGCCAAGGCGTGATCCGGCCTGATGACGGTGGGCGTCGAGGAGGAATTCCTCCTCGTGGACCCGTCGACCCGTCGCCCGGTGCCCCGCGCGGCGGACGTTCTGGCACGCGTGGGCGCGCTGCCGCCGGGCGCGGAAGTCCACCGTGAGCTGAGCGGCACGCAGGTGGAGTTCGCCAGCGGTGTGTGCGATGACCTGGACGAATTGCGCGACCAGCTGACAGCCGGTCGGCGCACGTTGGCCGGCGCCGCTCACGCCGAGGGCGTGCGGCTGCTCCCGTCCGGGTCGCCGCCGCTCGCCGACCCGGAACCGCGGTTGAGCGCGGGGGAGAGGTTCGAGCGGATCGAGTCGGTGTACCGCGGCCAGGTGAGCGGGTACCAGTGCTGCGGTTGCCACGTGCACGTCGGCGTGCCCGACCGGGAGACGGCCGTGCACGTGGTCGACCACCTGCGGCCGTGGCTGCCGACGCTGCTCGCGCTGGGCGGGAACTCGCCGTTCGACCGGGGCCGCGACACCGGCTACGCGAGCTGGCGGATCATGGACCAGTCGGGGTTCCCCGGCTCGGGCGTGCCGCCGCTCTTCCGAACGGCTGCCGAGCACGACGCGCGGGTGGCCCGGCTGGTGGACTGCGGGGTGCTGGTGGACGCCGCCATGACGTTCTGGCTGGCCCGGCCGTCACCGCGGTACCCGACCGTCGAGGTGCGCGTCGCCGACACCGCGGCGACGGTGGACGACGCCGTGCTCCAAGCCGGTCTGACCAGGGCTCTCGTGGACACGGCGCGATCCGCCGGAACCGCGCCGGAACCGGACGACCAGGTGTTGGCGGCGGCGGTGTGGTCGGCGGCCCGGTACGGGCTGTCCGGACCGGGCGTGGACCCGGTCGTCGCACGTCAGGTGCCTGCGCTCGAGCTGGTGGAGGCGTTGCTGGAGCACGTGTCCGACGCGTTGGGTGACGACCGCGATCACATCCGGTCGCTGGTACGCGATGTGCTGGTCGACGGCACGGGCGCGCAACGACAGCGCCGGGCCGGATCACCGGAGGCCGCGGTCGACCTGCTTACGTGCGCCTCGACCGGCGTGCGCCTCGACGGAACGGGTAACCCCACGTCATGACCACTGTGGACCCGACCGTCGACCAGGCCGTGCTGCCGACCCCGCGCGGTCCCCTGTCCGCCGTCGTGATCGACGCCCTGCGCGCCGACCCGCCGGCCGACCTGCCGTCGCGGGTGTCGGCGGACCCGTACGGCGAGGACCTGCAACTGGCCCTGCACGTGTGCTACGAGCTGCACTACCAGGGCTTCGCGGGCGTGTCGGACGACTGGGAGTGGAACCCGGAACTCCTGCGGTTCCGCACCGCACTGGAACGGGTGTTCCTCGGTGCTCTGCGCGCCGACGTGCCCGGCGGCGCGGACATCGCCGGCGTGCTGGACGAACTGCTGGTCGAGCCGGTCGACGGCGTCGGCGTGAGCCACTACCTCAAGGACGAGGGGGAGTGGTGGCAGATGCGCGAGTACCTGGCGTTGCGGTCGATCTACCACCTCAAGGAGGCCGACCCGCACGCGTGGGTGATCCCGCGCCTGCGCGGCCCGGCGAAGGCGGCGCTGGTGGCCGTGGAGTTCGACGAGTTCGGCGGCGGGCGTGCCGACCGGATGCACTCGCGGCTGTTCGCGGACCTACTCGTCGGCGCCGGTCTGCACGACGGATACCTGCACTACCTGGAACACGCGCCCGCCGAGACGCTGGCCACGGTGAACCTGATGTCGCTGTGCGGGCTGCACCGGTCGTTGCGCGGGGCACTGGTGGGGCACTTCGCCGCCGCCGAGATCACCACCGCGCCCAGTGCCGCGCGGATGGCGAAGGCGTTGGAGCGACTGGACGCGCACCCCGACTGCGTGGAGTTCTTCACCGAGCACATCGAGGCGGACGCGGTGCACGAGCAGGTGATGCGCCGGGACGTGATCGGCGACCTGCTGGCCCGTGAGCCGGAGCTGACCGAGTCCGTCGTGTTCGGCGTGCAGGCCACGGAGTTGTTGGAACAACGCCTGGGCGACCACCTGTTGAACGCGTGGAAAGAGGGGCGGACGGCGCTGCGCCTGCCCCTCTGACCTCTGACCAAGAACGGCAAGAACGGTCAGCGGCGTTTGCGGTGGCTCGTGTCGCACAGCGGGTAACGCTTGCTGCGGCGGCACGCGCACACCGCGACGACGAACCGGTCCGAGCACACCACCGTCCCGTCGTCCAGCCGCAACTCGACCGGCCCCTCCACCAGGACGGGGCCGCCGGGCACGACGGTCACCACTCGCGCGTCACGCGGCGTCGGCACGGATCACCACCAGCTCCTCGTGTTCCTGGCCGTCCTCGATGAGCCCGCGCCGGGCCAACCACCCGGCCCGCTCACGCATGACCGGCCCGAACGGCACCGTGCGGCGGGCCACCACCGAAGCCTTCAACCCACCGCCGCGCAACTGCCGCAGGGTGAGGTCCGAATCGCACAGCGACGAGTGCACGACGAGCCCGATGCCCTTCGCCGCCAACAACAACGGCATCACCGCGCATAACCGGTCGAGCACGGAACGCCCTTCCGGCCCCGCGTCCCACGCCCGCGCACGTCCTCGTTCCGGCACCGACGCGCTGGGCACGTAAGGCGGGTTGGCCGTGACGACGTCGAACTCGCCGTCGCCGACGAGATCACCGAAGTCGCCGTTGCGCACGCGTACCCGGAGGCCGCGCATTCGAGCGTTGAGCCAGGTGGTGAGGAGAGCACGTCGACACAGGTCGACCGCCGTGACCTCACCCGCACCGCCGAGGCCAGCGGCGACCGCCAACGCACCGGTTCCGGTGCACACGTCCAGCACCCGCCCGCCACGCGGCATCCCCGCGTCCGTCAACGCCTCGGCCAGCAGCCACGTGTCCTCCTGGGGCCGGTACACGCCCGGCGGTCTCCACAACCACATAGGACAGTGGTTCCCAGCGTTTTGTACCGCAAACGAACGGACTTCCGAGGAATGGAAGGCAAAGAACGGGGAATCCTCCTGTACCTGACAGGGAGGTCGGATAGGCGTGGTCCAGGCGACACGTGCGGTGGCCCGGGAACAGGTGCTGGTGGCGATGCTCGGCATCCCCCGCCTGCTGGCCCACCCTGCGTGGCGCGGCGCCGATCCCGGTGAAGGCCGCGGCCTCGGTGTCCTGCTGGTGCCGGGTTTCGGCTTCGGCGACCGGAGCCTGCACCTGACCGGCAAGTGGCTCCGCAAACGCGGTTACGTCCCGATCGGAGCACGCATCGGCCTGAACGTGGGCTGCACGACCGCACTGGTCGAACGCCTGGAACGCCGTCTGGAGGCGCACGCCGAGGCGACCGGCGACCGGGTCGTCCTGTTCGGGCAGAGCCGCGGCGGCGGGCTGGCCAGGATCCTGGCGGTGCGCAGGCCGGAGTTGGTGCGTGGCCTGGTGATGCTCGCGAGCCCGGTGCTGGACCAGTTGGGCGCGCACCCCAGCGTGCTCCGCGTGGCGCGGAAGCTGGCCCGACTGTCCGCGGCGGGCGTTCCGGGCCTGTTGGACGAGGACTGCTTCACGGGCGCGTGCTACGACACGAACTCCGCCGGGTTGGCCACGCCGCTGAAGGTGCTGGCCATCGCGGTGTTCTCCCGCAACGACGCCATCGCGCCGTGGGAGCTGTGCGCCGATCCGTGCGCGGACTGCGTCGAGGTGAGCAGCTCGCACACGGGCATGGCGCTGGACCCGGAGGTGTACCGGCTCCTCGCGCCGCGCTTGGCCGCTTGGGCGCGGAGCAAGGAACCGGTGTCCGTGGCCGGCTGACCCACCGCGAGAACCACCCACCGCGAGCTACCCCACCGCAGGCTGAGCTACCGCAGGCTGAGCTACCGCGACGGCGGCACGTGGAGGCGGGAGCCGGTGGCCTCCGTGCTCGGCCACCACGCGCCATTCTCCGCGACGTAGTACAGGCGCGGCCCGATCTCGCTGATCGTGCGGATCGCGTCCACCAGGCGGTCGACGTGGTCCACCCCGATGCCCAGCCCCAGGCTGGCGCGGACGGCCGGGCGTTCGCGGGACAGGTGACGTGCCAGCGGTTGGGCGCAGAAATCGCCGTGCCGGACACCGATGCCGTACTCCACCGACAGCGCCGTCGCCAGGAGCGCCGAATCGACACCGTCCACGGTGAACGCGACCATCGCCACCCGTTCGCTGGTCGCGCCGAACAACGACACCTCGACCACTTCCGGGATCTCCGCCAACCCCGTCCGCAACCTGTTCAGCAGCACCGATTCGTACGGCATCACCGAGTTCCACGCCGACCGGAGCGTCTGGCAGGCCGCCGCCAACGCGACCGCGCCCACCACGTTCGCCCCGCCCGCCTCGTGCCGCACCGACCCGGACGCCCACGTCACGCTGCCGTCGCCGACGTCCACCGTGGCGCCGCACCCGGCCAGGTGCGGACGTGCCCGCGCCAGCCAGTCCGGCCGACCCGCCAGCACGCCGATCCCGAACGGCGCGTACATCTTGTGCCCGCTGAACGCCACGTAGTCGACGTCCAGCCCGGCGATGTCGATCGGCTGGTGCGCGGCCAACTGCGCCGCGTCCACCGCGATCCGCGCGCCGTGCCGACGGCACAACGCGACCACGTCCTCCAACGGCATCAGCTCGCCGGTCACGTTCAGCACCGCGCTCACCGCCACCAGCACCGAGCCGCCGAGCGTCCGCAGCGCCTCGTCCAACGACGTCAGCATGTCCTCCACGGAGGACGGGATCGGCAGCCGGTGCACGTTCTGCCACGGCAGCAGCAGAGCGTGGTGCTCGCTCGAGAACACCACCACCGTCGTCCCGTCGGGCACGGCCATCGCCAGCAGCTTCACCGCGTCGGTCGTGTTGCGGGTGAACACCAGGTAGTCGTCGTCCCGGCAGCCCACGAACCCGCGCACCACCCGTCTCGCCTCTTCGAAGCGGGCGGTGGACATCGCGGACAGCGTGCCGGAGCCCTCGTGGGCGCTGGCGTACCAGGGCAGGAACGCCTGCGCGGCCTCGGCGACGGCGACCATGCACGGCGCGGTGGCGGCGTGGTCGAAGTTCGCGAACGACGCCGTCGCGCCGGAACCCAACGGCACCTGGAGGTCCGCACCCAGTACGGCGGGCAGCACGGATCGCGCGCCCTCGGTGGGCCGGTGCTGTGCGAACGGCCGGACCGTCCGGTCCGCGTCCAGGAACAGGGTCACCGCGCTTCCCCGGCGAGCGAGCCTTCGACCAGCGAGCTTTCAACGGCCGCGCCTTCGACCGCCACGTCGTCGGGCAGCGCGTCGAGGTAGTCGTGCACCCCGTCGTAGGCGAACGTGAGCACCCGCGACCCGGCGGGCAGGGTTCGTGCCACCCGGCACGCCGCCACCAGGTTCGCCGCGGACGAGATGCCGACCGCCAGCCCTTCGGTCCGCATGACCCGTTGCATCATCTGCCGCGCCTCGTCGAACGACACCTGCACCTCGTCCGAGACCAGGCTCATGTCCAGCACCGCCGGCACCAACCCGACCGCGAGCCCCTGGATCGAGTGCGTCACGAACCGGTTCTCCCGCAACGAACAGCCCTCCGGCTGCACGGCCACGACCCGCATCGACGGGTTGTGCTCCGACAGCACCCGACCGACCCCGGTGATGTGCCCGCCCGTGCCGACGCCCGCGACCAGCGCGTCCGGCAGCCGTGACCCGAGCGCGGCCATGATCTCCACCGCCGTGGTCCGCTCGTGGATCGCCGGGTTCGCCGGGTTGGCCTGCTGGTTGAGCATCACCCAGTCCGGGTTGTCGAACAGCAGCCCCAACGCCATGTCGGCGTGCGAGTTGTTGCCCAGCGTGTGGTCGGACAGCCGCACCTCGGCGCCGTAGCTGCGCAGCAGCCGCTGCTTGGCCGGGCTGTAGTTGTCCGGGATCACCAGGACCAGCCGGTAGCCGAGGATCGCCGACGCCATGGCCAGCCCGATCCCGGTGTTGCCGCCGGTGGACTCGATGATGGTCTGGCCGCTGCCGCGGACCAGCTCGCCGTCCTTCTCCGCCTCCAGGATCATGTTCAACGCGATCCGCACCTTGTGGCTGCCGCCGGGGTTCAGCAGCTCCAGCTTCAGCAGCAGCTCGCGGTCCAGGTCCGGCTCCAACCGGGACAGCCGCACGATCGGCGTGTCGCCGATCGCGTCCAGCACCGAATCGGCGATGCCCTTGCCCATGCTCACTCCTGCGTGACGTGCGGGGGGATGGTTTTCTCGCGCGGCGCGCCGAAGGTCGCGATCGCGGTGTAGCGGCCGAGGTCGGCGTCGAAGTCGAACAGCCGGGCGCCGAGCACCTCGTCCTGCGAGGTGTCCACGACCAGGTGCCGCACCGGGTACACGGGGGTGCCCTCGAACACCGCGAACCGGTGGTCCTCGTCGCTGAAGTACGCGCCCGCGTCGGGGTGCGAGTGGTAGATGACGCGGACCGGGTCGTCGCCGTCGAACGAGTCCTCCAGCTCGCGCAGGTCGTCCACGCCGAACGCGTACCCGGTCCGGCTCTCCCGGTCGTAGACCTCGGGCCGGTCCTCGATCACGTTGACGCAGTCCTTCACGCCACCGGCCCGGATGAACCCGCACGCCTCGGACGGGTACCGGGCCAGCACGTGCCGGTAGACCTCGGCGAGCGCCGCGTCGGTCGGCCGCCCGTCGCCGTCCAGCGTGGCGGGCGGCGGCAGCACCTTGCGCTGGTTCCACTGCGTGACACCGAAGGCGCCCAGGATGACCAGCGTCAGCAGCAGGTCGACCCAGCCGAACGACGCGCCCTCGATCACCACCGCGAGGAACTGGGCGATGATCGGGAACAGCACGAACGCGAACGACACGATGACCGTGTCCATCCGCTGGATCAGCCAGAAGTACACCGCGAACCCGATGGCGGACGCGACCACGCCGAGGTAGATCGTCGCGCCGACGCTGCGGGTGGTGAACGCGTCCGCGCCCGGCCGTTCGACCAGCAGACCCAGACCGGTCAGCAGCACGCCGCCGACGGCCATGGGCAGGGTGTTCAACGTGAGCGTCGGCATCCTGCCGCCGTGCTTCTTGATCATGATGTAGGCCAGCGCGTGGATCACCGCCGCGCCGAGCAGCGCCGCGACGCCCACGACGTTCGTCACCGCCACGCCCTGCGAGTGCACGATCAGCGTGCCCAGGGCGGCGAACGCGACCAGCACGGCCGCGGCCTGCGTGGTGGTGATGCGGGTGCGCAGGATCGGCACGCTGAACACGATCATGAGGATCGACACCGACGACACGCAGATCGACGCCAGGCCCGACGACACGTACAGCTCGCCGTAGTTGAACAGGAAGAACGGCACGGTGAAGTAGCAGCCGACCATGAAGACGAAGAACCAGCCCATGCCGCTCGGGTAGCGCAGCGGGTTGCGCAGCGCGCGGCAGGCCACGATGAACACCGGTGCGGCGACGATGAAGCGCAGGCCGGACGCGGTGAGCGGCGGCATGTCGGCGACGGCGAGCTTGATCGCGATCCAGGTCGAGCCCCAGATCAGCACGACGGCGGTGAAGCTCACCGCGATCAGCGCCGTCTGCTTGCGGGGTTGACCGGGCGTCGAGGTCGCGGCGGCAGGCCGCGGCGCCTCGATCTCAGGTGCGGACATCGACCGGGATCTCCAGACTGGGAAAGGGTTGTGCTGTTGGAGCGGCGGCGGTCAGCCGGCGACGGTGCGCGGCAGCGTGGCCACCCGTGACTTGCGGGCGAGGGGGATGCCGACGGTCACCTCGGACCCGCCGTGCCGGACCCGGATGTGCGCCACCGAGCGCAGCCCACGCGCCCGCGGCGAGATCTGGAACGTGAGGCACTTGGCGTTGCCCTGGAGCACCGACCAGTCGCCGGACGCGAGCGGCAGTTGGGTCGGGCCGAGCAGTTGCACTTCGAGGCCGGGGCGGTCGAGGTCGTTGCCGTGCAACCGGAACCGGTACTCGCCGAGCCCTTCCACGCCGTATACGGTGATCGGCCGCGGTCCGGCGACCATCTGGTACTGGTGCAGCACGGCCACCTGCGCGCCCGCCGGCACGTCGGCCCGGACCAGCGCGTGGCTGCCGATCATGACGTCGTCGCCCACCGTGATCGGCCCGAGCACGCGGGCGAAACCGCCGACCTGCACCCGGTCGCCGAGCGTGGGGTGCCGCCTGCCCGCGGCGTTGTCGGCGATGCCCAGCGCGCCCAGCACCACACCCTGGAGGATGTAGCAGTCGGCGCCGATGGTGGCGTCCTCGCCGATGACCGTGCCCATGCCGTGGTCGATGATGAACCGCGGGCCGATGGTCGCGCCGGGGTGGATCTCCACGCCCGTGCGCACCTTCGCCGTCTCGGAGATCTTGCGCGCCAGCACGCGTTGCCGCCACGGGTCGTCGCCCGGCGCGGTCAGCACCTCGTGCGCGACGCGGTAGGCGAGCACGGCCTGGAAGCACGTGTAGGCCTCCAGCACGTACTGCCAGGAGCCCAGGCTCGCCGGGTCCCTTCGTGCGAGCGCGAACAAGTCGCCGACGGCGAGGTCGGCGGCACCGCGGACCAGGGAGGCGGAGTCGAGGCCGAGAGCGGTCAAATCGGACGCGTACGGGTCGAGCACATTCTCGGTTGCCCGAACTATTTCCGGGTAAGCGGTGTCCAGTTCCCGCTCTGCGGGACCGGGACAGGCGGACTCCTCTCGAACGACGGACATCGGTTCCCCCTAGTCAACAGATGAAGTCGCGGTCGGGGACATTACATCGGTGTCCGCACTTCTGCGACCGCAATTTTGCGGCTCCGTCGGCCGATCGGACGGCTTGCTGAGCCGATCGGCCGCACTTGGTTACGCCGGTGTCAGGCACGTTCACTGCATTGGACCAGTGGGGGAGATCGAGATTGACTGAGATTAATAAATCCGAAACACATCGTAGTGCGATACTTCACCCGGTTGACGCAACCACCTGCATAATCTGCCTATATGTGCAGGTCACAGGCACCGCCTGGGCTGGGCGGCGGGCTTGCGCCGTCCGCTAGCATCCCTCGTCGCACCCTTCGCCGCCTGATCGACCGGCGGTCGGAATGGTCGTGCGCGTACTGGGGAGGCACGTTGTCCGGGGGTTTGTCGCCTGGGGGTTTGTCGCAGGACGCCCAGGATTTCCGCACCTTCGAGTTGTCGCGCTGGCAACGCGTGGTGGACAGATATCACAGGTCCTGGGGCGAGTTGACCGGGTCGGCCGGTTCGGGACTGCTCGACGCGGTCGGCGTCGACCCCGGAACGCGGTTGCTCGACATCGCGACCGGGCCGGGATATGTCGCGGCTGCGGCTTCCCGAAGAGGTGCGCGGGCGATCGGGCTCGACTTCTCCGCGCAGATGGTGGACAAAGCGCGCGAGTTGTTCCCGGATGTGAACTTCCGGGTCGGTGACGCGCTCGACCTGCCGTTCGCCGACGCGGTGTTCGACCGGGTCGTGATGAACTTCGGGCTGCTGCACCTCAGCGATCCCGAGCGCGCGATCCGGGAGGCGTGCCGGGTGCTCGCGCCCGGTGGCGCGTTCGGCTTCACGGTGTGGGCGTCGCCGGCGGAGGCGGTCGGGTTCTCGCTGCTGTCCGACGCGATCATGGAGTTCGGCGAGCCCGTGACGCTGCCCGAGGGGCCGGACTTCTACCACTACAGCGAGCCGGACAACTGCCGTGCGTCGCTGTCCGACGCGGGGTTCGCCGACACCGGGGCCGAGGTGCTGCACCTCGACTGGCACCTGGAGAGCGTGGACGAGCTGTTCCCGGCCTACCGGCAGGCGACCGTGCGCACGGGCGCCCTGCTCGACGGCCAGAGCGACGGCGACCGTGCGAAGATCGAACAGAGGGTGCGGGAGACGGCGGCGCGGTTCGAGGACGGCGCCGGCGGGCTGGTGATCCCGATGCCCGCGATCGCCGTCTGGGGCCGGAGGTGAGCACGCCGTCGAACCGTCGTCGCGCCTGGTGGCGTTCGGGAACCAGCTGGTCCAGGTGCACATCGCGCTGCGCGAGCGGCTGGACGAGCTGAGGAACGACCCGTCCGGTGGCGTGCGGGGTTCTGACCTGCGGTCGCACTGCCTGTCGTTCTGCGCCGCGGTGGTGGAGCACCACACGGCCGATGCCGAGCTGCTGTCGCGGGCCACCACCGTGCCCGAGCTTTAAGTGCTCGACGGTTCTGTTGCCATTAACTTCAGTGTTAAGTGAAGAACCGTCTCGTCTAGTTACGAATATTCGTTGATCATTCACTCTGACGTGTGATCTTTCGTGCGATCCTGCCTGCGTGCGGCCACCCTGCGACGCCGCGCTCCGGGAGGAGACACACCATCGTGCGACTACGACCCCTGCTGAATCCCCTTGCCGTTGTCGTTTCCGTCGTCGCCCTCGCGGCGGCCCTGCTGATCCCCACCGCTGCCTCCGGCGCCACGCCGATCACCGTCGCCCAGGCCATCGGGCAGCAGAGCGGCGCGTCCGCCACCGTCCGCGGTTACGTGGTCGGGCAGCCCACCGCCACCAACACCGTGGTGCGGTCGAACTTCCCGTCCGACTACGCGTTGGCGCTGGCCGACTCACCCAGTCAGACGAGCACCAGCCAGATGCTGTACGTGCAGATCACGTCGGCGTTCCGGGCCCAGTGGGGTCTGCGGACCAACCCCGGGCTGCTCGGTGCGCGCATCGACGTGACCGGTCCTCTGGGCGCGTACTTCTCGCACCCCGGCCTCACCTCGCCGACCGCGTTCGCGAACGCCGGCACGTCGCCCACGACGACCACCACGACGAACGTCACGACCACCACGACTCCCGGTGGCGGCTACGACGACACGTACTACCGCAGCGCGATCGGCAAGACCGGCGCGTCGTTGAAGACCGCGTTGAACGGGATCATCCGGACCAACACCAAGCTCTCGTACGACCAGGTGTGGGAGGCGTTGAAGGTCACCGACCAGGACCCGAACAACAGCGCCAACGTGATCACGCTCTACGAGGGCCGCTCACAGAGCAAGACGGGCAACGGCGGCGATCCGAACGACTGGAACCGCGAGCACGTCTGGGCCAAGTCGCACGGCGACTTCGGCACCGCGACCGGTCCGGGCACCGACATCCACCACCTGCGGCCGAACGACGTGTCGGTGAACGCGGAGCGCGGGAACAAGGACTTCGACATGGGCGGTTCGCCGGTCGGCGAGGCTCCCGGCAACTACACCGACGCCGACTCGTGGGAGCCGCGCAACGCCGTGAAGGGTGACGTGGCGCGGATGCTCTTCTACATGGCGGTGCGGTACGAGGGTGGCGACGGCTACCCGAACCTGGAGATGAACAACAACGTCAACAACGGCACCGCGCCGTACCACGGCAGGCTGTCGGTGTTGCTGCAGTGGAACGCGCAGGACCCGCCGGACGCGTTCGAGAAGCGCCGGAACCAGGTCATCTACGACAACTACCAGCGCAACCGGAACCCGTTCGTCGACCACCCCGAGTGGGCGACGTCGATCTGGGGCTAGACCGCTCGCCGTGCTGAACGCCTGTCCTCGCCTCCCCGGCCGAGGGCAGGCGTTCTTCTTTGCCCTGGAACTCGGTCTCTGGGCTCGCACCCGATCCGGTGTTGACTGCGAACGGCTGTTCTGTTCGAATGAACACAGAGCCTGTTCACGGTGTCTGTTCGGCAGTGTTGGTCCAAGAGATCGGGGCAGAGTCATGAGGGCGGGGATCACCATCCTTCCGGAGTACCGCTGGGCCGAGGCGAAGCCGAGGTGGCAGGCGGCGGAGGCGTACGGGTTCGCCCACGCGTGGACGTTCGACCACCTGGGCTGGGGTCCTCTGGTCGACGGTCCGTGGTTCGGCGCGGTGTCGACGCTGAGCGCGGCGGCTCTGGTGACGTCACGCGTCGAGTTGGGCTTCATGGTGGCGTCCCCGAACCTCCGCCACCCGGTGCCGTTCGCGAAGGACGTGATGGCCCTCGACGACCTGTCGGACGGCAGGTTCACGGTCGGTGTCGGCGCGGGCGGGGTGGGCGGCTATGACGTGGAGGTGTTCGGCGGCACCACCAAACCGGCCAGCCAGTCGCGCCGCTACCAGGAGTTCGTGGAACTGCTGGACGCCCTGCTGACCAAGGAGCGCGTCGACTACTCCGGCGAGTACTACACGGCCGTCGGCGCGCGCAACTTCCCGGGCTGCGTGCAGCGCCCGAGGACACCGTTCGTCATGGCCGCGAACGGCCCGAAAGCCATGGCGCTGACCGCGAGGCTGGGCGAGGGCTGGATCACCACGGGCTCGGCCCACGACACCCTCGACGCGTGGTGGAAGTCCGTGGCCGAGCTGTCGACCCGCTTCGACGAAGCCCTGGCCGCAGCATCCCGCCGCCCCGCCACGGTCCGCCGCTTCCTGCAAACCGACGCCGCACCGGTCTTCTCCCTGCAGAGCATCGAGTGCTACCGGGACTTCCTGGGGCGAGCGGACGAACTCGGCTTCACCGACGTGCTCGCCCCGTGGCCGAGGGACGAGGGACCCTTCGCCGGTGACGAGGCCATTCTGGACACAGTGGCCACGGACGTCCTGCCGACCTTGTCCTGACCACCCGCCCACCCGCTACCACAACGCACCTCACCACAGGCAGTGGTGAGGTGCGTTGTGGTTTTCGTGACCGCCATCTTGCGGCTTCGTCACGCTTTGCGTCTGACCTTCTTCTTGACCGGCCGGATTGGACGGTGGTTGTCGCTCGACCTCGTGAACCCGATCGGTGGTCGGATCACCAACAACCACACCGATCAGGCATGTCTTAGCCAAGCGGATGAACCCGCACCGGCGGGCCGCAACCTGGCCGAGTGGTGTTCCGGTTCAGGCGCTGCTTCTTGCTCTGGGTGACTGTTAGCTTGCGGACAGCAATAACACCTGAGTGAGGAGGCGACGTGAAACGCGTGTTCGGGGTGATGCTCAGCGCGCTCGCTGCGGTTGTCCTGCTGGTCCCGTTCACCCCCGCGGCGCACGCGGCCACTGGCCGGGTGGTCGTGTTTTCGGTCGAGGTCGTTCCACTTGAGACCTACGACAACCCCCGGGGTTGCAAGTCGCTCCCGCCGGGCGCGCACGTGCTGGCGAACCTTACCGACGGCGACGTCACGATCTACAGCGACCCGATGTGCTTCTCGCCCCTGGTGGCGGTGGAGGAGGGCTACGGCACGCACGTGCCCGCGCTCGGCGCCACCTTCCGAGCCTGACCGCCGTTGCCGGCAACCCAAACCGATGTCGTGGAAAGGGCGCACGTGTCCTTCGATCTGGTCGTGGTCGGAGTCGGCTACGTAGGGCTGCCGCTGGCGGCGGCGGCTACCGCCTCGGGTATGGCGGTGGCCGGGTACGACACGAGCCCGGAGGTGGTGCGCACGCTCACCGAGGGCCGTTCGCACGTGCCGGACGTGCCGTCCACCGAGCTGCGCGCCATGCGTGCCAGGGGTTTCACCCCCACGACCGACCCGGCCGTCATCGCAGGCGCCGAGACCGTGGTGATCTGCGTGCCCACCGGTCTGGGGCCTGACGGACGACCGGACCTGGGCGCGGTCCTGGCGGCTGCGGAGACCGTGTCCGACCACCTCCGACCGGGGACGTTGGTGGTACTGGAGTCCACCAGTTTCCCCGGCACCACCGACGAGGTGCTGCGGCCCGTCCTGGAGCGGAACGGCCTGGTGGCCGGCGAGGACTTCCCGCTGGGCTACTCACCCGAACGCATCGATCCCGGCAACCGGCGCTACGGCATCCGCAACACGCCCAAAGTGGTCAGCGGGCATACGCCGTTGTGCGCCAAGCACTGCGCCACCTTCTACAGCCGGTTCGTCGAGTCGGTCGTGGTGGCGCGCGGCACCCGTGAGGCCGAGATGGCCAAGCTGCTGGAGAACACCTACCGGTACGTGAACATCGCTCTGGTCAACGAGATCGCGGTGTTCTGCGACCAGCTCGGGGTGGACGTCTGGGACGTGCTGCACTGCGCGGCCACCAAACCGTTCGGCTTCCAGCCGTTCACCCCCGGACCCGGCGTCGGCGGGCACTGCATCCCCGTCGACCCCCGTTACCTGCTCGAGAAGGCTCGCCGTGAAGGCGCCCAGCTCGGCGTGGTGGAGGCCGCGCGGCGGGTCGACGCGTCGATGCCGTCCTATGTGGTCGAACGCGCGGTGCGGATGCTGAGCCGCGACGGGGTGTCCGTCGACGGCGCGCGGATCCTGCTGCTGGGCGTGTCCTACAAGGCCGATGTGCCGGACACGCGGGAGTCCGCCGCGTTTCGGATCGCCGACGAGCTGAGCGCGCTCGGCGCCACGGTGACCTACCACGATCCGGTGGCGGGTGAGGTGCCCGCGCTCGGACCGGCCGCCGCCGACCTCGACTCCGCGCTGCGCACGAGCGACGCCACCGTGCTGCTCGTCGCGCACAGCGGCTACGACCTCGGCCACCTGGCCAGGAACGCACGGCTGCTGCTCGACGTCACGGGCAGCGTGCCGGGAGAGGAGGTCATGCGCCTGTGAGATTCCCCTGACCGGGGAACCGGTCTCCGGACCGGAACAGCACGCCAGGTTTCGCTGAACCAGCTTTTTCACAATGAGGAGTGTCCCGAATGGTCATGTCCACGTCGGTCAAGAGCGATCGGCTCAAGAAGCGCTTCGAGAAGTGGGACGTCGACGGCAACGGCCTGATCGAGAAGTCCGACTACGAGGCCGAGGCGCACCGCATCATCAAGGCGTTCGACGAGGATCCGTCGTCGCCGCAGGCACGAGCGCTGATCGACGCCTACATCTCCATGTTCGAGTTCCTGGCGACCAAGGCCGGTGTGGGTGCGAACGGCTCGATGACCGAGGACCAGTTCCTGAGCGTGGTCGAGGCGCAGGTGTTCGCGGAAGGCGACGCCGGCTTCAACCGCGTGATCCGGCCGACGGTCGCCGCCATGGTCGGCCTGTGCGACATCGACGGCGACGGCGAGGTGAGCCCGTCGGAGTTCCGCAAGTGGCTTGAGGCCATCGGGGTGGACGCCTCGTCCGCCGTCGAGGCGTTCCGCACCATCGACACCAGCGGCAACGGGACGTTGACCGTGGACGAACTGGTGGCCGCGGTGCGCGCCTACCACTTCGGCACCCTGGACGTGCCGCTCCTCGGTCACTGACCGGACACAGACAACGGCGCCCCGGGACGATCCCCGGGGCGCCGTTGGCGTATTCGGTTCGGGTGCTCAGAGGGCCGGGACGACCGCCGGGCTGAACACGACCCCCACGTCGGGGCGCAGGCCGAGTTCGGGGCCGGTGCGCGGGGTGGCCGTGCTGATCAGGATGTTGTAGTGGTTCGGGTAGTGGCAGGCGTCGAAGCCCAGCACGGTGCCGATCAGCTCGCCGTCGCACCACACCTCGTCGCCCCGGTCGATCACGCCCGCGTTGTCGATCTCCACGAACCCGAGGAACGCGACCCGGTCGATGCGCGCGCCCGCTGCGGTCTCGTCGTGGTCCGTGGTCACCAGCTCGTGCACCTCACCCCGGCGCACGCATCGGCTGGCGAACGGTTCCAGGCTCATCCCGCGGTCGTCGCGGCGGTGCACCAGGACCTTCACCACCCGGCTGCCGACCGCCCGCTTCTCGCCGTCCTCCACCATCACGCACCCTCTCTTCGGTAAGCCTCGTCCACCAGGTCCAACGCGGCCAGGCCGCCGTCCCGCCACTTCGACCGCAACGCCACGGCGTGCGCGAAGGCGTCCAGCACGCCCGCGTACTCGTGCCACAGCGAGCCCTTGAACTCGTCGTAGCCGGCGAGCATGTCCGCCCGCAGCACGGTCCCGTCGGTCAGCCGCACCGTCACGTCCTTGGTCTCGCCGGGGTACGACCAGTCCAGCTCGACGACCGCCGGCGCGGTGCCGCGCACGCGCAGCACGGCCTGCCGGTCGATGCCCGCCGCACGCGTGATCCGCACCGATTCCAACGTCAGCTCGCCCAGGAACAGCCGGACCAGGTCCAGCGCGTTCGGCCCGTTGTCCGCCAGGCACCCGCCGCCGGACCGCGCCGGGTCGAGGTACCAGCGGTCACGGCCGACGTGGTCCTCGATCCGCTCCAGGTAGCGCACGGTCAGCTCGGCGATCGGCGCGGCGCCGGTCAGCTTCTCGTGCAGCGCCAGCACGTTCGCGTTGTACCGGCGGTGGAACGCGGTGAACAGCGCGACATTCCACGCCCGCGCCGCCTCGGCCACCTCCAGCCCGGCCCGCAGGGTGATGGCCAGGGGCTTCTCCACGCACACCGGCAGCCCGCGCGCGATGACGTCCAACGCGACGCGTGCGTGAACGTTGTTCGGCGCGGTCACCACCACCGCGTCCAGCCCGCCCGCGTCGAGCATCGCCCGGTGCGACCGGTACGCGGGCACGTGGTGCCCGGCCAACGCCTGCTCGTCCAGATCGCACACCGCGGCCAGTTCGAAACGCGGCGAGGAGGCGATCGCGGCCAGGTAGAACCGCGAGATCACGCCCAGCCCGACCAGCCCCAGCCGGATCAGCCTCGGCCCGCTCATCCGGCCGCCCGCAGCTCAGGCGCGACCGCGCGCAACTCCTCGTACAACGCCACCGGCACCGGCACGCCGTGCGCCCGCCGCCACCGCGCCCGCTCGCCCTCGTGCCACCCCGGGTACGACACCGGTTTGCGCGGGTCGACCGACGGCGAGCCCAGCACCGCGCCGAACAACGCCGACGCGTCCTGCGCGAACCCGGGCCGCAGGGCCGACGGCGCGAACGCCAACGCCATCACCCCGATGTCGTCGTCCCGCGACTCCGTCGACGTCGGCCCCATCGCCGCACCCGGCACCAGCGCCGCCAGCACCTCCACCAGCAGACCGAGCCCGAAACCCTTGTACGCGCCCGTTTCCGGCGCGCCACCCAGCCACAGCAGGTGCCCGTCACCCCGGTCGAACGCCGCCGGATCGGTGACCGGCGTCCCGTCGTCGGCGGCCAGCCACCCCGGCGGGATCTCCTCACCGGCCCGCGCCGCCGCCCGCACCCGACCCGTAGGCACCACCGTCGTGCTCATGTCCAGCACGAACGGCGGCCGGTCGCCCGCCGGGCAGGCCAACGCCAACGGGTTCGTGCCCAGCATCGGCTCCCGACCACCCGGCGGCCGGGCGATGCGCTGCCCGCCGCAGTTCGACGCGATCAGCCCGACCATCCCGTGCGCCGCCGCCCGCGCCGCGTGGTACCCGGCGCACCCGATGTGCGTCGCGCCCCGCAGCGTCACCAGCCCGATCCCGTACCGCGCGGCCCGTGCGGCGGCCAGGTCCATCGCCTGGGACGCCGACCACAGTCCGAGCGCCTTGCGCGCGTCGGCCAGCACGGACGCGCCGAGGTCGGCGATCACCGCCATGTCGGCGGCCGGGCGCGTGCGGCCGGAGTCGAACAGCGGCAGGTACAGCCTGGTCAGGTTCACCAGACCGTGCGTGCTCATCCCGGTCAGGTCGCCGTGGCACAACGCCTCCGCGGCGACCGCCGCCCGGTCGGGAGGCATACCGCGCTCCCGGAAAACACCGGTGACGGTGGCAAGCAGGGTCGGATAGGGCACCAGGACGGTCATGATCCTCCGTTCCGCGCGAACCGCACGACGATGTCCCGCACCACGGCGGTGAACCGGTCGAGGTCGGCGACGTCGGCGTGCTCGCCGCGCGCGTGGGCGTTGTTGGCCTCCAGCGATCCGGGGCCGAGCACGGCGGTGTGCGCGCCCGGCACGTCGGCCAGCCAGATCGCGTCACAGGTGAACGCGGGCTCGTGCGCGGGCCAGCGCGGCACCACGCCGTCCAGCAGCGGCACGTCCTGCGGTGGCAGCGCGGGCAGGCCGCGTTTGCGCCACACCAGCCGGGTGATGGCTGCGGCGTCGACCGCGGTGCGGTGGAACGGCGGCACGCCGCGGAACCGGGCGGTGAACTCGGCCAGCCCTTCGCGCAGCGCGGCGTCCAGCGCCACGGCGAGCACCCGCGCGGACGCCGTGCTGCCGTAGGAGAGGTTCAGCAGCAGTTCACCGCGCCCGTACACGCGGTTGTGCATCCGGCCCGTGTGCAGCCCGGCCACGCACACCTGACCGTCGGACGTCCGACCGGCCAGCGCGCCCGCCAGGTGTTGGGCCAGGAACCCCAGCAGGACCGACGCGTTGTGCCCGGCGTGGGGCTGGTCGTCGATGGCGTCCTCGCCGTCGACCCGCACGCACGCCGTCATCGCGGCGGTCGACCGTGGCAGGTAGCGCAGGCCGGTGGGCTCGCAGAACACGTTCAGGAGGCCGTGGTACCCGGCCTCGACCAGCGGGCGGGTGCCGAACACGCCCATCGCGCCGCCCTCCTCGCCGGACACCGCCTGGATCATCACGCTGACGTCCCGCCCCACCGCCGGATCGGTCATCGCGGCGCGGACACCGGCCAGCAGCGCCACCGCAGGGCCCTTGGCGTCGATCGCGCCCCGGCCGTGGAACCGGACGCCGTCGAACCCGGCCGGCTCGAACGGCGCGACCGTGTCCAGGTGCACGTTGAACATCACCACCGGCTCGGTCCTGCCGACCCGCAGCACCAGGCTCGGCTGCCGTTCCAGGAAATCCGGGTCCTCGGCGATCGCCTCGCGCACCACGGCGGGCACGTCGTGCCGCAGCACGTCCGCCTCCCGCGCCGGTCCCAGGTGCACGGTGCGCATCCCGAAACTCTCGGCGGCCTCCGCGTACGCGTGCACGGCGTCCCACAGGTGCACCGCGGCGGTCGTCTCCAACGGGCCGGCGGTCGGCAGTTCGAGCAGCCGCAGCAGCAGATCGCGGTCCTCGCCGATCACCGCACGCGCCCGATCACCGCACCAGCCCGGCCATCGCCCGGCCGGCCGCGACGAACGCGGAAGCCGCGTCGGGCGCGAGCGCACCCGACGCGTGCGGGCGCAGCGACACGTGCGGCTCCAACGACCACGCGCCCCGGTACCCGTTGGCGCGCAACAACTCCACGCACTCGGCCACCCGCGCCTCACCGGTGCCGGGCAGCACGAACCGGTCGCCCACGGCGTCCTTGACGTGCACGTGCTCGACGTGCGCGACCACCTCGCGCAGCAACGCGTACCCGTCGTAGCCGTGCGCGACACCGTTGCCGGTGTCGAACAGCAGCTTCAACGCCGGGTTGTCGACCGCGTCGAGCAGGTCCAGGGCGCGCTCGGCGCTCGTGCCCGCCCAGCCGGAGCAGTTCTCGTGCAGCAGCACGACACCGGAGGCCTCGGCGAGTTCGGCGAGCATCGACACCCGCATGATCACCCGGTCGCGCCACCGCCGTTCGGACAGGCCCGCGTTCGGGTAGGACATGATCCGCACGTACCGGGTGCCCAGCGCGGCGCACCGGCGCAGCAGCACGTCCAGCTCGGCCAGGTCGTCCTCGAACCGGGTGCTGATCGGCCGGGCCCAACCGCCGATGCGCGACGCCAGGCACACCACGCGGACGTCCCGCGCGGCCAGGTTCTTCGCCACCACCGCGAACTCGGCGTGGTCAAGGTCCGCGATCGCGCGGCCGTCCACGGTGCGCAGTTCGACGTGCGACCAGCCCAGCTCGTCGAGCACCGCCAGCTGCCCGGCCAGGTCCGACGCGGCCTCGTCGGTGATGCCCGCCAGCACCGGTCCCGGTCCGGTGACCGGGGTCGACACGGTCTCAGCGGACATGCGCGGCCACCGGGCCGGGTGACGCCTCACCGCGTGCGGCGGGCACCACGGGCTCGGCGCAGATGTTCTTCGCCACGGACAGCAGCTGCACCACGTCCGTGGCGAACGCGAACCCGCGCGCGTGCTGGTCGCCCGCGGCGTGGAACAGCCGGTAGGCGCGGATGATCCACTCGGTGAGCGAGTCGTCCCGCAGCACCTCGTGCTCACGCCGCCCGTTGACGGTGACGGTCAGCTGCGAGTGGTCGTCGTCGTCGCTCACCGCGAAGTGGCCGACCGCGCTGCCCTTCTCGAACTCCACCGTGATCCGGCGTTCCCGCACCGGCGAGGTGAGGTCCGAGCTGATCTCGGTGCGCACCCCGCTGTTGTGCCGCAGCCCGATCCGCGCGCCACCCATCCGGGGCACCACCACGTCACCCACGACCAGGTCGAACCCGGCCGCGTGGGTGACCCGCGCGCTGCCCGCGAGCCGCAACGCCAGGCCGACGCCGTGCGGCAGCTCCACGTCGAACGCGGTCTGGTGGCTCGGCCTGGTCAGCGATCGGCGGAAGCGCGGCTTGTTCTGCACGATCGAGATCGCCTTCGGCTCGCCGAGCGTGCCGCCGCGCACCAGCTCGGTGAGCCGCACGGTGAGCGCGCTGGTCAGCCACGGCTCCACCACCGCGATCCGCAGGCCGTACTTGCGGCGCAGCCTGATCACCCTGGCCAGGTCGTCGGTGTCGGCGGCGAGCGGTTTCTCCGCGATCACGTTGCGGAAACCGCGTTCGGCGAGCTCGGCCATCACCTCGGCCCGCACGGTCGGCGGCGTGCACACGTGCGCCACCGTGTCGGCCGGGTCGAGCAGGGTGGCGGCCTCGGCGAGGCTGCCCACCATCGCCAGGCCCGGTCGTTCCGCAGGCAGCCGCCGCGGGTCGCACGCCACGATCGGGCGGTCGTCGAACAGCTGCCGGACCGAGGTCCGCGCCCTGGCCAGTACCGGCAGGTGCAGGTCCGCGCCGGCCCGGCCCAGCCCCACGACGAGTGTTCGCACTATTGAGCCCCGTCTTGTCTCGTCCAGTCTCGAAGGCGCCATGAATTGGCGATCGCAATTGATGACCCCGACGTTGTCCTAATCACGTGGTGCTGTCAACTCCGTGCGGGTTAGTTGACCAGGAAGAGTGAACTCCCCGGTGGTCCACGGCTCGTCCGGTCACCTGCCATACGCTCGCACCCGGAAGCAGCGACGCGGAGGTGAGTGCGCTGGCAGTGCCTTTCTTCACGCAATCGGCGATATTTTCCGATTTGTGGCCGATAACGCGACGGCACATTGTGGAAGTAGTCGAGAACGGCAAGTACTCGCACGGGCGCAAAGTCCTCGAATTGGAAAGCGCGCTGGCCGCGTACACCGGGGCCGCGCACGTGATCGGGGTGAACAACGGCACCGATGCGCTGGTGCTGCTGCTGCGGGCCTGCGGGCTGCAGCCCGGTGACGAGGTGGTGGTGCCGGCGTTCTCGTTCATCGCGTCGGCGTCGTCGGTGGTGCTCGCGGGCGGCAAGCCGGTGTTCGCCGACATCGAGCCGGACGGCTACGGCCTCGACCCCGGCGCAGTTGCCGCCGTCGCCGGGGCGCGGACCCGGTTCGTCATGCCGGTGCACCTGTTCCACCACCTCGCGGACATGACCGGCCTGGCCGAGGTCGCCCGCCGGCTGGACCTGACCGTGGTCGAGGACAGCGCCGAGGCGATCGGCATGCGCTACGACGGCGTGCACGCGGGCCTGCTCGGCGCCGGGGGAGTGCTGTCGTTCTTCCCGACCAAGACGCTCGGCGCGCTCGGTGACGCGGGTGCGGTCATCACCAACGACCCGGACATCGCGGAGACCGTGAGCGCGCTGCGCCACCACGGGCGGTTCGGCCGCACGATCGACAACTTCCCCGGCATCGCCACCACCACCGGCGTGGTCGGGGTGAACAGCAAGATGGACGACGTCCAGGCCGCCGTGCTGCTGGCCAAGCTGGGTCGGCTGGAAGCGGACATCCACCGCCGCGCGGAGTTGGCCAAGCGGTATGCCGAGGGCCTGGCGGGCGTTCCCGGCGTGCTGAAACTGCCGTCGGTGCTGACCCGGCGGGGGAGTGTGCGCGGCGTCTTCTACGTGTACGTGGTCGAGGTGGACCGGCGTGACGAGCTGGCCGCGCACCTCGCCGAACGCGGTGTCGGCACCGAGACCTACTACCCGGTGCCGCTGCACCTCCAGCCGTGCTTCGAAGAGCTCGGGCACCGGCCCGGTGATTTCCCGAATGCGGAGGCGGCGTGCCGGCGCACGCTCGCGTTGCCGCTGTACCCGGATCTGCCGCTCGGCGACGTCGACCGCGTGTGCGACGTGATCCGCTCCTTCTACCTCGGACGGCGCACGTGATCATCCCGTTCTTCCCACCGGACCTGTTCGACCGCGACCTGCTGCTGGAGGTGGTCGAGCAGGTCGGCCTGACTCCGGATCAGCGGTTCATCCTCGGCGCGCGCACGGCGGAGTTCGAGGCCGTGCTCCGGGACTCGCTGGGTGTCGCGGACGCGGTGGCGTGCGGCAGCGGCACGTCCGCGTTGACGTTGCTGCTGCACGCGATGGGCGTGGGGCCGGGCGACAAGGTGATCGTGCCCGCGTACGGGTGCGCGCCGCTGGCGTCCGCTCCGCTCCTGCTGGGCGCCACGCCGGTGTTCGCGGACGTCGACCCGTGGACGATGGTGGTCGACCCGGCCGAGGTGGACAAGCTCGTCACCGAGCGCACCAAGGTGATCATGCCCGCGCACATGTTCTCGGTGATGGCGGACATGCCCTCGTTGCGGCGGATCGCCACCGAGTCGGGCGTGCGGCTGCTGGAGGACTCCGCGGTCGGCCAGGGCGGTGTGCTCGCCGGACGACCGGCCGGGACCTGGGGTGACGCGGGCGTGTTCTCGTTCGTGCAGGTCAAGACGTTCGGCATGCCCGGCGAGGGCGGCATGGTCGTCACCGGCGACGCCGCGCTCGGCCGGGCGGTGCGGATGCTGCGCAACCACGGCCAGGACGGCGTGCAGCGGTTCGTGCACCACCGGATCGGCTACAACAGCCGGTTCGACGAGGTGATGGCCGCCTTCCAGCTGCGCCGGTTGGCCACCCTGCCGCAGCGGCTGGAACGGCGGGCGCGGATCGGCGAGTACTACACGGAGCGGTTCGCGGGCCTGGCCGGCCGGGGCGTGCTCGCGCCGCCGCCGGGCCGGGACGGGCGCTGCTTCTACGTCTACTCGCTGCTGGCCGACCGGCGGGACGCGTTGCGCGACCACCTGACCGCCCGCGGCATCGGCACGCACGTCTACTACCAGGCGCCGCTGCCGCGCCAGCCCGCGTTCGCCGGGCACGCGCAGCCGGGTCGCGAGTGGCCCGCCGCGGAGTCGGCCGCACGGCGGCAACTGGCCATCCCGATCCACCCCCACCTGACCGACGCGCAGGTGGAGCGCATCGCCGACGAGGTCTGCCGATTCGCGCAGACCTCCGGTTCTGAATCCGGCACCCAGACCGGTCACACAGCTGAGGAGGACCGATGACGACCACCATCGCGCCCGGATCCACCGGCGCGTACGTGAAGCTCGCCAAGCTCGACATCATCGACTACTACCTCGGTGTCCTGGTGGTGTGGGCGCTGCTGGCGCCCGCGTTGCGGCTGGACGGCGGCGTGCTGGCCACGATGGGCCTGTTCCTGGTCGGCGAGGTGTTCGTGATCGTCGCGATGGTCGCGCTGGACGACCTCACCGGGTACCGGGACGGCAGCGACATCGCGAACTACGCCCCGGACGCGCCGGCGCGCAAGCTCAACCGCAAACCCCTGGTCGCGGGCACCCTCACCGAGCCGCAGGTGCTGCGGTTCGCGCTGCTCACGGCCGTGATCGGCGCGGCGGTGTGGCTCGGCGCGCTGGCCATCGCACCGCACCGTCCGCTGTGGACGGTCGTGCTGGTGGCGGTCACCTACTTCTTCGCGCTGCAGTACTCGTGGGGCGTGAAGCTGAGCTACTGCGGCTTCCAGGAGTTCTTCCTGGCCGCGCTCGGCTGGGCGCTGGTGCTGGCGCCGTACGGCCTGGTCACCGGCGGGGTGGACGGCGTGGTGGTCGTGCAGGCGCTGATCTTCGGCCTGGGGCCGCTGCTGTTCGGTGTCTACTCCAACACCAACGACGTGGCGGGCGATCGGCGGGTCGGGCGGCCGACGGTGGCCGCACTGACCTCGCCGCGCGGCAACATGCTGTTCGTCAGCGCCGTCTCGGGGTGCGAGCTGCTGCTGATCCTGGCGCTGCCGCTGGTCGGCGGGCCGTGGTGGTTCCCGCTCGCCCTGCTGCCCACGATCCTGTTGCGGTTCAAGCAGTTGCGCGTCGGTTTCGGCGAGGGCGACATCCTGCGGGCGCGGCGGATCGGCATCGACGTCCACCGGGTGACCGTGGTGGCGCTGGTCGTGGTGAACCTGGTGGTGCGGTGATGGGCGTGGACGTCGACGTGGCCGTGATCGGCGCGGGAGTCGCCGGTCTGGCCGCCGCGCACGAGCTGGCGCGGGCGGGCCGCGAGGTGCGGGTGTTCGAGGCGGCGGACCACGTCGGCGGCCGGATGACCACGCGGCGGGTGTCCGGGTTCGTGGTCGACACGGGCGCCGAGCAGATCTCCACCCGCGGCTACCCGCACACGTGGGAGTTGTTGCGGCGGTTGGGACTCGACGACGCCGTGCCGAAGATCGGGCGGCAACTGGGCGTGTGGCGCGGCGGCCGGGTCCGGCGGGGGCTGGCGCACCCGCTGGGCATGGTCACCGGCGCGGGGATGTCCGTCCGGGCACGGGTGGACTTCGTGCGCGCCACGCGCGGCCTGGCCAAGCGGAACGTGTCCGACACCGAACGGCCCGAGGCGTCCAGGCTGGGCACGGCCACCGTCACGGAGTTCGCCGCGCCGTACCACCGTGACCTGCTGGAATACCTGTGCCAGCCGGTGGTGTCCGGGTTCTTCGGGTGGCGGCCGGAGCACTCCGCCGCCGCGCCGTTCCTGGGCCTGCTCGGCGCGATCGGCCCGTCCACGGCGTGGCGCACCTACGACGGCGGCATGGACGTGCCGGCCCGTGCGCTCGCCGCTCCGCTGGACGTCACCACGTCGTTCCCGGTGCGGGAGGTCCTGGCCGGACCGGGGTTCGCGCGGATCACCGGTGACGGCACGGAGTTGCGCGCCCGGTCCGTGGTGCTCGCCGTGCCCGCCCCCGTCGCGCGGCAGGTCTACGTGAACGCGCCGCCGCACGAGCGGCCGTTCCTGGACGCGTGCACGTTCACGCCGATGGTGAAGGTGCACCTGATGCTGGACCACCGCCCCGAGTCGCGCGTGTACCTGCTGGCCGTGCCGCGATCGGAGAGCCCGTCGGTGTCGGTCGTGCTGTTCGACCACCTCAAACACCCCGACCGGGCGCCCGAGGGCCGCGGCCTGGTGACGTTGATCGCGAGTCCGGTGATGGCGCCGGCGCTGCTGGACGCGCCGGACGACGAGGTGGTGCGCGTACTCGCCGACGAAGCCGAGCGGTTCGTGCCCGGCCTGCGTGCGGCCGTGACGGAGTCGGTCGTGCACCGGTTCCGGCACGGACTGCCCGAGGCCACGCCGCATGCCCTGGCGTTGCGCGGCGAGTTCGCGTCCGGGCTGGGCGGGGTCGTGGACTACGCGGGCGACTGGGTGAGCTTGACCCCGTACAGCGAGGCCGCCGTGCGGTCCGGCCGTCACGCCGCCGCACGGGTGCGGGCCAAACCCCCGTCCAGCACCGTCCCGTCGGACATCCGCAGCAGGAGGCAGCACACGTGAGGCCGCACGACATGGGCACGCTGTTCGACGAGGTCGCGGCGCGCGACCCGCACACCACCGTCCACCTGGACCGGCCGTTCGACATCGTGCCGCCCGGTTTCGGGTCGGGCGTCGACTACACGGTGCCGCAGCTGGCCGGGCTGGTCCGCGAGGCGTCGGGCTGGCTGTACGCGGCGGGCGCACGCCGGGGTGACCGGGTGGCGGTGGTCAAGCGCAACCACTACGACTACGACCTGCTCGCGTGCGCGGCGGTGCGGATCGGCGCGGTGCCCGCGCTGCTGTCCGGGCACCTGGCGGACGACGTGCTGGAGATCCTGCTCAAGCGGCTGGATCCGGCGGTGCTGGTCACCGACCGGGTGCCGCCGACCGGTCTGGCGCGGCGGGTGCTGGCGCTCGGCCCGCCGGTGCCGGGTGCGCTGACGTTGGACGACGTGCGCGGCTCGCGGGCGCCCGCGCCCCGGCGCAGGCAGGACGACGATCCGCTGGTCGTCAACCACACGTCGGGCACGACCGGTGTGCCGAAGCTCGTCGTGCACACGACCCGCACGATCGTGCACCGGCTGGCCCGGTTCGAGGCGGTGCGCTGGCCGGTGATCGGTGTGCGACGTGATGACGTGGTGGCCAACGCCAGCTCGTACGCGCACGGCCGCACGTTCTGCTGGACGGCCAGCGTGTTCTGCCTCGCGCCGCGCAGGATCGTGCTGCTCAGCGACCCGGCGTCGGCGTCGTCCGTGCTGGCGGAGCACCCGCCGACGACGTTGGAGGCGCTGCCGTCGGCGTACGTGCGGTGGCAGCCGTTGGCGGCGCGGCCGGACAACCCGTTCCGCGACGTCCGGCTGTTCGTCAGCACGTACGACGCCATGCACCCGCCGGCGATGCGGGCGATGTTGCACGCGTCCCGCCGCAAGCGCCCGCTGTGGATGCAGGGCTGGGGGCAGACCGAGACGGGTCCGCTGACGTTCCGGTTCCTCACCCGGCGCGCGCTCGACCGTTCACCCGATGCCCGTGACCTGGGACGTCCCGTGCCAGGTCGGACGCGGCTGCGGGTGGTGGACCCGACGACGTTCACGCCCGTGCCGCGTGGGCGGCCGGGGTTGGTGCTGGCGCGGACGGCGGCGCGGTGTGTCGGGTACGTGGGCGAGCAGGACCGGTGGGAGGCCAAGAACACCGGGCCGTGGTGGAACACCGGCGACCTGGGCGTGCTGACCCGCGGCGGCGCGGTGCGGCTGCTGGACCGCGAGGTGGACGCGGTGCCGGGGCTGAGCTGCCTGGAGGTGGAGGACCTGGTCGAGGACCGGCTGCCCGAGGTGGTGGAGTGCGTGGTGCTCGGCACGCCCGGCCGGCGGCCGATCCCGGTGCTGGTGATGTCCGGTCCGCTGGACCCGATGGTGTGGCGGCGGGCGGTGTCCGACCTCCCGCCGATGTCGGAGCCGCACGTGCTGGCGTGGGAGGACGTGCCGCGCACCGCCACCGGCAAGGTGCGGCGGCTGGACCTGCTCACCCGGCTCGTCGGCAGCGCCGAGACCTACGGCACCGGGCGGTGGACGTGACCACGTACGTCTTCGACCGCGCGCACGTCGCCGAGCAGCACCGCTGCCTGGCCGCCGCGTACGACCCGGTGACGTTCGCCCGGCTGGCGCAGACCGGGATCCGGCCCGGCTGGCGGTGCCTCGACGTCGGCGCGGGCGGCGGCAGCGTGGCGCACTGGCTGGCCGGGCGTGGCGCGACGGTGGTGGCCACCGACGTGCAGCCGGAGCACGTGGCGCCCGCGCCCCGGCTGACCGTGCTGCGGCACGACGTGGTGTGCGACCCGTTGCCCGAGGCCGAGTTCGACCTGATCCACGTGCGGCTGGTGCTGCGGCACCTGCCGGAACGGGACGGGGTGCTGCTCAAGCTCGTCTCCGCGTTGAAGCCGGGCGGGTGGTTGCAGGTGGACGAGTTCGACAACTCGTACAGCCCGGTGCTGCTCGCGCCGGACCGGCGGGCCGGCGAGCTGTACGAGACGTTCCTGGCGGTCAAGGAGAGCGTGTTCGAGGCGTTCGGCGTGGACGGCGGGTGGGGGCGCAAGGCCGCCGGTGCGATGGCCGCGGCCGGGTTGGTCGACGTGGACCCGCGGGTGGTCGTGCACCCGTGGCGGGCCGGATCGCCGGGCGTGCGGCTGCTCGCGCACACCACGCACATGTTGCGGGACAAGCTGGTCGCGGCCGGGATGACCGACACGCAGCTGGCCGCCGTGCGCGGCGTGCTGGCCGACGAGCGTTTCCTGGCCACCTCGCCCGTCGTCTACTCGGTGCACGGTCGGCGGGCCGCATGACGTCGACGTTGACGGCGGTGCCGTGGTCCGGGCCGGTGGACCTGCCGCTGGGCGGTGAGCTGGACGTGCAGGCGGCGTGCGGGCTCATGGAGGTGCACGGGCGCCGGTTCGGTCGGCCCACCGCGCTCGGGCTGGACTACGCGTCGATTGTGGCTGCGGAGCTGGACGCGATCGGTGCGTTGGCGCTGGACGTGGCGCGGTTGCGCGGTGTGCCGGTGCGGACGGTGTCCACTTCGGTCGCCCAGGCGGCGTTGTTGGCGGTGTCGCAGTACCTCGCGGCGGCCACGGCGGACGAGCCGGGGCCGGTGAGCGCGGGGGTGGGCGGGCCGCCGTTCGTGTCCGGCGACGGGGTGGCGTTCGAGATCGAGGCGTTGGACGCGGAGGTGTGGCGGCGGTTCTGGGCGGCGTTGGAGGCCGATCCGGGTGCGGTGGCGCGGGCGTGGCGGCCGTTCCAGCAGCGGTTCGCCACCGCGACGTGCCCGTTGCCGGCGGAGCTGACCGGGTTGACCGCGCGGCTGCCGATCGTGCTGCTGGAACGGGTCGCCGTGGCGACCGGGACGACGCTGGTGCGGGTGGCGCACCGGGCGGTGGACGACCTGCCGCCGTACCTGGTCCGGCCGTTGGGTGCGGAGTCGGGCCCGGTGGGTGACGGGGCACCGCACCACGCCGGCGTGCTGCCGTTGTCGGGACTGGTGGTGCTGGAGTCGTGCCGGCGGGTGCAGGGGCCGTTGGCCGGGCACCTGTTGTGGCAGCTCGGGGCGTCCGTGGTGCGGGTCGAGCCGCCGGGTGGCGATCCGCTGCGGGGTGTGCCGCCGATGTCCGGTGACGTGTCGGCCCGGTTCCACGCGTTGAACCGGGGCAAGCGGGTGGTGGAGGCCGATCTCGGTACCGTGGCCGGGCGGCGGGAGCTGCTGGAGCTGGCGTCGGGTGCGGACGTGTTCCTGCACAACTGGGGGCCGGGGAAGGCTGAGGCCTGGGCGTTGCGGGCGGTCGACCTGGCGCGGGTGCGGCAGGGGATCGTGTACGCGCACGCGTCCGGGTGGGGTGACGAGCTGTGGTCCGACTCGCTGGGGCCGCGGTCGCCGTTGGGGACGGATTTCGTGGTGCAGGCGCATGCCGGGGTGCCGCCGTCGCTGATGACGATCGTGGACGTGTTCGGCGGGGTGGTGTGCGCGCGGGGCGTGGTGGACGGCCTGGTGCGGCGGTTGCGGTCCGGGGTGGGGCAGTCGGTGGCGTCGTCGTTGCTGTCGGCGGCTTCGCGGTTGAACGCTCGGGCGACGCGGCGGTGCACGGCGCCGTTGAGCGTGCCGGTGTGCACGGATCTGGCGGCGTTGGGTCGGGATTCGCGGTTTTCGCGTGCCGTGGTGCGGGACGGGTGTGTGGTGCCGGTGTCGGCGTGGGAGTTCGGATGAGTTGGACGTCGTCCACCGGGGTGGTGTTGCGGGATCTGGTGCCTGCCGCGTTGCGCCGGTCCTGGGTTGCGGCGGGGTACTGCCCGGATCGGGATCTGTACTCGTTGTTCCGTGCCCGGGTGTCGGCGCATCCCCTTCGTACGGCGGTGATCGACGACTTCGGGTCGATGGATTACGCGTCGTTGGACCGCGCCGTGCGGCGGTTGGCGACGTTACTCCGTGGTTATGGTCCCTCCGACATCATCGGTATCGACCTGCCGAACGGACGAGAGGGGGTGGTGGCGGAACTGGCGGTGGCGGCGGTGGGTGCGGTGGCGGTGCACCTGCCTGATGGGCACCTGTCCGGTGGCGGTTCGCCGGTGGTGAGCACGGTGATCACCGACGTGTCGGCGGCGTTGGAGTCCGAGGGGGACGCTCCTTGGTCACCGGTCACGGTCGACCCGGAGGCACCCGCGCGCATCCTGGTGTCGTCGGGCTCGGAGGCGGCGCCGAAGCTGGTGGCCTATTCGCACAACGCGTTCGCCGGTGGTCGGGGCAACTACGTGCGGGCGGTGCACGGTGGTGTGGCGGTGCCGCGCGACCTGGTGCTGGTGCCGTTGGCGTCGGCGTTCGGTTCGTTCGGGGTGGCGATCACGCTGTGCCGGTTCGGCGGGACGGTGATGCTGATGCGGCGGTTCGACGCGGCGGCGGCGTTGCGGATGGTCGGGGAACACCGGCCGACGCACGTGTTCGGCGTGCCGACGATGCTGCGCCGGATGGCTGCCTCGCTGTCCGCCGTGGCGTCCACTGTGGACACCTCGTCGGTGCGTGCGGTGGTGTCGAGCGGTGACGTGCTGACGCCGGAGACGTTGTCAGTGGTGCGTGCGGCGTTCGGCCGCCCGGTGATCAACATCTACGGCTCGTCGGACGGCGTGAACTGCCACACGTCCACGCCCGAGCACGGTGTCGGCCGACCGGACCCGGCCGTGACCGACATCCGGGTCGTGGACGGGGAGATCTGCGCGCTGGGCCCGATGACACCGCTGTGCTACGTCGACGCGCCGGAGCTGGACGAGCGCCACCGCCTGCCCGGCGGCTGGGTGCGAACCGGTGACGAGGGCTACTTCGACGCCGACGGCACACTGCACGTGGTGCGCCGCCTCAAGCGCGTGGTGATCCGGGGCGGCTACACCATCAGCCCCGCCGAGGTGGAGCTGGTGCTGGACGGCCACCCCGGCGTGGCGGAGGTGGTGTGCGTCCCCATCCCGGACCGGGACCTGGGGGAGCGGCTGTGCGCGTGCGTCGCCATGCGCCCAGGCCACCGGCCGCTGTCGTTGGTGCAGCTCACGGCGTTCCTGAAAGAACGCGGCGTGAGCCGCCGCAAGCTGCCCGAACGCCTGGTGGTCCTGCCGGAACTACCGCTGGGGCGCACCGGGAAGGTCTGCCTGCGCACGGTGACCCGGCTGGCCGCCGAGCAGCACGGGGCCGCGCTGTGACCGTCCGGTGGGTTGTGGCTCGGAGACGATTGGGAGGTGGTTGTGATCAGGCTCGATCCGTTTACCGGGCCGGGGTTCGCCGCGTTGAACGCGTTGGCGAAGGCGGTGGGCGACGTTGACCTGCCGGCCGGGCTCGTCGAGCTGGTGCGGTTGCGGTGTTCGCAGATCAACGGGTGTGCCTATTGCATACGGCTGCACGGCGACGCGGCGGCGGCGTTGGGGGAGGAGCGCGACGTCTCCGCCTGGCGGACCGATCCTGCCTTCACGGGCGTGGAGCGGGCCGTGTTCGCGTTGGCGGAAGCGGTGACGTTGGTGCACGACGGGCACGTGCCGGACGCCGTCCTCGACGCCGCGATCCGGGCGCTGGGGGAGGTGCGGACCCAGCAGGTCGTGTGGGTGGCGATCGTGATCAACGCGTACAACCGCCTGGCGATCAGCGCGCGGCTCGTATGACGGTGGTCTGCATCGTGGGCGCGGGACCACGGGGGACCTCCGTGCTGGAACGGATCTGCGCCAACGCCCGCGAACCCGTCCGGGTGCACGTGGTCGACCCGTTCCCGCCCGGCCCCGGCCGGGTGTGGCGGACCGACCAGCCCGAGCACCTGCTGATGAACACACCCGCCGGCCAGGTCAGCCTGTTCACCGACGCGACCGTGCCGTGCGCGGGCCCGCGTGTGCCGGGACCGTCGCTGGCGGAGTGGGCGGGCGTCGACCCGGACGGCTATCCGTCACGGGCGCAGTACGGCCGCTACCTCGGCTGGGTGTTCCGGCGGCTCACCGGACAGGTGGACGTCGTCGTGCACCGCGCCGAAGCCGTGGCACTGGACGACACGGGCGTCACGCAGTCCGTCACCCTCTCCACCGGCCACCGCATCACCGCCGACGCGGTCGTCCTGGCCCTGGGCCACGACCTGGTGACCCCGTCGTGGACCGCCGGACACCTGTCACCCGGCAACGCGGCCGACGCGGACCTGTCGGCACTGCGCCCCGGCGACCCGGTCCTGTTGCGCGGCATGGGCCTGACGTTCTTCGACTACCTGAGCATGTGCACGGTGGGCCGAGGCGGACGCTTCACCCGCGCCGACGGCGCCCTCCGCTACCTGCCGTCCGGCCGCGAACCGCAGCTCTTCGCCACCTCCCGGCGGGGCGTGCCGCACCACGCGCGGGGCGTCAACCAGAAGGGCACGGCGGGCCGCCACGAGCCGGTCTTCCTCACCCACGACCGGATCGCCGCCCTCCCACGCGGCCGGTCGAGCTTCCGCCGCGACATCTGGCCCTTGGTGGACCAGGAAGTGCGCCACGTCTACCACCGCGCGCACCCGTCCGGCCCGCCGTGGAACTGGCGTCGGATCGCCCAACCCGCCCGCGGCCTGCGGTTCCCGAGCCGGGCCACCTACCAGAACTGGCTCGTCGGCCACCTGATCCGGGACGTCGCCCACGCCAAGCGCGGCAACGTGCGCGGCCCCGTGAAGGCAGCGCTCGACGTCCTGCGCGACATCCGCAACGAGATCCGCCTGGCCGTCGACCACGGCGGCATCTCCGGTGAGTCCTACCGCGACGACGTCGCCGGCTGGTACACGCCGCTGAACGCGTTCCTGTCCATCGGTCCACCGGTCGGCCGGATCGAGGAGATGATCGCTTTGCTGAGGTCGGGCGTGCTCCAGGCCGTAGGGCCCGACCTGCGACACGGTCCCACCGGGTTCACGGTCGGGGACGTCGAGGTGACGTCCGTGGTCGAGGCGCGGATGCCCGAGGTGGACGTGCGCCAGGCGGCGAACCCGCTCCTGCGCCACCTCCTGCGCACCGCCCAGGCCCGTCCGTTCCGCCTCGGCGCCTACGAGACGGGCGGCTTGGACGTGACCCGAACCCCGTCACGCGTCGTGGACGCGACCGGTCGACCCCACCCGCGTCGCTTCGCGTTCGGCGTGCCGACGGAATACGTCCACTGGGTCACGGCCGCCGGAGTCCGCCCGTGGTCGGCATCGGTGACGTTGGTGGAGGCCGATGCGATCGCACGGGCGGCACTGTCATGAACCTGCTCTCGCCGGTGTGGCCGGGACGCCGGTGGCGTCGCTCGTGATCGACGAGGCGAGGCGCACGCCGATCGGATGGCGGAGAACCGTGCGGCGGAGAGGCTGCGGGTGGCCGGAGCGCTGCTGAACATGAGGCAGAATCTGGCCGGTGAGCACCAACTGGGCAGGCAACTTCACCTTCTCCGCCGGGCTGACCGCGCACCCGACCTCGGTCGAGGAGGTCCAGGACGCGGTCAGGGCGGCCGAGTCGGCGCACGTGGTCGGCGCCGGCCACTCGTTCAGCACGATCGCCGACACCTCCGGCACGCTGATCAGCCTCGACCGGATGCCCGAGGTGTTCGAGGTCCGGTCCGGGTCGGTGCGGGTGGGCGCCGGGATGCGGTTGGCGCGGCTCGCCGACTTGCTGCACGCCGCCGGCCTCGCACTGCCCGCCATGCCGTCGTTGCCGCACATCACGATCACCGGTGCGTGCGCGACCGCCACCCACGGCTCGGGCAACGACATCCCGTCGCTCGCGAGCCTGGTCCGCTCACTCGACCTCGTCACCGCCGACGGCGGCATCACCACGTTGAGCAGGGGAGACGCCGGGTTCGACGGGGCCGTGGTGGCGTTCGGGTCGCTCGGCGTGGTGGTGGCGGTGGAGCTGGACGTCGTCCCGACCTTCGAGGTCGAGCAGCGGGTCTACCAGGACATGCCGTTCGACGCCCTGGTCGCGAACGTCGACGCGGTCTTCGCCAGTGCCTACAGCGTCAGCGCCTTCACCACCTGGCAGGGCGTGGCCCACGTGTTCGCCAAGCACCGCACGACCGACACCAGGCACGACCTGGCCTGGACGGGAGCGACGGCGGCCACCGAGCCGCACCACCCGGTCCCCGGCCAGCCCACCCTGCACTGCACGACCCAGCTCGGCGTGCCCGGCCCGTGGCACGAACGGCTGCCGCACTTCCGCGCCGACTTCACCCCCAGCGTCGGTCGCGAGCTGCAGTCCGAGTACTTCGTGGCCCGCGAGCACGCCGCCGAGGCGCTGAAGGCGTTGAACGCCCTGGCCGCCGAGCTCGCGCCCGTGCTGCTGACCTCCGAGGTCCGCACGGTCGCGGCCGACGCGCAGTGGCTGAGCCCGGTGCACGGCCGGCCGAGCGTCGCCTTCCACTTCACCTGGCAGCCCGACGACACGGCCGTCCGCACCGTGCTCCGCAAGATCGAGGCCTCGCTCAGCCCGTGGCGTCCACGCCCGCACTGGGGCAAGGTGTTCGAAATGGCCGACCCCGGTGAGCGGTACGAGAACTGGGCGCGGTTCGCCGAACTGCAGGCGCGACTCGACCCCGCCGGCAAATTCCGCAACCCCTTGATTGACGGTTGGTTCACCGGATAAGCGGGGTCCGCCCGAGCACGGCTTCCCGGTCCGTCACCCACCCTGACGGACCGGGCCCCACCGACGTGACCGCACGATCACAACCGGGAGCTCACAACCGGGAGCTCACAACCGGGCGAACCGCCGCAACGCCTCCACGTCGGGCACGACCACGTCACGCCGCAGGTGGCTCACCACGACACCCGCCTTGCGCAGGTCGGCGAACGCCTTCTCGGCCGTGCGCGGCTTCATCCCGGCGATCGACGCCAGCTCCACCTTGGTCAGCGGGATGCCCAGCACCCAGCCGTCGACCTCCTGCCTGCCGTGCGCGCAGACCAGCTCGGCCAGCACCCGCGCCACCCGTTCGGCGGCGGTGTGGGACAGGAAGTCGCGCCGCCGCCGGTTGGCCCACCGCAGCTGGTCGTCGATCACCCCGATCAGCTCCACGAACCCGTCGTTGCGGCGGTGCAGGAACCCGTGCAGCTCGGCGCTGGTGATCAGCTTCGCGGTGACGTCACCGCAGGTCACGACGGTGGCCGAGCGCGGCTTGTGGTCGAGTCCGGCGAGTTCGCCGACCAGGTCGCCCGCAACCCGCACGGTGAGCACGGCGGTGTCCCCGCTCGCGTCGTTGACCAGTACCTTCACCACGCCTTCGAGCAGCAGGAACACGTGCGTGTCGGTGGCGTCCTGGACGATGATCTCCCGGTCGGCGGCGTAGCGGACCGCGGTCCCGAGGGTCAGCAGCTCCTGCCTGCTGCTCTCCCGCAGCCGGGCGAGCAGGGTGCCCGGTGGCCACTCCGGCGTCGCCACGCTCTGCCGCACCGCGGGCGTGCTCGACTTCGTGGTGGCCAGCGACCGGCCGGCGTCGGCGAACGACGCGTAGCCGCGTTCGAACGACGGGTCGGGCAGCACGCCGGCCAACAGCGCCTCGCACGCCCGCCGCTGCTCGTCCAGCGCCTGCACGGCCGGGTGGTCCGGGCCGAGTGTCGCCGCGGACTGCGTCGACGCGTCGCGCACCACGTCGAGCAGGCGTTGCGCCTGCGTGCGGGTGCCTTCGAGGTGTGCCAGCTCCAGTTCCGCCGACGCCAGGTTCGACATCGCGATCACCGCGTGCGGGTGGTCCGCGCCCAGCCTGGTGGCGGTGCGGTCGGCGGCCGACCGCAGGCTGGGCAGCGCGAGCCGGGCCCGTTCGGCGGACCGGCGCACCCTGGCCAGCTCGAACTCGGCGGACGCCAGGTTGGCCTGCGCGACCAGCGCCCGCGGGTGGTTCGGTCCCAGTGAGTTCAGCGCCCGGTCGGTCGCGTCGCGCAGATCGGTCAACGCCTCGGCGACCTCTTCGGCGTCACCGTGGTCGCGGGCGATCCGGAACCGCGCGCACATCAGGTTCAGCCGGACCACGCACGTCTGCGGGTGGTTCGAGCCGAGCACCGCCGCGTTGCGCTGCAAGGCCAGCTCCAACGCGCCCGTCTCGGTCGACTTCACCGGTTCGACCGCCACCGCGACCGAACCCACCGCCACCGGGTCGGCCACCGTCGCCGGGTCGAGGAAGTCGCCCACCACCTGGCGCAGGGGAGCACCCCGACCGAACGCCGCACCCGGCGCCCTCCGCCGCACCTGACGCGGCGCGATCGTGCCCGGCTCACGCCGACCCCGGGCCACGGACGCCAGCGCCTGCTGGTCGCGCACCCGTGACGCCTCCGGACCTGTCGGGTCCACCAGGGCGAGCATGGCGATCAGCAGCGCGTCCGCGGCGTCGGCGGAGCCGATCCGGGTCAGCGCGGCGGCACAGCGCAGCAGGCGGTCCACGTCCCGGCGGGCGCTGAGCGTGTCCAGCGAGCGTGCCAAGTCCACGGCGAGGCGCCGTGCCGCCTGCCGGTCCGGGGCGGACCGGGACAGGACTGCTTCGAGTTCGACCATACGGTTCATCCGGCACCCCAGGTGGTTGCTCGGTCTGCGACAGCGCTGTTCACGCGTTCGGACGCCGTGTTCCGGCGTTCGGGCGCGCGCACTCGTGCCGTCGGAGTGGAATCCTCGTCCATAGCGGCGATATCGGTTGCTCCGGGTATTCGTTAGCGCATGCCTGACATTGTTACGGGTCAAATGGTCGGATGTCCGAACGCTATCCGCAATATTGCGGAAAACCGTGCAAGTTTTTGCCCGGCGGTGCTCATCAGGGGGTGAGCGCCGCCCTCGACATCCGTGAAGGCGGCGCTCCTCGGTCCCCGCGACCTTAGACGTCTGATGAGTTGGACAGAAATGGCCCGCCCCCGACGCTCGTCCGGAGGCGTTCGGCATGACCCCACCGAGCAACGGCGTCGGGACGCTCCCAGACTTCGACGGCGGGACCGGGCGATAACCCGGTCCCGCCGTCGAGGGGCGCGAACAGCCGCTGTGCCGGCGATCTCCGGACGGCGGCGACTTCGATCAGGCGGGGACGGCGGCCGTTCCCGGCGCGTCGGCGGGCAGCGGCAGGACCTTGGCGAAGATCGGCACCGCGACCCCGGCCACCACGAAGTGCATCACCATCAGCCCGATCACACCGATCGCGCTCGCACCCGCAATGCCGAACAGCGGCAGGTCGGGCAGCAACGACACCACGACCACGATCGGCACCAGCTTGCGCAGCAACGCGTTCGGGCGCTTGGCCCTGCTGCGGATCAGCGACCACGCCACGGCGGCCACGACCACGCCGACGGTGGTCAGGAAGACGTACGCCTGCGGCGCCAGGCCTTGGATGACCTGCGGCGACGCACCGAGCGCCTGGGCCGCGAAGGACACCACGGTGTTACCCGCGGACGCCAACACGATCGCTGCCAGGACGCCAACTACGACCCGACCCTTGCTCGATTCCACGGCTACTCCCCAACGGTGTCGATAGCGCTGTCGATCCGGTGCTCGACCGGCACTGTCGAGTTCGGACAGATGGTCTGCGGAAAGGGTCAGGTGGGGCCGCCCGGTGTTCGCGGGCAGCCCCACCTGAGTCGGGGGAGGGGTCAGTTCTTGAGCAGCGCGGCGACGGCCTCGTCGAGGGGCGTGGTGGGCCGGCCGATCAGCGTCCGCAGGTCGCCGGAGGTGCTGGCGAGTTCACCGGCGGCGATGGCGCGGTCGGCGTCGACGAGCATGTCGGCGACGAAGTCGGGTAGCCCGGCGCCGACGAGGATCCCGCGGTGCTGGTCGGCGGGAACGTCCTGGTAGGCGACGGTCTTGCCGGAAATGCGGGCGATGGCGTCGGCCAGCTCGGCGTAGGTGAAGGGCTCGTCGGCGGCCAGCTCGTAGGCCTTGCCCTCGTGGCCTTCGCCGGTGAGGGCCGCCACGGCGGCCTCGGCGTAGTCGATGCGGGGAACGCCGCCGACCCGGCCGTCACCGGCACTGCCGACGATCGCGCCGAAGTCGAGGCTCTGGGCGACCGACTGCTCGTAGTTCTCGGTGTACCAGCTGTTGCGCAGGAACGTGAACGGGATGCCCGACTCGCGGATGAGCTCCTCGGTGGCCTTGTGGTCGGGGGCCAGGGAGATGCTCGTGGTGTCGGCGTACAGGACGCTGGTGTAGAGCAGGTGGCTCACACCGGCGGCCTTGGCGGCGTCGATCACGGCGGCGTGCTGAGGCACCCGCCGGCCGACCTCGCTGCTGGAGATCAGCAGGACCTTGTCCGCGCCGGCGAACGCCTCGACCAGGGTGGAGGGCTCGTTGTAGTCCGCGGTGCGAACCTGGACGCCGAGCGCGGCGAGGTCGGCGGCCTTCTGCGGGTCGCGCACGGTGGCTACGACCTGATCCGCGGGGACCTTCTTGACCAGGGCTTCCACGACCAGGCGGCCGAGCTGTCCAGTGGCACCGGTGACAACGATCATCGAGAAACTCCTCAACTCGAAACTCTGCTCTCCACAAGACTGCACTAACTTTTAGAAAGTGCAACCCTGGGGTGAGTACCATCACGTGAGGAGGTGCTGTGCTGAGAGTATCCTCAGAAACATGAGCGAGGTGTCCGAGTGCGCGGTCGAGCGCGAGACCGAACACGACCAGTTGTTGTTCGACGTGTTCGCGCAGCGTTGCCCGTCGCGGGCGACCCTGGAGCACCTCACCGGCCGCTGGGGAGTGCTGGCGATGGCGGCGCTGCACGACGGCACGTTCCGCTTCAACGAACTGCGCCGCCGGGTCCACGGGGTCAGCGAGAAGATGCTCGCCCAGACCCTGCAGGCGTTGGAGCGTGACGGTTTCGTGCACCGCGAAGCGCAGCACACGATCCCGCCGAAGGTCGAGTACAGCCTCACCGACCGCGGCAAGCGCACCGCCGCGTTGCTGGTCGAACTCATCCACGACGTCGAGGCCCAGATGCCCGACGTGATCGCCGCCAACCAGCGCTACGACGCGGCGAAGAACGGCTGACCGCGCCGCCGGGCGCTTCCGCGGACCACTCGCACTGCCTCCCGATGCGGCACCTGTGCCGCCGGGAGGCAGCGGTGTGTGCGCCTGTTCGTTCGAAGTCTCCGCCGTGATCGTCTCAGTTGGCGTCGCCGGGTTCTCGACCCCGAAAGTTTCTGTCATGCTGACGAAACACTTCTGCCGCCGCCTGATCAACGACGATCACGGAGGAACGCATGAGGAAGTCACTCGGGGTCGTGCTGGCCGTCGTGCCGGTGCTCGCGGCCCTGGTGGTGACCGCGCCGGGCGCCTCGGCCGCCGCGACCACCCTGAAGGCCGGCGCTTCGGCCAAGGGACGGGTGTTCGGCGCGGCGGTCGCGGCCAACCGGCTGGGTGAGTCGGCCTACGTCACGACCCTGAACCGCGAGTTCAACCAGGCCACGCCCGAGAACGAGATGAAGTGGGACGCGACCGAGCCGAACCGCGGCCAGTTCACCTACGGCAACGCCGACCGCGTCGTCAACCACGCCCGCGGCCAGGGCATGGCGGTCCGCGGCCACACACTGGTGTGGCACAGCCAGTTGCCCGGCTGGGTGTCGAACATCGGCTCCGGCAGCGAGCTGTTGTCGGTGATGCGCAACCACATCTCGAACGTGGCAGGCCGTTACCGCGGCCAGATCGCCTACTGGGACGTGGTGAACGAGGCGTTCGCGGACGGCACCAGCGGCGCCCGGCGCAGCACGGTGTTCCAGCAGCGCATCGGCAACGGCTACATCGAGGAGGCGTTCCGCGCCGCGCGCACCGCCGACCCGAGCGCCAAGCTCTGCTACAACGACTACAACACCGACGGCCAGAACGCGAAGTCCACCGCCGTGTACAACATGGTGCGCGACTTCAAGGCGCGCGGCGTGCCGATCGACTGCGTCGGCTTCCAGGCCCACCTGTCCACCGGCAGCGTGCCGGGTGACATCCAGGCCAACCTCCAGCGGTTCGCCAACCTGGGCGTGGACGTCCACATCACCGAGTTGGACATCGGCGGTTCGGGCACCTCGCAGGCCGACGCCTACGCCCGCGTGATCAGGGCCTGCCTGGCCGTGTCGCGCTGCAACGCCATCACGGTCTGGGGCGTGACGGACAAGTACTCGTGGCGGGCGAGCCAGACGCCGTTGTTGTTCGACGGCAACTACAACAAGAAGCCCGCGTACAACTCGGTGCTCTCGGTCCTGAACAGCTGATCATCCCGGGCCGCGCCAGGCGGTGGACCTCGGGGCGTGACGCCCGGGACCTACCGCCGCCGACCCCACCAGCAGGGGAGGAAGTTCCATGGCAAGAACGAGTCGTGTGCTCGCGGGCGCCATCGCCCTCGCGGCACTGCTCGCCCCGTCCGTGCCCGCGGTCGCCGCCGCCGACGTGGCCGCCGCGGCACCGGTCCGGGTGATGCCGCTGGGTGATTCGATCACCGACGGTTTCAACGTCCCCGGCGGCTACCGCGTCGACCTGTGGCAGAAGTTCGTGGCCGGCGGCTACAGCGTCGACTTCGTCGGCTCGGCGGTCAACGGTCCGAGCAGCCTCGGCGATCGCGACCACGAGGGCCACTCGGGCTGGACCATCGCCCAGATCGACAGCAACGTCACCAACTGGCTGCGCACCTACACCCCCGAAACGATCCTGCTGCACATCGGCACCAACGACATGTACGGCGGCGACCCGGCCGGCGCGCCGAACCGGCTGTCCGCCCTGGTCGACCGCATCACCACCCTGGCGCCCAATGCGCGCCTGTTCGTGGCGACGATCACCCCGCTGTCCTCCTACGACTCGACCGTGCGGACGTTCAACGCGACGATCCCGCCGATGGTGCAGAGCAAGGCCAACGCGGGCAAGAAGGTGTACCTGGTCGACCAGTACCGCGCGCTGACCACCGCCGACCTCGCCGACGGCGTGCACCCCAACGCCGGTGGCTACAGCAAGATGGCCACCGCCTGGTACAACGCGCTGCTGTCGGTGCCGGGCAGCATCGGCAACGGGGGCAACCAGCCGCCCGACCCCGTCGGTGCCTGCACGGCGACCTCGCGCGTCGTCAACTCCTGGGGTGGCGGGTACCAGGGCGAGATCACCGTCCGCAACACCGCGACGTCCGCGCTCAACGGCTGGACCGTGCGGATGACCCTGCCCGGCGGGCAGAGCCTCGCCAACATCTGGGGCGGGGTGAACACCGGCACCAGCGGCGCGGTCACCGTGAAGAACGCCGCCTACAACGGGTCGGTCGGCGCGGGCGCGTCCACCACCTTCGGGTTCGTGGTCAACGGCGGGTCGTCCACCCCGGGCGACCTGACCTGCGCCAGCCCGTGACCGACTCCTGACCCGCGTGCGATCGACGGGATACCCGCGCCAAGCACTTGGTGCGGGTATCCCGAGGGCTGCGGCCGCGGAGGGGATCGACGGTGGCACGTCCCCAGGGCGCGGATATGGCGGTTGATACTCCGATTGGGTGAACCGGCGTTGAACCACTTCAGTCGGCGCGTCGCGATGCCGAAGAAGGAGATAAGCACCGGAACCCCGCACGGGACCGGTGCTTTTTCGCGTTCCAGCGGCGGTTCGGTGTCAGGTCGGCGCGGGCGGGGGTGAACGTCTCGCTCATCCTGTCTCCCCTCTGGTCTCGCCGGGCCAACGATCTAACGTTAACACCCGCTTGCATGCGTTAGATTGGTGTGATTGGCTTCTAACGGCAACGGTGCGACGCAGACGTTAGAACGCCCCGAGGTAGGAGACACATGACACGCCCGCCCCTTCCGCCCTTCGACGAGGCCACCGCCCGGCAGAAGGTGCAAGCCGCCGAGGACGCGTGGAACACCAGGGACCCGCTTCGCGTCGCGGCCGCGTACACGCCCGATTCCGTGTGGCGCAACAGGTCCGAGTTCGTCGTCGGACGCGACGAGATCGTGGCCTTCCTGACTCGCAAGTGGGAGCGTGAGCTGGACTACGCCCTGCGCAAGTCGTTGTGGGCGTTCACCGCGGACCGGATCGCGGTCCGGTTCCAGTACGAGTGGCACGACGAGTCCGGCCAGTGGTGGCGCAGCTACGGCAACGAGAACTGGGAATTCGACGCCGACGGCTACATGCGGCGCCGTGAAGCCGGCATCAACGACGTCCCGATCACGGCTGCCGACCGACGGATCTTCGGTTCCCGCCGCCCCGACGAACGCGAAGACTCGATTCCGCTGCGCTAGAGGTGTTCGCGAGGGTTCAGGCCCCGTGGCCGACCCAGGCCTGCGACTTGATCGTCTTCATCGTCAGGTGCGAGTCGACGCGGGCGATGCCCGGTGTGTCCTCGAGTTTGGTCGTCACGAACTCCTCGAACGACGACAGGTCCTCGGTCGCGATCCGCAGGAAGTAGTCGGGGAGCCCGAACATGCGGCGGAACTCGACCACCTCGTCGTAGGCCGCGACCCGTGACTCGAACCGGGCGACTGTCGCGCGGTCCTTCTTGGCCAGGTCGACGTTCACGATCACCTCGAACGCCTGGCCGGTCGCCGTCGGGTTGACGTGCGCGTGGTAGCCGGTGATCACGCCGTCCTGCTCCAGCCTGCGCACCCGCCGCAGGCACGGCGCCGGCGTGAGCCCGACGCGGTCGGCCAGTTCGGTGTTGGGCAGCCGGGCGTCCAGCCGCAACTGCTCGACGATTGCGCGATCGATCCGATCCATGCCTGAATATTGCGCATGTGAGGCGTGGAAGGCAATATTCGCAATCGCGTTGCGAAGGATATCGCCTAGCGTTGCCGGCATGGCCACCGTCGTTGAGCTGCGGTATTACCCGATCAAGAGTTGCGCGGCGGTCGCGGTGCGGGAGGCCGTGCTCACCCCCGCCGGCATCGCCGGCGACCGTGCCTTCATGGTGACCGACCTGGCCGGCGGGTTCCGCAACCAGCGCCGTGACCCCACGTTGGCCGTGATCCGGCCGAACCTGGACGGCGACGAGCTGACACTGCGCGCGCCCGGCATGGCGGAGATCCGCGTGCCGGTGAACGCGACCGGGCCGAGCCGCCCGGTCACGCTGTTCGGCGAGGCCTACCGCGGCATCGACCAGGGCGACCGGGTGGCCGCGTGGCTGAGCGAGATCCTCGGCGGGCCCCGGCGCCTGGTCCGGGTCCCACCCGACCACGACCGCGTCACCGATGGCGAGACCCCCGGCACCTCCGCGTACGCCGACAGCTGCGCGATCCACCTGCTGTCGACGGCGTCACTGGACGACCTCGCCGGCCGACTCACCGCGCCGGTGCCCACGGCCCGTTTCCGCCCGAACGTCGTCGTGGACGGCTGGCCGGACCCGTACCACGAGGACCACGCGAAGCGGCTCACCATCGGCGCGGCCGAGCTCGGCTACGCGAAACAGGCGATCCGCTGCGTCATCACGATGGTCGACCAGGACACCGGGGGTAAGGCGGGACCGGAGCCGCTGCGCACCCTCAGCCGCTACCGCCGCGTCCCGGAGGGCGGCGTCGCGTTCGGCGCGAAGTTCGCGGTCCTCCGGCCCGGTCGGATCGCGGTGGGCGACGCGGTCACGTGACGAGCCGCAACGCGTTCAGCCCTGGTCTGCGAGAAGGCCCGCGTTCACGAGCAGGGGAAGGACCTGGTTCCGCACGGCAGCGGCCACGACCAGCGGCTGACGTTCACGCGTCACCGAGCCACGTAGCCGGCGTTGGCGTGCCGAGGCGTCGAGCTGCCCGTCAGCGGGTAATCACGGACGCATGAGCACACCTGAGATCGACCCGGCCACCGCCGCCGAGATGGAGCGGGAACCCGACTTCGCCGACGAGCACACCCGGCCGACCGTCGCCGATGAGCAAGCCGGCACGCCCAACACGCGGCCGGACGAGTCCACGCCCGAAGGCGAGGGCGGTGACGGCGGGATGGACATGAAGGACCGGCGACGCGACCGTTAGGCGCGCTATCCGGGGAGGAACTGGATTCGGACCGATTCGTCGTAGGGGACCACGATCGTTCTCCGCGTGGAGTCGGAGCCCGTCCAGTGCTCGGGAACGAGGAACAGCCGCCCGCCCGCCTCGGTCAGCAGCCGCAGACCCTGGCACCGCACCCGGAAGCGCCGGCCGTCCGAGTCCGGCAGCGGGAACTGGTGGACCCCCTTGGTGCCTTCCGGCAGGTACAGCCGTTGCTCCAGGTCCAGCACGACGACCGGTCGGGTGTGCAACTCGGCGGCCGACTCGGCGGCTCTGCCACGCCCGTACGCCGCCGCGAAGTTGTTCGTCGCCCAGAACAAGCCGAGCACGACGATCGCGCCGAGTGCGGTCACCAGCAGCACGTCGGCAGAGCTGGAACGCCTGCGCCTCGGTCTGCCGGTGCCGCGGTACACCCAGACTCCGTAGGCCAGCAGTGGAAGACCCAGGCCCAGGGATATCGCGGTCACGCCCGGGAACTCGTTCCGCGACACGCTCACGACCAGCATGCCGACGACCGCCCGCACGAACAGGGCCGCGCCGAGGATCATCAGGAGTACCCCGACGATTTTCGCCGCACGTGATCTCGGCCGCCGCAGCAGCGCCCGTACGCCTCGGTGAGCGACAAGGCCCAGGACGAGGAATACGAGCAGACCGGCGATCGGCGGGAAGATGACTTCCGTGCCGAGCAGCAGGAGTTCGGTGGTCGACAGGTCGAGCGCGTTCAGATCGACCCCGAAGTACTCGTACCTCACCAGCGTCGAGACGTAACCGAAGTAGAACAGCAGTGCCGCCACGAGTGTGGTCGGTGCGGCGATCGTGGCGAACGACTGAATCCGGCTGAGGACCGTCGCGGATTCGGCTGTCATGAGGTCGGCGGTGTCGTGGTCGGACTCGTGGTCGTTGTGGTCTGGCTCGTCGTTGTGGTGGTGTCCGTTGTAGGGCAGATCCGCTGACCGTCGGGACCTTCTTCGAGTTCTTCCGGCCGGCATGGGAACACCACTGCCGTCAGCGTCACCTGTTTCCGCCAGGTGACCGGAACCGGCTTGCTCGGCGACGGCGACGCGGGTGCGACCTTCGGATCGTCGCAGGGCTTTCCGGCCGTCGACGGGCACAGGGCGTTGAAGGTGAACGTCACCGTGGCCTGTGCCTGACTGCTGGAAGGGCGTGACGCTTCGACGTTGACCCGGCAGCTCTGCTGCGATTTCCCGTTCACCGGCGGGAAGGTGAAGCCGCGGCAGTCGCCGTCGTTGGAACTGCAGTCTTCACCACTGGACAGGAGTTGGAAGACCGCGGAGTTGGAAAGTGAAACGTCCACTGTGATGGGGACGGACGTGTCCTCGTTGACGAAGAACGGTTTGCACTCGGTTCGCGTCGAATCGTCCTCGTGCAGGGAGAATCGCGGCCACGACGACGTGTCGCTCCTGCCGTCCAGCCGTGCGCCCGCCACGTTGATCAGACGGGCGCCGTTCGTCGTCGTGCGCTCGGTGGTGTCGGTCGGTTCCGTACCGGTGGTGTCGAACCCGGTCTCGGTTGTCTCGGTGGTGGTCGTTGCTCCGCTGTCCGTGTCGGTGGGCGAACCGCAGCCGATCAGAAGCGCGAACGCACTCACCGCCACGCTGAACGTGCGCCAAGCCGTGATCATCACCGATCACCTCCCCGAAAGGGGCACCCTTACATCATCGGAATTCGATCGTAGTCCCACCCGTGTTACCGCTCTTCACCCGAAAGTGGCGGGCCGGTTCGAACTCCCGCGAATAGACGTCAATTTGTTGGAGACGGCGTGGACAGCGGACAGAACCGGGGGCGTCCGCGTCCCCGGCGTCGGAGAGGCTGACGCCGACCCGTGGGCCGGCCCCCTCCGACGAGCGAATCTGTCATGACTGACAGGTTTTGGTTAAAGTGTCAGTCGTGACAGATTCTTCGAACGGCCCGGTGAACCCCGGACGTCGGCGGTTCCTCCGGTCCACCGCGCTGTTCTCCGGCGCAGTGTTCGACAAGGCCGACATCGAGCTGCCCGATGTCGGGGCGAGCCCGCTCGGCGACGTCGCGCCGGCCATGGAGCCGTTCACCGTCGTGTCGGACGACCGGGTGCGGGTGAGCGCGATCCTCGTCCGGCACCCGCCGGTGTTTCCCGTCCTTCGCGTTCCGGTTCGACACCCCGCACGGCTCGGTCGTGTTCAGCGGCGACACCACGGTCACCGACAACATCGTGACGCTGGCTCGTGGCGCGGACGTGCTCGTGCACGAAGCGATCGACATGGAGGTGGTGGAGCGGTTCGGCAACCTCACGCCCGGCACGACGGCCATCCCCGACGCGAGCTGGTACGCCAAGGCCGTTTGCGGGTTCGGCGGGCGTGATCGTCGGCGACGACCTCCAGCGGATCAGGGTTTGACCAGCACGTCGAACGCCTCCCGGACCAGTCGGAGCGCGGCGGGCAGCCCCTTGTCCGACTCCGGGAGGCCGCCGAACGCGATCAGCGTGCTGCGCATCGCGGCGACCGACGCGCGGGCGAGGACCGACGCGCGGAACTCCACCTCGCGGTCGCCGGTGGCGGTGAGCCGATCGGCGAGCGCCGCGGCGAGTCCGTCCTCGAACTGGAGCAGCACCGGCTGCGCGGCCCGCGTCGCCCGTGACATGAAGTGCGCGGGCGGGCCGCTGAACAGCACACCCAGGCCGGTTCCGCGTTGCTCGGCGACCGCCAGGAGCCCGTTCAGCACGGCCTCGTACGGCGGCTCGCCGGCCGGGCGGGCGCGCACGGCTTCGGCGAGCACGGGGATCAGGTCCAGCACTTCGCCGAGGACCAGGTCCTCTTTGGACGGGAAGTAGCGGAAGAACGTCCGCTCGGTCACCCCGGCGGCGGACGCGACGTCGCGGACGGTCGTCCGCTCGTAGCCGTGCCGTTCGAACAGGTCGAGGGCGGCGTCCTGGAGGGCGCGTCGCGTCGCGGCCTTGTGCAGTTCCCGCCGTCCTGGAGTGACCACGGCGCCAGTGTCGCAGAGTCCGTGTCAGGACTGACACGTCGTCACGGGGCCTGCGCGAGGCGACCCCTGAGACCTTCCCGGCGTTCCGGGGTCGTTCCGGGTCACTACCGCTCGGTCGACCAGCACCGGGAGGGGCGTTTAGCGTTCCGCTTCCCGAAGCGGAACGCGCTGATTCGTTCCTACCTGCGCCGTTCCTCCGCCATCCTGAGGCTCTCGGCAACCCCCGGTTAGCGGTACGCCGTTCCGGGGACGGATCTTGTCCGACGCGTCCGTCCCCTGCTGACTTGCCGAGTTGACCTTCACCGCAGGAGGAAATCGATGACCGTTGCCCACGACGACCCTCACGTCGCGCGGCTCTTCGAACACATGGCACTGCTGGTCTCCGACGGCGTCGGTGATCCGCTCGACATCCACGAACAGCTGGTCGAGCTGGCCATGGAGAACTCGCCGGACGTCGCCCGGTACTGGAAACAGGTCGGTGTCGGCGTCGGCGTTCCGGACACCGCCTACAAGGACGGCGGACCGCACCTGTTCCCGGACGCGCCCCCGGTCCGGGTGTTCCGCACCAGCGGAACGACCGGGAGCGTCCGGGGCACCGTCCGGTACTCGAAGCTCGGGCTGGAGCTGAAGGGGATGGCGATCGAGGCCAACGCCCGCCGGCACCTGCGGCCGGACGACGGCGTGCGGCCCGTCGTCATCCCGTTCGCCCCGTCGGAGGAGGCGGCGCCGGAGATGGCGATCGCGTTCGACATGGCCCGGATCGCCGAGTCGTGCGGGAACCCCGAGCTCAGCACGGCCGTGGTCGGCGCGAACGGGGTCGACTTCGACCTGCTGGCGAACCGCCTGGACGCCGCCGTGGCGGAAGGCCTGCCGGTGGTGCTGGTCGGCGCGACCTTCGCGTTCGTCAACATCTGTGACGCGTTGGAGGAGCAGGGCAGGAGCTGGCAGCTGCCGCCGGGTTCGCGGATGTACGACGGCGGCGGGTTCAAGGGCCGCTCGCGGATCATGCGGGTGGACGACCTGCGTGCCGCCGTGCGCCGGGTGTTCGGCATCGAGCGGCACGGCAACATCTTCGGCATGACCGAGCTGGCCAACATGATCTACGACGCCTCGGACACCCCGGTCGGCCCGCTCGGCGAACGACCCAAGGGCAGCCACCCGGCGGGCGGGCCCAAGGTCCGCGACCCGCGCACCCGCGAGTACCTGACCGAGGGGCACGGCCTGCTGGAGATCACCGACCTGTCCCTGCTGGACCGGCCGCACGTGCTGCTCACCGGCGACCTCGGCATCGCCGGGCCGGAGGGCGTCGCGATCGCCGGCCGGATCGCGGGCAGCGCCAGCCGGGGCTGTTCCCTCACCCTCGACGAGATGACCGGAGGCGCGGCATGAGCGGCATTGGCGGCATTGGCGGCATTGGCGAGCTTGCGAGCGGATCATTCAGCACAGCGCGCTGTGCTCTTGCCACGCCGACCGCCGGCGAGGTGTGCGCATGAGCGTGTCGTGGATGCCGAAGTGGGTCACGGCGGACGGCGTGCCGTTCACCTTGCGCTCGGGTACGCACGAGTGGCGTGGGGTCAGACCCACCGACTGGACCGCCATCGGCGCGGGCCTGGAGGCCGCGCACAGTGACCTGCGGCGGCTGCCCGTGCGGCGGATCGTGGACGCGGTGGACGCGGTCGTCGACCTGTGGGCCAAGCGGGACTTCACCGCACGCCGGACCGCGGTGCGGAACGCGGCGCTGGTCACCGGCATGTCGGAGGAGACGATCGACGGCGCGTTGGACGCCGAGCTGGGCAACCTGCGCGCCGAGTCGCTGCTGGCCGCGCTGACCCGGGAGCTGGGCGCCCCGGAGGCGCTGGACGGCTTCCGCAGCGGCACGACGGCGGTCGGGCCGCGGACCGTGCTGGCGGTGTTCTCCGGCAACGTCCCGGGCCTGCCGGCGCGGTCGCTGGTGCGGGCGCTGCTGGTCAAGGCGACCGTGATCGCGAAGATCCCGGCCAAGGAGCCGCACTTCACCGCCGCGTTCCTGCGCACCCTGCACGACGTGGAGCCGGTGCTGGCCGACGCCGTGGTGGCCACGTACTGGGACCGTGACGACGAGGAGACGCTGGAGGGCGCGCTGGGACAGGCCGACGCGGTGATCGCCTACGGCGGCGACCAGGCGTGCGCGGCTATTCGGGCCAGGGTCCGGCCGCACCAGCTCTACGAGGAGCACTCGCACAAGCTGTCGTTCGGCATCGTCAGCGCGGAGTACGCGGCCCGGCACGGCGCGGCCGAGGTGGCCCGGCAGATCGCCTCCGACTGCAGTGACTTCGACCAGCACGCGTGCCTGTCGCCGCAGGTCTACCTGGTGCAGGAGCAGCACGCCCGCGAGATCGCGCGGCACCTGGCCGTGGCGATGCGGCGCGAGGCGCAGGACAGTCCGCCGGGGGCGATCGACGCGCAGGACGCCACGGTGCTGCAACACCGCAGGCTCGTCGCGGAGTGGCGGGCGGCCACCTCGGACACCAGCGAGGTGTGGGCGCCGGACGGTCTGGAGTGGACCGTCGTGCTGGACGACACGCTGATGCCGCTCAGCGGCGCGGGCAACCGGGTGGCGCGGATCGTCTCGGTGCCGGACGTGGCGGCGGCGGTCGACGCGATGCGGCCGTACGCCAAGCACCTCCAGAACGTGGGGTTGGGCGCGGTCGGCGAGGAGTTCCAGCGGACCGCGCGGGAGCTCGCCGTGCTCGGTGCGAGCCGGGTGTCCGCGCCGGGCGCGATGACCAGGCCGTCGATGGTGTGGCGGCACGACGGGCAGCCGCGCATCGCCGGACTCGTGCGCTGGTGTGACATCGAGCTGCACCCGGAGCTCGAGACCTCTTGACCCGGGCGTGGAATGGCCGTGCCCTGTTCGGGTGGACAGGGCACGGCCCTCCCGTGTGATAGCGCTCTCACAAAGCCCGGATGGTGGAAATCGGCTTCCTCGTCGCCCGGCTGGGCAGCGAGGATTTCGGTGTGCCCGCCCTGAGCGAGACCCCGGCCCGTTCCCAGCCCTTCATCCCGTTGGTGTCGGTGAGCCTGCTGACGGGCGTCGGGTACGCGCTGGCGGGCCCGTTCATGTCGCTGTTCCTGATCAAGGAAGTCCAGGCGGGCCCGGTCGCGGTCGGGGCGTTCCTGCTGGTCACCGCGCTGGTGTCGATGCTGGTGAGCACGTTGGTCGGACGGCTCTCCGACTCGCGGGCGATCCGCCGCACGTTGCTGGCGGTGGCCGGGGCGGCGGGCGCGCTGGGGTGGGCGCTGTTCGCGGTCCTGCGCGACTACTGGCTGCTGCTGGCGGTGGCCGTCACGTTGTGGGCGGTCGCGTCCTCCCACATGCCGCAGATGTACGCCTACGCCCGCCAGTTGCTGGAACGCAGCGGGTCGGCCAAGGCGCCGTTGGCCATCAGCGGTCTGCGGACGACGATGTCGATCGCCTGGGTCGGCGGGCCGCCGCTGGGTGCGCTGCTCATCGTGGGCGGTGGGTTCACCGGGCTGTTCGCCGCCGGTGCCGCGGTGTACGTGCTGGCGGTAGTGGTGACCCTGGTGTGGCTGCCCGAGTTGGGCTCGTCCGCGGCGCCGTCGCACGAGGTGGAACGGCAGTCCGGGCTGCGTCGGGAGGTCGTGCTCGCGGCGCTGGCGTTCGTGCTGCTGCAAGGTGCGACGTCGGTCGGTGTGGCGGCGATGCCGTTGTTCGTGACGGAGAACCTGGGCGGCACGACCGGTGACGCGGGGCTGGTGCTCGGTCTGTGCGCGGCCCTGGAGATCCCGCTGATGCTCGGCTTCGGCGCGCTGGCGATCCGGTTCAACCACCGGCTGCTCGTGCTGGCGGGCGGCGCGGTCGCGCTGGCGTACTACGGGGTCATGCTCGCCACCCAGGCCACCTGGCAGGTGATGGCCGCGCAGGTGCTGCACGCCGTGGTGATCTCCGCGGTGATGGGCGTGGGCATCTCGTACTTCCAGGACCTCGCGCCGGACCGGCCGGGTTACGCCACCACGCTCTACACCAACACGGCCAAGACCAGCTCGATGCTGGCCGGACCGCTGCTCGGCCTGGCCCAGCACCTCGGCTACCGCACCGCGTACGGCATGGGCCTGGTCATGTCGGTGCTCGGACTGGCACTGCTGCTGGCCGCCCGCCGCCGGTGATCGCGTCTGCGAGGACAACGCCGGGTAAACCGCCTTCGTGATGTCCCGCCGGCCGGCACACTCTGCTGATCATCTCAGCTCTCGTGGGGGTATCCATGAAGGCTTTTCGAAGACTTGTCGTCGTACTGGTCGCGATCACGGCCGGAATCGTTCCCACGGCGCAGGCCGGTGCCGCGCCGGGTGCGCCGCGGTTGACCAGGGTCGACACCGACGCCGCCGGTCAGCCGGACCCCGAAGGTACAGCGCAGATGGTCGGGCTGTCCGGGGACGGCCGGTACGCGCTGTTGTCGGTGCGCAGCAACAGCACCCTGGTGCCCCAGCCCCACCGCACTCCCACGGACGAGTGGACCTACATGGTTCGCAAAGACGTGCGGTCCGGCGAGATCATTCTCGCGAGCGTGCAGGAGAACGGTAGTCCGCTCGGGGTCAGCTGGTCGGCCGGTGCACTGGGGCGCGACGGCACGACGTTCGCGTATGCAGGCCGTTACGGCGAAGGGCCGATCGTTCTCTACCACCGCGACCTGACCTCCGGCGTGCGGCCGATCGTCACCATGCCGGAGGGTTGGACGCCCACCAACGTCGCGCTGTCCACCGAGGGGCGATGGTTGTCCTGGGTGACCGCGAACACCCAGGTGGCGGGTGACATTCTCATCCGGCACGACCTCCACACGGGCCAGACCACCACGCTGCTCGACTGCGGAGACCCGCGCAACGGCTGCTACATCTACACCGGGCCGTACGTGTCCGACGACGGCAACACGATCGCGTTGCAGTACCGGCAGACTCCCGCCGACCCCATCCGGCTCTCGGTCCTCGACGCCGCGTCCGGCGAACTGCGCACCCTGCCGGAAGGCGAGCAGGGCGAAGGCTTCATGATCAGCGGCAATGGGGAGTGGATCTTCTACGGTCGCGGTTTCGGCTGCCCGAGCTGCGGTGGGGGCAGGTTCGAGCTCAAGAGGATCGCCACCAAGCCCGGCGCCTCGCCTGAGCTGCTGCGGGCGTGGGAAGACAGCGTCACGTGGGGCGTGTACCCGACCTCCACCAACTACACGGGCAACCTGGTCGGCTATTTCAGGCAGACCGGCGTGAGCGGGAAGTACTTCGCCGCAGCGCGCGGCTACGTGCACGACCTGGTGACCGGCATCGAGACCCTGATCCCCGAACCGCGCACGGATGTCGCGTACGCCCGGTCGCCCAGCATCAGCTCGAACTCGCGGGTGGCCGTGTTCGGCGAAAGCTGCCTGTGGGCAACGTCGTGCACTCCAACGGGCCTTTACGCGGTCGCGCTCCCGGAGTTGCTGCCGGAACGGATGTGGTCCTGGCGTTAGCCGGTGTGCGCACACCGGAGTACTACGCCAGGTGGCGGACTACTCACGGTCAGGGGACCGACCGTTCGGTTTGCGCTCTTCGAGGGGTTCTCCGCGAATTTCGGGTCTACGACCCCCCTGGTTGCTAAACCTTCCTCAGGGGAGGAGGTCACAGTGCCCAGGGGTTTCTACGCGGATGACAACGGCCGCGTGCGGCCGGTCGCCGGCGGGGGCGGGCGAAGCGGGTCGGTGCTGCTGGCCGGGTTGGTCGCGCTCTGCGCGGTGGGGTATGGGGGAGCGGTCGGTCTCAGCACGGGCGGCTCCGGTGGTGGCGGCGCGGGGGTGAACGTCGAGACCCGCAAGGAGGAGGGCGGTGAGCTGGCGCGGCGGGGCGACGCCGACGGCGCGTGGCGGCGGATGGGGTTGCGCGGGTTCAAGCAGACCGCGAAGCAGCAGACCGAGTGCGTGGCGGCGTCGTTCGGCGGTGTGCGGGAGTTCTTGCGGCGGACCGGGTGCACGTCGATGGACCGCGTGCTGTTCGTCGTCGGTGACGACGTGGGCAACTCGGCGGTGATCGCGGTGTCGTGGGTCGGGTTCTCGTCGCGTAGTGACGCGCGGGAGTTCCAGGACCTGATGGACGCTTCCGGCACCGGCGACGTCAAGCCGTTGGGCGGTGACCTGGTCGGTCTGGCGGACATCCCGTTCAGCGGGGCCAACTACGGTTCGGACCGCGACCGGACCACGGTCACCGTCGCCGAGGCCGAGGTCGCCGGCGGTTACGTCACGCCGGAGGTGTTGGACGCGTTGGCGGAGGTGGCGGCGCAGTTGCCCCGCTGAACGCGGGATCGCCGAACGACGCCTTGCGGGCGGCCCGGCGCAGTGTCCGCAGCAGCACCGGGCCGGTCGCGAGGACGAGGATCGTGGTGGTGATGGCGCGGCCGACGTCCCAGCCGAGGGACGTGGCCAGGCTGAACGCGACCACGCGCACCAGGTTGTCCAGGATCGGCCCGCCCGGCTGGTAGGACAGCGATGTGCTGCCCGCGCCCAACGCGAAGGGCCAGAACGACAGGTTCAGCAGCAGCCCGTAGACCAGTGAGGCGGCGGCGCTGTACGCGGCGAGCACCACCAGTTCGGCTCTGCCTCCCAACGAGGACGGCAACAACCCCGCGCCCAACGCGACCCAGGCCGCGCCCAGCATCTGGTGGGGAAGCCACGGTCCCACACCGCCGGTCAGCAGCGCGGACGCGAACAACATCGTGTTGCCGAGCACGAACCCGAACCCGGGCCCGAACACCCGACCACCGAGGACGAGCAGGAAGAACACTGTCTCGATCCCCGCCGTGCCCGCGCCGAGCGGCCGGATCGCCGCGCCGAGGGCGGAGAGCACGCCCAGCATCGCCACGGCCTTCGCGTCCAGCCCGCCTTCACTGATCTCGGCCAGCACCACGGCCAGCACCAACGGCAGGAGCAGCGCGAACGTCCACGGCGCGGTCGTGCCCCGGGCGATGTCCGCGTCCGCGGAGACCAGCAACGGCCACCCGAACGCCACCACGCTGATCGCCGCCGCCACGGCCAGGGCGAGCGTCGCGCGGGGCCGGATGCGGATGGGGGAGGTGGTCATCGTGCCGCCAAGGCCGCGCGCACGTCCGCCACGGTCAGCCAGGGCTGCGGCGCCAGCACCTTGGCCACCTGGGGCGAGAAGACCGGGGACGCGGTGACCACCTCGGCGGTCGGGCCGTCGGCGACCACCTCGCCCTCGGCCAGCACGACCACGCGGCTCGCGTACTCGGCGACGAACTCCACGTCGTGCGTCGCCAGCACGATCGCGTGACCGTCGTCGGCGAGGTCGCGCAACGCGGCAGCCAGGCGGGTCTTGGCGGGGTAGTCCAAACCCCGGGTCGGCTCGTCCAGCAACACCGCGCGCGGCGACGGGGTGAGTGCCACGGCCAGCACCAGCGCCAGCCGTTGGCCCTCGGACAGGTCGCGCGGGTGCTGCGAGTCCGGGATGCCCGGCGCGAGCCGGTCCAGGAACTCGCGGCACGTGCCGGCGGGTTTCCCGGACTCGCGGTCGGCCTGTGCGCATTCGCCGCCGACGGTGTGCAGGTACAGCAGATCCCCGGGCTGTTGCGGCACCAGGCCGATGGCCTTCCGGCGCGGACCGGGCTTGAGCGACGCCGGGTCGACGCCGTCCACCGCCACCTCGCCGCCCGACCGCTTGCCGGTGCCCTGCACCGCCCACAACAGGCTCGACTTGCCCGAACCGTTGCGGCCCATCACGGCCACCCGCTCACCCGCGCCGACGCTCAACGACACCCCGCGCAGAGCATCCACAGTGGAGTAGCGAACCCGCAGACCCGTAGCGCGCAACAGTTCCGCCGGTCGCGTCGAGGACGATACGGGAGGTGACGGAAGACGGTCGCGCAGGGGACCGGCCAGCCGTCGAGCGTCCCGAATGGACACCGGCACCGGCTCCCACCCGGCCAGCTGACCCAGCCGCACCACGGGCGGCGCGACCGGTGCGTCGGCGAGCACCCGGCCGGGGTCGCCGGCGACCGGCGGCAGTCCACCGCCGGGCAGCCACACCACGCGGTCCGCGTACTGCGCCACCCGTTCCAGCCGGTGCTCGGCGATCAACACCGTCATGCCCAGGTCGTGCACCAGCCGGTGCAACGCGGCCAGCACGTCCTCCGCCGCACCCGGGTCCAGCGCCGACGTCGGCTCGTCCAGCACCAACACCCGCGGGTGTGCGGTGAGAGCCGCGCCGACGGCCACGCGCTGCTGCTGCCCACCGGACAACGTGGCCAGCGGCCGGTGCCGCAACTCGGCCAACCCGAGCAGGTCCAGGGTCTCCTCGACCCTCTTGCGCATCACCGGGTTCGGCAACGCCAGCGACTCCATCGAGTACTCCAGCTCCTCCTCGACCGAATCCGTGACGAACCCGGCCTGCGGGTCCTGTGCCACCATCCCGACCACGTCGGCCAGCTCACGCGGCGGGTGCGTGCGGGTGTCGCGTCCCGCCACCAGCACCCGGCCGGTGAGCGTGCCGCCGGTGAAGTGCGGCACCAGGCCGTTGACCGCGCGCAGCAACGTCGACTTGCCCGACCCGGTGCGGCCGACCACCAGGCACAGCTCGCCCTCCGGCACGTGCAGGTCCACCGCGGCCAACGCGGGCGCGGCGGCGTCGCGGTAGGCGACCGAGACGTTCTCGAACCGGATCATGTCGCCTTCCTGGTGGAACTCGGGTTCTTCCGACTGGCGACCACGACGGGTGCCACGGCGCACAGCAGACCGATCGCGGGCAGCAACGGCAGTTCCGGCGCGACCAGCGGCACCGTGCTCGGCGTCAGCACGGCACCGCCGAGAGCCGCCGGCGCGAGGAACGTCGCCAACGCCGCCACCAGCCCGGATGCGATGATCAGCAACTCGCGCGGCCCCCACCTGTCCGGCCGGTACCGGCTGCGCCGCACCCGCCGCGACCCGGTCCACAGACCCGCGATCGCCAACGCCGAACCCACCGCCAGCATCGGCGCGCCCACCACGCCGGGCGCGCTGCCGCCGAGCAACCCGTACGCCCCGACGCACAGCCCGAACAGCCCGCCCAGCACCAGCCCGCCGGTCACCACCCTGGTCCGCTTCGGCAGCCCGGCCGTGCGGCCGTAGCCGCGCGAGTCCATGGCCGCGGCCAACACCAGGGACCGTTCGAACGCGTCCTCCAACACCGGCACCATCAGCACCCGCACCGCCTTCACACCACGCACCGCGTCACCGCGCAACGCGCGTGCCCGGCGCACCGACCGGGCACTGGCGACCAACTGCGGCGCGACGGTCAACGCCACCACCACCGCCACGCTCACCTCGTACAACGCGGCCGGCAGCGACCGCAGCAGCCGCTTGGCGTTGGCCAACGCGTTCGCCGCGCCCACGCAGCACAGCAACGTCGCGAGCTGAAGTCCCTGGTACAGCGCGAAAGCCAGCCCCTCGGCGCTGACCGGCCCGCCCAGCCGGATGTCCCGCGCCCACTCCGGCAACGGGATCTCGGGCAACGTCACCAGCACCGTGGGACCGCTGACGCCGCCGAGCAGCACGTGCAGCACCACCCGGATCGCGAGCACGACCAAGGCGAACTTGAGGAACACCCCGTACGCACTGGCCCACGGGGCGTCCTCGCGGCACGACACGGCCACGTACCCGGCGACCGCGATCACCATCGCGAGCAGCACCGGGTTGGTCGTGCGGGTGGCCACGGCGGCGAGGCACAACGCCCACAGCCACCACGCACCGGGGTGCGGGCTCACTCCGCCGCCTTGGCGCGCCGCCGCGCGGTCCACACACCCAGACCGGCCAACGCGATGATCACCACGATCCCCACCACCAGCCCGACCGCGCCACCGGACGACGTGCCGGCCGTCGGCTCCACCGCCACCGACGTCGTACTCGTCGGTGTGGCCGATGAACTCGACGACGCACCACTACTGGGCGCAGTCTCCGAAGACGGCGGTGCGACACCGGGCTGCTCGCCTCCGCCGAACGACCAGCCCTCCGCGCTCCCCGGCACCGGGTCGTACGCACTCGCGCTCGTGTCGCTGTAGACCCACGACGCGCCGGGGCGGCCGTGCCAGTACGCCCAGTAAGCCGTCGGCGGTGAGGGGTTGACGCACGGATCACTGCTCGGCTTGTCGTTGATCCGGCACACGAATCCCGGCTGCCGGGACGCGAACGTGTACCCGAACCCCGCCGCCGTCAACGCGGTCGTTCCCGACGACGGATCACCCGGAGCACAGCCGGTCTGCACACCACCGCCCAACGAACGGAAGTCGACGACCACCGTCACGCCCGCGCAGTCCACCGCCTGAGCCGTCATCGGAGCACCCACCACCACAAGCCCGACGACCGCCAACGCCGTCAGGACCCGCCGCCACCTGCCCATCACGGCGCGGTGAAGTCGACCACGACCGTCACTTCCGCGCCCTCGCAACCCGCCTGCGTACCAGAACGACCGCGAGCACGCCGCCCACCAGCACCAACGCGCCGATCCACAGCGTCGTATCCGAAATGGACGAACCAGGCGAACTGGATGAAGTGGACGTGGTGGTGGCTGAGCAGTCGAGCACGGGCGCGCCCGGCTTGCCGTCCTTCGCCGTCAGGTCCGCGTAGCCGACACCCGTCAGTCCCAGGACACCCTGAGCGCTCGCACGCAATGACTTGACCTGCTCGAACCCGGCCTTGTCGAACGCGATCGCGCCCCGATCCGCCTCGGCCGCCGCGCAACCGACCTGCAACGACGTCAGGAACTCCGCCGCCTTGTCCACGGCAGCCGTACGTCCGCCCGCGCGCAGCGCGTGCGCCGCGAGACCGGTGCTGTTGGCGTTGCCCTCGTCCGCCTTGCCCTCGTCGCGGAACCCACCGCCGGGCTGCTGCACGCCGGTCAGCCAATCAAGCGCCTTATCCGCCTCCGCGGTCTTGTCGACCGCCAGCAACGCCTGCGCCACCATCGCGGTGGCGTCCACGTGCGACGCACACGTCGGCGCCTCCAGGATCAGCGGGAAACCACCGTCCGGGCACTGGGCGCCGACGAGGTAGTCGACGGCCGCCTGCGGCGCGCCCTCCCGCCGGTCCAGCGCCAGCAGCGCGAACGCCTGGGTGAAACCGTTGGAGTTGTCGCCGTACTGCGACTTGTCGCTGAACCGACCGGACGGCGCCTGCAACGCGGTGAGGCCCGCGATCAGGTCGACCCCGCCGAAGGCCGTCGGGTCCTGGCCGCGCACCTGTGTGGCCAATGCGAGCTTGGCGTGCGCACCCGCGTACGACTCGGCGGGGTCGCCGCCGTGCAGGTAGTTGTCGATGATCTCCGGCTTGGCGAGCCACTCGCTCGCCTTGTCCGCGCTGTCCGACGCCACACCGGCGGCGGTGAACGCGAGCAGCGCGTCCAGCGTCAGGCCCTGGTCGTGGTAGACCGTGCCGTCGACGGTGTTCTCGAAGTGGTCGCCGTCGACCAGTTGCAGGGCGAGCCACCCCGCGGCGGCGTCGCTCACGTCCGTCGTCGGCGGGGCCTGGGCCTGGCTCTGGGCCTGGCTTTGGGCGGCGGGCACCACCGCGAGAGCGGCGACGGCCGCGACGGCGATGACGGCGGCGGTCCGTCTCAACGACATGTTCGGCCTTTCCGGGCGCAAGGCGTGAGCGGACCCCGGACAGCCGTGATCGACTTCCCCCGGGCTCCGACCCGTTGACCTCGACGGTGTCAGGAGCGTGGCACGCACGACGGGTGTTCGGGCTCGTCCCGGGTGGGACCTACCGTTGCGGGTCAGCGCCGGATTTCGACCGGCTTCCCCCGTTCGTGCGCGATTGTCGATCGTCTGTCAACTACCCTGGCGTGTCAATCCGCCTGTAGCGCGATGCTCCTCACCCCTACGTACCGTTACCGTCGATCAATCAACCTGGGGAAGAGGGGTGTGGAATGACGACTCTGGCGTCCGTGCGCGACGGTTTGGTGGCGTGGGTCGCACGGCGTTCGGCGACGCGGTGGGTTGTTGGCAAGATCGGTTCGCGGGCGTTGTCGCTGCTCCCGGACCGTGCGCTGGTCCCGTTGAAGCGGGACGGCGTGGTTCCGGTCGCCGAGCTGGAGCGGATGCGGGAGGCCGGTGCGGTGCACCGGATCCCGGTGCCGTTCGGCTTGCGGGTGTGGTTGGTCACCGGTCAGGACGAAGCGAAGAAGGTGCTTGCCGACACAGGTGCGTTCAGCAACGACTACGCGCGACTCGGTGCGGCGGTGGGACGTTTGGAGCAGTCGCCCGGTGGTCTCGGCTTCGCCGACCCGCCGGACCACACCCGGCTGCGCAAGCTGCTCACGCCGGAGTTCACGATGCGCCGGCTGTCCCGGCTCGTGCCGCGCATCGACGCGATCGTGACCGAGCGGCTGGACGCGATGGAGGCCGCCGACGGGCCGGTCGACCTGGTGCAGGAGTTCGCGCTGCCGATCCCGTCGCTGACGATCTGCGAGCTGCTGGGCGTGCCCTACTCCGACCGCGACCGGTTCCAGGAGTTGGCGGCGGCCCGGTTCGACCTGTTCGGCGGTGCGGGGCAGGCGTTGGGTGCGATCTCGGAGTCGTTGTCCTACATGGAGGAGATCGTGCGCCGGGAGCGTCGGTCGCCGGGTGACGGTTTGATCGGCATGATCATCCGTGAGCACGGTGACAACGTCAGCGACGCCGAGTTGGCCGGTCTGGCGGACGGGGTGCTGACCGGGGGGTTCGACACCACGGCGTCGATGCTCGCGTTGGGCGCGATCGTGTTGTTGAGCGACGACGAGGCGCGTGCGGCGATGCGTGACGACGACGCGGCCACCGCGCCGTTGGTGGAGGAGTTGCTGCGGCACTTGAGCGTGGTGCAGGTGGCGTTCCCGCGGTTCGCCCGACACCAGTTGCGGGTCGGAGATCAGCAGATCGAGGAAGGCGACGTGGTCGTGGTGTCCCTGTCCGCGGCCAACCGCGAGGGCGCGTCCGACTTCGATCACGGCCGACCGGCGTCCGCGCACCTGGCGTTCGGCCACGGCGCGCACCGCTGCGTGGGCGCCGAGTTGGCCCGGATGGAACTGCGTGCCGCGTACCCGGCGCTGCTGCGCCGTTTCCCCAACCTGCGCATGGCGACCGACAGCCCGGCCTTCCGGACCGCGTCGATCGTCCACGGCGTCGACTCGCTCCTCGTCCACACCCGCTGACCTGAACGCAGAACTCGGGGTACCTGACCGTTCGACTCTCGCGTCCTGAGCGTTCGACTCACGCGAGAGTCGAACGCTCAGACCTCGAGAGTCGAACGTTCGGGGCACCTGAGTTCTACGTTCAGGTTCGGAGTGGGGTTCGGGGTTGGGGTCGGAGCCCGGCTCGATCTTGTAGTTCTGCTTAACGGAACGTCATGAGGTTTCACTTTTCTTGAAGTCGGTCATGGGGGACGGTGGTCCCATGACCGGACGAGGCGTGCTGCGGATGGGAGTGCTGGCCCTGCTCTGGGGCTCGGGCTTCCTGTGGATCAAACTGGCCCTGACCGGCCTCACGCCGGTGCCGATCACGGTGATCCGGTGCGCCCTGGGCGCGGCCGTCCTCCTCGTCCTGGCCCGCGGGCCACCAGAAACTGCCACGCAAGCTCTGGGGTCACCTGGCGGTCGCCGCGTTCTTCTGCAACGCCCTGCCGTTCCTGCTCTTCGGCATCGGAGAGCAGACCGTCGACTCCGGTGTGGCGGGGGTCCTCAACGCGACCACCCCGCTGTTCTCCCTGCTCATCGGACTCGTGATCGGCACGGAACGCGGCCTCACCCCGGTCCGGGTGACCGGCCTGGTCCTCGGTTTCGCGGGCGTCCTGCTGATCTTCGCCCCCTGGGAGCACGGCCTGGCGAGCATCGGCGCGCTCGCGCTCCTCGGCGCGGCGGCGAGCTACGCGGTCGCGTTCGTCTACATGGGACGGAAACTGGTCGGCAAGGGCGGCCCGGTCGCCGTGTCCGCCGCCCAACTGACCGCCGCTACGGGTCTGAGCGCGCTCATGCTCCCGTTCGACCAGGCCCCGACCACGTTCAACGTGACCGCGATCGTCGCGGTGGTGGTCCTCGGCGTCTTCGGCACCGGCATCACGTTCTACCTCAACTACCGGATCATCGAGGACGAGGGCCCGACCAGTGCCGCCACCGTCGGCTACCTGTTGCCCGTCGTCTCCGTCGCACTGGGCGCGATCGTGCTCGACGAGCCGCTGACACCGCGGATCGTCGTGGGCATGGCGGTGGTCCTCGGCGGTGTGGCGATGACCCGGTTGGCCCTGGCCAAGCGCCCGTTCGAGGGAAAGCGGCGTTACCCGTTGTCGGTTATGTCCACCGAGGGTGACGACCTGCGCGGCCGATCGGCCGACCTCCGTTGACCATGACATAACCGCTGGTCAGGCTCCTGAGTGAACCCCTGGACGAGTGACTGTCCGCTCCGTCAACCCTGCGTCGGAGCGCGCCCGTTCGGGGGTCACCCGAAGGAGCCAACACGTGCGTCCTTTCCACAGAACCCTTGCCGTTCTGGCCGTCTCCACCACCGCAATCGGACTCACCACCGGCGCCGCCCTGGCCGAACCCCTGCACCAGGCCGACATCGTGGTCGCGGCGGCGTCCGCGACCGTCCACCCGATCAAGGACTCCTACATCGTCACGCTGAACCCGGCCGCCCGCAGCGGCGCGAACGTCGCCGCCACGGCGGGCGTGACGCCGACCCACGTCTGGAACGCGGCGTTCAACGGGTTCGCCGCCAAGCTCACCCCGGCGCAGCTGCGCAAGCTCAGCCGCGACCCGGCGGTCACCACGATCGAACAGGACGTGCTGGTCACCGACGCGCTCGACGCCACCCAGGCGAACCCGCCGTCGTGGGGCATCGACCGCGTGGACCAGCGCAACCTGCCGCTGTCGGCGAGCTACAACTACACGTACACGGGCGCCGGCGTGCACGCGTACATCATCGACACCGGCATCACGCCGGGCCACGCGGACTACGGCGGCCGGGCCACGTTCGACTACAACGCCTACGACAGCAACAACACCGACTGCCACGGCCACGGCACGCACGTCGCCGGCACCATCGGCTCCAACACCTACGGCATCGCCAAGGGCGTTCGCCTGCACGGCGTGAAGATGATGAACTGCTCCGGCAGCGCCACCACCACGTCGGTGCTCAACGCGATCAACTGGGTGACGGCCAACCACACCAAGCCGGCCGTGGCCAACACGTCGTGGAACTTCACGCCGTCGGCCAGCCTGGAGACCGCGATCCGCAACATGATCGCCGCGGGCGTCTTCCTGGCCACCTCGGCGGGCAACACCGGCGGCAACTCGTGCGACCGCCTGCCGCGCAAGGTGGAGACGGCCAGCGTGGTCGCGTCCTCCGAGCGCACCGACGCCCGGTCGTCGTTCTCCAGCACCGGCGCGTGCGTCGACCTCTACGCCCCGGGCGGCTCGATCGTCTCGACCGTCCGCACCGGCGGCTCGGGCACGATGAGCGGCACGTCGATGGCTACCCCGCACGTGGCGGGTGTGGCCGCGCTCTACAAGCAGCGGTTCGGCGACCAGTCGTCGGCGACCGTGCACAACTGGCTCAACTCCAGCGCCACGCCGAACGTCGTCAGCGGCGGCGCCACCGGCGGCACGGTCAACCGCCTGCTGTTCACCAGCGGTTCGTGACCTTCCCCGGCGCGCGGCGGCCTGTCCTCACCCCGCGCGCCGGGGAACCCCCGCGTCCAACACCGCCTGAAGGTGTTGCGCCGCACGACGGCCTCGCGCCCCCGTCGTGGATCACTTTCGTGCGATTCCCACAAAACGCCCCGGCGGATTTGCGAGCCGGCGGATAAAACATCCGCGATTCGATTGGCTTCGCGCAAAGTGTCGTTGACAGTTCTTGTACTCGCCGGTAGCTTCTGCGCCCGACGTGCTGGAAACCGCTCCGGGAAAAGTTGTCAGAACTGCACAAAACCTATTCCGGAATTTGTCATCGCGGGGAAGAGAGGGTGCTCATGACGGTAACCGCGACCACCACCGGCACGGTCGTGGACCTCGTGCGGCGCTGGGCACGCGAACGACCCGACCGCACCGCCTTCACGTTCCTCGACCACGACGCGGACCCGCGCGGTGTGCCGATGTCGCTCACCTGGGCGGACCTCGACGCCCGCGCCCACGGACGCGCCGGCCTCCTCCCCGCCTCATGACCACCCGCCTCCGGCAGGCGAACCGACAACGCCACGCCGCGCACCCGCTGGTGGCCGCCGCAGTGGTGGGTCTCGTAGTGGTGGCCGACCTGAGCCGAACGGGTGTGCGCGGATGAGAGCGATGTTGACGGATGCCTTGGTCGAGGCGAAGCGGGCGTTCCTGCGCCGGCAGCGCGTGGACATGGGCGTGCTGGCCGAACGGCTCGACATCAGCTGCGACGCCCTCCACCACTGGGTCGGCTCGCGGGAACAGCTGCTGGTCGAGGTGGCGTGGTCGCTGTCGGAGTACGCGCTGGGCGAGCTGGACCGGCCTCCGCGTGCGGCGGGCGCGGAACGCGTGGTGCGGCTCGCGGTCGGGTTCCTGGAGGCGGTCATCGGCAACCCCGGCATGAAGTACTGGCTGGCGCACGAGGGCGAGTTGGCGATGCGCCTGCTGACCCGGTACGACCGGGGCTTCCAACCGCGGCTGATCCGGGTGTTCCTGACCGTGCTGCGGGAGGAGACCGACGCGGGACGGCTCGACCTGCCCGCCGACCTGGCCGAGGTCGCGTACGTGATCGTGCGGATCATCGAGTCCTACACCTACCTGAACTTCATCACCGGACGCGAACCCGACGCGGCGAAGGCGGAATCGGTGCTGAGGATGCTGCTGCGCTGATCCACGCCTTCCCACAGGGGCTCTCTGCCAGGATCGACCGCATGGGGACCACCGCGCTGGTGCTGCCGCTCGCCGATCCCGCCGCCGACCTGGAGACGGTGGGTGGCAAGGGCGCCTCGCTGGCCAGGCTCGCCGCCGCCGGTCTGCCCGTTCCGGACGGCTTCCACCTCACCACGCACGCCTACCGCCGGTTCACCGCCGACCTCGACGCGGAGATCCGGGAAGGGCTCCGGGGCGAGGACCCGGCCACCGCGATCGCCGCCGCGTTCGCGCGCAGGGACGTGCCGGACGACATCGCCGCCGCGATCCGCGCGGCCCTGCCGTCCGGGCCGGTCGCGGTGCGCTCGTCGGCCACCGCCGAGGACCTGCCGGACCTGTCGTTCGCGGGCCAGCACGACACGTTCCTCGACGTCTCGGGCGACGACGTGCTGCACGCGGTCAAGCGGTGCTGGGCGTCGCTGTGGACGGCACGCGCCATCGCCTACCGCGCCCGCAACGGCATCACCGACGTGGCACTGGCCGTGGTCGTGCAGGAGATGGTCCCCGCCGACGCGGCCGGGGTGCTGTTCACCGCGAACCCGGTCACCGGCGCGCGGACGGAGACCGTGGTCAACGCCGCGCCCGGCCTGGGCGAGGCGCTCGTCGGCGGATCGGTCACCCCCGACGAGTACGTGGCGACGTCCGGCGAGGTGCGGCGGTCGGGTGGTTCCCTGCTGTCCGATGCCCAAGTGCTGGAGCTGGCCGATTTGGGCGCGCGGATCCAGGACCTGTACGGCGTGCCGATGGACGTCGAGTGGGCCGTGGCCGACGGGCGGATCGCGGTGTTGCAGGCCCGCCCGATCACGGCGCTGGCCGAGGTCTGGAACGACAGCCTGCGCGGCGACTACCTGTGGACGTGCGCGAACCTGCGCGAAGCCGTGCCGAGCGTGATGACGTCCGCCACCTGGTCGTTCGCCAAGGTGCTGGCGCAGCCGCCGATCGCCGGGCACCCGACGTCGGGCAACATCGGCGGCCGGTTCTACCTCAACATGAGCGCCGCGCTGGCCGTCGGCTCGGCGCTCGGGCTCGGCGGGTTGATGCGCCGGGTGGCCGAGCAGGCGTTCGGGCGCATCCCGCCCGGCGTGGAACTGCCGCGGCTGCCGCTGTCACGCCCGGCCGTGCTGCGCGCGGCGGTCGGCGCGGTGGTGCCGTTCCTCCGGCAGGGCCGGGAGTACCGGGCGAAGATCGACGGCCTGCTGGCGTCCGCGCCCGGCCGGGCCGAACGGCTGCACGCGGCGTTCCGCGCCGCGACCACGCCCGCCGAACTGCTCGCGCTGTGGAAGTCCGATGTGGACGAGGCGCTGCACGTGGACGCCAGGGTGTTCGACACGGGCGCGCGCAACGGCCAGATGTCGACGCTCAAGGTCCGCCGCCGGCTGGTGAAGCTGGTGGGGGAGGACGACGCCACCGCGCTGCTGACCGGCGCGCACGGCGCGGCGGGGGAGTTGGAGAGCCTGGGGCCGGTCCTGGGCCTGGCACGCCTGCGGCGTGGCGAGATCACCCGTGAGGCGTACGTCCGGCAGTACGGCCACCGGTTCGCCGACGAGTTCGAGGTGTCCGCGCCGCGCCCGGCCGAGGACCCGACGTGGCCCGATCTGCAGGACGTCGGAGTCGACCCCGACGAGTTGCTGGCACGACAGGCGGCCGTGCGGGACGCGGCGTGGGAACGCCTGCGAGCCGCCCACCCCGGCAAGGTGGCCGGCCTGCGCCGCCAGGTCGACGAATTCGCCGAACGGGCTCGTGAACGTGAGCGCGCACGGTCGGAGTTCGCCCGGACGTTCGGCGTGCTGCGGGCGTTCCTGGTGCGGGCGGGGGAGGTGACCGGGCACGGCGACGCCGTGTTCTTCCTGCCGATCGAGGAGACCTTGCGCGTTCTCGAAGGCGACGAGACCCCGTTGGCAGCGGTACCGGCCCGCCGAGCCGCCTACGACCGCTACCGCGCGCTGCCGCCGTACCCGACGCTGATCCGGGGCCACTTCGACCCCGAGACGTGGGCCGCCGACCCGAACCGCAGGTCGGACGTCTACGACGCGTCCACCGAACCCGAACCGCAGGGTGATGCGGTATCTGGTTTCCCCGGCGCGGCCGGTGTCGTGGAGGGCGTGGCACGGGTGATCCACGACGTCGCGGACGGCGCCGCCCTCCGACAGGACGAGATCCTGGTGACCACGGTGACGAACATCGGCTGGACCCCGCTGTTCCCCCGCGCCGCCGCCGTGGTGACCGACGTCGGCGCACCGCTGTCGCACGCCGCGATCGTCGCGCGCGAGCTGGGCATCCCGGCCGTCGTCGGCTGCGGCAACGCCACCACCCGCATCAAGACCAGCGACCGCGTCCGGGTTGACGGCGGACGCGGCACCGTGACCGTGCTGGCGCAGTCACTCCCGTCGGGGTAGCTGACCGGTCGGCCCGGTGGTCACGGTGAACCGCCCCGGCCCGAACGTGACCTGCCCGGTGGGTCCGGGGGAGACGGTGGCGCTGCCCGCCTGCAGATCCGCCTCGAAACCGGGCAGCTTGAGCCGGATCAACGCGGGCAGCAGCACGGCCACGGTGAACAGCCCGACCAGCACCGGCGTGGTGGCGGTCACCATCACGGCGGTCACCTTCGTGGAGAAGAAGAACGCCGTCCACATCGTGCCGAGCAGCAGCAACGAGATCGTCGCCACCGCGTAGCCGCCCCAGATGCCGGCGCGACCGCCTTCATCTCCCGCTCCAGCAACTGCAGGTTCCGCTGGGCATCCACGTGCCCGCGACTGCGCGTCAGACACTCCCGCAGGTGGTGCATGGCACGCACCCGGTACCCGAACCGGCCGCGCGCGTCGGCCGCCAACGACCCCATGCGGTGGTGTGCGACCCCGGCTACGAAATGCGGGTCCGCCTCCGTGTCCGGTGCCGACTCGATCGCCGACTGCGCCTGCGCGTACGCCTCCTCGTACCGCCCCATCTGGACGTACAACGCGCCGAGGTCGGCGTGGCTGCCGTGGTACGGGTCGATCTCGCGAGCCGCGGCGAACTGCCGCTCGGCTCGGTCGAACGCGCGCACGTGGTCGTACACCTCGGCCAGCAGCACGTGCAGGGCCGCCTCGTCCGGGGCGTTGATCAACGCCTGCCGCGCGGTCTCCTCCGCCTCCTCGAACCGGCGGGCGGCCCGCAGGCGGCTGATCCGGGCGCGGATGGCGCGCGGGTCGTCCGGCCCGGCGAGCCGCCGGGCCTCTTCGAAGACCGCCAGTGCCGCCCCGGGCCGCCACGCGTCCAGGTGGGTCCGGCCGAGGGCCAGGCGCAGCGGCACGCTGTCCGGTGACTTCGCGAGCGCGTCGGTGGCCACCGCGACGGCCCGGTCGTACTCGTGGGCACGGGACAGTTCGGTCACGCGGCACGCGACCAGGCGGTCGTCGTCACCAACGAACGCCGCCATGGCCTCGGCGTCGCGGTGCCGGGCCACCAGCACGCGGCCCCACGCGATGCGCAGGTCGACGTCGTCGGGGGAGTGGGCGAGGCGAGGGTGCGTCCGGCCAACGCCTCGGCCTGGTCCAGCTCACCTCGGCGGCGGTCGGCATGGGTCCCCCTCGGTGGCCCGGTCCGTTGTCGATCACAGTGCACCGTAGTGACCGGTCGGGCACGCCTTCGTTCGAGTGACCGTGGCGGCAGGCGGGGTATTCCGTTGTGGTGACCGGATCGTTACAGTCGGTGTCTGGGAACGCTCCCAGAAACGACAACGAAGGGGTTGTTGTGCGAAATCTGCTGGCGGCGGTGGCCGCTGTGGTGTCGATAGCCGGGTTGGTGGTGATCGGCGGGACCAGCACCGCGGGTGCGGCTCCCGTCTGCGCCGTGGACTACAAGCTGAACCAGTGGGCGACCGGGTTCACCGCGAACGTGACCGTGACCAACCAGTCCGCTCCGGTCACCTCGTGGAACCTCGCCTGGACGTTCGCCGGCAACCAGGCGATCAGCTCCGGGTGGAGCGCCGACGTGAAGCAGTCCGGCGCCCGGGTGACGGTCTCCAACATGCCGTGGAACGGTTCGCTGGCCACGGGCGCGAGCGCGCAGTTCGGCTTCCAGGCCACCTACAGCGGCACGAACGAGGTGCCGACCGACTTCGCGTTCAACGGCGTCTCGTGCAGTGGTGACGGGCCGACCACCACCACGACGTCTACGACCACCACCACCACCACCACGACCGGTGTGCCGCCAGTCGGCTGCGGCACGGCGGCGTTGTGCGACGACTTCGAGCAGCAGACCGGGACCACCCCGGCCGGCCGGTGGACCGTCGGCGCGGCCAACTGCACCGGCCAGGGCGCGGTCAGCATCGACAACTCGGTCGCGCACAGCGGCTCGAAGTCGGTACGCGTCAACGGTGCGGCGGGCTACTGCAACCACATCTTCTTCGGCACTCCGGTGACCGGGTCGTCCGCCGCCGTGCACGGCCGGTTCTACGTCCGCCACACCACGGCGCTGCCGGCGGCGCACGTGACGTTCATGGCCATGAAGGACACCGCTGACGCGGGCAAGGACCTGCGCATGGGCGGCCAGAACGCGGCGTTGCAGTGGAACCGGGAGTCCGACGACGCCACCCTGCCCGCGCAGAGCCCGCAGGGCGTGGCGATGAGCAAACCGCTGCCCACCGGCCAGTGGAACTGCGTGCAGTTCACCGTCGACCCGGCGGGCAGGCTCTCGACCTCGCTGAACGGCGCGCCGGTCGAGGGTCTGCAGGTGGACGGCGTGCCGACGCCCGATATCGACCAGCAGTGGCTGGCCAGGTCCGGCTGGCGGCCCGCCGTCACGGACCTGCGGCTGGGCTGGGAGAGCTACGGCGACGGCGCGGACACCCTTTGGTACGACGACGTCACGGTCGGCTCCTCGCCGATCGCCTGCTAGTCGGGCGTGGGCGCCGGGGTCCGTACGGCTCCGGCGCCCACGGAACGCTGGGAGGACCAGCCTTCGCCCGGTCCGACCGGGCGATCACCCGGTCGTGAGATGCGCCCCATCGGTACCGTCTTCTCAATAACTTCAGTGTTGACTAAAACGAGTCTTTCCCAGTGGTCCGTGCCACCGGGAAAGACTCGTTTCAAAACACGCCAGGACGGTCAGAGGCCGACGTAGGCGCGGAGGTGTTGGGCGGTCAGGGTGGAGGCGTTCTCGACCAGGTCCGTAGGAGTGCCGGTGAACACGATCCGGCCGCCGTCGTGCCCGGCGCCGGGGCCGAGGTCGATGATCCAGTCGGCGTGGGCCATGACGGCCTGGTGGTGTTCGATCACGATGACGGTGTTGCCGTCGTCCACGAGGCGGTCGAGCAGGGCGAGCAGCTGGTCGACGTCGGCGAGGTGCAGGCCGGTGGTGGGCTCGTCCAGGATGTAGGTGGACGCCTTCTCTGCCATGTGGATGGCGAGCTTGAGCCGTTGCCGTTCGCCGCCGGAGAGCGTGGTCAGGGGTTGGCCCAGTGAGAGGTAGCCGAGGCCGACGTCGACGAGTCGGTCGAGGATGGCTTTGACCTGCTTCTCGGTGAAGAACTCGCGGGCTTCCGTGACGGACATGCCGAGGACTTCGCTGATGTTCTTGCCGCGGAGTTCGTGGGTGAGCACTTCGGCGGTGAACCGCTTGCCTTCGCACTCCTCGCAGACGGAGGCGACGCCGGCCATCATCGCGAGGTCGGTGTAGACGAGGCCGATGCCCTTGCAGGTCGGGCAGGCGCCTTCGGAGTTGGCGCTGAAGAGGGCGGCTTTGACGCCGTTGGCCTTGGCGAAGGCGGTGCGGATGGGGTCGAGCAGGCCGGTGTAGGTGGCGGGGTTGGAGCGTCGTGAGCCACGGATGGGTGATTGGTCGACGGTGACGACGTCGGGGCGCTTGGCGAGGGATCCGTGGATGAGTGAGCTCTTGCCGGAGCCTGCGACGCCGGTGACGACGGTGAGCACGCCGAGTGGGATGTCGACGTCGACGTCTTTGAGGTTGTGCAGTGAGGCGCCGGTGATGGGGAGTTGGCCGGTGGGGGTGCGGACTTCGTCGCGGAGTCGGGCGCGGTGGTCGAGGTGGCGACCGGTGAGGGTGTCGGAGGCGCGGAGTTCGGCGACGGTTCCGGTGAAGGTGATGTGGCCGCCGTTGGTGCCGGCGCCGGGTCCGAGGTCGACGACGTGGTCGGCGATGCGGATGGTTTCGGGTTTGTGTTCGACGACGAGGACGGTGTTGCCCTTGTCGCGCAGGCGGATGAGGAGGTCGTTCATCCGCTGGATGTCGTGGGGGTGCAGGCCGATGGTGGGTTCGTCGAAGACGTAGGTGACGTCGGTGAGGGCGGAGCCGAGGTGGCGGACCATCTTGACGCGTTGGGCTTCGCCGCCGGAGAGGGTGGCGGCGGGTCGGTCGAGGCTGAGGTAGCCGAGGCCGATTTCGACGAGGGAGTCGAGGAGTTCTTTGAGGGTGGTGAGCATGGGGCCGACGGAGCGGTCGGTGATCTTGGCGACCCAGTCGGCGAGGTCGCTGATCTGCATGGTGGAGCAGTCGGCGATGTTGACGCCGTCGATCTCGGAGGAGAGGGCGGCGGCGTTGAGGCGGGCGCCGTGGCAGGTGGGGCATTCGGTGAAGGTGACGGCGCGGTCGACGAAGGCGCGGATGTGGGGTTGCATGTTTTCGCGGTCTTTGCCGAGGTAGAGGCGTTGGACTTTGACCAGGAGGCCTTCGTAGGTGACGTTGGTCTTGCCGATTTTGACTTTGGTGGTTTCGCGGTTGAGGAAGGCGTCCCATTCCTCTTCGGTGAAGTCCTGGAGTTTCTTGTCGGGGTCGTAGAAGCCGGATTGGATGTAGGTCTGGACGTACCAGTTGTCGACGGTGAAGCCGGGGACGGTGATGGCGCCTTCGGTGAGTGATTTGGTGCGGTCGACGAGTTGGTCGGTGTCGATGGTGGAGATGCGGCCGAGGCCTTCGCAGTGGGGGCACATGCCTTCGGGGAGGTTGAAGCTGAAGGCGCCGGAGGTGCCGACGTGGGGTGTGCCGAGGCGGCTGAAGAGGATGCGGAGCATGGTGTGGGCGTCGGTGGCGGTGCCGACGGTGGAGCGTGAGTTGGCGCCCATGCGTTCCTGGTCGACGATGATGGCGGCGCTGAGGTTGCGGAGTGCGTCGACGTCGGGGCGGCCGAGGCTGGGCATGAAGGACTGGATGAACGCGGTGTAGGTCTCGTTGATGAGTCGTTGTGACTCGGCGGCGATGGTGCCGAAGACGAGTGAGGACTTGCCGGAGCCGGAGACGCCGGTGAAGACGGTGAGTCGTCGTTTGGGGATGTCGACGGAGATGTCGGCGAGGTTGTTCTCCCGGGCGCCGCGTACTTGGATGACGTCGTGGCTGTCGGCTGGTGCGGCCATCGCCTTGCTTCCCCCTGGTTTGTTTATGGCGTAAAGTGATCGCGGGCACGATACTTTACGCTGTAAGGGGTGAGCAAGTGGCCGTGTTCGCCGGGCAGGGTGACGCGCATCGGTCGATGCGGCTGTTGTGGCGTGAGCCCGGTGGGTCGGCGGGGCCGGGGTTGAGTGTGGACGTGATCCTGGACGCGGCGATCGCGGTGGCGGACGGCGACGGCATGGCGGCGTTGTCGATGCGTGCGGTGGGGGACCGGTTGGGGCGTTCGGCGATGGCGTTGTACACGTATGTGCCGAGCAAGGCCGAGTTGGTCGATTTGATGTACGACAAGGTGCTGGGGGAGTTGCCGGCGGAGTACCCGTTGGGCGACGGGTGGCGGGTGGCGTTGCGGGCGTGGGCGGAGGACCTGCGGGGGTTCTTCCTGGCGCATCCGTGGGTGTTGCAGGTGTCGCAGGCTCGGCCGGTGTTGGGGCCGAACGAGTTCGCGATGTTGGAGACGTTGTTGCGGATCCTGCGGGAGACGGGGTTGGGGCCGTCGGTGTTGCGGGGTGTGGTGGGTGCGGTGGTGCAGTTCGTGCGTGGTGCGGCGGGGGTGATCGCGGATGCGCGACGTGCGGCGCGGGAGACGGGGATGACGGACGAGGAGTGGTGGTTCTCGCGGTCGCCGGTGTTGGAGGAGGTGGCGACGGGTTTCGCGGAGCGGTTCCCGTTGGCGTCGTGGATCGGGGCGGAGGAGCCGCCGCCGGTGGTGGGGGATGAGTGCGTGCCGTACCTGGAGCGGGACGCGGTGCGGAATTTCGTGACGGGGTTGGACGTGTTGCTGGACGGTATCGAGGCGGCGGTGGCGCGGGCCGGGGCGGGCGTCGAGGGCTGAGGTCGGTCCCACCGTGCCCAGTCGGTCCTGGGAAACAGGGCGGCGACGGCGCGTGTGTGCGCCGTCGCCGGGTGCCGATCTCGGTGTGGGGTCAGTCTTCGCGGCCGAGTTGGACGTGCTCCAGCACGCCGATGGCGTCCGGTACGAGGACCGCGGCGGAGTAGTACGTGCTGACGAGGTAGGAGATGATGCCCTTTTCGCTGACGCCCATGGTCCGCACCGACAGGCCCGGCTGGTACTCGTCGGGGATGCCGGTCTGGTGCAGGCCGATGACGCCCTGGTTCTGCTCGCCGGCGCGCAGCAGCAGGATCGAGCTGGTGCGGTTGTCGCTGATCTCCAGCTTGTTGCACGGCAGCAGCGGAACACCGCGCCACGCGGGCACGTGGTGGCCGTTCAGGTCCACTGTGGACGGGTAGACGCCGCGTTTGGTGCATTCCTTGCCGAACGTCGCGATCACCCGCGGGTGGGCCAGGAACGCGGTCGGCTCCTTCCACACGGTGGCCAGCAGGTCGTCCATGTCGTCCGGCGTCGGCGCGCCGTTGCGGGTGTGGATGCGCTGCTTGAGGTCCGCGGCGTGCAGCAGCCCGAACGAGCGGTTGTTCACCATCTCGTGCTCCTGGCGTTCGCGCAGGGCCTCGATGGTCAGCCGCAACTGCTCCTCGGTCTGGTTCATGGGGTTGTTGTAGAGGTCCGCGACCCGGCTGTGCACCCGCAGGACCGTCTGCGCGACGCTGAGTTCCAGTTCGCGCGGCGTGAGCTCGTAGTCCACGAAGGTCGCCGGCAGGTCCGGCTCGCCGTCGTGGCCCGAGGCGATGTCGATCTCGGCCTCGCCGTGCGCGTTCTGCCGCCGATCGCCGACGTTGAAGGCGCGCTGGATGTGCGCGCGCAGGGCGCCCGCCTCGCCGTTGAGCTGCTCGAAGTCCTGCCACGACAGCACCAGCGCGGTGACCGGCGTGACGGCCTTGGCGGTGAAGTCCCACTCGTCCTGCGGCCCGGCGAGCACCTTGTCGCCGAAGTAGTCGCCGTCGGCCAGGACGCCGAGCACGGTCTTGTCGCCGTACTCGCCCGTGCCGATCTTGTCGACCTTGCCGTGCGCGACCAGGAACAGTTCGTTCTGCGGACGACCGCGTTCGACGATGACGTCGCCCGGGCCGTACTCGCGCTGCTGGAAGCAGCGCGCCAACGCGGACAGCGCCTCCACGTCGTCGAATCCCCGCAGCAGGGGCAGTTCGCAGAGCTCCTGCGGCACCACGTCGATGTCCGCGCCGATGTTGGTGAACGTCAGTCGGCCGTCGCCGATCGCGTAGCTGAGCCTGCGGTTGACCCGGTAGGCGCCGCCTTTGGCCTCCACCCAGGGCAGGACCTTCAGCAGCCACCGGGAGGTGATGTTCTGCATCTGCGGCACGGACTTGGTCGTCGTCGCCAGGTTCCGGGCCGCGGCTGTGCTGAGGCTCAGCCGGTTTTGTTCGCTCTCCACGTCGGGGGTGGGTGAATCGGTCACAGTCACCGCGTGCACCGCCAATCCATTTTTTGTTGACCGGATCGACTCGACCGTAGTCAGCGGAAAAGGAAGGGGGAAGTATCCGATACGGCGACCTCCCTCCGGGTTAACGGCGACCTCCCTCCGGGTTGTCTGTCGGTGCGGTGTGCGCGCGCTGTGTGACTGGAACGCGGAGGTGGCCGTCTTCGGGGAAGTTGGTGGTTTTACCGGTGTCGTTCACCTGGCCGTGGAGTTGACCGGTGGCGGGGTGTGGATTTATCGCCCGCCGGGGTCGGCGATGGGCCTTGACGTGCCGCAGGGTGACCAAATCCGCACATGTGCGGAGAGTGGTTCCTTCGTATGAGTTCATTCCGACGGTCGAACCGGCGATTTTTCGGCAGGTAAATCTACCGGCACTCCGGAACGTGTCCACACCACAGTGCGGGGAATCACGAACGTGAATCGTCAGCGGATCGACGTCGATTTGCGTGATACCTGGTCGAGGGACTGCCCGGTGTCGACGGCGGTGTTAGTTTCCGAGAGGCGATCGGGGTCACGCCCGTCGCGACGCGAATGCACCGCTGTCCACCGCACCTTTCCCGGTGCGGATCCGGTGCCGCGTCTCGCCCGGAAAGCGGCACATGGAGGTTGATCCGGTGGTCACCCCGTTCCTCGACGAGGGTCGGCATACGTACGGCTTCCCGGTCGGATCGCAGCAGCACGGCGCCGCGCCGCCTGGGTTCCCCGGCGGCGTCCCGGTGCGCCGGCAGCGCTACCGCAACTGGCTGGACCAGATCCACGTCGACGACGTGTGGGTGTGCACCCCGCGCTCCGCCGCCGACGTGGTCGCGGTCGCCAACTGGGCGCGATCGCGCGGGTACCGGGTGCGGGCCAGCGGGCACAGCCACACCGCCTCACCGCTCGTGCTGACCGACCGGCAGCCGGACGCGGACCGCGTCGTCCTCGCCGACACCAGGGAACACCTGACCGGGATGAGCGTGGAAGCCGGCGCGGCGCCGGGAATCCGGGTTGGCACCGGTGTGTCGCTGCGGGAGTTGGCCGAGTTCGCGGAGCGCCACGGGTTCGGGTTGCCGCTGATGCCCTTGTGCGGCGAACTGACCGTGGGCGGCGTGCTCGCCGTGGGCGGCCACGGCACCGGCGCGTCCACCGCTCCCACCGCTCCCACCGCGCCCGGCGCGGCGGACGGCGGATCCGGGTCGCTGAGCGACCTCGTCGCCGCCCTGACCGCCGTGGTGTGGGACAAGCCCTCCGGCGAGTACGTGCTGCGCACCTTCCACCGCTCGGACCCCGACACGGCGGCCTTCCTGACCCACCTCGGCCGGGCGTTCATCACCGAGGTGACGCTGTCCGTCGTTCCCGACTACCCCCTGCGGTGCGTCAGCGAGGTGACCATCCCCGCCGGCGAGCTGCTCGCCGCGCCGGAGAAGGTCTCGTCCCGGTCGCTGGCGGCCCTGGTCGACCGCTGCGGGCGGGTCGACGTGGTGTGGTTCCCCCAGTCCGAGCGGACGTGGGTGCGGACGTTCGAGGTGGAACCCGAGCGCCCGCCCGAGTCGCGCCCGGTCGTCGAGCCGTACAACTTCCCGTTCACCGACCACGTCCCGGAGTCCGTTTCCCGCGCGGTGTCGCTCGTCGTCAGCGACGACCCCCGGCACACCGCCGAGCTGGGCGAGGTCCAGTACGCGGCGACCGTGGCGGGCCTGGCCGCGTCCGCCTCGGCCGACCTGTGGGGCCTGTCGAAGAACCTGCTGCTGTCCGCCAAGCCCAACATCCTGCGGTACGCCTGGAACGGGTACGCGATCCTCACCAGCCGCGACCTGCTCCAGCGGGTCGTCCACGAGTACGGCACGTTCTTCCGCGAGCTGGTCGACACCTACCGGAACCAGGACAGGTACCCGGTGAACGGACCGGTCCAGCTGCGGATCACCGGTCTGGACCGCCCGCGCGTCACCGACGCCGGAGAGGTCCAGCCGCCTGCGCTCTCGCCGGTCAGGGCCGACCCGGAGAACCCGCACTGGGACGTTGCGGTCTGGGCGAACGTGCTCAGCTTCCCCGGGACGGAGCACGCCGAGAGCTTCTACCGGGACTTCGAGGAGTTCGTCTTCGGCAACTACCGCGCGCCGTACGCCTGCGCGCGGCCCGAGTGGGCCAAGGGGTGGGCCTACACCGCCGAGTCCGCGTGGTCGGACCCGACCGTGCTGAGCGGCACGGTGCCCGCCGCGTTCGGCGACTCGTGGGACTGGGCGGTCTCCCGGCTGCACGCACACGACCCGCACCGGGTCTTCGGCAACCCGTTCCTGGATCGCCTGCTGGTCGCGGAAACCGGAGGGGCAGCATGAACATCGCGGTACTCGACGTGGACGGCACGCTGCTGCCAGGGGCGTTGGCCGATCCGCTGCCCGCCATGCTGCTCGACGCCGGGCTCTCGCCCCGCGACCGCGGGGTCCGGTTGCGGGAGCTCCTGGCCACCGGCGAGCCGGAGACGCCGCCGCGGCCGGGTGCGTTCAACGAGTTGTTCGCGGCGATGCTCACCGACGTGCCGCGCCGCCCGGTGTCCGCGCTCATGGCCGAGCTCTGGCTGGTGCAGCGCGAGCGGCTGTTCGACTTCACGCGCCCGCTGGTCGCGGCGGTCCGGGAGGCCGGGTTCACGCCGATGCTGATCTCCGGCGGACCCGAGGAGATGGTCGCGCACCTGGCGGCGGAGTTGGGGGTCGACCGGTTCCGCGGCACCCGCTTCGCCGTCGAGGACGACCTGTACACCGGTGAGGTCGAGTCCACCGTGGAGGGCGCGAAGGACAAGGTGGCGCTGGAACTGGCCGCCGGCGCGGTCGTCGCCTGGTCGCGGTCGCTGGCGATCGGCAACTCGCTCGGCGACGTCGAGGTGTTCAAGCAGGTCGGGCACCGGATCGCGTTCGAGCCCACACCGGGGCTGCTCGCCGTGGCCCGGGAGAACCGGTGGCACCTGGCCGACCGCACCGACCTGCCCGACGTGCTGCGCGACCGCGTGGGCATCACCCTGGTCCGGCGCCCGAGCCTGCCGCCGCCCTCAGGGGTCCCCGCGCCGCAGCGGTGGGACCTGCGGGACGCGGCAGAGCGGCTGACCACCCGCATCCTCGCTGAGGTCACCCCCTCGGGCGCGGTGGTGGGGCACAACGACAGCCGGGTCACCGAGTCCGCGCTCATGCTCACGCTGCTGCGCCGCGAGAACCTGCTGCCCGCCGCGCAACGCGGGCTGCGGGCCTACCTCGCAGGTCGGGCGCCGACCGCCGACGCGTTCGACACCGCCGTCATCAACTCCGCCCTCTACGGCATCCCCGTCCCCGACCGGGAACGGCTCATCGACCAGACCTTCGAGGGGGCCGCCCAGCACTCGTCGGCGCGCAAGAGGCTCGCGCTGGCCGCGATCCTGGCGGTGGTCGGCTCGGAACCGTTCCACGTGGACGCGCCGTCGGACGCGTTCCGCCACCGGGGCGAGGCGACCTGGACGCGGTTGCGGATGATGGCGATCCACCACCTCAACTCCGCCGAGCCCGTGGCGCCGGAGCTGACAGCGCGGTTGTTGCGGCTGACCGAGACGGGCCAGCGGCGCGGGATCGGGGTCATCGAGCGGCAGACGTTCTCCCACCTGTTCGCCCTGCTGGCGCTCAACCGGGTGTTGCCAGGGCACCCGGTGATCCGCGAGGGGGTGACCGCGTTGGCCGCCCACCTGAAGCCGGACGGCGGCCTCGCGCTCAACGTCAGCGAGGAGGTCTTCGCCACCGCGACCGCCGGCCTGGCGCTGGCCCGCGCGGGAGTCGACCGGTCCACCCTGATCGCGATGGCCGACTACACCGCCGCGCAGCAGGCCGAGGACGGCGGTTGGCCCTTCGCGCCGGACGTGGTCCAGACCGACCTCGACACCGCGACCCACGCCATGGCGTTCCTGCACGTCGTCGACCCCGCCCGGTACCGGACGCACGTCGCCGGAGGACTGCGGTACCTGCGTCACATGGCCCGGTCGGACGGCGGCTTCCCGACCTACCTCGCCGGCCAGCCCGCCGAGGCCACGATGACCGCCAACGCGGTGATGGCCCTCGTCCCCCATGCCCGCGAACACCACCAGCTGATGGAGCGCGCGGCCGGTTTCATCGTGCGGTCCCAACGGTCCGACGGCACGTTCGAGCGGAGCTGGAGCCTCAGCGAGGCCAACGCCATCTTCCGCGTCCTGATCGCGTTGCGCGCGGTGTACCACCGCAACCCCGCGGTCAACCAGGGCAGGCTGGCGCCCGCCATGCTGGCGGCCGAACGGCGGGTGCTGACCACGGCCAACCCCGACGGCGGCTGGGGGCAGACACCGGGCGAGCCCAGCGACCCGGTCAGCACCGCGTACAGCCTGATGGCCCTCGCCTGGAACCACCGCGACAGCGAGGTCGTCCGCGACGGCATCCGCTACCTGCTGTCCCGGCAGGACCCGGACGGCGGCTACACCTCGGTCTCCGACCAGGCCGCGCCCCGCCCGCTGCGGTACGGCGTCCCGATCCTGGTGAACAACTACGTGCTGCTCGCCATGACCTACCTGGACCCGGGCTTCCGGTACGCCGGTCACGGCCTCGGGAAGCACACGCCATGATCGAATGTGGAACGTCGAGCGATGTCGGCGCCGCCTTCGACCCCCGCAACGCCCACCGGGACGACCCGTTCCCGTTCCTGCGGGAGGCGCGGTCCGCGGAGCCGGTGTTCTACGCGGAGTCGCTGCGCGCCTGGTGCGTGACCCGGCACGACGACATCACCGCGGTGCTGCGCGACCACGGGTCCTTCTCGGTCCGCGAGCACAACCCCAGCCCCACGACGGCGTTGCCCCCGGAGGTCGAGCAGGCCTTGGGGGAGTGGCGCGGCGAGGCGCTGCCGCTGGGGTCGCTCGACTCACCGGAGCACACCAGGATCCGTGCGGTGGTGAACACCGGCTTCACCCGCACGGCGCTGAAGGCCTCCGAACCCAGGATCCGGGCCACCGCCCGCAGCATGGCCCGCAGGCTCGCCCGGGAACCCGGGTTCGAGTTCATCAGCGAGTTCTCCAAGCCCTACGCGCTCATGGTCATCCTCGAGGTGCTGGGGATACCGGGGAGCTTCCACGCCCGGTTCGACACCTGGACCGACCAGCGGATCAAGATCATGACCGCGCACGAGGGCACCGACCCGGACGAGCTGCGCGAGTGCGCGCGCGGACTGCTGGAGTACGGCCGGTTCGCCCGGGAGCTCGTGGCCGAGCGCCTGGCCCGGCCGCGCGACGACCTGATCAGCCGCATGCTGCACGAATGCCCGCACGGCCACCGCCTGTCGGTGGACGAGACGATCGCGCAGATACCCACGCTGATCACCGCGGGGTACCGGACGGCGGCCGAGACCCTGGCCACCGTCGTGTGGAACCAGGCCCGCACGGCGGGTGGGTGGGCCGTCGTCGTCTCGGGCGACGTCCCGTTGGAGGACCTCGTCGAGGAAGGGCTCCGGTTCGACTGCCCGATCGCCGGCATGTACCGCACCGCCCTGCGGGACGTCGAGATCGGCGGCGTGCGGATCCCGGCCGGCGGCAGGGTGCTGCTGGTGTACGGGTCGGCCAACCGCGACGAGACCAAGTACGCCTGTCCCGAGCAGTTCCGGCCGGGTCGCGTGAGCACCACGCACCACCTGGCCTTCGGGCTCGGCGAGCACTTCTGCATCGGGGCTCCGCTGGGGCGCACGATGCTCCGGATCGCCCTCGAGGAGCTCGCCGCGGCGATGCCCGGCCTCACCCTGGCCGACCGCGCGGAACCGACCTACCAGCCGACGTTCCCGTTCCGCGTGCGGTCCGCGCTGCCGGTGCTGACCACCGCGCCCGGGGCGGACGGGGCGGACGGGGCCGCGACGCCGTGCGCCGGTACCGCCCCCGGGTCTGTTCGGGGGTGACCGCCGGCCCGTCGTCGGGAGCGCGGCCGGCCGGCTGGCCCGCCGAGGTGGAGGTGGAGGAGGAGTCGGACACCGTGTGTCCGGCGCGGCGGCGGTGACCGGTGCCCGTCGGGCCGGCGGCGGTGTTCCGGTCCGGGCGACCGGTACGTGTCGCCGGTGGGATACGGTGTGGTGGTTCGCGCGGACTGAGGAGGTGGGACCCATTTCTGTTGGTGCACATCGGGTCGTCTCCGGCCGCGTAGTGGCGGTGTGAGAGGCGCCCGCGGGTTTCACGCGAGAGGCGTTGCGCTGTCCATGTCGGTTCCCGATGTCGGTGTTGTCGCGCGGTTGCGTGCGGCGGGGTGTGTGTTCGCGGAGGACGAGGCGCGGTTGTTGGCCGCTGCCGCCCGGACGCCCGAGGAGTTCGAGGAGTTGACGGCCCGGCGGGTCGCCGGGTTGCCGTTGGAGCACGTCGTGGGGTGGGCGGAGTTCTGCGGGTTGCGGGTCTCGGTGGACCCGGGTGTGTTCGTGCCGCGTCGGCGGACCAGGTTCCTGGTGCGGGTGGCGGTGGGTGCGGCGCGGCCGGGTGCGGTGGTGGTGGACCTGTGCTGTGGTTCGGGTGCGGTGGCGGCGGCGGTGGCCGATCGGGTGGCGGCGGTGGAGTTGCACGCCGTGGACATCGATCCGGCGGCGGTGCGCTGTGCCCGGCGCAATGTGCCGGGCCAGGTGTACGAGGGTGATCTGTACGGGCCGTTGCCGGGGTCGTTGCTGGGGCGGGTGGACGTGTTGGTGGCGAACGCGCCCTATGTGCCGACGGACGCGATCGGTCTGATGCCGCCGGAGGCGCGTGAGCACGAGCCGCTGGTGGCGTTGGACGGTGGTGTGGACGGTCTGGACGTGCAGCGGCGGGTGATCGCGGACGCGGCGCGGTGGTTGGCGCCGGGTGGGCGGTTGCTGGTGGAGACGGGTGCGGTGCAGGCGTCGGGGACGGTGGAGGCGTTCGCACGCGGTGGGTTGCGCGCCGAGGTCGTGTCGGACGAGGACCTGTCGGCGACCGTCGTGGTCGGCTCCCTCGGCTGAGTTCGGGACGAGTCCCCGACTGTGCGGCCTACACGGCGAAGTGCTGACCGGAACCCGGTGACGTCCTGGCGCGGGTCATCCCGGTGATGGCCCGCGCCGCGTCCACGGGGCGGGGACGGCGAGTCGTGCCGCGACGCGGGTGCCGTCGACGTCGAGGATGGCGCCGGCCTTCTTGAGGATGGCCACGGCGGCGACGTTGTCGGTGGTGGTGTCCGCAAGGATGGTGCGGACGCCGCGGCGGGGTGCTTCCTCCACGACGCGGCGCAGTGCGGCGAGGCCGACGCCGTTGCCGCGTGCGCGGCGGGCGACCCACATGCCGGTCTCGCCTGTCGCGGTGAGCCGGGCCATGCCGACGGTGCGGCCGTCGTCGACGATCTCGTAGGCGTCCTGCTGGAAGCCGCGGTAGAACTCGCGGAAGTCGTCCGGCCGGTCCACGGTCCAGCCGGGTGGCATCACGTCGGCGGGGTCGGCGTCCGCGACCGCGAGGCCGAGCAGGCGCTCCAGTCCCTGGTCGTCCAACCGCCGCAACAGGATCACTTCGCCAACTCCTTCTCCAACGGGGTCCGGAAGCGGGGGATCACGCGCACCCCGTCCAACCAGGACGTCAGGCGGTCGGCCTCCCGGCTGATCGCCGCGGTCGCGTCCGCGCCGACGTCATCGAGGAGTCGCCACACCAGTTCGCCGTCGGGCCGTTGCGCCCATCCGCCGACGACGGCGCCGTTCCACCACACGGTCGGGCCGACGTTGCCCGCGGTGTCGAACAGGCGCGGCCGGTGTCGGGCGGGGAGGTACCAGTCGCGGGCCTGCCAGCCCATCGGGGTCGGATCCAGAGCGGGCAGCAGGGCGGCCCACGGCTCGGGCTCTCCGGTGTCCGCCAGGTCGTCCGGCAGTACGTAGCCGATGCCGGACGACAGTTCGACCTCGACCGCTCCGACGGCGGTGAGGGCCTTGCGGACCGCGCCGAGGGTCCAGCCCGTCCACCACTTGACGTCGGCCTCGGTGCCGGGCCCGTAGGAGGCGAGCCAGCGGCGCACGAGTTCCGCGCGGGCCTCGTCGGGATTGACGTGGGGCCACGGAGTCGCCGGGGCCCAGCGGAACTGGGTGCTCAGCCACGTGCCGAGAGGTCGGCTGCGGCGCATCCAGCCGTCGGCGGCGAGGACGCGGATGACGCGGCTGGACACGTTCTGGCGGGCCTCGTAGGGCTTGCCGGGCGCCATGACGAGCTGTTCGAGCAGGGCGGGCACGTCGCGGGTGAGTTCGACGGCGGTGGCCTCGCCGCGCAGGCGCAGTGCCTCCAGCGTGGCCTTCTCGACCTCGGCCAGGCGGTCGGCGTCCCAGCCGAGGCCGTCGGCGAGGTGCTGGAGCAGTTTGAGCCGTTCCTTCTCCGCGATCGCCGCCCCCGCGGCGGCCTGCACGACGGGCGCGGACGCGGCGGTGACGGCGAACATGGTGCGGCGCATGCAGAGCAGGCGCACCAGCGTCCGCCGGTCGTAGAACGCGGCCTCCACGTCGGCCACCGTGGGTTGTTCCAGGCGGGCGCAGGCGGACAGGAACACGGTGGCCGGGTCGGTGGCGTGCAGACCCACCAGCGCGTCGGCGACGTCCTCGACCGAGGCGGCACGGGTGGACAGCAGGTGTCGGACGCCGAGGCGGGCCCGCCGCCGAGCGTCGTCGATCTTGGCGAGCGTCACCGGTCCATCCTCTGCGATCTACCCTGACCACGGAAACGGAAATGCGAAACCCGAATACCGCTGGGCGAGGACGCGATGTCGGCTACACGGCTGTTGGTGCTCGGGGTGGTGCACGGCTACGGGCGCGCCCACGGCTACCTGATCGGCAACGACCTGATGTCGTGGGGCGCGGGGGAGTGGGCCAACGTCAAGTGGGGCTCGATCTACCACGCGTTGAAGCAGCTCACCAAGGACGGCTGCCTGGTCGACCACACCGTCCCGCCCGGTCGCACGGACTACGAGATCACGCCCGAGGGCGAGGCCGAGTACCGGAAGCTGTTGCGGGACGCGCTGCGCCGCCCGGAGACGCGGCCCGACCTGCTCGCCGCGGGGCTGGCGTTGTTGCCGTCGTTGTCGCGGGAGGAGGCCGTCGGTCTGCTCAACGAGCGGCTGGCGGCGTTGGAGACCCGTCGTGACGCGGCGCGCAAGCAGGCCGGGGAGTGGCGCGAGCCGTCGCACGTGAAGGAGCTGTTCGGGCTGTGGGAGCACACCGCGGCCAGTGGTGCGGAGTGGACGCGGGGGCTGGTCGAACGCCTCGAAGCCGGGACCTACCCGATGGCGGGGGAGCCGGGATCGCCCGGCACACCCGGCAGCTGGGCTATACTCAAACTTGAGTATAGCGAGGGGGAGCACTGAACTCAGGGTTGGAGCGGTACGCGGCCGTCTTCGAGGCCGCCGACCCGCCACGCACGTCCACCATCGCCTTCTACCCCGACCAGGGCCCACCCGGAACGGATCTCACCGAGCCCCACGCAGGCGGCGCGCAAGGGTTGCCGGAGGGTTTCGGCGCCGACCGGCTCACCATCGCCGCCCCCGACGGCTCCCGCCGCACCGTCCCCGCCCTGCGGCTGCCCGTCGCCGACGCCATCCCGCTGCTCAGCCGCGCCCGCCGCACCCCGGACTCCCACCCGGCCACCGCGTTCTGGGGCGCCGCCGTGGTCGTCGCGCTGCAACTCGTCTCCCGCGGCCGGGTGCGGCCCGCGGTCACCGACGGGGATTTCGACGCCTGGCTCCTCGGGCCCCTCGACGCCGCCGACCACGCCCGCGTCCGCGACCTCGCCGACGCGATGCCCGCCCACGCACGGGCCGTGCCGCTGCCCGGACGGGAACCGCTCGAACTACCCGACGCCGAACCCCTGCTCCGGGCGTTCCTGGACGCCGTGGCCGACACCATGCCGCGTGGCGCGGCGGCCGTGCACGCCGCGGGTGCGCCCGCGTTCGCCGCCACCGTGCCCCAACAGGTGCCGCACCTGCGCGACTGGGCCGACCAGGGCGTCCGCATCTCGTTGCGGATCGAGGGCTTCGGCCCGTTCCGCGCCGTCGTCCAGGTCCACAGCCTCGCCGACCCCGCGCGGGTCGTGGACGCCGCCGAACTGTGGGCCGCCGCCAACCAGCGGTCCCGCGCGGACGCCATGGTGGCGCTGCGCCGTGCCGCCCGTGCCTGGGCGCCGCTGGAACGGCTGCTCGACCAGCCGGTGCCCGACGAGGTCACCCTCCTGGACTCCGACGTGGAGCACCTGCTCGCCACCGGCGCGGTCCGCCTGGCCGGCGCGGGCGTGGACGTGCACTGGCCGAAGGACCTGGTGCGGGACCTGACGGCGAAGGTCGTCATCGGCGAGCGCCCGAGCGACCGGCCCGCGTTCTTCGGACCCGACCAGCTCACCTCCGTGGACTGGCAGCTCGCCCTGGGCGACGACCCGCTCACCCCCGACGAGCTGGACCGGCTCGCCGAGGCCACCCGGCCCGTCGTGCGGCTGCGCGACCGCTGGACCCTGGTCGACCCCGAACTCGCCCGCCGCGCCCGGGAACGCGACCTCAAACCCGTCACCGCGATCGCCGCCCTCGGCGCCGCCCTCGCCGGCACCACCCGGATCGACGGCGTCGAGGTCCAGGTGGCCGCCACCGGGTGGCTGGACGAGCTGAAGTCCCGGCTCGCCGACCTCGACGGCGAACCCGTCGCGCAACCACCCGCGCTGCGCGCCACCCTCCGCGACTACCAGCTGCACGGAATGCGCTGGCTGGACCGGATGACCTCACTCGGACTCGGGGCGTGCCTGGCCGACGACATGGGCCTGGGCAAGACCATCACCCTCGTCGCGCTGCACCTGCACCGCGACGACGGACCCACCCTCGTCGTCTGCCCCGCGTCCCTGATGGGCAACTGGCAGCGCGAGATCGAGCGCTTCGCGCCCGGCGTCCCGGTCCGCCGCTTCCACGGCCCGCGCCGCGACGTCGCGCACGACGGTTTCGTGCTCACCACCTACGGCACGATGCGCCTGGACGCCGACCGGCTCGCCGACGTTGACTGGGGCATGGTCGTCGCCGACGAGGCGCAGCACGTGAAGAACCCCGCCTCCGACACCGCGAAGGCCCTGCGCCGCATCCCCGCTCGCGCCCGTGTCGCCCTCACCGGCACCCCGGTGGAGAACACGCTGTCGGAGCTGTGGGCGATCCTCGACTGGACCACCCCCGGCCTGCTCGGCACGATGGCGCAGTTCAAAGCCCGCTGGGCCACGCCCATCGAGGCCGACCACGACCGGGAGGCCGCGGAACGGTTCGCCCGCCTCGTGCGGCCGTTCCTGCTGCGCCGCCGCAAGACCGACCCCGGCATCGCGCCCGAGCTGCCGCCGAAGACGGAGACCGACCAGCCCGTCGCGCTCACCCGCGAACAGGCCGCGCTCTACGAGGCGGTCGTGCGGGAACTCATGGCCGAGGTCCGCGAGGCCGACGGCATCGCCCGCCGAGGCCGGATCGTCAAACTCCTCACCGGCCTCAAACAGGTGTGCAACCACCCCGCCCAGTACCTGAAGGAGTCCTCGCCGAAGCTCACCGGCCGCTCCGGCAAGCTGGAACTGCTCGACGAACTGCTCGACACGATCCTCGCCGAGGACGGCGCGGTGCTCGTGTTCACCCAGTACGTCGCCATGGCACGGCTGATCGAACGGCACCTCGCCGACCGCGGCATCCCCACCCAGCTGCTGCACGGCGGCACGCCCGTCGCCGCCCGCGAGGACATGGTGCGGCTCTTCCAGGACGGCGAGTGCCCCGTGTTCCTGCTGTCCCTCAAAGCCGCGGGCACCGGCCTCAACCTCACCCGCGCCGACCACGTCGTGCACTACGACCGGTGGTGGAACCCGGCCGTGGAGGACCAGGCCACCGACCGCGCGCACCGCATCGGGCAGACCCGGCCCGTGCAGGTCCACAAGCTCATCGCGGAGGGCACCATCGAAGACCGCATCGCCGCGATGCTGCGCGCCAAACGCGACCTCGCCGACGCCGTCCTGGCCCGCGGCGACGCCGCGTTCACCGAACTGTCCGACGACGAACTGGGCAACCTGGTCGAACTCAGGAACGGCACATGAGCGACCGCGTCAAAGGCTTCCCGGCGTTCGGCAAGGGTGTCCGCCGCGCCGGCTCCTGGTGGGGCAAGGCGTGGCTGCAGGCCCTGGAGGACACCTCCCTCGACCAGGCGCCCCTGCGGCAGGGCCGGAAATACGCGCACGCCGGGCTCGTCGGCACCATCACCGTCAGCCCCGGCCGCCTCGCCGCCACCGTCTACGACGTCGAGGACACCTACCAGACCTCCGTGCACCTGACCCCGCTCACCGACGACGAGTGGAGCCGGTTCCTCACCCAGATCGCCGCGAAAGCCGGTCACCTGGCCGCGTTGCTCGACCGCGAGATGCCCCGCGAACTCGTCGACGCCGCCGACGACGCGGGCGTGCCGCTGCTGCCCGGCATCGGCGACCTGGACCCCGAGTGCACCTGCCCCGGCTGGGAACTGCCCTGCAAGCACGCCGCCGCGCTGTGCCACCAGGCCTCGTGGCTGCTCGACGCCGACCCGTGGGTGCTGCTGCTCCTGCGCGGCCGGGACCAGGACGAGGTCGTCGCCGGCGTCTCCGCAACCGGCGTCTCCACCGGCGTCCTCGCCACCACCGCCTACGCCGAACCCGTCCGGGACCTGCCCGACGACCCGCCACCCGCGGACCTCGGCCCACTGCCGGAGTTCGAACCCGCACCCGGCCTGGACGTCGACGTGCTGCGGCTGCTCGTCGCCGACGCCGCCGCCAAAGCCCGCGAGGTGCTCGCCACCGGCCGGTGGCCCGCCCCCGACGACCGCCGCGACCACATCCGCATGGCCGCCACGCACCCCGCTCTGCGCGCCCGCCTCGACGCCGACCCCCGCGCCGTCCGCGCCTGGCGACAAGGCGGCCTCACCGCCCTCGACGTCCTCGAAAACCCCTGGACACCCGGCAAGACCGACAACGCCCGCGCCCGCGCGGCCTGGGACAGCGGCGAACTCCCCGAACCCACCGTCCGCCGCAACCAGTGGACGGTCCACGACAGACAACTCCGCTACGGCCCCGACGGCCGCTGGTACCCCTACCGCGCCGCCGACGGCGACTGGTGGCCCACCGGCACCCCACACCGCGACCCCGCCGCAGCCCTCACCGACACCGACTGACCGCACCCACCCACTGGACCGACCTACCGGACCGCCCGTTCAAGAAGCGCCTGCCCACGCCGCCTCCACCGGCTGCCCACGCCGCCCCGAACCCACCGTGTTGCCCAACGCGACGGCGCACCGCGGCACCGTCATGAAACCTCTGCCGCGCCGCCGGTCCGCGCGGCGCCTTCGATCGCCGCGAGCAGCCGGTGGAGGCGCGCGGCGGTGTGGAAACCCGGGTGCGGCGGGCGTCCCTCCTCGATCGCCCGGGAGATCTCCCGGTAGAGGGCCGCGACGTTCGCGACCGGTCCGGCGGCCGGGTCGAAGGGCGTGGTCCGGTAGGCGTCCGGCACCTTCACCTGCTCGTCGTCGACACGGATGTCCCAGTCGGTCCAGTGCATGTACTTGCCCGGTTGGGTGGGGGTGATCGTCAGCGCGCCCGCGGAGCCGATCAACTTGACGAAGAACCCGTCGGGGCTTCCGTTGCCCCCGTGCACGGTGACCGACGCCGTCGCGCCGTTCCGCAGCACCCCGTGAAGCAGCACCTGGCCGGGCACCCGGTTGGCGACTGTCCGGCCGGTCCCCGCGACGGCGACCCGCTCGTGCAGTCGGGGCAGCCTCGCGGACACCTCCGCGAAGCCGCCCACCATCCGCTCCAACGTCGCCAGGAAGTGCCCGGCCATGATCGTCAAGACCGAGGTACCGCCTGCGGGATCGGTGCTCCACACGAGCTCCGGAGAGATGCTGTCGCCTCCCAGTGGGGCGCCTGAGGCAACCATGACGGCCGACTCCAACCGGCCGATCCGGTCCTCGGCGATCAGGTCCGCGACGAAACGGGCGTCGGGGGACTGGTATCCCTGCAGGCACACGGCGTGGACCACGCCGGCAGCCGTGCCCAGCTCGGCCAGTTCGTCCGCCTCGTCGGGATCGACGGTCAGCGGCCATTCCGAGAGCACGTGCTTGCGGGCGTCCAACGCGGCCCTGATCACCTTCGCGTGGTCAGGGGCCTTCACCGACACCACGACCAGATCCACGTCGCGATGGGCGGCGAGTGCCCCTGCGTCGGCGAACGCGAGAGGGACACCGTGGGCGGCGGCTGCCTTGTCGGCGCTCGCCTGGTTGGTCGTCGCCACCGCGGTCACCTCGAACTCGGCCAGCCCCGCGAGGGCGGGCAGGTGTGACATGCCGGCCCAACCGCTCGCTCCGACGACTCCGACCCTGATCATGCGAACGCCCCCCTGGATATGTACCGATTAGTTCGCACCCGTGACGAACTGCGCCAGGTCGCGGACCTCGCACTGCACTTACTGGCACCCTGGCCGGGCTGAGCACCACCAGTCCGGGACATGCGGACCGGGTACCGGCCGCCGTGAGCGTCCGGACCGGGTGGGCTCGGCGGCGTGGCGCGAGGCCGAGCGGGTCCGCCGCCACCGCCGAAGCGATGCCGCCGCGAGACCCGCGTCGAAACCCGCCCTAGGTGATCACGCCCGGCATCACGGCGGCCGTCCGCTTGCGGCGCAGCCACACCTTGCGCGAACCGTCCCCGAACAACAACGTCCGCGACAGCTCCCACCCGGCGAACTCCGCGTGGATCGCCAACTGCGTCGTCGCCGTGCGACGGGAGACACCGGCCGGCAACCGCAGCGGCCGGTACTCCCAGTCCCCGTCGACCACCCCTTCGCCCATCATCCGATCACCTGCATCCCTCGGCCGTCCCCGGACGCGACGAACACGCGCCCGCTGCCTGGATCAACCGCCACCGAGTCCGGCTGGCGGACCGTGGCGAACCGGTGCCGCTCCACCGGCTCGGCGCCGGCGACGTCGAACGCCACGACCTCGTTGCGCTCGGTGAGCGTGATCCACACCAGGTCGCGCGCCTCGTCGTAGGCCATCCCGTACGGCGCACCCGACAACGGGTAGCGCAACCGCATGATCAACGGGCCGGTGGAGAACGCCATCAGCTCACCGCCGCGCGTGTCCACCACCAGCACCCGGCCGAACCGGTCGGCCACCGCGTTCGTCGCGCCCTCGCCCGCCCGCAACCCCTCACCCGGGCCGTCGGCCGCCGGGTCCAGGTCGAACACCGCGCTGCGCGGCCGGTCCAGCACCACCGCCGCGTCGCCCACCGCGACCAGCCGATCCGGGCTGGAGATACCGCGCACCACGTGGTCGCCCACGCTCACCTGCCGGGCGTCGCGCTGCGCCACCAGAGTCCGGCCGTCGACCCGCGCCACGTCCACCGGGCCACCGTCCACGGCGCGCTGCGAGGTCGTGCCGTCGGGACGCACGGTCACCACCACACCGGCGGGCACCACCGCCTCCACCGCGTCACCGGCGGCCACGAGCCGCTCCGCCGGACCGGGCAACGGCACCACCACCGGGTCACCGAGCACGTCCACGGGGTACAGGGCCACCGACGGGGGATCGGTCAACGCCACCGCCACCCGGCCGCCCGCGACCGCGACCGACGTCGCCCGCCCCAGCGGCACCACCCGGCCCTGCGGCGTCGCGGACTGGTCCGGCGACACGGCCGGCCGCGCCGGCTCCAGCGTCGCGACCAGCTGCAACGGGTCCCCGGGGTTCTCCTCGGTCGTACACCCCGAGACCACCACGGCCCCGGTCAGCACTACCGCCGCCAGTCGGCGCAACGTCGGACCTCCCAGTTAACCCGTTCGCTCACTGCCCTCCCAGCATCCATCACCGAACCACCATCGTCACGCAGGGGGCGGGTGTTGTCGTTGGTCTGGGAAGGTGATAGTCGCGCTCCACCCGTACCCACAGGGCCTTCTCGACGACTATCCCCGGTAGACGGGGAAGGCGGCGCGATGACGGTCGAGGAGCTGCGGAATCGGCACGTGGAACTGCTGCGGGACCGGCGGGTGGTCGACCGCCTCGACCCCCGGGCCCATCCCGCCGACACCGCCGCGCGCTACCACACCTGGACCCAGGTGGCCGCCGAACCGGTGCCCGGCAGGCTCGCGCGCCTGGTCGACGTGCGCGTGCGGCCCGCCGCCTACCGGCCCGGACACCTGCACGACCAGCAACGCACCCTCGACGCCCTCCAACCCGAGGTGCTGCACCTGGCGCGCGCCGCGGGCCGGCCCGTCGACACACCGGTCTTCGCGGGCGTGTTCCCCACCGGAACCCTCGACGCGCTCAGCGTCCCCGTGCCCGGCCGCGGCATCCTCGTCCTGGTCAACACCTCGCTGCTCGACCTGCTCGGTGCTGTGTTGAAGATCATGACGGTGGCGTTGCCGAACTACGGCACACCACCCCTGCTGACCTCCGAACAGGCGTCCTACGCGCTCGCCGAGGCCGTCAACGCCCACCTCTACGGCAACGGCGCGGTCGAGGCGCGGCGACTGCCCGAGCTGTCCGGGCAACGCCTCGCGCTGGTCGCGCTCATGGCACGCCGCGCCACCCAGTTCGTGCTGGCCCACGAGGTCGGGCACGTGCTGGCCGGACACCTCGTCCACGCCCGCCGCATCACCGACCCCGACACACCCGTCGGCGCGCTCGACGCCCAGTCCGTCGGCTGGCCCCGCGAACACGACGCCGACCGCCTCGCCGCCACGATCATGCTGCACACCCTCGACGACCTCGGTCCCCGCGAACTCGACGCGCACGAACCGTGCCTGGTCGGGGCGCTGCTGCTGGTGCTGTTCCTGCACGAGGTCACCGACCGGCTCACCGACGAACTCGGCCTCACCGTGCCGTTCGCGGGCAACCACCCGCCGCCCGTGCGGCGCATCCAGACCCTCGTCGAACACCTCACCGAGCGCGTCCGCACACCCCGCGCGCTCGACCTCGCCGCCGACGTCGCCAGCTGGCTGGAGGACCAGCTCACCGGCGTGCGGGAATGGTTCCGGCGCGTCGACGAAGTCCTCATCTGACGACGTGCCGATCCGGCGTCGGGCGCACCACCGGCACGCCCGACGCCGCGCCTCACGTCAGGCGGGTGACCTTGCCGGTGTCGAGCTGGTAGCTGGCCGCCACGACCTTCACCCCGTGCTCGGCCACCGCCGTGCGGATCGTCACCGACCGCTCCAGCATCAGCGACGCCACCCGCTTGGCCTGGTTGTCCACCGCCGTCGCCAGGAACCGCGCCTCGTCGGTGTCCGGCGGCGTGGACAGCACGGCCGGCTCGATCGACCGGACCAGCGTGCTCACGTCACCCGACACCTCCGCCCGGCCCCGCACCACGTCGACCGTCGCCGACACCGCGCCGCACTTCGCGTGGCCCAGCACGACCACCAGCGGCACGCCCAGGTGCTCCAGCGCGTACTCGACGCTGCCCAGCACGCTGTTGTCCAGCACCTCGCCCGCCACGCGGATGGTGAACAGGTCGCCCAGACCCTCGTCGAACACCAACTCCGGCGGCACCCGCGAATCCGCGCACCCGAGGATCACCGCGAACGGGTGCTGGCCCTCGACCAGCGACTCCCGCCAGTTCAGCGATTCGTGGGGATGGGTCTGGTGACCCGAGACGAACCGCTGGTTGCCCTCCGCGAGCATGCGCCAGGCGCCTTCCGCGTCGAGGGAGGTGGCCCCCGGGATCGAGGATCCCGTCCGGGCCGATGCGGGCGCCCCGGCGGCCATCAAGGTCGCCGCGGTCCCAGCCGTGATGCCGAACAACCGACGCCGCGTCACCGCGGTCGGCTCACCACTCGATTCACGCACGGGGCGAAAGTAGCCCCCGTTCGACCCAATCGGTGACTTGGGGTCACAAAAGTCACAGATTCAATCACCGAAAGTGACAATCAGCCCAACTGAGGCTTTCGCGCCCAAACCCGACCGTTTCGGACACGACGCCCGAATCAGACCAGCGGCCGTTCCGGGTAGCCGAACTCGACCGCGCTCACGTCGTCCAACGCCGCCCGGATCGCCGGCGGCAACGTCAACTCCTCCGCCGCCAACGACCCCAGCAGCTGCCCGGTGTCCCGCGCGCCCACCACCGGCGCCACCACACCCGGCCGGTCCCGCACCCACGCCAGCGCCACGCACAGCGCGTTCGTGCCCAGCCCGTCCGCCGCCGTCGCCACCGCCTGCACGATCCGCGCCGCCCGCTCCGTGCGGTGCTGCTCCACGTACCCGGCGAAGTGCGCCGACGCGCCCCGCGAATCCGACGGCGTGCCGTTACGGTACTTGCCCGTCAGCACACCCCGGCCCAGCGGCGCCCACGGCAGCAGCCCGATCCCGTGGTGGTCCGCCGCCGGCACCACCTCGCGCTCCACGCCCCGCTCCAGCAGCGAGTACTCCACCTGCGTCGACACCAGCGGTGTGTGCCCAGGCAGCGCCGCCGCCGTGCCCAACTGCCAGCCCGAGTAGTTCGACACCCCCGCGTACCGGACCCGGCCCGACGCCACCGCCGTGTCCAACGCCGACAGCGTCTCCTCCAACGGCACGCTCGCGTCCCACGCGTGCAGCTGCCACAGGTCGATGTGCTCCACGCCCAACCGGCGCAGCGACCCGTCCAGCGCGTGCAGCAGCGCGCCCCGTGACGCACCGCCGCCGAACGGGCCGTCGTTGCGCCGCGCCACCGCCTTCGTCGCGATCACGAGCTCCTCGCGCGGCACCACCTCGCCCAGCAGGCCGCCCAGGATCCGCTCGCTCTCGCCCTCCACGTACACGTCGGCGGTGTCCACCAGCGTGCCGCCCGCCTCGGTGAACGCCAGCAGCTGGGTGGCCGCCTCGTCCGCGTCGGTGTCCCTGCCCCAGGTCATCGTGCCCAGGGCCATCCGGGAGACCCGCAGTCCGCTGCGCCCGAGGTATCGCTGTTCCACGCCGGGGAGCCTAAAGGCTGATCGACTTCCAGGTGGGCCGTGGCACGCACCTGTCAAGGGCGAATCTCACCCCGATCGGGGACCGCACGCCCAGGACGCCTTGGCGGACCCCGCCCTGGCGGACCAGGTTACCGACGGGTAGGGTCCCGGTCCGTGCGACTGGGACTGAACCTCGGGTACTGGGGCGCGGGCAACGACGCCGCGAACCTCGAACTGGCCAGGGAAGCCGACCGACTGGGCTACTCGGTGGTGTGGGCCGCCGAGGCCTACGGCTCCGACGCCCCCACGGTCCTGGCGTGGGTGGCCGCGCAGACCGAACGCGTCGACGTCGGCAGCGCGATCCTGCAGATCCCCGCGCGGACACCGGCGATGACCGCGATGACCGCCGCCACCCTCGACTCCCTGTCCGGCGGCCGGTTCCGCCTCGGCCTCGGCGTGTCCGGACCCCAGGTGTCCGAGGGCTGGCACGGCGTGCGGTTCGACAAGCCCCTGGGCCGCACCCGCGAGTACGTCGACATCGTGCGCACCGCCCTGCGCCGCGACCGCCTGCGCTACGAGGGCGAGCACTACACGCTGCCCCTGCCCGACGGCCCCGGCAAGGCCCTCACCCTCACCGTGCACCCGGTGCGCGAGCACGTCCCCGTCTACCTCGCCGCCGTCGGCCCCAAGAACGTCGAACTGGCGGGCGAGATCGCCGACGGCTGGCTCGCGGTCTTCTTCTCGCCCGAGCACTCCGCCGAATCCCTCGCCTCGATCAGGACGGGCCGCGAGAAGGCGGGCAAGACCCTCGACGGGTTCGACGTCGTGCCCACCGTGCCGATGGTCGTCGGCGACGACTGGCGCGCCTGCGCCGACCTCGTCCGCCCCTACGCCGCGCTCTACGTCGGCGGCATGGGCAGCAGGCAGAAGAACTTCTACAACAACCTCGCCGTGCGCATGGGCTTCCCGGCCGAGGCCGCCGAAGTGCAGGAGAAGTACCTCGCCCGCGACTACGACGGCGCGATGGCCGCGCTGCCGGTGGACTTCCTCGACGCCACCTCGCTGCTCGGCCCCAAGGAACGCATCGCCGAACGGATGCGCGCCTACGCCGAAGCGGGGGTCACCACTCTCACGCTTTCACCCATGCTGCAAGATCTCGATCAGGGGATCGCCGCGCTCCGCACGGCGACCGAAGCTCTGGATCTGGCAGGAGTGGGTAGTTGAGCTGGTTGCAGGCCCTTGTCCTCGGACTGGTCCAAGGACTGACGGAATTCCTGCCCATTTCCTCGTCGGCGCACGTCAGGATCGTCTCCACGCTGTTCTTCGGCAACGACGCGGGCGCGTCGTTCACCGCGGTCATCCAGCTGGGCACCGAGGTCGCGGTGCTGATCTACTTCGCCAAGGACATCGGCAACTTCATCGCGGCCTGGTTCCGCGGACTGTTCAGCAAGGCCGCGCGGAAGACCGAGGACTACCGGATGGCCTGGTACGTCATCATCGGGTCCATCCCGATCAGCGTGCTCGGCTACCTGTTCAAGGACGAGATCCGGTCCTCGTTCCGCAACCTGTGGATCACCGCCACCGTGCTCGTGGTGTTCGGCCTGCTGCTCGGCCTGGCCGACCACTTCGCCCAGCACCTGCGCTCCAGGCTCAAGCTCACCGACGCCATCGGCATGGGCCTGGCCCAGGCCCTCGCGCTGATCCCCGGCGTGTCCCGCTCCGGCGGCACCCTCACCGCGGGCCTGTTCCTCGGCCTGGACCGCGCCGCCGCCGCCCGCTACTCGTTCCTGCTCGCCCTGCCCGCCGTGTTCGGCGCCGGTATCTTCAGCATCCCCGACGTGCTGGACCGGGGCGCGGAGCCCAACGCCGCGTCCGTGCCGCAGATGATCGTCGCCACGGTCATCGCGTTCGCCGTCGGCTACGCCACCATCGCCTGGCTGCTGCGCTACGTCTCCAAGCACAGCTACTCCGCGTTCGTCTGGTACCGGCTGATGCTGGGCATCGTCCTGATGGGGCTGCTGTCGATGGGACTGCTCAGCCCGACATAGGGTTGGCCCCGTGGCTACCGTGATCTTGCTGCGACACGCCCGGTCCACCGCCAACGGATCGGGCGTCCTCGCGGGCCGCCAGACCGGCGTGCGGCTGTCGGACCGGGGCGAGGACCAGGCCAAGGCCCTGGTCGACCGGCTCGCCGGCGTCCCCCTGCGGGACGTGGTGACCTCACCCCTGGAACGCTGCCGGCAGACCCTCGCGCCCCTGCTCGCCGAACGCGGCATCGACCCGGTCGTCGAACCCGACCTCGTCGAGGTCGACTACGGCCAGTGGACCGGGCGCGAGATCAAGGACCTCCTCAAGGAACCCCTGTGGACGGTCGTGCAGCAGCACCCGTCCGCGGCCGTGTTCCCCGAAGGGGAAGGCCTCGCCACCGTGCAGGCCCGCGCCGTGGCCGCCATCAGGGCCCACGACGCCCGCATCACCGCCGAACACGGCCCCCGCGCCGTGTGGCTGGCGTGCAGCCACGGGGACGTCATCAAGGCGGTGCTCGCCGACGCCCTCGGCGTGCACCTCGACGGGTTCCAGCGCATCGTGGTCGACCCCGCGTCGGTGTCGGTCGTCCAGTACACCGAGACCCGGCCGTTCGTGCTGCGCGTCAACGACAACGGCGGCGACCTGTCCGGTGTCGTGCCCGCCCCGGAAAAGGGCGCACCGGAGAAGACCGACGAGCCGCCGTCCTCCGACGCCGTCGTGGGCGGCACCACCGGCGCCTGACACACCGCTGAACGCAGCGCGTGGCCCCCGGACAGTGCAGGGTAGTCCGGGGGCCACGGTGTGTCCGGCCGGGGCGGGCGGCCATCTGAAGAGATCGTATTGGCGTCAAAGCGCAGGTAAATGCCCTTCTCAGGGGTGGGCGTCCGGCGGTATCGCGCCGCCCCGCGCAGGTCAACTCGCCGCTCCGGCCCCGAAAAGTGGTTAAAACCGCAGCTCAAACTATGTGGAAACACGGCGGAAACAAACGGTGCAAGCCGTCGTGTGCCCTAATGGGCTCGACCGTTCGGTCCAGCCCGGAAGTACCGGCCGTGTTAGAAGTTAACGACGTAACGTGCGCCCTTGCTCACGGTGCGGCGGGACAAACGGCGTTGTCCTCCAACGGTTCCACGCCCCGGACACCACCGCGCACTTTCCACCCTGACCTCTTTAACTCTTCAGTGTGGATTAAATAGAGCCTTGACGGTGACCGCTACTATGCGAAACCGTGCGCGCCCTACAACACCCGGATGTGGGAGACCTGCAACTGGCCACCGTGCTCAGTGCCCTCGCAGATCCCGTTCGACTGCGGATCGTGGCCGAGCTCGCACGATCGGGTGGGATCGTCTGCGGCCAGTTCGACGTACCGGTCAGCATGTCGACGCTCTCGCACCACCTCAAGGTCCTCCGCGAGGCCGGCGTGCTGCGCGTGACACCCCAGGGCAGCTACCGCACCCACGAACTGCGGCGCGAGGAGATGGAACACCGGTTCCCCGGCGTGCTGGACTCCATCACGCGGGCGATCGGAACGCTCTGACCGCCCGCGCGGGACCACACGTCACCCCGGGTGCAGCTCACCGACCTTCGGCGCGTTCTCCCGGAGTTCGCGCAACAGCTCGAAGTAGGCCTTGTCGCCCTCGACGAAGCAGCCCCGGCCCAACGCCTGCGCGTACCGGGAGCACGTGCCGTCGAGCTGCATCGTCATCTGCGAGTTCATCGCCAGGTGACCCGGCGAGTTGTCCGACCGCGGCATGTACCGGTCGCCGATGGACGACCCCGCCGACGCCAGCAGCAGGAACAGCGCCGTGAACGCGCCGATCGCCACCGACCGCGGCCCGGCCAGCGAGCGCAACGGGTTGTCCAGGGCGATCCGGCGGATGCCGAAGTAGATCGCGAACCCGGTGAGCAGCAGCAGGCAGTACAACAACTCCGCGGTGCTGCGCGGGTACAGCTGCACGGCCTGCTCGGCGTACATCTTGGAACCGAAGTGGAACCGAAGGACCCACGCGCCGGCGAAAACCGACGCCAGCATGATCACCGCGGTGCGCTGCCGGGCCACCGCGATCGCCAGGCCCAGCCCCACGACGGCGAGCAGGGTGAACAGCCCGACGCCGCCCAGTTCGCCCGGAGGCGGCCACGGGCCGGGGCTCATGCTCTGCAGGTCGCCGCGCCACATCGCGATGTAGGTGGGCTCGGTCCAGGTGTCCCAGTAGAAGTACGTGTCCTTGATCGACCCGGACGCCAGCAGGATGCCGTAGAGGTGCCGCGCGGTGACGACCACGAACACGGCGCTGGTCACGGCGACGAGCAGCAGGCCCTTGCGCCAGCCGGTGCGCCACGGGAACAGCACCAGGGCGGCGACCGCGAAACCGGGCGCGGACCAGACGAACCAGCCGGAGTACACGACGAACACCACGCCGAGGGCAGCGCCGAACGCGAGGCCGGACAGCAGCACCTGGCGGGTGGTGGCCGTGGAGATGCCGCGCAGTCGCTTCAGCAGGAGCAGCAGCACCGGGATCAGCACGACCAGCATCAGGTTCGTGTAGGGCTTGTACGGGTCGATCAGCGGCAGCGCGGGCACGACACCCAGGCCCAGCGCCCACAGCGGTGACAGCAGGCGTCGCCAGGTGAGGTAGGCGAGGGGGCCGAACAGGGCGGTGATGGCGACCTGGAGGGTCTTGATCGCGTACTCGGGCGGTGCGCCGGTGATGCCGGAGTACCAGTAGAGGGCGTAGGGGAAGCCGGGCGGGTAGTTGGCTTCCATCGTGCCGTGCTGCTCGATGTACTTGGCGATGGCGACGAGCGCGCCGGAGTCGCCGTAGGTGGCGTGCAGGCCGTAGTGGGTGCCGGCGAGGGCGACCACGACGGCGCCCGCGATGAGGCCGCTGAACATGCCGGCGGCGGTGGCGGCGGCCAGGCGTTCCACGACGGGGGCGTGGGCGCGCCAGCGGACGCGGGCGGTGACGATCACGACGGCCATCACGATCACCGCGATGACCGCGAAGCGGTACTGGAGCGCGGCGAGGCCGCTGATCTGGCCGATCCGGTCGAGCGGGTCGACCTCGACACCACCGGCGAGCAGCACCATGAGGGTGGCGGCGCCGAGGGAGGCGACGATCTCGGAGGCGACGAGCAGTGCGCGGCGTCGGGGGCTGCGGCGCACCGGCTCCAGGTGCGGGACGGTGCGCTGGTCCGCGAGGGTGTGCTGGTCGGTGGGTGTCAGCAGCATGGTGACCACTCCGCCGGGGCGTTCACCGGTCTGCCCGGTCGCGCGCTGTCGTGGTGGTCCGTTTCGTTTTCAGTGCACACTGCGTCGACACACCTTCCCCCTGAATTGGACACCTGACCCCTGGTCGCCACCGGTCGCGATGCGAGGACTGCGCTGGGGTGGCGGCGCTGAAGCCTAGCGGGACGCGGCGTGGTGATCGGTGCGGGTCTGGTTGCGGCGCTTGGTGAACCTGCACGGGTCCGTGTTAGTCGAGGGGCGCCCGGCCCGCATCGCGGTGGTATCGATGGTGTGACGCGGGTGTGCCGGTCGTGTTGCTGGGTGGGTCTAAGGGTTGATGAACAGGCAGAAGGGGTGGCCGGCGGGGTCGAGGTAGACGCGGACGTCGTCCTGGGGTTGGAAGTCCGCGAGGGTGGCTCCCGTGGCGACGGCGTGCGCGCCGGCGGTCTCGAGGTCGTCGACCTCGATGTCCAGGTGGGCCATCATCTGCTGGTCGCCGTCGGCGGTGGGCCAGGTGGGGCGGCGGTAGCGGGATTCGGTCTGGAAGGACAGTCCGGCGCCGCCGCCGGGTGGGCGGACGGTGGCCCAGCCGGGTGTGTCGTCGCCGAGGGGCCAGCCGAGCAGGTCGCGGTAGAAGCGGGCGAGGGCTTGCGCGTCGGGCGCGTCGAGGACGGTCGCGATCAGCTTCATCACGTCGTCGATTTTCACTCGGTGGTGTGGACTTCGCATTCGCGCGCAAAGGGGTGCGGTCGAGTCGGTTCGACCGCACCCCTTTGTCCGGGGTCCGGGGTCGTCAGCCCCTGGGCTGGTGCGGCAGTTCGCCGCGCCGGGGGCCGAGCTCGATCAGCTCGCGCAGCACCTCGCCGTAGCGCGGGTCGTCCATGGCGAAGCAGCCCCGGCCCAGCGTCGCGGCGTACGCCGGGCAGGTCCCGTCGAGCAGCTTGATGAGCTGCGCGTTCATCGCGAGGATGCCCGGAGAGTCGTCCGCGCGCGGCATGTACCGGTCGCCGACCGACGAGCCGGCGGAGGCGATGAGCAGCAGCAGCGCGGTGAGCACGCCGAGGCCCAGCGACGGTGAGGCCAGCGCGGAGCGGACGCGGGCGACACCGCCGAGGCGGCGCAGTCCGTAGTAGCCGGCGAACCCGGTGAGCAGCAGCAGGCAGTACAGCAGTTCGGCGGTGCTGCGCGGGTAGAGCTGCACGGCGTCGGTGGCGTACATCTGCGAGGCGAAGTGGAACCGCAGCAGCCACGCGCCGCCGAACACCGCGGTCAGGGTGATGACGACGGTGCGGGTGCGGGCCACCGCGATGGCCGCGGCCAGGCCGATCAGGAGCAGGACGGTGAACAGGCCGACGCCCGCGAGTTCGCCCGGCGGCGGCCACGGGCCGGGGTTGCCGCCGGGCAGGTCGGACTTCCACATCGCGATGTAGGTGGGCTCGACCCAGGTGTCCCAGTAGAAGTAGCGGTCCTTGACCGACCCGGACGCGCGCAGGATGCCGTAGAGGTGGCGGGCGGAGACGGTGGCGAACACGACAAGGGTGATCGCGACCAGGGCCAGGCCGCGCCGCCACCCGGTGCGCCACGGGAACACCGCGAGCGCGGCGACGAGCACGCCGGGCGCGGACCAGACGAACCAGCCGGAGTAGACCAGGAACACCACGCCGAGCGCGGCGCCGAAGCCGACGCCCCGCAGGACGATCCCGCGCCACGGGGTGTCTGCGGCCCGGCGCAGCCCGCGCAGCACGGCGAGCAGGACCGGGACCATCACCACGAGCATGAGGTTGGTGTAGGGCTTGTACGGGTCGATGAGCACCATGGCGGGGACGACGCCCAGGCCCAGCGCCCACAGCGGTGACAGCAGCAGTCGCCAGGACAGGTAGGCGATCGGCCCGAACAGGGCGGTGCCGGCGATCTGGAGGATCCGCAGGGTGTACTCGGGCGGGGTGTCGGTGAGCCGGGAGTACCAGGCCGTGGCGTGCACCCAGCCGGGCGGGTAGTCGGCCTGCATGGTGCCGGTGCCGATCAGCGTCTCGGTCCAGCGGATGAGGGCGCCCGCGTCGCCGTAGCCGGCGTTGAGTCCCCACGACGTGCCGCGCAGGGCGACCGCGATCGCGCCCGCGACGAGGCCGCCGAACAGGCCGGCGGCGGTCGCGGCGGCGAGCCTGCGGACCAGGGGCGCGTGCGCGACCCAGCGGACGCGGGTGGTGAGCACGGCGAGCACGAGCAGCACCACGGCGATGAGCGCGTACCGGAGTTGGAGCGCGGCCAGGGCGCTGACCTGGCCGATCCGGTCGAGCGGGTTGACGTCGACCCGACGGGCGAGGAACACCATCAGCGCGGCGGCGGCCACGGACACGACAGCTTCGGCGGCGAGGAGCCACCCCCGGCCCCGCGGTGCGGTGGGCGGCGGTGGCGTGTTCTCGGGGCTGGTCCGCAGCGGCTGTTCTGGCGCGGTCGACAGCACCGTCGATCACTTCCTCACGGGTTTGGTGGGTCCGAATGCGTGGCGGGCCAGGGCTTTGGCGCTGGCGGCCTGCCGGGACGTGACGGCGCCGGGGAGCAGCAGCAGCGCGTGCAGGCGGGACGACAGGTGCAGGCGCGCCGCCCTGGCGGCGCGGTGCCAACCGATCCGGTCCATGTGTTCGGCGACGCCGAGGAAGAAGTCGTGCTCCTCGGTGAACCGGCCGCCCAGGCAGGCCAGGGAGGACGACAGGCTCCCCTCGTGGCGCCGGTACTGGAAGCAGACGTCGGGGACGACGGCGAGCTGCCCGCCGCGTTTGAGCAGGTCGAGCATGAGCGCGAGGTCGAGCACGACGCTGAGCCCCCGGCGGAAGCCGATGTCCTTGACGGCCGCGCGGCGCCAGCACAGGGACGGGAAGTAGGTCCAGTTGCCGCGCAGGAGGCTCACCGCGAGGTCTTCGCCGTCCAACAGCCGCGGTGCGGTGCCGGGCGCGTAGAGGCCGCGCTTGACGCGGTCGGTGAGGGGGTGCACGACCCGGCCGGAGCCGTCGATGACCTCGACGCCCGGCTGCACGACGTCGGCGTCGGGGAAGCGCCGGGTGGCGCGGCGGACGGTGCTGACGTAGTTGGGCAGCATCGCGTCGTCGGAGCCCATGATCACGAGGAAGTCGCGCTCGGCGAGGTCGAGGCACTTCTGGAAGTTGGCGTTGATGCCGAGGTTGTGCTCGTTGGACAGGTAGCGGACGCGGGGGTCGTCCAGCGAGCCGAACCACTCGGGCAGGTCGGTGTCGTCGGTGTCGCTGTCGTCGACGACGGTGAGGTGCCAGTCCTCGTCGTCCTGGGCGATGACGCTGTGCACGGCGGTCTTCAGGTACGAGGTGTCCCCGTAATGGGGGAGCATGATGTCGATGCCGGGCGTGGTCACGTGGCGGGACCGACAATCACACCGCGGTCGGAAATGTGCATCCCCTGGACACGACCCTTCCCTTGCTCCCGATCCTCGCGAATCCCCTGGGCACCGGGGATACCGGTCTTCTAGGGGGTGGCGACGCCGGAGACTACTGTGCGGACGGTGAGCGGAAAAATCATGTCACCGCATCGGATGAATTCCGCTGTCGTCATGGCATTGGGCACGCTGGTATTGGGTGCTTCGGGATACGCTTTCGTCGCGATCGCGGGCCATTCGCTGCCGGCGGCCGAGGCCGCGGCGGTGGCGTCGTTCTACCTGCTGGCCAACATCGTCGGCCCGGGGACGTTCACGGCGGTGGAGCAGCAGGCCAGTCATGCCACGTCACGGGCGTTGGCGCGGGGCGAGCGGCCCGGTGGCGCGATGCGCCGGGTGACGCGTGAGGGCCTGGTGCTGATGCTCGTCGTGGTGGGCGCGTTGGCTTTGGTGTCGCCGGTGTTGGTGGAACGGTCGTTGAAAGGTTCCTGGCCGTTGTTCGCCGCCGTCGTGGTCGGCGTGGTGACGTCGACCGCCATTTATCTGACCCGCGGTGTGCTGGGTGGAATGCGGCGGTTCACCGGTTATGCGGCGACTTTGGCCGGTGAGGGTTTCGCGCGGTTGCTCGGCGCGGGCGCCGTCGCGGTGGCGAATGCCGCGGGCGCCGGGCTGTTCGGCATGACGTTCGCTTTGGGAACGGTCGCGGGTGTGGCGGCCGGGTCGGTGTGGTTGCGGTCGCGCCCCGAACCGGCGGTGCGGGGCGGTGCGGCGGCGGGCCCGGAGCGGGTGGAGAGCCTGGCGCTGCTGGTGACCGCCGGACTGCTGGTGCAGGTGGTCGCGAACGTGGCGCCGATCGTGGTGACCGCCCGGTTGCCCGGGGACGCGGCGCTGGCGTTGGCGTTCTCGTCGGCGTTCATCCTGGTGCGGGTGCCGTTGTTCGTGTTCTCGCCGGTGCAGGCGCTGCTGCTGCCGGGGTTGACCGGTGCGGTGACGCGCGGCGACCTGGGCGCGGTGCGGGCGGTGCTGCGCCGGATCTCGCTCTGGGTGCTGGTGGTCGGCGTGGTCGGGGCCGTGGGGTCGGCGGTGCTGGGACCGTGGGCGGTGCGGGTGTTCTTCGGCGCGGAGGCCGAGTTGTCGCCGGTGCTGCTGGGTGTGCTGGGGGTGGGCACGATCCTGTTGATGGTCGCGCAGGTCCTCCAACCGGCGTTGATCGCGTTGGGCGCGCGGACGGCGATCACCGTGTCGTGGGTGGTGGGCACGGTGGTGCTGCTGGCGGTCCTGGTGCTGCCGGGGTCGCCGGTCGTGCTGGCGGCGACGGCGCAGATCGCCGGGCCGCTGCTGGTCGTGGTGGGCATGGCCGTCGTGCTGGCGCGCCGGCTGACCCGGGTGGGCGCGGTTCGGCGGTTCTGACGCGCGCCCGGCCGGCTCAGATCACCACGGTCTCACCCGGTCGTGCGACGGGTGCGTGGGCGCGCTCGGCGGCTTCGGCCGTGGTGAGGGCGTGGCCGATGTGGGTGAGCAGCAGCCGGCCGGCGCCCTTGGCCGCCGCGGCGGCGTCCTCGGGGGAGCAGTGGTAGGGCCCGGCGCCGTCGGCCTCGCACAGGAACAGGTCGGCGCCGCCGGCCAGGTCGTCCAGCGCCGGGCACGGGCCCGTGTCACCCGAGTAGGCGAACACGGCGTCGTCGTGGACGGCGCGCAGGCCGAACGCGGGCAGCCCGTGGTCCACGGCGTGGCTGGTCAGGGTGAGGTCGCCGACCTCCGCGCGGTGGCCGTCGTGCAGTTCGTGCACGACGAACGCGGCGGCGGCCGGGTTGGACGACGCGCCGGCCAGGAACGTCTCCAGACGCGCGGCCAGACCGGGCGGACCGTAGAGCGGGACGGGCGCGTGCGGTCGCTGGCCGGCGAACAGCAGCGCGTAGTAGTAGGGCAGCAGATCGGCCGCGTGGTCGGCGTGGCTGTGGGAGATCCACACCGCGTCGAGCAGGTCGGGCCGGTGGTGGCGTTGCAACTCGGCGAGCGTGCCGGGGCCGGCATCGACCCACACGGCGGTGTGCTCGGAGCGCAGCAGGTACCCCGAGCAGGGGTTGCCGGGGCGCGGGTAGGGCGTGGCGGTGCCCAGGACGGTCAGGCGGAAGGTCACGGGACAGTGTGACGCAGCACGTGCACTCCCGCCGCCGTTTTCAGGTACGCCCAGGTGGTGGTGCCCGTGGTGGCCAGGCCCACGTGCGAGGCGGACGTGCGGCCGAGTTCGTCGGGCAGCTGCACGGCCGCCCAGTCGTGCCCGGTCCAGCGGTGGAACGCGGGCCTGGTCTCGAAGGAGTGCGGGGAGGCGCGCACGCCCCACGTCCAGCCGGCCGCGACGCCGTGCACGCTGAGCCGTCCCACCTCCTCGGGCGGCGGCACGGCGATCCACTCCTCACCGTCCCACCGGTGCACGCGCAGGCCCTCGGTGTCGCGGACGTGACCGAGCCACACGTCGTCCGGTGCGGCGGCCGCGAGCCGGGCGACGTGGCCGCGTTCCAGCCTGGGGCAGGCGATGTCGGTCCACTCCTCGCCGTCCCAGTGCACCAGCACCGGGTACTCGTAGCTGGCCGGCCCGGCACCGGCCAGGCCGCCGCCGCCCGCCCACACGTCGTCGGGCCCGGCGGCGGTGATGGTCTGCAACCCCTCGCGCGGCGAGGACAGCACGGTGCGCAGGTGCCAGGCCGCGCCGTCGAAGTGCAGGGCGTCACGGCCGGAGCCGACCACGTGCACGTCGTCACCGCCCACCGCGGCGACCGCTTTGGCCCACGTGATGGGCGGTGTGGCGACGGTGCGCCAGGCGGCGCCGTCGTAGTGCAGCACGAGCGGGCGGCCGGCGCTGTTGCCGACCGCCCACACGTCGTCGGGCGCGGCGGCCGACACACCGGACAGGCTCGCCGCGGCGGGCAGGTCGGGCAACGGCTCCTCGCGCCAGGTCTCGCCGGTCCAGCTCAGCACCAGAGGCGCCGACGGACGGCTGGTGAACACACCGGTGGTGCCCGCGAGCCACGCGTGGTGCTCGCCCGCGGTCGTCAGATCGGCCAGTGCGGTGCTGGGTGGCAGCACGGGCACCGGCACGGGTCGGAACAAGCCAACTCCCCCTCGATGGGTCCCCCGACTCATCGCATGATCCAGCTCATCGGCCGCAGTGCCCATCCGCTAGCCGCCGAACGGCGGTTTGTCGTTGGCGCAACAGCACGCCCCTATTGAGGACAGGAGCTGTCCTTTAACCCCGTCACGCTCGCGTTATGACCCGCACGGCCGCGTCGATCGCCCGCTTCGGCCGTCGGTGCCGTCGAGGCTGCGAGCCGTCGACCGACGCGGTGAGCCCGTCACCGGCCGGCCCTGGCGCGCTCCTCGAGGTAACGGCGCTCCGGCAGGCTGAGCGTGGCGCGGGCGGCCCGCGCGTAGTGCTCGCGCGCCGTCTCGCGGTCGCCCGCCAGCTCCAGCAGGTGGGCGCGCACCGCGTCCACCCGGTAGTGCCCGGCCAGCGCCGGATCGGACGCCGCCTCGTCCAGCCGCGCCAGCCCGACGGCCGGGCCGTGCACCATCGCCGCCGCCACGATCCGGTTGAGCGCCACCATCGGCCCCGGCGTGATCGAGTGCAGCAGATCGTAGAGGGCGAGGATCTGCCGCCAGTCGGTGTCCGCCGCGTCGCGGGCCTCGGCGTGCAGCGCGGCGATCGCGGCCTGCAACTGGTAGGGGCCGATCGCGGTGGTGGTCAGCGCGTCGCGCACCAGCCGCGTGCCCTCGGCGATCATGCCCGCGTCCCACAACGTGCGGTCCTGGTCGGCGAGCGGCACCAACGACCCGTCCGGACGGGTGCGCGCGGGCCGGCGCGCGTCGGTGAGCAGCATCAACGCCAACAACCCGGCCGCCTCACCGTCACCGGGCAACCGGGCGTGCAGCTCGCGGGCCAGCCGGATCGCCTCACCGGACAGGTCCACCCGGTGCAGGTCGGCGCCGGAACTGGCGGTGTGGCCCTCGGTGAACACCAGGTACAGCACGTGCCGCACGGCGTCGAGCCGTTCGACGCGCTCCTCGTCGGGCGGCAGGTCGAACCGGGCGCCCGAGGCCTTGATGCGCTGCTTGGCGCGGCTGATGCGCTGCGCCACCGTGGCCTCCGGCACCAGGAACGCCCGCGCGATCTCCACCGTGGTCAGCCCGCCCACCGCGCGCAGCGTCAACGCCACCCGCGACGGCGGCGTCAACGACGGGTGGCAGCACAGCACCAGCAACGTCAGCGTGTCGTCCACCCCCGGCGCGGGCTCCGGATCGGGCGGGGTCAGCGCGAACGCCGTCTCCTCCCGCCGCCGGCGCGCCGTGTCCGCCCGCCACATCTCGATCCGCCGCCGCGACGCGACCGTGATGAGCCACCCTTTCGGGTTATCCGGCACCCCGTCGACCGGCCACCGCGTCGCCGCCGCGAGCAGCGCCTCCTGCACCGCGTCCTCGCACGCGTCGAACCCGCCGTGGTGGCGCACCAGCGCACCCAGCACCCGAGGCGCGAGCTCCCGCAGCAGCGGACCGATCCCGGCGGCTCCGGTCACAACGGCTCCGGTCACAACAGGAAGTCGTCCAGCGACGACAGCACCGGCCGCACCTCCACCAGCCCCAGCTGCGCCTCCGGCACGCGTGCCGCGATCTCCACCGCCCGCTCCCGGGTCTCGCAGTCCACCAGGTAGAACCCGGCCAGCAGCTCCTTGGCCTCGGCGAACGGCCCGTCGGTGGTCAACGCCTGCCCGTCGCGCACCGTCACCCGCGCGGTCTGCGCCGGGTCCGCCAACGCCTCGGTCACGACCAGCTCACCCGAGGCCGCGAGCTCCTCGTTCAACGCCGCGTAGGCCTCCAGACCGGTCGCCCGCTCCTCGTTGCCCATTCCGTCCCAGATCGCACGGGATTCCGGGTTGCTGTAGATCAGGACGAGGTACTTCATCAGAACCTCCGAAATCCCTCCGAAGAAACGGTCTGGAGGTGTCGAGAATGCCGACCCAGCTTCTACGTCACCTGTGGAAGGCGCCCGTCGGGGGTGCCCCACCGGAGAGGAAGACCACCATGAGCGACCAGACCCGCGTGCGTGACCTGCTCGAAGAGCGCGCCGCCGCGATGCGCGCCGGTAACGCCGACCGCCTCGTCGCCGACTACCTGCCCGACGCCGTCACCTTCACCCTCGCCCCGCCGCTCAAGCACACCGCGCCCGAGGTGCACGACGCCGAGGCGCTGCGCGCGTGGTTCGCCACCTTCGCCTCCGCCGTGGACTACGAGATCCGCGACCTGGAGATCACCGTCAACGGCCGCCTCGCGTTCTGCCACAGCCTCAACCGCATGTCCGCCGTCCCGCAGGGCCTGACCGAGCCGTTCGACCTGTGGTTCCGCTCCACCGTGTGCCTGCGGCAGGTCGACGGCGCGTGGCGCATCGCCCACGAGCACACCTCCACCCCGTTCTACATGGACGGCACCTTCAGCGCGGCCCTGGACCTCAAGCCGTAACGCTCAAGGCCAGGACCAGGGCCAACGCGTCCAGCGCGGCGCGGTAGGCGTGCTCGGCCGGGGTCCCGTACCCCACGATCACGCCCTGCCGCGCCGCCGGGCCCGGGTTGTGCCAGTGCTGCCGCAACCCGGACAGCGCCACCCCGTGCTCGGCGGCCCGCGCGAGCACCGCCGCCTCGTCCGGGTGCTCCACCAGCACGTGCAGACCGGCCGACACGCCGTGCACCGACACACCGCGTTCGGCGAGGCCGTCCAGCCGCCGCACCAGCAGGTCGCGGCGACGCCGGTAGCGCAGCCGGCAGCCGCGGATGTGCCGGTCGTAGGCGTGCGTGGCGATCAGGTCCGCCAACGCCAACTGCCCGACGACCTCGGTGTGGTGGTCGGTGTGCAGCTTCGCGTCCACCACCGGGTCCACCCAGCGCGACGGCAGCACCAGCCACCCCAGCCGCACGCCCGGCCCGAGGGTCTTCGACGCGCTGCCCGCGTAGGCGACGTGGTCCGGTGCGGTGCCCTGCACCGCGCCCAGCGGCTGCCGGTCGTAGCGGAACTCGCCGTCGTAGTCGTCCTCCACCAGCAGCGCGCCCGTCGTGCGCGCCCACGTGGTCAGCGCGTGCCGCCGCGACGGGTGCAACGGCACACCCGTCGGGTACTGGTGGGCGGGCGTCACCACCGCCGCCGCCACGTCCGGCGGTGTCCGCGCGCCCAGTTCGTCCACCGGCAGCGGCACCACCTCGCGGCCGGTGCGGGCCACCACGTCCCGGTGGAACCGCAGCCCCGGGTCCTCCATCGCCACCGGCCCGTCGGTCACCGACGCCAGCAGCGACAACGCCTGCACGTACCCGGAGGTGACCACGATCCGCTCCGGCGAGGCCTGCACACCGCGCGTGCGGCCCAGGTACTCCGCCAACGCCGTCCGCAGCTCGATCCGGCCGCGCGGGTCGCCGTAGCCGTGCGCGCTCGCCGGTGCCGCGGCCAACGCCCGGCGCGTCGCGCGCAGCCAGTCCGCGGTCGGGAACCCCGACACGTCCGGGCTGCCCGGTTCCAGGTCGTGCCGCGGCCTCGGCGCGTCCGCCCCGGACGCCGTCGCGGTGGTGGCGGGCCGGGGGAGCGGCGCGACCTGCGTGCCCGCGCCCTGCCGTGCCGTCAGGTAGCCCTCGGCCACCAGCTGGTCGTAGGCGGCGGCCACCGTGTTGCGGGCCAACCCCAGCTCCACCGCCAGCCGGCGGGTCGCGGGCAGCCGCGCGCCCGGCGCCAACCGGCCCGCCCGGATCGCCTCCCGCAACGCCCGTTCCAGCCCGCTGCGCCGCCCCGTCGTGGGATCGAGGTCCAGGTGCAGGTCCACACCCGAAGTGGCCCAGGGCTGTGACACAACAGTGGACCTTAGCAAGGAGCCAATCACGCCGTAGGTTTGTGCGCGAACGGGCCTCGCGGCCCGGCGGCCGTGCGTACTGTGGATCTACGCGCGGCCGTGGCCGTGTTCGAGGGTGAAGGAGTCGTCCGAGGTGGAATGGGTGATCGACAGGTGACCGGAGTCGACGTGACCGCGGCGGGGAGGCTGCGGGCGCTGCACATCCCCGGCCTCCCCGTCGTGCTGCCGAACGTGTGGGACGCCGCGTCCGCGCGGGTCCTCGCCGACGCCGGCTACCCGGCGGTCGCCACGGCCAGCGCCGCCGTGACCGCCGCCCTCGGCTACCGCGACGGCCACGACATGCCCGCCGACGAGGCGTTCGCCGCCGTCCGCCGGGTCGCCTCCGCCGTCACGGTCCCGGTGACCGCCGATGTCGAACGCGGCTACGACCTGCCCCCGGCGGAGATCGCGGCACGGCTGGCCGAGGCGGGCGCGGTCGGCTGCAACCTCGAGGACTCCGATCCCGCCACCGAGGCCATGGTCGACCTCGCCGAACAGGCCCGGTTCCTGGCCGCCGTGCGCGACGCCGACCCCGAGCTGATCATCAACGCCCGGATCGACGTGCACGTCAACGGCAACCGGTCGTTCGACGAGAGCGTGCAGCGCGCGCTGGCCTACTTCAAGGCGGGGGCGCAGTGCGTCTACCCGCTCGGCCTGCCCGTCGACGACATCGGGCGGTTCGTGGACGCGGTCGGCGGCCGTCCGGTGAACATCGCGCACGGCCCCGGCGCGCCCACCCCGGCCGAACTGGCGAAGCTGGGCGTGGCCAGGGTCAGCTACGGACCCGGCCTGCACCGGCTGCTCATGGCCCGGCTGAAGACCCTCGTCGCCGACCTGCACGACACGAGTCCCTACGACACCTGAGCTACCGGCTCGCCGCCCGCGTCACCACCCGGCAGCTCGTCGCCCGGGCACGCCAACCCGCCCTCCTGCCCACCCGATGACCGGCCTCACCCGATAATCGGCGGCCCCACCGGTCCACCCCCGATATCCTTGACCCCAAATGAACACGATGTCCCACGCTGACCTGCGCGAACGCCTGTCCGAACTGATGTCGCGGGACCAGCGGAGGCTGGCACGCAGGCTCGAGGGCGCGCGCAAGGTCCGCGACGACAAAGCCCGCGCCACCGTCCTGGCCGAGATCGAGGCCGACGTCGAGGCCGCCGAGCTGCGCGTCGCGCTGCGCCGCGAGGCCGTGCCGAAGATCACCTACCCGGCCGAGCTGCCCGTCAGCAACCGCAAGGACGACATCGCCGCGCTCATCCGCGACCACCAGGTCGTGATCGTGGCCGGCGAGACCGGCTCCGGCAAGACCACCCAGCTGCCCAAGATCTGCCTCGAACTCGGCCGCGGCGTGATCGGCCAGATCGGCCACACCCAGCCCCGCCGCCTCGCCGCGCGCACCGTCGCCGAACGCGTCGCCCAGGAACTCGACACCCCGCTGGGCAGCGCCGTCGGCTACAAGGTCCGGTTCACCGACCAGTCCGGCGAGGACACCCTGGTCAAGCTCATGACCGACGGCATCCTGCTGGCCGAGATCCAGACCGACCGGATGCTGTCGCGCTACGACACGATCATCATCGACGAGGCGCACGAACGCAGCCTCAACGTCGACTTCCTGCTCGGCTACCTCAAGCAGCTGCTGCCCAGGCGTCCAGACCTCAAGGTCGTCATCACCTCCGCGACCATCGACCCGCAGCGGTTCTCCCGCCACTTCGCCGACGCCCCGGTCATCGAGGTCTCCGGCCGCACCTACCCCGTCGAGGTCCGCTACCGGCCGATCGTGGACCCCGACGACCCGGACGCCGACCCCGACCGCGACCAGACCCAGGCCATCTGCGACGCCGTCCGCGAACTGCAGGCCGAAGGACCCGGCGACGTGCTGGTGTTCCTGTCCGGCGAACGCGAGATCCGCGACACCGCCGACGCCCTGGCCGCCCTCGAACTGCGCAACACCGAGATCCTGCCGCTGTACGCGCGGCTGTCGTTCGGCGAACAGCACCGGGTGTTCCAGCCGCACACCGCCCGCCGCGTCGTGCTCGCCACCAACGTCGCCGAGACGTCGCTGACCGTGCCCGGCATCAAGTACGTCGTCGACCCCGGCACCGCCCGCATCTCCCGCTACAGCCACCGCCTCAAGGTGCAGCGGCTGCCCATCGAACCCGTCTCCCAGGCCTCGGCCAACCAGCGCAAGGGCCGCTGCGGTCGCGTGTCCGAAGGCATCTGCGTCCGCCTCTACAGCGAGGACGACTTCGACGCCCGTCCCGAGTTCACCGACCCGGAGATCCTGCGCACCAACCTCGCCTCGGTCATCCTCCAGATGACCTCCATCGGCCTGGGCGACATCGCCGCGTTCCCGTTCATCGACCCGCCCGAGGCCCGCAACATCAACGACGGCGTGCAGCTGCTGCAGGAGCTGGGCGCGATCCTGCCCGCCGAGCAGAAGCTCACCCCGCTGGGCCGCAAACTCGCCCAGCTCCCCGTCGACCCGCGCCTGGCCCGCATGGTCATCGAGGCCGACCGCAACGGCTGCGTCCGCGAGGTCATGGTCATCGCCGCCGCGCTGTCCATCCAGGACCCGCGCGAACGACCGTCGGACAAGCAGCAGGCCGCCGACGAGTTCCACGGCCGGTTCAAGGACCCCGAGTCCGACTTCACCGCGTTCCTCAACCTGTGGCAGTACCTGCGCGAACGGCAGAAGGAACTGTCGTCCAACCAGTTCCGCAGGCTGTGCCGCAACGAGTTCCTCAACTACCTGCGCGTGCGCGAGTGGCAGGACATCTACCAGCAGCTGCGGCAGGTCGCGAAAACCCTCGGCGTGCACGTCAACGACCAGCCCGCCGACCCGCGCAACGTGCACATCTCGCTGCTGTCCGGGCTGCTGTCCCACATCGGCGTCAAGGACGTCCCCAAGCGTGACCCCGGCAAGCGCGCCGCCACCGAGTACCTCGGCGCCCGCAACGCGAAGTTCGCGATCTTCCCCGGCTCCGCGCTGTTCCGCAAACCACCCCAGTGGGTCATGGCCGCCGAACTCGTCGAGACCTCCCGGCTGTGGGGCCGCACGGTCGCGAAGATCGAACCCGAGTGGGCCGAGAACCTGGCCGGCCACCTCGTCAAACGCACCTACAGCGAACCGCACTGGGAAGCCAAACGCGGCTCCGTCGTCGCCCTGGAGAAGGTCACCCTCTACGGCGTGCCCATCGTGGCGTCCCGCAAGGTCAACTACGGGCGCATCGACCCCGAGCTGTCCCGCGAGCTGTTCATCCGGCACGCCCTGGTGCAGGGGGAGTGGACCACCCACCACAAGTTCTTCCACCACAACCGGGAGCTGCTCGCCGAGGTCGAGGAACTGGAGAACCGGGCACGGCGCCGCGACATCGTGGTGGACGACGACACCCTCTACGACTTCTACGACCAGCGCGTGCCCGCCGACATCGTCTCCGCCCGGCACTTCGACACCTGGTGGAAGAAGACCCGCCACACCCAGCCCGACCTGCTCACCTTCGACAAGGCGATGCTGGTCAACGAACGCGCCGCGGTCACCCCCGACGCCTACCCCGACGAACTGCGGCGCGGCGGCCTCACCCTGCCGCTGACCTACCGGTTCGAACCCGGCACCGCCGTCGACGGCGTCACCGTCGACCTGCCGCTGCCCGCGCTCACCACCCTGCCCGACGACTCGCTGTCCTGGCAGATCCCCGGCCTGCGCACGGAACTCGTCGTCGCGCTCATCCGGTCGCTGCCCAAACCGGTGCGCCGCAACTTCGTGCCCGTGCCCGACGTCGCCGCCGCCGCGCTCACCGGCATCGACCCCGACGAACCGCTGCTGCCCGCGCTGGAACGCCAACTGCGCACGTTGACCGGCGTCGTCGTGCCCCGCGACCAGTGGCAGCTCGACCAGGTGCCCGAACACCTCAAGCTCACGTTCCGCATCGTCGACGAGAACGACCGGGAACTCGCCCAGGGCAAGGACCTGGCTGCTTTGAAGGCCCAACTCCGGGGACGGCTGCGCGAGACCCTGGCCGCCGCCGCGAGCAACCTCGCCCGCACCGGCCTGACCACGTGGACCATCGGCGACCTGCCGCGCACCGTGGAGCGGCAGCGTTCCGGCATCGTCGTCACCGCCTACCCCGCCCTGGTGGACAAGGGCGACACGGTCGCGGTGGAAATCCTCGACACACCCGGACGCCAACGGCAGGCCATGTGGCGCGGCACCCGCCGACTGCTGCTGCTCAACGTGCCGTCACCGGTCAAGACCCTGCAACGCGGCCTGAACAACGCCGAGAAGCTCGCCCTGACCCGCAACCCGCACGGCGGCGTCGCACCCCTGCTCGCCGACTGCATCTCCGCCGCCGTCGACAAACTGCTGCGCGACGCGGGCGGACCCGTGTGGGACGAGGCCTCGTTCACCAAGCTCACCGACCACGTCCGCCGTGGGCTGGGGGAGACCACGTTCGACGTCGTGCACAAGGTCCGCCGGGTGCTGGAGGCCGCGCAGGACGTCGAACTGCGGATCAACGGCGTGCGCGGCGCGGTGTTCGACGAGTCGCTGGCCGACATCCGCGCCCAGCTCACCGGCCTGGTGCACAAGGGTTTCGTCACCGAGGCGGGCGCCGACCGGCTCGGCGACGTGCACCGCTACCTGCAGGGCATCGCCCGCAGGCTGGAGAAGCTCACCGAGAACGTCCGCCGCGACCAGGAGTGGATGGACCGGGTGCACGCCGTCCACGCCGAGTACCGCGAACTGCGCGCGTCCCTGCCCGCCGACGAACCGCACGAGGAACTGGACGAGGTGCGGTGGATGATCGAGGAACTGCGGCTGAGCTACTTCGCCCAGACCATCGGCACCCGCTACACCGTCTCCGACAAGCGGATCTTCAAAGCCCTCGACGCCGTACCCCGGTGATCGCACCCGATCCGCCGTCCACAGATCCGCGGTCCACGGTCGATCGGCACGACAGCGCGGAACGCGAGAACGCCTGGCGGGCCGAGCGGGAAATGGGTGCGGGGAACGTCGGAACACGGTCCGCAGTCAAGCCAGCAGGATCTGGTCGCAACCGCGCGGCGGCGGTACGCGCCCGGGGCGGTGCCGCGGAGGTATGGGGGCGTTCCGCACCTTGCGGAACATCGTTGCGCACCTTGCGAAACACCGTCGCGCACCTTCCGGAACGCCGTCGCGCATCCTCGTCGAAGTGCTCGCCGCACGGGAGCGTAGTGAGATCGTCTTCCCTCAAACGGCGGACAAAACGGTGACCGTATCGCCGTTCCAGCATTCAACGATGGGCCGATCGTGTGACGGCTTGACAGTCCCATCCGACGCGGATACTCTCCAGGCGAGATTCGTAGTAACTCTGGGGACGAATCGTGGGGGAATTTCACGGGTGCCCGGCCGGGCTGACGGCCCGGTCGTGACGTGAGTAATTCTTCTCCGCTCTCGCTCCATTGCCTCAACGGGGAGGAAAGACTTGTCGTCGCAGTTGGAATCGACCATCGCAGATCATTTACGGCTGAACGTGGACAACGAGCAGCTCTGGGTGTCCCGCAAGTCGTTCTACGAAACGGGCTTCGCCCTCGTCTCCTACCTCCTCCCGGATGAGGTCAAGGAGCAGGTGGCAGCCGAGGTCGAGGATCTGCTCGCCGCGCAGTCCGTCCGGCGCGACCTGCGTCTGAAGGAGACCGGCAACAGCCCGCGCTACATGCGCAACGTCACCGCGGCCGACATTCGCGCCCGTGACGGCGTCACCGTCGCGCTCTACCGGTCCCCGGCTTTCCTGGCCGGCCTGACCAGCGTCGCGGGCGAAGAGGTCATGGAGTGCCCGTACGAGCCCGAGCACTACGTGATCACCCACCTGGAACGCAAGGGCGACACCCACGGCTGGCACTGGGACGACTACAGCTTCGGCGTCATCCTGGTCGTCGACTGCCCCGAAGTGGAGATGGGCGGATTCGTGCAGACCGTGCCCAACACCCAGTGGGACAAGGACGACCCGCAGGTGTTCAAACAGTTGGTGAACAATCCGATATATTCCTATGAATTGCGCCCCGGTGACATCTACCTGTTGCGCACCGATACAACCCTGCACCGCGTCCACCCGCTCGAGGACGGCGCGCAGCGCACCATTATCAACATGGCCTACGCGGCCCAGCGTGATCTGACCAAGAACATTTCGCACGAGACTATGGAAGACCTCTTCCGAGTCTGACCGGCCAAGCAAGGAGAATCGGTCAAGTGGTAGCCGACAACGTGCGGAAAGTTGTTCTCGCCTATTCTGGCGGGTTGGACACCTCGGTGATCCTGGCGTGGTTGCGGGATCAGTACGAGTGCGAGGTGGTCGCGTTCATCGCGGACCTCGGTCAAGGCGACGAGCTGGAGCGCGCCAGGGACAAAGCGCTGTCCATCGGGGCCTCCGAGGTCTTCATCGAGGACCTGCGCGAGGAGTTCGTCCAGGACTACGTGTTCCCCATGATGCGGGCGAACGCGGTCTACGAGGACGGCTACCTGCTGGGCTCGGCCATCGGCCGTCCGCTGATCGCGGCCAAGCAGATCGAGATCGCCAAGAAGATCGGCGCCGACGCGGTCGCCCACGGCGCCACCGGCAAGGGCAACGACCAGGTCCGGTTCGAACTGGCGTACCAGACGCTCAACCCGGACATCAAGATCATTACGCCCTGGCGCGAGTGGGACCTGAACACCCGCTCGCAGCTGCTCGCCTACGCCGAGAAGCACGGCATCCACATCGACAAGACGGGCGCGGCCGACCGCCCGTACTCGGTCGACGTGAACCTGATGAACACCACCTACGAGGGCGAGGTGCTGGAGGACCCCGGCTCCGCGCCGCCGCAGGGCGTGTTCAGCCGGGTCAGGGACCTGGTCGACGCCCCGGACGAACCGGAGAACATCACCGTGTCGTTCTCCGCGGGCGACCCGGTGGGGCTCGACGGGGTCGCGCTGACCGGCAGCGAGATCTTCGCCCGGCTCAACGAGCTCGCGTCGAAGCACGCCGTCGGTCGGGTCGACATGGTCGAGAACCGGATCATCGGCATCAAGACGCGGGGCGTCTACGAGACGCCGGGCGGCACCGCGCTGCTCGTCGCGCGGCGAGCGCTCGAAGCGCTCACCATCGACGGGGAAGTGGCGCTGCTCAAGGAAGAGCTCATGCCGCGCTACGCCCGCCTGGTCTACCGCGGCCTGTGGTTCGCTCCGGAGCGCCAGATGTTGCAGGCCGCGATCGACCACAGCCAGCAGAACGTGACCGGCGAGGTCGAGGTCTCCTTCTACAAGGGCAACGTGTCCGTCGTCCGGCGGACGTCGCCGGTGTCGAAGTACAGCCGCAACCGGGTCTCGTTCGAGCAGGGCGCGGCCGCCTTCGACCGCAGCCACCCGGAGGGGTACATCCGGATGAACGCGCTGCGATTCGCCAAGCCCGAGGCCACCGCATGAAGCTGGTGTTCTTCGGTTATGGAGAACTCGGCGCCGTGGGGGTCGACTCGCTCGTCGAGCCACACGTCGTCGCGCTCGTCCTCACCCACCGGACCGAGTTCACCGGCCTCGGTGAGCCCCACGTCGCCGAACTGGTCGAGAAGCACGGCCTGCCCGTGCACATCTCGTCGAACGCGCGCGAGCCGGAGATCAGGCAACTGCTGCGCGATGCCGACGCGGACGCCATCGTGTCCACGAACTGGCGCACCCGGCTGCCGGGCGACCTGCTGGGCATGGCGAAGCTGGGCGCGCTCAACGTGCACGACGCCCTGCTGCCGTCGTACTCCGGCTTCGGGGCCGTCAACTGGGCGATCCGCAACGGCGAGACCGAGGCGGGCGTGACCGTGCACCTGATGGAGGAGGAGTTGGACACCGGTCCGGCCGTCGTCCAGCACCGGGTGCCGATCGGTCCGCACGACACCGCGCTGCAGGTCTACGAGGCGGTCACCGCGCAGTACGTGCCCGCGACCCTGGCCGCGCTGGAGAAGTTGGCCGCGGGCGACCGCGGCACACCGCAGGACCCGACGCGGCGGACCTTCTACCACCGCATCGGCGAAGACGACACGATGATCGACTGGTCCCAGTCGACCGCTAGGATCTACAACCTGATCCGCGGCCAGTCCGACCCGTACATCAACGCGTGGACGACGTTCGACGGCCGCAAGGTCGCCGTCAAGTCCGCCGCGCTGCCCGACGGCGGCTACTGCGGCACACCCGGCAAGGTCGTCCGGCAGGCGCAGGGAGGTGTCGCGGTCGTGTGCGGCCAGACCGGCTCGCCGGACGCGCTGGGGATCATCCTGCTCGAGGTGCAGGTCGAGGGCGACGAGCCGCGTCCCGCGACCGAGGTGTTCAAGAAGATGGGAGTGCGCCTGGGTTCGTGACCGACCAGCAACACAGGCGAACACCCCTGAACCGAACTCGGAGCTGTCCGGACATGTCAGACACGCCCTCGTCCACGTTACAACGCACCCTGCGCGCGCCAGGTCTCGTCGTGCACTACATCGCATCGGTGATCGGCGTGGGCGTGCTGATCATTCCGGGCCACGCGGCGGCGGAGGCGGGACCGCTCTCGCTGCTGGCCTGGCTGATGCTGATCGCGTACTCGTACCCGTTCGCGCTGATCTTCGCCAGGCTCTCGATCCTGTACCCGACCAGCCGGGGCATCACGCAGTTCATCGAGATCGCCTTCGGCAAGACGTTCGCCCGGTGGATCCAGGCCTTCCTGCTGCTCACGCTCCTCGTCGCGAACCCGGTGCTCGGCCTGGCAGGCGCGCGCTACCTGCTGAACATCTGGGACGCGAACCCGAGCAACCTGCAGATCGTCGGCGTCGGATCGCTGTTCGTCATCGGCTCGATCCTGTTCAACCTGCTCGGCGTCAAGCTGAGCACAAGGGTGCAGGCCACCGTGCTCGGCGTCCTGATCTTCTTCCTGGTCGTCGTCATCGCGGTGTCCATGCCGCACGCCAAGGCGGAGAACCTGGACCCGGTCGCGCCGAACGGCTGGCTGTCGCTGGGCACGGCCCTGATCATCTGCTTCTACGGGTTCGTCGGCTGGGAGAACGCGGCGCCGGTCGCCGAAGAGGTCGTCGAGCCCGCCAAGACCTACCCGAAGGCGATCTTCTGGGCCGTCGTCAGCGTCGGCACGCTGTACTTCGCGATGGCGGTGGCCGTCGTGCTGGTGCTGCCGAGGGAAGCCGCGGGTGGCAAGCAGATCACCGCGTTCGCGACGTTGCTGCAGGTCGCCACCGGCCGGGAGATCTCCCAGATCGGCAACGTGGTCGCGCTGATCCTGCTGATCCTCGCCATGAACGCCTGGGTGCTCGGCACGTCGAGGGTGATCTACTCCTCGGCTCGCGACGGGCTGCTCCCGGCGGGCCTGGCGAAGATCGCGCGACGCGGCAGCGTGCCCTACGGCGCACTGCTGTTCCTGATCCCCGGCTACGGCGTGCCGGTCGGTCTGCTCGCGCTCAGCGGCGCCGACGAGACGATGCTGATCACCGCTTCGTCGGCGGCCTTCCTGCTGATCTTCCTCACGACGTTCTTCGCGGCGCGCAAACTGCTCGTGGGCAAGGCGATCCGCATCTGCAACATCGTGGTCATCGTCGTGACCGTGGCCGTGATCCCGTTCTTCGGCACGAGTCTCATCTTCGCGATCGCGCTGATGGTCAGCGCTTTCCTGCTGGTGACCCTGCGCAAACCCAAACCGGAGGAGCTGACCGAGACGGAGGAGAGGTCCTCGGTCTGACGGTCTGACGTCTACCCGGCAGCGGCGGCGACGACCTCGATCTCCAGGAGCCAAGCCTCGTCGTAGATGCCCGTGATGATCACGGTGACCGCCGGTTCGTGGTCACCCAGCAGCTCGCGACGTACCGCGCTGTTCGCAGCGCGGTACTCGCGGTCGCTGAGGAACGTCGTGACCTTGACGATGTTCTCCCGCGTCATCCCCGCCGCGGCGAGTGCGGCGAACACGTTCGTCCACACCTGACGGCACTGCGCCTCGAAGTCCTCGGGCACGACGCCGTTCTCGTCGACGGGGATCTGGCCGCTGACGAACACGAGCCTGCTGTCCGCCGACACGCTCGCGGCCTGGCAGTAGCCAGAGCTGGGAATCGCGGTCATGATCGGTGTTACCGGTGTGATGTGCACGTCCGCCATGTTCCCGCACCCCCCTCGGCCACGAACGGGTGATCCCCGGTCCCCGGGAAGGCGTCATGGCCCGTGGCGGACGAAGCGGCCCGCCGGTGGCCACCTGCGGTGAGCAGACTCTCAGCCGGCTGCGTCGGCCCGCCCGCCCGAGCGGTGCAGGGTGATCGTGGTCCACGCACCCACGTGGACCCGGTCGCCCGGCTCCAACGGGTAGGGGCGGTTGGGCCGCAGCGGGTCGTCGCCCTCGTTCACCGTGGTCCCGTTCGTCGAGTCCAGGTCCACCACCGACCAGCCCTCACCCGACGCCACCAGCAACGCGTGGTTGTGCGAGACACCCGGGTCCTCCGGCGGGCCCAGCAGGTCGATGCCCGGGAAGATGCCCCGCGACCGGCTGCGCCGCCCGATCGACACCTGCCGACCCGACAACTCGAACCGGCGCGGCGGGCAGAACTCCGGGAACACCATCGCGCCCGCGTCCGGCCCACCCGCGGCCACGACCCGGTCGAAGTACGCCCGGTCCGCCTCCACCGTCACGTGCCACGACACCGGCACCTCCGCCGGCGACGGCGCCACCGGAGTGGGCGCGACCACCGGGTTCAGCGAATCGTGCCCGCACTCCTCGCAGAACCGACCCACCCGCACCGCGCCGCACGCCGCGCACGTCTCCTCGACGACGGCCGACGCCGGGGCCGTGCCCGACTCCGAACCGGAGGACCGAGGTGCGGCGGCGGAGCCGACGGCCGGCATCGGCGCGCCGCACACGTCGCAGTAGTCGTCGGTCGCCGAGTCGTGGCCCGCCGGGCACGTCGCCATCCCCTAGCCCTTCCCGACCCGCTTGGTCACCGTCGACCGGGTGTCCAGCGTCATCTCGTCCGCGTCGGCCACCCGCGCCCGCAGCTTCACCGTCCCGGTCCTCGGGTCCTCCACGTCCACCACCTTGGCCAGCAGCTTCGCCGTGTCCGTGTTCCCAGACTCGTGCGCCAGCTTCACCGCCCGACCCAGCTTCGCCGTCGCCCGACCGACGTCACCGGCCTTGCGCGCCTCCAGACCGTCCTGGATCGCCTCCGCCAACTCCGCCTGCCCGGTGTAGTGGGCGACCTCGGAGTTGATCCGGGTCGACAACACCGTGTCGTCGGTCCACGTCGCCAGCACCCGCCCCTGTCCCAGGACCTCACCCGAGGGCCCGACCAGGCTGACCCGCGACGCCAGCATCCGGTCGCCGACCTTCGCCGGCTTCACCCGCACGCACAGGTGGTAGTCGCGGCTCTCCGCCCCGGCCCACGCCCCGGTCGGGTACTCACCCGTGCGCGGCCCCGCCTCCACCCGCCGCCCGGTCAGGTCCAGCAACCCCGGCGACGCCTGCTTCAGGAACCGGACCTGCGCGCCCTCCGGCGTCCACAACCGCAGCGACACGTCCGCCATCGCCTTGCCCATCGCGTTCGCCGCCATGGACCGGAAGTCGTCGGCCAACCCCTGCGGGTCGGCCACGATGTCCACCGTCCCCAACAGCGCCTCGGAGATCCGGCGCAGCTCCGACACCTGCCAGTCCGTGCCCACACCCCGGCAGTCGCAGGTGAAGCTGCCCGCCACCTCGTCCAGCACCCGCGCCAACTGCTGCGGCGTCTCGTGCTGGTTCTCGCCGTCGGTCAACAGGATCGCGTGCTTCGGCCCGCCCGAGTGCACGGCGAACAGGTTGTCGGCCAACACCAGCCAGCGACCGATCGCCGTGCCGCCGTCCGCGCGCAACCGCTGCACCGCCTCCTTCGCCGCCGCCCGCGTCCGCGGACCCGCCAACTCCAGCGCCTGGATCCGCGGGTAGACCATCCGGGCCGTGTCCGTGCCCGCGACCACCGCGAACCGCACCCCGTCGCGCAGCGTGTCGATCGCCGCCGCGGTCGCCTGCTTGGCCGCGGCCAGCTTCGTCGGCGGGTACCGCATCGACCCGGACGTGTCCACGATGATCACCTCGGCCGCGTCTGCCGACGCCACCGGCGCCACGTCGGCGGCCGTCCCGGTCGCGGTCACCGTAACGATCGCGTTGACCTCCGCGGCACCCTCCGGCAGGTACTCGTTCTGGAACACCTCGACGGCGAACTCAAGCGCCATGCCCACCCCGCAGTTGAACGACGACCACCGTGATGTTGTCGTGCCCGCCGGCCTTCAACGCGACCTCCACCAGCTCCCGCGCCACCTCGATCGGCGTCACCCCGCGCGGCAGCACCTCCAGCAGGTCCTCCGGCTCCGGCACGTAGTTCCACAACCCGTCGCTGCACAGCACCAGCAGACCCGGCGTCTCCACCTTGAACGTCACCGTCTGCGGCGCCTCGATCCCCGAGTCCGCGCCCAACCACCGCGACAGCACGTGCGCCCGCCGGTCGGTCAGCGCCTCCTCCTCGGTCAGCACGCCCTCCGCGACCAGCTGCGCCGCCCACGTGTCGTCCGTGGTCAACCGCGCCGCACCGGTCTCGGCCACCAGGTAGGCGCGGCTGTCGCCGACCCAGCCCACCGTCGCCGAATCGTCGGTCATCACCGCCGACACGAACGTGCAGGACGGCGCCACCTCGGCCGCCTCCGGCCGCGCCAACCGGCTCACCGCCTCGTTCGCCGCGATCACCGCGTCCGTCGTGGCCACCTCGGCGTCCGACCCCGACTGCAACCCGGTGAGCAGCACGTCCACCGCCGTGTCCACCGCCGTCTGCGACGCCTGCTCGGCCCGCTCCGACGACGCCACCCCGTCGCACACCACCACCGCGACACCACGTCCCCGGACCCGGCCGAACGCCATCGAGTCCTCGTTGCGCTGCCGCCGCTTGCCCCGGTCGCTCACCCCCGCCACACCGGGCAGCACGAACTCCACCCGGTCACGCGCCGACGGACGCGCCCGCCCGCACTGCTCGCAGAACCCGTCCGCGTCGAACTCCTCACCGCCGCACACGCACATCGGCGGCCACTGCGCACCCGGACCACCCACCGGGGTCCGCTGCACGCGCAGGTTCCGCCCGCACGCCTCGCAGAACCGATCCTGCGCCGACACCGGCGACGAGCACTCGGGACAAGACTCCATCAGGTTCTCCTCAAGCGAACCGTAGCCTTCGGGCGACAGGGGAATCGAGGTCGGCCCGTCAGCGCCGTCGTGTCGCTACCGAACCTGTGTTCGACTGCTCGGTAAGGTGAGCGGGTGGGGGTGCGGTGGTGAGGCGGTCGTTCAAGTTCCTGTTGCGGCCGACCGCGAAGCAGACGCAGGCGCTGTCGGCGATGCTGCGGGACCACTGCGCTCTCTACAACGCGGCGTTGCAGGAGCGGCGGGACGCCTACCGGCACGTGTCGCGAACGACGGTCCGGTACGGGGACCAGTCGGCGCAGCTGAAGGACATCCGCGGGTTCGACCCGGATCAGGCGCGGTGGTCGTTCTCCTCGCAGCAGGCGACGCTGCGCTGGCTGGACAGGGCGATGCGGGCGTTCTTCCGGCGGGTGAGGGCCGGACGGACACCGGGCCATCCGAGGTTCCGGTCGGCGGCGAGGTTCGACACCGTCGAGTTCCCCCGGGACGGGGACGGCTGTCGCTGGGACTCCACCCCGCACGACCCGGTCACCTGCGTACGTCTGCAGGGTGTCGGGCACGTCCGGGTGCACCGGCACCGGCCCGTGCGGGGCCGGGTCAAGACGGTGTCGGTGAAGCGGGAGGGCAACCGCTGGTTCGTGGTGCTGTCCTGCGACGACGTCCCCAGCGCGCCGCTGCCGCCGACCGACCGGCAGGTGGGGGTCGACGTGGGCGTGACGCACTTCCTGACCACCAGTGACGGTGTCCACGTCGCCAACCCGCGCTACCTCAGGGCCACCGCGGACCGGCTCGCCGACGCCCAACGCACCCTGGCCCGGTTCGGTCGGGTCCACCGCGACAGGCGCAGCCGCCGCCACCGCGCGGCGGTCGCCAAGGTCGCCGCACTGCACGGCAAGGTCCGCCGCCAACGCTTGGACCACGCCCACAAGACCGCACTGCACCTGGTCCGCACCGCCGACGTCATCGCCCACGAAGCGCTGACGGTGGCGAACATGGTCCGCCGCCCGTCCCCGCGCCCCGCCGGGGACGGATCGTTCGAGCCGAACCGTGCCGCCGCCAAGGCGGGTTTGAACAAGGCGATCCTGGACACCGGTTGGCGGATGTTCCTGGGAATCCTCGCGCACAAGGCAGCATGCGCCGGTCGCGAACTGATCCCCGTGAACCCCGCCGACACGTCCCGGACCTGCCCGGAATGCCGGCACACCGCCAAGGCCAACCGCCACGGCGAGGACTTCCGGTGCGTCTCGTGCGGGCACACCGGACACGCCGACGTCGTCGGCGCACGCAACATCGCACACAGGGCCGGGCTGGTCCTGCGCGACACCACACCGGTGGCTTAGCGCGAAACCGCCCGCTCCAGCAGGCGGAGGAGTCACGTTCACACCAACGTTCTGGGCCGGACCGCGTTCGCGCGGTCGACGAGAGCGATGCGTTCCTCCGGGGTGTCCGCCAACCGCGCCAACTGCCGGTAGCAGCGTTCCAGGCCCAACCTCAGACCCGACTCGCTCAACTCGCAGTCCAGCAACCGCCCCGCGGGCTTCGAACCGTTGCCCGGCAACGACTCCAACGCCACGCGCAGCAGCTCCGCGGTCAACCCGGCCCGCCTCGCCACGTCCAACTCCAACCCCGACAGCCTCGCACCCGCCGCCATCACGTCCGACAACGCTCCACCCGTCCGCGCAACACCGGTCCCCGCGGCACCGGCTTGGGCCGTGCCGATCTGAGCCGTCCCGATCTGGGCACGCACCGCCGCGACCTGCGCCGCCACGTGGTGGATCGACGTGTCCGGCACCGAGTGCAGCACCCCCACCGCCGCCTCCCGGTCGCCCCGCGCCAACAACACCCTGGCCAGCCCGAACGCCGCCGACACGTACGAGTGATCGGTGCGCCACACCACCTCGTAGAACGCCGTGGCCGCGTCGCCGTCGCCCCGCGACTCCGCGCACACCGCCACCGCCAGCTTCGGCGCCGCCTCACCCGGCAGCACGTCGCACACCTGCTCGAACGCCGCCCGCGCCTGGTCCGCCCGACCGCCCACCAGCGCCGCCACACCCCGGTACCAGCCCGGCCGCCAGTCGTCCGACGCGGGCGTCTGCGGGTCGTCCGGGTCGAACGGGGACGTCAGGTCGTCCAACTCCGCGACCGCCTCGTCCACCCGGCCCGCCTCGATCAACGCCCGCACCACCTGCAACCGCACCTCGACCGTCTGCACCGGGGCCGCGCGCAACGCCGCCACCACCTGATCCGGATCACCGGTCGTCGCCGCCGTCGCCAGGAACCCCGCCGCCGCGTCGGAGGTGTCCACCTGCGGCACCGGCAGCCCCCTGGCCGCCGCCCGCACATCCAGCCAGCCCTCGGTGCCGAACGACCGCCGCTCCGGCGTGAACTGCCGCGACACACCCGGCCGCGGCACGTCGTCCTGCTGCGCCAACACCTCCCGCAGCACACCCGTCAACTGCTCGGCCATCTCCTCGGCCGTGGCGAACCGCTGCTCCGGGTCCCGGTGCGTGGCCCGCTTGAGGAACCGGTGGAACGAGTCGTGCCGACGCAGCAACGGCTGCTCGTCCGGATCGGGCAGCGACTCCTTGTACCGGCCGCGGAAGTCGAACTGGAAGCTCATCACCGCCAGCGCCCGACCCACCGTGTACAGGTCGGAGGCCACCGACGGGCCGTCCGTGCCGATCTCCGGCGCCTGGTAGCCGATCGTGCCGTAGATGGGGGAGTGCCGGTCGTCGATGCGCCGCACCGCGCCCAGGTCGATCAGCTTCAACTGCTCCTCGGTCTGGATCACGTTGTCCGGCTTGAAATCGCAGTACAGCAGGCCCACCCCGTGCAGGTAGCCCAACGCGGGCAGCACCTCCAGCGCGTAGGCGATCGCCTGCGCCACCGGCAGCGACTCGGTGCCGGTGCCGTCGGCCCGCATCTGCTTGATCATGTCCTTGACCGACGTGCCGCCGACGTACTCCATCACGATGTAGTCGACGAGCTCGCCGCTGGTCCGGTCGGCGTGCCGGACGAAGTTGTGGATCTTGACGATGTTGGGGTGCTCCACCTCGGCCAGGAACCGCCGCTCCGCCATCGCCGCGGCCATCGCGTCCGCGTCACCGGAGTCCAGCAGGCCCTTCAGCACCACCCACCGGTCGCTGACCGCGTGGTCGGCGGCCAGGTAGATCCAGCCCAGCCCGCCGTGCGCCAGGCACCCCAGCACTTCGTACTGGTCGTGCAGCACCTCGCCGGGCGCCAGTTTCGGGGTGAACGAGTAGTGGTGCCCGCAGTGCGCGCAGAACCCCTCCACCCGGCCGGGCCTGCCGTCCCGGCTCCGGCCGACCTCCTTGCCGCAGCTGGAGCAGAACCGCTTCGCCTCCGGCACCTCCGGATCGGTCAGCACGGCGACCTTCGGGTCCCGGTACGGCACCCGCGGCACCTCCACCAGGCCCGCGCCCAGCCGACCGCGACCCGACGAGCGGGTCGACGCCGACGCCCGCCGCGACCGGGGGCCGGACGCCGTCGCGGCCGACCACGGCGCCGTCCCGGGGCCCGTGTCACGCCCCGTCGCCGCACCCGTCGCCGTACCCGTGTCCGCGCTGCTGTCGGAACCGCTGTCCGGGCCGGCAGCACCGCCTGCCCCTACGCCGGCACCACCGCTGGCACCGCCGCCCGACTCGACGCCGGCATCACCCGCCGACCCGACACCGGGACCGCCGCCGGCACGCCCGCCGCCCGGCCGGCCGCCCTCACGGTGGCCGCGAGCGGCCGGCGCGTCACCCTGTGGATCCGGTCCGGACCCGGCACCGCGGCCCGCACGTGCACCGCCCGCCGTCCCGCCGCCCGGTCCGGTGTCGGGCGCGGTCGCCGCGAGGACCGGCGCCTCCAACCCGCACACGTCGCAGAAGCCGTCGTCGTCGATCGCCCCGCCGCAGCCGGCTCGTGGACACGTCCTCATCGGGCCTCCGTCCTCGCCAGCACCGCCCGCTGGTACCGCAGCACCGCCACCGTCGCCGCGCCCAGGTCGCACGGCGCGCCGGCCAGCACGTCACGGGCCTGCCGGTGCAACGCCGACAGCTCCGCGTCCTCGGCGAACCCGCGGCCGCCCGCCTTCGCCCGGTAGGCGTCCAACCGGCCGCGCAGCTCCGCGCGCCGGTCCAGCGACCCGGTCAGGTGCGCCAGCACCTCCCGCGCCCGCTCCAGCGCCACACCCACCGCCGTCTCCACGGCGGCCACGTCCGATTCCGCCACATCCGGAAAACGCCGCCGCAGCCGTTCGAGTGCCCCGGCCACGTCACCGCCCGACACCTCCGGGTGGCTCCCGGCGATCTCCGCCACGACCGCCGCCCGCACCTCGCGCGCCCGCGCCCGGATCGACTCCACCTCGGCCACCCGCCGCTCCACGGCCGCCGTCCGCGCGTCGAACGTCCGGTGCAGCGCGCTCAGCTCACCCACCCGTGCGGCGAGGTCCGCCGCCGACGGGTCCGGCGTCAACGGGTCGGCCACCGCGCGGGCGTGCGCCCGCGCCACCTCCGCCCGCAGCCGCTCCGCGCCCGGCGAGTCCAGCCCGGCCAGCAGTCCGGTCAACGGGTCCAGCAGCTCCAGCCGCCGCGTCCACGCCTCGTGCGCCTCCGTCAGCACCGCCGTGACCTCGGCGTACTGGGACTTCATCCGGGCGACCAGCTCGCGCAGGGTGACCCGCTCCGCGACCTGGGCCGGGCCGGTCAAGGTCCGCACCGGCGCCGCCTGCTCGTGCAGCACGATCGCGGGCTCGCGGAGCAGCCGCCCGAGCTCCACCGGGTCCCGCGTGTCCGCGGCCTGCCGCAGCAGCGCCCGGTAGGCGTCGAACCACTCCCACAGCCGCACCATGCCGGCGTTCGTCGCCTGCCACCGCCGTGCCGTCCCACCGGTCAGCGCGGCATCCCGCAGCAACCGGTGACCGGGGTGGTCCTCCATCGCCAACAACGACTCGGCCACCCGGTCGCTCTCCCGCAGCAGGGCCGCCAACTCCTCGTCGAGGGTGTCCATGTCAGTCCCGGTACACGGCGACGGGCGGGGCCGGGGGAGCACCGAGCCACCGCCGGTGGATCGACGCCCACGTGCCGTCCGCGCGCAACCGCTCCAGCAGCGCGTTGACGAACCGCACGAAGTCCTCGTCCGCCTTGTGGAACGCCATCCCGTACGGCTCGGCGGTGAACTGCGGGCCGACCACCTTCGTGTAGGGGTCCTGCGCGGCGAACCCGGCCAGGATCGTGTCGTCGGTGGAGATCGCGTCCACCTGCCCCTGCTGGAGCATCACCAGGCAGTCCGTCCAGTTCGGCACCGACACCGCCACCGGCTTCGACGGCGCCGCCGCCACGTTGGCCAGCGAACTGGACCCCTTCGTCGCGCACACCCGCTTGCCGCCCAACGACTCGATGCCCGTCACCTCCGAGTTCGACGGCACCAGCACCCGCTGCCCGGCGTGGTAGTAGACGGTGGAGAAGTTGACCCGCTGCCAGCGCTCGCAGTTCACCGTCATGGTGCGCACCACGATGTCCACCCTGCGCTCCTCCAGGGCCGGCATGCGCTCGTCGGAGGTCAGCACCTTGAACTGGATCGCGCCCGGATCGCCGAAGATCGCCCGCGCGACCTCCCTCGCCATGTCGACGTCGAAACCCTCCAACTCGCCGGAGAACGGGTTGCGGAACCCCATCAGGTAGGTGTTCTGGTCCACGCCCACCACCAGTCGGCCGTGCGCCTGGATCCGCGCCATGGTCGACCCGCCCGGCATCTGCCCCGGCGTGGGCAACGGGCCCGTCGGGCGCAGGCTCGCCGTGGGATCGCACGACGCGGGCGCCACCGTCGCACCACTGGGCGGCGCGGTCAGCTCCTCCACACCGGCCGGTCGCGGCGGCACCGCCGAGCCGCCGCCGATCGCCGGCGCGCCACTGGGCACCGGCGCGCACGCCGCCAACACCACCGCCAGCACCACGGCCGGCAGCACCGTCACCGCGGGCAGCCGTTTCATCGGTACTCCTTCAGCCGCTGCCACAACCCGAACGTCGAGGCTGCCGCCGCCAGCAACGCCAGCACCACCACCGCGGGCACCGCGCCGCCCAACCCGGCCCGCGCCCGCCCGATCGCGTCGGTCAACTCCGCCCGCGCCGCGCCGATCGCGTCCACCAGGTCCATGTCCAACTCGTCGAACGCCGTGGCCGCGCCCGTCGCGTCCCGACCCAACGCCAGCGTCACCGCCGCCGTGTAGTCGCCGGCGTCGTCGGCCGCGCGGACCTTGCGGTGCGCCTCCTGCCACTGCGCGTGGTGGTCGACCGCCTCGATCAGCGGCGGCGTCCCGGTCGTCGCCCGCGCCCGCGTCAGCAGGTCGTCCAGGGTCTTGTCGACCTCGGCGTAGCGCTTCTCGTACGCCGCGCCGCTGCCCCGCGCCACCAACGTCAGCGTCTCGTCGCCGCGCGCGGTGAGCGTCGCGATCCGCGCCCGTGCCAGCGTGTCCACCAGCGACGCCTCGTTCTTGCTGGCGGAGGCGTTGTAGACCACGACCAGGCTCGCGGTCAGCACCCACAGCAGCGAGATCGCGGTCAACGCGGTCGCCACCAGCAGACCGGGGTTGAACACCCGGTTCGTCTTGCGGGTCAGGTACCGCTGCGCGAACACCAGCACCGCCAACGCCAGCGCGCCCAGCAGGAACTCCAGCCACGGCAGCGACCCGGCGTCCTCCAGGTCGCGCACCACGTCCCCGGTCTCCACCTCGTACAGGCCCTGCGCGGCGGGCAGCATCTGCTCCCGCATCAGCGTGGACGCCTCCCGCAGGTACGCCGCGCCCACCGGGTTGCCCTGCCGGTTGTGCGCGCGGGCCGTCTCGACCAGACCCGTGTACACCGGCAACTGGCCCGACAGCGTGGACAGCGACTCGGTCAGCTCGGGGGAACGGGTGATCTCGCTGGTCGCCGCCGACAACGCCGCGGCCGCCTTCGCCACGTCGGCCTCGTACCGCTGCCGCAGCACCGCCGACTCCACACCACCGGACAGGAACGCGCTCGACGCCGTGGCGTCCGCGTCCGCCATCGCCCGGTAGACCTCCTGGGCGGCGAACGCCAGCGGCTCACTGCGGTCGGCCAACGCCTCCAACGCGTCCGACCGGCGCTGCACCGCGCCCGCCGTCAACGCCCCGACCAGCAGGCTCACCACGATCAGCAGCAGGGCCAGCAGGCTCAGCCGACCCGGCGTGCTGCGGGCCAGACCGGTTACCCGGCGCAGGGCACCGCGATTCCGCTGAGCCTCGACCAGCACGACCGCCTCCTTCCCGAGGTGATCGGCGCCACTCGCCGCACCGTTAGCGTAGATCGAAATCCACCAATCAGGACGCGATTGGACCGAACCGGCCCGCCGGCCGCTGCTACTGGCCTGATCTTTTCGGGGGTTGGCCAACCGGCCGCTGGCCGAACCCGGACACATCGACGACGATCGAAGTCATGAGTTCAATGCGCGCCATCAGCCAGACCCGACTCGGCGGCCCGGAGGTGCTGCACGAGGTCACCCTCCCCAAACCCCAACCCGGCCCCACCGAGGTCCTGGTCAGGGTCCACGCCGCCGGGGTGAACCCGGTCGACGCGAAGACCCGCCAGGCGCCCAACCTGCTCGGCGAACCACCGTTCGTGCTGGGCTGGGACGTGTCCGGCGTGGTCGAGGAGGTCGGCTACGGGGTGACCGTGCACCGGCCCGGCGACGAGGTCTTCGGCATGCCGCTGTTCCCGCGCCAGGCCGGCGCTTACGCCGAGTACGTCGTCGCACCCTCCCGCCACTTCGCCCGCAAGCCGAGCACGCTGGACCACCCGCACGCCGCCGCCCTGCCGCTGGTCGGCCTCACCGCCTGGCAGAGCCTGGTCGAGACCGCCGACCTCCGAGCCGGTCAACGGGTCCTCGTGCACGCCGCCGCGGGCGGTGTCGGGCACGTCGCCGTGCAGATCGCCAAGGCCCGGGGCGCCCACGTCATCGGCACCGCCAGCGCCGGCAAGCACGACTTCGTCCGCAGCCTGGGCGTCGACGAGGTCGTGGACTACACCGCGGTCGACTTCGCCGACGCGGTGCGGGACGTGGACGTCGCGTTCGACACCGTCGGCGGCGACATCGCGGCCCGTTCCGTGCCCACGGTCAAGGACGGCGGGATCGTGGTGACCATCCTCGGCGGCGGCTACGGCCAGTTGGTCGAGGCCGCGGGCACGCGCGTCCGCACCGCCGTCGTGCTGTGCGAACCGGACCGGCACGGGCTGCTCGCGCTGGCCGAACTCGCCGAGAACGGCGTGCTGCGCCCCGAACTGGACTCGGTGCTGCCGCTGGCCGAGGCCGCCAAGGCGCACGAGTTGATCGACTCCGGCCACACCAAGGGCAAGATCGTGCTCACCGTCGTCTGAGCCGGTCCCGCACGTCCATCAGGGCCTCACCCAGCAGGTTCAGGCCCAACCAGGTGCTCGGGTCGGCCGCGCGCCCGTCGTCCGCGGCCAACCCGATGCCCCAGACCCGGTCCAACGGGCTCGCCTCCACCAGCACCCGGTCCCCGGTGCGCAGCAGGTAGTCCCGCAGGTCGTCGTGCGCGCCGAACTTCGCCAGGTTCCCGCGCACCACGATGTCCAGCCGCGCGGCCGCCCACGCGTCCTCGTCGAACCCGCGCACCTGGCGGCCCAGCGCCTTCGCCTCACCGGGCGTGCGCGCCGCGAGCACCCGGGCGGCGGTGTCCTCGTCGCCGAACAGCAGCGCCTTGCCGCACATCATGAAGTGCTCGGCGGTCCGGTAGGTCCGCCCGTCCACCGTGAACGGCGCCTCCCACCACTGGCTGAGGCACTGCTTGCCGACCGGCGCGCCGGGCCGTGCCTCGTGGCCCCAGAAGAACAGGTACTTCGCCATGGGGTAGACGGTGTCACACGGCAACCTCGCCCCAGCCCGCACGTCCTGCTCATCATGCGAGTGATCATCGTGTTCGCCGCCGTCCTGGCCTACCTGGGAGGCCGCCCGGTCCTCCACCGGTGAGGGCGAGTCCGCACGATGACGCTGCGCGGAGTCGTCTTCACCGCCCTCGCCGCCTGGCTGCACGACCACCCGGCGGGGTTCAAGGGTTAGCGCGGCGGCAGGGGCAACGGCAGCGCGGGCAGCCCGTCCATGCTGACCGCGTTGTAGTCCTTGCTCTCGCAGTAGGCCGCGAATTCCTCGTCGGACTTGCGGCCGAAGTAGTCCTCGTGCAGCGTCCGCTCACCCCGGTAGTCCATGAACGGCACGGCGAACCCGCAGGTGTCGCTGATCAGCTTCGCGGTCACCACCACGACCGCGCGCAGCGCGGGCCCGTCCGCCTCGCCGAACCCGGCCACCAGCTCGGGGAACCTCGGGTCGTCGCGGAACACCGGCTCGCCCGTCCCGTGCACCCGCACGATGTTCGGCGGACCGTCGAACGCGCACCACATGAGCGTGATCCGGCCGTTCTCCCGCAGGTGGGCGATGGTCTCCGCGTGGCTGCCACCGAAGTCCAGGTACGCCACCCGCTGGTCGTCCAGCACCCGCCAGGTGCCCTTGCGGCCCTTCGGCGACACGTTCACGTGCCCGTCGGCCGACAGCGGCGCGGTGGCGGTGAAGAACACCGGCTGTTCCTCGATGAACTCGCGCAGACGTCCTTCGATCCGTGCATAGGTTTTCCCCATGCCGCCAGTATCGCCGCCCGCGTCACTCGCCGACGACCCGGTATCGCTTGACGCCGGCCTTCTTGAGAGCGGGGAACGACTGGACGCGTTGCCACTCGGGCGCGAGACCGACCGAGCCGTTGCCGCGCGCCAACGCGTCCTTGTGCGCCTGGGCCGACGTCCACTCGGCGTAGTTCAGCATCCGCATCCCGTCCTCGCTCACGTGGAAGGTCGCGGAGATCCCGCCGGGGTGCGGCACCTCGTCGGCCGCCAGCGCCGCGAACACCAGGTCGATCCACTCCTCGGCGACGTCGGGCCGGTCGAACTCCGCCGTCACCAGCACCACGCACCCCACCGGCCGCTCCGGCTCGGCCAGGCCACCGGACCGGTAACGGCGGTAGGCGACCGCCCCGTCCACGTTCGCCGGGCCGGACCACTGCGAGTAGGTGACGACGTCGCCGCTGTCGAGGTGCTCCAGCCACCGCACGTCCAGCAGGCCGTCGGGACGCGGTTCGAACGGCACACGGCCGTGGTTGACGAGCACGAGCTTGGCGTCTTCACGAGTCAGATCCATGCCACCGACGCTACGGTCGGCGCCCGTGCGGCCGCATCCGTCAGGTGACTGGTGAAACGTTGTTGCAAATGCTTGGCGACAACACCAGACTCCCTCCATGGCACCCGAGATCCGTCGCTCCCTGGTCCAGCACTCCCGGCTCCGCCAAGACCCGCACTCGGTGCTGCGCCGACTGCTCGAACGAGTCCCGCCGGGCACCCGCCTCGACGAGCCGACCAAGGAGCTGGAGCAGCGGATCGCCGACCTGCTCGGCAAACCGGCCGCGCTGTTCTTCCCCTCCGGCACGATGGCACAGCAGACCGCGCTGCGCGTGCACGCCGAGCGCACCGGCCGCCGCACGTTCGCCGCGCACCCCCAGTGCCACCTCGCGGTGTGGGAGGAGGAGGGCTACAACGCGGTGCACGGCCTGCGCCACCGGATGGTCGGTGACCACAACGGTCTGATCACCCTCGACGACCTCGCCGAGGTCCGCGAACCCATTGCCGCGCTGCTGCTGGAGCTGCCGCAGCGGGACATCGGCGGCCTCCTGCCCACCTGGGAGGACCTGGTCGCGCAGACGAAGTGGGCCCGCGACGGCGGCGCGGCGGCGCACATGGACGGCGCCCGGCTGTGGGAGGCGCAGACCTACTACGAGCGGCCGTTCGCCGAGATCGCCGACCTGTTCGACACCGTCTACGTCTCGCTCTACAAAGGGCTAGAAGGCACCCGCGGCGCGGTGCTCGCGGGCGACCAGGAGACCATCGACACCGCGTCGGTGTGGCGGCGCAGGCTCGGCGGCGCGACCCCGGACGCCTGGCCGCCCGCCGTCACGGCCCTGATGGGGTTGGACGAGGTGCTGCCGAGGATGGCCGAGTTCCGCGACCACGCCCGCGCCATCGCCGCCGCGATCAACGCCGACGGCTACGCCCGCACCCAACCCGAGGTGCCGCAGACGCCGCTGTTCCACATCCACCTGCCCGCACCGAAGGACGCCGTCGCGGCGGCGGCGAAGCGGATCCTCGAGGAGACCGGCATCGAGCTGCCGCAGCGACCCAAGGCGTCGTCCGATCTGACGCGGTGCAGCATCGAACTGACCGTCGGCGTGGTGTCGCTGGACTTCACCCCGCAGGAGGTAGCCGAGCTGATCCGGCAACTGCGCTGATCCGGCAACCGACCCGAGCCGGTGACCGCGTCGAGCCCGGTGGCGCCGATCCGGCAGCTGACGACCGGGTAACCGGCTTGAGCCTGCGACCGCGTCGAGCCGGCGGCGCTAATCCGGTGACTGGGCTGGGCCGGTGACCGCGTCCAGGCGGCGGCGCAGCAGGTCGCGTTCGGCGGCGTTCCCGGCCAGGTCCAGCGCACGCCGGTAGGCCTCGGCCGCCGCCGAATCGCGGCCGAGACGGCGCAGCAGGTCGGCGCGGATGGCGTGGAACAGGTGGTAGCGGTCCATCGGGGAGTTCTCCGGCGCCAGGCCCTCGACCAGCGCCAACGCCGCCTCCGGCCCGTCGACCTCGGCCACCGCGACGGCCCGGTTCAACGCAACCACCGGCGTCGGCGTCAACGCCAGCAGGTGGTCGTACAGCTGCACGACCTGCGCCCAGTCCGTGGGCGGCGGGTCGCTGTGCACCGCGTTGATCGCCGCCTGCACCTGGTACGGGCCGGGCCGGTTGCGGCGCAGGCACCGCCGCACCAGCTCCCGGCCCTCGGCCAGCATCGCCCGGTCCCACAAGGACCGGTCCTGGTCGGCCAACCGCACCAAGCCGCCGTCCGTGCCGGTGCGCGCCGGACTCCGCGCGTGCAGCAGCAGCATCAACGCCAACAGCCCCAGGACCTCCGGCTCGTCGGGCATCAACTCCGCCAGCACCCGCCCGAGCCGCACCGCCTCCGCGCACAGGTCCTCGCGCACCAGCGCGTCACCCGAACTGGCCGAGTAGCCCTCGTTGAACACCAGGTACACCACCGCGAGCACGGCACGCAGCCGGTCCGGCAGCTCCGCCTCGCCCGGCACCCGGTACGGGATCCGCGCGTCCCGGATCTTCGCCTTCGCCCGCACCAGCCGTTGCGCCATGGTCGCCTCCGGCACCAGGAACGCCCGCGCGATCTCCGCCGTCGACAACCCGCCGAGCAGCCGCAACGTCAACGCCACCCGTGCCGGCGGGTTCAACGCCGGGTGACAGCACGTGAAGATCAGCCGCAGCCGCTCGTCGCCCACCGCGTCCACCTCGAAAGCCTCGTCCTCGGCGTGTTCCCCACGGGCGTGCAGCAGCGCGGCCTGGGCGTACTTGTCGTCGCGCGACGACTCCCGGCGCAGCCGGTCGATCGCCCGGTTGCGGGCCGTGGTGATGATCCACCCCGCCGGGCTCGGCGGTACCCCGGTCTCCGGCCAGCGGCGCACGGCCTCGACGAACGCGTCCTGGACCGCCTCCTCGGCGATGTCGATATCGCCGAAGACGCGGACCAGGACGGCCACCGACCGGCCGTACTCGGCCTGGAAGACCTGTTCGACCGGGGTCACGTCAGCCGGGGAAGTCCTGGAACGGCCGCACCTCGACCGGCAGCGTGCACGCCACGCTCATCCGGCGCCCCCACTCCAGCGCGGCGTCCAGGTCCGGCACGTCGATGATGCTGAAGCCGCCGATGTGCTCCTTCGACTCGGTGAACGGGCCGTCGGTGACGATCACGTCGCCGTTCTCCTGCGGGCGCAGCGTGGTCGCCGTGTCCGGCGCGTGCAGGCCGCCGGCGAACACCCACACGCCGGCCGACCGCATGTCCGCGTCCACCGCCTCCACGTCCTTCATGATCCGATCGAGCACTTCCGGCTCCGGGATGCCGTAGCCGGTCGGCTCGATCACGCTGATCAGGTACTGGGTCATCTCGTCCTCCTCAAGTCGGGGTTCCTGCCCTCTACACGAACGGCCGACGACCCGATCGACACGACGCCGGGAAAAATTCTCAGACGATTTCCGAGGCCGGCCCCAGCCGGGTGTGAAACTCGGACCGGTTCACCCCGAACGCGCGGACCTCCACCCGCACCCACCCGGCGGCGGTTCGGGCACCGGCACCTCCACCACGGCCAGGTTCTCCGCCGGACCCGGCCCGCTGAGCACGACGGCCCGCATGGTCCCGGTCATCCGTGGTGCTTCAAGACCGCGTTGAGCATCCGCGCCAGTTCCTCCCGCTCGGCCGCCGACAGCGGCGCCAGCAGCGCGTCCTGCGCCTGGCCCAACACTTGGTCGAGATGGCGCAGGTGGGCTTCACCCGATGGGGTGATGTTCACGATGTTGCGCCGCCTGTCCGCCGGATCCGGCCTGCGCTCGACGAACCCCCTGTCCGCCAACTCGTTGACGGTGGCCACCACGTCACTGCGGTCCAGGCCGCCCCGTCGTCCGAGGTCCGCCTGGCTGGCCGGTCCGAACTCCTCGAGCGCCGCCATCAGCGAGTAGTGGTAGCGCCGCGCACCGACCGCGCCCAAGGCGTCCGTCACGAGCCGGTGCGCGTGGGTCGTGGCCTGACCGAGCAGCCAGGTCGACGTGCTGCGCAGCCGCTGGGGCGTCATCCTGGTCTCCATGCCGCCGCAGTCTACCGACTTGTTGGCCATACCAACGATTACCCCGACCGCACTCAACGACCGTGGACCGGGACGGCGGCACCCGTCCACCGGAACCCGAACCGACGAAAAATGTTCGACAATCTCGGACGACCCTGCGTCGTCGGCGATTCACCCCGGTGAGTGTGCTTTTTCGGTCCACCGGGACCCGACCGGATCACCTCGTCGCGATAACACTTGGTGCGGCGTCCGCGCCGAGCGCGACGTGTGGAACTGATTTCGAGTCCCACGTTTAGGTGCTACCCGGCCAGGAACGGCCGGAGTCGATTTATCACAAGACATGGAGTTTCGATAATGAAAAAGGTCCGACTCGTTGCGGTGGGGTTCGCCGCACTGCTCGCACTGTTCTCGCTTTCCGGCATCGCCCAGGCGTCCACGGCCCTCAGCCCGGCCACCGGCGCTGTCGCCGAGGTGGCATTCGCGCAAGCCGACACCCGGACGGCCACCGATGACGCGACACGGGGAAAGAAAGATTGCGGCGAATGGCACAACAAGCACGTCAAGGTGACCTGTGACTTCGACGTCAAACCCGTTAGAGTGACGATCAAGGTCTTCATCTACGGGAAGCTGGTCAAGGAGTGGACCCTGAAGAAGGACGACAGGGTCTGCGTGGAAAAGCACGGCAAAAAGGTCTGCGTGAAGATCGATTTCGACCGCAAGGACAAGTGCTTCAAGGTCACGATCAACCACAACGGCGAGCAGGTGTGGAAGAAGGAGACCTGCTGGAAGGACTGACGTAAGTGGTGGGGGCAGGCCGGGGGCCCGCAGTCCACCCCCCCGGGCCGATCCCGCCCGCC
>NZ_ML775961.1:351118-474680 GCF_009769385.1 Saccharothrix deserti
TGGGTCCCTGGAGCCCCGGGGGGCGCGGGCGGGGGGGGGGGGGGGGCCCCGCCCCCCCCCCCCCCCCCCCCCCCCACTTCTCGTACCGCGCCGGCCGACGTCGACGTCCGCACGGGTTCAGGCGTGACCGCCGACCGCGACCGTGCCGATGGTCAGCTCCGGCCGTCCCTCCAGGAACTCGCCGACCCGCGCCACCTGCTGGTCCAGTTCGGCCAGGCGCGCCTTGGACAGCGTCCCGAACGGCTCCACCGTGACGACGATCCGCCTGCCCGACCGCTTCTGGTGCCACACGCCGGCCACCACGCCGTCCACCAGCAGCACCGGGAAGTTCCCCGCCTGCCCACCGGACAGCGCCCGCTCGAACGCACGCCCCGGGAACACCACCTCACGCGGGTGGCTGCCCACCACGTACGCGTCGAAGTAGGGGTCCCCGTAGTAACCAGGAAATTTCGGGCGGATACGGCTGAGTAGGCTTCTGAGCTGGGGATCTTCGGGTGCTGGCTGGAGGCTGGGTGGCGGCGCAGGTGTTCGCGGACGAGGAGCTGGAGCGTCTGCGGGGCTTTCCGGAGATCGGCCGGGATGAACTGTTCCGGTTCTTCACCCTCACCCCGGCGGACGTTGCCTTCGTGGACCCCGGCCGGGGTCGAGGTCCGGCGGATCGGTTGGGCCTGGCGGTGGCGCTGTGCACGTTGCCGTGGCTGGGATTCGTGCCGGACAAGGTGTCCACCGCACCGCCGGTGGCTGTGACGCGGTTGGCCGACCAGTTGGGTGTCGACCCCGTCGAGCTGCGGTCCTACGGCCGGCGAGCGAAGACCCGCACCGAGCACCTGCGGCTGGTCGCGCAGTACCTGGGCTGGCGTCCGCCGTCGACGCTGGAGTTGAAGGAGCTCGATGAGTTCCTGCTCGCGCGGGCAATGGAGCACGACTCGCCCACGCTGTTGTTCCGGCTGGCGTGCGAGTACCTGATCTCCGCGCAGGTGATCCGGCCCGGACCGGTGATCGTGGTGAAACGGGTCGCGCACGCCCGCGAGGAGGCGCAGCGGGAGACCTTCGCCCGGCTGGCGCACGAGTTCACCGATGCCCGGTGCGCCGCGCTGGACGGGCTGCTGGTCACCGATCCCGAGGTCAAGACCACGCGGCTGCGGTGGCTGGCCACCGGTCCGGTCGAGGCATCCCCGGCCGCGATCAAGGCGGAGGTCGGCAAGCTGGAGTTCCTGCGCGGCCTGGGGGCGGACGCTCTGGACTTGTCGGTGCTCCCGGCCGAGCGGCGCAGGTTCCTGGCCACCGTCGGCCGCAGGCTGACCGCCCAGGCGTTGGAGCGGAGGGATCCGCAGCGCCGCTACCCGATCCTGCTCACGTTGCTGGCGCAGTCGGCGACCGACGTGCTCGACGAGGTCGTGGGGCTGTTCGACCAGGCCGTCTCGGCGCGGGAAGGCAAGGCCGAGCGGAGGATGCGCGACGCGCTGGCCGAGCGCGGGCGCTCCGGCGAGGACCGCCAGGCCCTGCTCGACGACCTCCTGGACATCATCTTCGACCTGGGGCTGGACGACGAACAGGTCGGCGGGTTGATCCGGGGCGAGCGGATCGGGTGGCCCCGTCTGCGGTCGGCACGGGAGCAGGCCGCGCCTCGGCTGCCGCGCGACCACGGGCACCTGGCCGCGCTGGACGCCTCCTACGGGTATCTGCGGCAGTTCACGCCGCAGGTGTTGGCTGCGGTCCGGTTCGCCGGCGGGACTGCGGCCGCCGGATTGCTGGAGGCGGTGGAGATCCTGCGGGAGCTCAACGCCACCGGCGCCCGGCGTGTCCCCGACGAGGCGCCGGACGGGTTCGTGCCCGCGCGGTGGCGCGCCTACCTCGACACCGCGCGCAAGTCCGGGAACACCAGCGCCTACCGGCATTACTGGGAGTTGTGCACGCTGCTCGGGCTACGCGACGGACTGCGCACGGGTGATGTGTACGTACCCGGCTCGCAGCGCTACTCCGATCCCGCCACCTACCTGCTGACTTCGGAGAAGTGGTCGGCGCAGCGCGCGGAGTTCTGCCGGCTCGTGGGCAGACCCGCCGACCCCGGCCGCGCTCTCGCCGCCGCCGAGGACGAGTTGGGTGAGGCGCTCGGGGAACTGGAACAGGTCCTGGCGGCCGGTGACGGCCCGGTGCGCCTGGACGACGGCGGCGACCTGGTGATCTCCCCGCTGACCGCCGAGGACGTCCCGGCCGAGGCGGTGGCGCTCAAGGCGGAGCTGACCGCGATGCTGCCGTTCGCGCCGATCGTGTCGCTGCTGATCGAGCTGGACAAGCGCACCGGGTTCCTGGACTGCTTCACCCACGCCGGCGGCAAGCAGTCCCGCAGCCCGGAGCTCAAGCGGAACCTGATCGCGGTGCTGATCAGCCACTCCACCAACCTCGGGCTGACGCGGATGGCGGATGCCTGCGGGATCTCCTACGACATCCTGGCGTGGACCGCGGAGTGGTACGTGCGGGAGGAGACGCTGCGGGCGGTGAACCTGGCGATCATCGGCTACCACGGCACGCTGCCGCTGACCCCGGTGTTCGGCACCGGCACCCTGTCCTCCTCCGACGTGCAGCGGTTCCCGGTGCGCGGCAAGACGTTGACCGGCCGGGACATGGTCATCCACGGCGGTCAGGTCCTCTCGACCTATACGCATGTGACCGACCAGCACACCACGTACGGCACGAAGGTCATCGTGGCGACGAAGCGTGAGGCGCACTACGTCCTCGACGAGATTCTGGGCAACGCGACGGATGTTCCCGTCACCGAGCACGCGACGGACACGCATGGGGTGACGCTGGTCAACTTCGGGCTGTTCGACCTGCTGGGGTTGCAGCTGTCCCCACGTATCCGGGACCTGGGCAAGATCACCCTGTACCGCACCGGGTCGCGGGCGCGGATCGAGGCCGAGTTCCCGCACACCGGGCCGCTGCTGACCCGCAAGCTCAACACCGACCTGATCGCCGAGCACTACGACGACCTGCTCCGTGTGGCCGGGTCGTTGAAGTTCGGGCACGCCACCGCGTCGCTGCTGGTCGGCAAGCTCTCGGCGTCGGGACGGCAGAACGCCCTGTCCGCGGCGCTCAAGGAGTACGGCGCGCTGAGAAGGACGATCTACGCGGCCCGGTACTTAGCCGACCCGGCATACAGGCGGAAGATCTCGCGGCAGCTGAACAAGGGCGAGTCCCTGCACGCCCTCAAGCGCGACCTGCTCTACGCCCACGAGGGAACCGTGCGGGCCCGCCACATCGAGGCGCAGACCGAACAGGCATGGTGCCTGACCCTGGTCACCAACGCGGTGATCACCTGGACCACCGAGTACTACGGGCTGGCGGTGGAGTCGATGCGCCGCGCCGGACGCCGCGTGGACGACGAGGTCCTGGCGCACATCTCCCCGGCGCACAGCGAGAACATCAACTTCTTCGGCGCGATCGAGGTGGACGTCGAGGGCGAGCTGGCCCAGCTCGGCCCGACCGGATACCGGCCGCTGCGGGTGCGCGACACCCTGTTCTGAGCGCGCGAACGGCGACACCGCTCCGGCCCGAGGTGAGTCGTGGTCCGGCGGCACCGCCGCGACGACCCGTGCGGGTCCTGGTGGACCACGGGCGCTTGCGCGTCCGCCGGGTGCCGGCGGACCTACGACGTCGGGTCCGGTTGGCGGACCCGTCCTTCGGGGGGCGCCGAACGGCATGACGGCGGGCGCGTTCCTGTCCGCGTCGCTGGTCACGGCGGGCGCCATCACCAACCGGATCGACCGGATGGAAGCCAAGGACCTGGTCCGACGGGTCGCGGACGCGAACGACCGACGGGTGGTGCGGATCAGGCTGACCGACCGGGGCTGGCGGCCCGTGGACGGGATGCTGGCCGAGCACATGGACCTGTACGCGCGGCTGCTGGAGCCGTTGGACGACGACACGAAGACCGTCGTCGCCGACGCGCTGCGGAGCCTGCTGGAGAAGTGCGAGTAGTCCCGCGACACCGTGCGGCCGTGGTCCGGGATGGCTGCTTCCAGAAGGCAGGGCCGGGCCGACGGCCCGACCCTGCCTCACGACTGCCTGCGTGAGCGGGCCCGGGCTAACCCCGGACGGCCCCTTCCAGCAGTCCTCGGTGGCGGATCATCCAGGCGGCTGCCCGTGCCCGCCAGGACAGCGCCCACAGCGGCCCCGGGTCGGTCGAGTCCGGGGTGATCCCCGCGTACGTCGCCTCGGCGGCGCAGTCGCGGATCGCGAACTCGATCATCCGGCCGACGAGCCCGTCCCGGTCGCGGGACGGGAGTCCGTAGCCGTCGAGGAACAGTCCCACCTGCCGGGCGCGGTGGTCCGCGTCGGGCAGGTCGTTGCGCTCGGCGACGTCGTCGTCGTGCAACTGGGCGTTCCACCACGCCGCGGCGGCGATCTCGTCGAGTCGGTCGACGGGACCGGCGAGGGTCCAGTCGATGAGCCCGACGGGGAGACCGTCGCGGGCCACGATGTGCCACGGACCGGCGTCGCAGTGCCCGATCACGGTGTCCGGGCCGGTGTGGTGCATCCACCAGGGCTGCCACACCGCGTCGGGTGGCGGCCGGAACCCGGCGGTGGCGTCGTGCAGGTCGCGCAGCAGCGCACCGGCCTGCCGGACGCCTTCGTCGGTCCACGCGTGCGGGTGCACGATGGTTCCGTCGATGTAGGTCAGGACTTCGTTGCCGTCGGCGTCGATGCCGTCGCCGACCACGCGGGGCGCGCCGGTGAAGCCGACGTCCTCCAGGTGGCGCAGCAGCGCGTGGACGGTCGTGGTCCAGGGTCGGGCGGGACGCAGGACGGTCCCGTCGGAGTGGGTGACGTCGCTCGGTCCGCCTTCGGCCGCGGTCAACGGCTGTGCGGGTGGTCCGGATTGTGCGGAATGCACGGATTTCTCCTCGTGGAGTGCGGTACGCGGGTCACGGCACCGCGCGCGGCGATGCCTGCGGCCCGGGGGAGGAACCCCGCGGGCCGGTGAGGACCGCTCCGAGTCGAGGAGGGGTGCGCGCTCTGTCTCGCTGCTACGGCCGACGACGTGTCGGCGGCACGGTCAGCGCGCGGCGCGCTCCCCGGTCGGAGCGATCGTGACTCCACCGGAAACCATGCACGTCATCGTCAGCCTCCTGGACAACCGAACCTTGATCAACCGGACGGGGCCGACGCTACCGACCCGCCCCGGCCCGCTCAACCGGTTTACGGGTGGTCAGCGGGGGACGGCGTCGAGGGCTTTGAAGATCCGCTTGTCGGACACGGTGTAGCGGGTGCCGATGGTCTGGGCGAAGTAGCTCAGCCGCAGTTCCTCGATCATCCACCGCACCTCGTCCAGCTCGTCGTGCGGTTCGTCGGCGGGCAGGGCGGCGCGCAGTTCGCGGTACTCGGTGTGCACGGCGTGGACGCGGTCCATCCAGACCAGGCTGCGGAACACCAACCCGCCCATGAACTTCGACCTTGCGGCCGAGAGCGGCTTCAGGGTCCTCGGTCATCACCCCAGGTCAAACAAATCCGCCCGAAATTTCCTGGTTACTACGGGGACCCCAGCAACGGCAGCGCGTCGGCGTTGGTGCTCCGGACGTGCAGGAAGTGCACGTCCAGACCGTCGACCTCCGTCGTGAACTGCGGGAACGCGTTCAGCCGCGCCTCGTGCGCCCGCCAGTCGAACCCGGTGCGCCAGTACTCGACCAGGTCGCGCAGGTAGTCCACCGGCACACCGCGCTGCCAACCGTCACAGGGCAACTGCTCCACCCACCGGGCACGCGCGAGGCGGTCGGCGAGGTCGTCCAGGTCGGTCTGCGGAACGGCGAGGCGGAACTCTCGGATCTCAGTCACGACACCGACGCTAGAAGCCATATAGGTCAGGAAACGTCCTAGATCACACCCGGATGCCCGAACTGCGCGATCCGCAGCCCGCCGTCCACCACCACCGTGTCGACCAACCGGAAACCCAGACCCTCGTACAACGCGATGGCGGGCGCGTTCGCCGCACCCGTCGACACGATCGCCGGACCGCCCTCGGCCAGCACCTGCTCCACCAGCCGACGCGCGAACCCGAGCCGGAAGTGGCTCGGCGCCACGCACAGCCGGTCGATGTCCAGCACGCCGTCGACCTTCGCGTAGCCGACGAACGCCACCAGATCGCCGTCGACGTACCCGCCGAGCCACCGCAACGGCAGTCTTCTGACGTCGTCGACCGACTCGTGCAGCGGCGGGATCGTCGTGGTGCCGATCAACTCGGCCTCCACCGCGTAGGACTGCAACGCGATCCGGTGCACGGCCTCCGCCGTCGTGTCGTCGGTGAGGTCCAAGGGAACGATCATGCGGCCACCTGCCTGCGTGTCGGGAAATGTGATCCCAGGGCTACCCGTGCAGGCCTGCCCCGTCACTTTTCGTGCCCCACCCCGTCGGGACGCTTCGGCGGTGCTTCGGGCTCAGGAAGTGGTTTCGGTGAGGACTTCGAAGGCGTGGCGGCGGTGCGCGGCGAAGAGTTCGAGGGCGGCGTCGGCGTCGCGGGCGCGCAGTGCGGCGACGAGTTCGCGGTGCTCGTCGGGTACGTGGGACAGGTAGCCGTCCGTGCTGCGGCCGATCCGGGTCAGCAGGAACAGGTGGACTTGGCAGCGGATGGCATCCCACGCCTCTTTCAGGCGCTGGTGCCGGGTGGCGGCGTAGACGGCGTCGTGGAACTCGATGTCGCAGCCCACCATCGCGTGCTCGTCCTCGGCGCGCTCCATCCGGTCGGCAGCCTTCTCGATGGCCGCGATGTCCCCGTCCGAGGCATGGGTGATCACCTGTTGGACGGCGAGCTGTTCCAGCGCGCCGCGCAGGCTGTCGAGTTCGGCGATGTCCTGAGGGGACAACGTCGTCACCGTGGCCCCGCGGTGCCACGCGCTGCGGACGAGACCCTCGCGTTCCAGCCGGAGCAGCGCCTCGCGCACCGGGCCACGGCTGACGTCCAGCGCGGCGGACAGCTCCATCTCGCGCAGTTGCGCGCCGGGGGCGTAGGCCTCGCTGAAGATGGCGTCCCGGATGCGGTCCGCCACCTCGTCGGCCAGCCCACGGCGGCGCGCGGGCGTCACCCCGGCTTGGTCACCCATCGACTACCTCCTCGCTTGTCGCAATGTTAACATTGCGACATCAGCCCGGCGACAGGCCGCGCGCCCGCGTTCAGGAAGGCAGCGCCCATGACCGTTCTCGACTCCCCGATCCCCCGGTTCCACCTGGCCGTGCCGGTCGACGACCTGGCGGCCGCGCGCCACTTCTACGGTGAGGTGCTCGGCTTGGAGCAAGGCCGCAGCGCGGACACCTGGGTGGACTGGAACCTGCACGGTCACCAGTTCGTGACGCACCTGGCACCGGCCCGCGCGCAGCGGCTGCACAACCCGGTCGACGGCCACGACGTCCCGGTGCCGCACTTCGGACTGATCCTGACGGTTCCGGAGTTCCAGAAGCTCGCCGACCGGCTTCGCGCGGCGGGCGTCGAGTTCGTCATCGAGCCCTACGTGCGCTTCGAGGGCCAGACCGGCGAGCAGTGGACCATGTTCCTGCTGGACCCGGCGGGCAACGCCCTGGAGTTCAAGGCGTTCGCCGACGACTCCCAGGTCTTCGCCGCCTGACGATCCCGCCGGCCCGTTCGTGTGATCAGCGGTGGAGCGCGGTAGCGATGATCTCCGAGCTGTCGGCGTGCAGGGCCTGTGCCGCCGTCTGCCCCGTCGCTGCGAGGTAGGTGTCGACCAGCCTGTTGCCGACGGCGTATCCGGCCCCGGTCGGCAATCCCACCGGGGTGACGCCGAAGCGTTCCGCCGTGGCGTCGCCGTGCACCCAGGCGGTGAAGTTCTGCATGCCGGTCACGTCGAGTCCGGACACCACCTTGGCGAAGACCGCATCGTCGTGCAGGTGCGGCACACCGATGCGGGCGTAGCCGAGTTCGTCGCCGTGGAGCTGGCGGGCGAAGGCGTCGGCCAGGCCCTCTGAGACCACGTGCTCGCCGACCGTGACGGTCATCGGGTTCCACACCACCCCGCCCGGGCTGTAGCGCAGGTTGTGGTTGAGCTCGTGCACGGCGGTGGCCTCCAGCCGTTCCACGTTTTCGGGGAAGGGCCACAGCGTGATCACGATGTAGCCCGAGATCCCGCCGCTCCCGGTCATTCCGAGGCTGGGCCCCATGAAGTGGGCATCGCCGGGGTCACCGAGCAGGAACAGGACGGTGATGTCCGGGACTTCCAGCCCCGGCTTCCCCGCCAGCTGCACGGCCAGAGCATCATCGAGAGCGCGCTGCATCCGTTCCCAGGCCCCGGCCGCCGCCAGCGTCTCGAGCGCGTCGAGGCAACGCTCCTCGTCACGGTCGACGGGAAAACCGGACGACTGTTGGTGCATGGCCACCAGATCGACGTCCCCGGGGAAGTAGCGGTACATACCGCTGCTGGGCTCGAGCATCGAGCGCAGCATGGCGACGCGATCCGTGACCGGGGCCTGCAGGATCTGCTTCATGGCGGAGTAGGTGTCGAGAACGGTGATCGTCACCTGCGCGAGGCTAGACATTGACGTTACGTCAGAGTCAACCGTCGTCAACCGTCCCGACCGTCGGCCTCCTGGTTGAAGGCGTGGGGGACGTCGTGCCGACCCTGTATGAGCGTGGCCACGGCCCGCAGCGCGGTCGTCGTCTCGTCGACCAGAGCGCCTTCGGCGTTGGCATCGGTGCTGGTGCTGGTGTCGAGTTGTCGCACGGTGTCGGCGATGCGGTCGAGTAGTGCCCGGTAACGGTCGTGGCTGTGCTGCAGGCGGTCGGCTCGTTCGGTTTGGGCGCCGAGCTGTTGGCCGAACCGGGCGGCGCGGTCTTCCTGCTGCGTGCGCAGGGCGGTGATTTCGGCGCGGGCCTGGTCGACCTTGCGGTCGGCTTCGGCGGTGATCTGCTCGATCCGTTGTGCGGTCTCGGTGCGCAGGCGTTCGGCCGCCTGGTCGGAGGCGTGGAGGCGCTGCTGTTGTTCGGTGAGCCGTTCGCGCAGGGTCTTCAGTTCCGTGCGCAGTTCGGCGGCCTGTTCGCGTGCCGCGGTCTCCGCGCCGGTGGCCGCCTGTACGCGCTGATCGGCTGCGGCGGTGATGGCGGCGACCGTGGCGGCGGCGGTGGTCGCGGCTTGTTCGGCCTGGGTGCGGGCGGCGTCGCGTTCGGCGGTGACGCGTTCCAGCCTGAGTTCGGCTTGCCGTTTGAGGGTTTCGGCCTCGTCGCGGGCGCGTAGTGCCTTGGTGCGCTCCTCGCGGGCGGTGCGGGCGTCGTCCGTGGCCGCGTTCCGGGCGGTCTCGGCGGCCGCTTTCTCCAGTTCGGCCTGCTCTTTCGCCGCGGTCGCGGCCTCGGCGGCGCGCTCGGCCTGCTCCACGCGGTCCACCAGTTCCCGTTGCAGTTCCTCGAGGAGGTCGCGGGCGGTCTGGACGGTCTCGGTCAACTCCTGGACCGGCTCCCACGCCTCGTCGATCTGGCCGGCCAGGTCCAGGGCGATCTGTCGCAACGCGATGGGGCCGCCGGTGGTCTGCGCGGCGCGGGCGGCGACGCGCTCGGTACGGGCGCGCGCCTGACAGTCGCGTACGTCGGGCGGGCAGTAGCGGGGCGGCCGTCCGGTGGCGCGTCGGGCCGTCACAGGGGAGCCGCAGTAAGCGCAGGGACGGCTGCGTGGCGTTGCCGCGTCGACCTGCGCGTTCGGAGCCGGGTTCACTTGACCAGCTTAGCAGTGTTATCGTTATCGATAACAACAAGAGGTTCTTGTTTTCGGAAACGACAACCACTGAGAGGAAGTTGCCGAGATAAGTGGCCTTATCTCGGCAAGATGTGCTAATGCGAATCACGGCCGGTTCAGGGCGCTGATGGGCAGCCGAAAACTATGGGGTCGTCACCGTGACGAAAGTCGGGTGGGTGACAGGACGGGCGTCAGAAGGCGTCGGTGACCCCGGCGTGCCCCCGGAACGTCGGACGCCGATGCGGAACAATGCCGATCACCATGAGCACCGAGTCGATGTTGCCGTCCCTGCGGGCCGACGTTCCGGCCGTCCGGACCGCGCCCCGGGACGTGGGACCGGAGCGCCTGGAAATGCTGGTGGCGGAGTGGTTGCTGGGGTACCGGTCGGCGGCGACGCGCCTGTCCTACGGTGACGCGCTGGGCCTGCCGCGACCGTGGGTCCGCGCCCTGGGCACGGCCTCCGCCTTCCGGAACGTCGTCGAAGAGCCGAAGCCCGGACAGTCCGGACCGCCGGTGCGGACGGGACGCTTCCGGGAGCTGGCGTGGCTGCGGTGGTGCGCCGCGCACGGCGTGCACCCGCTGACGGCGATCGGGCTGGACCTCAAGCGGTGGCTGGAGGCGCTGGACGCCGCCGGGGTCGCCAAGTCCACCCGCGGGCACCGCCTGGCGGTGGTGGCCGAGTTCTACCGGTTCCTGGTCGAACGGGGTGTGCTCGACGCCAATCCCGCCGCGTTCGACCGGCGTGGGCTCCAACTGGGCACGCGTGGGGACACGAGCGCCACGGTGGTGCTCACCGCAGCCCAGGTCGGGGCGCTGCTGGACGCGGCAGGCACCGCCCGGCAGGGCACGGCACCGGTGATGCGGTCACGGGCGGTCGCGATCGTCGCGCTGTTCACCCTGGGGTTGCGGGTGGCGGAGCTGACGGCGCTGCGCCGCGAGGACCTGCACACCACGCGCGGTCGCAGGGCGCTGCGGGTGACCGGCAAGGGCGGCAAGACACGGGTGGTCTTCCTGTCCGGCCTGGCCGAGCGGGCGTTGACCGACTACCTGGCCGAACGTGACCGGCACCAGGACGCGGCGCTGCCCGCGCGGGTCGGGCAGGCTGCGGCACGGCGGCTGCCGCTGATCGCCACCGGGGCCGGGACGGCGATGAACCCCCGGGACGTGTGGGCGCTGATCCGCCGGCTGTCCGTCGCGGCCGGTCCGACGCTGGCCGAGGTCGCGGACCGGATGGGCCCGCACACCCTGCGGCACTTCTACGTCACCGCCGCCGCCGAGGGCGGCGCGGACATGACCCACGTGCAGGCCGACGTCGGCCACGCCTCGGTCGAGACCACCCATCGCGTCTACAACCAGGCCACCCGCGCCCCCGAACGCTCCGCCGTGGACGTCGTCGAACGCGCCCTCCTGCGACACCGCTCGCCCGACCGGGCTGTCGAGGGGGAGATCACGCGGCTGGAGCACGAGGCCGCCTCCGCCGACCCGCTGGACCGGCTGCTGGCCGTGGCCGGGCTGGAACGCCTGGCTCGCGACGTCCCCGCCACCGCCGAGGCGGTGTCGACAGTGCTGGAGCGGGTGTCCGCTACCTCAGCCGACCACCCGAAGGTCGCCGACGCCGCACGTGCGGCACGCCAGCGGATCGGCGGCGACCTGTGACCGGTTGAGGTCCCTGCACAGTGGACTGTCACCGTGACGAAAGCCTCGTTGGGGTAGGGGTGGTCTGGATCAAGCTTCGCCGGCGCCGACATGACCTCGTTCGACGTGCCGGACGTGTCGGACGGGATGCCGGTGCGCACCTGCGGCTCACCCGAGCGTGACCGGTTTGCCCACCAGGCTCGTCGCGACCAGCCGGTCGACGCCGGGCAGGTGCGACAGGCGCATCGCCACCCGCCGGGCCCGCAGCCTCAGCCGCGAATCGGGCAGGAACCAGCGGGCGGCGGACCGGGCCACACGCTGCTTCTCGATCACGACCGGCCGCCAGGCCCGCTCGTAGGCGGCGAGGTCGTCCAAGTGCTCGGCGAGCACGTACGCGCCGCCGATGCCGAGCGACGCGCCCTGTCCGGCCAAAAGCGACACCGCGCCGCACGCGTCGCCGACAAGCACAACCCGCCCGTCCGACCAACGTGGCAGTTCCACCTGCGCGACCTGGTCGTAGTAGAGGTCGGCGGGACAGCGGGCCAGCGCGCGGGGCACGACCCAGCCCATGGACCCGTACACATCGCGGACCGCAGCACGTGCGTCGACGGGCAGGTCGGGCGACGGTGTGCGGTGCACGGTGAACGCGGCGACCCGCCCGTCGCGCAGTCCGTAGAACCCGAACTGGCGGCCGACGGTGTCGGTGACGTGGAACCGGTCGGCGACCAGGGCGTGCGTCTCGGGGTCGTCGAAGGTGAACGCCGCCGTGTGGAAGCCGAGGTGACGGAGGTGCCCGTCGCCGAAGACCAGCCGCCGCACCGTCGAGTGCACGCCGTCCGCGCCGACCAGCAGGTCGGCGGACACCGTGGACGAGTCCTCCAGCGCCACCTCGACCCGGTCGTCGTGCTGCGCGACCTCGACGACACCGGCGCCGAACCGCAGGTCGACACCGGCCGGCAGGTCTTCCCGGAAGGCGCGTTCGAGGTCGGGGCGCATGATGCTCAGCAGCCGCCCGCCGACCGCGCGGGCGAACCGGTCGAACCCAATGCCGCCGACCAGCCTGCCGTGCTCGTCGACGTAACCGGCCTTGGTGATCCGGTACCCCAGTTCACGCAGGCGCGGCAGCACGCCCATCCGTTCGGCGGCGTCGTAGCCCGGCCCGAAGAAGTCGATCATGTATCCGGTGGAGCGCGGTGCGGGCGCCCGTTCGACCACCACGACGTCGTGGCCCAGCGTCCCGAGCCGGTGCGCCAGGGCCAATCCGGCGATACCCGCCCCCGCGACGACGACCCTCATCGCAACACCCTCCCCAGCACCGGCACGACGACCTCGCGCGTCAGGTCGGCCGACAACGCGCGGTGCAGCAGGACGCCGTCCACGGCCGCCGCCAGCACCGCGGCGGTCTCCACGGGCGTGGGCACGTCCCGCTCCGCGAGCCACGCGGCGAGCACGGCACGGAACCGGATCAGTATCTCGGCGACCGCACCGCGCAGTTCGTCGTTGCGCGTGGCGGCGAGGAACGTCTCGATGAACAGCTCCTGCCCGCCGTGCCCGTCCAGGGCTGCCAGCAGGGCGGCGAGCGCGTCGGCCGGGGTGTCGACGGAGTCGAGGACCTGCGGCAACTCGTCGACAGCGGTCCGCAGCGCGCCGAGGGACGCCTCCGTGAGCACGGCCTGCAGCGAGTCGAAGTGGTAGTGCACCACGCCCGAGCCGACGCCCGCGCGGTCCGCGAGGACACGAGTGCTGACCGCGCCCCAGCCCCGCTCGGCGATGAGTTCGGCGGCCGCGTCGAGCAGCCGTTGTCTGACCGTCATTTGGACGAATGTACTGGACGAACGTCCAAATCGCCACCGTGATCGCACCCGTACCGTGATCTCGAGGAACGCTGCATCCAGCCGCAGGCACAGGGGGTTCGCGTGTTCGTTGTTCCGCCGGGGTTCGTCGAGGCCACGATCGCCCGTGAAGGCGAGGCGGGTAGGCGGTGGGTCGAGGCGCTGCCCGCGTTGGCCGCCGAGTTCCTGCACCGGTGGTCCTGCACCACGTCCGGGCCGGTGATGCACGGCTTCGTCGGCGTGGTGATCCCGGCCGTCCGCGCGGACGGGAGCCAGGTGGTGCTGAAGCTGGGGTTCCCGCTGTCGTACGACACCGCGGAGGCCGTGGCGCTCGCGGCGTGGAACGGCGACGGCGCGGTGCGGCTGCTGGAGCGCGACGACAGCCGGTCCGCCATGCTGCTGGAACGCCTGCGGCACTTGGAGAAGCCCGATCCCGCTCCGTTCACCGCGATCGGGAGGCTCACCCGTCGACTGGCGATCGCCGCGCCTCCCGGCGTGCCCTCGTTGGCCGACAAAGCGCTCGGATGGGCGGAGAAGATGCCCGCGCACGCCGCACGCCTGGGATCACCGTTGCCGGCACCGGTGCTCGACGCCGCAGTGGCCAACGCGCGTGATCTCGCGACCGATCAGCCGGCGGTCCTGGTCCACGGCGACCTCCACTTCGGCAACGTCATGCGCGACGACACGGGACTGCGGGCCATCGACCCGACCGGACTGGTGGGCGATCCGGCCTACGAACTGCTCCCGGTGCTGCGCGGCGACTGGCCCGCCGTCACCGCCGAACCGAACACCCGCAGGGCGGTGGACCGGCGGATCGCGGAGTTCGCCGAGGCAGCGGAAGTAGACCGCGAACGGGTCCGGCGATGGGCGCAGGCCAGGGCGGCCGAATCCGCGCTGTGGTCACGCCAACTCCACGAGCCGGCCCAGGTCACCGCAGTCGTCGACACCCTCGCCGCCCTGCTGATGTGAAGCGGCTCGGCAGTGACCGCCGCGAGCGGTTCGCTCGGCGTCGAGCTGGCGGGGGTACGACACCGAACCGTGCCGAACTCGACCGGACACGGGTCCCGCCCTCTCGAGCCACAACTGCGCGCTCAGCCGACGGCAGCGCCGAACCACTTGGGCAGCCGGCCGAGCAGCTCCTGCTGGTCTTCACCGACCCACGCCACGTGGCCGTCCGGCCGCAGCAGCACGGCGGGCACGTCCAGTTCCTCGCTGACGTCCACGACGTGGTCGACCCGATCCGCCCAGCCCGCCACCGAGAGCCGGCCGGTCTGGTCGAGCAGCAGTCCGCGGCCGCCGTGCATCCGCTCGTAGAGGCGCCCCCGCTTCAGCTCCACGTCCCGCAGCCGCCGGCCGAGCAGTTCGTGCCCCTCGCCGAAGTCGTAGCGGATCCCGATCGCGGTGATCTTCTCGATCAGGTACCGGTTCACGTCCTCGAAGTCCATCAGTTCCGACAGCAGCCGGCGCACTGCCTGGGGACCCGGCTCGGTGGACGTCAGCTGCACCTGCGCGCGGGTGTTGTCCAGCACGTCGGCGGCCACCGGGTGCCGTTCGGTGTGGTAGCTGTCCAGCAGCCCCTCCGGTGCCCAGCCGTCGACCTCGGCGGCCAGTTTCCAGCCGAGGTTGAACGCGTCCTGGATGCCGAGGTTGAGGCCCTGCCCGCCCAGCGGCGGGTGGATGTGCGCCGCGTCGCCGGCCAGCAGTACCCGGCCGGTCCGGTAGCGCTCGGCCAGCCGGGTGGCGTCGCCGAAGCGGGAGAGCCAGCGCGGCGAGTGCACGCCGAAATCGGTGCCGGCGACCTCCCGGATCTGTTGCCTCAGCTCGTCCAGGGTCGGCGGGACCGTGCGGTCCTCGGCCACTCCGGCGGCGGGCGCGACGGCGCGGTACACCCCGTCGCCGATGGGCCCGACGCCGAACCCCTTGTGGGTCTCGCGGGCTTCGGCCACCACGGCCGCCACCGTCTCCGGCGACGCGGTCAACTCCACCTCGCCCAGCAGCCACTCTTTCCTGGCGGGCTCGCCGGGGAAGCCGACGCCGAGCAGCTTGCGCACCGTGCTGCGGCCGCCGTCGCACCCGACGAGGTAGCGAGAGCGCAGTTGCGCGCCATCGGCCAGCTCGACGGTCACTCCGTCCTCGTCCTGGCTCAGCCCGACCAGTTCGCAGCCGCGCCGGATATCGGCGCCGACCTCGGTGGCGTGCTCGGTCAGCAGGCGGTCGGTGCTGGTCTGCGGGATGCCGAGGGTGTACGGATGCGCGGTGTCCAGCCGGTCCGGCGAGGGCTTGATGATGCCGGCGAAGAAACCACCGAGCGGGTGCTGCCGGCCGAGCGCGAGGAACCGCTCCAGCAGTCCGCGCTGGTCCATCACCTCGACGCTGCGCGCGTGCAGGCCCAGCGAGCGCTCAATCCTGGTCGGCTCCGCGTCCTTCTCCAGCACGACCACGTGCACGCCGTGCAACCGCAACTCACCGGCCAGCATCGCGCCGGTCGGTCCGCCGCCGGCCACGATCACGTCAATCATGACCCCCCCATCCAACAAGGTTGCATTTCGGCCGGCTGCTCCGCGCCGAGTGCCCCCGACCGCATCGCGAGTCCCACACGTCGACAAGGCACACGTACTTCGCGAATCCCTGATTTCCGCAGGTCCTGGCTTCGGCCGGAGATTCTGCAGCACGACCCGGGTCTTGCGGCAAGACCCCCGGTGCGCTATATGTTGAGAGTGGCAAGGAGTGGTCGACCTCCTTGCCTATGCTTTTGTCGTCCGCTGTGGACGGACAAGCTCCTCCCGAAGCGGCGGCAACGCCGTGAACGGCGATGCCGCCGCCGGCGGAACACACCTGGGGCTCATCCCTCCCCGTCGGTGGCCGGCGGGCACCGCATCTCCGCCTTCGGCCTCCTCGTCCGCAGGCCCGATCGGCTCCCTGCAGCGAGGAGGCGGCAGCGCGCTCCCTGCAGCGAGGAGGTGGCCATGACCTCCTCGCGCGGCCTCGTAGTGCCTAGCCCGTTCAGGTGTCCCGTTTGGTGCCCATCGCGAGCACGTTCCCCTCGCTGATGTAGGCCAACGGGTCGTTGAGCGGATTGTCCGGATCCGAAGGGTTCAGGAATTTCTCCCAGGCGCCGGGCAGGCCCAATTTCCCTGCCTGGACGGCGATCTGCGCGCAGGACGCGTCGTAGAAATCCCGCACCGCCGGGGAGAAAGGGGAGAAGTGTTCGATGAGGACGGTCTCCTGGCGGACGGCGGTGAAGCCGGCCACCGTCAGCCACCGGTACAGGTCGCGGGTGCGCAGCAGCCGGCGGGCGTAGCCGGGCGATTCGGCGGCGCGGCGGAAGAAGTCCGCGAACAGGAACGGGTCGCCGGGCCGGACCGACACCAGGCCCGCGTCCAGGTCCTTGACCGCGACCGTCCCACCGGGGCGGAGTACCCGGTGTGCCTCGCGCAACGCGGCGAGCAGGTCGTCGTCGTCCAGGTACTGGACCGCGTTGGCGCACCACACCACGTCCACCGAGGCCGTCTCGACCGGCAGCTCACGCAGGTCGCCCAGGCGGATCTCGACCGTGGCGCCGAAGCTGCGGGCCCGGTCCGCGGCCAGTTCGACGTTCTCCGGGGCGAGGTCGACGCCGGTGATCCGGCCTTCCGGGCCGACGAGTTCGGCGAGCCACGGCAGGAACGACCCGCCGCCGCAGCCCGCGTCCAGCACGTGCCGGCCCGGCTCGATGCCCACCCGCAGCAGCAGCCGCCGGTAGGCGTCCCGGCACGCGCGGAAGTGGGCGTCCACGATGGTGTCTTCGGTGAAGTCCAACCCGGTCGACGCGGCGAAACCCCAGGAATCAGTCGACATGGACGCTCCGCAGCAGATCGGTGAGTTCGGCGGTGACGCGGTCGGGCGCCTCCAGCGGGGTGAGGTGTCCGGCGTCGGGGATGGTGACCAGGCGGCAGTGCGGCAGCGCGTTCGCCATCGCGTCCGCTTCGGACACCGGCACCAGTTCGTCCTGCGCTCCCGCGATGACCACCGAGGGGACGGAGGTCGCGCGCAAGGTGGGGAAGGAGTCGGGACGTGCGGCGATGGCCCGCTGCGCCCAGGCGACGGACGCAGGGTCGGCCTGTTCGACCATGCCGCGCACCTTCGCCACCAGCTCGGGCTGCTCCGCGCGGGTGGTCGCGCCGAGCAGCGCGGGCGTGGTGGCCGCGATCAGCCCGTCTCGCGACCGGTCGTCCACGATCCGCTCGGCGAACGCCTCGCGGCCGGCCCGCACCTCGGGCGAGTCCGCACCCGCCCTGGTGGCGAGCAGCGCCAGAGCCCGTACCCGCTGCGGGAAGCGGCGCTGGAACGCCATCGCCACGTAGCCGCCCATGGACGAGCCGACCACCGCGACCCCGGCCACGCCCAGCGCGTCGAGGGTGGCGGCCAGGTCGTCGGCCACCACGTCGAGCGACGGCGGCGCGTCACCCAGCGGGGTGCCGCCGAACCCGCGCTGGTCGGGCGTGATGACCCGGTGGCCCAGGAGCGTCAACGCCTCCCGCTGCTCCGCCCACATCGAGGAGTCCAGGGACAGCGCGTGCAGCAGCACGACGGGGATCACGCGTGGCTCCTCTCGGCGTCGGCGATGAACCGCAGCACGTGCTCGCGGTCCAGGTCACGCCGCCAGGCCAGCGCCACCGGGGCGGGCGGCAGGTCGTGCACCGGGATGACGCGGACGCTCGGCGGCGCGACGTCGGCGAGCGAGTCGACCGACAGGTGCACCGCCTCGCCCGACGCCACCAGCGCCATCATCGCCGGGATGTTCCCGACCCGGTGGCCGCGCCGGATCGGCCGCCCGGAGGGCGTGTGCGGCGGCACCACCTGGTCCCACACGTAGGCGGGGAAGCTGCCGGGGCACTCGAACATGGTGTGGTCGGCCAGTTCCTCGACCGACAGCGAGTCGCGATCGGCCAGCCGGTGGGTCGTCCCGACCACCGCGACGCGGGACTCCGCGGTCAGCGCGGCGGAGCTGAGCAGGTCCGGCTCGTGGATGCCGAACTTGACGATCATGGTGTCGAGCAGGCCCTCCCGCAGCGCCCGGAACGGCTCGTTGATGTCGTACTCGACCAGCTCGAAGTCGTCGACCTCGTGCCCGGCGGTCTTGATGATCCGGTGCGCGACGGGCCGTGAGCCGTGGTAGCCGAACCGGATCCGTCCGGTGTCATGCCTGGTCATGGTCGATCCCCTCGGTCAGGTAGGCGAAGCAGCGGAGCTGATCGGGGTTGGCGCGCTCGGCGCCGATGCGCAGCGCGGCGAACGGGGTGGCGATGCCGGCCGGCCGGGGCACCGGGCGCAGCACCAGCCGGTCGCCCGGCGCGAGCAGACCGTCCATCACGGACTCGACCAGCAGGTGGTTGAGGCTGACCAGGCTCTCCGCGACGGTGACGCCCGCGGTGGCCAGGTAGAGGTCGCGCCGCACCGGGGCACGGGTCGGCCGGCCGGGGACCTCCACCACCGGCGCGGGGTGGGTCGGCACCGCCTGCGTGCCGTCGAAGAGCTTGAGCAGCCGGCGCAGCGGCGCGGACGCGGCGGCGGGCGCGGGAGAGGTCCACGCGGCCGAACCGTCCTCGGCGACGTGGTCGAAGGAGAACCGCTCGCGCAGGTTCTCCGGGTTCCCGGCCAGGAACACCGTCCGGGTGAACGAACGGCGCCACGTGGCCGCCTGCTCCGGCGTCAGACCCAGGGCGAACTCGCACGTACCGCGCACCCAGGACACCGGGTCGAACCGTCGCATGACGACCGCGGCCAGCACCTCGCCGGGCTCGTCGGCGTCGACGAGGTGCTGGGCGGCCAGCAGGCCCCGCGTGGTGCTGGGGTCGATCCGGGCGGCCAGGTCGGGCCGGGAGAGGAGGATGCGCCGGGTGGCCTCGGCGCGCAGCAACTCCTGCGACAGGCTCATGTGAACACCGCCGAGATCAGCTCGGGGCCCGGTTTGGGCTGGTGCCGGGCGAGCAGTGCCGAGGTCAGCCGGTACGGGTCGACGTAGACGTGGTCGCGTCGGTGCTTCGACACCGACGCGTCGGGCCGTTCCGGTGTGGTGGCGAGCAGCTTGCGGGCCTTGGCCAGGCAGCTGACCACGAGGTCGTCCCGGAAGGACTGGCTCTGCCCCTGGCCGAGCACGGCGATGAAGTACAGCCGCAGTCCGAGCCGCAGCGCGGCCGGGTCGTCGGTGTCCCCGCCGGTCAGCCGGTCCAGCAGGTCGCCGACCGTGTTGCCCTGCCAGCCGCCGTGCCGCGCCGACAGGACCTGTCCCGCCACCGGTACGCGGCCGAGCGACACCCGGCGCACGGCCGGGCCGAGCGCGGAGAGCACCCGTTGCAGCAGCAGGTAGTCCGGTTCCAGTTCGCGGTCGTAGATCAGCACCACCTCGTCGTGCTCGGCGGCCAGCGGGATGAGCTCGCGCAACGCGCAGGCCAGGTAGTTGGGCCGCCCGCCGGGCAGCACGATCTGCCGCAGCGGCAGGCCGAACCGGGTCGCGTCGAGGTAGACCGGGCCGCCGTGCTCGCGCAGGTCCAGGCACATGCCCAGGCCGTCCAGGCGGTCGATCATCTCGGCCAGGCCCAGGCCGGGCGGCTGGTGCTCGCGCAGCCCCGGGTCGTGCAGGCCCAGCCGGTCGTACAGCGAGGTCCACAGCTCCAGCACCCGGGACGTGGCGGGGTGCGTCCAGCCGTGCTGCTCGACCGCGTCGGCGTAGGGCTGGAACGCGGAGGGCGGCGGCCGGTGTTCGTCGGCGCGGTAGCGGATGTAGCACTCGCCGATCTGCTCCTCGGTCCAGCCGGAGTAGTCGACGTCCCCGAGGGTGCGGTCCAGGTGCTCCCAGAACCCCAGGGTCTGCTCGGTGACGTTGTAGGTGGTGTGGCTGTACCGGTAGGTGACGTCGGCCAGCTGCGCGGTGGCCCGGTACATCACGTCCGTCCACAGCAGACCCTTGAGGTGGCTGAGGGTCAACGGCTTGGTGGGTGTGATCGTGATCGGCGCGAGGAGCACGCGGGGCCGGTCGCGCGTCGGCGCGGTCTGCGCCTGTAACCGGTCCAAGTGGACAGTGCTCATGGTCAGCTCCGTTCCCCTGCGGCGGCGCGGACCAGGGCCGCCCGCGTCGGCGCAGGGGTGGGCGCCGCGGGCACGTGGACGGCGTCGCGCACGCGGGCGCGGAACCCTTCGTCGTCGAACACGGCGGCGGGCGTCGCCAGGCCCATCAGCACCCTGGTCAGGCCGCGCCACACCACCGGGTCCGTCGCGGCGGCCATGCCGATCGTCCGCAGCGCCGGTCTGCCGCCGTGCCCGACGGGCGCCGGTGCGGGCGGTGCGCCCGTGACCGCGGCGCGCCAGCGGGCGATGCGCTCCCGGTCGTCCTCGGTCGCCTGGAGGTACCACGGCAGCAGCAGGTCGCGGGCCGTCGCGGCGGCCGCCCGGCTCTGCGCGGGTCCGGGGTCCGGGTGCGCGTCGAGCAGGTCGACCAGCTCGAACGCGTGCGCCAGCGCCAGGGACACGCCCCGCCCGAACAGCGGGTTGGTGACGCCCGCCGCGTCACCGACGCCGAACAGCCCGGCGAGCGGCTGCTCCGGCGAGACCACGTGGCCGCGCAGCACGTTGGGCCGGGTGCTGATGGCGTGCACCGGGGAGATCGGGTCGGCGACGCCGTCGGCGAGCCAAGGTCCGAGGCCGGGGGTCGACGCGGCGACGGAGGTGAACGCGGCCGGGTCGCGCAGTTCCCGCATCGCGTCGTCGTCGGGCAGCACGGCCAGGGCGATGGAGAACGTGCCGCCGTCGCCGGGGTGCAGCACGCCCGCGTAGTGGTCGCCGACCACGCCCGCCGCGTTGCCCCGGTTGAGCGGGCCGGGGGCGTCGGTGCCGCGCAGCCGGTAGAAGCGGGAGTAGCCGCGGATGTCGGTCGGGCTGGTCAGGTCGGCGGCCACGGGGTGCCCGGCGATCCGCAGCCACGACCTGCTCGCCGCTCGCCACCCGGTCGCGTCGACCACGACGTCGGCCGCGATCCGGTCGCCGTCGTCGGTGGTCACGCCGGTGGCCCGCCGCCCGGCCCGGTCCACCAGCAGGGCCTCGACCTTCAGCCCGTACCGGACCTGCACCCGCGGCTGGTCGAGCACCGCGCGGTGCAGCACCAGTTCCAGCGTCGTGCGGCGGCAGGCCAGGGCGACCAGTTCGGCGTCGTCCGCTTCGGGTTCGTCGGCGACACCGGGCGGTCGGGCGGTGAGCAGGTCGAGCAGCTGGGCGCCCGCGGCCCGTGCGGCGGCGAGCACGTGCGGCGCCCTGGTGCGCAGGACCCGCACGCCCACCGAGGTCAGCGTGTGCGAGTGGGACGCCTGCGGCACCGACGGGCGCGCCCACCGCCCGACCGCGTCCGCCACCGGCCCGTCCGGTGGTGGACCGTCCCGTTCGACCACGATGACGCGGTGCCCGCGCAGGCTCGCGGCGAGTGCGGTCGCGAGGCCCGCGATGCTGGCCCCCGCGACGACGACTGTGGACATCGATCCCCCCAAGGACGACGTGGTGGACGGACGCGGTCAGTTCGCGCGGCGCCTGCCGTGGACGAAGAACACCCGTCGGACGTCGGTCACCGAGCGCGGCGGCACGGGGTCGGGCCACCGGCCGTAGTCGGCCTCGGGCTCACCGGGCTGCACCGCCCGCGCGGTGATGCCGTACTGGTCGAACAGCGCCTCCGGCTCGTCGGTGCCGAACAGCCACGGGCAGCCCCAGCCCGCGAACACGTCGAGCAGGCCGGCCATGTTCGGCAGGGTCAGCGCGGCGGCGTTGACGACGTCGGCGGCCACCAGGCTGCCCGGCGCGGTCAGCGCGCGGACCCGGTCGAGCACCCGGTGCACGTCGGGCTCGGGCACGTAGTAGAGCAACCCCTCCAGCAGCCACACCGACGGCAGGTCCGGCCGGTACCCGGCGGCGACGAGGTCCGCGCCCCAGTCCTCGGTGACCATGTCGGTGGCGACCAGACGCCGGTCCACGACCGGTCGTGCGTCGCCGAGCCGTTCCTCCTTGAACGCGAGCACGGCCGGCCGGTCGACCTCGAACAGGCGCACGTGCTCGGGCCAGGTCAGCCGGTAGGCGCGGGTGTCCATCCCGGTGGGCGCCACCACGACCTGGGTCATCGTCGGGTCGGACGCCGCCTCGGTGAGGAAGTCGTCGAAGAACCGGGTGCGGATCGCGTTGTAGTCCGGCGTGCTGGGCAGCGTCCGGACCGACCCGTCGGACGGGAACGTCACCCGCCGCACCTCGGCCAGCAACTCGGGCCCGATCTGCCCGGACAACATCGCCGCGTACGGGTCGTGGTAGAGCCGGTCGGAGCGGAGGCTCTCCGCGGCCCGCAGCGCCGCGGTCAGCAACGCGGTCCGTTCGACGGCGGCCAGAAGATCGCTCACTTGCCTTCCTCTCCTGTCAGTTGCCGCCAGAGCTGTGGGTCCTGGCGGAAGAGCCGGTCCTTCACCTGGGTCGGGCGCACACCGCGGCTGACGGTCTCCTGCCAGTCCCGGGCGAAGGCGTCGGTGTCGACCGGCAGCACGCGGGGTGCGCCGAGCGCGCCGGTGTCCCGGGCGGACCGGTAACCCTCGGAGCGGCTCGCCAGCCCGGCGTCCAGCAGGGCCGCGAAGCGGTCCACTTCGGTCGGGTGCCACGGCGATCGGGTGGCCACCGCGAAGTCGTAGCGGCGCGTCCCGCCCGCGGGATCGGTCACCCGGCACGCGGCGTTGCCGACCTCCAGACCGGTGCCGCCCGATGCCGCGGCCAGCGCGCGGATCACCTGCACGTCGCGCAGCCGCTCGCCCGCGAAGTCCGAGCGGGTGGCCCGGCCCGCGTACTCGACCCTGGGCACGCCGCCCACGCGGTCGACCACGTGCACCACGTCGCCCACCGCGTACCGGTACAGGCCGCCGACGTGGCTGAAGACCACGTGGTAGTCACGGCCCGGTTCGAGCTCGTGCTGGTCGAGCGTGGCCACGTCGGGCCCCAGGTCGAGGTCGGCGTCCACGAACTCGTAGGCAGAGGCGGTCACCACCAGGCTGCCCGCCGTCCGGTGCCGGTCCAGCGCCACGCCGACCGGGCCCTCGGAGGCGGCGACCGGGGCGGGCAGCAGCGTCACGCCCGCGCCGAACTGCTCGCGCAGCCGGGGCAGGTACAGCGAGGCCAGGCCGGTGGTCCAGCAGAAGATCACCCGCATGTTCGGCCACACCAGGCTGGGCCGGACCGTCCCGGCGTACTCGGCCAGGCGGGACAGCTCGGCGGCGCGCGCGGGGTTGGGAGAGCGGTGCCGGACGCCGCCCAGGGTGCCGTCGTGGACCTCCTCGAGGATCCGGGGCCACCACTGGGTCAGCTGGTACGGCAGGGCGGCGACCATGGCCGGGTTGATGCCGATGACGCAGCGCACGTCGTGCTCGACGGCCAGCCGCAGCCGCAGGTAGGTCTTCTCCAGGTGGTCGTCCGCGGCCACCGGCACCGGCAGGGTCGCCCACGGTGCCGCGGTGCCGGGTTCGGCCGACAGCGGTTCCCCGAACTTCGTGCCGAAGTCGACCTGGCTGGCGCCGACGTGGGCGTGCCCGGACGCCGTGGTCGGCGGTGCGGACAACGGGTCGTGCTTGAGGTTCAGCACCCGGTCCGGCGCGGTCAGCACATCCGGGAAATGTTCGGCGAGCGGCGCCCACGCGGCGTAGTAGAACGGGAAGAACGTGGTCTTCATGAATCGCGGGGTGACCGGTATCTTCTTGTGCGCTCCGGTACTCCCGCTGCTGGTGAAGTACACCGCCGGGTCGTCGGCGGTGAGCACGTTCCGGTCACCGTTCGCCATTCGTTCGATCCACGGCGACAGTGCCGCGTAGTCCGCGACGGGAACGGCTTTGCGGAATTCGTCCATGGTGCGGATGCGGCCGAAGTCGTGGGCCCGGCCGAATTCCGTTCCGGCGTTGAAGTCGAGCAGGTCGGCTAACACCCGGTGCTGTTGTTCCCGGGCGTCGGGAAATGCGTCGAGGAGGTTGTCCCGTTCCGCGAAGACGCGGGCCCGGTATTGGCTGAGTCGGTGGTCGGCTTCGCTCATGCGACAAGACCTTCCGGACGATGTCGGCGGTGTGGGCTCGTCGCGCAGGTCGGCCTGGAATGCGGAATGACGCTTCGTCGACCCTTCGTTGTGGTCGAGCCGGTTCGTCACGGTGCCCGCGCCATTGCGTGACCAAGCGGTGTCCTGATCGACGTCAGTTACACCAAGCTACGCGGATGGGGGAACGACCGCCACCATGTGGACATGGCGTGTTCGGGCGTGCCGGTCACCGGGTCCGCTGTTCCCCCGCACAAGCCATAACAAAAGCGCATGGCACTCATTCGGCATTCACTCGAATACTTCGGAATCCCGCACCGATCCACCCAATTCCGGCGAATCGCCCTCGTGTCGGTTCGGTGAGGCGGCGACTGCCTTGTTTATCCGGGATGCCGGAGTCGTTCGTCACCGTGACGAAAAGTCCTGGCGTTGATTCGATCCGATCACCACGGGCCTGTCGGCGGCCGTTCCGGCGTCGTCATCGGGCGAGTGCGTCGGTTCGCAGCCGGATGTCGGTCTCCACGCCCGCGAACCGCGCCAACCGTGCCCCCTCGGCCTCCACGTCGGCCCGTTGGGCGGGTGTCAGCGGCCGGAACAGGTCGATGTCCAGGCCGGTCGGGGTGGTCTTCCAGATGCCGTGCACCACGCCGTCGACCAGCAGCGTCGGCTTGCCGCCGATGACGATCCCCCGCCGGTAGTCCTCGTCGGAGATCACGCGGGTGCGGTCGTCGTGGCCGAGCAGGATGTTGTCGAACTCGGGCAGGAACCGGGCCGGGGCGGGTGTGTCCGGGTCGGGCAGTGGGCCGTCGTGCACGTCGTAGAGCACGCGTCCGCGTTCGTCGGCGAACACCCGCAGGTCCATGCGTTCCACGACGGTCCTGAGCCGGGTCATGCCCGACCAGGTCTGCAGGTCCTTGACCGAGGCGGGGCCGAACGCGGCCAGGTAGCGGCGCACGAAGTCCTCGACGGGCGCGACCGGCGTGGTGTGGGGCAGCCAGTTCGCGGCGGTCGTCCAGGCCGCGGGCCCGGACCGTCCCCACAGGGCGCGCGGCGGCACCTGGACGGTCGGGACGAGCATGCCGGCGGCGTAGCCGAGGGCCGTGGCGTCGTGTTCGGGCCAACGCGGTCCGAGCAGGTCGCTCAACTCGCGGCGGGTGCGGGGCCGTTCCTCCATCAGCGCGGTCGCGGCGGCGGTGAACGCGTCCACGTCGAGGCCGTCCAGGACGAACCCGAACGGCGAGGAGCCGAACCGGCGGTGCAGGAACGGCCGGAACAGCGGCTCGAACCGGCCGTGGTCGGCGGCGCTGACGAGGTGGATGGTGGCGCGGTGCAGCGAGGCGCGCACGACCTGCCGCCCTTCCAGCAGCGCCACCAGTTCGGCCGCGCGGAAGTCCCGCACCCGCGACCACAGGCCGTAGTACGGGGAGAACGGTTCCTGTGCCTGGATCCCGGCCAGGTGCTCGACGACCTCGATCGCCGTGAGGTCGGCGCGGTCGAGCAGCAGTTGGCGGTGCAGCGTGGCCCGGTTCAGCTCTCGCGTGGTCAGTACGCGCGTGTCGTTCACCGAGCCACGGTATCCACCATCGCGGACAGATACGGTCCGCGATCGACGGTCAGGTGCGGGTGTTGATCTCCCGCCGCAGCGCGACCGCGTCGGTCCGGACCTGTCCGGGTGCCTCGCGGTCGATCAGGGCGCGGCGCATGAGGTCGGCGATCGCGGGCATGTCGGCGGGGACGAAACCGCGGCGGGTGATCTCCTGGGTGCCGATGCGCAGGCCGCGCAGACCTTCGTCGATGCGCTGCCACGGCAGGCCGATGCCGCTGAGGTAGACACCCGCCTCGCCGAGCAGCACGGCCGCCGCGTCGCCGCCGCCGATGCCGAGGGCGTCGACGGCCAGGTGGTGGGAGCGGGTGAACACGCCGTCGTGGCGGGCCACGTCGAAACCGCGGTCGAACAGGGCCGCGCCGAGGGCCTGGGCGTTGGCCACGCAGGCGGTGGCGTAGTCCGGGCCGTGTTCGGCGAGTTCGGCGGCGGTGACGGCGAGCGCGCCGAGCCGTCCGGCGTCGTAGTTGGCGAGCATCCCGGGGTAGGCGACGGTGGAGACGCGTTCCGCCAGGTCGGGGTCGCGGGTGACGACGCATCCACCGGAGGGGCCGCCGAACGACTTGTAGGTGGAGAACGTCATCAGGTGCGCGCCCTCGTGCAGGGGCCGCTGAAACACCTTGCCGGCGACGAGCCCGGCCATGTGGGAGGCGTCGTAGACGAGGATGGCGCCGACCTCGTCCGCCGCCGCGCGCACCGCCGCCACGTCGTGCGGGAACAGCATCAGGCTCGCGCCGATGACCACGATCCGCGGCCGGTGCACGCGCAGGAACCCGGGCAGCCTCCCGTAGTCGATGTCGAGTTCGTCGGGCAGGTAGGGCAGGTCGACCACGGTGAGGCCGCGGATCGCGGGCACGCCCTGGGCGTGGTGGCTGGCGTGGCCGCCGGCGAACTCCGGCAGCACCGCGATCTTGTCGCCGGCGCGGGCGAACGCGGTGTAGACGGCGAGGTTCGCGAGCGTGGCGCTCTGGAGCCGGACTTCGGCGAACCGGCCCTCCATGAGGGACGCGACGAGCATCGGCGCGAGGACTTCGAGGGTGTCCAGGTGGTCCAGGCCCACCTGGTACTTCTCGCCGGGCCAGCCCATGCTCGGCCGGCTGGACACGGTGGTGGCGACGGCCGCCGCGGCGGCGGGGCTGAGCACGTTGGTGCCCGCGTAGAGCACGATCCCCTCGTCGTCGACCTGGACGGCGTGTGCTTCGAGGGCTTTGCGCACGGTGGCCGCGACACCGGCGGCGGTCAGGTCGGCGGAGACGGCGGCTTCGACCTCGGCGAGCCTGCGCTGCGCCTGCGGGGAGGCCCAGGGGGCGATCCGGCTGTTCGTCACGGTCGAGAACGCTAGGGCGTCGGCATCGGGTGGGGCGACCGTCGGGCGACTGGAGTTGTTCCTACAGTTGTCGGAATGCAGGAGCTGCTGGACGAGCTGTCCCGCGTGCTGGGCCGCGGTGTGTCGGTGGACGACGTGGCGGGACGGGTCGTCGCGCACAGCGCCCAGACCGACGATGTCGACCAGGCGCGGGTGCGCGCGATCCTGACCCGGCGCGTGCCGGCGGACGTCGCGGCGTGGCAGGAGCTGCACGGCATCGCGACCGCGACGGGGCCGGTGCGGGTGCCGGGGAACCCGGCGTTGGGGTTCCAGCAGCGGGTCGGGTTCCCGTTGCGGCACAAGGGGGTTCTGGTCGGCTACCTGTGGGTGCTCGGCGAGCCGCCGGACGTCGACATCAGCGGGCGGTTGCCGGCGTTGGCGGCGCAGGTGCCGGCCGGTGAGCGGACGCCGGTGCGGGTGGTGGTGGCGTTGGAGCCCCGGGTGGTGCGCACGGTGCCCGCCGGTGATCCCCTGCCGGAGTTGCCGGGGTACGTCGGGGTGAGCGATCCGCACCCGCCCGACCGGGCCGGCGCGGCGTACCAGCAGGCGTTGGCGGCGGCGGAGTTGGCGCGGCTGGACCCGGCGCTGCCCGATCGGGCGCGGTGGTCGGAGCTGGGTGCTTACCGGCTGTTGTTGGGCGCGGAGCCGGACGAGGTGCTGTCCGGGTTGTCGGACGTGCTGCTGCGGACGTTGGAGGTGTACCTGGACTCGGGGTGCGACGCGCGGGCCACCTCGGAACAGCTGCACCTGCACCGCACCAGCCTGTACTACCGGTTGGGCCGGATCGCCGCGCTGACCGGCCGCGACCTGGCCGACGGCGGGGCGCGGCTGGAGCTGCACCTGGCGCTCAAGCTCGTCCGGCTGGCGCGGCGCCCGTAGTCGGCGGTGTGCTCCCGAGGTGGGCCTCGCCGAAGCGCATCCGTTTCGCCCGGATTCACGATAGGGTGATCGACTTCTCTGACCGACGTCAAGGAGTGATGTGCCCGACGACCTCGGCATGCTGCTGTACCTGCCGTACCGCGAACTGGAGAACCGGGTGTTCGCCGCGTTGGCGGAGGCGGGTTTCGACGACGTGACGCCCGCGCAGGCGCGGGTGTTCCAGCGGATCGGCCGCAACGGGTCGCGGCTGACCGAGCTGGCGGAGGCCGCGCGGATCACCAAGCAGACCGCCGGTTTCCTCGTCGACCAGCTCGAACGCGCCGGTTACGTGGAGCGCACCCCCGATCCGACCGACGCGCGGGCCCGGCTGGTCCGGATTGCCGAACGCGGGCTGCGGGCGATCCCGGTCGGCCTGGCCGCGATCGCCGAGGTGGAGCGGGAGTGGACCGCGCACCTGGGTCAGCGGCGGATGGCGGCGCTGCGCGACGCGTTGACCAGGCTGCGCGAGATCACAGACCCCAACCTGTTGTAGCGCCGGCCTCAACGTCCCGGCCTCAACGCGGTCGCACGGGGTACCTCAGGTGGGTGGCGCGCGAGCCCGGGATGACGACCGGGTCGTCGAACCGGTGGGGTGCGCGGGTCAGGTTGGCGAAGTAGGGGATGCCCTCGCCCAACAGCACGGGCACCAGGCTGACGTCGACCTCGTCGACGAGACCGAGGTCCAGTGCCTGCCGGGCGATGTCCGCGCTGGCGATCGTGACGTCCTTCCCGCCGGCGATCCGCCTGGCCTGCGCGATCCCCTCCTCCACGCCGGTGACGAAGGTGATCGTCTTCCACTTGTCGGCGTCCTCGGGTGGACGGTGGGTCACCACGACCACGGGGGCGCCCACCGGGTGGCTGTCGTCCCAGCCGTTGGTGATGTCGAACAGGCGACGTCCGCACACGAGGGCACCGGTGTTCGCGAGGAATTCGCGCAGCAACGCGGCGCTGTTCTCGTCGACCTTGAACGACACGCCTTCATGGCGACTCGGCACGGTCACGTCGCCCACCTCGTACCAGGCGAACAGCTCGGCGATGCCGTCCTGCGGGTCGGCGATGAACCCGTCGAGCGACATCGTCATGTGCGTGAAGACCTTGCCCATGGTCGACCTCCTGCCGGTGGCGTCGGTACGGAGTAGAACGTCCACCGGCGACGAAACTCATCGCCGCCCTTTCGGGTGAATCGGTCGGGTGAACCGGTGGGCCCTACGACGACAGGAACCGGTCGAGGACGCGGGCGCCGAAGCGCAGGCCTTCCACGGGCACGCGTTCGTCCACGCCGTGCGGCATGGCCCGGTAGTCGTAGCCGGGCGGCAGGGTCAGCGGCGAGAAGCCGTAGCAGTCGATGCCCAGCCGGCTGAACGCCTTGGCGTCGGTGCCGCCGCCCATGCAGTAGGGCACGACCACGGCCTCGGGGTCCTCCGCGCGCAGCGCCGCGGCCATCGCGTCGAACCACGGCGAGTCGATCGGGGCCTGCACGGGCGGTTCGTCGGCGATGAACTCGCGCCGCACGTCTGCGCCCAGCGCGATGTCGATCGCGGCCAGGAGTTCGTCCACGGTGCCGGGCAGGGTGCGCACGTCGATCTCGGCGGTGGCGCTGCCGGGGATCACGTTCACCTTGTACCCGGCCTTGAGCACGGTGGGCGTGGTGCTGTTGCGAATGGTGTTCTCGACCAGCCGTGCGGCGGGTCCGAACCGCGCCACGGTGCCGTCCACGTCGGACAGGTCGACCGGGACGTCGAGCGCCGCGCCGACCTGCTCGATGAACGCCCGCACGGTGGGGGTGAGCCGCACGGGGTGCTCGATGGCGGCGACGCGGGCGAGTGCGCCGAGCAGCTTGACCACGGCGTTGTCCTCGTTGCGCCGCGATCCGTGCCCGGCGCGCCCGGTGGCGGTGAGCCGCAGGTGGGAGGTGCCGCGTTCGGCGGTGCCGATGGGGTAGATGCGGTGGTCGCCGACCGGGTAGGAGTAGCCGCCGGACTCGCTGATCGCGGTGGCGCAGCCGGCGAAGAAGTCCGCGTGGTGCTCGACCAGCCACTGCGCGCCGAACTCGCCGCGGTCCTCCTCGTCGGCGACGAACGCGAGCACGATGTCGCGGCGCGGCCGTCGTCCCTCGCGCGACCAGGCGCCCAGCACGGCGAGCACCATGGCGACCATGTCCTTCATGTCGACCGCGCCGCGGCCCCACAGGTAGCCGTCGCGTTCGATCCCGGCGAACGGCGGCACGCTCCACTCGGCGGCGTCGGCGGGCACCACGTCCAGGTGTGCCTGCACGAGCAGCGCGGGCAGGTCCGGTTCGGTGCCGGGCACGCGGGCCAGCACGTTGCCGCGGCGTGGCGCGGGTTCGAGCAGGGTCGCGTGCACGCCGACGGCGTCCAGGTGCGCGGCGACGAACTCGGCGGCCTCCCGCTCACCGGCGGACTCGCCGCCGCCGTGGTTGGTGGTGTCGAACCGCAGCAGCGCGGCGCACAGGTCGACGACGTCCTCAGCCATAAATGCCCTCCACCGCGCCCGCCGCGATGGCGGTGACGACCTTGAACGCCTGCATCGCCAGGGTCATGGATGCGGCGTCGAACCCCACCCGGCGTGTTCCGACCTGCTCCACCGTAGGGACCACCGCCGCGGCGGCTGCCAGGTGGGTGGCGTCGAACTCGACTTCGACGCGGTGCGGGGCGACCGTGCCGGGCACGCGTCCGGCGCGGCCCATGGCGGTCCGGGCGGCGGTGGTGATCATCTCGGAGGTCACCCGGGGCGGTGCGCAGACGGCGGCGTAGCGGCTGACGCACTCCTTGACGGCGACGAGTTCGGCGTCGGGCGCGTAGTCGCGGGCATCGTCGCACGCCTTGTCGTCACCGGTCACCAGCAGCACGGGGACGCCGTGCTCGGCGGCCAGGGCGGCGTTGAGCCTGCCTTCGCTCGCGGGGACGCCGTCCAGCCACACGCCGGTGATGGAGTTCTCCAGGTAGGTGTGCGCGAGGACGCCCTCCTGGCCGGCGCCGGCGTGGTAGCCGAGGAACACCACGCCGTCCACGCCGGAGTCGATGCCCTGCATCATCGACAGCGGTTTGTGCCGTCCGGTGAGCAGGCGGGCCCTCGGGTCCAGGTCCTCCAGCAGGAGGTTGCGCTGGGACGAGTGGGCCTCGTTGACGAGCACGTCGGTCGCGCCGCCGGGGAAGGCCCCGGCCACGCAGGCGTTGACGTCACCGGTGAACAGCCGGCGGAACCGCTGCCACTGCTCGGTCTGCGGGACGACGTCGGCGGTCCAGGTGACCCCCGTCGCCCCTTCCATGTCCGCCGAGATCAAGATCCGCATGACGGTACCGTACCGAGTGATTGTCATTTCTTGACGCGCACGTCACCGTAGTGGTTACTTCTTGACTTCCACTCAGGGGCAGGAGGCGGTCACTGTGGGTATCCGACGGCTAGGTGCGGTCGCGGCGGCGATGGCATTGGTGGTGTTGCTGTCACCGACACCGGCGCACGCGCAACAGACGGTCACACTCAGAGTGGCGATCATCCAGCAGGTCGACTCGCTCAACCCGTTCCTGTCGATCACCCAGGCGGGCACCGAGGTCGGCAAGCTGATGTACGACTACCTGACCGCCTACGACGTCACCGACCAGCACCCGGTGGAGGGCCTGGCCGACAAGTGGGAGTCCTCACCGGACCGGCTCACCTGGACGTTCCACGTGCCCGAGGGCAAGAAGTGGACCGACGGACAGCCGATCACCGCCAAGGACGCGGCGTTCACCTACAACCTGATGATGCGCGACGAGGTCGCCGGCACCGCCAACGGCAGCTTCACCGCCGACTTCGAGTCGGTGACCGCGACCGACGACCGCACGCTGGTGATCAGGACCAAGCAGCCGCAGGCCACCATGCTGGCGCTGGACGTGCCGATCGTGCCCGAGCACGTGTGGTCGAAGGTCACCGACATCGGCGAGTACCGCAACGACGAGGGCCCCGTGGTGGGCAGCGGGCCGTTCGTCCTCACCGAGTACCGGGCCAACGAGTTCATCCGGCTCAAGGCGAACAAGGACTACTGGCGCGGCGCGCCCGGGTACGACGAGCTGACGTTCGTCTACTACAAGACCGCCGACGCCGCGGTGCAGGCGTTGGGCAAGGGCGAGGTCGACCTGGTCAACCGGATGGGCCCGGCGCAGTTCGACTCGCTCAAGGACAAGCCCGGCGTCACCCGCAACCAGGCGCAGGGCCGCCGCTTCAACGAGATCGTGATCAACTCCGGGGCCGCGACCCGCGCCGGTGAGCCGATCGGCGACGGGCACCCGGCGCTGAGGGACGTCGTGGTGCGGCGGGCCATCGCCAAGTCGCTGGACCTCGACGAGATCATCGCCAAGGTCAACGGCGGCTACGCGCAGCGCGGCACCGGCCCGATCCCCCCGGTGTTCGCCGACTACCACCTCACCCCCGAGCCCGCGTACGAATACGACCCGGCCGCCGCGAACGCCGACCTGGACCAGGCCGGGTACGCGCGCGGCGCCGACGGCATCCGCGTCTCGCCGCAGGGCAGGCGGATGGAACTGCGGCTGATCGGGCACGCCAGCCGTGCCTACGACGAGCAGACCGGCGAGTTCGTCAAGCGGTCGCTGGCCGACCTCGGCATCGTGGTGGACGTGCAGATCGTGTCGGACAACCAGCTCGACGAGGCCGGCACCGGCGGCATGTTCGACCTGCAGTTCTCCGGCTGGGGCACCAACCCCGACCCGGACTTCATCCTGTCGCTGCACACGTGCGGCCAGCGGCCCAACGCCGACGGCAAGGGCGGCACCACCGACACGTTCTTCTGCGACGCCGAGTACGACGCCCTCTACGCCCAGCAGCGCGCGGAGTTCGACCCGGCCAAGCGCAGGGAGCTGGTCGAGAAGATGCAGCAGCGGTTCTACGACCAGGTGCCCGCGGTGGTGCTGGGTTACGACAACGCGCTGGAGGCCTACCGCAGCGACAAGTTCGCCTCGTTCCCGGTGCAGCCCGACCCCGGCGGCGTGATCATGGCGCAGAACGGCGTGTGGGGGTACTACGGCGCGGTGCCGGTCGCGTCGGCCGGGCAGGCGTCCGGGTCGAAGACCGGCCTGGTGGTGGGTGTGGTCGGCGGTGCGCTGGTCGTGCTCGTCGGCGGCGCGTGGCTGATGGGGCGCAGGCGTGGGCTGCGCGCGGAGGAGCGCGAGTGATCAGGCACCTCGCGGGCAAGGTCGGCGGCGCGCTGGTCAGCCTGCTGTTCGTGGTGGCGCTGGGGTTCCTGCTGTTCCGGGTGATCCCCGGCGACCCCGTGGTGGCCATGACCAGGGGCCGGCCGGTGACCGGCGACCAGCTCGCCGAGCTGCGCGTGCGGCTGGGCGTGGACAAGCCGCTGGGCGAGCAGTTCGTGGACTACCTGTCCGGGATGGTGCGCGGCGATCTCGGCACGTCCCACGTCTACAGCCGGCCGGTGCTGGAGCTGATCGGCGAACGGCTGTGGCCGACGGTGCTGCTGGTGGGCACCTCGACCGTGCTGGCCGTCGTGCTCGGGTTGTGGCTCGGGATCCGGGGCGCGTGGCGGCGGGGGTCGCGGTCGGACCGGATCTCGACCGGGCTCGCGCTGGCGCAGTGGGCGATGCCCACGTTCTGGCTGGGCATGCTGCTGTCGTTGGCGACCGGGGACCTGTTCCCCAGCGGCGGCATGCGCTACCCGGACACGCCGCCGGACTTCCTGTCCCAGGCGTTGGACGTCGCGCACCACATGGTGCTGCCGTGCCTGACCCTGATCGCGGTGGTCTACGCGCAGTACCTGCTGGTGATGCGGTCCTCGCTGCTGGAGGAGATGCACGCGGACTACCTGACCACGGCCCGCGCCAAGGGGTTGCGCGACGACCTGGTGCGGCGTCGGCACGCGGTGCCCAACGCGCTGCTGCCGACCGTGACGCTGGTGTTCCTGCACCTGGGGCTGGTGGTGTCGGGCGCGATCACGGTGGAGACGGTGTTCTCCTGGCCGGGGTTGGGCCTGCTCACCTACGAGGCGCTGACCGGGCCGGACCTGCCGCTGCTGCAGGGCACGTTCGTGGTGCTGGCTGGCGCGGTGATCACCATGAACGTGTTCGCGGACCTGCTGTACCGGGTCCTGGACCCGAGGGTGCGTGCGTCATGACGACGATCGCGTGGCAACGGCGCCGGGCCACGGTGCGGGCGACGTGGCGGGAGTTCGCCTCCCAGCGCGGCGGTCTGGTCGGGCTGATCGGGTTGGCCGTGATCACGGTGCTGGCGGTGCTGGCGCCGCTGGTGACCGACGCGTCGGGGCTGGACGTGACGCGGGCGACCGCGGCGCCGTGGCGGCCACCGTCGGCGGAGTACTGGCTGGGCACCGACCACAACGGGCGCTCGGTGCTGCTGCTGACCTGGTGGGGCACCCGGATCTCGCTGGTCGTGGGGCTCGCGGCCACGGTGTTGTCGGTGCTGATCGGTACCGTGGTCGGGATCGCGGCGGCGCACTTCGGCGGCTGGGTGTCGGCGGTGCTGATGAGGTTCACCGATTTCTTCCTGGTGCTGCCGTCGCTGGTGCTGGCGATCGCGCTGTCGACCGTGCTGCCCCGCGGTCTGGGCACGATCGTGCTGGCGATCGGCGTGACGTCGTGGCCCGCGACGGCGCGGCTGGTGCGGGCGCAGACGCTGGCGGTGGAGGCGCGTCCGTTCATCGAGCGCGCCCGCGCGCTGGGCGGCGGGCACGGGCACGTGATCGGCCGGCACGTGCTGCCCGCGGTGCTGCCGCTGGTGTTCGTGAACACGACGTTGACGGTGGCCAGCGCGATCGTGTTGGAGTCGACCCTGTCGTTCCTGGGGCTGGGCGACCCGACGCGGGTGTCGTGGGGGTCGCTGCTGCACGCGGCGAACATGCACGGCGCGGTGTCGCAGCGGGCGTGGTGGTTCCTGGTGCCGCCGGGACTGGGCGTGGTGTGCGTGGTGCTGGCGTTCACGCTGTGCGGGCGGGCGCTGGAGACGGTGCTCAACCCGCGGCTGAAGGGGGAGCGATGAGCCTGCTGGAGCTGCGCGATCTGAGCGTGCACTACCGGGGCGCGCGCGGCGAGGTGGCGGCCGTGCGGTCGGTCTCGCTCGGCTTGGAGGCCGGGCAGACGCTGGGGTTGGCGGGGGAGTCCGGGTGCGGCAAGTCGACCGTGGCCATGTCGGTGCTGCGGCTGCTGCCGCGCAACGCCCGCGTCGAGGGCCAGGTGCTGCTCGACGGCGAGGACGTGCAGGGCATGTCGTGGGGACGGCTGCGCACGGTGCGGTGGGCGGCGGCGTCGGTGGTGTTCCAGGGTGCGATGCACGCGTTGAACCCGGTGCACCGGGTGGGTGATCAGATCGCCGAGCCGATGCGGCTGCACGGCGTGAGCGGCTCGGTGTCGGACCTGCTGGGCCAGGTGGAGCTGCCCGCGCGTGCGGCGCGGGCCTATCCGCACGAGCTGTCCGGCGGGCAGAAGCAGCGGGTGATGATCGCGATGGCGTTGGCGTGCGCGCCGCGGTTGGTCATCGCGGACGAGCCGACCACGGCGCTGGACGTGGTGGTGCAGGCGCAGGTGCTCGACGTGCTGAAGCGGCTGGTGTCCGAGCGCGGCATCGGGTTGGTGATGATCAGCCACGACCTGTCGGTGCTGGCGTCGACGTGCGACCGGCTGGCCGTGATGCGGTACGGCCAGATCGTGGAGGAGGGCCCGGCACGCGAGGTGATCGCCTCGCCGACCCACCCGCACACGCAGGCGTTGGCGGCGGCGTTCCCGACGGTCGGTGATCCGGCGTCGCGGCAGGTCACGGCGGAGGACGCGGCCGACGGTCCGGTGCTGCTGCGCGCGGAGGGCGTGCGCGTGGACTACGGCGCGACGAAAGCCGTGGCGGGGGTGGACCTGGAGGTGCGGGCGGGGGAGATCGTCGCGCTGGTCGGCCAGTCCGGTTCGGGCAAGACCACGCTCGCCCGGACCCTGCTCGGCCTGCAACGCCCCACCGCCGGCCGGGTGCTGTTCGAGGGCACCGAACTCCCCCGCTCGTCGTCGGGCCTGCGCGCCTACCGCCGGCAGGTGCAACTGGTGTTGCAGGACCCGACCAGCGCGCTCAACCCACGGCACTCGGTGTACGAGGCCGTCGCCGAGGGCCTGCGCATCCACCGGATCGAGGGCGACGAGCCGACCCTGGTCGCCGAGGCGTTGTCCCACGCGGAACTGCGCCCACCGGAACTGTTCTTCCCGTCCCTGCCGCACGAACTGTCCGGCGGGCAACGCCAACGCGTGGTGATCGCCGGCGCGCTGGCGCTGGGACCGCGGCTGCTGATCGCCGACGAGCCGGTGGCGTCGCTGGACGCCTCCGTGCGCGGCGAGATCCTGGCGCTGCTGCTGCGGCTGCGCCGCGAACTGGGCCTGGCCGCCCTGGTCATCACGCACGACCTCGGTCTGGCGTGGACGATCGCCGACCGGGTCGCGGTGATGTACCAGGGCGAGTTGGTCGAGCAGGGCACGGTGGAGCAGGTGCTGCTGTCACCGCGGCACGACTACACCCGCACCCTGCTCGCCGCCGTGCCTCAGGACCAGCGCAGCACCCGGCCGAACTGGACCAGCTCGCCGTAGAACTCCGGGCGGCGCGTCCCGAGCGCGAGGTCGAGCAGCGGTTCCGCGGCCTCGGCCGGGCTGGCCGCGCCGCTCATGTCGGCGAACCAGGGCCGGGAGGCGTCGGTGTCGACCAGGCCGGGGCAGACGGCGGCGACGAGCGTGCCGGTGGCCGAGTCCGCCTCACGGCGTTCGGCGGCCACCGCGCGCACGGCGGCGACCTGGCCGATCTTGGACGGGATGTTGATCCAGTCCGGCCAGCCCTGACCGGCTGCCGTCCCGTCGAGCACGGCGTCCCGCCACGCGAGCATCGTGGCGTCGACGTCGTCGAGGGACTTCGCGGCGAAGCGCTCGTGCAGGTGCCGCGGCAGCTGCCGCACGGTGCCGAAGGAGCTGGCCACGACCAGCAGCGCGCCACCGGGCCGCAGCACCGGCCCGAACGCGCGCAGCATGTGTGTGGTGCCCAGGTTGTTGGTGTCCACGAACGGCCCGACCTGGTCGCTCGACGGGGCGCCGGGGGTCAGCCGTGCGGCGGCGTTGGACAGCACGACGTCCACGCCGCCGTGGCGTTCGCGCAGTTCGTCGGCGAACGCGGTGACGGCGTTCCCGTCGCGGACGTCCAGCACGTGGGTGCGGATCGTCTTGTGGTCGATCCTGGCTGCGGCCTCGGCGACACGCCCGGCGTCCCGGCCGGTGAGGTAGACGACGTCGGATGAGGTCGCGCGGCGCGCCAAACCCTCGGCGAGGGCGAAGCCCAGACCTTGGTTGGCGCCGGTGACGACGGAGATGCGGCTCATGCTCCCATGGTCGCGTGGGTGGAGGAACCGATCGGTTCCTCCACCGCGTGCTGCCGCGCGTCGAGCAGGTCGCCGGTGTGTTCCTCCGCCCACGCGGCCAGCGCGCGGACCGGCGTGAGCAGCGACCGGCCGAGGTCGGTCAGCTCGTGCCAGCCGTCGACGGTGGTCAGCAGGCCGTTGCCGCGCAGCCGGGCCAACGTCTGGGTGAGCATCTTGTTGCTGATGCCGCCGATGCGGTCGAGCAACTCCCCGTACCGCAGCGGCCCCTCGCCTAGGGCGACGACAACCACGACCGACCAGGTGTGCCCGACGACCTCCAGGGTCGTGCGGGCGGGGCAGTCGGCAAGGAACACGTCGTAGTCGCTCACCCTGTCACAAATACCGCTTGAGCTCCCGCTTGGCCAGCGACATCCGGTGCACTTCGTCCGGCCCGTCGGCCAGGCGCAGGGTGCGTGCCGCCGCCCACAGCTCGGCCAGCGGGAAGTCCTGGCTCACGCCGCCCGCGCCGTGCGCCTGGATCGCCTTGTCCAGCACCCACTCGGCCATGATCGGCGTGCCGATCTTGATGGCCTGGATCTCGGTGTGCGCGCCCTTGTTGCCGACGGTGTCCATCAGCCACGCCGTCTTGAGCACGAGCAGCCTGGCCTGCTCGATGCGCACCCGCGACTCGGCGATCCACTCCTGCACCACGCCCTGGCGGGCGATCGGCTTGCCGAACGCCACCCGTTGCACCGCACGGCGGCACATCAGCTCCAGCGCGCGTTCGGCGATGCCGATCAGCCGCATGCAGTGGTGGATCCGGCCGGGGCCGAGGCGGGCCTGGGCGATCGCGAAGCCCTCGCCTTCGCCGGCGATCAGGTTGTCGGCGGGCACGCGCACGTCGTCGAACACGATCTCGGCGTGGCCGCCGTGCGAGGCGTCGGTGTAGCCGAACACGTGCATACCGCGCTTGACGTGCACGCCCGGCGTGTCGCGGGGCACCAGGATCATGGCCTGCTGGCGGTGCCGTTCGGCGTCCGGGTCGGTCTTGCCCATCACGATGAAGATCGCGCAGTTCGGGTTCATCGCGCCCGACGACCACCACTTGCGGCCGTTGATCACGTACTCGTCGCCGTCGCGTTCGATGCTGGTGGCGATGTTGGTGGCGTCGGAGGACGCGACGTCCGGCTCGGTCATGCAGAACGCGGACCGGATCTCGCCGTCCAGCAGGGGCCGCAGCCACTGCTTCTTCTGCTGCTCGGTGCCGAACATCGCCAGCACCTCCATGTTCCCGGTGTCCGGCGCGGCGCAGTTGAGCGCTTCGGGCGCCAGGTGCGGGCTGCGGCCGGTGATCTCGGCCAGCGGCGCGTACTGGAGGTTCGTCAGGCCGCCGCCGTGCTCGGGGTCGGGCAGGAACAGGTTCCACAGGCCCTGCCTGCGGGCCTCGGCCTTCAGCTCCTCCAGGACCGGCGGCCGGGCCCACGGGTCCTCGGCGTCGTGGAGCTGCTGCTCGGCGACGGGCTCGGCGGGGTAGACGAACTCGTCCATGAACCGCAGCAGTTTGTCGCGCAGTTCCTCGGTCTTGGCGTCGTAGGCGAAGTCCATCAGTGCTCCCCTGAGGTCGCGGCGAGTCCCTGCCGGACCAGCGGCAGGGTGAGTTGGCCGATCTGGTCGAACCCCGCTCCCACGGTCTTGCCGCGGGTGAAGCGGAAGTGGATGCCTTCGAGGATCACGGCGAGCTTGAAGTAGGCGAACGCCGTGTACCAGGCGAGGCCGCCGGTGTCGGCGCCGCTGCGCTCGGCGTAGCGGCGCACCATCTCGTCGGTGCCCGCGAACCCGGGCAACGTGGGCACGGTGCCGGTGATCGGGTCGTCCTGCGCGCCGATGCCGTTCCAGTACACGCACAGCAGGCCGAGGTCGGCGAGCGGGTCGCCCAACGTGGCCATCTCCCAGTCCAGGACCGCGCTGATGTCCAGCGGGTCCTCGGTGACCAGGACGTTGTCCAGCCGGTAGTCGCCGTGCACGATCGTGGCGCGGGCGGAGTCCGGGACGGTGTCGGCGAGCCGGTCGCGCAGTTCGTCGATGCCGGGCAGCTCACGGCTGCGCGACGCCTCCAGCTGCTTGCCCCAGCGGGCGACCTGGCGCTTGAGGAAGCCGTCCGGTCGGCCGAAGTCGCCGAGGCCGACCGCCTTCGGGTCGACCGCGTGCAGGTCGGCTAGCACGTCGACCAGCCGTTCCGAGAGGGTGCGGGCCTTGTCCGGGGTCAGCCACGGGCACTGGTCGCGGTGCCGCAGCGCCGCGCCGGGCATCTCTTCCATCAGGTAGAACGGCGCGCCGATGACGTCGGTGTCCTCGCACAGCAGCTCGACCGCCGGCACCGGCACGGCGGTGTCGGTGAGGGCTTTGATCACCCGGTACTCGCGGGACATGTCGTGCGCGGTGGCCAGGACGTGGCCCAGCGGCGGGCGGCGCAGCACCCAGCGGCGTGCGCCGTCGGTGACCCGGTAGGTCAGGTTGGAGCGTCCGCCGGGGATCAGTTCGCCGGTCAGCGGCCCGGTCCTCAGATGGGTGGCGAGTCGGTCGAGGTCCAGGCCGGGCAGTTCGGTCATGCGGCGGCTCCCCTGAGCTGGGCGATCACGGCGCGCGTGGTGTCGGCGTCGGTGTGCCGGTGGGCGTGCAGGCCGACCGCCTGCGCCGCCTCGACGTTGACCGGCGCGTCGTCGAAGAACACGCAGCGGTGGGCGGGCAGCCCGATCTGGTCGAGGGTGTGGTGGAAGATGCGCGGGTCCGGCTTGCGCAGGCCGATCCGGCCGCTGATCACGATGGTGTCGAACAGCTCCAGCAGCAGGTCCTCGGGGTAGCCCTCGCCCCAGCTGTTGGACAGCAGCACGGTGCGCAGGCCGTCGGCGCGCAGTTCGCGGACCAGGTCGACCATCTTCGGGTCGGGGTGCGCACTGCCGAACATGCGGCGGAGCAGGCCTTTCGACGCCACCTCACGGCCGTCGAGGGTGACCAGTTCGGCGGCCAGGAGCGCTTCGAACTCCGCCGGTGTCAGCTCGCCGGTCTCCAGCCGGAACACCGGGTTGTCCGGGGCGGCCTCGCGCCCCATCCAGTTCCGCATGGTCACGCCGTAGCGGTCCCGGTCGATGTTCTCCGAAGTCAGCCAGTCCTCGATGAAGGCGGGCACGGAGACCGTGAGCACGCCACCCCAGTCCAGCACCACCGCGTCGATGCGCCGTTCGTCCACGCCGCGAGGGTACCGACCGGTCGGTATGTAGGCAACCCGCGGCGTCGTGCGTTCATTTCCGCAAAACGTGAACACGGTGTTCGCGTTTGACAATCCGGTATTTCTCCCGGCATTCTCCGTCCCGTCGCCGAACTCACTCAGCCAAGCCCTCTCACCTGGGCATATGAGTCATGCCCGCGAGTTTCACAAGGAGGAAATGATGCCGATTCTGGTCACCGGTGCGACCGGCACCGTCGGGCGGTGCGTGGTGCGCCGCCTGCTCGAGGCGGGCCGGTCGGTCCGTGCGCTGACCCGCGATCCGGCCGCGGCCCGGCTGCCGGTCGGGGTGGAGGTGGTGGCCGGTGACTTCACCGACCCGTCGTCGCTGGCTCCGGCGTTACGCGGGGTGGAGCGGGTGCACCTGGTGTCGATGGAGGGCGACGGCCCCGCGATCGTCGACGTGCTGGTGCAGGCGGGCGTGCGGCGTCTGACGCACCTCGGGCACAACGACCCGAGCCGTCCCGACGACGATCCGCTGGAGTCGTGGCACCGGGTGTTCCACCGGGCGATCGAGTCGTCCGGGATGGAGTGGACGCACCTGTTCCCCGCCGAGTTCATGGCCAACACGTGGGAATGGGTGCCGTCGATCCGTGCGGAGAGCGTGGTGCGGGCGCCGTTCGGCGACTGGAACAGCACGATGGTGCACGAGGACGACATCGCCGCGATCATCGTGAAGGCGCTGTTGGAGGACGGGCACGCGGGCCGGACCTACCAGCCCACCGGCCCGGAACCGGTGCGGCGTCGGGACGCGGTCCGGATGATCGGCGAGGCCATCGGCCGTGACGTCGAGTTCGTGGAACTCACCCCGGAGCAGGCCCGTGACCTGTGGCGGGACATCTACCCGCCCGATGTCATCGAGTGGTTCCTGGAGATGGGCCGCTACCCCGACGGCAACAACTGGGTGTCCCCGGACGTCGAGCAGGTCCTGGGCCGTCCCGGCCTCAAGTTCGAACAGTGGGCCCGCGACCACGCCGCCGACTTCCGCTGACCCCGCCGTGAACGAGCCGACTCCGCCGAACCGGCCCACACCCTGCCCCGCGCGCCCAGCCCGCCGGTCGCCGTCACACGGGTTCCGGCACGGCGTTGCGCAGTCGGATGCCGCTGAACCCCAACGTGCTGCCCACCACCCTTCGCCAGAACGGCCACAGGTTGGTCATCAGCCGCACTTCGATCCCGGCTTCCTCGTGCAACGCCAGCAGGTCCCCGACCGGCTCCGGTTCGCCGAGCGGTTCGACGGGTTCGGTCGCGACGTGCGCGTTGGGCGGGTCGCCGATCGGCCGGAACGCCCCGGCGTCGAACCGGTACGCGTACAGGTGTGCGGTCTGGATCCGGCGCAGCCAGCCGAACTCGATCGCGTGCACCCGCTCGGCACCCAGCCACGCCCGGTCCTCGGCGCTGGTGGTCGGCTCCACCCACGTCATCGCGCGCGGGCACTGGCGCGGGAACCAGTAGTCGGGCGCCCTCGCGTGGTCGACGGCCCAGACGTAGGCCTCGGGCTGCTGTGCGGTCGCGGCGACGTGCGGCTCGAACCGGGTGATCGTCGGGTCTTCCGAGAAGTGCAGCACTTCGCCCGGGTCAGGTCGCATGACCGGCGATCCTCGCGGAAATCGGGTGGCACGAGCCACCGGTTTCCGCTCATGATCACGTCGTGTCGGGCTCCCTCCTGGTCAACTTCGTCTACTGCCATCCGGTCGGCCACGCCATCGAGGCCGTGCACCGCTGCCACGGTTACCGCCTGGCCAACCCCGACCTGCGCATCGGAGTCGTGCTGAACTCCGCCACCCCGTGCGAACTGGCCGAGATCAGCCCGTTCATCGACGAGGTGTACCCGGTCGACGTCGACGTCTTCGACGGCACCGTCGACTTCCGACCCCAACTCGGCGCCATCGCGCCGGACTGGGACCAGATCGTCGAGGACGAACGCGCCAGTCAGGCCTGGCAACGCTCCTCCTTCCCCGGCCTGGCGCGGTACTACGACGACGCGCGGGCCTACCTGCGGCCCGGCACCGCGACGTTCCCGTACCAGCGCGGCGGGCACCTGCGGCTGCCGATCGCCGCCACCCGCCCCGCAGCCAGTCCAGCCCCGGTCAGTCCAGCCGCAGCCACTCGAGCCCCAGCCAGTCCCACTCAAGTCCCGGCCGGTCCGGCCGCAGACACTGCGACCGCAGCCAGTCCAGCCCGAGCCACTGTGACGGCAGCCGACTCGAGTGCAGCCGACTCGACTGCGATCGGACCGTCGTCCGGGCACACCACGTCCGCCTCGGCGTCCGAGCCTGTGCGGATCGCCGTGCTGCCCGGAGGCAGTTCGCCGCGCGAGCTGTACCCGTCGGTGCGGTCGTGGCGTCTGGTGCTCGACGCCCTCGCCGAACGGTTCCCCGGCGTGGAGTTCCTGTTCGTCGGCAAGCTGAACGACGACGGCCGCACCAGCACCAGCTTCGGCCGGGACGAGTTCGCCGGGTTGGTCGCCTCGGTCGAGCGGTCCGTGAGCGTGGTGGACCGGCCGCTGCTCGACCAGTTGGGTGCCGTGGCGGGCAGCGACGTGCTGGTGTCGCCGCACACCGGGTTCGGGATGGCCGCCCTCGCGGTCGGCGCCCCGTGGTTGACGATCTCGGGCAACAAGTGGCCCGAGTACTACTTCCCTGGCACCCCCTTCTACAGCGTCCTGCCGGATGTGTCGCGGTTCCCCTGTTACACGTTGTTCGGTCCCGACCCGGAGCCGGTGGACGACGACGGTCCACGCTCGCCGAGCATGTCGTTCGAGAGGATCAGCGCCGACCTGGGCGAGATCGTCGAGGGCGCGGCACGGCTGGTCGAGCGCCGCTGGGACTTCGAGACCGCGATGGTCGACCACTACCGCCGCATGTGGGCCCTGCCGGTCGGGGCGTCGCGGTGGTTGTGGTCGGTGGACGACGTGCACCGGGCCTACCTGCCGTAGACCCGGTGCACATCCGGTATCCGACGGCGGTCGGTCGTCAGGCGTTGATCTCCTTCGTCGTGCCTTCGGTCTGACCGATGCTGATCTTGCGCGGCTTCGCCCTCTCGGCGACGGGGATGCGCAGCGTCAGCACGCCGGCGTTGTAGTCGGCCTTGATCCGGTCGACGTCGAGCGACTCGCCGAGGAACAGCTGGCGCGAGAACACGCCCAGCGGCCGCTCGGACAGCTGCATCTCGACCTCTTCCTCCGTCCGGTGCGGGCGCCGCTCGGCCTTCACGGTGAGCACGTTGCGCTCCACGTCGAGGTCGATCGCGTCCGGCGAGACACCGGGCAGGTCGAACTCCACGACGAACTCGTCCCCGGCGCGGTAGGCGTCCATCGGCATGGGTGTGGGCCGCGACCAGGTGCCCGGTCCGGTGAAGAACTGCTGCGCCAGCCGGTCCAGCTCCCGGAACGGGTCCGTGCGCATCAACATCGGGAACACCTCCTGGTTTTCGGGTCAATGCGCTGTCGACACCAGTTCTACCACGTCGTCATATCGTTGACAACACCGGATGTCGTCGGTAAGTTGACGTCATGGCGATCGGAGATTACGAGACCGTCCGCGAGGCGGCCACTGGAGACGACCTCAGTGCGGGGCAGGTGTTGTCCGCACTGGTCCTCCTGCGGCAACTGCGCGGTGAGCTGGCCGGATGGGAACCACAGCTGATCGCCGCGGCGCGTGAGCTGGGCACGAGTTGGGCCGAGCTCGCGCCCGCGCTCGGGGTGGCCAGTCGACAGGCCGCCGAGCGCCGGTACCTGAGGCTGCGCCCGTCGGAATTGGGCGCGACAGCCGAGGGACGGGTGCGCGCCGAGCGGGACAAGCGGGCGGCCGACCGCGCGGTGTCGCAGTGGGCGCGCGACAACGCCGCGTCACTGCGCAGCCTGGCCGGTCAGGTGGGGCGGGTGGACGTGGTGGTCCGCGAGGCGCTGGCGGAGGACGACGCCGTCGCGCTGCTCGGGCCCTTGATGGCGGCTTTGGGCAAGGTCCGGGCGACCAATCCGGGGTTGGCCGACGAGATCCAGGCCGTCAGCGACCGGGCGGAGGAGGTGCGACGCGACACCCAAACACTGCGGGACACGCAGACACAGACGCTGCGGGACAACCAGCCGCCGCGTGACAGTCAGACGCTGTAAGGAGGTCAGACACTGCGGGACGACCGCGCCTAGTCCGGGTGGCTTCGAGCGGCGCAACTTGTCGGTGGCGGGCAGAAGTGGGGTGTGTACCCACGTGTTCGGCGCGGTGACCGGGTAGGGGGTGGTGTGGCGTCGGTAGCTGGATGCCGGAGTTTCGAAGCGTGCGGCTGGCGTCGTCGTGCCCGGAAGAGTCGTGCCCGGAAGACCGGCCTCACCCGCCCACGGTGACCGCACCGGTGGCGCCGTCGATCTCGACCGGCACGCCGAGCGGGACGGTGAGTTGGCCGTCGCAGTGCCCGAAGCCTGCGTCGGCGACGATCGGCACGCCGAGTCCGCCCAGTCGGTCGGCGAGCACGGCGGACGCGTCGCCGCACCCGGTCCACGAGCCGAGGACCAGCCCGGCGACCGGGGCGAACCACCCGGACCGCAGCAGGCCGGTGAGCATCCGGTCCAGGCGGTAGGGCTCTTCGTTGACGTCCTCCAGCAGGAGGATCGCGCCGTCGGGCGGCGGGTCGACGAGGAGGCTGAGGTTGCCGCCGACCGCGACGCCGCGTGCTGTGCCGGGAGCCATGCCGACGCCGGTGTAGGACGGCACGCCGGTGAACAGGGCGCGGTGGAGTCGTTCGCGGGCGGTGGTGTCCTCGACGAACGCCCTGGTGGCGATCATCGGCCCGAACCAGGTCGGTGTGCCGTGCTGCCAGAACCGTTCGTGCAGGGCGGTGGTGTCGCTGGAGCCGACGAAGACCTTGCGGTGCGCGGTGACGGCGGTCCAGTCGACCAGGTCGACCATGCGCAGGCTGCCGTACCCGCCGCGGGCGCACAGGACCCCGTCCACCGACGGGTCGAGCCAGGCCTGTTCGAAGGAACGGGCGCGGTCGGCGTCGTGGCCCGCGAGGTAGGGCAGGGTCGGGTGGATGTCGAGGACGTTCGGGTCGAGCCGGACGTCCAGGCCCCATTTGCGCAGCCAGGTCGTGCCGGCGTCGAGGAGGTCGGCGGAGACGGGCCCGGCCGGGCTGACGACGGTGACCCGGTCGCCCGGCCGCAGCAGCGGCGGTTGACCGGAGGCGGCACCGGCAGGGGTCACAGCAGGGGCCACAGCAGGGGTCCCGGCGGGGGTCCTGGCTGCGGTGGCCGCCTCCGGTGCGGCCGGTCTCACCGGCGCAACTCCAGGACGGGGATCCCCTCGGGGGTGAAGCCGAAGACCTGGCCGTAGAACGACAGCTCGGCTTCCAGCGCGGCGACGATGGTCTCGGCCTTGCGGAACCCGTGCTGTTCGCCCTCGAACGTGAGGTAGGCGTGCGGGATGCCGGTGCCGTCGAGTGCGCTCGCGAACCGGTCGGCCTGTTCGGGCGGGCAGATCTCGTCCTCCAGGCCCTGCAGCAGCAGCACCGGCCCGGCCAGGCGGTCGACCTTGTTGGACGGTGACCGTTCGGCGTACCGGTCGGCCGCCGCCGGCCACGGCCCGACCAGGCCTTCCACGTACCGCGACTCGAAGTCGTGGGTCTCGCCGCCCGCACCGGTCCAGCCGACCAGGTCGAGGATGGGGAACGCGACCATCCCGCACCGGTAGGTCTTCACCGACGTCAGCGATGCCGCCGAGGTCCACCCGCCGGCGCTGCCGCCGCGGATGCCGAGCCGGTGGCCGTCGGCGGTGCCCTCGTCGGCCAGCGCCTGGGCGACGGCGGCGCAGTCGTTGACGTCGACCACGCCCCACTGCTCGCGCAGCCGTTCCCGGAACGCCCGCCCGTAGCCGGTGGAGCCGCCGTAGTTGACCGCCACCACGCCGATGCCGCGGCTGGTGAAGTACGCCAGGTCGAGGTCCATCACGGGCGACGACCGGCCGGTGGGCCCACCGTGGACGTGCACGACGTAAGGCGGCTTCTCGTCGGCGGGCCCGGTGAAGCCGGGGTTGCGCGGCGGGTAGACGTAGGCGGGGACGTCGCCGTCGGGGCCGGTGAAGACGCGTTCCTCCGGCACCGGCAGGTACTCCTCCGGGAACGGCGATTCGACCGGGGTGTGCGAGGTGAGCGTGCCGGTGGACAGGTCCAGCGACACCACGGCGGACTCGGCCAGCGGTCCGGCGGCGCCGCTGACCACGACGCCGTCGTGCACGGCGAGGTGCGCGTGCCACACGGGCAGGTCCACGTCGATGTCGGTGACGGTGCCGCTGCGTTCGTCGAGCACCGCCAGCGCGCCGGAGCGCAGCACGGCGTAGCGGCCGGGGCTGATGGTGGCGAACCACCGGTTGCCCAGCCGCCACATCGGCCCGCCCAGCTCCTCCGCACACGGCGCGAGGTTCTTGGACGTGCCGTCCAGGCCGATGCGGAACAGGTTCCACCAGCCGTCGGGGTCGGTCAGTGCCAGCAGCGCCGGCGTCTGACCGGCTACGGCGGGCACTTCCCACTCGACCTGGCACACGGCCTCGGTCACACCGCCGGCGAGGACCCGGTGCTCGGAGGAGCCGACCTCGGCGACGCACAGCTCGGTGCCGTCCCACGGCATGCGGGGGTGGCCCCAGCCGATCCAGGCGTAGTGGCGGCCGTCGGGCGAGAGCCGGGGCCCGGTCATGAAGTGGTGGCTGGCGGCCAGCACCCGCACCGGGGAGCCGTCCAGCGGCAGCGCGACCAGTTCGCGCCGCACGTCGGTGCGCGCGTCGCCGGTGACGGTCTCGCGCACGCACCACACCTCGGTGTGTCCGGGTCCGGCGGTGAGGTCGGCGTAGCGGTAGCCGTGGTGCCGCGCGGGCGTCGGGCTGAGCGGCACGGGCTGCGGGTCGTCGGGGTCGAACACGTAGATCCGCTGGTCGTCCCAGTTGGTGAAGGCCACGCGCGTTCCCGAGGGGGTGTCCAGCACGACCCACGGCCGCCCGCCGTACTCGTGGACGCGGTTGCGGACGTTCCACGGCGGCGGCAGCAGGTCCTGCCCGTCGCGCACCAGCGCGACCCGGCCGTCCTCGGCGGGGCGTCCCTCGGCCCACCAGGGTCGACCGTTGTGCAGGTCGACCCACTGCAGGCCCCCACCTGCGGCGGCGGCGTCGGCCGCGCCGATGGGCGATGTCCACGTTCCGTACGGTGCGATCTTCACCACGCGGCCGACCCTATAGGGGTGTCCGGGGGCGGGTCAGCGCCGATCGAACGCAGTTGACGAAAACCCGGGGGGCAGGGCTGCCGATCTTGCTCGCGTGGCCTAGGGTCGTCGTTGTCATGGCACGCGTCATCCACGTATTCCGCCAGCCCGACCGGTTCGTCGCCGGCACAGTCGGGCAGCCTGGCGAGCGCACGTTCTACCTGCAGGCCTCCGAGGAGGCCAGGCTGGTCAGCGTAGCGCTGGAGAAGCAACAGGTCGCCGTACTCGCCGAGCGCATCGGCTCGCTGCTGGAGGAGGTGCACCGGCGGTTCGGCGCGGAGGTCCCCGAGGCGGTACCCGAAGACCTCCGGGACACCGAACCTCTGACGGTGCCGGTCGAGGAGGAGTTCAAGGTCGGCACGATGGGGCTGGGTTGGGACGCCGAGTCCCGCGCGGTGGTCATCGAACTGCTCGCGATCACCGAGGAGGAGGTCGACGAGGCGGTGGTCCTCGACGACACCGAGGAGGGGCCGGACGCGGTGCGGGTGTTCCTGACCCCGGTGGAGGCGCGGGCGTTCGCCGAACGCGCCGACCGGGTGGTGCGGGCGGGCCGCAAGCCGTGCCCGCTGTGCTCGGAGCCGCTGGACCCCGAGGGCCACGTCTGCCCGAGGCAGAACGGCTACCGTCGCTCGGACGAGGGCTGAGCCGGACGTGGGCGTGAGTCCTGGCGACGACGGGGTGCTCGACTTACTGCAGCGCGGTCGCATCGAGGTCGAGGGCCGGTTGGTGGACGCGTCGAACGCGACGTTGTTCTGCAAGATCAGCCTGGAGGGCGTGACCGCGCAGTGCGTCTACAAGCCGGTGCGCGGCGAGCGCCCGTTGTGGGATTTCCCCGACGGCACGCTCGCGGGCCGCGAGGTGGCGACCTACCTGGTGTCGGAGGCGGCGGGGGTGCACATCGTGCCGCCGACGGTGCTGCGTGCGGGGCCGTTCGGGTCGGGCATGGTGCAGTTGTGGGTGGAGACCCGCGAGGACGACGACCTGGTGGACATCGTGCCGGTGGACCAGGTGCGGCCGGGGTGGCGTTCGGTGCTGCGGGCGCACGACCGGTACGGCGATCCGGCGGTGCTGGTGCACGCCGACCACCCGCGGGTGCGGTTGATGGCGGCGTTCGACGTGGTGGTGAACAACGCCGACCGCAAGGGCGGGCACGTGCTGCACGCGGTGGACGGCGGTGTGTACGGGGTGGACCACGGGATCTGCCTGCATTCCGACGACAAGCTGCGCACGGTGTTGTGGGGGTGGCTGGGCGAGGCGTTGCCGGAGGACGCGGTGGAGGCGCTGCGGCGGCTGCGGTCGTGTCTGGACGGCGGGTTGGCCGACCGGCTGGGTGAGCACCTGACGCGCGTGGAGGTGCGGGCGTTGACGGAGCGGGTGGAGAAGCTGCTGGCGTCCGGGGTGTACCCGGAGCCGTCGAACGACTGGCCGGCGATCCCCTGGCCGGCGTTCTGACCGGCGGGATCGCGCGGGTGGATCCCGTCCGGGGGGATCTTCTGGCACCGAGGGTGTGTGCGGTCTACTTGCCGCGTGGACGTCGAACTGCGCGAGGTGACCGCGGCCGACGTGCTGATGTTCTTCGAGCACCAGTGCGATCCGGAGGCGGTGCGGATGGCCGCGTTCACCTCGGCGGATCCGACGGACCGGGGGGCGTTCCTGGTGCGGTGGGCGCGGATCCTGGCCGACGAGCAGGTGGTGGCGCGGACGGTCGTGTTCGACGGCGTGGTGGTGGGGCACGTGCTGCGGTCGGCGCAGTTCGGTGAGCCCGAGGTGAGTTTCTGGATCGATCCGGCGCACTGGGGTGAAGGGCTGGCGACGGCGGCGTTGGAGTTGTTCCTGCAGGCCGAGCCGCTGCGACCGCTGTACGCGCGGGCGGTGGTGGACAACCTGGGTGCGCTGCGGGTGTTGGAGAAGTGCGGGTTCGTCGCGGTCGGCGAGGACGTCGGGTTCGCCGAGGGGCGGGGCGAGGACGTGGAGGAGTTCATCTTCAGGTTGGACCGCCGATGACCGGACCGCCGACCGGACCGTTGCCGGCCAGGCTTGGGACGACGCTGGAGGACCGCATGACGCGGCGTTTCGGCGTGGGGGTGCGGTCGTGGTTGGACGGGCTGCCGTCGCTGGTGGCGGGGTTGTGCCGGGACTGGGGCCTGGAGGTGGTGCGGCCGTTCTCCGGTGGCACGTCGCACACGGTGTTGTGCGACCGGGCCGGTGTGCCGGTGGTGCTGAAGGTGACGCCGGAGCCGGCGCTCGCGGTCGCGGAGCACGCGGCGCTGCGGGCGTGGGAGGCGTCGCCGCGGGTGGTGCGGGTGTTGGCGGCGGATCCGGCGCGTGGGGCGTTGCTGCTGGAGGGCCTGGCGCCGGGGACGCCCGCGGCCGACGGCCCGGAGCCGGACGGTGCGGAGCTGCTCGACGTGCTGCGCGGGCTGCGCGTTCCGCCGCCGGACGGGTTCCCGCCGTTGTCGGAGCGGGTGGACTTCGTGTTCGGGGTGCTGCGTGCGCGATACCCGGGCGACCACGACGCCGCGCACGAGAAGGCGGCGGAGCTGGCCCGGGACCGGGTGACGCCGACGTTGCTGCACGGCGACCTGCACCTGCGCAACGTGCTGGACGCGGGCGCGCGGGGTCTGGTGGCGATCGATCCGCGGGCGTGCGTGGGTGATCCGGCGGTCGACGCGGTCGACTTCGCCTACTCCTACCCCGACCTGCGGGAAGGGATCGGGCGGATGTCCGCGGTGGTGGACGGCGACCGGTTGGCGGCGTGGTGCGAGGTGTTCGCCGGGTTCTTCCCGGACCACCCGTCCGTCGCCCGGTCTGCCGACCCGTCCGCCGCCGACCGCACGGCGTAGCCGCGCTCACGCGTCCCGGGCCGGTAACGTCGCCGGCCGTGCGATCACACGACTACGGCCGCGACGTGCTGTCGGGCCGCAAGCGCAAGACGGTGCCCGAGGTGGTGGCCGAGGTCGGGCTGGTGGCGGAGGACCCGGCGTCGGGGTTCTGCGGCGCGGTGGTGCGGTTCGAGCACGGGCAGGTGGTGCTGGAGGACCGTCAGGGCCGGCACCGGCTGTTCCCGCTGCGGCCGGCGGGGTTCCTGGTGGACGGCCGCCCGGTGACGCTGGTGCGGCCCGCGCCCGCCGCCGCCGAACCCGCCCAGATGAAACCGGCGCGGACGGCGTCGGGTTCGGTGAAGGTCGAGGGGCTGCGGGCCCGCACGGCGCGCGACAGCCGGATCTGGGTGGAGGGCCTGCACGACGCCGAACTGGTGGAACGCGTGTGGGGTCACGACCTGCGCGTGGAGGGCGTCGTGGTCGAGCCGTTGGACGGGGTGGACGTGCTGGCCGACCGGATCGACGAGTTCGGCACCGGTCCGGGGCGGCGGCTGGGCGTGCTGGTGGACCACCTGGTGGAGGGCAGCAAGGAGTCGCGGCTGGTGTCCGCGATCCGCGACGACCACGTCCTCGTCACCGGTCACCCGTTCGTGGATGTGTGGCAGGCGGTGAAACCGGCGTCGGTGGGGATCGCGGCGTGGCCGGTGGTGCCGCGTGGCGTGCCGTGGAAGGAAGGGGTGTGCGAGGCGCTGGGCTGGGGCGAGACCTGGGAGGGTTGGCGTCGGGTGCTGGCCGGGGTGTCGGGGTTCCGGGACCTGGAGACGCCGCTGATCGGCGCGGTGGAGCGGTTGATCGACTTCGTGACGGACCCTGCACTCGGGTGAAACGCCCCACCCCGACCCGGCGAGGTGCGAGTATGGACGTGTGGCCGCGCTGATCTGGTTGATCCTCGGTGTCGTCCTGGTGGCGGCCGAGATCCTCTCGGGCGATTTCGTGCTGGTCATGCTGGGCCTGGCGGCCCTGGGCGCGGCGGGTGCGTCGGCGTTGGGCGCGGACGTGGTGGTCAGCGCGATCGTGTTCGGGATCGTGTCGCTGGGGCTGGTGGTGGGCGCGCGGCCCGCGATCAAACGCCGGATGGCGTTGGGCACGGGCCACAAGTCGGGCGTGGAGGCCCTGGTGGGCAGCACGGCGATCGTCGTGTCCACTGTGGACGGCCACGGCGGTAGGGTGCGGATCGGTGGCGAGGTGTGGTCGGCGCGGTCGTTGGACCGCGAGGTGATCGAGCCCGGCGCCGAAGTCACTGTTGTCGAGATCTCGGGCGCGACCGCAGTGGTGCTGTCCGGGGCCTGAGTGGAGGCTGGAGAGTTGACCACCACGCTGATCGTCATCGCGGTCCTGGTGCTGTTCGTGCTGGTAGTCATGGTGAAGTCGGTGCTGGTCATCCCGCAGGCCACGGCCGCGGTGATCGAGCGGCTGGGCCGCTACCGCACCACCGCCGCGCCCGGGTTGAACATCCTGGTGCCGTTCTTCGACCGGGTGCGTGCCCGGATCGACCTGCGCGAGCAGGTGGTGTCGTTCCCGCCGCAGCCGGTGATCACGCAGGACAACCTGACGGTGTCGATCGACACCGTCGTGTACTTCCAGGTGACCGATCCGCGTGCCGCGGTGTACGAGATCTCGAACTACATCGTGGGTGTGGAGCAGTTGGCGACCACGACGCTGCGCAACCTGGTCGGCGGGATGAGCCTGGAGGAGACGCTCACGTCGCGTGACCAGATCAACAACCAGTTGCGCGGTGTGCTGGACGAGGCGACCGGGCGGTGGGGCATCCGGGTGGCGCGGGTGGAGTTGAAGGCGATCGACCCGCCGCCGTCGATCCAGGACTCGATGGAGAAGCAGATGCGCGCGGACCGGGAGAAGCGCGCGATGATCCTCAACGCCGAGGGCCAGCGGGAGTCGGCGATCAAGACCGCGGAGGGCCAGAAGCAGGGCCAGATCCTGCAGGCCGAGGGCGCCAAGCAGGCGGCGATCCTGGCGGCGGAGGCGGAGCGGCAGTCGCGGATCCTGCGGGCGCAGGGCGAGCGGGCGGCCCGCTACCTGCAGGCGCAGGGTCAGGCGAAGGCGATCGAGAAGGTGTTCGCGGCGATCAAGGCGGGCAAGCCGACGCCGGAGGTGCTGGCCTACCAGTACCTGCAGACGTTGCCGCAGATGGCGCAGGGCGACGCGAACAAGGTGTGGCTGGTGCCGTCGGACTACGGCAAGGCGTTGGAGGGGTTCGCGCGGATGCTGGGCGCGCCGGGTGAGGACGGGGTGTTCCGCTACGAGCCCCCTGCCTACGAGGAGCCGACGACGTCCGCGCCGGAGGAGGACGACCCGGCGGTGGCGGACTGGTTCGACACGGCGCCGGACCCGGCGGTGGCCGAGGCGGTGCGGGCGGCGGAGGCGGTGGCGCGCAAGGAGGTGCCCGGTCCGCTGGAGCACAGCCCGTTGGCGTCCGGTCCGTCGGTGCGTGAGGTGGAGTCCGGGGAGACGGCCGGGGAGACGGAGCCGCCGCGCTCGCTGAACGAGTGATCTTGGTCGCGGTTTCGGGGGCGTCGGCGTGATCGCCGGCGCCCTTCGGCGTGTTCACGGTGGTTGATCACGTGACGGGTGTCCGGGTGGCGCGTCGCCGGGTGGGTCGGTGTGCGGTTGGATGTCGCGGTGGACGTTCTGACCGGTCGTGCGGCGGCCGCACTGGCCCGGGTCGACGTCCCGTGGTCGGTGCGGTTCGACGAGTTGGCGTCGGTGTTGGCGGATCTGTCGGCCCTCGTGCGGAGCGGTCCGGGTGGCCGGGTGGTGGCGCAGGAGCTGGCCGAGGTGCTGGTGGCGGCCGCGCCGGGTGTGGGGCACCGTGCGGCGTTGGCCGGGTTGGTGGACCGGGTGTTGGACCTGCACGCGGTGGCGTGCCTGGCGGAGCCGCCGGACGGGCGGGAGTTGGCGGCGTGGCTGCTGAAGTTGCAGACGGGGTTCGTCGAGCCGCCGGAGGTGCGGTTGGCGCCGTACGCGTCGTCGTTGGGTGAGGACGGGTTGGCGTTCTACCGGGCGGAGGCGGTGGCGCGGTTCGAGCGGCTGCCGGTGATCGGGTTCGGCCGGACCGGGCGTTACGACCGGGAGCGGTGGGCGTTGCTGCGGGTGATGGAGGAGTTGGCCGAGTTCACCGGTGACGTGGACCTGCAGGTGTTGGTGCTGGCCAGGGACCTGTCGTCGGGGTGGCACTACCTGCAGGTGGCGACGGTGCTGCGGGACGCTGGCCGGTCGGAGGAGGCGCTGGAGTGGGTGGGGCGCGGTCTGGCGGCGACGGGTGGGCGTGGCGCGGCGACCCGGTTGGTGGACCTGGGTGTGGACGAGTGCCTGCGTGCGGGGTGGGTGGAGCGGGCGGTGGAGTTGCGGCGGCGGGCGTTCCTGGCGCACCCGGCGTTGGAGACGTACACGCGGTTGCGGGCCGTGGCGGCCGGGGTGGGCGTGTGGCCGTCGGTGCGGGCGGACGTGCTGGCGCAGTTGGGCGAGGGCTCGGACGAGGTGTTGCGGCAGGTGGTGGAGGCCGAGTTGGGCGCGGTGTCGGGCGGGTCGGTGCCGGAGTGGTTGCAGCGGCTGCGCGCGGAGTTGGCGCGTCGGGAGCGGTAGGCGCGGGGCGGGACGCTCGGGCCGACAGCAGCGAGGTCGGCAGCACTCGAGCGAGGGCGACCCGCACTCGTGCAGGCGGCGCAGCCTGTCTTCCTCGACGTCGTCGGGGATCAACGGCCGGATCTCCGCCAGCACGCCGTCCCGCGCTCTCCCTGACGAACCGATGTCGCGTCGTGAACTGGCCGAGGCGGTCAACGCCTGGCTGTGGGAGACCACCGGGAAGCGGTACAGCCTCGATGCGCACGGGATCGCGCGGTACGAACGCGGAGCCGTGCGCTGGCCAGGTGCCCATTACCGAACCGGGCTGCGGCACGTGCTCGGCGCGCAACGTCACCGGTCGAACTCGTCCGCCAACCCGTGGTCACCTCGTGGCGGTTGTTCGGCATCGAGCGCTTGGCCGCGCGGGAGCGCATCGAGTGGAGGCCCGTTACGGGCTGCTCAAACGTGCCGCCGAGGCCAACGGGTCGACCGTGGAGGGCCTGGGCGCGGGCGGGGAGTCGTGACCCTGCCGGTGCCGGTCGACGTGGCCGGGCTGGTCGTCCGCGTGCTCCGGCCGCAGCTCGCCGCCCGCCCGGAACCGGTCGTGTCCGGCATCCGGGTGTCCACCCGGGTCGGGCACGGCCGCGATGGTGGTCCGCCGTCGTTGCCGTGGCTGCTGGTCGCGGAGGACGGTCACACCTGGCGGTGGCCGGCTGTTCAGCGTGTGGTGGTCCGGCTGACCTGTTGGCACCGCTCCGAGCACGCCGCGAAGGCCGCGGTGGGCCTGGCGCTGGCGCTGCTGTGCGCCCCGAACCCCGCACCGGGCGTGATCTCGGCAGCCCCGGTCACCGGCCCACTCGGCGGGCTGGACCCGCACACCGACCAACCGCTGGCCACCGCCGCAGCCGCGGTGCGTGCCCGCACACCCACCCGTCCCTGACGGGCACACGCTTCACCCCACCCGTTCCGGGAAGGCGACTATAAGCACGCCAGCACTCATCGACGACCGGAACTCCGCCTGGCGTAAAGGAAACCGCACCTGTGATCCGTGCCCTGCTGCATCCGCCCACGTCTTCGGCATGTTGTGCCGTACCCGGGAGGTGGCCTCCTGGACTTCTCGTTCCTGCTCAGCCTCGGCGTGGCCGGGGCGCTGGTGGTCGTGGACTACCTGCTCTCGGTGGACCACCGGCTCATGACCGCCAACCGGTCCGACCGCGCCGAGTACCCGGCGGCGTTGGCCGCCCGTGAGACGGCGCACGCCGCCGAGCTGGCGGCGGCCCACGCTGGGGGTTCGACTCTCGGGGTCAGGTGTAGGCGGGTGGGCGGCGGTCGGTCCAGGGGCGGGCGCGTTCGAGTTGGCCGGCGGCGGTGAGGACGGTGCGTTCGTCGCCGGTGGGGCCGACGAGTTGCACGGCCAGGGGCAGGCCGGTGCGGGTGTGGCCGGCGGGGACGGCGGCGGCGGGGTTGCCGGTGACGTTCCACAGGTGCAGGAACGTGGTCATGCGGTCGGCGGCGAGCAGTGCGGCGATCGTGGGTCGGCGGTCCCATTCGCCGATGCGCAGGGGTGGGCGGGTGAGCGCGGGGGTGAGCAGCAGGTCGTGGTCGCCGAAGATCCGGTTGGCGTGTTCGGTGAGTTTCGCGGTCTGGGCGAGGGCGGCGCGCACGACCGGTGCGGGCAGGGAGCGGCCGAGGGCGGCGACGGCGCGGGTGCGGGCGTCGAGCCGGTCGGGTCGGTCGAGTTCGTGTTCGGTGGTGGCGGCGCTGGTGAGGTAGCGGACGGCGAACCCGACGGGTCCGGTGAGGTCGTGCTGCTCGGGGTCGACGCGGGTGACGTCGTGGCCGAGGTCGACGAGCAGCCCGGCGGTGTCGAGGACGGCGTCGCGGACCTCGGGGTCGACGGGGATGCCGGGGCCCCAGGGGCGCAGGGACACGGCGATGCGCAGTGACCGGGTGTCGGTGACGGCGGTGGTGTGGTCGGTCCCGGGTGCGAGGACGTCGAGGAGCAGGGCGGCGTCGGCGACGTGGCGGGTGATGGGTCCGGCGGCGACGAGGCCGTTCCAGACGTCGCGGTCGGGGTCGAGCGGGACGCGGTCGCGTTGCGGTTTGAGGCCGAACAGGCCCGTGCACGCCGCGGGGATGCGGATGGAGCCCGCGCCGTCGGTGCCGATGGCGGCGCCGACGAGACCGGCGGCGACGGCGGCGGCCGATCCCCCGCTGGACCCGCCGGGCGAGTGGTCGGGTGACCAGGGGTTGCGGGTGGCGCCGGCCCAGGTGGACTCGGTGTAGGGCCACAGGCCGAGTTCGGGCATGCGGGTGCGGCCGACGATGACGGCTCCGGCGTCGCGCAGGCGGCGGACGATCCCGGAGTCGGCGGGCGCGGTGGTGTCGACGGCGGCGGTGCCCTTGGTGGTGGGCAGTCCGGCGATGGCGAGGTCTTCCTTGACCGCGACGGGCACGCCGAGCAGGGGCGCGTCCTCGCCGCGGGCGCGGCGGGCGTCGGCGTGGTCGGCGTCGGCGAGGGCACGGTCGGTGAAGACGAGCCGGAACGCGTTGAGGCCGCGGTCGTAGCGGTCGATGCGGCGCAGGCATTCGGCGACGAGGTCGCGTGAGGTGAGCGCGCCGGATCGCAGCAGCCATGTCCGGACTCTATGGCAGGACCGGGTCGGCCGAGCCCCTGGCGCGCACGGAGATCGGCGGTACCGGGGTGTCGGGGTCAGGCTCGGGCGGGCGGGTTCGGGGTGATCGGGTCGTGGTGGCGGAGGCGACGCCGGTGCACCCCGCGCAGGACCAGCAGTCCGATCAGCAGGAGCGGCCACGGGAACGGCAGGGGTGAGGCGATCCAGGCGACGGTGAGCAGCAGCAGGACCACGGGCAGCAGCCGTGGTCGCCGGCGTTCGGGTGCGGCCGGTGGTGGTGGCGGGGCGGGCAGGTCGGCGGTGAGTGCGGCGAGGTCGTGGTGGTGGACGGCGGTGTAGGCGGCGGCGATGCGTTCGTCGGCTTCGGCGAGGGTGAGGCGGCCTTCGCCCACGGCGTCGCGCAGCCGGGTGGCGGTGTGCTCGCGGTCGGTGTCGGAGGCGCGCAGCGGGAGGCCCGGCTGTGGGGTCCGGGTTTGCGGGGTCCGGGTTTGGGGGGTGTGGGTGTGCGGGGTGTCCATGTGTCCGATGCTCCGCTCGGGCGCGTGTCGCGGCGTCGGTCGGGAAGCGGTGACTGGAGTTACGTCCGTCGACGTACGTGTGCGGGCATGATCGGGGGTATGTCCTCGTGGCTGGTGCCGTTGGCGGTGGCGTTGGTCGTCGTCTGGGTGGTCGTGCGTCATGTGCGCGCGTCCCACTCGGCGACGTTGCTCGACGAGCACGCGCGGCGGCGGGTGGGGCCGGAGGCGGTGCCCGCCCCGGTGTCGGTGTGGCGGGAGGCCAACCGGTTGTTCCGGGCGGGCGAGGAGGAGGGGTTGTTGCTGTTGGCCGAGATCGGCCGGCAGGCGCCCCGGCGGCGGCAGGCGGTGGTGGACACGTGGCTGGCGGCGTTGCGGGGCGGGGTGAGCCTGGGGTTGGACGCGCCGTGGCGGACGGCGGTGGAGCGGGAGCTGGTGTCGCACCTGCGGCCGGGTGAGGATTTCTGGCCGGGCATGAACGTGGTCGCGCCGGGGGCGATCCTGGTGGATTTCGACCTGTCGGGCTGCCGGGTGAACCAGGTCAACCTGACGGGCGCGGTGTTCCTGGGTGATGCCCGGTTCGAGGCGATGACGGTGACGGGTGACGCGGACTTCGCGGGCGCGCGGTTCCTGCGGCACGCGGTGTTCACGGACGCGTTGTTCGCGCGGTCGGCGTCGTTCGGGTCGGCGGTGTTCACGGGGAACGTGTCGTTGCGGTCGGCGCAGGTGGCGGACCAGTTGGTGTTCGCGCGGGCGAAGGTGTCGGGTCGGGCGGACCTGCGGCGGGCCGAGGTGTCGGGTCGGGCGGATTTCCGGCACGTGCGGTTCGGCGGGCGGGCGTTGTTCGGTGACGTGGTGTTCCACCAGGACGCGTGGTTCCGGCACGCCTGGTTCCGGGGGCGCACGGATGTGGGGTCGGCGTTGATCGGTGAGGCGGCGGAGTTCGGCAACGCCCGCTTCGGCCGCCGCGTCATGCAGTGAGGGCGCGGTCCGGGGTTGCGGGTGGTGGAGAGTCGACGCGGTTGGTGCCGTCGTCGCGGCCCCGGCGGGCGGGGTCAGGCGGTGCGGGTGCGGTGGTCGGCGACGTGGACGCGGTTGGCGCAGCGGGTGGTGCAGAAGCGGCGGCGGCCGTTGCGGGAGGTGTCGACGTAGACGGTGTGGCAGCCGGGGCGGGAGCAGCGGCCGAGGCGTCCGGGGTCTTCGCAGACGGTGTGGGCGAGGCCGGCGGCGGTGAACGCGCGGACGCGGTGGGGTGTGGGTGCGTGTTCGGGGGCGAAGTGCAGGTGGGGTGTGCGGCCGTCGTGGGTGGAGATGTAGGGCTTGGCGGCGGCTTCGGCGAGCAGGTCGTTGACCAGGGCGACCTGGTCGGGTGTGCCGTCGAAGACGGGTGAGAGGCGGGCGGCCCAGTCGGTGAGTTGGCGGGCCTGGTCGGCGTCGAGGGTGCCGACCGGTTTGTAGCCGTGCTCGCGCAGCAGGTCGAGCAGGTCGTCGGCGCTGCTGTCGGGGTCGGCGTTGACCAGGGCGGCGGCGAGTTGCGCGGCCGCGCCGCCGTAAGGGTTGAAATGCACTGAACCATGACATCACGCTGGTGGGGTGAACACCAGATGCCCTTGTTGCGGGTGGCCCAGCGCCGAGCACGTCTACCCGGTCTCGTCGCACCGTTCGGTGGACTACGTGCGCTGTGTGTGCGGGGTGTGGCTGGTGGTGGAGGCGGGACGGGTGGTGGCGACCGCGGGACGGCCGCGATCGGCCGGGGTCACGTCCCCCTGACAGGCCGGCTCGGGTCAGCCGACGGGGACGAGTTGCTCGACGGCGGTGACGACGAGTTCGGTGGCCTGGGTGGGGATCGCGCCGCAGCTGGCGGGGCGGGCGGCCGGGAGGTCGCGGGTGTCGACGGTGACGCGCCAGGCGCGGCCGTCGGTGTGGTGGACGGTGTCGCCGTGGACGGTGAGCACGTCGCGGTGTTCGCCGATGTGGTCGCGGACGGCGAGTTCGGCGGCCTGGCCGTGCGGGGCGTGGGTGGAGCGGCCCCGGCAGCGGTCGGTGACGACGCGTCCGCGGGCGGCGTGGTCGAGCAGCAGGGTGGCGAAGTCGGTGTCGAGGCGGCCGTAGGTGTAGCCGGTGGGCAGCAGCACGCCGGTGGGTGCGAAGCGGTGGCCGCCGGTGTGGGTGCACTCCCAGACGGCGTCGGGGCGGGTGGCCGCGAGGTCTTCGGCGAGGGGGCGGCCGCGCAGGGCGCAGCACACGTCGCGGCGGCTGTTGGTGCACACCAGGAGCAGCGGGTGCGTGACGGGGGTGCCGAAGCCGGTGGAGCGGCCGGCGCCGAGGGCGGCGAAGTCGAGGTCGAGCAGCGCGTCGGGTGCGGCGACGTCGGTCTGTTCGAGCCACGGCCGGCCGGGGGTGGTGGCGGCGAGGTAGACGCGGCGCGGGGTGTCGCGGTGGGTGTCGGCGTGGCGGCCGGGGCGGCGGATGAGCAGGACGCGGACGCCGGTGGCGGCGGCGCGGCGGGCGAGTTCGGCGCCGAGCGCGGGGTCGAGGCGGCTCTGGGTGAGGGCGTCGCGTCCCCAGGGGCCGGGTTGTTCGAGGCAGATCCACGCGGCGGCGGTGGCGGCGGTGCCCGCCTGGGGTTCCTCGAGGTCCGCGGAGATCGCGGCGCAACGCGGCTCGGTCACGGCCTCAGGGTGCCCTGGCAGCGCCATTCGAGTGACACCGGGGGTCGGATTCACGCTTTCGGACGTCCGAGGACTGCTGTGGGTGTGTGTTCGGGGTGGGTGTTCGCGTTGGGTGGACGCGGAATGGCCGCTGGAACCCGAGGGTGGGACGTAGGTTCGGGGTCATGATGATCACGGGTGAGGCGGCAGGGGTGCGGTTCGTGGCGGTGCCGCCGCCGGCGGCGGGTGGGCGGCGGTTGGTGGTGGTGTGGCACCTGGTGGGTGAGCCGGGGACTCCGGAGGCGATGGCCGAGGCGCTGCCGTTGGCGGGGGTGGACGCGTGGCGGGTGTACGCGGCGCTGCCGGCGTGGGGCGAGGGCCCCGACGGATTAGTGGACGGGTACGCGCCGATGGTGGAGTCGGCGGTGGCCGCGATGCCCGAGCTGGTGGAGAAGGCGCGGGCGCAGCTGGGCTGCGACGACGGGCCGGTGGACCTGGTGGGCGGCTCGGCGGGCGGTCACGTGTCGTTGCTGACGGCGGCGCGCGGTGTGGTGGCGGTGCGGCGGGTGGCGGTGGTGAACCCGGCGGTGACCGCCCGGGCGGTGGTGGAGGCCTCGATCGAGATCGGGGCGCTGGACTCCTACACCTGGACCGACGCCTCGCACGCGGCGGCGGAGCCGTTGGACGTGCTCGCGCGTGCGGCGGAGCTGGACGTGCCGCTGCTGGTGGTGCGGGGTGAGCGGGAGTATCCGGCGTTCCGGCCGGTGCAGGCGGCGCTGTGCGCGGCGGTGCCGGGGTCGCGGCTGGTGGAGGTGCCGGGGTTGGCGCACATGCTGGTGCCGCAGCCGGACGCGCCGGATGTGGTGGGCAGGGTGGACGCGGAGGTCGAGGCGTGGCTGGCCTGATCGTCGTGACCGGTGGCAGTCGGGGCATCGGCGCGGCGGTGGTGCGGCGGGTGGCGTCCGACGGGCACCGGGTGGTGATCGGCTACCGCGCCGCGACGGCCGAGGCGGAGGCGTTGGCGCGGGAGGTGGGCGGGGTCGCGGTGCGGGCGGAGGTGTCCGACGAGGCGGACGTGGACGCCCTGTTCGACACCGCCGCCGGACTCGGCCAGGTGACCGGTGTGGTGGTCAACGCCGGTATCACCAGCCCGGTGGGCACGTTGGCGGAGCTGCGGACCGAGGACCTGCGGCGCGTGGTCGAGGTGAACGTGGTGGGCGCGTTGCTGTGCGCGCGGCGGGCGGCACGGGACCTGGTGGCGGGCGGGTCGATCGTGTCGGTGTCGTCCGCGGCGGCCACGCTCGGCTCGCCGGGCGAGTACGTGCACTACGCGGCGAGCAAGGCGGCGGTGGACGCGATGACGGTCGGGCTGGCCAAGGAGCTGGGTCCGCGCGGGATCCGGGTGAACGCGGTCGCGGCGGGCACGGTCCGCACCGCGATCCACGAGCTGTCCGGGGTGCCGGACCGGCCGGAGCGGGTGGCGTCGCGCATCCCGTTGGGCCGGCCCGGCGAGCCGGAGGAGATCGCGGAGGCCGTCGCGTGGCTGTTGGGCGACGGCGCGTCGTTCACGACGGGCGCGGTGCTGCGGGTTGCCGGGGGGCTGTGAGCACCCGCGGCCCGTCCTCGGTGATCGCGACGGTGTGCTCGACGTGGGCGGCGCGGCTGCCGTCGGCGGTGTGCAGGGCCCAGCCGTCCTCGGCGGCGTAGTACGCGTCGTGCCCGCCGGCGTGGAACATGGGCTCGATGGCGATGGCCATGCCGGGCCGCAGGGTCAGGCCGCGGCCGGGTTTGCCCTCGTTGGGCACGCCGGGCGCCTCGTGCATGGCGCGGCCGATGCCGTGGCCGCCGAAGTCGGCGGGCATGCCGTAGCCGGCGGCGCGGCCGATGACGCCGACGGCGTGGGACACGTCGCCGAGTTTCGCGCCGGGCACGGCGGCGGCGATCCCGGCGTCCAGGGCGCGGCGGGCGGTGTCGATGAGCAGCAGGTCGGCGGGGTCCGCCCGGCCGACGACGAAGCTGATGGCGGAGTCGCCGTGCCAGCCGTCGAGGTGGGCGCCGCAGTCGATGCTGACCAGGTCGCCCTCGCGCAGCCGGTAGCCGTCGGGGATGCCGTGCACGATGAGGTCGTTGACCGAGGCGCAGATGACGCCGGGGAACGGGGTCGGCGCGAACGACGGCAGGTAGTGCAGGAACGACGACCTGGCGCCCGCGTCGCGGATGACCTGGTGGGCCACTTCGTCCAGTTCCAGCAGGGAGACCCCGACCCGGGCGTGGTCGCGCACCGCCGCCAGCGCGTCGGCCACCACGACGCCGGCGGCGCGCATGGCGTCCAGCTCGCCGGGGCTCTTCAACTCGATCACCGCATGCTCCCAACCGTGATAGTAATACCGGTATTACTATCACAGCATGGTGCGACAGCCTCTCACCCAGTCCGACCGCGACCGCGGGGAACGCCTCGGCGAACTGCTGCGCCGGGCACGAGGGCAGCGCAGCATGGTCGAGGTCGCCGCGGCGGCCGGGATCTCGGTGGAGACGCTGCGCAAGATCGAGCGCGGCCGGGTGCCCACGCCCGCGTTCTTCACCGTGGCGGCGCTGTGCGAGGCGGTCGGGCTGTCGCTGGACGGGCTGTCCCGGGCGTTGGAGCCGCAGAGGCTGTCGGCCTAGTGGAACCGGGCCCGGCGCAGGAGTTGGTCCGCTCGGTGACGAGCCCGCGGCCGGTGCCGTTGACGCCGGACATCGTGCTGCGCACCGCGGACGACATGATCGCGCTGTGGGAGCGCACGGGCTCGCCGGAGCCGCCGTTCTGGGCGTTCCCGTGGGCGGGCGGTCAGGCCCTGGCCCGGCACGTGCTCGACCACCCGGAGCTGGTCGCGGGCCGCCGGGTGCTGGACATCGCGTCGGGCTCGGGGCTGGTGGCGGTCGCCGCGGCCCGCGCGGGCGGCCTGGTCACGGCCAACGACATCGACCCGGTCGCGACGGCGGCGATCGCCCTCAACGCCCGCGCCAACGACGTCACCGTCGAGGTCACCACCGGCGACCTCCTCGACACCACCCCCGACGTGGACGTGCTGCTCGCGGGTGACGTGTTCTACGACCGGGACATGGCCGCACGGGTGGAGCCGTTCCTGCTGGCCGCCCACCGCCGCGGCACGCTGGTGCTGGTGGGCGACCCGCAGCGGTCGTTCCTGCCGCGGGGCTGGACGCGGGTCGACGCCTTCCCGGTGCCGGTTCCCCCGGACCTGGAAGGCGTCGCGGTGAAGACGACGACCGTGTGGCGCCCCGCTCCCTGAACCACCGGACACCGAACCACCGGACCCTGGGCTACCGGGATCTGGGCTACCGGACCTTGCCGACGAACCCGACCAGGTCGGCGCTGAACAGGTCGGGCGTCTGCAACCCCGGGTAGTGGCCGCCCGTGTCGAACTCCGACCAGTGCACGATGTTCGCGTGGTCGCGCTGCGCGAAGCGGCGGATCGACTGGAAGTCGTCCCGGAACACCACCACCCCCAACGGCGCCGTCGTCGGCCCCTCCGGCTGGTCGGCGTGGGCGTTCTCCCAGTAGAACCGGGCCGAGGACCCGGCGGTGCCGGTGACCCAGAAGATCGTCGCCACGGTCAGCACGAAATCCCGGTCCAACGCCGCGGCGGTGTCCTCGGGCATGTCCTCGCCCCACAGCAGCTGCAACACCCACGCCAGCTGCCCCACCGGCGAGTCGGTCAACGCGTAGGCCAACTGCTGCGGACGCGTCGACTGCAGCTTGTCGTAGCCCGACATCTCCTCCCAGAAGCGCCCCAGCACACCCAGCCGCCGCTGCTCGTCCTCGGTCAGGTCCGCCATCTCGGCGGGATCGCCGGACGGGAACGAGAACGCCTGCGTCACGTACACACCGGCGACGTGGTCGGGGTCGACGCGGCCGACGACGGGGGAGACCAGCGACCCGCCGTCGTTGCCCGCCGCGACGTACCGGTCGTAGCCCAGGCGGCGCATCAGCTCCGCCCACGCCCGCGCCGTGCGGTCCAGGTCCCAGCCGCCGGTCGCGGTCGGACCGGAGAACGCGAACCCCGGCAGCGACGGGATCACCAGGTGCACCCCGGCGCCGGTCAGGTGCCCGATCACCGGCAGCCACTCCACGAACGTGCCCGGCCAGCCGTGCGTCAGCAGCACCGGGAACGCGTCCGGCGCGTCCGAGCGGATGTGCAGGAAGTGCACGGTCTGCCCGTCGATGTCGGTGGTGAACTGCGGCAGCTCGTTGATCCGCCGCTCCACCGCCCGCCAGTCGAACGACTCGCGCCAATACCGGGCCAGCTCCCGCACCACCGGCACCGGCGTGCCCTGCGACCACCCGACACCCGCCGGCTGGTCGGGCCACCGCGCCGCGTCCAGCCGCGCGTCCAGGTCGTCCAACCCGGACTGCGGCACGTCGATGCGGAAGGGCCGGATCTCGCTGTTGTTCGTCATGGACACCACGCTAGAAGCCCTTGCGGCCAGGTTCTGGCCTGAACGACTGCCAGACTGCACGACGTGCTGGAAACCTCCGCGAGACTGCTGCGCCTGCTGTCGCTGTTGCAGACCCGCCGCGACTGGCCGGGCCCCGAACTGGCCGAACGCCTCGACGTCAGCCCGCGCACCGTCCGCCGCGACGTCGACCGGCTGCGCGAACTCGGGTACCCGGTGCACGCCACGACCGGCACGTTCGGCGGCTACCGCCTGGGCGCGGGCGCCGCCCTGCCACCGCTGCTGCTCGACGACGAGGAGGCCGTCGCCGTCGCCGTGGGCCTGCGCACGGCGAGCACCGGCACCGTCGCCGGCATCGAGGAGACGTCCCTGCGGGCACTGGCCAAGCTCGAACAGGTGCTGCCGTCACGGCTGCGGCACCGGGTCAACACCCTGCAGACCTACACCGTGCCCGTGCCCCGCGACACCCCCGCCGCCACCGTCGACCCGGCCGTGCTCACCACGTTGGCGACGGCGTGCCGCGACCGGGAACGACTGCGGTTCGACTACCACGACCACCACGGCGCCACCTCCGCCCGCGCCGTCGAACCGCACCGCGTGGTGACGTGGGGGAGACGCTGGTACCTCGTCGCGTTCGACGTCGACCGACAGGACTGGCGCACCTTCCGCGTCGACCGCCTCACCCCCAAGACCCCGACCGGCCCCCGCTTCACCCCGCGCGACCTGCCCGACGGCGACGCCGCCGCCTACGTCGCCCGCACCGCGTCCGCCGCCGCCTGGCGCCACCACGCCGAAGTCGTCGTGCACGCGCCCGCCGACACCGTCGCCGCCCGCGTCAACCCCGCCGTCGGCACCGTCGAACCCCTCAGCGACACCACCTGCCTGCTGCGCACCGGCGCCGACGACCTCACCACCCTCGCCGTGCACCTCGGGATGCTCGACGCCGACTTCGACGTCACCTCCCCACCCGAACTCCTCGAACACCTGCGCGCCCTGGCCACCCGCTACGGCCGCGCCACACCCACCGCCTAGAGTCGGTGATCATGCGCGAGATGCGGGACCTCGCCCGCGACACCTGGCCGACCGGCCGCTGGCACCCCGGCGGACTGGCGTGGAGCCTGCACCAGCACGCCCGCACCGACTGGCCCATCCGGGTGTGGGACGACCACGCGTGGGGCTGGCTGCCCGCCCCCGGCGTCCTCGAATGGCAGGTCCACCCCGACCACCCCGACCTGGCCGACGAAGTGCTCGACTGGGCCGACACCGTCACGACGTTGACCGACGTCGTCGCGTGGTCCGACGAACCCCACCAACTCGACGCCCTGACCCGCCGCGGCTACCGGCCCGTCGACGGCCCGTTCTTCATCCGCCTGGCCCACGCCCTCGACACACCCCCGCCCGACCCGGCACCGCCCGCCAGCTACCGGACCGGACACGTCACCGACGACCTCGTGCCCGCCCGCGTCGAAGCCCACCGCGCCGCCTGGCACCCCTCCCGCGTCACCGAACACAGCTACCGCGTCGTCCGCGCCGCCGAGCCCTACCGCGACGACCTCGACCGGATCGTCCTCACCGCGGACCGCACGGTCGCCGCCTACTGCCTGGCCTGGCTGGACGGCGGTGTGGGGGAGTTCGAACCCGTCGGAACCCACCCCGACCACCGCCGCCTCGGCCTGGCCCGCACCGCGTCCCTCGACGCCCTGCACCGGCTACGAGACCTCGGCGCGCACACCGCGATCGTGCACGCCCGCGGCGACGACGCCTACCCCGTGCCCTTCCGCCTCTACCGGTCCGTCGGCTTCACCCCGACCGGACAGCGCACCGTCACCTACCGGCGATAGGCGAACTTGTCCGTCGCGGCGAGCACCGCCTCGGACATCCCCGGGTCCGACGCCGCGTGCGACGCGCCCTGCACCACGACCAACTCCGCGTCCGGCCACGCCCGGTCCAGCTCCCACGCCGTCCACAACGGACCCTGCAGGTCCAGCCGGCCGTGCACCAGGATCCCCGGGATCCCGTGCAACCGCCCGACGTCCCGCAACACCCGACCGTCCTCCAACCACACCTTGTGCCGGAAGAAGTGCGCCGTGAGCCGGGCGAACGCCATCCGCCACGCCGGATCCGCCATCCTCGGCCCCGGCTCGTGATCCGGGTCCAACGACACGATCGACGACTCCCAGTCCGTCCAGTCCGTCGCCGCCTTCACCCGCACCGCCGGATCCGGGTCGTTGAGCAGCACGTCGTAGGCCGCCACCAGATCGGTCGCACCCTCACCCGCGCCCGCCTTGAACCTCGACCACTGCTCCGGGAACAACATGCCCAACCCGTGGTACAGCCAGTCCAACTCGACGTACCGGCTCGTCGTCACCGCCACCAGCACGATCTCCGTCACCCGATGCGGGAACAACTCCGCGTAGTGCAGACCCAACGTCGAACCCCACGACCCCCCGAACACCATCCACCGCTCGACGCCGAGGTGCCCGCGCAACCGCTCGATGTCGGCCACCAGGTGCGCGGTCGTGTTCACCGACAGGTCCGTCGAGTACTCGCTCGCGTGCGGCCGACTGCGACCGCTGCCGCGCTGGTCGAACAACACGATCCGATACGCCTCCGGATCGAACAGGCGACGCATGCCGGGGGAGCAGCCCGTGCCCGGCCCACCGTGCAGACCCACCACCGGCTTCCCGTCCGGGTTGCCGCACGCCTCCCAGTACACGAGATTGCCATCCCCGACGTCCAACATCCCGTGCTCGTACGGCTCGATCTCCGGGTACACGACCCCTCCTCAGGAATGCAACAGTGCTGTTACATTAGAGGAGTGGACCACAAGTCGGCCGACCACTTCCTCGGCACCCGCCTCCGCCACCTGCTCGACCTCCTCGAAGGCGACGTCGCCCGCGTCTACACCGACCTCGGCCTACCGGGCTTCCGCTCCCGCTACACCCCGGTCATCAGCCTCGTCAACACCGGGGGACCGCAGTCCATCCGCGACCTCGCCGCCACCATCGGCGTCACCCACTCCGCCGTCAGCCAGACCGTCAGCCAGATGCGCCGCGACGGCCTCGTCGAACTAGAACCCGGCGACGACGCCCGCCAACGGATCGTCCACCTCACCGACCACGCCCTCGCCATCCTCCCCATCCTCGACGCCGAATGGCAGGCCACCACCGCCGCCACCCGCGACCTCGACGCCGAACTGCCCTACCCCCTCACCGACCTCGTCGACGCCGCCCTGCGAGCACTGGGGGAGCGCCCCCTGCGCGACCGCATCCACGACCGCATGTAAGACCGGGCAGCACACCGGGGGAGCCTCACGGCGAGCCGTACCGCGCCACCAACTCCGCACCCAACCGCGCCAACTCCGCCCGCACCCCGTCCGACTCCACCACCTCCACCAACCCACCCCACCCCGCCAACACCTGCGCGATCATCAGGGGACCAGGAGCCGACAACCGCAACCGCACCCGGCCCTCCACCTCACCCAACACCTCACAATGCCGCCCGAACTGATCCCGCAACACGAACACGTACCGCGGCTCGACCGACACCACCGCCGACACCGTCGACCGCCGCCGCTCCACCTCCGACACCACCCGGTCCCACGCCGACGACAAGTCGAAATCCGCCGGCCGCACGAACACCTCGTCCGTCACCCGCGCCGACACCACCCGATCCACCCGGAACGTCCGCTCACCCGCACCCGTGCCCGCCACGAGGTACCAGACCTCGTCCTTGTCCACCAACCCCCACGGCTCCACCACCCGCTCCGACCGCACCCGCCCACGCCCCTCGTACACCAACCCCACCCGACGCCGCCCCACCACCGCCTCCTGCAACACCTCCACCAAACCCGGCCGCCCCCGACCCACCTGACCCCACCGCGCCACATCGACCACCACCGCGTCCGCCGCCGCCAGCGCCCCCTCCCGGAACGTCTCCGGCAACGCCCGCACCAACTTCCGCAACGCCGCCCGCACCTCCGGCGACCCCGCCGCCGCAGGACCCACCAACAGGAACAACGCCCGCGCCTCCGACGAGGTCAACCCACTCAGATCCGTCCGCGCACGCCCCACCAACCGCCAACCACCACCACGCCCCGGCTGCGGGTACACCGGCACACCCGCCGCCGACAACGCCTCCAGGTCCCGACGCGCCGTCGCCACCGACACCTCGAGCTCCGCGGCCAACTCCGCCGCCGTCACCCGCCCCCGCGCCTGCATCAACAGCAGGGTGGCCACCAACCGGTCCGCACGCATGGCCCCAGTCTCGCCGGAAAAGTGCTCACTCCGTGAGCACTTTGACCGCCAGGCTGGCCCCGAGCGAGAACACGACCGGAAGAAGGACCACCATGCTCCGCGGACTCACCACCACCAGCTTCTTCGCCGACGACCTCGACGCCGCAGCCGCCTGGTACACCGAACTGTTCGGCATCGAGCCCTACTTCACGGTCCCCGGCGGCTACATCGAATTCCGCATCGGCGACTACCAACACGAATTCGGCATCGTCAAGAGCGACTACGCACCGCACGACGTCCACACCGGCCCCGCCGGAGCGATCGCCTACTGGGCCGTCGACGACCTCCACGCCACCCTCGACCGCCTCACCGAACTCGGCGCCAAACCCCACGAAGAACCGAAGGTACGGGGCGAAGGCTTCGTCACCGCCAGCGTCGTCGACCCCTTCGGCAACATCCTGGGCATCATGACCAACACCCACTACCACGCCGTCCTCGACGCCATGACCACACCCCGCACCTAGGGGCTGCATCGGTTCCGAAAACCCCGGTACAGTCCGCTCCTCCCCAGCGCCAGAAGGAGAACGGATGCCGCCGCGGATCTCGGTCGTAATCCCCACCTACAACCGCGCCGAACTACTCCGCCGCACCCTCGACAGCCTCACCGACCAAACCCTCCCACCCGACGACTACGAGGTCGTGGTGGCCGACGACGGCTCCCACGACCACACCACCACCGTCGTACAGGCCTTCCAGAACCGCCTCCACCTGCACTACCACCACCAACCCGACCAAGGCCGCCGCGTCGCACACGCCCGCAACGCAGGCGCACGCCTCGCCACCGCACCGATCCTGGCGTTCCTCGACAGCGGCACCCTCGCCGGCCCCGACTTCACCCGAGCCCACACCCGGGCCCACACCGACACCGGCCACCCGGTCCTCAACCTCGGCTACACCCACGGCTACCGCCCCTGGGACCCCACACCCGGCCTCGCCGAAGCCATCGCCACCCACACCCCGACCAAAGTCCACCGACGCTTCAAGGACGACCCCGGCTTCCGCGACATCCGCCACCAACCACTGTCGGAAGTGGACTTCCAACCCGACCGGCTCGCGTTTCCCTGGCTGTACGCCTGGGGCCTCAACCTCTCCCTGCGCAAAACCGACTTCGACACCGCGGGCGGCTTCGACGAACGCTTCCTCGGCTGGGGCACCGAGGACATCGAACTCGGCTACCGCCTCCACAGACACGGCCTCGCGACCCACTTCGACCACGCCGCCTGGGCCGTCGAACCACCACACGACCGGGACACGGGGGAGATGCTCGCCAGCGCCAAACGCACCATGCGCCAATTCCTCGACCAGACCCACGAACCCGACGTCGAACTGCTCTGGGCCGCCCTGGAACGCGACGACCCGCTGATCGCCGAAGCCGAACACCGCACCCTGACCCGGTGGACCGAACACGCCAGGACCCTCGACGTACGAGCGGAGATCGAACACCACACCGCCGACGCCACCGGACCGGTGTGCGTCCTCGGTTGTGGCGACGAGATCCCGGACACCCTGCCCGAGGGCAGCGTCCTGATCGACTTCGACGCGGAACTCCTGGAGAAGGCCAACGGCGGACACGCGCGCCACCACGCGATCGGCCTGCAGATCCCGTTACCGGACAAGTCCGTGGAGAGGGTCGTCGTCACGTCACGGCTGAACGGCATGTGGCACAGCTGGGGCGACGTCATCACCGCCGAGGCCCGGCGAGTGGGCAGGGAAGTACCCAGGACACCCCCGAACCTCTTACTTAACATAATGTAGATTATCGGCGTTACAGACAGGCCGGTGATCAGGGGTCGAGGCGCGGACCGTCCACACAGGCCGCACACGTTGTTCCGCACACCGTCGCCAGTCCGTCGCGTCGTCCGCGCGCGGCTCACGGCAGCCATCGATGCAGACGACGGCGGGCGGTGCGGGCGCCGGGCCGACAGCCTTCGGCGGACGGGGTGGACTGGCGGCAGTGGCGGGCCACGTATCCCGCGACACACCACCGTAGAAACGTCACAGTGACGGATCATGGGTGGTGTCGGCGGATGTCGAGTCGACGCACGCGCCGCGTTCCCGGTCGATGTTGATCAACCCGGCAGTCGGAAGCTTTGAGGCCCTCGGCGGGTCACGTCGGGTTTCGACGGCATTCCAGGGCGCGTGACGCGACGAGTGCACGCGAATGTGCGTTCCGGAGGCCGAATCGGTCGACGGCAGGATGTCCGAGAGGGGCATCCCCCGGTCGGGGCTCGAACCCCTTCCGGATCGCCTTTTGATGGATAATGGCGATTATCCATCAAAAACCCGGCGCGAGATCGGTTCGGATCATCCCTTACGCGCGGGATTCGGGAAGCAGTGCCGAGATCATGAACTCCCCCACGAACCGGGCGAACCGGGCCGACGACCAGCCGCGCCGCAGCACCAGCAACTCGTAGAGCTCGACCGAGCTGCACGTCCACAGGATGTCGGTGGCTTCGTCCGTCGTGACGCCCTCGCGCAGGTAGCCCCGCTCCCCCAGGAAGACGGCGTGGTGGCGCATGCGGATGAGCCGCTCGTCGTCGCTGTCGGCGAGCAGCGTGGCCATCTCGGGGTCGGTGATGGCGGCGGAGCGGATGAGGAGCCGGATCGGTGTGACCACGGAGGCCACTTCCGCGGTCAGCGCCCCCCACTCGCGCATGATCGTCTCGGGGTCGGTCTGCTCGGCGCGCATGCGGTCGGACCGCTCGTAGGCGGGGATGGGACCGCGGCCGGTCAGGCCTCGTTCGTACAGTGCGCGGACCAGGCCTGTCTTGCCGCCGAAGGTCTTGTAGACGGTTTCGACGGACACGCCGGCCTCGGACGCGATCGCGGCGATCGTGGTGGGTCCGTAGCCGTCGGCGAGGAACAGGCGCTCGGCGGCGTCGAGCACGGCTTCGCGGTTGCGGCGTGCCTGTTCCTGTCGTCCTGTGGAGTTGTAGCGGCGTCTGCCCTTGACGCGGTCCATATTTCGTTCCATGCTTCTGTATTGGTTACAGGTAACTGTACTGGACGGCCGGGAGGCCGTGATGAGCGGTCACGATGTCGTGGAGCGGGTGCTGGGCGCGCTGAACGCCCACGACTTGAACGGTCTGGTGGCGTGCTTCGCCGACGACTACGTCAACGAGACGCCCGTCCATCCGCGGCGGGGTTTCGTGGGTAGTGCGCAGGTGCGCCGGAACTGGTCTCGGATCTTCGCCGGAGTTCCCGACATCCGGGCACGTGTCCCCCGCTTGGCCGTGGACGGCCGCGCGGTGTGGACCGAGTGGGAGATGTCCGGCACGCGCACCGATGGTGCCGCGTTCCTGATGCGCGGCGTGGTGGTCTTCACCGTCGCGGACGACACGATCGCGTCGGCGCGGTTCTTCCTCGAGCCGGTCGAGGAGCTCAGCGGCGACGTCGATGCGGCTACACACCGCCTGGTGGACGAGGGGTCCGCGCGTGGCGGGAAGGATTCGTCATGATTCTGGTCGTGGGAGCCACCGGGCTGCTCGGTGGGCTCATCGCGCGGATGCTGCTGGACGGTCACCGGCCGGTGCGCATTCTGGTGCGTGAGGGTTCGCCGTTCGAGGAGTTGGTCCTGGCCGGTGCGGAGCCGGTGTTCGGTGATGTGAAGGATCGTGCTTCGCTGCGCGCGGCTTGCAGGGGTGTCGACGCGGTCGTCACGACGGCGAACTCGTCGGCGCGGGGTGGTGCGGACACGGTCGAGTCGGTGGACCGGGTCGGGAACCGTGACCTGGTGGATGCGGCCGAGGCGGAGGGTGTGCGGCGTTTCGTGTTCGTGTCGGCGTTGGGTGCCGATCCGGGGCACCCGGTGCCGTTCCTGCGGGCGAAGGGCGAGACCGAGCGGCGTCTGCGGGACAGCGGGATGGTGTGGACGGTGTTGCGGCCGAACCTGTACATGGAGAAGTTGCCGGTGCTGGTGGTGGGCCTGCCTGCGTTGGCGGGTGAGCCGGTGACGCTGGTGGGTGAGGGCAGGCGGGTGCACACCCCGATCGCCGTGCGGGATGTCGCGGCGTTCGCCGTCGCGGCCTTGGAGCGCGATGAGTGCGCGACGTTGGTGCTCGGTGGTCCGCAGGCGGTGTCGTGGTGGGATGTCGTGGCCGCGTTCGCGCGTGAGCTGGGGCGGGATGTGCCGGTGCGGACGGTGCCGTTGGAGGAGTCGCTGCCGGGTATGCCGGGGTTCGTGGCCGAGGTGTTGCGGTCGTTGGAGACCTACGATTCGCCGTTGGATTCGTCCGCGTTGTACGCCGGGTACGGGGTTGTGGCGACGTCTTTGGCGGAGTTCGTGCACGGTTTCGTGGTGGGGAGTCGCCAGAGCGCGTCGTGATCTTGTCGGTGGTGTGCGGTAGGAAGATCGACATGCGTGTGCTTGCCGCTCAGGAGTCGTTCTTCCTCGCCCGTCGGCCGCGGAAGGATTCGCCGCACACCACGGCGGCCTACCGGCGTGATCTGGCGGGTATCACCGCTCTGTTGTCGGAGGTGACGGCCACTCCCCCGGATCGGTTGGAGATCTCGGATCTGACGGGTCGGAATCTGCGGGAGGCGTTCGGGGTGTTCGCGGATTCGCACGCGAAGTCGTCGGTGTTGCGGGCGTGGTCGACGTGGAACCAGTTCCTGACGTTCTGCGTGGCGGAGGATCTGGTGCCGGGTAATCCGATGGGTGCGGTGGCGCGGCCGAAGACGCCTCCGTTGGTGCCGAAGCCGTTGCGGGGTGAGGACACGCCGGAGCGGTTGTTGACGGCGGCTGCGGAGGGTGCGCGGAAGGGGCGTGATCCGTGGCCGGAGCGTGATGTGTTGGTGTTGGCGTTGGGGTTGGTGGCGGGGTTGCGGTCGGCGGAGATGCGGACGTTGACGTTGGCGTCGGTGGTGGGTCGGGCGGGTGAGCGCCGGTTGCACGTGGTGGGCAAGGGGAATCGGGATCGGTCGGTGCCGATCGAGCCGGCGATGGATCGGATCATCGAGCAGTACCTGGTGTCGTGTCGGCGGCGTTTTCCGCAGGCGCGGTTCGATCGGGGGTCGGCGTTGGTGCGGGATCGACATGGTGAGCCGATCGGGCGTGGTGGGTTGGAGTATCTGGTCCGGTCGTGTTTCCGGTGGGCGGGGTTGCACGACCGGGTGCCGTCGGGGGCGAATCTGCACGCGTTGCGGCACACGTTCGCGACGCGGTTGGCGGAGGACGGGGCGTCGGCGTCGGAGATCATGGCGTTGTTGGGGCATGCGTCGTTGGCGACGTCGCAGAACTACATCGAGGCGACGGCGCGGGAGCGGCGGGCGGCGGTGGCGGGCAATCGGACGTATGTTTCGTTGTCGGCGTTGCCTCATCGGGAGTAACGGCAGCCCTTTGTTACTCCTTTCGGGTGACTTGCGTGAGTGGATGTTCGCACAGGTGTACGCAGGTGTTATGAGGGCTGTGTGGCGGGGGTCTGTGTCGTTCGGGTTGGTGGTGTTCCCGGTGCGGTTGGTGGGGGCGACGCGGGATCACGGTTTCCGGTTCCACGAGGTGCACCGGGCCGATGGTGGTCGGTTGCGGCATCGGCGGGTGTGTTCGGTGTGCGGTGACGAGGTGGACCCGGAGGGGATGTGCAAGGGGTACGAGTTGCCGGACGGCCGGTTGGTGTTGTTGGAGGCGGAGGATTTCGAGGGGTTGGCCGGTCCGGTGGAGTCGACGATGGAGGTGGTGCAGTTCGCGGCGGCGGACGAGGTGGATCCGATTTTGTTCGGCCGGTCGTATTTCGTGGAGCCGGAGCGGGTGGCGGTGCCGTCGTATGCGGTGTTGCGTGATGTGTTGACGCGGTCTTCGCGGGTGGCGGTGGTGCGGATGGGGTTGCGGCGCCGTGATGTGTTGGGGGTGTTGCGGCCTCGGGGTGGCGTGTTGGTGTTGCACACGTTGTTGTGGCCGGACGAGGTGCGGGAGCCGGATTTCGATCTGGTGGATGTGGACGTGGGTCCGGGTGCGGCGGAGGTCCGGCTGGCGGAGTCGTTGGTGGATTCGATGACGGCGCGGTTCGATCCGTCGGTGTTCTCGGACGGGTATCGGGAGGCGTTGGGGGCGTTGATCGAGGCGCGGGCGGCGGGTGAGGGGATTCCGGCGAGTCGGGCGCCGGACGAGACCGGTGGCGGTGAGCATCTGCTGGATGCGTTGCGGCGGAGTCTGGAGCGGGTGCGGTCCGGGCGGATCCGGCGGGAGGAGTAGTGGGCGCTGCCCCGGTGTGGGCGGCGCGGCCCGGTTGTTAGACCGTTCGGGTGACGTGCTGGTGCGGATCGTGGTGTTCGCGGGTAGTCACGTGGCATGAGGTCCGTGTGGCGTGGCGCGATCTCCTTCGGGTTGGTGACGATCGGTGTCCGGTTGTACACGGCCACGGAGGAGCACGACTTCCGGTTCAACCAGGTGCACCGGGAGGACGGTGGGCGCATCCGGTACAAGCGGGTGTGTCAGGTGTGCGGCGAGGAGGTCGCCTACGCCGACATCGCGAAGGGGTACGAGCTGGACGACGGTCGGGTCGTGGTGTTGGACACCGAGGATTTCGACAAGTTGCCGATCAACACCGATCACGCGATCGACGTGTTGGAGTTCGTACCGGTCGAGGAAGTGGATCCGATCTATTTCCAGAAGACTTATTACCTGGAGCCGGACAAGGCGGCTACGCGTCCGTACGTGCTTCTTCGGACCGCTTTGGAGCGCAGTGGGCAGCTCGCGGTGGTGAAGATCACGATTCGTCAGCGGGAGACGTTGGCGATGTTGCGTGCGCGGGAGGACTTGTTGGTGATGCACACGATGTTGTGGCCGGACGAGGTGCGGAAGGCGGATTTCGAGTTCCTGGAGTCGGATGTGGATGTCCGGCCGCAGGAGTTGAAGATGGCGTCGTCGTTGGTGGAGAGCATGGCGGGGTCGTTCGATCCGGGTGATTTCACCGATGACTACACCGAGGCGATGCAGAAGGTGATCGAGGCGAAGGCGGAGGGTGCGGAGTTGCCGGAGCGGCCCGAGGAGGAGGCCGGTGAGGTGATCGACCTGATGACGGCGTTGGAGCGGAGTGTGGAGCAGGCGAAGTCGGCGCGGGGTGGGCGGCCGGCGGCGCGGAAGGCTCCGTCGCGGAAGCCCGCGGCGAAGAAGGCCGCCTCCTCGGACGGGTCGTCGTCGCGGAAGGCTCCGGCGAAGAAGAAGGCGAAGCCCGCCTGAGGCGTGGCGGCGCGGGATGGGTGGGGACCTTTCGGAGTACCGGCGTAAGAGGGTTCCGGGGCGGACGCCGGAGCCTGTGCCCGCCGGTGACGTGGTGTTGCCGCATGGTGGGGACGACACGTTCGTGATCCAGGAGCACCACGCGTCGCGGCTGCATTGGGATGTGCGGTTGGAGCGGGGCGGGGTGTTGGTGTCGTGGGCGGTGCCGAAGGGGTTGCCGCCCGAGCCGGGGACGATCCGGTTGGCGGTGCGCACCGAGGATCACCCGTTGGAGTACGCGTCGTTTTCGGGGGTGATCCCGAAGGGTGAGTACGGCGCGGGCGAGATGGTGATCTGGGACCGGGGCCGGTACGAGACGGTGAAGTGGTCCGACCGCGAGGTCGACGTGGTGTTGCACGGCTCGCGGGTGGAGGGTGAGTTCGTGTTCTTCCGCCGTGATCCGGCCGGTGGGGCGGGCTCGGCGGGTGGGAAGGACTGGATGGTGCGGCGGCGGCACGAGGCGGTGCGGCCGGACTGGGTGCCGTTGCCGGAGTCGGTGGCGCCGATGTTGGCGACGGCGGCGCGGGAGTTGCCGAGGCCCGCGTCGCGGTTCGCGTTCGAGTTCAAGTGGGACGGTGTGCGCGCGGTGGCCCGGGTGGAGGGCGGCCGGGTGCGGTTGACGAGCCGGTTGGGCAACGACGTCACGGCCACGTATCCGGAGTTGCAGGGTCTGGGTGCGCAGTTGGGTGCGACGCAGGTGTTGTTGGACGGCGAGATCGTGGCGTTGTCGGGTGGGCGGCCGAGTTTCGGGGCGTTGCAGGAGCGGATGCACGCGTCGGCGGCGCAGGCTCGGCGGTTGGTGGCGCGGACGCCGGTGACGTACCTGGTGTTCGACGTGTTGCACCTGGACGGCTCCCCCACGCTGGATCTGCCGTATTCGCGGCGGCGTGAGCTGTTGGAGGGGCTGGGGTTGCAGGGGGCTCACTGGTTGACGCCGAAGGCGTTCCCGGGTCAGGGGGCGGCGGTGTTGGCGGCGAGTCGTGAGCAGGGGCTGGAGGGGGTGGTGGCGAAGCGGCTGGATTCGCGGTACGTGCCGGGTCAGCGGTCGCCGCACTGGGTGAAGGTCACGGCGGTGATGACGCAGGAGGTGGTGATCGGCGGGTGGCGGCCGGGGGTGGGCAAGCGCGCAGGTCTGGTGGGTGCGCTGCTGCTCGGTATCCCCGATCCGGACGGCCCGGACGGTGCGCTGGTGTTCGCGGGGTCGGTGGGGACGGGGTTCGACCAGGCGGAGTTGGGGCGGTTGACGGCGCGGTTGCGGTCGTTGGAGGTGAAGCGGTCGCCGTTCGTGTCGGAGGTGCCCCGGGAGCGGGCGCGGGGTGCGCGGTGGGTGCGTCCGGAGTTGGTGGGCGAGGTGGCGCACCGGCAGTGGACGGCGGACGGGCGGATGCGGTTCCCGACGTGGCGGGGGTTGCGGCCGGACAAGGCGCCCGGGGAGGTGCGGCGTCTTGACGGCTGAGGCGTGGGTGAAGGTGGAGGGGCGTCGGTTGAAGCTGACGAACCTGGACAAGGTGCTGTACCCGGAGGTGGGGTTCACCAAGGCCGAGGTGATCGACTACTACACGCGGATCGCGCCGGTGTTGTTGCCGCACCTGAAGGATCGGCCGACGACGTTGCGGCGGTACCCGAACGGGGTGGACGGGGCGTCGTTCTTCGAGAAGAACGCGCCGTCGCACGCGCCGGAGTGGGTGCGGACGGTGAGGTTGGAGACGCCGGGGTCGTCGCGGGGTGCGGATTTCGCGGATTTCGTGGTGGTGGACGGCCTGGCGACGCTGGTGTGGTTGGCGAACCTGGCGGCGTTGGAGTTGCACGTGCCGCAGTGGACGGTGGGGGCGCGGGGTGGTCGCCGCTCCCCCGATCTGGTGGTGTTCGACTTCGATCCGGGGCCGCCGGCGACGGTGGTGGAGTGCTGTCGGGTGGCGTGCCGGGTGCGGGAGGCGTTGGAGGGCGACGGGTTGGCGCCGTTGGTGAAGACGAGCGGGTCGAAGGGGTTGCAGGTGTACGCGCCGGTGCGGGTGTCGGCGGCGGAGCGGACGTCGGAGTACGCGAGGGGTGTGGCGCAGCGGTTGGCGGCGGAGACGCCGGACGAGGTGGTGTGGCGGATGACGAAGGCGCAGCGCACGGGGAAGGTGCTGATCGACTGGTCGCAGAACAACCCGGCGAAGACGACGGTGGCGCCGTATTCGTTGCGGGCGCGGGCGCGTCCGTCGGTGTCGACGCCGGTGACGTGGGACGAGGTGGAGGCGTGCCGGGTGCCGCAGGACCTGCTGTTCCTGGCGGATGACGTGCGGGAGCGCGTCGAGGCCGACGGTGACCTGTTCGCGGTGGGAAAGCCGGTGCCTCTCCCCCGCTGACCGCCCTGTCCCGGCCTGTCGGTCTGCGGGAGGGGTCGGTCGTGGGGTTGTCGAAGGACGGGATCCGGGCCGTGCACGCGGGCGAGGCGCGCCCGACCCCGGTCCTCCCCTGATCCGGTCGGCGTCGGGGAAACCGGTTTCCACCGTCTCGGTGGGCGTCGTATTCTGGCCGACTGCCTATCGAGGGGATGATCATGCGTCGTCAGGCGAGTACGCACGAGGAGATCAAGGCGTTCTGGGTGGACGAGGCGCCCGTGTTGAACTCGACGGTGCACCTGGCCGAGTACGACCCGGCGTGGCCGGGGCTGTTCGCGCGGGAGGCGGCGCGGGTCCGGTCGCTGTTGGGTGACGTGGTGGTGGGGCTGGAGCACGTGGGGTCGACCTCGGTGCCCGGGTTGGCGGCGAAACCGATCATCGACATGCTGCTGGTGGTGGCCGATCCGGCGGACGAGGCGTCGTACGTGGCGCCGTTGGAGGCGGCCGGGTACCGGTTGGTGATCCGGGAGCCGGAGTGGCACGAGCACCGGGCGCTCAAGGGTCCGGACACGAACATCAACCTGCACGTGCACCCGCCGGGCAGTCCGGAGATCGCGCGGATGGTGGCGTTCCGGGACCGGTTGCGTGCCGACGACGCCGATCGGGAGCTGTACGAGCGGACCAAGCGGGAGTTGGCGGCGCGGACCTGGACCTACATCCAGGAGTACGCCGACGCCAAGAACGCGGTGGTGGACGACATCATGGGCCGCGCCTGATCCCGGCGCGCCGAAGGGGCGCGCCGGCGCGGGCGGGTCGGGGAGGGTTCGCGGGTGAGGTTCGGGGTGTCGGGTCCGATGCCGGTGCGGCGCGCGGACGGGACCGTGGTGCCGGTGGGCGGGCCCCGGTTACGGGCGGTGCTCGCGGTGGACGCGGGCCGGGTGGTGGCGTCGACCGGTTGAGCGTGGACAACCGGTGTCAGTGGCGGGGTGGGAAGTCGCGGAGCCGGTCGACGAGGAACGCGGGGTCGTCCAGCCACGGGAAGTGGCCGCCGCCGGGCTGTTCGACGTACCGGGCACCGGGGATCAGGTCGGCCAGTCCGCGCACCAGGTGTGGTGGGGACACGGGGTCGGCGTCGGCCGCGTAGACCAGGACGGGGATGTCGAGGTCGGCGAGCGCGCGGCGGGTGTGGCCGGGGCTGAACGCGCCGTCGGCGGTGTAGCCGGTCTGGGCTTCGGGGGACGCCTCGGTGGTTTCGGCGGCGGCGTGCGCGCGGGCCCGGTCGTCCCAGCGGCCGTAGAACAGGGGTGCGGCGGCGAGCCGGTTCACGGGGGTGTCGTCGCCGTCGCTCCACGCCTTCAGGGCGGCGGCGGCCTCCGGGTACCACGGCTGGTGGGCGTGGGCGGCGACGTGGTCGGCCCAGTCGGCTTCGGTGGGGGCGGTGCCGATCGCGCGCAGCGAGGGGGTGAGCAGCACGAGCGAGGCGAGCCGGTCGGGGTGTTGTTCGGCGTAGGCCATGGCGATGCCCGCGCCGGCGGAGTGGCCGAGCAGGTCGACGCGGTCCAGGCCGAGGTGGGCGCGCAGGGCGTCGACGTCGGCGGCGAGCCGGTCGCGCCGGTAGCTCGCGGGGTCGGCGGGGGTGTCGGAGTCGCCGGTGCCGCGGTTGTCGAGCAGCAGCAGGGTGCGGTGGCGGTGCAGGCCGCCGAGGTCGCCGAGGTAGGCGGAGGCCCGGCCGGGGCCTCCCGGCACGCACAGCAGCGGCGGGCCGTCGCCGGTCTCGTGGTAGGCCAGGGTGGTGCCGTCGTGGGCGGTGAAGCGGTGCATGGTGGTCATCTTCTCCCGCGGTGGTGTCTCCTAGGCTGGCGGCATGCCGAGAATCGCCACTGCCGACACCGTGTCCCGCGACGAGTTGGTCGCCTTCCTCCGGCCCCGCCACCGGGCACTGCTGATCACCACGCGCGCGGACGGGCGTCCGCAGGTGTCGCCGGTGTCGTGCGGGGTGGACGACGGGGGCCGGATCGTGGTGTCGACCTATCCGGGGCGGGCGAAGTCCCGCAACGCGCGCCGGGACGAACGGGTGACGGTGTGCGTGCTGTCCGACGACTGGGACGGCCCCTACGTGCAGGTCGACGGCCGGGCGGAGGTGCTGGACCTGCCGGAGGCCCTGGAGCCGCTGGTGGAGTACTACCGGTGCATCGCCGGTGAGCACCCGGACTGGGACGAGTACCGCGACGCGATGCGCCGCCAGGGCAAGTCCCTGATCCGCGTGACGATCGACCGCTGGGGCCCGATCGCGACCGGCGGCTTCCCACCCGAACTCGCCGACTGACCCTCCCCCACGTCCCCTCGGCGTGCCGCTGCACTGCCGCTGGTCCGTCGCACAGGGCCGTGCCCGTGATGCTTCGCAGGGGTCCCCGCCGAGGGGACCCCTGCTGTGATCCTGCCGGCGGGGGCCGACAATCGTGGGGCGCCGGGAGGCTGCCTGTGGACAACTGCCGGGGACGGCGCCGGGCCGTCAGGCGGGTGTGCGGCCGGCGCACCAGGTGCCGCCCCAGCCGGGTGGGTTCTCCAGCAGGGCGAACACGTTGCCGGCGGGGTCGGCGACGGCGGCGACGACACCGGTGGGGACCTGTTTCGGGCCGACGAGGACGGTTCCGCCGAGTCCGGTGGCGTCGGCGGCGGACCGGGTGGCGTCGGGGACGGCGAAGTAGCAGGTCCAGCCGCCTTCGGCGGTGAGGCGGCCGGCGACGGGGCGGCGGTCGTCGGCGAGGGCGGCGTCGTAGAGGGTGAAGTCGCCGCCGGGGTCGCGGACCTGCCAGCCGAGTTCGCCGGCCCAGTAGTCGTCGGTGCCGGCGTCGCCCATGAGTTCGACCCAGCAGGGTTCGCCGGTGCGGGGTTCGGGCGCCCAGGGGCCGTGCAGGACGCGTCCCCGGTCGACGGCGGCGCCGCGGTCGAGGTCGCGGGGTTCGCGGCCGGCGAAGACGACGCGCCAGCCGGGGTCTCCGGGGTGGACGCGGGTGGCGAGGCGGTCGCCGACCCAGCCGGTGAACGAGCCGTCGGGTTCGGCGATGATCACCCAGCCGAGGAGTCGGGCGTAGAACTCGGCGACGGGTTCGGGGTGGGTGGTGCTCAGCTCGACGCGGCGGACACCGCGCGCGGGGCTGTCGGGGGTACCGGGCACGGCGGTGTTTCCCATCGGGGGGTGGGGCGGCGGAGACCACGATCACGGGACGACGATCACGGGATCAGGATCGGGCCCCATCCTCCGCACCGGCCATGCGTGACGACAATGCTCCGTTCGGCGGCAGCGGTTGCGCCGAAAGGACCTGTCCCAGCGGAACGGGCCTGCCGAGGTGGAATCCCTGGCCGACGCGGACGCCCAGGCGCATGAGGGCGTCGACCTGGGCGGGGCGTTCGACCCATTCGGCCACGGCGGACAGGCCGAGGCCCCGGGCGATCTGCACGATGCCGGCGACGAGGACGGCGTCGGTGGAGCGTTCGTCGATGCTGCGGACGAACTCGCCGTCGATCTTGATGCCGGTGATGGGCAGGTGTTTGAGGTGGACGAACGAGCCGAACCCGGAGCCGAAGTCGTCCAGGGTGATGCGGCAGCCGAAGCCGCGCAGTTGCAGGGCCAGGGCGCGGGCGGCGTCGAGGTTGGTGACGGCGGCGGTCTCGGTGATCTCCAGGCCCAGGCGCCCCGGTGCGACACCGGCGGTGGCGAGCCGGTCCAGGACGAACCCGCCGAAGTCCTCGTCCTCCAGGGTCCGGCCGGAGACGTTGACGTTGAACCGGAGCTCGGGGTCGGGGTGGCGCACGAGGGCGTCGATGGCGGTGGACAGCACCCAGCGGTCGATGTCGAGGACGAGGTCGGAGCGTTCGGCCTCGGGCAGGAACTCGGCGGGCCCCAGGTAGGGCTCCTGGCCGTCCTCCAGGCGCAGCAGCAGTTCGTGCCCGAGGGTCTTGCCGGTGGCCAGTCGCACCATGGGCATGGCGTGCAGGGCGAGACCGCCGTTGTCGAGCGCGGCGCGGAGCCGGTCGAGCACGGAGACCCGTTTGGCGGTGTCGGCGTAGTGGCCGGGTTCGTAGACGGTGACGCGGTTGCGGCCCGCGGCCTTGGAGGCGTAGAGGGCGAGGTCGGCGTTGGCCAGGACCAGTTCCCACGTGTCGCCGGGCCCGTACTCGGCGACACCGGTGGAGACGGTGACGCGTCCGGTGGCGCCGACGAGCGGCAACGCGGCTACGGCATCCCGAAGGCCTTCGGCGATGCGCGCCGCCTCGGCCAGGGCGGTGCCGGGCAGCACCACGGCGAACTCGTCGCCGCCCAGGCGGCCGATCAGCTGCCCCGGGGCGAGACGGGACCGCAGCGCGGCGGCGAGGGCTTTCATGAGGCGGTCGCCGACGGCGTGCCCGCGCAGGTCGTTGACGTCCTTGAAGTTGTCCAGGTCCAGCAGCAGCATCGTGCCCGGCCCGCCCGTGGCCAGCTGTCGTTCCAGTTCACGGGTCACGGCGCGCCGGTTGGCCAGCCCGGTGAGGGGGTCCTGTTCGGCCAGGGCGAGCAGTTCGTCGTGGACGCGGCGGGCCTGGGTGATGTCGTGCGCGGTGCCCAGCACCCGCACCGGTGCGCCGTCGTCGCCGACGGCGATCTCGCCGAAGCACTCGAACCAGCGTTCGGTGCGGCGGTCGCCGAGCGTCATGCGGTGCGTGTAGGAGAACCCGGCGCCCGACCGCATGGCCTCCTGCAGGGTGGCCTGGATCATGGGCAGGTCGTCGGGGTGGACGAGTTCGGCGTAGCGGTCGAAGTCGAGCTCGGTGTCGGGCGGGAACCCGAACATCTTCAGCAGCGTGTCGGACCAGACGACGCGGTCCTCGGCGATGTGCCACTCCCACGTGCCCATCCGGCCCAGCACCTGGGCACGGCGCAACGCGTCGGCCTCGTGGGTGGCCTCCAACTCCCGGTCACGCCACGCGGTGACGTCCACCACCCGGTACAGCAGCTCCCCCGTCGACGGCTCCCCGGTCGACCCGAACGGCTGGCAGGTGACCTCGAGCCAGCGGTGGCCCTTGCGGTAGGCGCTGGGGGTGAGCAGCGCGAGTCCCGGACGCGGCCGGTCGGGCGCGCCGGGCAGCAGCGCGGGCAGCGACCGGCCGACCACGTGCTCCACGCCGACGCCGAGGATCTCCGCCAGCGCCGGGTTCACCCACGCCAGCGTGCCCTTCGCGTCCGTCACACCGAAACCGACGTCGGCCCGGTCGAGCACCTCCCGGTGCAACGCGCCGTTGCCGTCCACGCGTCCCTCCTCGCCCACCCGCGCGTCATGATGGTCGAGATCACACGAAGGGGGCAAGCCGACACGATTCAGCGCAACCGCTCCAGACCCCGCGCGGTGTCGACCAGCTCCCCCGCCAACCTCCGCAACTCCGCACGCGCCGCGCCGTCCTCCGCCGCGGTCGCCACGTCCTCCGCGGCGCACCGCAGCTGGAACAGCCGGTCCTGGAGATCGGCCAACTCCCCCGCCGACAGCACCACGGCGTCCTCCGGCAGCCCGCCGCGCTGCACCGCCGCACGCCGCTCGTAGGCGCGCTGACGACACGGCTGCGCGCAGTACCGGCGCGGCCTCCCGATCCGTCCGCTGTCGGGCAGACGGCGTCCGCACCAGGCGCAGTGCCTGGCTTCCTCACGGCGCGCCGCGACGGCCTCGGTCACCAACTCCATGGCCCGCGACGGTATCCGGCTACCCGCCGGTCACCCCCGCGCCACGCCGCCAGGGCAGACTCCGGGTGTGACCGCGAACCACCCGTACCTGTCCGGACCGCACCCCCGGGCGTTCGCCCACCGGGGCTGGCACCTCGCCGAACTGGCGGGGATGGAGAACTCGCTGGCCGCGTTCCGCCGCGCCGCCCAGGAGGGGTTCCGGTACCTGGAGACCGACGTGCACGCCACCTCCGACGGTGTCGTCGTCGTGCACCACGACGACGTGCTGGACCGCACCACCGACGGCACGGGCCCGGTCGCGACCCAGCCCTGGTCGGCGGTGCGGCGCGCGAACGTCGGCGGCCGGGAACCGATCACCCGCCTGGAGGACCTGCTCGAGGACCTGCCCGACGCGCTGGTCAACATCGACGTCAAGGCCGACTCGGCGGTCGTGCCGGTGCTGGACGTCCTGCGCCGCACGAACGCGCTGCACCGCGTGTGCCTGGCGTCGTTCTCCGAGAAACGCCTGGCCCGACTGCGCCGCCTCGGCGGACCCGACCTGCTCACGTCGATGGGACCCCGGTCGGCGGGCGCGCTGTGGGCCGCGGGCCGGGTGCCGCTGGTCGGGCTGCCGGTGCGGGGCATGGTGGCGCAGGTGCCGGTCAACCAGGGCCGGCTCGTCGTGGTCGACGACCGGTTCGTGCGGGCCGCGCACCGCCGCGGCCTGGAGGTCCACGTGTGGACCATCGACGACGAGACCGCGATGCGCCGACTGCTCGACCTCGGCGTCGACGGCCTGGTCACCGACCGTCCCGACCGGCTGCGCGACGTGCTCATCGCCCGCGAGGCCTGGGCGGGCGGCTGACCGCGGCGGACACCACCCGCGGACACCACCGGCGAACGGTTGGCAACAGGTTGGCGGTGATCACCACGAACGAGTGGCGGGCGTTATACAGTCCGCCCCCATGAGCGTGGCCGACAGCACCGCACCCGCCGTGGACCGCAAGCGGGAACAGCGCGGGTGGACCTGGTACGACTGGGCGAACTCGGTGTTCCCCACCTCCGTGGTCACCGTGTTCCTCTCCGGCTACCTCACGGCCGTGGCGAAGGAAGCGGCCATCGCCGACACCGCCCGCAACGGCCCGGACGCCTGCGCCGACGGGTCGCTGCGGCAGTGCGACATCTCCCTGTTCGGCGCCTACTTCCCCGCCGGGTCCCTGTGGGGCTACCTGCTGTCCATCGCCACCGTCGTGCAGGTCGTCGTGCTGCCGGTCATGGGCGCCATCGCCGACCGCACCCAGAACAAGCGCCGCATGCTCGGCGGCCTGGCGTTCACCGGCTCAGCCGCCACCATCGCCCTGGCCACCGTCGCCGGCGACAACTGGCACCTCGGCGTCGGCCTGTTCATCCTCGGCAACATCTGCTACGGCGCGTCCGTCGTCGTGTACTACGCGTTCCTGCCCGAGATCGCCGAACCCGACGAACGCGACGCCGTCTCCTCCCGCGGCTGGGCGTTCGGCTACCTCGGCGGCGGCGTGGCGCTGGCGGTGCAGCTGGCCCTGTTCATCGGCCACGACGCCGTCGGGTTGAGCGAGGGCGCCGCGGTCCGGGTCGGGTTCGTGCTGTCGGGCCTGTGGTGGGCCGGGTTCACCCTCATCCCGCTCGCCCGGCTCAAGCGGCACCAGGCGCCCCACGGCACCGAGTCCGGCGCGTCGGTCGTCACCGCCGGGTTCGCCGAACTGCGCCAGACGATCAAGCAGGCCCGGCTGTTCCCGCTCACGCTGGCGTTCCTGGGCACCTACCTCATCTACACCGACGGCATCGCCACCGTCGCCAACGTCTCCGCCCAGTACGGCCGCGACGAGCTCAAACTCGACGAGACGGTGCTGATCACCACCATCCTGATCGTGCAGTTCGTCGCGTTCTTCGGCGGCATGCTGCACGGACGCCTCGCCAGGTCGTGGGGCGCCAAGCGCACCATCATGGTCAGCCTGTGCGTGTGGATCGTGGTCATCGCCGCGGCGTTCTTCGTGCAGGCCGGGCAGCAGACCCAGTTCTACGCCCTCGCCGCCGGCATCGGCCTGGTGCTGGGCGGCACCAACGCGCTGTCGCGGTCGCTGTTCAGCCAGATGATCCCGCCCGGCCGCGAGGCCCAGTACTTCTCCCTCTACGAGGTCGGCGAGCGCTCCACCTCGTGGCTCGGGCCGCTGGTGTTCGCCGGCGTCGGGCAGGCCACCGGGTCGTTCCGGCTGGCGATCATCTCGCTGGTGGTCTTCTTCGTCGTCGGGTTCGTGCTGATGATCTTCGTGCCGGTCCGCAAGGCCATCGCCGCCTCCGGCAACCCGGTGCCCGCCAAGGTGTGAGTCCTACCGGCCGGTCGCCGTCGGGACGCGGGCCCTCCACGGCCGGAACGCGACCACGACGGCGGCGGCGATCAGCCACGCCACCAGCATCGTCACCATCGACAGCTCGAGCGTGGACAGCACCGACACCACGCCCGCCAGGAGCCCGACCGGCGCCGTCGCCCACCACCGCCGCGGCACCGGCGGGGCCTCCCGGTGGAACCCCAGCAGCACCGCCGCCGCGGTCGCCCACACCGGCAGCTGCCACAGCACCGTCAGCCACGGCAGGAACCCCAGCTCCAGCGCCGCCACCACCGGCACGAGACCCGCCACGCCCAGCAGCCCGGCGGCGACCCGGCCGACGGCGCGACGCCCCGACACCAGCGCCGCGAACGCCGCGAACGCCACCACCGTCAGCGGGTCGGACCACCAGCGCTGCTGCTCCCCGGGGGACCAGGCCGAGAAGGCCGGCGTGGTCGACAGGGCCGACAGCGCGGACACCGTCCACGACTGGGCACCCGCCACCAGCTGCGCGAGCAGACCCGTCAACGCCGCCAACCGCACCACGGCCCCCGCCGGGCGGCGCGCGCCGAACCGCACCCGCACCGCCAACCCCAGCGTCGCGCCCGCCTCTCCCCAGCCGGGCCACCCGTACTCCAGGTCCAGCTCGTCGGTGCGGTCGGCGAGGAAGGTGTCCACCATCTCCTCCTCCCGCTCCCCCCGGTACCAGCCCGGCAGCACCCGCAGCAGAGCCCGGTAGCGGCGCTCCAGGTTCGACCTCCCGGGGTTCGGGCTCACAGGGTTCGGGCTCACAGCGCCCCCCTCGCCCGCAGCACCGACGACGCGGCGCGCACGTTCGCCGACAGCCGCGCCACCTCCGCCGACAACGCCCGCACCCCCGCGTCGGTCAACCGGTAGTAGCGCCGCAACCGGCCCTGGTGCACCTCCTCGCGCTCCCGCTCGGCCAGGCCCTCCGCGACCAGCCGGTCCAGCACCCCGTAGAGCGTGCCCACCCGCAGCACCATCCGCCCCTCCGACAACCCCTCGACCGCACGCACGATCGCGTACCCGTGCAACGGCTCCTCCGCCAACGCGGTGAGCACCAGGAACGCCTGCTCCGACATACCTCTCACACCGCAGGTTATATCGCGAAGCGGTACATCTCGGCAATAAATCTGGATACTGGATGTCCAGGATCCGGCTAGGGTGGTGATCATGAAGATGGCCGAGGGCGTCGAATGGGCCCTGCACTGCTGCCTCGACCTCGCCTGGGCGGGCGACACCCCCGTCCCCGCCGCCCGCCTCGCCGCACACCACGGCCTGCCCCCGGCCTACCTCACCAAACAACTCCAGGCCCTCGGCCGCGCCGGCATCGTCCGCTCCACCCCCGGCCCCCGCGGCGGCTACCTCCTCGACCGCCCCCCGCACGCCGTCACCCTCATGGACGTCGTCACCGCCGTCGAAGGCCCCGACCCCGCGTTCCGCTGCACCGAGATCCGCCCCGACGGCCCCCACACCACCCGCTGCGCCATCGACACCGCCATGCACCGCGCCGAACTCGCCCGACGCCGCGAACTCGCCGCCCGCACCCTCGCCGACCTCGACGCCGACGTCCGCCGCGCCGACCCCGACGCCCCCGACCACACCCGGGCCCGACTCACCTGAACACCGGGCACCCCCGACCAGGGAAGGACACCGACCGTGCCGCACACCCTCTCCAACCCCGACGACCTGCACGACCCCACCGGCTACGGCTACAGCCACCTCGCCGCCACCACCGGCGACCTCGTGTTCGTCGCCGGCCAGTACGGCTCCGACCACGACGGCCACGTCGTCTCCGACGACTTCGCCGCCCAGGTCGACCGGGCCTTCGCCAACCTCGGCGTCGCCCTGCGCGCCGCCGGCCTCGACTACCGCCACGTCGCACGCCTGGGCACCTACGTCGTCGACCACGACGCCGACCGGCTGACCGTGCTCCTGGACCGCATCACCCGCATCTGGGGCGACACGCCACCCGCCCAGACCCTCCTCGGCGTCGCCACCCTCGCCCTGCCCGGCATGCTGTTCGAGGTCGACGCCGTCGCCGCCCGCTGACCCGGCGCCCACCGGCGGCGCGCCACGGTTCGGTTCGGTGCGGTGCGGTCGTGCCGGCGGTACCGCACCGCCGTGGTCGACGCCGACGGCAGGACCGGGAACGCGACCACCCCGCGCACGGGTGTCCCCTCCGGTGGACCACCGCACGGAGGAGGCACCGGCACCCGCACCCATATCGCCCATTAGGGTGGCCCGCCGTGGAACCGATCACTCCCGCCCAGGACCCGACCGACGCGCTGTCCTCCGTGCCCGCCTCCGGCGCCGGCCGCGGTCCGGCGCCCACCGGGCGACTCCGGTTCTTCTTCGGCCCCATGGACTGCGGCAAGTCCACCCTCGCCCTGCAGATCGACCACAACCAGGCCCGCCAGGGCCGCCGCGGGCTCCTGCTCGTCCGCCACGACCGCTCCGGCACGCCCACCATCTCCAGCCGCATGGGCCTGGCCCGCAACGCCCTCGAAGTCCACGAGGACATGGACCTCTGCACCGTCGTGCGCGACCACTGGGCCCGCGGCGCCCGCGTCGACTACCTGATCGTCGACGAGGCCCAGTTCCTCTCCGCCGAGCAGGTCGACCAGCTCGCCGAACTCGCCGACGACGCCCATCTCGAGGTCTACTGCTTCGGTCTGGCCACCGACTTCCGCAGCACCCTGTTCCCCGGCTCCCAGCGCCTGTTCGAACTCGCCGACGAGCTCAACGCCATCCAGGTCGAGGTCCTCTGCTGGTGCGGCCGCCCCGGCCGGTTCAACGCCCGCGTCCACGACGGCGACGTCGTCCGCGCGGGCGACACCGTCCTCGTCGCCGACACGGTCCTCGTCGCCGACACCGCGCCGGACACCGTCGAAGTCCGCTACCAGGTGCTGTGCCGCACCCACTACCGCACCGGCGACCTCGGCCCCCACACCGTCAAGGGCCACCAGCTCAGCCTCACCTGACCCCGCACACCGACGCGCCACCGCCGCACCCGCGTGGACGACGCCCGCCCCGTCGTCCCACAATGGGCAAACCTTGTTGCCGGAACCGGGACGCGATCATGAGCGACGCAGTGGGCCGAACGACCGACGACCCGACGGACGACCCGACGGACGACCCGACGGACGACGTGCTCGGCAAGGTCGGCGAACGACTCCGCCACATCCGCACCAGCCGGGGCGCGACCCTCGCCGACCTCGCCGCCGCCACCGGCATCTCCAAGAGCACCCTCTCGCGCCTGGAGTCCGGCCAACGCCGTCCCAGCCTCGAACTGCTCCTGCCCATCGCCCGCGCCCACCGCGTCCCCCTGGACGAGCTGGTCGGCGCACCGCCCGTCGGCGACCCCCGTGTCCGCCCGGTGCCCATCCGCCGCCACGGCATGACGATCCTGCCGCTCACCCAGCAGCCCGGCGGCCTGCAGGCCTACAAGATGATCATCGCGTCGCGCGGCGAGCCCGATCCGCGGACCCACACCGGCTACGAGTGGCTCTACGTCCTGTCCGGGCGGCTGCGCCTGATCCTCGCCGACCACGACGTCGTCCTGGGCCCCGGTGAGGCCGCCGAGTTCGACACCCGCCTGCCCCACTGGTTCGGCCCGGCCGGCGACGACCCGGTGGAGATCCTCAGCCTCTTCGGCAAGCAGGGCGAGCAGATCCACATGCGCACCCGCCGCAAGACCTGATCCCGTCCGACCCGCCACACTGTGCCCATGACAGGCATGCCCAGGGCAGGCAGGCGCAGCGCCGGGATCCTGCTCCACCGCGTGGTCGACGGCGAACCCCAGGTCCTCCTCGGCCACATGGGCGGCCCGTTCTGGGCCCGCAAGGACGACGGCGCGTGGTCCATCCCCAAAGGCGAACCCGACGGCGACGAGGACCCCGTGGCCACGGCGCGGCGCGAGTTCACCGAGGAGCTCGGCCTGCCCGTGCCCGACGGCGACCTCGTGCCCCTCGGCGAGGTCCGCCAGTCCGGCGGCAAGGTCGTCCAGGCCTGGGCGCTGGCCGGCGATCTCGACCCCGATCAGGTGGTTCCGGGCACGTTCACCCTCGAATGGCCACGCGGCTCCGGCCGGTTCCGGGAGTATCCCGAGGTCGACCGCGTCGCCTGGTTTCCCCTGGTCGAAGCGCGGTTGAAAGTGGTGAAAGCCCAACGGGAACTGCTCGACAGACTGACCGAGAAGGTTGCTTTTTAGGCAGCACTGAGATCATCGAGTACATAAAGCATCCGACTGGACGTTTGGGTGCGGTCCGGACGGGTGATTTCATCCTCATGCCCGCCACCGAACACAACCGTGCCGCCACCGAGCGTGGCGGCCGGGTCGAAAACCCTCGAAATGACTTTGCGTGACCGAAACCATGACGGACGTCACTGCCGCTGCGTTAAACCCGCCGTAACGTCGCCCTACGTGGTCGGTCTAAGCTGTCGCAGCCGCACGACTTCTCCCGGGACTGCTCCATTCGTGTGATGGTGTAGCCCGGTAGCTTGATAACGCGTCACGAACCGGCCGCGATTGCATCCCTTAGGAGGAAGCCTTCGTTGACGGGTGAAAGACGTCACTGTGGGCGACGATGACCGTGAAGCCGGGAACGAACGGAGCAGTCCGATCGTTGCACTCGGTGAGCAACAAGCCTGGGCCCCGGCCCTGAGCCGAGCGAAAGGACACCGCCATGGCCGACCGCGTTCTACGGGGTAGCCGGCTCGGAGCAGTCAGCTACGAGACCGACCGCAATCACGACCTCGCCCCGCGCCGGTCGGTGCGGTACGCCTGCCCCAAGGGCCACGACTTCGAGGTCCCGTTCTCCGACGACGCCGAGATCCCCCACACCTGGGAGTGCCGCCTCCACGGCCAGGTGTCGAAGATCATCGACGGCGCCGTGCCCGAGGAGAAGAAGATCAAGCCGCCGCGCACGCACTGGGACATGCTCCTGGAGCGGCGCACGATCCCGGAGCTCGAAGAGCTGCTGGACGAGCGGTTGGAAGAGCTGAAGGGGCGGCGCACCCGCACCGCCTGACCGTTGTGACATGCGTGAGGGCCCGCCGGAACAGTTCCGGCGGGCCCTCACGCATGTGTGCCGCGGTCAGCGGTTGCTGGGCGTCTTCGCCTTCGGGGCGAACAGGTCGCGCAACTGGGTCGCGCGTCGCCGCACGCCCCACTTCGTGACCCGCCACAGCGCTTCGCGCACGATGTTGCTGCTCATCTTCGACTCGCCGATCTCACGCTCCGTGAACGTGATCGGCACCTCCACGACGCGGTAGCCGAGTTCGATGGTGCGCCACGCCAGGTCGATCTGGAAGCAGTAGCCCTGCGACGCGACCGTGTCCAGCTTGAGCCGCTCCAGCACCTCGGCGCGGAACGCGCGGAACCCGCCGGTGATGTCCTTGACCTTCGCGCCGAGCGCGACCTGCGAGTACACGTTCCCGCCGCGGGAGATCAACTCCCGGTACTTCGGCCAGTTCACCGTGCTGCCGCCGGGCACGTACCGCGAGCCCAGCACCAGGTCCGCGTCGCGCAGCGCGTCGAGCAGGCGCGGCAGGTCCTCGGGGGCGTGGGAGCCGTCCGCGTCCATCTCCACGACCACCGCGTACCCGCGCTCCAGCGCCCACCGGAAGCCCGCCACGTAGGCCGCGCCCAGTCCCGCCTTCTCCGTGCGGTGCAGCACGTGGACCCGGTCGTCCGCGGCGGCCATCTCGTCGGCGAGCCGTCCCGTCCCGTCCGGGCTGCCGTCGTCGACCACGAGGGCGTGCACCTTCGGCAGCGCCGTGTGCAGCCGCTTCACGATCTTCCCGATGTTGTCCCGCTCGTTGTAGGTCGGGATCACCACCAGCACCGGCCCGAGCTCGCGGTCAGGCTGCGCCTGCTGGTCCGCCATCCGTTTCCTCCTCGCCGACACCCGCACCAGGGGTCGGACGCGTTCGTCGTCGTGTCACTGTCAAGCCGATCGCCACGGCCAAGAGGCCCAGAGCGGTCATCACCCACTCGGGCCATGCGCCGAGCCGGGTGGCCAGCGTAGCCTCCCCCCGCAGCGGCACCGTCGCCACCAACGCGTCGGGCGTGAACATCCCGGTCCGCCGGGTGACCGAGCCGTCCGGCTGCACGATGGCGCTGACGCCGCTCGTGGCCGCGACCACCACGGATTTGCCGTGTTCGACGGCGCGGACCCGGGACATGGCCAGCTGCTGGTAGGTCATCTCGGTGTAGCCGAACGTGGCGTTGTTGGTGGGGATCGCGATCAGGTTCGCGCCCGCGGTGATCGAGTCGCGCACCACGCCGTCGAACGCCACCTCGTAGCAGGTGTCGATCGCCACTTTCGCGTCGCCCATGGTGAAGCCCTCCGGGTCGGTGCCCGGCTGGAAGGTGCCCGCGCGGTCCACGGTCTTGGTGAAGATCCGGAAGAACGAGCGGTAGGGCATGGTCTCGCCGAAGGGCTGCAGTTGCCGCTTGGTGTAGGTGTCGGTGGCGCCGACGCCCGGTTCGTAGAGCACGACGGTGTTGCGGGGCAGCCCGTCGCCGGGGTCGATCACGACCGCGCCGACGGCGATGGGCGCGTTGATCGCCTCGGTGGCCCGTTGGATCTGCGCGGCGGCGTCGACGTTGCGGAAGGGGTCGATGTCGGAGGAGTTCTCCGGCCAGATCACCAGGTCGGGTTGTTCGGCGCGGCCGGCTTTCACGTCGTCGGCGAGTTGGAGGGTGCGTGTGACGTGGTTGTCGAGCACGGCGCGGCGCTGGGCGTTGAAGTCCAGGCCGGCGCGCGGCACGTTGCCCTGGATCGCCGCGACGGTCGCCGCACCCTGGTCGGGGTCGGTGTGCACGAGCGCGGTCGCCCCGAGGCCCGCGGCCAGCGGCAGCACGACGGCGGCCGCGCCGAGCTTCCAGTGGCGTTTCCGGTCGCGCACCAGGTGGGCGGCGCCGAGGCCGGTCAGCGCGACGGCGAACCCGATCAGGGGCGCCCCGCCGATCGAGGCCAGCGGCAGGTACCAGCCCTCGGGCTGCCCGAACGCGATCTTGCCCCAGGGGAACCCGCCGAACGGCACCACGGCGCGCAGCGCCTCGTCGGCGACCCACACCAGCGCCATCCACAGCGGCGCGCCCGGCAGCCGTGACACGACCGCCATCGCGGCCGTGCCGACGGCGATCAGCAGGGCGCACAGCAGCGCCAGCGGCAGCCACGCGATGAGGCCGACGAACTCGCCGGTCCACCGCAGCAGCGGCGCCATGAACGCCAGCCCCCACACCAGCCCGAGCCCGAACCCGGCCCGCGCCCGCCGCCCGTACAGCAGCACACCGAGCACCGCGAACCCCACGGGCGCCAACCACCACACCGTGCGCGGGGGGAAGCTGAGGAACACCGCCACACCGCCCGCGGCCGCCGACAGCACCCTCAGCGACGTGCCGCGCACGTCCCGGCGACGACGGACGGGGGGCATGTCGGCGACGGGCTGGTCCGACGTCACGGGGGGAGCGACCACCGGATCAGCCTACGAGCCCCCGGTCACGAACCCGCAGCCAGGCCGCGCGCCTCACACAACGCACGCCGGTCGCCCTCCGCGCACGCGGTGTCACCGTCGCCCGGCCGGGTACCGCTGACGACGTGCCCGCAGCGCCGTGCCCGCTCGCGACGGATTCTTGTCGACGCGATCCGGGCCAGGAGGTGGGGGTGTTCCGCCGACGCGGTGACACCCGTTCAGGGGACGGAAGGACGTGTCGGGTGGGTCGAGGTTGCCCTGGGATTCGGCGGGGGTGGGCGGGGGTATCAATCAGGGTTCCCACCGATGGCAGGGGACCCTAACGCGGGGATGGTGGAGTCATGACCACGTTGACCAGGCCGCAGAACCAGAAGATGATCGCGGGCGTGTGCGCGGGACTCGCCGCTCGCTTCGGGTGGAAGCCCGGCACCGTGCGGTTGTTGTTCGTGCTGTCGTGCCTGCTGCCGGGACCGCAGTTCGTCATCTACCTCGTGTTGTGGGTGATGATGCCCAAACGCCCCTACTGAGCCCTACCGGGCGGGCCCCTACCGGGCGGGTCCTTGCTGACGGGATCGCACGAGGGTCTCGATGCCGTCCAGCACGCGTTCCAGGCCGAACGTGAACGCGTGCTCGCCGTCGTAGGCGGCGCCGTGCGCCTCGCCCGCCGCGGCGCCGACGCGGGCCGCGGTGGGGAACCGTTCGGGGTCGAGGACCTTCGCCAGGAACGGTGCGGCGGCGTGCCACCACTGCTCGTCGGTGAGGCCGGTGCGCTGCCGGGTCCGGGCGGCTTCGACGGCGATCCGGGCGGCGGCCTGGACGTGGGCGAGGACGAGGTTGAGCACCGAGTCCATCTCCAGGTCGGTGAGGCCGATGCCGTCGACGGCGCCGAGTTCGTAGTCGTACTTGGCGACCACGTTGGGGCCGAGGACGGCGCGGTTGGTGGCGACGTGCAGCAGCCACGGGTGGCGCAGGTTCAGGGCCCAGTTCTCGCGGGCGATCTGGGTGAGCCTGCCGCGCCAGCCGCCGGGGACCCGGTCGGGCCGGGCCGTCTCGGCCTGCACGGCGTCCACCATGGCGTCGACGAGTTCGGCCTTGCCGGGCACGTGGGTGTAGAGCGACATGGTGCCGACGCCGAGTCGGTCCGCGACCCGTCGCATGGACAGCGCGCCGAGGCCTTCGGTGTCGGCCAGTTCGACGGCCGCAGTGACGATGCGGTCCACGCCGAGGTCCTTGCGGGCGGTCCGTCCGGTGGTGCGCCACAGCACCGCGAGGGTCCTGGCCGGGTCGCCGGTGCCGGTGTGTTCGGTCGTCACGCCTGGCCACCCTACGGGTGGTTCAGCCGGCGAGCGCGGCGCGCACGATCTCCAGCGCCTCGTCGGCGGTGAGGCCCTGTTCGCGGGCGGTGGCGGCGTAGGAGCGGGCGGCGCGCAGCACGCGTTCGCGGCTGCGTTCGCCCGCCGCGCTGACCACGGTGCCGGCTCTGCCTCGGGTCTCGATGAGACCCGCCTCCTCGAGTTCGCGGTAGGCGCGGGCGACGGTGTTGACGGCGATGCCGAGTTCGGCGGCCAGTGCGCGGACGGTGGGCAGCCGGGTGCCGACGGCCAGCTCACGGTCGGTGATCTGGCGGGCGAACTGGGACCGCACCTGTTCGTAGGGCGGTACGGGCGAGGCCGGATCTAGGCTGATCACGTGGTCGATAGTGGCAGAGGTGCGGTCCGCGGGTCGGGTACGGCCACGGGGTGACGATGAGTCGCGGGCGGTCCACGGTGCGTGGCAGGGTGGTGGCCGTGCTCCGCAGATGGCTGCCCGTCAGATGGCTGCTGGTCGTGGCCCTGGCGTTGGTCACGGGTGTGGCCGCGTTCGTGGTGCTCTTCCCGCCGGGTGACCGTGTCGCGGGCACGCCGGTCCCCTACTGCACGGATCTGCACGTGCTGTTCGACGCCGACGAGGAGATGCGGCGTGTCGCCGGGGAGTTGCGGCGTGACAGCCGGGTGCGGGAGGTCCGGGACGAGCGGACGAAGGCGGAGAACCACGAGCGGCTCACGACGGAGCTGCGGGCGTCGGGCCGCGACGATCTCGCCGACGCAGCCCGGGTGGGCGACACCCCGGCGACCGTCCGGGTGATCGAGGCGTTCGGTGTCGACGCCGAGGCGTTCGCCGACGAGCTGCGGTTGCAGTACCGGGTCACCTACTCCGACGCGTGCGAGGACCCGGTGGTCTGGGAGGACGAGGACTAGCCGGAAGAGACCGGCCGGGACCGGGGCCGTTCGGGTGCTAGGGGCGTTTGGGGGCGACGACGGTGCCGCGGGCGCGGGTGACCACGATCGGCGGGTCGAGCACGTCGGCCGCCGACGGACCGCGGTCGGGGGCGGAGCGGCACACGACGCGGGCCTCGAAGTCGATCTCGCGGGACCGGGTGCCGACGCGGACGAGGGTGGCGGTCGCCTCGATCACGTCGCCGGCCTGGACGGGGGCGAGGAATTCGACGTTCGAGTAGGCCGCGAAGAGGCCTTCGTCGCCGTCGGTGCGGATGAGCAGTTCGGTGGCGACGTCGCCGAACATGCCCAGCCCGTACGCGCCGTCGACGAGGTTGCCCCCGTAGTGGGCGTGGGAGTGCGGCACGTAGCGGCGGTGGGTGACGGCGAATCCCTCGGTCGGGCTCACGCGCTCTCCTCTTTCCTGGTCTGCACGGCGTGCACGAGGTAGCTGGCGACCTCGCCGGGTGTGGTGCTGCGGCCGAACACCCGGTCCACGCCCAGTTCCCCGGCCATGAGCGGGTCGAACCGGGGGCCGCCGGCGATGAGCAGCGGGCGCCGCTCCCCCATCGCCTCGCGGAACGCCGCCGACATCTCCCGGGTGTTGTGGATGTGCGCGTCGCGTTGTGTCACGACCTGCGACACGAGGACCGCGTCGGCTTTCTCCGCGCGGGCGCGGCGGACGAGTTCGGGCACCGACACCTGCGCGCCGAGGTTCACGACCTTGAGCTCGCGGTAGTACTCCAGGCCCTTCTCCCCGGCGAAGCCCTTGATGTTGAGGATGGCGTCGATGCCGACGGTGTGGGCGTCGGTGCCGATGCACCCGCCGACCACGACGAGTTTGCGGCGCAGCAGTTTCTTCAGGGTGGTGTTGACCTCGGCGGGTGACAGCAGCGGGTATTCGCGTTCCACGACCCGCACGTCGTCGAGGTCGACGATGTGGCGGACGGAGCCGTAGACGACGAAGAAGGTGAAGTCGTCGCCGATGGGGTGGGAGTGCACGACCATGGCGGGGTCGATGCCCATCTTGTTCGCCAGTTGCCGCGCGGCGCCGTCGGCGTGGGGCCCGGCGGGGACGGGCAGGGTGAACGAGGTCTGCACCATGCCGTCGCCGGTGGTGTCGCCGTAGGGCCGGACGTGCCGCTTCACCGTGCCTCCTCCTGGGGTGCCGTCTCCCGGGGTGCCGTCTCCAGCAGTTCGGAGGCCGGGTTGAGGTATCCGTCGGCCTTCTCCACCACGCCGTCCGCGCCCTTGCCGCCGTCGGCGGGGCGTTTCATGAGGCCGAACGTGCCGTCGGCGATCGCGTCGAGCAGCCCGTCGTCGACGATGCGGGCGAGCAGGTCCACGGCCTCGCCCAGGACCTGGTGGGCGCGTTTGACGATGAGGCCGTCGGGTGCGGGGCGGAAGTCCTCGCTCAGGCCGCCGGCGGCGCCCAGGACGTAGCGGACGTTGGCCAGGGCGAGGTCGCGGTCGGACAGGAACGGGGTGACGACGGCTTCGGTCATCATGCCGACGAGCAGGATGCTCTGGCCGGTGAGGACGCCGGCGAGGTTGAAGAACCCGTCGAGCAGGTAGCCGTTGAACACGTCGCCGGTCATGTGCTTGGTGGGCGGCATCCACTTCAGCGGCGCGTCGGGGAACAGTTCGCGGGCCAGCAGGGCGTGGGCGAGTTCGAGGCGGAACGACTCGGGGACCTTGGGGTTGATCTCGAACGCGTGGCCGAGGCCGAGGAGGTGGTCGGGCAGGCCGGCTTCATGGGCGAAGTGCTCGTTGAGCAGCTGCGACACGGTGACGGTGTGGGCGGCGTCGACGGCGTCGGCGGTGGTGAGGTAGTTGTCCTCGCCGGTGTTGATGACGATCCCGGCGCGGGCGTGGACCTGGCGGGAGAACCGCTGGTCGACGAAGGTGCGGATGGGGTTGATGTCGCGGAACAGGATGCCGTACATCGAGTCGTTGAGCATCATGTCGAGGCGTTGCAGGCCGGCGAGGACGGCGATCTCGGGCATGCACAGGCCGGAGGCGTAGTTGGTGAGCCGCACGTACCGGCCGACCTCTTTGGACACGTCGTCCAGGGCGGCCCGCATGATGCGGAAGTTCTCCTGGGTGGCGTAGGTGCCGGCGAAGCCGTGGTGGGTGGCGCCTTCGGGGACGTAGTCGAGCAGGGACTGCCCGGTGGAGCGGATGACGGCGATGACGTCGGCTCCGGCGCGGGCGGCGTTGCGCGCTTGGACGACGTCCTCGTCGATGTCGCCGGTCGCGACGATGAGGTAGATCCAGGGGCGTTGGGGCGGGTCGCCGAGTTTCGCGACGAGCCGGTCGCGTCGGGCGCGGTTGCGGTCGACGGTGCGGATGCCCTTGGTGACGGCGGTCGTGGCGGCTTTGCGGGCGCGGGCGCGGTCGCGTCCTTCGGGGAGCCGGTAGCGGACCTGTCCGGCGGCGGTGGCCTCGGCGAGTTCGGTGAGGGTGGCGAGGTTGTGCTCTTCGAGGGCGTGGAACACGGGCAGCGCGACGCCGTGTTCGAGGCCGCAGTGCTCGCGCACGGTGTCGACCACCCGGTTGACCCACGGCACGTCACCGGCGCGGTGGGTGGAGTCCGCGCCGGTGATGCCGGCCAGGCGGAGCGTGGCGCGCTCGACCGCCACCGTGGTGTGGGCCTTCGCGATGGCCACCACCGGCTCGGCGGCCCGCGCGGCGAGTTCCCGCGCCGTGGCGACCACCTCGGGGTCGAGGTCGAGCAACGCCATCTGTCACTCCTGTTCTTCGTGGTCGGGCCGGGCCGGGCGCCCGGTCTCCCGTGCCGGTCCGGCGGCCCTGTGGGGTGTTCCGGTGAGGGTGGTCATCGGGCGTCCCGGTGGTCGGGTCGAGTCGGGCGCCGGGTGTCCTGTGCCGGTCCGGCGGTCCTGTGGGGCGCGTCGGCGGGGGCGGTCATCGGGTGTCCTTGTCGTAGATCGTGCGGCCGCGCAGGACGGTGCGCAGGCACGTCGGCGCGGGGCCGTCGAGGGCGGGCAGGGCGGGGACGCGGGATCGGGGGTCGGTCGACCAGCGCTGCACGCGGCTGTCCGGTGCGGCGACCTCCAGTTCGCCCGCGTCCCACACCGCGTAGGTGGCGGGTGCGCCGGGCTGGAGGGTGCCGGTGATGCCGTCGTCGACGCCGGCGGCGCGCCAGCCGCCGCGGGTGTGGGCGTTGAACGCGGCCCTCGGGGAGATGCCGGAGCCGTCGGTGCGGTGGTGGACGGCGGCCTTGATCGCGGCCCACGGGTCGACGGCGGTGACGGGGGCGTCGGAGCCCAGCGCGAGGATCATGCCGGCGGCGGCGAGCCGGGAGAACGGGTTGAGCGCGGTGCCGCGCTCCACGCCCAGGCGCCGGGTGTACATGCCGTCCGGTCCGCCCCATTCGTGGTCGAACAGGGGCTGCACGGAGGCGACGACGCCCCAGGAGCCGAGTTTCGCGGCCTGCTCGGCGGTGATCATCTCGAGGTGTTCGAGGCGGTGCCTGCGGGCGGCCAGCGCGGGCACGCCCACCGCCGCGGCGGCCTTCTCGAAGCCTTCGACGACGGCGGCGACGGCGGCGTCGCCGATGACGTGGAACCCGCCCTGCAGCCCGGCTTCGGTGCAGGTGATCAGGTGTCGTGCGATGGCGTCGGCGTCGAGGTAGAGGGCGCCGGTGGTGTCGGCGTCGGTGTACGGGGAGCACAGGGCGGCGGTGCGGGAGCCGAGGGCGCCGTCCACGAACAGGTCTCCGGCGAGGCCGCGGACGGGCAGGTCGATCGGTTCGAGGCCGCCCCAGTAGCCGACGACGTCGAGGGTGTCGGTGGCGAGGAGGTCGGCCAGGTCGTCGCGGCCGGAGATGTCGGGGCCGGCGCATTCGTGGACCGACGCGATGCCGCGTGACGCGGCGTGTTCCAGGAACGCCTGCTGCGCCGCGCGTCGCCGAGCCGCGGGGATGGCGTCCTTCGCCGCGCCCCGCACGTGGTGGTGGGCGGCCCGCGAGACCGGGCCGTCGGGTGACCAGCCGTCGGCGTCGCGGGCGGCGGGGGCGAGGTCGACCAGGGCGGAGGACACGAGCGCGGAGTGGACGTCGACGCGGGACAGGTAGACCTGTGCGCCGCGGGCGGCGGCGTCGAGTTCCTCCCTGGTCGGGGGGCGGTTCTCGGGCCAGCGGGTCTCGTCCCAGCCGTGGCCCCAGATCAGCGGGCCGTCGGCGGCGCGCACGGCGTCGAGGAGTTCGGTGAGCGTGCGGCAGCCGGTGAGGTCGAGGCCGGTGAGCAGGAGGCCGGCGGAGGTGGCGTGCACGTGGGCGTCGACGAACGCGGGGGCCACGAACGCGCCGTCCAGGTCGGTCACGTCGGCGCCGGGGTGCAGGGCGCGACCGACGGAGTCCTGGCCGAGCCACACGACGGTGCCGTCGGCGATCGCCATCGCGGTGGCGTCGGGTGCGGTCGGGGAGTGGATGCGTCCCCCCACGAGCAGACGCGTCGAGGTGCTCGTCGACGCCGGGACGCCGTTCACTGTAGTCACGCCTGTTGAGTCTGCCTGTGCTCGAACAGGGCCCGCACGGCAGGTTCGGCGCGCAGCAGGTCCAGCGCGAAGGAGGCGTGACCAGGCACGTAGCCGTTGCCGACGAGCATCTCCACGTCGGCGGCGAGGCCTTCGGCGCCCAGTGCGGCGGCGGGGAAGGAGGTGGCCATGGAGAAGAAGACCACGGTGCCGCCGTCGGCGGTGGCGAGGATCGCGCCGTGCTCGCAGCCGGGCACGTCGACGCACACGACGGTCACGTCCACCCGGTCGCCGACCGCGTCCGCGACGGCCACCGGATCGCGGGCGTCGGCGACGACCACGGAGTCGGCCAGACCGGCGTCGCGGACGGCGGCGGCCTCCCGTTCGGTGGGGACCAGGGCGACGAGCCGGGACGCGCCGGCGCGGCGGGCCGCGGCGAGGGACAGCGAGCCGGACTTGCCGCCGCCGCCGAGCACCAGCACGGACGGCGCGTCGCGGCGGCGCACGACCCGGTCGGTCAACGCGGGCGCGCCGCACACGTCCAGCACGGACAGCGCCAGTTCCTCGGGCAGGTCGTCGGGCAGCACGGCGGCGATGGACCGGCCGAACAGCACCGCGGTGCCCTCGCACGGCACCTGCTCGTCGGCGCCGTCCCACCGGGCGAGGCCGTCGGTGATGCGCAGCGGCGTCAGGGTGAGCGACACCAGCGTCGCGATCCGGTCGCCCACGCGCAGCCCGAGGGGTGACGAGGGGCCGACCTCGCGGACGGTGCCGAGCAGCATGCCGCCCGATCCGGTGACGGGGTTCTGCATCTTGCCGCGGGACGCGACGATGTCCAGCACGGCCCTCCGCACGCCGGCGACGCCGTGCTCCTCGCGCAGCTGCCGGTAGGAGGCGGCGTCGAGGTTGAGCCGTGCGACGTCGACCACGACCTCGTCCGGACCGCACCCGGGGGAGGCGTCCAGCCGCCACGCCTGCTGCGGCAGCACCCCGGCGGGTTCGAGGACGCGATGCAGACCGTACGGCGAAGTCATGGAAATCCTTCTGTCGACAGGGCCGGGACGCGGATATCTTCACGTGCAACGTCAAGTTTCCGCAAGTATCTAAGTTCCGCTGGGGGTGGGGTGGTACGGGTCCGCCGGACCGGCGGGACGGCCGCGCCACGCACCGACCGGCGGAAACGCGACGTGCCCGACCCGGGACGTCACGGTGGACGCCCGGGTCGGGCACGTCGTATGCGGGACACCGCGGGCGCGGCCCCCAGGGGGTGTTCCACGCCGCCGCGCGCAGCCCCTCGTTGCGCGCGGTCACCCGATCGCGGTCACCCGATCACGGTCTACGGGGTCGCGGTCTACGGGGTCGGCGCCGCCGTCGGTCGACTCGCCTTGCGCCGCACGCGCAGGACGATCGCGAACGCCAGCACCGCGGCGAGCACGCTGTAGGCGACCGCGGCGAACGGGCTGGTGACCAGTGCGGTGAGCGATCCCTGGCTGATCTGCAGGGTGCGGCGCACCTGTTCCTCGGCCATCGGTCCCAGGATGAGGCCGACGACGAGCGGCGCGACGGGGTAGCCGTGGCGTCGCATGAAGAACCCGGCCACGCCGATGACCAGGAGCACGATCAGGTCGTCCACCACGAAGTTCACCGCGTAGGTGCCCAGGGCGGCGAACAGCAGGATCCCGGCGTACAGGTAGGGGCGCGGGATCTGCAGCACCTTGACCCAGATCTTGACCAGCGGCAGGTTGAGCACGAGCAGCATGACGTTGCCGATGTACAGCGACGCGATCAGCGCCCACACCATGGCCGAGTTGTTGGTGAACAGCAGCGGTCCGGGTTGGATGCCGTAGCTCTGGAACGCGGCCACGATCACCGCCGCCGTCGCGGTCGTCGGCAGGCCCAGCGTGAGCAGCGGCACGAGCACGCCGGCCGCCGCCGCGTTGTTGGCCGCCTCGGGCCCGGCGACGCCTTCGATGGCGCCCCTGCCGAACTCCTCGGGCCGTTTGGCCAGCTTCTTCTCCGCCGCGTACGACAGGAACGTGGACACGTCCGCGCCGCCCGCGGGGACGGTGCCGATGGGGAAGCCGATGAACGTGCCGCGCAGCCACGGCTTCCACGACCGCCGCCAGAACTCGGCGGTCATCCACTTCCCGCCGACCGGCACGACCTCGACCGGGCCGTGCCGCATGCGTGCCGCCACGTACAGCGCCTCGCCGACGGCGAAGACCCCGACGGCGACCACGACGACGTCGATGCCGTCGGACAGCGTCGGCACGCCGAGGGTGAACCGCTGCTGCCCGGTGAGGGTGTCGGTGCCGACCAGCCCGATGAACAGGCCGATCCCGAGCGACGCCAGGCCGCGCACCGGGGACGCGCCGAGCAGGGCGGCGACGGTGGTGAACGCGACGACCATGAGCGCCACGTAGTCCGCCGGTCCGAGCGTCACCGCGAGGTCGGCGATGGTCGGTGCGAGCGCGGTGAGCAGGATCGTGGCGATGGTGCCCGCCACGAACGAGCCGATCGCGGCGGTGGCCAGCGCCGCCGCGCCCCGGCCCGCGCGGGCCATCCGATTGCCCTCCAGCGCGGTCACGACGGAGGACGACTCGCCGGGCGTGTTCAGCAGGATCGAGGTCGTCGACCCGCCGTACATGCCGCCGTAGTAGATGCCCGCGAAGATGATCAGCGCGGCGGTGGGTTCGAGCGAGTAGGTCAGCGGCAGCAGCAGTGCCACCGTCATGGCGGGGCCGATGCCGGGCAGCACGCCCACGGCGGTGCCGAGGGTGACGCCGAGCAGGGCGTAGAGCAGGTATTCGGGCTGCGCGGCGGTCGCGAAACCCTCCAGCAGGGCGGTGAGGCTACCCATCGAGGAGTGGCACCCCCTCGAACACGCCGGCGGGCAGCGACAGGCCCAGACCGGAGGCGAACACGACCTGCACGGCCAGGGCCAGCACGACCGCGATCACGAGCGCCTTCCACCAGATCGCGCCCAGCGTCCACGCCGCGCCGAAGAACAGCACCATCGCGGCGACGGGCCAGCCGACGAGGTCGATCAGCGCCAGGTGCGCCACCAGCACCGCGACCAGTTTCGCCACGGTGGGCCAGTCGGTGAGCACCGACGTGTCCACGTCCTCGGCGTCCTCGGCGGGGCCCAGCCGGCCGCGCAGGGTGGCGACGATCGCCATCACCCCGGTCACGACCAGCAGGACACCGACCGCGTAGGGGAAGGCACGCGGCCCCACCGTGCCCAGGGGGCCGCGCGCGGTGATGGTGGTCGCGTCGACCAGGGTGAACACCCCGAGCGCCACGACCAGGCCACCGAAGACGTACTCCTCGGCCTTCGCCGACGCCGAGGGGGGCGTCGACGAAGCCGAGTCTCCCGAAGAGGTCTCGGGAGAGGTCACTTGACCAGCCCGATCTCCTGCAGCACCGGCTTGATGCGGCCGATCTCGACGGTGAGGAACGTGGAGAAGTCGTGCCCGGTCTGGAACGTGTCGGTCCAGCCCTTCTTCTTCAGCTCCTCCTGCCACTGCGGGCTGGCGTGCATGTCGGTGACGAGCTTGACCAGCCGGTCCTTCGCCGCCACCGAGATCGACCCGGGCGCCACCACACCGCGCCAGTTGGTCAGCTCGACACCGGTGCCGAAGCTCTTGAGCGTCGGCACCTTCAGCTCGGGGTGCTCCGCCGGGCCGGACGTGCCCAGGGCCCGCAGCTTGCCCGCCTTGATCTGCTCGGCGTACTCGCCGACACCGGAGATGCCCGCGTCGACCTTGCCGCCCAGCAGCGCGGCCAGCGACTCGCCGCCACCGGAGTAGGGCACGTAGTTCAGCTTGGACGGGTCGATGTTCTTCGCCTTGAGCAGCATCCCGGCCAGGATGTGGTCGGTGCCGCCGGCCGAGCCGCCCGTGATGGACACGCCCTGGCCCTTCTGGTCCACGGCCGTGATCAGGTCGTCGATCGTCCGGTACGGCGACTCGGCGGGCACGACCACGACCTCGTCCTCGGCGGTGAGCCGGGCGATCGGGGTGGTGTCCTCCAGCCGCTTGTCCACGCCGTTGGTCTCGACCGCGCCGACCATCACCAGACCGGTGATCATCAGGTAGCTCTCGGACCTCTCGTTGGCGAGCTTCTGCAGCCCCACCGTGCCGCCGGCGCCGCCGACGTTGCTGACCTGCACCGAGTCCGCCAGATCGGCGCCGCTGATCGCCGCCTGCATGGCGCGCGCGGTCTGGTCCCAGCCGCCGCCGGGGTCGGCCGGCGCCATGATCTCCAACCTGCCGACGTCGCCGTTCGCCGCCGCGCCTCCCCCACACCCCGCGAGCACCAGGCTCGCGGCGGCCACTGCCGCGAGAAGTCGGGTGTGCTGTCCTGCCATCGGGTCCTCCACCACAGATTCGGCCTGATTGGCCAACCCCGGGGCGCCATCGCTCCGGTGCGCGGGAACGGTAGGAGTCGGGCCGGTCCGGGGTGGGGCAAAGGTCGTAAGGGCCGTATTGGTCGTTTTGGTCGTGGCCGGGCTCACAGGGGTTGGGCCAGAATGCGTCGCATGCGCCGCCGTTCGGTCCCCCTGGGTGTCACCCTGCTCGTGTTGCAGGTGGTCATCGTGCTGGCCACCACGAGCGCGGCCGGTCTGCTGGCGGCGAAACTGCAGAGCGACCGGATCCGCGAGTCCTACAAGGACCGGATGCTGTCCGTCGCCGAGAGCGTCGCCCGACTGCCCACCGTGGTCGACGCGTTCGACTCCCCCGACCCGGCGGTCACCATCCAGCCGCTGGCGGAACTGATACGCAAGGCCTCCGGCGTCACCTACGTCGTCGTCACCGACCGCAACGGCGTCCGCTACGCCCACCCCGACCCCGCCCGCATCGGCGAGAAGGTGTCCACCGACCCCAGCAGCCCCCTGTCCGGGCAGGTGTTCGTCGGCACCGAGACCGGCACGCTCGGCACGTCGCTGCGCGCGAAGGTGCCGGTGCGCTCCCCGTCCGGCGAGGTCATCGGCATGGCCTCGGTCGGCATCCTGGAGAGCGAACTGGCCGCCGACCTCGCCGAGGACCTCCCCGAACTGATCGGCTGGCTCGCCGCCGCCGCACTCGTCGGCGTCCTCGGCGCCGCCCTGGTCACCCGGATGGTCCGCAAACGCACGTTCCGGCTCGAACCCGCCGAGATCGCCCAACTGCTGGAGACCCGCGACGCGATGCTGCACGGCATCCGCGAAGGCGTCGTCGCCGTCGACGACCGGGAACGCCTCGCGCTGGTCAACGACGAGGCGATGCGACTGCTCGGCCTCACCGAGGACCCCACCGGCAAACCCGCCGCCTCCGTGCTGGAGGACGGCGGCCTGCTCGACCTGGCCCGCACCGGCGACGACGTCGCCGACCGGCTCGTCCTCGCCGGCGAACGCGTCCTGGTCGCCAACCGGATGACCGCCAAGACCCAAGGCCGCCCCGTCGGCGTCGTGCTCACGCTGCGCGACCGCACCGAACTGCACGACGCGCTGCGCGAACTCGACGGCCAGCGCACCGTCACCGAGGTGCTGCGCGCCCAGGCCCACGAGTTCACCAACCACCTGCACGTCATCAGCGGCCTGGTCGAACTCGACCGCCGCGAGGACGCCGTGCGCTACATCGAACGGGTGGGTGGCGCCGGGTCGGTCACCTCCGACATCATCGGCGGCGCCATGACCGACCCCGCGCTCGCCGCGCTCCTGCTCGCCAAGTCGTCCACCGCGCACGAACGCGGCGTCGCCCTGCGCCTGGACCCGTCCTCCACCGTCGACGCCCGCACCGGTGACGACGCGCTCACCGTGCTGGGCAACCTGGTCGACAACGCGGTGGACGCCGTGTCCACCGGCGGAACCGTCCGGGTCCTGGTGCGGTCGGACCCGTCGGGCGTGCGGGTCGTCGTGGACGACGACGGACCCGGCGTGGAGGAATCCCAACGCGGACGGATCTTCACGCTGGGCGTCAGCTCGAAAGCGCCCCGGGGCGCACACGGACGAGGGATCGGACTGGCGTTGGTGTCGAGGGTGGTCACCCGGCGCAGCGGCCGGGTGCGGATCTCCGATTCGGAACTGGGAGGCGCGTCGTTCGACGTGTGGCTGCCGGAGGCCGTCAGATGACCCTCCCCACCGTCCGCACACTCGTCGTCGACGACGACTTCGCGGTCGCCGCCGTGCACCGCGGCTTCCTCGAGGCCCTGCCCGAGTTCACCGTCGTCGGCGAGGCCCACGGCGGCGGCGAGGCACTGCGCGCCGTCGAAGCACTCCAACCCGACCTCGTGCTCCTCGACATCCACCTGCCCGACATCTCCGGACTGGAGGTCCTGGCCCGGCTGCGCGCCCGCTCCGGGCCGCCCGTCGACGTGATCGCCGTGACCGCCGCCCGCGAACGCGAGACCGTCCGCCAGGCCATGTCCCGCGGCGTCGACCACTACCTGGTCAAACCGTTCACCCGCACCGCGTTCCTCGACCGCATGCGCGAATACCTCGCCCGCCGCACCGAGGTCCAGCGCCTCGGCCCCTGGCTCGACCAGGACGAAGTCGACCAGCTCCTCCAACACCGACCACGCGTCGCGCTGCCCAAAGGCCTCTCACCCGTGACCCTGAAACTCGTCATCGACGCCCTGCGCACCACCGACGACGACCTGTCCGCACAGGAAGTCGGCGACCGCGCCGGACTGTCCCGCGTCAGCGCCCGCCGCTACCTCGAACACCTCGTCACCGTCGGCAAAGCCGAAGTCCTCCCCCGCTACGGCATGGCCAACCGCCCCGCCCACGGCTACCGCCTCACCTGACGGAACCACCGGCAGCCATAGGGACCCAACTCCACGCGCGCCCGACCGTCCTCCACCTTCACCGTGCCGTCCACCAGCACGTCCACCAGATCCCCGTCCAGATCCGACAGCTCCACCACCGCGTCCCGGTCGGCCAGGTTGTGCACCGCGACCACCGTGCCGCCGTCGATGTCGCACCGGTGCGCGAACACCCCCGGATCCGCCGTGTCCACCACCCGGAACGCACCCCACGCCAACTCCGGACACTCCCGGTACCGCTCGATCAGCAGCCTCGTCCACGCCAACAACGACTCCGGATCCCGCCGCTGCTCCGCCTCCGCGCCCCACCACATCGGCGTCCGCACCGCCTCCCGACCCTCCAAGGCCAGGTCCTCGGTCATGCCGACCTCCTCGCCGTAGAACAACACCGGCGTCCCCGGCAACGAGAACAACAGGCTGTACACCATCCGGATCCGCCGCATGTCGTGCCCCAGCATCCCCGGCAACCGGCGCCGCAGACCCCGCCCGTACAACTGCATGTCCTCCTCCGGCCCGAACGCCTCGAACACCTCCCGCCGCTCCGGAACGGTCAGCTTGTCCAACGTCAACTCGTCGTGATTGCGCACGAACGTCGCCCAGTGGCAGTCACGCGGCGGCTCCGGCCGCTCACCCAGCGCGTGCGTCAACGGCCCCGCGTCCTGCCGCGCCAACGACAGGTACATCTGCTGCATCCCGATGAAGTCGAAACACAGGTGCAGTTCGTCGCCCACACCGTCGCTCCGCCCGAAGAACTTCATCGTCTCCGCGTACGGCAGGTTCACCTCGCCCAACAGCACCGCCTCACCGTTGCGCCGCGACAGGAACGCCCGCAGATCACCCAGGTAGTCGTGCGGATCCGGCAACTCCTCGATCGGCGCCTCCAGCAGGAACGGCACCGCGTCCACCCGGAACCCCGACAGCCCCAACTCCATCCAGAACCCCATCACCCGCGCGATCTCGTCCCGCACCGCCGGGTTCGCCACGTTCAGATCAGGCTGGTGCCGGTAGAACCGGTGCAGGTAGTACTGCCCCGCCGTGCGGTCGTACGTCCACAGCGACTTCTCCTTGTCCGGGAACACCACGCCCTTCTCCGCATCCGGCGGCGGCTGGTCCCGCCACACGTACCAGTCCCGGAACGGGCTGCCCGGCTCCCGCGCGCTCCGGAACCACGGGTGCCGGTCAGAGGTGTGGTTCACCACCAGGTCCGCGATCACCCGGATCCCCCGGTCACGGGCCGTGCGGACGAACTCGACGAAATCACCCAACGTCCCCAGCCTCGGGTCCACCGCGTAGAAATCGGTGATGTCGTACCCGTCGTCCCGCTCCGGCGTCGGGAAGAACGGCATCAGCCACACACACGTCACACCCAGCCGGTGCAGGTGGTCGATCCGCTGCGCCAACCCCCGGAAATCACCCCGGCCGTCACCGTCGGAATCGTGGAACGTCTCCACGTCCAGGCAGTACACCACCGCGTTCTTCCACCACAGGTCCGCCGTCCTGGTCAGCTTCACGCCCGCACCCCCGGCAGCACCCGCGCACCGAACGCCTCCAGGAAACGCTCCTGCTCCCGACCCACGTGATGCAGGAAAAGCCCCTCGAACCCCAGATCCACGTAATCCCGCAACGTCGCGGCGTGCACACCCAGATCCGACGACACGTTCACGACCTCCGCCACCCGATCCGCCGTCACGTGCTCCGACACCACGTCGAAGTGCTCCGCCGTCTCCAGGTCCCAGCACACCGGCGGACCGAACACGTTGCTCCGCCACTGCTCGTGCGCGACCGCCCGCGCCTCGTCCTCCGACTCCGCCCAGCTCAAGTGCACCTGCAGGTACAACGACCCCCGGCCACCCGCGTCCCGGTACGCCCCCACCATCCGCTTCAGGTGCTCCACGGGCGCGTTGACCGTGATCAACCCGTCCGCCCACTCCGCGCACCACCGCGCCGTCGCCTCGCTCACCGCCGCACCCACCAGCCGCGTCGGCTCCTCCGGTCTCGTCCACAACCGCGCCCGATCCACCCGGACCAGACCGTCGTGCGAGACCTCCTCCCCCGCCAACAACGCGCGGATCACGTCCACGCACTCCCTCAACCGGGCGTTCCGCACCTCCTTGCGCGGCCACGGATCACCGGTCACGTGCTCGTTGCTCGCCTCACCACTGCCCAACGCCACCCACAACCGACCCGGGAACATCGCACCCAACGTCCCGATCGCCTGCGCCACGATCGCCGGGTGATACCGCTGACCGGGCGCGTTCACCACACCGAACGGCAACCCCGTCGCCTGCATCGCCGCACCCAACCACGACCACGCGAACGCCGACTGCCCCTGACGCGCACTCCACGGCGAGAAGTGGTCCGAACTCATCGCCGCGTCGAAACCCACCTCCTCCGCCCGGCGGACCGCGGCCAACAACGCGGACGGGTGAACCTGCTCGTGCGACGCGTGCACACCGATGACGGTCATGCCGTCTCACGTACCCCACCACCCGACGGGCGAACCGGGCGAACCGGTCAGCCCGACGTCACCCAGGTCCGGGACGGTCCGGGTCCGGTCAGGCCGGGGCAGGTCGGCTCGGGGCGGGTCAGGTCAGCTCGGGGCGGTTCGCCGGCCTCTCCGGCCGCACGTCCACCACATCACCCTCGACCACCGCGCCGTCGACCACCACACCACCCGCCATCGGGTCCCGCCCGTACCGCAGGTTCAACGTCATCGCCCGCTCACGCTCCTCGGCCCGCCGCGCGATCCGCCTGCTGATCAACCGCCGCGTCGGCGGGAACAACAGGAACAGACCCACGACATCGCTGATGAACCCCGGCACCACGATCAGGAAACCCGCCGCCGCGATCAGCACGCCGTCCGCGATCTCCTGATGCGGCGCACGACGCGTCCGCAACGCCTCCGAGAACGCCGCCATCGTGCGGGCGCCCTCACGACGCATCAGAGCCGACCCCACCACCCCACCCAGGATCAGCAGACCCAGGGTCGGCAGCAGACCCCAGGCGCCGAACGCCGCCACCAGGGCCGTCACCTCGACCGCCAGGCCGATCAGCAGTACCGCCAACACGCGCATACCCACCCCAACGCACGAGCCCCCCAAAACGCTCCCCGCCGGAATATTTACGCCGAACTAGCCATCTGGCAGCATATCTTCATGCCACTCGACGGTTAGGGAGCATGGATGACTGCGCTGCACGAGGTCGCCCCCACGATGCACCGGGCCGACCTACAGCCCTACACCTACGTGCGCCGAGAACTCGTCGAACCCGACTGGCGCCGCATCCCCGGCTGGCGCGACACCACCGACGCCCAATGGCGCGACGCCCAATGGCAACGCGCCAACTGCGTCAAGAACCCCAAACAGCTCCGCACCCTCATGGGCGACCTGCTCACCGACCGGTTCTACGAAGACCTCGCCGCCGACCAGCAGCAATCGGCCACGATGTCCATGCTCGTACCACCCCAGATGCTCAACACCATGGCGCCCGACGCCCCACTGGACCCCGAAGGGTTCACCACCGCGTTCCTCGCCGACCCCATCCGCCGCTACATGATCCCCGTGCGATCCGACCGCGACCCCGACTGGCCCAGCCACCCCCACTCCACCCGCGACTCACTCCACGAAGCCGAGATGTGGGTCGTCGAAGGCCTCACCCACCGCTACCCCACCAAAGTCCTCGCCGAACTCGTCTCCACCTGCCCCCAGTACTGCGGCCACTGCACCCGCATGGACCTCGTCGGCAACTCCACCCCCCAGATCCAGAAGCACAAACTCGCCCTCAAACCCGTCGACCGCCAAGACCAGATGATCGACTACCTCAAACGCACCCCCGGCGTACGAGACGTCGTCGTCTCCGGCGGCGACGTCGCCAACGTCCCCTGGCCCCAGCTCGAATCGTTCCTCATGCGACTGCTCGACATCGACACCGTCCGCGACATCCGCCTCGCCACCAAGGCACTCGCCGGACTCCCCCAGCACTGGCTCCAACCCAAGGTCGTCGAAGGCCTCGAACGAGTCGCCCACACCGCCTCACGCCGAGGCGTCAACCTCGCCATCCACACCCACGTCAACCACGTGCAATCCGTGACACCACTCGTCGCCGAAGCCGCCCGCACCGCCCTCGAAGTCGGCGTCCGCGACGTCCGCAACCAAGGCGTGCTCATGAGGGGCGTCAACGCCACCCCCGACGACCTGCTCGACCTCTGCTTCGCACTCCAAGGCGAAGCGAACATCCTGCCGTACTACTTCTACATGTGCGACATGATCCCCAACGCCGAACACTGGCGCGTCGCCGTCTGGGAAGCCCAAGCCCTCCAACACGCCATCATGGGCTACCTCCCCGGCTACGCCACCCCACGCATCGTGTGCGACGTCCCCTACGTCGGCAAACGATGGGTCCACCAACTCCACGAATACGACCGCGAGCTCGGCATCTCCTACTGGACCAAGAACTACCGCACCGGCATCGAACTCGACGACCCCGAAGCACTCGACCGCCGCCACCCCTACTACGACCCGATCTCCACCCTCGGCGAAACCGGCCGCCAATGGTGGACCGACCAGGCCTGACGCCTCGCCTGCCCCCTCGCCCGACCCCGACACCGAAGCCCCGGAACCCCACCGGGGCTTCGTCACACCACCGATCGGGTAACCCCCCGTAACACAACCAGGGGATCATGGACCGATGAACTCACGCCGGATCGCAGTGGGCTGCGAGTTCGTCTACCACGCCGAAATACCCACACCCACCGTGTTCCAGGTCCAACCCCGCGACGAACCACCCGTCACCACGCTCGAAGAACACCACACCACCACCCCCGAAACCCCCACCGGCCACTACACCGACCTCTACGGCAACCGCTGCCTCCGACTCGTCCTCCCCGCCGGCCGATCCACCTTCCGCTACCAGGCACTCGTCGACGTACCCGACGCCACCGAAGACGCCGACGAGAACGCCCCCGAACTACCACCCGCCCAACTCCCCGACGACGTCCTCCTCTACACCCTCCCCAGCCGCTACTGCCTCCCCGACCTCCTCGGCGACGAAGCCTGGTCCCGCTTCGGCTCCACCCCCACCGGCTACCGCCGCGTCCAGGCCATCTGCGACCACGTCAACAGCCACCTCGAATTCCGCTACGGCAGCACCACCGCCCAATCCACCTCCTACGACGTCAACACCAGCGGCTTCGGCGTCTGCCGCGACTTCACCCACCTCGCCATCTCCTTCTGCCGATCCCTCAACATCCCCGCCCGCTACGTCTTCGGCTACCTTCCCGACATCGACGTCAACCCCGACCCCATGGACTTCGCCGCCTGGATGGAAGTCTGGCTCGGCGGACGCTGGTGGACCTTCGACCCCCGCAACAACCGCCGCCTCACCGGACGCGTCGTCATCGGCCGAGGCCGCGACGCCTCCGACGTGGCCATGGCGACTACATTCGGCGGACCCGTGCTCGAATCCATGGTCGTGACCGCCCAGGAGGTACCCCGATGACGGCCCACGACCCACTCACCACACCACTGCTCGACCACACCGCACTCGACCTCGACACCGCCCGCCGCATCACCTACCGCATCCGACAGAGCTTCCGCTACGACTACGACAGCCCCGTCGAAGCCCTCCGCCAACGCCTCGTCGTCGTGCCACCCGCCCGACACGGCGACCTGCACCGCCGCACCCACCGCGTCGACGTCACCGGCGCCACCACCCGACGCCGCGTCCGCCGCGACGCCGCCGGCAACACCGTCCTCCGCATCCACGCCGACCGCGTCGAACGCACCGTCGAGTTCCACATCACCGCCGTCCTCGAACGCATCCGCGCCCACGGACACCCCCGACTCCCCGCCTCCGCCCTCGCCGACCCCCGCCTGCTCCGCCCGACCAGGCTCACCGGCGCCGACGACCACGTCCGCGCCCTCGCACACGACCTCGCCGCCGACGGCGCACACGGCCTCGACCTCGCCGAACGCATCTGCACCGAAGTCCACTCCGCGATCACCTACGAGGACGGCGCGACCACGGTCTTCACCACGGCCGCCGAAGCACTCGCCGGCGGACGCGGCGTCTGCCAGGACACCGCGCACCTGATGCTCGCCCTGTGCCACGTGCTCCGACTGCCCGCCCGCTACGTCTCCGGACACCTCCTCGGCCAGGGCGGCACACACGCCTGGGTCGAAGTCGTCGTCCCCGAGAACGACGGAGCCGTGGCCGTGCCGTTCGACCCGTGCCACGGCCGGCGCGCGGACAACGGGTACGTCACCGTCGCCACCGGCCGCGACTACGCCGACGTGGCACCGACCTCCGGCACCTACATCGGCGCACCCGGCGGGCGACTCAGCGCGACCCGCCAGGTCGGCGTGATCGCCGCCGCCTGAGCCGTCCTTGCTGCTTTTGTATTGCGTCTGGGGCTGTACCACCCGGTGTGGTTAATTTTGGTCAACACTGAAGTTATCGAGATGACAAAGCTTTGACGATCGCTCGACTACGCCATTCCGTTGGCGGACGTGGTGTCCCGCCGTCGCGGCGGGAAAGACTGGCGGTCATGACCGAATCAGTCGTTGCCCTCAAGTCCTACGACCTGTTCACCCCCGAGGCGATGGCGGATCCGATGCCGCTGCTGCACCGGATCCGCGCCGAGAGCCCGGTCAGCGTGATCCCCCAGCTCGACGCGTACCTGCTCACCCGGCACGCGGACGTCGTCGCGGCGCTCAAGGACCGCCGCCTCTCCCCCGCCAACATGACGCAGGCCCTGTCCACGTTCAGCCAGGCCGAACAGGACGAGCTGATCCCGCTGCGCCAGTCCATGGAGTTGTGGATGGGGCACACCACCGAGGCCGGCCACGTGCGGTTCCAGCAGCTGCTCAAGCGCTACTTCACCCCCGCCACGGTCAACGGCTTACGCCCCAGGGTCCGCGAGCTGACCAACGAACTGCTCGACGCGGTCGCCGACCAGGGGCGGATGGACGTCGTCACCGACCTGGCCTACCCGTTGCCCGCCAACGTGATCGCCGAGATGCTGGGCATGCCGACCGACGAGCGCGAGCAGCTGCAGGCGTGGTCGCGGGACATCCTGGCGATCTTCGTGCTCTCCGACGTCGACCAGCTGCGCCGGTCCCAGCACAGCGTGCTGGAGATGCAGGACTACGTGCGCGGTCTGGTCCGCCAACGCCGCGCCGAGCCGCGCGAGGACCTGATCAGCATGTTCGTCGCCGCCGAGCGCGAGGGCCTGGTCAACGAGGACGAGATCGTGGCCAACTGCGTGCTGCTGCTGTTCGCGGGCCACGAGACGACCGCCGGGCTCATCGCCAACGGACTCGCGCTGCTGTTCCAGAACCCCGACGAGCTGGCCCGACTCAAGGCCGACCCGGAGCTGACGCCGTCCGCGGTGGAGGAGATGCTGCGCTGCGACGGGCCGGCGGCCCTGATCGTCCGGGAGAGCACCGCGCCGTTCGAGCTGGGCGGCCTCGACCTGCCCGCCGGCAAGCGGTTCTACCTGGCGATGATGGCGGGCAACCGCGACCCCGAGGTGTTCACCGACCCGGACCGCTTCGACATCACCCGCAGGCCCAACCGGCACACCGCGTTCGGCCTGGGGTCGTTCTACTGCCTCGGCGCCGCCCTGGCCCGCACCGAAGCCGACGAGTGCTTCCGCATCCTGCTCGACCGCCTGCCCGACATCCGCCCCGCCTACGACGTCCTCGACCGCTCCCCCGTCCCGCCGCTCGCGCACCGGCTGCACTCGCTCCACGTGGAGTTCTGAGGTCGGCCGCCGTTCGCGCACGATGTGCGCGTGAATGGAACCGCATGGGACGTCATCCTGCGCGACGACGACATCACCACGCCCGATGTCATCGCGTATGCGCTGGTACGCGTGCTCGGGATGACCCCGGCCGACGCGCTCGCAGTCACCTGCGCAGCCACCACCACGGTTCGGCGTGGGTGGCGGCGTTCAGCGAGGCACAACACGCGGACGACGTCCTGAACGGGCTGCTCTACTACGGCCTGAACTGCGAGGTGGTGACCCGTGTTTGAGGGCGCCCGCGTGGAACGGGACGGGGACGCCCTGGTGGTGCGCCTGGACGCGCCGGCACGGGCGTTGCTCCGCGAACTCGCCGACCGACTCCACCCGCTGCTGACCGGCGGCGAGCCGGTGCCCCGTCGCGGCCTGGTCGAACGGCGGCAGTACCGCAAGCCCGAGGCCGTGCGCACGGACCTGCCGCCGTCGGGGTCGCGGTGGCACGCCGACGTGCTGGACGCCGTGCGGCGGTTGGCGCGCGACCTGGCGACCGAGGACGACGTGCGCCTGGACGACCCCGGCCTGCAGAGGTGGCTGTGCGCGCTCAGCCACCTGAAGCCCCTGGTCGTCCCCAAGCTCGGCGTGCGCGTGCACGACGATTGGTGGCGCAGGTCCAACCACGTCGCGGCCACCCTGTGCGGCTACCAGAACCTGCTGCTCTCGGCGGCGGAACCCGAGTTGTACGGGATGGTGGCCCGGGCGAGTTGTTGACCGTCTGCTGCGCGAGGGCTTTTTTTAGTCAACACTGAAGCTATAGAGGCGAGCGTGAGTCGATCGCTTCCGCACAATGGGCGGCATGGGGAAGCCGAAGGTGTTCGTCGCCGGGCCGGTGTCGTGGAATCGGCTGGTGCTCTTGGACCGGCTGCCGGAGGCACGCCCGCACACCGTGTTCGCCTCCGGCCACCGGATGGCGGTCGGAGGCACGTCGGCGGGCAAGGCGCTGAACCTCGCCTCGCTCGGCGCGGACGTCACGCTGCGGACCGTCGTGGGTGACGACGACGCCGGGCGGGCCGTGCTCGACGTGCTCGAACGCGCCGGGGTGGAGGTGATCGCCGAGGTGGCGGACGGCGCCACCGAGCAGCACCTCAACCTGATGGACCCGAACGGTGGGCGGGTGTCGATCTACCTCGAACTGCCGCGACTCCCCCATCCCCGGCACGACGAACGCGCACTGGCGGCGTTGACGGAGGCCGACGTCGCGGTGATCGACCTGGCCGACCACGCCCGTCCCCTACTCGCCGCCGCCCGCGAGGCCGGGGTGCCGGTGTGGTGCGACCTGCACGACTACGACGGCGTCGCGGACTTCCACCGCGACTTCCTCGACGCGGCCGACCACGTGTTCCTCAACGACGACGGATTCAGGGACCGCGACGCACTGTTGGTGTTCCTGAAGTCGCTCGACAAGCGGGCGGTGGCCACGCTCGGGGCCGACGGCGCGATGGCCGTGGCCGACGGCGCCGTCCACCGCGTCCCCGCCGTGCCGGTGGAGGAGATCGTGGATACCAACGGCGCCGGTGACGCGTTCTTCTCGGGCTTCCTGCTCGCCCACCTGGCCGGCGCGGACGTGCCCACAGCGATGACCGCCGCCGCCGAACAGGCCGCCCGCTGCCTGGCGTCACCGGGTTTGGCGCCCGGCATGTGAGTGCCTAGCTCATGCTGGACGCATCGGCCCGGCCGTCGCCGCGCACGTTCGTGCCGGTCCTGCGCAAGATCGAGGGCTTCGTGCAGCACAGGCGCACCGCCCTCCCCCTACCCCGCTCCCGCCGAACAGGCCGAGTCGCTGGTGCAGCACTCCCCTGTTCACGGTGGACGGCAGGCAGTCCGCTACGGCGGCGCCGGCGCTGCTGCTGACGAGGGCCTCACGGTCGTCGCCCGGCCCGCCGAGGTCGGCATCGTGCTCGCCCGACCACCCCGGCGGCCGTCTACCTGCTCCCCTAGGCCGCCTTCGGTCTTGGGGGTCGAGCCCTGCGGATCGTGCACCCTCGCGGGTTCGAGCCGTCGGGCCGAGCGCCGCGCCGCCTCCTTCTTTCCCGGCAACGCCGGAGCCGCCGGGATAGTTTCCGCAGATCTTCCATTGACGTTCGCTTCGCCCGATCAGGTGATCCTGGGCTGTCGCGGGAGATCTGCGGTCGCGGTCGGATGTGGAGCGCTTCCGCCTCCAGGATAGACCTGCGACCGGCTTTGTCGATCTTACGGCGGCGGGACACGGCGATGTCGTACGGTGTCCGGATGACCGAGCGGGCATCGGGACACGGTGGGGTGCCGCGGGCGCTGAGCACGTTCGTCGGCCGCAAGGAACTGCTCGCCGAACTGCGACGGCGGATAGGCGCCGCGCCGCTGATCACGCTGACCGGCGTCGGCGGTGGCGGCAAGACGCGGTTGGCGCTGGAGCTGGCCGCGCAGGTGCACCGCGCCTACGACGACGGCGTGCGCGTGGTCGAGCTGGCGTCCGCGCGCGGCGGCGACCCGGAGTTGTTGGCGCAGGTCGTGTCGAGCGCGGTGGGCGTGCCCGACCAGGCCACCACGACACCGTTGGAGACGCTGGTCGACTACCTCCGGCCGCGGCAGGTGCTGCTGGTGCTGGACAACTGCGAGCACCTGGTCGAGCCGGTCGCGCACCTGGTGCGCGCGGTGCTCGGCGCGGCGCCCGGTGTGCGGGTCCTGGCCACCAGCCGGGCCCGGCTGCGGGTGCCCGGCGAGGTGCTGGTCATGGTGCCGCCGCTGGACGTGCCCGCCGAGGACGCGCCGCTGGACCTGGACTACGAGTCCGTCGCGCTGCTGGTCGACCGGGCCGAGGCGAGCGTGCCCGGCTGGCGGGTGACGCCGGAGAACTGGCCGGACGTGGTGCGGGTGCTGCGCCGGGTCTCGGGTATCCCGCTGGCCATCGAGCAGGCCGTGGTGCGGATGCGGTCGATGCCGGTGTCGCTGCTGGCCGACCGGCTGGACGACGTGATGCGCGTGCTCACCGCCAACGACACCACCGCGGTCGAGCACCACCAGACCATGGCCGCGCTCATCGACTGGAGCCACGCCCATTGCACGCCCGCCGAACGGCTGCTGTGGGCGCGGCTGTCGGTGTTCGAGGGCGGGTTCAGCCTGCCCGCGGCGGAGGCCGTGTGCGCGGGTGACGGCCTGGCCGCGGACGAGGTCGCCGACGCGCTGGCCGGGCTGCTGGACAAGTCGATCGCGCTGCCTGCAGCCGACCGCAGTCGCTACCACCTGCTGGAACCGTTGCGGCAGTACGGCGCGGCGAGGCTGCGGTCCGCCGGTGAGGTGCGTGACCTCCGGCTGCGGCACCAGGAGTACTTCCGCCGCGAGGCGGCGCGGCTGGCCGAGTCGTTCGTCGGGCGCAACGAGGCCGCGTTGCTGGCGGCGGTCGACGCGGACATCGCCAACCACCGGGTGGTGCTGGCCGACCTGATCGGCAACCCGGACACCGCGCACGCGGGTCTCCAGATGAGCGTCGACCTCGCCCGCACCCGCTGGTACACCTACGCGGGCCGATTACCCGAGGAACGGCTGTGGCTGGGACGCGCGCTGGCCGTCGTGCCGGAGACCGCGGACCCGCTGCGGGCGAGCGCGATCGCCCTCGACGCGTGGATCGCGTTGTGCCTCGGGGTGGAACGCGAGCTGGTCGCAAGGCGGGTGGACGAGGCCGACGCCCTGGCCCGTGAGGTGGGCGGGCCGTTGCCCGCGGTGACGTTCGTGCGCGGCGCGTACGCCGTGCTGGCGTTGGGCGCGGTCGAGGGTGTCGAGTTGTTGCGGCAGGCGCACGAGGAGTTCGGGGCGCTCGGACCGGATTTCGCGGTGGACCACCACCTCGCGCACATCCTGCTCACCGTGTCGCTCGTGCTGCTCGGCACCCGTGAGCAGGCCGAACAGGCGGCGGAGGATTTCTTCGCGACGTGCGAACGGCTGGGCGCGCAGTGGGGGCTGAGCTGGGCGCACTGGTGCAGCGGTGTGGTGGAGACCCGGTGGGGTGACCCGGAGCGCGCGCTCGGCGTGCTGTTGGAGGGTCTGCGGGTGCAGCGGGCGATCCACGACAAGTGGGGTCCGGTGTGGACGATCGAGGCGTTGGGGTGGGCGTACGCGCGGGTCGGCGACGGCTATTCCGCCGCCCGGATGCTGGGGCTGGCGAACGGGCTGCACCGGGTGACCGGGGTGCGGGTGGACGGCCTGGTGCCGTTCGCGTGGGTCGCCGCGCAGGCCATCGCGCGGGCCAGGGCGGTGCTCGGCGACGACGAGTACGCGCGGGCGTACTCGGTTCGGGCGGAGTCGGTGGACCAGGCGCTGACCGTCGTGCTCGACGAGGTGGCTCCGCCGGAGCCCGACCGCCGTCCGGGCGGGCTGACCCCGGCGGAGTGGAACGTGGCCCGGCTGGTGGGTGACGGCCTGTCCAACCCGGAGGTCGCCACCAGGCTGGTGATCTCCCCCGCGACCGTGCACACCCACCTGACCCGGATCTACCGCAAACTCGACATCGCCAACCGGCATCAGCTGATCACCCTCCTGGCGAGCATGGCCGACTAGGTGTTGCGGGTCACGACGTCCGGCGGCCGGGCGGTTCGGTGGGACCGCCCGGCCGGCCGCGGTGTCGGGACCAGTCGGGCGCGAGGATCGACATCACGGTGGCGTCCACGCGTTCGCCGTCCCACAGCAGCGCGTCGCGCAGCACACCTTCGGCGACGAAGCCCACCTTCTCGTAGACGCGGCGGGCACGGGGGTTGAAGGCGTACACCTCCAGCGAGATGCGGTGCAGGCCCAGCTTCTCGAAGCCGTATCCGACGATCAGCCGCACCGCCTCCGTTCCCAGGCCGCGTCCGAAGGTGCCGGGCACGAAGGCGATCCGGAAGCCGCAGCTCTCGTTGCCCGCGTCCCAGTCGTTGAGCACCGCCTCCCCCACGACGTTCCCCGTCGCCTGCTCGACCACGGCGAGGTCCAACCGGTCGTCCTGATCACCGCGCGTGTCGTACCACGCCCGGAGTCGCGCCTCGTCGACCCCGCCGTGGCTGCCGGTCAGCCGGGTCACCTCCGCGTCGTCGAACATGGGCATGAGCGCGGGCAGGTCGTCCACCGTGACCGGCCGGAGCAGGACCAGTTCCCCGCTCAGCGTGGGTTTGAAGCCGAAGTCGGGCGTCGGAGCGGTTCGGTCGTGATCAGCCATGGCGGCAGTGTGCCAGCCCGCGATCACGCCTCCAGCCGCACGTTGACCGCGGCGAACGTGTTGGGCACGACCTTGTCGCCGCGCTCCAGCTCCGCCGGGTCCACCACCAGACGGGCCATCGGCGCACGTTCACGCAACGCCATCAGTGCCGTCTGCGCCTCGATCCGCGCCAGGTGGTGGCCGAGGCAGTAGTGCACGCCGTGCCCGAACGCCGCGTGACCCAGCGCCGGGTTGCCGTTCGCGGACTCGCGGGTGGGGTCGAACCGGTCCGCGGTCGGGCCGTGCACCAGCGGGTCGCGGCCCGCCGTGCCCAGGCCGATCATCACCAGCGCGCCGTCCGCGATGACGCCGCCGGGCACGTCGATGTCGGCGGTGGCGAGGTAGTGCGGGGTGACGCGGACCGGCGGGTCCCAGCGGGCGGTCTCCTCGACGGCGGCGGACACGGTGTCGGCGTTCAACGCCTCCCACGCGCCGGGGGTGGCGAGCAGGGCGACGGCGGCGTTGCCGATGAGGCCTGTAGTGGTCTCGTGTCCGGCCACGACGAGGAGGATCGCGGTCGTCAAAATTTCCTCGGGGGTCAGCCGATCGCCGTCGATCCGTGCCTGCGCGAGGGCGCTGAGCAGGGCGTCGTCCGGTCGTTCCTGCTTGTGCTCGATCAGGCCGGCCAGGTAGCCGAACATGGCGTCGGAGGCGGGCACGACCAGTTCTGGTCGTTCGGTCATCATCGCCGCGGTCCAGTGGTGCAGCTGGTCGCGGTCCTCCTCCGGCACGCCGAGCAGGTCGCAGATCACCGCGAGGGGCAGCTGGAAGGCCAGGCCGGCGATCAGGTCGGCGTCCTCGGGGAGGGCCGCGACCAGTTTCTCGGCGGTCTTCTCCACGGCCGGGCGGAGTGCGGCGATGCGGCGCGGCGTGAAGGCCTGCGACACGAGTGCGCGCAGCTTGCGGTGGTGCGGCGGGTCGCTGTTGAGCATGGACGGGCCGATGATCCGGGACAGGTCGGTCGGCCTGCCCTTGCGCGCCAGCTGGTCCTGCATCGCGGCGCGCAGTCCGGTGGCGTCCTTGGCCAGCCTGGGGTCGTTGAGCAGGGCCCGGGTCGGTTCCAGGCCCATGGTGGTGACGTGGACTTCCAGGCCGTTGGGCAGTTCGGCGGCGTGGACGGGGCCCAGGCGGGCCAGCGCGTCCTCGTGCGCGTGGTGCTGCCATCCGCGCAGCGGGCCGCCGACGAGGGCCTGTCGGTCCGGGGCGAACTCCGCGGTCAGCTGCACGTCGTCTCCTTGATGTGGGGCAGGTTGCGACGTCCACTTTTATGTGATCACCACGTCCCGCGCATCCACCGCGATCCGTATTCCAGGTGACGGTGTACGGAGATCGGTGGACGTGACCGCGCCGCTGCGGATACGGAGGCGTATACGGAGGTTTGCTGATGCGGGCGTCCATGCGTTTACGCGACGCTGAAGGGTGTTCGGCACCCCGACGGCCGAACACGCACCGGGCGGGTCAGGCGGGTTGGCCGCCGCCCGGTATCCCGGGGGGACGGGGAGGGGGCCGCACCACGCGCGGCCCCTTTTCCCAGCCGGGCTTGCGATGTGACGCTGCACCGTGTGCCGCCCGGACCTGGAACGCACCCTCGCCGGGATGCGCTCCAGGAACAGATGGCCCCCGCGAAGCCGGACGACGGGCGACAGGGCGCTGTTGCCGGCCGCCTCAGCCCACTACTCGACCGGCGGTGGGCATCAGCCCGGGATCAGCCGCCGGCCAGACCTCGCCGACGGGGTCGGCGGGCCGGTCGGTGTCGGTCCGTTCAACGCCACTGGATACTCGGACAGCTCGACGTCGAAGACGTCCACGGCGGACGGCGGACTGGAGGCCGTGCCGTCCAGGATGGTGTCGAGCTGGTTGGTGGCGTTCTTGTAGTTGGTGGCCTGCGCCCTGGCCAGGAAGCCGTGGAAGTCGCGGTACGCCTCGGTCGAGGAGTCCAGTGCGGCTGCGGCGATGGCCGTGACGTAGTTCTCGTACTGGAAATTGAACGTGATCGTCTTGGTCGATGCGCACGGACTGGTGAACTCCTGCTGACTGGACGACACGCTGAGGTAGTAGTACTTGATCTTCGGGAAGTAGCGGTAGATCGGCGTGCCGTCCCGGTTCTGCTGCACCGCCTCGTGGCACTGACCCAGCAGCCCGACGGCGTAGTCGCGCGACCTGTCGTCCCAACTGACCCGCAGCGACTCCCCGACGCCGGAGATGAACGCCGTGACGCCGGTGATGACACTCTCCGGGACCACGACGGCGTCGAAGACGGTCTTCAGGAAGCTGGTGCTGAACTCCGCCACGAACTGGGTTTCGGAGTACGTCTCCGTGGTGATCTTGTAGTCGGTGAGCCCGCCGGACTTCTGCAGCAGGTACTGCATGTAGTGGGTGACCGAGGCGTCCCACTGGGTCGTCGGCACGGGGTCGCCCTGTAACGGCTTGACGGTGCCCTTGACCAATGCGGCGAACATGTTGGGCCGTAATGTGGAGTAGAAGTTGGCGATCATGTCGCAGAGCGCCTGGCCGGTCTTGAACTCCGGGTTGTCGGACACGAAGTCGCTGGACAGGTTGACGAACGAGATCAGTCCGTCTGTGTCCCGGAACGCCGACCCGTCGGAGCCGCCGAGGATCAGGTCCAGTTCGTTGTGCGCGTCGGTCAGGGTTTTTGCCGAACCGCCGCCTTGCGCGGCCCGCAGTACCGGCGGGTAGCCGATCGGGTTGTTGCACTCGACCCGGTTGCCGGTACTACATTCCGAGATCATGTGGCAGCGGGTCGCCGCGCCGGCGGTAATGACTGATCAGGGCCCTGCTCAGGTGGACCTGGCGCCATAGCGCACGGGTGATCGCGGCGCCGACATCGACGACGCGG
>NZ_VKAB01000011.1 GCF_009769385.1 Saccharothrix deserti
TGTCCGACGTCGTCGAGTACGCCGCGTTGTCACCGGTCTGGAAGACCAGGTACCACAGGCGTTGCGGCGCGAAGTAGAACACGTGCGGCGCCGCCTTGTACCCGCCACCGATCGCCGTCTGGTCCAGGTAGTGGTGCTGCGCCGAGCCCGCCTGCGACCAGTCCGTGAAGTTCAGGTACACCATGCTGTAGGCGCCGTTGTTGTTGGTGGTGCTGGCGAACACGTGGTAGCGGCCGTTGTGGTGGACGACCGACGGGTCCTTCACGGCGCGGATGCTGTGCGTGGCGTCCGATTTCGGGCCGATGAGCACACCGCTGGACCGCCACTGGAAGCTGCTCGGCAGGCTCGCGCCCACCTCGACGTCGAGGTGGTCCACGTTGGGCAGACCGGCCGAGGTGGTCGGATCCAGCCGGATGGTGTTGCCGCCCGATCTCAGGGTGACGGTCACCGTCTTGGTGAGCCAGGTGCTCCACGCGCCCGTGCTCTCGAACGACGGCGACCCGACCGTGGAGCCGTTGACGACCAGGTTCGCCGGCCGTGCGGTCGTGCCACCGTTGGCGAACCGGATGCCGACGGCCGCGGTGCCCGCGCTGGGGGCGTTGACGGTGAACTGCGCGTACGCCCCGGCGGCGTTGTCGCCGTTGCAGAAGCCGGAACCGGTGTACCCGGACCAGTTGGCGTCGATGGTGCCGGTGCACGTCGCCGGCGAGGCCTCGGCTTCGTACCGGGTGGGCGCCGCGTGCACCGGACTTGCCGACAAGGCGACGAGCACGGCCGCGACCAGCACGGCGAGGACGGATTTGGGTAAATGGCCGCCACTGCGCGAACCCATGCACGCCTCCTTGCGGGCAAATAGGTCACCGACGCAACCGGTCCGCCGCTGTTCACGGCTCTGAACTGCGGAAACCCTTGCTGGGAACGCTCCCGGAGGGTCGACGCTAACGCACCTCCCCGGAGCACGCAATATGCCGTCGCAAGATTGCTGCGAGTTCACCATGGTGAACAAATGCGTTATCGAATGTTCATGGTGATGAACGCGGAAATAATCGGCCTGGCCGCTGAAGTCCGCTTCGTGGCCGGTCGGGTCAGTGTCCGGTGAACGCCGGGTGAATACCGTTCCCTCAACACCGCTGGACGGATGAGGAAGAAGGCGGGTTGGTGGACAAGACCCAGTACGACACGTGTGTGGTCGGCGCCGGACCTGCCGGGCTGGCGGTCGCGAGGGCTCTGGCGGAACGGAATCTCCCGTACACGCACATCGAGCGGCACACGGCGGCCGGCGGTATCTGGGACATCGACAACCCCGGCAGTCCGATGTACGAGTCCGCGCACTTCATCTCCAGCCGGACCCAGTCGGGTTTCGGCGGCTGGCCGATGCCCGACCACTTCCCGGACTACCCCTCGCGCCCGCAGGTCCTGTCCTACCTCAGGTCGTTCGCCGACGCCAACGGGCTGACCGACCGCATCGAGTTCGGTGTCGAGGTCCGCGACGTGAAGAAGAACGCCGACGGCTCGTGGACGGTCACCCGAGCCGACGGCCGGGAGAGCGTCCACGCGCAGGTGGTGGTGTGCACTGGTTCGCAGTGGCACCCGAACATTCCCGAACTGCCGGGGGACTTCACCGGGGAGGTCCGGCACACGGTCGACTACCGCGCCGGCGAGGAACTGCGCGGCAAGCGCGTGCTGGTCGTGGGGGCGGGCAACTCCGGTTGCGATATCGCGTGCGACGCCGCGCGCACGGCCGACCACGCGGTGATCAGCATGCGGCGCGGCTACTGGTTCGTGCCCAAGCACGTGTTCGGCCGGCCCGTGGACACGCTCTCCGGTGTCGGGCCGAAGATGCCCATGTGGCTGGAACAGAAGGTCTTCGGCACACTGCTGAAGATCCTCAGCGGCGATCCCACGCGCCTCGGTCTGCCGAAGCCCGACCACAAGCTGTTCGAGACGCACCCTCGATCAACTCGATGCTGATCCACCACTTGCAGCACGGCGACATCACGGCCAAGCCCGGCATCGCCCGCGCCGAGGGCACGACGGTGCACTTCACCGACGGTGCGAAGGACGATTTCGACCTGGTCCTGCTGGCCACCGGCTACCGGCACAAGGTGCCGGTCGCGCAGGAGTACTTCGGCGACGAGCAGCACCCCGACCTGTACCTGTCGGTGTTCTCCCGCGAGCACGAGGGACTGTTCGGCGTCGGTTACGTGGAGACCAACGCCGGCGCCTACCGCCTCTTCGACACCCAGGCGCAGATGATCGCCGGGTTCATCCACGACACCCGGCGCGGGCTGCCCACCGCGGAGCGGTTCGCGCGCATGATCCGCGACGACCGCCCGGACCTCACCTCTGGCCTGAAATTCGTCGCTTCGCCCCGCCACACCGGTTACGTCGACAGCGGCGCATACCGGAAGTACGTCACGAAGGTCGCCAAGGCGATGAACTGGCCCACCGAGGGCAGACCGCCCTCGCGGACGCCCGAGTGGCGAAGCGAGGTGGTGTCGTGAGGGGTTTCGACTTCGACGCCAAGGTGATGCTCGTGACCGGCGGCGCCGGCGGGATCGGCAGCGCCCTGTGCCACCGCTTCGCTTCGCGCGGCGCGCGTTGCGTCGTCGTCGACATCGACGCCGGCCGCGCCGAGAAGGTGGCCGACGAACTCCCCGGCACCGGCCACGCCGGCATCGGATGCGACCTGCTGGACCGCGCCGAGGTGGAGCAGCTCTTCGCCCAAATCGCTGCCGACTACGGTCGCTTGGACGTCCTGGTCAACAACGTCGGCATGACCAGCGCCGAACGCTTCGACGTGCGCAGCGTCGACAGCATCCGGCGGGAGCTCGACCTCAACCTGCTCTCCCCGTTGGTCACGACGCGTCTCGCGATACCGCTGCTGCTGGCATCCGGTGACGCCCGGGTGATCACCACCGTGTCCCTCGGCGGGATCTTCCCGCTGGGGGAGACCCCGATCTACACGGCGTCGAAGTTCGGGCTGCGCGGTGCGATGCTCGCCATCGGGCTCGACCTCGAGGCCAAGGGCATCCTCGTCGGGTCCGTGCTGCCGTCGGCGACCGACACCCGGATGCTGCGCCAAGGGGCCGTGGACGGCGGGAACGCCATGCAGTTCCAGGACAAGCCGCAGCAACCCGCCCACGTCGTCGCGGCCGTGACGAGCCTGCTCGACCGACCACGCTTGGAGGCCTACCCCCGCCCGGCGGAGTCGCGCCTGGTCCGCTTCGCGATGCTGGCGCCGAACCTGCTGCCCAAGCTCCTGCCCCTGTTCCGCAAGCGCGGTGAGCGCGGCATGGCCCGCTACCCGGAGGACCTGCGCCGCCGGAGGTTGGCCCGCCAGGTCGGCGGTCGCTGGGAGTTGGTGGAGGAGTCATGAGTCGAGCCGATGCGCCGGACGAGTCGACGTTGCGGGTGCGCAACCCCGCGACCGGCGAGCTGATCACCACCCTGTCCGCCACTACCGGACGTGAAGTCGCCGAGGCGGCCGAGCGGGCACGGCGGGTGTTCGAGCGTGGGACGTGGTCGGGGCTTCCGCCACGCGAGCGGGCCTCGGTGCTGCTGCGGCTCGCCGATCTGATGGAACGCGATGCCGAGACACTGGCCCGCCTGGACAGCGAGGACGCTGGCAAACCCATCTCGGAGTGCCGCACGGGTGACGTGCCCGGCGCGATCGAGTGCATCCGCTGGTTCGCCGAGGCCGCCGACAAGGTCTTCGGCCGCGTCGCACCGACCGGCCCGGACCACCTGGGGCTGATCAGCCGCGAGCCGGTCGGCGTGGTCGCGGCGATCCTGCCGTGGAACTACCCGCTGGCCATGACCGCGTGGAAGGTCGGACCCGCCCTCGCCGCTGGGAACTGCCTGCTGCTCAAGCCCGCGGAGGCGACACCGCGCTCGGCGCTGCACCTCGCCGGCCTCGCCGCCGAAGCGGGTCTGCCGGCCGGTGTGCTCGCCGTGCTGCCCGGTTACGGCGCCGTCGCGGGCACCGCCCTCGCCCGCGACCCCGTCGTCGGCGCGCTGTCGTTCACCGGCTCGACCGCCGTAGGACGCAGTGTCCTGACCGACGCGGCGCAGACCAACTTCAAGCGCGTCTCACTCGAAATGGGCGGCAAGAGCCCACAGGTCCTGATGGCCGACGCGCTCCGATTCGGTGCGGAGCTCATCGACAACATGATCGAGGCCGCGTTCCTCACGACCGGGCAGAACTGCACGGCAGGCTCCCGTGTACTGGTCCACCGGGACATCGCGGACGGGGTCGTCGCCCGGTTCGTCGCCGCCGCCAAGTCCCTGGTCATCGGTGACCCTGCTGACCCGGAGACCCGGATCGGGCCGTTGATCAGCCACGCGGCCAGGGACCGAGTCGCGGCGGCGGTCGACGAGGCCCGTGCGGCCGGCGCGCACGTCCACACCGCGGGCCTGCCCGACAGCCTGCACCCCGCCGGCGCCTACTACCCACCCACCGTCGTCACCGACGCACCCGACGGCAGCACGGTCCTGACCCGGGAGCTGTTCGGACCGGTCGTCACCTTCCAGACCTTCGCCACGGAGGCCGAAGCGATCAGCCTGGCCAACGCCACCGAGTACGGGCTCGCCGCCTCGGTGTGGACCAGGGACCTCGACACCGCTTGGCGCCTGGCGCGGGGCATCCAGGCCGGCGTGGTCTCCGTCAACTCCTACAGCGAAGGCGACATCACCACCCCCTTCGGCGGCTGGAAGCAGTCCGGGTTCGGCGGCGCGGAGAAGTCCACGACCGCCTTCGACCAGTGGACCAGGGAGAAAACGGTCTGGATCCGCACCCGTTGAGCCGGCACTCAGCCGACCGGCCCCTCCCGATCAAGGATGTCCCCACGCAGCTGCAAAGGCGCGACACCGTGCCACCGGCGCACGGCCCGCCGAAGGGCGCGTACGTCGGAGAAACCCACCCGGCGCGCGATGTCGCTCAGCGTCAGCTCGGGCCGGCGCAGCAACTGCTCGACCCGTTCACGCCGGACGCCGTCCACGATCGCCTCGTAGGTGGTGCCGCACTCGGCCGGCCGACGCCGCAGGGTGCGCTCGCCGGCCGCATGCCGGTGAGCCTGCTGCGCGAACGAGGGCACGGTCGGAAGGCTCTGCGCGATCGAGACCTCCACCACCTCCAGCAGGTCCTGCCGGCTGCGGCGGGACACCACTTGCGCGTCCAGCAGTTCCAGCACGGAGGCGAAGGTCACGGGGTCGCGGCCCGGCATCGCGGTGCCCGCCCACGAGTCGGGGAACACAAGGCGGTTGCCGGCGGCCCCGAACCGCACCGGACACCGGAACAGGTCGTCGAACAGGCCGGTGTCACGCGGGGTGGGAAAGGCGAATTCGACGACCTGCGGGGCGAAGGCAGGGCCCATGGTCAGGCGGGTGAGCGTGGTGACGCTGGAGAACGCCTCCTCGACCAGGAAGACCGCGACGGCGGGGTCCAGGGCGGGATCGGGCAGGTCGACCCGCAGCACGAAGCCGAGGTCCTCCTGCCGGGCCGACCACACCACCATCGCCCCCGACAGGTTCTGGAACCGCATCCCCGTCTCGACGGCGTCCCGGAGGGTGTCGGCGGCCATCAGGGCGAACCCGAGCAGTCCCCACGAGGTCAGGTGCTGCGCGGCGCCCACGCGCAGACCCAGGTGCGCGTCCGCGGTCAGTTCGATGGCGCGGCGGATGACGGCACTGCCCTGGCGGTAGGAGACGCGCAGCGCGGCGGACCGCATCACCGCCTCGTCCAGGCCGACGCGCGTCAGCGCGGGCCGGAGGTCGACACCGTCCTCGGCGGCGATCGGAGCGAGGTAGCGCAGGATGTTCGGCGGGATGGTCGCGGACGTGCTGCGGCTCGTTCCCTGCGAGGGCACCTGACCGGAGGCAGCGGGCATCGCACACCCCTTTCCTGACCGCTCCACTGTAGACAGCTTCGGCGTTCCGCCGGTTCGGCTTGACCGGGTTTGCGCGGCCATACAGGGGACGGCAGCGGCCGGCGACCGCGTCTGCCGGGGACAGGACGGGTAGCTCGGAGCTACTCTCCCACCCATGCCCACGGCCCTCGTCACCGGAGCCACCGCCGGAATCGGCGCGCGGTTCGCCCACCACCTCGCCGGCCGGGGCTACGACCTGGTCCTGGTCGCCCGTGACGAGGAACGACTCGGTCGGTCGGCCGCGATCCACCGCGCCGGGACCGGGGTGGCGGTCGAAGTGCTCCCGGCCGATCTCGCGACCGAGGACGGGATCGCCGCGGTCGAGCGGCGGGTGGCCCGGGGTGTGGACCTGGTCGTGAACAACGCCGGCTTCGGGCAACAGGGCGACTTCCTCGGTTCGGAGATCGACGAGGAGGTGGCCATGCTGAAGGTGCATTGCGAGGCGGTGCTGCGCATCACCCGCGCCGCGCTCCCTCCTATGCTCGAACGCCGCGCCGGCGGCGTCGTCAACGTCGCCTCGGTGGCCGCGTTCTTCTCCCGCGGCACCTACAGCGCGTCCAAAGCATGGGTCGTCACCTTCAGCGACAGCGTCCGGCAGCAGATCAGTGGCGGCGGAGTGCACGTGATGGCGCTGTGCCCCGGCTGGGTCCGCACCGAGTTCCACGAACGCTCGGGCATGGACACCTCGGGGATCCCCGCCTTCCTGTGGCTCGACCCGGACCGACTCGTGACGGCGGCACTGCGTGATCTCCGGCGGGGCGTCGCGGTCAGCGTGCCCGGCCTCCCGTACAAAGTCGTCATCGGACTCGCCAAGATCCTGCCCCGACGCCTCACCACCAGGCTGTCCGCCCGCACGGGCAGCCGGCACGACCACTGAACGGCACGACGACGTAACACTGCTCGGACCCAGCGGCGTCGGGCGCTGCGGCACACGGTCTACGACCTGCGCAACAGCGTGCACCTGCAGGTTGCCGATCCGGTGTCATCCCTTGATCGCTCCGGTGGTGATCCCGCGAAGGAAGGACTTCTGCAACCCCAGGTACACGAGCAGGCTCGGTACCAGCGCCAGCAGCGCTCCGGCCAGCACGATCCCCGGCCCGACCTGGTCGTCGGAACGCAACGACAGCAGGGCGACCGTCAACGTGTAGTCGGACGGGTCGTCGGCCACGATCAGCGGGAGCAGGTACTGCTCCCAGATCATGGTGAAACCGAACACGGCGACCACGCCGAGCGCGGGCTTGCACAGCGGGAGGATGATCCGGGCGAAGATCCGCAGCTCTCCCGCACCGTCAACAGTGGCCGCTTCCTCGATCTCCACCGGGATGTCCTTCATGAACTCGGTCATGACGAAGATGGAGAACCCCCAGGCACCCAGCGGGAGGATGACCCCCAGCAGCGTGCCCCTCAGGCTGACGTGCAGGACGGGAAGGTCGCCGATCACCAGTGACAGCGGGATGGCGATCACCTCCTCCGGCAGCATCATGGTGGTGAGGACGGCCAGCAGGACGACAGCCTGACCGCGGAATTTCTTGCGCGCCAACGCATAGGCGGCGAACACGCTGACGGCGAGTTGGAGCAACAAAGCGCCCCCGGCGATGACCAGGGAGTTGAGCAGGTAGTCCCAGATGTGGTTCCGGCCCGCCGCCGCGAAGTTCGCCAGCGACGGGTTGTCCGGCACGACGGACAACTTGGTGGGGTCGGGATTGTCGTCGAACGCCCCGGAGAAGATCGTCAGCAGCGGGCCGCAGAACACGAGCACGGCGCTCACGCACAACAGCACCCGCACAGCCTTCGAGAACCAGGCGGAGCGGTCGTTGGACCACCCGAGCGCGGTGTCGGACCTGCCGGAGACGCTCATACCTTCTCCTTGGCGCGCCGGTAGACCTGCACGATCACGGTCATCACAAAGGTGAGCAGGAACAGCAGCACGGAGCCCGCGGACGCGATCCCGATCTCGTTGCGCTCGAACGCCGTGGTGAACACGCGGGTCATCCACACGTCGGTCGATCCGGCGGGACCGCCGCCGGTGAGCACGTAGACCTCGGTGAACACCCGCATCCCGCGGATCGCGGCCAGCGTCAGCAGGATCGTGACCACGGGCCGCAGCGCGGGCAGCGTCACGTAGCGGACGCGTTGCCACGTCGAGGTCCCGTCGATGGCGGCGGCCTCGTACTGCTGCCGGTCGATGCCCGCGAGCCCCGCCAGGATCAGCACCATGTCGTACGGCGCGCCCTTCCACACGCCGACGGCCATCACCGACCACAGCGCGGTGTCCGGGTGGTCGAGGAAGGTCCAGGGGCCGAGGCCGAAGAAGTCCAGGGCGGTGTTGAGGAACCCCTCGGGCGCCGGGTAGTACAGCAGCCGCCAGATCTCGCCGATGACCGCCGTGGCCGCGACGACCGGCAGGAACACCGCCGACCGCACGAACCACAGCGAGCGGGCGTGGCCCTCCAGCAGCAGGGCGAGCCCGAACCCGATGATCATCGACCCGAACGTCTGCCCGGCCGCCAGCAGGACCGTGCGACCGATGGCGTCCTGGAAGCGCTCGTCGGTGACCAGGCGCGTGTAGTTGTCCAGGCCGACGAAGATGTCGCCGAGGAACGGCCGGACCTGGAACAGGCTCAGCCGGATCCCCTCGGCCATCGGCAGGTACTTGAAGACCGCGAACAACAGCAGCGCGGGGAGCAGGAACAGCCACGGGACGGCTCTCGCCCTCACCGGGCCACACCCTGCGACCGGAGCTCCTGCTCCAGGCTCTCCGCGAGCTCGCCCAGCTCGCCCTTCACGTCCGTGCCGCACGTGGCGAAGATCGAGTTCAGCGTCTCGGAGGTCTGCTGCCGGAACGGCTGGAAGTTCGGCACGTTCGGGAACGGCCGCGCGTCGTCCTGGTAGGCGTCGGCGACCGCGGTCCAACGCGGGTCGTCGTAGACCTTCTCCACGTCCACGTTCTTGTTGACGGGCAGGCGGACGACGGGTTGCGGATCGCCCTTCATACCGGCCTGCTGCGCGTCGGCACCGATCAGGAACTCCGCGAGCTTCGTCTGGTCGGCCACGCGCGGAGAGCCGGCCATCAGGTAGATGTTCTCGCCTTCACCGAGGACGGTGGCGCCCGCCGGTCCGCGCGGTGCCGCCACCACCTCGTACTTGTCCTTGCCCAGGCTCTTGTCGAAGCGGCCGAACATGTACGGGCCGGTGAGGTAGACACCGGCCTTGCCGGACTCGAAGAACGGGTGCGCGTCGTTGGTGCCGAGCGTCAGCGCGCCGGGCACGACGACCTTGCTGTCGCAGAACAGCCCACGCAGCCACTGGACGGATTCGACCGTCCGGTCGGAGTCGACCGCGACGGAGAACTTGTCGCCGTCCTGTTCGAGGATGTCGCCGCCGCCCTGCCACAGGTAGTTCGACGCCCACCACGCGAGGTAGCCGCGGTCGGTGGTGCCGGGGACGAGCATCCCGTAGGTGTCGGCCTGCCCGTTGCCGTCCGGGTCGTCGGTGGTGAACGCCGAGGCGAGGTCGGCCAGTTCCGCCCAGGTCCGCGGGACGGGTTTGCCCAGCCTCTCGCGCCAGTCCTTGCGGATGAGCGTGACCATGGCCTGGGTGGAGAACGGCACGGCGTAGTACTTGCCGTCCGCGGCCTTGGCGTTGTTCCAGGCCCGGTCGACGATGTCGGCGTTGCCCGCGACGGAGCCGCGGTCCAACTCGCCGACCAGGCCCTGCTGGGTGAACACGCCGAGCGAGCCGGTGTCGGTGATCACCACGTCCGGTAGGTCCTTCGTGGCGGCACGCTGCTGGATCTGCTTGTCGAAGTCGTTGAAGACCGGCTTGTAGTCGACCTTGACGCCCGTCTTCCGCTCGAAGTCGGCGAAGAGCTCGGTGTAGACCTCGGCTGTCGCCTCGGTGCTGCGCGTCCACACCTCGAACGGCGCGCTGGGGTCCTGTTGAACCTGCGCGGCACCCGAAGGGCCGGATCCGCACGCGGCGAGGACGAGCCCGGCGGCGGTCAGTGCCGCGAACTTCTTCATGCGCTCCCCGGCCCTACGTCAGTGCGGCTCAACGGCTTGCGCGAGCCCCCGGACACCAGTTCGTCCGCGCCCACGTCGAACGTGCCGACCCTGGTCTGGAGGTCGAAGTCCGTCCCGGCGTAGGAGTAGCCGCCGACGGCCGCGTCCACCGCCGGGCTGCCCGCCGACAGGCGCCACAGGCCGCCCCCGTCCTGGACGAGCTTCGGGTCGACGTCGCGGTAGCCGTTGGGGATCCCCGCGCTGCCACCCCGCGCGATGTTGCCCTCGTACCGCACGACCGAGCCGCTCGCCATCGAGATCAGCGGGCCGGAGGTGCCGCGCACGATGTTGTTCGCGACGACGCAGTCCTTGGGCTTGTAGGTGCCGCCATCGCTGTCGATCACCGCGGAGGACCCGATCAGCGTGTTGAACGCGACCGTCACCCGGTCCGGTCGGTCGTGCAACGTGCTGGTCGGCCCGCTGTCGGCCTCGCTGCCGGACCCGAACACGATCGCCCGCCCGCCGCTGTTGGCGACGTGGTTGTTCACCACCCGGTGGTCGTTGCCGTGGAACCTGATGCCGGAGCCGAACAGCACGTTGCCCTCGACGAGGCTGCGGTGGCCGTGCCGCAACACGATGTACCCGCGGCTGTCGCGGATCGTGTTGTACCGCACCGTGTTGTCCGACGACTTGACCGAGATCGCCTCGGAGTCGCCGTCGGCCTTCTCGAACAGGTTGTACTCCACCACCGCGTTCGCCGAGTACGACTGCTTGTGGCTGTAGCCCAGGCGGATCGACTCGCCGCCGTTCGAACCGGCGAAAGTGTGGTTGTAGAAGAAGTTGCGGTGGATGCGCGACCGCTTGGCGACGTTGTCGGACGGTCCCGAGATCTGCAGGAACACACCCTCGGAGCTGCGGTTGCGGAACGTGTTGCGGTCCACCTCGACGTCGTCGCCGTTGACCACGACCCAGTTGCCGGCGCCGGTGAGCTGCACGGTGTTGCGCGTGAGTCGGATGTGGTGCGCGGACTCCGGCACCGACAGCGAGCCGCCGTGCGCCAGGGAGAACCCCCGCAGCACCACGTCGTGCACGCCGCCCGCGAACGAGAAGCCCGTCGTGCCGCGGATCTCGGCCTTGCCGACGTTCTGCGCCGTCACGGTCACCGGCGCGCCGGACGTGCCCGAACGGCGGATGGTGATCGGGCCGCTGGTCGAGTAGGACCCGTCGGCCAGCTCGATCCGGTCACCCGGCGCGGCCGAGTCCAGCGCCTTCTGCAACGCGGCCAGCCCGGTGACCCGCGTCACCGCCGCGTGTGCGGGCACCGCGGTGCCGAGGCAGACCACAGCTGTGGCCACCAACAGGGGAACAAGCCTCATCCTCGGACTCCAGACCAACGGGAGTCCACAGTGGACGGCAAGGTCATCGCACACCGCCTCCAGGCAACACTTTCGGGGCGGCGGTGGTCTCACGCTACGAGCAGGCGGGGTGGGCGGTCAAGCACGGAACTGGTCTGGACCGATTCGACCGGCGCAAATAGTAAAGAAGTATTCCTCGGATGCTTCGACGTGCTTGACGCGGTAGTGCGCCCGTGAATACCCTCCGAGCCCAGGTAGACATCGGATCTCTTCGACGGCGAAGGGACGTGTCATGGCAGTGACCGGAAGGCTCCTGGCTGCGGCGACGTTGCTGGCCGGCTTGGTCGTGGCCGTTCCGGCGGTTCCGGTCGTCGCGGCCGAACCGGTACTCGCCCTCACGCCGCCGATGGGGTTCAACAACTGGAACGCCACCGGCTGCGACGTGGACGAGAAGCTCATCCGCGACACGGCGGACATCTTCGTGTCCTCTGGCCTGAAGGACGCGGGCTACGAGTACGTGAACGTGGACGACTGCTGGGCGGACGCCACCCGTGATCCGGAGACCGGCAGGCTGCGACACCACCCGACGAGGTTTCCCAGCGGCATCAAGGCGCTCGCGGACTACGTGCACGGCAAGGGCCTGAAGTTCGGCATCTACACCAGCGCCGGCACCCAGACCTGCGCCACAAGGACTTCCAGACCGCCGGCGCGGTCTCCGCCTCGGTGCCGCAGCACGGCTCGGTGATGTACCGGGTCCGCCCGGGTGGGCCGTGGATCGGCCGGGAGCCGTTGCTCGACCTCGGTCTGGACGTCCCGCCCGCGATCGCGGGCGTGCCGGGCACGATCGTCCCGCCCGGTGTTCCGCTCGAGGCGACGATGACGGCGGTCAACCACGCCCGCGTGCCGGTGCTCGACGCCCGGCTCCGGCTCGCCGTCCCACCGGACTGGCAGGTCCAACCCCTGGCGCCGGGGCGGAAAGCCGTTCTGGGCACCGGGGACTCGGTGACCGGGCGCTGGCGGGTCACCCCGCCCGCGTCGGCGGCTCCGGGCGGCTACCGGCTGTCCGGTGAACTCGGGGCGAGGTGGCTCAGGCCCGTGAACCGCGTCGCCCAGGCGGAGCTGTCGGCTCCGTCGGCCCCACCCGGCGGGACGGTCGACATCGGTGACGTGGCGTTCGCCCTGGAACGCGGCGGCTACGGCCCGGTCGAGCGCGACAAGTCCAACGGGAGCTGGAAACCCGGCGACGGCAAACCGTTGTCCATCAACGGGGTCAAGTACGCCAAGGGCCTGGGTGGGCACGCGCCGACCGAACTGGTCGTGTACCTGGGCGGCGCCTGCACCTCGTTCACCAGTGACGTCGGCATCGACGACGAACGCGACGAGCGGATGCAGGGCTCGGCCGGCTTCGAGGTGTGGGCGGACGGCGCCAAGGCCGCCGACAGCGGCGTCCGCACCTGGCAGGACGACCCCGTCACCATCACGGCGGCACTGCCCGGAGCCCGCTTCCTCCGCCTGGTGATCAACGACGGCGGTGACGGCAACTCCTACGACCGGGGCGACTTCGCCGGCGCGAAGCTCACCTGTTGACCGGTGCGGCGGCCCCCTCGGATGACGGGCCGCCGCACCCCCGTTACCTTCTTCGCAGCTCCTGATCAGGAAGTCGTGGTCACAGGGCCGACTCGCGACACAGAGGACCACAACGTCGCTGTCTGCGGATGAGTGTGTCCGTACTTCTGCGTATGCCGTCGGTCGTGGCTGGACGAGGATCTCTGCACGCCTCGTCCACCTGCGGTGGGTACCGCAGGGCGCGGGTTAGCCGGGAGGCCGAGCGTGGTGGTGGCCGGGCCGCGAAACGGGGACGTGGTGATGAACATGCGCGGCGACACACCCGCCGTGCGGCCAGGAGTGCCGCTCGGGCTCCAGAGCCGCCTGCAGGCGGGTGCGCGGCAAGTGCTCGCGGACTCGGTCGACGTCGGAGGTGAGCCCGCCGCCCGGAATCATCGCCGCCTCCTACGGCTGCCTGCACGACTCCGCGGGTGCCGACGCCGTTCGACTCGTGCAGGGCAGCGACAGGAGTTCGAGGACGATGCGTGACGAGTTGTCGGCCGAATTGCTCGCCCGGCTCCAGGACCCGGGCGTCGACGTCCTCGACGCCGGCGTCCTGGAGCTGGCCCGCCGGCTGGAGCGGGCCACCGCGGATGTCGACCACGACCCCGAAGTGCTCTTGCTGTTGTTGACGGTGCACTGGCAGCGCTACCGGTTGCTGCCCGTCGGCCAGGACCTGCACGACATGTCACGGCTGCTCGACCTCACCGGGCGCCTCGCCGCGCTCGACGAGCAGCTGGTGCCGCCGGTACTGCGCGACCTGGTCGGGAACCCCACCGCCGCCCACGAGGCGAACGTCCTCGACGCCCTCCAGAACAGCGGCGCCGACGAAGAAGCGTTCGCCCGGTTGATCGACACCCAGCGGCACGTCGTCGACGACCTCCCGGTGGGATCGCCAGACCGGGGACGAGCGATGTTGCTGCTGGTCGAGCTGCTCAGGAACGCGGCCGAGCGCTTCGGTGACGCGGACCGCGCACGGGACGCGGTCGCGGTCGCCAGGTCGGCGGCGCTTGAGCCCTGGGATGCCGAGTCGCTGCCGTTCATGGTGATGACGCTCATGACGGCGCTCCTCGGGCAGTACCAGCACACCGGCGAACTGCCGGTGCTGGACGAGGCGATCGAGGCGGCCAGGCAAGGCGTCGCCGTGTCCGCCGCCGAGGACGTGTGGGCGCACCAGGCGAATCTGGGGCACGCGTTGAGCCTGGCGTTCCGCGCCACCTCGGACACCTCGCTGCTCGACGAGTCCATCGCACTGTTGCGGCACGCCTGGGCGGCTCGCCCGAAGGAGAACCCGCTCGCGGCCATCGTGCCCATGTACCTCGCCATGGCGTTGCAGCTGCGGTTCGACGCGACCGATGACATGTCGGTGCTCGACGAGATCACGAGGATGATCCGCGAGGCCACGGTGGGGCTCGATCCGGGTTCACCCTTCGCGGGTGCCATCTGGGGCAGCCTGTGCACTGTCACGCGCCTGCGGTTCGAACGGGTCGACGACGCGCGGTTCCTCACCGAGTCCGTCGAGGCCGGGCGAGTGGCCGTGCGCCTGGTCCCCCCTGGGCACAACGACCGGGCGGAGGTCCTCTCCGCGTTGGGGGTGGCACTGCTCCGCCGCTACGAACTGGACCGCGATTCCGCCGCAGGGGACGAGGCGTGCGCGCTGTTGCGCGAGGCGTGCTCGACATCGAGGGCGGACCACCCGAAGCGCGTCGCGTGGCTCACGAACCTGGCGACCGCACTGCGGGCCCTTTACGACCGGACACGGGAACCCGCCGTTGTGGACGAAGCACTGGACGCGGCGAGGACCGCAGCGCGGCTGCCCGTGGCGAGCGGCCCCGAAAAGCCCGGGATCCTGCAGGCCCTGGCCGCGGTCCTGCTGAACCTGCACCGGCAGCTCGGTGATCAACCCGCCCTGGACGAAGCCGTGCGGCTGCTGCGCGAAGCCGTGCGACTGGTCGACGGCGATGCCCGCGCACCGCTGTACCTCGGCACCCTGGCCAGTGCCCTCGGCACCGCGCACACCGTCTCGGGAGATCGGCGCTTCCTGCTGGAGGCCATCGAGACCGCATACCGCGCTGTCGTCGCCAACCCCCTCGGCCACGTCGACCGACCCGCGCACCTGAGCCGCATGGGAGCGATCCTCACGTCGGGATACCACCTCACCGGCGACCTGTCCCTGCTGCGCAGGGCGGTCGCAGTCGGTAGACAGGCCGTGGCGGAGTCCGCCGAGACCCGCCTGGAGTGGCCCGTGCTGGTGTCGCGCCTGAGTTCGGCGCTGCGCGATCTCGCCGACCGCACACCGGAAACCGGACTGCTCGACGAGGCGGTCGCCATGGCGCGGAGCGCCGTGGCGGCGTTACCACCGAACGACCCGGTGCGGCCCGCCCACCTCGGTTCACTCGCCGCGACCCTGGAAGAACTCTACGACAGGACGGGGGATCCCCAGGCCGATCGCGAATCGGTCGCGCTCCTCCGCACGGCCGTCGCGGAAGCCGATCGCCTGTCGCCCGACACGCGGGCGTCACTGCGTTCCTCCCTCAGCGCCCGACTGCTCGGCAACGGAACGCGCGCCGCGGACCGCGCGGTGCTCGTCGAGGCGGAGGAACTGGCCGCGGAGGCGGTGAGCCTCACCGCCGACCGGCCGGTCAGCCACGCTTTCGCGGTCTACAGACTCGCCCGGGTACGGCTCGCGCGCTACCGGAACAGCCCCGACAGCACCGTGATCGCCTCGGCGAGCCGGTTGTTCCACCAGGTCGCCGACACGGTGGGCGTCCCGGTCGGCCTCACGCTGAGGGCGCTGCGGTGGTCCGCGTCGACCGCGCTCGTCGTCGGTGACACCGAGCGCGCGGTCGCCGATGTCGAACGGGCGGTCGCGCTGCTCCCCGAGCTGGCGCCGGAAACGCTCGACACGACCGACCGGCGGCGCCTGATCGTCTCGACCGAAGGCCTGGCCTCGACCGCGCTCGCCGCGCTCGCCCGCGCCGGTCGGCCGGAGCGGGCCGTGGAGTTGCTGGAGCAGACCCGCGGGATCCTGGTGGCCGATGCGATCACCGGTCGGACGGGTCTGGACGCACTGCGCGAAGTCCGGGCCGACCTCGCCGACGAGGTGGCCCGTCTCCGCATCGCGCGAGCGGGGCTGAACAGACCGGACGACGACGACCCGCTCGCGGCGGTCCGGCGGCGTGACAGCTGGACCGCCGCCTGGAAGGGGGTGCTCGACCGGATTCACGCCCTGACGGACTTCTCGCACTTCCTGATGCCACCCGAATACGACGACCTGCGGGCCGAGTCCGCCGAAGGTCCGATCGTCTACGTGGCGGCCGAGGAACGCGGCGGGGTCGCCGTGGTTGTCACGCCGGAGGGCCCGGTGGTGGTGGAGTTGCCCGACGCCGACGCGAACGGTGCCGCCCGCCAGGTGCGCAAGCTGCGTGAGGCACACGCCCTGGCCGACGGTCCGACATCGGGGGAGTGGCACGAGGCCCAGGTGGTCGTCGGTCAGGTCTTGGAGCGGTGTTGGAGTGCGATCGCCGAACCCGTGCTCGATCGCCTGGTGAACGTCGACCGGCTCTGGTGGTGCCCGGTGGGCGTGCTCGGTGCCCTGCCGCTGCACGCCGCCGGCCGGCACACGGCGCGTGACGGCAGCACGGTGTTCGACCGGGTGGTGTCGTCTTACACGCCGAGTGTCCGGGCACTCGCGTGGTCACGTGCCGCAGCGGCGGCCGCCACGCCGTCGTTGCTGGTCGTCGCGGCGCCTGACGTGGAAGGCGGTGCTCTTCCCTCCGTGGGGGAGGAAGTGCGCCACCTCGTGGGAGCGGTGCCGTCTGCCACCGTCCTGTCGGGTGGGACGACCCGCGACGACGTGCTGTCCGAACTGCCCCGGCACACCGCCGTCCACTTCGCCTGCCACGGGGTGGCCGACGTGGAACGCCCCGAGGAGAGCATGCTCGTGCTCCACGACCACCTGATCAGCCCGCTCACGGTGTCGGCCATCGCGCGGCTGCGGCTGGAGCGGGCGGACCTGGCCTACCTCTCCGCCTGCTCCACCGCGGAAACAGCCCGAGGTCACCACGACGAGTCCACCCACGTGGCCGGTGCGCTCCAGCTCGCCGGGTTCAGGGAGGTCGTGGGCACGCTGTGGCCGATCCGCGACCGGTTCGCGGCCCGGGTCGCCGCGAAGATCTACGATCGCATCGTGGTCGACGGCGTCGTCCGGACCGCACCCGGTGCCGCGGCGCGCGCGGTGCACGAGGTCATCCGGAACCAGCGGGACCGGAAGCCGGACCGCCCGCTGGACTGGGCTGCTCACGTCCACTTCGGACGGTGAGGGTGCGTCCCCTGCGAAGCGACACCCGTCACGGGCAGGCCCCGCCACCGGGGTAACTGCTCATCCACCAATGCGCGCACCGTCTCCAGTGACAGGAAAGTCCTGGTCACCGGCTACCGGGCACGCCTCACCGAACTCCCCGACATCATCCGCACCGTCACCACCCTCAAGTACTACCGACTCGGCTGGTGACCCTTCTGAATAGCGCTCGTAGTCTGCTCGACTTCCCACGACAAGGTGACGGGCGACCGGACCGGTGACGTGCGGTCGATGGTTCGACCCGTTCGTGGCGGCCGCGTCCGGCGGGGCTCACCCGATGGTTCGGTTCGGGCGCGCATGTTCGGCTCCGGCACGGTCGGCGGTGCCAGGATCGAGGCGGTCGCACGGTGGCATGAGCCTGGCGACGCGCGCGCCACCAGTCCCCGGATGGTGCCGAACGACTTCCCGGCCGACGGTTCGGTCCGCGGAACGAGGTAGGAGAGCGAATGGTGTTCCCGTGGCGGTTCCTGGTCGTGATCGCTGTCGGCGCCGCGACGGTGTCGAGCACTGCCGCCGCACCGGCCGCCGTCGCGGTCCGACAGCAGGCCGGGCACGCGCTCGGGGCTCCCGTGGTCGAGTTGGACGGCAACTCGTTGAACTGGGACCAGTTGGTGCGAGTGCTGGAAGCCGACACCGTGACGGTCCGGCTGGGCATGAGGTCCCGCCAGGAGATGGTCAAGACCCGGCAGGGCGCCGAGGCGGCCTTGGCGGAGGGACAGCGGGTGTACGGGTGGAACCAGGCGTTGGGTCCGTTGAAGGACGAGCCGTTGGCCGACGACGACCGGGTGGAGTTCCAGCGCCGGGTGCTGCGCTCGCACGCCGCGGGTGTCGGTCCCGCGCTGTCCGATCGGGTGGCCAGGCTGGCGTTGGTGCTGCGGGCGAACACGATGGCACGGGGTGCGATGGGTGTGCGCCCGGAGTTCGTCGACCGGATCCTGGACCTGGTCAACGCCGGGGTGACGCCGCGGATGCCGGAGATCGGGTCGTTGGGCACCGGGGACCTCCAGCCGATGGCGGCCGCGGGTCTGGTGCTCACGGGGGAACCCGCACCCGCCCGGTTCGACGGCCGGGAAGGGCCCGCGCCGGACGTCCTCGCCGCGGCTGGGCTCGCCCCGACCTTCCAGCTGGAGCAGGGCGAGGCGCTTCCGCTGATCAGCGGGAGCAGCGTGTTGACCGCGCGGTACGTCGATGCCGTGGTGCGCGCCGAACGGCTGCTCGACACGTACGACGCGGCGTTCGCGTTGTTCCTGGAGGCCACCAGGGCTGAACAGGGCGCCTTCGACGCCCGCACCCACGACGAGCGGCGCATCCCCGCCGAGGTCGAGGCGGCCCGGGTGACCAGGGCGTTGGTCTGCGGCACCGGCTGGATGACCGACGAGGGCCGCAAGGCGATCGGCGACGACGGCCCGCGCATCCAGGACGCGGTGTCGGTGCGCGCCACCCCGCACATCGTGGGAGCGCTGCGACAGCGGCTCGCGGACGCCCGCGGCCACGTCGAGCGCGAGGCGAACGCGTCGACGTCCAACCCGCTGCTGTTCCCCAAGGCGGGCGGTGGTTACGAGTTCGTCATGGGCGGCAACTGGGACGCCGCGCTGCTCGGCCACGAGATCGACTCGCTCAACGCGCAGATCGCCGATCTGGGCGTGCTGTCGCAGGAGTTGTCCGCGCGGCTGCTGGCCGACAAGTGGAGTTACCACCTGCCGGCCAACCTCGCCGGCGGGGAAGTCGGCCTGAACTCGGGCATGGTGCAGGTGCAGACCGTCGCGGTGGCGCTGGTGCCGGAGATGCAGCAACTGGCGACGCCCGCCGGGACTCTGTCCCGCCCGGCGAAGTTCGGGCAGGAGGACCACAACACGATGGCGATGGCCTCGGTGCGCGCCGTGCACGCCAACCTGGACCGCCTGGAGACCGTGCTGGCCGTGCACGTCATGATGGCTGCCCAGGGCATCGACCTGATCAAGGACAGGATGGCGGCCTTTCCGCTGGGCGCGGGTACTGAACGACTGCACAACGCGGTCCGCCGGCACATCGACCCCCTGGCCGACGACCGGTACATGACCCCCGACCTGGAGAAGGCGACCGACCTCGTCCGCAGCGGCGAACTCAGCCGGGAAGTGCGCGCGGCCCTCGCCCCGGAGCACAACAAATGCGCGGCCTGACCCTGTTGCCACAGGTCCACGGCGGCAAGCCTCCGGCCCTCGGCGTCGAAAGCCTTGGTCTCCCGCGTCCGGGTTCACCGTCGAGCACGACGCCGGCACCTGCGGAAGTGGGCGTCGTGACGGCCTACTCCGCCGACTGAGCGCTCCGTCGCAGCCACCGGCGCCCGTACGGGTTCTCGGCCCGCCGCATCGAACGGATCAACATCAGGACCGGCGTGTCGTTGGGATACGCCTGGATCAGGTGCGCTCCACGGGTAACAGTGCTGTCCGCGTGCCCGACAAGCCCGCCGACCTGCTGGCACCGGTGTGCCGGGGTCGCAGTGAACTTCGAGGTGGCGGCGACGCGGTGCCACGCCCCAGTCCAGACGAGGGTGAGGAGTTCGTCGGTGGTCGGCGGTTCGAGCGTGTGGACGAGGGCGGCCGGGAACGGTGCGCGTCAACTTCGAGTGCGGCAGCGAAGTGCGCTCAGAATTCAGACGGGCCACACGGATGTACCGCGTAGATCGGGAGGATCGATGGCGATGACCGCCTTCGCGGCGAGTGCGCGGGCGGAATCGGTTCGGCGGGCCCGGAGGTACGAACGGAGCACGTGCTGTGGGTCATCTTGTGGACCGGCATCGAGGGAGCGGCCGATCAGGTCCACCCGTCGCCCGGCGAACCCGGCATCGTCGGGATGGCGCCCGAGTTCGGACCGGCCGAAGTCCGCCGTGCACCGCCACCGTGCGGGGAAGTCACCCTCAGGGTGTCTGGCGTAGAAAGTCCAGACATCTAGATCTTTCACGCCGGTGCGTCCGTCGAGGAAGTGCAACGCGGCACCCTGACAGAGCGCGACGAGCAGTACTCGGTCCCGGTACACCGACCACCGCGGTCGCCGTGCGAACCTCTCCTCACGGTCACGACGCGCAATCTCGGCAAGCCGGGTGAGATGATCAGCGGTAAGGGGAGCGAACGATCGTCCGGTTGCCTCTGTGATTCCCATCTGCCTCCGTCGCTGTTCGTCGGTGAGCGATCTCTGCTTCGTGTGCGCCGGAGCGATCAGCGATGTTCTTGGTCGACCCGCCCACTCAGTTGGCCACCACGATCCGCGCCCCGACTGGCGCAGGTCCTGCGCGTCGTGGTGGAGGTCCCGGCCCGGCTCAGCGGCGTCGGAGCACGCGGGGGAGGCAGGCGAGGACGGCCGCTGTCATCATCCAGCCGTACACGCTCAAGGCGCTTGCGATCCATATGCTGGCCGGTTCGAAGTGCCACACGCCGACCTGGCCCAGGTCGATGATCGGCAGCAGCAGGTCGACCGTGATCAGGGAAGGGTTCCAGGCCTGGGGGTCGTCGGCGTTGATCGGGCTGGCGATGTGGGAGTCGAACCAGGTCGTTCCGGCGACCGTCGGCAGTATCAGCCAGACGAGCAGGCGGGTGGGGCGGTAGCCGTAGCCGACGGTGGTGCGCTGGATCCAGCTCCACAACCGCAGAGCGATCGCGCCCAGGGGTCGGTGTGCCGCGCGCGCCTCGTACCGCCTGCGCTCCTTCGCCATGAGCACGGTCTCCGCGTCCGCCTCGTACCCTTCGTCGGAGTACGCGGCGGCGAGACGGTCGTAGTGGCGAGGCACGAACTGGGGACTGCGGTCGCGCAGCTCGCGCAGGCTGTCCGCGGCGGGCACGTAGTCGGCGGGCGGCACGATGGTGTCGGTGCGCACGGGCTCGTGGGTGCCGGGCAGCCGCAGGTCGGGCGCCGTGCCGTGGACGAACGCGGCGTTGCGCACCAATGCCAGTTGCCCTGCCATGTCCTTGGTCTGCTGGTGCGGTTTGGGCAGACCCGCCCGCGCCAGCGCCTGCGACAGGCGGGGGAACAGGTAGCTGCTGGTGAGCAGTTCCGGGCCACCGTTGACGCCACCCCGCAGGAGCTGGACCAGCACGTCGGTGAACGCGGTGAACTCCTGGCCGTCGAGCGCGCGGGCGGCCTGACTGGGGCCGGAGGCGGTCAGCACGTAGGTGCCCTCGATGTCGACCTGGTGCAGCACCGCCGACACCCCGCCGCCCAGCCTGCCCAGGCGCACCATCGCCTGGCCGCTGTGACAGCAGTCCAGGATCAGCACCCTGGTGCGGGCCGGGCTGTCGAGGATGGCCCGCTTGATCCACGCGAACGGCACGCCCGTCCGGTGGATGTGGTCGATGTCCGAGCCGCCGACGGTGAAGTACAGCTCCTCGTCGTCGCCGATGAGGCCGTGGCCGGAGTAGTAGACGAGCAGCAGGTCGCCGCTGCTACGGGCGATGCCCTCCAACCACTCGTCCACCTCGGCGGGAACCTGCGCGTCCAGCAGCGTCGGCACGTGTTCCCCCGGCATGGCACCCAGTTCGGGGTCGGTGAAGATCTCGCGCAGCGCACGCAGGTTGTTGGCGACCGCCGGCACGTCCGGCAGTCCACCCGATCTGGCGTAGGTCGCCGTGCCGATCAGCGCGATGCGCGAAGCCGACGGATCCCCTAACCGCACGGCCTACTCCTCGTCGAGGAAGTCCTTGATCTGGTCCATGATCCTGGCCGCGTCCCGAGGGCTGCCGGCTTCGAGCTCCAGTTCCTTGCCGCGGCGCTTGACGCGCAACCGGATCGCGCGTCGGCGGGTGGTCAGCCACGTCGTCAGCGCACCCGCGAGCGCTGCCCCGACCTCGGGGTTGACGGTCATCCGGATGACCTCGTCGACGATGCCCAGGTTCTCGGGATCGAGGTCCCCGCGCTGGAGCGTCGGCGTGAGGCCACGCAGGTCGTCGTCGTGCAAAGCGGTCAGGAGCGACCTGGAGTCGAGCACGTGATCATCGCTGACGACCGCTACGTGAACCTCGTTCTGCGCCAACAGCCACACCTTTCCGATCACCGTTCCATGAACGATAACGCAAGGCATCCGTCAGACCGCGGTCGTCCTCACCACGGCCGTGCCGCGCGGTTCGGAGGCGAATCCGCGCCACGCGATCGCCAGGCCGACGACCGCACTGGTGATCTGTTCCATCCCGACACGGACGCGGACCGCCGCGCCCGGCGTCCGAAGGCCATCGCGCGCTGAGCGGACGCCGATCGACCGTTGGCAGCGAACATCCCCACCGTGGCGTGGGGTGGACCTGGCGTCGGCTGTGCTCCCGGCCAAGCCGGTCATGCCGGACGCGATTGCCGTCGTGCGCCGACGTCGCCGCGTAAGGGCAGGTCAGCGTCGGGGTGTGGGGAGATCGTTTTCTGAGGTGCGGAATAGGCCGCAAGCATTACTCAATGTTGCGTTGAAGTTTCGGAGGGTGACGTATAAGCTGATGACGCTTCTGGGAGCGCTCCCATATCGATCACTGTTGCTCGATCATCGGAGAATGGAGGCTCATCCATGCGTATGCGCAGTACCTCCGGGTCCGTCACCAGACGGCGGGGCGTCATCGCACTGATCATCAGCATGCTGGCCTGCACGTTCGTCTGGACCCCGACGGCGTCGGCGCACGGCACCATCGTCGGTCCCGCTACCCGTGCCTACCAGTGCTGGCAAACCTGGGGCAGCCAACACACGAACCCCGCCATGCAGCAGCAAGACCCCATGTGCTGGCAGGCTTTCCAGGCCAACGCCGACACCATGTGGAACTGGATGAGCGCGCTGCGGGACGGACTTGGCGGAAACTTCCAGGGGGCGACCCCCAACGGGCAGCTCTGCAGCAACGCCCTCTCACGCAACAACTCCCTGAACACCCCGGGCCGGTGGAAGACCACCAACGTCGGCAGCAGCTTCTCGATGCACCTGTACGACCAGGCCAGCCACGGTGCTGACTACTTCCGGGTCTACATCAGCAAGAACGGGTTCGACCCGACCACCCAGAGCCTCGGTTGGGGCAACCTCGACTTCATCATGCAGACCGGCAGGTACGCTCCGGCCAAGGACATCACGTTCAACGTCCAGACCTCTGGCGCCTACAGGGGACACCACGTCGTGTTCACGATCTGGCAGGCTTCGCACCTGGACCAGACCTACATGTGGTGCAGCGACGTGAACTTCGGCTAGAAATCCGGCCAACCAACCGGAATTCGGAAGTGCCCGGCCCGGCGTCGGCAGTGCTGGCGCCGGGTCGGCCTTTCGACGGGATGGACGAGAGCTGCTTGTATGAGGCCATGACGTTGGTGACGCCGGCACCAGGTCGAGCAGGCGACGGACCTCTTCGTCCTGCTCCCCGTCGGTTGGGTTGACGTCGAGGTGGAGCCTGTTCTTGACGGTCTTGCCCTCGGGCACGTGCGCGAAGTTCCAGGGCCGATCTCAGTTCGGCGACGACGGGCATCTCATCGCCCGGTGCGCGACGAGGCTCAGTTCGTCACGTCGCGGGGAGGATCTCGATGTACCCGTCGGTTCCGTTCACACGGATCCGCTGCCCGTCCTGGATCAAGTGCGTGGCGCGTTCTACCCCGACGACGGCCGGCAGGCCGTATTCCCGTGCGATCACCGCGCCATGGGTCATCAGGCCCCCGACCTCCGTCACCAGGCCCGTGATCGCGACGAACAGGGGCGACCAACTGGGGTCCGTGTGAGCCGTGACCAGGATGTCGCCCGGTTCGAGATCGGCCTCTGCCATGTCCAGGATGACTCGGGCTCGCCCTTCGACGGTCCCGGCGGAAACCGGCAGGCCGACCAGCGCACCGGTTGGCAGGTCGTCGCGTCGGTACGCTCCGGCGACGGCCTCGCCGTCCGACGTGAGCACCCGGGGTGCCGTGAGCGCTTGGTATGACCTGAACGCCTCCTTGCGCCGACGGATGAGCTCGTCATCAACCTGGTTCGTACGCACGACGTCGTGGAGTTCCTGGAACCTCAGGAAGAAGATGTCTTCCTTTTCACCAAGCACGTCGGCCCGCACGAGGCGCTCGGCCTCGTCCAGCAAGGCCTGCTTGTACACGAAGTAGCGACTGACCATGAAGTACTTCGGGTACTCCCGGTACCCGATGAACGTCCGGACGCGATCGATCATCCGTTTGGTTTCTTCGGCCTTCCGCTCCCCGTCTGGCAGGGCCCGCAAGCGCTCCAGCAGTTCCTGTTCCTTCTTCCACGCCTCCTGCCGCCCTTGCTCGAAGCGGCGCTCACCGGCGCCCGGCTCGAAGTTCTTGATGTTGGTGAGGAGCATGGGCAGGAGCGTGGTGGGCCGTTCGCTCCAACGCGGCCTCGTGATGTCGATCTCGCCGACGCAGCGCATGCCGTACCTGTCGAGGTAGGCCCGGATGGCGTCTCGTGCTTCCTGCCCGCCCGCAAGCTCGGCCGGCTCGTCCAGGAAGCCCTCGTCCCCGACATCGTGCAGAAAGGCGACGACTTCCGGATGCGGGCGGATCACGTCCGCGACGTCGAGGAGCGCCAGCCCCATCTCCGACGTGACGTTGTGGGGGACGGACTGTGTGAGCGTGTCGGCCGCGTTCTTCTCGCCCAGCCACTCCTGCAGTTGCTCGTTGAGCCACCACGTCGTTTGCATCGCCGCCATGATCACCTGATGGCTTTGCGGATCGAACAGGATCCGTTTCAGCTCCTGGATGTCCGCCAGGATGAAGTCGAACAGCTCCGATCCGGACTTCGTCCGGATGTCGCGTTTCAAGGCGGCAACGGAAGCCTCGCCGCGCCCGATCAGCTCGGTGACGAGGGCCGGATCGGTCTCGATCGTGGCCGGCGCGACACCAGGGACCGGCTCGCCGGGACCCTCGTCCGGGAGCGACGGGATGAAGCCGTCGCGTTCGACGATGGTCTGCAGCGCGTCCCCGATCAGCGGATCGGACTTCCCCGCGACCTCCAGGAGGCCGGCGCGGTTCGTGGGCGAGGCCAGCTGCCGGGTGACGTCGACGAACAGCCTCCCACCGGCCTCGGCCATGGGTCGGGGGGTCGTCAGCTGCCACAGGGAGAGCCCCAGGGGCTTCATGGGGTCGGTCATCATCTGCTGATGGCCGACGGAGACGTAGACGTGGTTCTCTCGGTCGTCGGTCTCGGGGATGGGGAACAGCGTGGTGATCGGCCGGCTCTGGACGACCTGGAAGCCGTCATCGACCAGGCACCATTCGATGTCCTGGGGGCGGCCGAAGTGCGCTTCGATCCGTCGGCCGAGCTGCGCGAGCCGCACGACCTGCGCGTCCGTCAGCGCCGGCTGCTCCTGCTGTGCCGGCTCGATCGGCTGTTCCTGTGTTCCTCCTCCCGGCGAGGCGTGGATGGCAAGCTTCTTGGTGGCGACCGCCTTGGCGACGACCTCGCCGTCTCGCACCTTGTAGGCGTCCGCGTTCACCAGGCCGGAGACCAGGGCCTCGCCGAGGCCGAAGCCGGCCTCCACGGAGGCGACCTTCCGGTTGGACGTGACGGGGTCGGCCGTGAACAGGACGCCGGCCGCGTGCGGGAAGACCATCTGCTGCACGACCACGGCCATGTGGACCTTGCGGTGGTCGAAGCCGTTCCGCAGCCGGTAGGTCACGGCCCGCTCGGTGAACAGCGAGGCCCAGCACCGGCTGACGTGCTGGAGGATCGCCGCCGGCCCCACGACGTTCAGGTACGTGTCCTGCTGGCCCGCGAAGGAGGCCGCCGGCAAGTCCTCCGCCGTCGCGCTCGACCGGACGGCGTAGGCGGCTCGCTCGCCGAGCCGGGCGAGTGCGCCGGTGATCGCCGCCGCCACATCGTCGGGGATGACGATCCCTTCGAGGGTCCGTCGGATCTCCGCGCTACGCGTGCGAATCGCCTCCCGGTCGTCCGGGTTCAGGCGCGACAGCCGATCCAGCCGATCGCCAATCGACGGCGCGTCCTCGATGATTCGCCGGAAGGCGTCCGTCGTCACGCAAAAGCCGGCCGGCACGCGGATGCCTTCGATCCGCGAAAGCTCTCCCAGGTGCGCGCCCTTGCCGCCGACGACAGCGACCTGCGTCTGGTCGATCTCCTGGAGACCGAGCACATAGCTGCCCATCCGTTCACCTTCCCCGTCCGCCCCGTCGGGCCTCTCGCTACTCGTTCGCACCGCTGACCCCTGGGCCTGGGCTCGTTTGCCTGTGGTGACAGCGTTCTTACCGACACCCCATTTCCGCAGGTTCTGGCTTCGGCTGGAGATTCTGCGGCACGACCCGGGTCTTGCCGCAAGGCCCCCCTTGTGCTATATGTTGAAAGTGGCAAGGAGTGGGTAACCTCCTTGCCTTTGTCTTTTGTCGTCCGTATTCCTCGACTCCCTTATCCGCGAGCCACACCGGCGCCGGTTCAAGGCCATCATGGTCGCCGATCACGGCCCTTTCGGCGGGGCGCCGACGCGGTGGCGGGCCAGTGCTGCGTCACGCAACCTTGGTCGGGTAATTGGGTCCAGGTGCGGACGGGTGAGTCGGTGGGGCGACGGTGCACCCCACCGCCGGACATGGCCCGAGCACGACGAACCGGGCGACTGCGTGAGCCGCTGGCGTGTCGTTGGCCCGGACATGGCGAGGTCTCCGGTAGATGGGTCAACGACCAAGAAAACCTGTCCGACCGGATCCCCGTCGAAGCGGTGCCGGGACGCTGACCCCCGGCCGCACCCCGCTCAACGTGGGATCGTGGCGGCCCACGCCCGGATGCCGTCCAGGTGCTCCGGCCACAGGCCGTGACGTGGGTCGACGTGGCACAGGTTGGTCGGGACGTCCGCCCGGTCCCGGTCGAACCACGCGCGCGCCTCGTGGTGTCCGTCGTCGTGCTCGTCGTCCAGCCACGCCAGCGGCCGTCCGGCGGCGAACGCGGCAACGGCCCGCCACTTCCAGCTTCCGTCAGGCAGCCACCCGGTGTCGCGGTCGAAGTCGGTCTCCGGGAACTCGATCACGGGCAGCTCGGGCAGGCCGATGGACGGCGCGACGAGCGTGTTGGCCAGGTGCATCCACGTCGTGGCCCACACCAGCTCCAGACCGGTGTCGTCGGCCAGTGCCCGGAGCTGGGCGCCGTGGTCGGGGTTGAGCCACACCCGCAGACCCTTGTAGCGGCGGGCGTCCCGGCCGGAGTGCCAGGTACCGCGCCGGGTGTACCTGAACGTGCGATAGCCCTCGGGGCGACGGTGCGTCTTCGCCGCGTACGGGTTCAACGGCCCGTCCACATCCAGCAGCAGCAGTCCGCGCATCGACAGGTCACCTCCGTCGCCCCATCGTCGGATGCCGACCCAGCGGCGGTCCACTCGTTTATGCCCGATTGGGCTGCTCTGGGGAGTCCGCACGGGACATGACGGCCGGCGCGTGGTCCGACCCGGATTCGTGGAAGAGTGAGAAGCGCGCCGAGCGTGGTTCTACCGGTTTTATCGGGTTGCGATTCGCAAGCAGATCGCAGGAGGCGATACACGAGGCGATATGTGAGCGACATCGAGCCGCAGACCGCGGGCGGCAAGGTGCTCTGGCACTTCACGATGTCACTGGACGGATTCGTGGCGGGGCCGAACCACGGGGTGGACTGGGAGGACGCGGCGCCCGCCGACAGGGGCACGTTCCTCAGCTGTGCCCGGCCGAGGCGGTGCCGCTCGTGACCTCGACCCGGAGCGGCTGTTCTCGGCGCGCGTGACCGTGATCCACCTGGAGTTGGAGGTCACGCGCGCCTCGGCGTTGTCGTGAACCGGCCGTGTCAGGTCGTGTAGTCGGCGTTGATCCGGACGTAGCCCTCGGTGAGGTCACAGCCGTACACGGTGAACGCGCCGTCGGCGATGCCCAGGTCGATGTTGATGACGACCTCGTCGCCGCCGAGGTACTCGGCCGCACGCTCCAGCAGGGCGTCGCTCGGCTCCTCGGGGTGCATCGGCAGGTCGTCGAAGAGGATGCGGACGTTCTCGGGGACGATGTCGGTCTCGTCCTCCAGCTTGCCGATCGCCATGGCGATGCGGCCCCAGTTCGGGTCGCAACCGTGCACGGCGGTCTTGACCAGCGGGGAGTTGACCACGCTCTTGCCGACCAGCTTGGCCTGCGCGTCGTCGCGGGCGCCGGTGACGCGCACCTCGATCAGCTTGCTCGCGCCCTCGCCGTCCGAGGCGATGTCCCGCACCAGGTGCAGCGCGCAGTCGTAGAGGGCCTGCTCGAACGCGGCCGGGTCGACGGGACCGGCCAGGCCGTTGGCGAAGATCGCCGCCGTGTCGCTGGTCGAGGTGTCGGTGTCGATGCTCAGCGCGTTGAACGTGCGGTCGACCACGCGGCGGAACGCGGCGTCCAGCTCGTCGCCGGGGATGTCGGCGTCGGTGAAGAAGAACGCCAGCATGGTGGCCATGTTCGGCTCGATCATGCCGACGCCCTTGGCGATGCCGACGAGCACGGCGTCGCCGACCCGGATGTGGCAGGACTTCGGGCGGGTGTCGGTGGTCATGATCGCCGCGGCGGCCCGTTCGTAGTCAGCCTCCGGGAACGGCCACGTCAGCACGTCGAGGTTGGCCCGGATGCTCTCCATCGGGTACGGGCGGCCGATCACGCCGGTCGAGCCGATGACGACCTCCTCCGGCGCCACACCGGCGATCTCGGCCACGCGGCGGCGCACCTCGACGGCGTGCTCGACACCCGCGCGCCCGGTGGCGACGTTGGCGTTGCGCGACAGCACCACCATGCCCCGGCAGTGGCCCGACGCCGCGGACTCGCGGCTCAGCACCACGCTGGGACCGGCGAACCGCGACTTGGTGAACACCGCGGCCGACCGTGCCGGCACCTCCGAGACCACGGCGGCGAAGTCGTCCTCGACGTCCTTCAGCCCCATGTTCTTCGTGATCCCGCGAAAGCCCCGCGGTACCGCCGTCTCCGTCATCGACACCTCGGATCTCCTCGTGTGCGGCCACCCCGGACGATGGATGGACATACCCTACCCTGCATAGTCAACATGTCCGGTGTTCGAACTTGCGCGCAGTCGAGTGGTCTGCGATGCATAACTATCCATCACTGCGACGCGGAAGGCAGCCGGTGTTGGAGCCGTTTTCGGGGTGAAGCTTCAGCAGACGTCGAACTCGTTGCCCTCGGGATCGGCCATCGTCACGTGGTGGCCGTCGTCCACCCACACCACGGTCGCACCGGCCGAGGTCAGCCGGTCGACGTGGTCGGCGATCCGGGCCCAACGCTGCTCCGGACCGCCCTGGCCGGATACCCGGATGTCGATGTGCATCCGGTTCTTGACCACCTTGGGCTCCGGCACGTCGATCAGGGACAGCCGCGGGCCCACCCCGTCCGGATCGCACAGCCAGGCCCCGTTCCCGTCGTCCTCAGGGAGGTCGAACTGCGCCAGCCACTCCTCCCTGGTCGCGTACGGGGGTGGTGGGGGCTCGTCGACGTAGCCCAGTGCCAGCTTCCAGAACTCCGCGAGCCTTGGCGCATCCGCGGTGTCCAGCGTGAGATCGAACCGGTAGGCCATGCCCAAAAATTACGCGATATCTACGTCCATGGCCGCAACGTGCGGAGCGCCGTGGATCGCAGCTGCGGATCGTCGGCGAGCCGGGTCGGCAGCGCGACCGTGCGCTCGTCGGCACCTGCTTCCTCGACCGAGCCTGCGACGTCGTCGGTCCCGGCAGTGGACCGGAACGACTCGACCAACCGCGCTGCAACATCCATGATTCCATCATCTCGCGCTGTCACTGACCGAGCGCCGGCCGGAGGATCGATGGCGACGCTGGATGTGGTGTCGTTCAACGTCTTCGTCGGTGTGCGCTCCCGCGGTGCCCCGGCCCGGGAGCGGGCGGTCGAGTTCTGCCGCCGCCTGACTGACCTGGACGTGGACGTGGTGTTGCTGCAGGAGGTGTGGTCCCGTTCGCTGCTGCGGTTCATCGGCGCCCGTCTGCCGTCGCTGCCCCACGCCGCCTGGCGGTCGGGGCCGGCAGGTCAACCCGCCGGTGGACTGGCCGTGTTCGCCCGCCGCCCGCTGTGCGCGCCCACGTTCACCGCCTTCACCACGGCACGTCCCCGCAGCGGGAACCCGCTCTTCCGTGGGACGTCCGCGCTGAGTTGCCTGCTGCAGGGCGTCCTCGCGGTGCGGACGGCCGACGGCACACTCCTGCTGGGCAACACCCAACTCACCGCCAATCGCGACGGCGACTGGTCGTCGGCCAATCGCCACCACCAGCTACACCACCAACAACTGCGAATCGTCCACCGCGCGCTGCGCACCGCCGGCGCCCACGCCGCGCCGACGTCGATCCTCGGCGGCGATTTCAACGTCGCCAGCACCAGCCCGCTCTACCCGCTCATCGTCGACCACGGCGCCTGGCACGACCCGTTCGCGCCCACCGACCACCCGACCTGCCGAGCCGAATACCTGCCCGCCGGACGTCCGGCCCACCGCATCGACTACCTGCTCGTGTCCGGCCACCCGGTGACGAGCGCCGACCTGGTACTCACCGAACCCGCACACCTGGACGGCGGCAACGGCTTCCTGTCCGACCACCTCGCGCCGAGGATCCGGCTCGGGGGCACGTCGCGGCAGGCCTGACGGAAGTCGTTTGCCTTGACGTCGACGTCAAGACCTAGTGTGACCGCGACGGTGGCCTAGTCGTTGGGAGCACATCACAGTGAAGTTCGCGGTCAGCTACAGCACGCCCCACTTCGGCGTCGACCCCGACAGGATCACGGCCTACGCGCAGGACGCCGAGGACTGTGGTTTCGAGGCGTTGTACCTGCCGGAGCACATCGCGCTGTACCCGGGCGCGAAGATCGGGTCCATGGAGTTGCCGCCATCGCTGCCGTACGGCGATCCGCTCGACTGCCTGACCTTCGTCGCCGCCGCCACGCAACGCATCCTGCTCGGAACCGCTGTGTTGCTCCTGCCCTACCACCACCCGGTGGTGCTGGCGAAGCGCCTGGCGACCATCGACGTGCTGTCCAAGGGGCGCATGCGGTTGCTGACGGTCGGAGTCGGCGCTCTGCCCGGTGAGGCTCAGGCGGTAGGGGTCGACTTCAGCACGCGCGGCCGTCGAGCGGACGAGGCGATCGACGTGATGCGGCTGCTCTGGGCCGGTGGCGAAGAAGGCGTCAGCTTCGACGGCGAGTTCTTCAAGTTCGACGGCCTGTGCAGCTTCCCGAAGCCCTCGGGGATCGCACACCTGCCGATTCACGTCGGTGGGTCGAGCCGGGCGGCCGCGCGCCGTGCCGGGCTGCGGGGCGACGGCTACTTCCCCGGCGGTGTGCTCACTCCGGACGAACGCCGCATCCAGATCGAACTCGCCCACGCGACCGCGATCGAGGCCGGCCGCAGCGCGGAAACGCTGGAGTACACCCGATGGGGATCCCTCGACATGTCCACCGACCATGTCGAGGCACTCGCCGCGCAGGGCGTGACACGCGTCGTCGTGAGCCCCACCACCACCGAACGCGACCGGCAACGCGACGAGATGTCGGCGTTCGCCGAGCGGTTCGCCCTGACTCGATGACGCCGGGATCAGTACCTCGCACCCCTGACGATTCAGCGAAATGAGACGCGCTGTAGTGCGTTCGGTCTAGCCGTGGGGTAGATCGGACGCATGGAGTGGATGCTCAGCCCCGAGTTGTGGATCGCGTTCGGCACGTTGTTGCTGCTGGAGATCGTGCTGGGGATCGACAACGTCATCTTCATCTCGATCCTCGCCGGCCGGTTGCCCGAGCACGAGCAGAAGCGCGCACGGGTGATCGGCCTGGCGCTGGCGCTGGTCACCCGGCTGCTGCTGCTCGCGTCACTCTCCTGGGTGATCGGGTTGACCGCGCCGCTGTTCACCGCGTTCGGGGAGGAGATCTCCGGGCGGGACCTGATCCTGTTGCTCGGCGGTCTCTTCCTGCTCGGCAAGGCGACGTACGAGATCCACGAGCAGCTCGAGGGCGCCGAGCACCGCACCGACCGGAAGGTGGCGTCGTTCGCGTCGGTGGTCGCCCAGATCCTCGTGCTCGACGTCGTGTTCTCGCTCGACTCGGTGATCACGGCCGTGGGCATGGTGGACGAGCTGGGCGTCATGGTCGCCGCCGTGCTCGTGGCGATGGTGATCATGCTGCTGTCGGCGGGCCCGATCAGCGAGTTCGTCAACCGGCACCCGACGGTGAAGATGCTCGCCCTGTCGTTCCTGCTGCTCATCGGCGGCAGCCTGGTCGCGGAAGGTTTCGACCACCACATCCCGAAGGGGTACGTCTACGGGCCGATCGCGTTCTCGATCTTCGTGGAGTTCCTCAACCTGCGCGTGCGCGCCAAGCGGGTCAAGGAACCGGTGCACCTGCACCCGACGTACGTCAAGAACGACGAGTCGGACGAGGAGCCGTCGCAGGCGTGAGCGCGACCGGACACCGTGCCGACGCTCGCAGCAGCATCGGCACGGTGTCCGGTCGGGTGGCGCGAACCTAGCCGTGAGGCTGCAGCACGAAGTCGTACTCCGCGTGGAAGTGAGGCGTTTCCAGGTCGGTGCCGTCCGGCCCCGGCCCGGGGTCGCGGAGTTCGAACCGCGTGATGAGGGCGTCTTTCGTGCCGAACACCACGTCGGTGTCGAGGTAGTCGCCGCCTTCCTGGAACAGGTGCGTGATGAGCCTGGCGTGTCCGGGGTGGTCGATCAGGAAGTGGATGTGGGCGGGCCGGAACGGGCTGATCCCGGTCTGGCCGATCAACTGCCCGACCGGGCCGTCCAGGGGGATCGAGTAGCCCAGCGGGGCGATGGTGCGCAGGCAGTACGTCCCGTCCGCGCGGGTCCGGTACTTCGCGCGCAGCCGTGCTTCGTCGACTTCGGCCAGTTGCGCTTCGTAGGCGCCGTCGGCGTCGGCCTGCCACACGTCGAGGATCACGTCCGGCAGCGGGTTGCCGGACGTGTCGACGACCTTGCCGGTGATGAACAGCGGCGTTCCCGCGATGCCGTCCGACATGTCGTGGCCGTACTCCGCGGGCGGGGAGCCGTCGATGTGGAACGGGCCCAGCACGGTGGCGGGCGTGGCGTTCGCGGCGAAGCGGTTGTTGAGCTGGACGAGCAGCGTGCTGAGCCCCAGCACGTCGGAGGCGAGGATGAACTCCTGCCGCTTCTCGTCGCTGATCCGGCCGGTCGCGGCGAGCCACTCCATCGCGGCCAGCCACTCCTCCTCGGTGAGCCGGACCTCGCGGGCGAACGCGTGGAGGTGGCGCACGAGGGCGGTCATGAGCTCGGCGAGGCGTGGTGGACGGGCGGTGGCCCACCGGTCGACCGCGAGGTCGGTGATGTTGTCGTCGTTGACGAATGCCATGGTGATCGTCTCGCTTCGGTGCGGTGGCCGGCGGTCGGCGGCCGGGTCAGCCCTCGTGCCGGACGGTCACGCCGTCCCCTTGGAACTCGGTGTAGGTGTACGGGTTGTGGATGGTCTTCGTCTCAGGGTGCTCCGGCGAGAGGCTCGCCGCCCAGGCGTCCTCGCCCATGGTCGAGCGGGCGTGTTCCACGGTCGCGGTCACGCCGTCGCGCGCTGCCTTGAGGTCTACACCCAGCAGGCGGTGGTCGTACTTCACGACCCGTCCGTTGACCAGCACGGTGTGCACGTCGCCGCGCTGTGCCTGGAAGACGACGTGGCCGTACGGGTTGAGGATCGGGAACATGGCCGGCGACTCGTCGTTCTTGATGAGCACGAGGTCGGCCTTCTTGCCGGCGGTGATGCTGCCGAGGGTCGAGTCGAGCCCGAGTGCGCGTGCACCTCCGATGGTGGCCCAGTGGACGACGTCCTCGGCGCGCAGGTGGTTGTGCACGACGGTTTCGTCGAAGCGGTGGGCGTCGAGGTGCTCGCGGGCGCGGTCGGCGGAGATCACCGAGCGCATGGCGGAGAAGAGGTCGCCGCTGAACCAGACGCTGGTGTCCATGGACAGCGAGACGGGGATGTCGTGCCGCCGCAGCCGCCCGGTCGGCGGGTAGCCCTGGCCCGCGTTCTGCTCGCTTTCCGATGAAACGGAGACGTGGCCGCCGGTGGCCGCGATGCGCTGGTAGGAGTCCTCGCTGAGGGTGCTCGCGTGGACGTAGGTGACCGACGGGTCCATGAACCCGTGTTCCCACATCAACCGGATGCTGTTGTCGGTGGTCGCGCCCCACACGCCGGCGTGGGTGGTGACCCGGAGACCGAGCTCGCGGGCGGCTCCGAAGGCGGTCTTCTCCGGGAAGGCGGGGTCGCCGGTGACGTCGAAGGCCAGCTGGAGGCCGAGCATGTCGTCGGTCGTGCCGAAGCGCCGCTCGACGAAATCGCGGAACTCGGGGCTGTTGGTCCACTCCCACGGCGATGCGAACAGGTTGCCGTAGGCCAGGACGAACCGGCCGGGCACGGACCGGAGGGCGTCCACGGCGGCGTCGCCGTGCTGCGTCGTGCGCAGCCCGTGCGACCAGTCGACCGTGGTGGTGACCCCGGCGTCCAGCGACTCGATGGCCGACAGCACGTTGCCCGCGTGGACGTCCTCGGGCCGGAAGATCTTGCCCCAGTTCAGGTAGTAGAAGACGAAGTACTGGGACAACGTCCAGTCGGCGCCGAAGCCGCGCAGCGCGGTCTGCCACATGTGCCGGTGGGTGTCGATCATGCCGGGCATGAGGATGCCGCCCGTGGCGTCGATCTCCACGGCCGACCCGGGTGCGGCGATCGACGTCCCCACCTCGGCGATCTCCTGGTCGACGACCAGCACGTCGCCGCCTTCGATCACTCCGGCCCGGTCCATGGTGAGCACGGTGGCGTTGCGGAAGACGACTGGCCGCCCGACGGAGAACTCGTCGGGCCGTGGCCGGTGCGCCTGAGCGGTCATGGGGGTGTCTCCCTCGCGAAGCGGGTGGGTGCGGCACCGCCGAACCAGCCGAACAGTTTCTGCGCGGCGTGCCCGAAGAGCAGCGCCGCCAGCAGCGATCGCAGCAGCAGCAGCAAGCCGAGGGCCATGCCGACTCCCTGGTTCGGACATCTGTCCGCTGAACGGACAGCGTGCTCGTGGCCGGTGTCATTGTCAATCCTGATGGGTCGCACTTCCGGAATTTGCGGACCGGAGAGCGTCCAGGGTGGACACTGTGCGGACTCCCGTCCGACCGACTAGCCTGTGGCGGTGCGGCGAGACAACAACCCCGAGTTCATCGAAGCGCTGGCGCGCGGCCTCGACGTGCTGCGGTGCTTCGAAGCCGGACGCCCCGCCATGACCCTGTCCGAGATCGCGGCGGCGACCGACCTCGCCCGGCCCACGGTCCGGCGCATCCTCATCACGCTGGAACAGCTGGGCTACGTCCGGGCCGTCGACTCGACGTTCATGCTGACGCCGCGGGTGCTCGAACTCGGGATGGCCTACATCGGCGCGACGAACCTGTGGGACCTGTGCCGGCCGCACCTCAAGTGGCTGGTCGACCAGACCAACGAGTCCTGCTCGCTGGCCCAGCTCGACGGCTCCGACATCGTCTACGTGGCCAGGGTCGCGGTGCCCAAACTGGTCACCCTCGGCGTCACCATCGGCACCCGGTTCCCGGCGCTGCAGACGTCGCTGGGCAAGGTGCTGCTGGCCGCCCTGTCACCGGCCGAGTTGGACGAGGTGCTGGCCGAGCCCAGCCGGTCCGGGATCACGCCGCGCTGGACGCCGGACCGCGAGGAGATCGACGCGACGCTGCGCGACGTGCGGGCCAAGGGCTGGGCGGCCACGGACGAGCAGCTCGCACCGGGCATCCGCTCGATCGCGGCGCCCGTCCGGGACGGTGACGGGTGCGTGGTGGCGGCGGTGAACGTGAACGCGCACGCCGCCGAGACCTCGATGGACACCCTCCTCGACGCGCACCTCCCCCTGCTGCTGCGGGCCGCCAGTGCCATCAGCGCTGACTGGAGCGCGTGGCACGCGCGTCCGATGGAGACGGCGCTCGCCCGCGACTGAACGGTCGCGACCTCGAACAGCGCACCGGTTGACAGGGGGCACCCTCCTGTTCAGACTTCAACGGACATATGTCCGTATCGCGGTCAAACTGTGGAGGGTAGGAACTCGATGGCTACCAGCGGCACCGCCGCGAGCACGGTCGGGGGCCCGCTCGCCGGTCTGCTCGTCGCCGACTTCTCCCGCATCCTCGCGGGCCCGTACGCGACCATGCTGCTGGCCGACATGGGCGCCGAGGTGATCAAGGTCGAGTCGCCGGGTGGGGACGACACCCGGACCTGGATGCCGCCGGTGCGCGACGGGGTGTCCACCTACTACCTCGGGATCAACCGCAACAAGCGGTCGATCGCTCTCGACTTCGCCGACCCCGCCGACCTCGACGCCGCGCGCGAACTCGCCGACCGCGCCGACATCGTGATCGAGAACTTCAAACCGGGCGGGCTGCGCCGGTTCGGACTCGACTACGACTCCGTCCACAGCCGCAATCCCGGCGTGGTCTACGCGTCCATCACCGGTTTCGGCACCGCGGGCGGCGCGTCCCTACCCGGTTACGACCTGCTGGTGCAGGCGGCCTCCGGGCTGATGAGCCTCACCGGTGACCCGGACGGGTCCGCCTACCGCGCGGGCATCTCCGTGTTCGACGTGATGACCGGGATGCACGCCACCATCGGCATCCTCGCCGCACTCCACGACCGGGCCGGCACCGGTGTGGGCCAGCACGTCGAGGTGAACCTGCTGTCGTCGGCGCTGTCCGGACTCGTCAACCACACGTCCGCGTTCGTGGCCGGGGGAGTGGTGCCCACCAGGATGGGCAACGCCCACCCCAGCCTGTTCCCCTACGAGCCGCTGCCGACGGCTGACAAGGAGCTGATCGTCATCGCGGGCAACGACGGTCAGTTCCGCAAGCTCTGCGTCGAACTCGGCCTGGAAGAGCTGCTCGACGACGAGCGGTTCGCGCACAACGAAGACCGCACGCGCAACCGCGAACAACTGCGGCCGTTGCTGGTGGACAAGCTCAGCCGGAAGCCGGCCGACGAGTGGTTCCGCCAGCTGTCCGCGGCGGGAATCCCGTGCGGTCCGATCAACCACGTCGACGGCGGTGTAGCGCTGGCCACCGAACTCGGCCTGGACCCCGTCGTCACGGTCGGCGAGGGCGACGCCGCGGTGCCCACCATCCGCAACCCGATCACGTTCAGCGCCACGCCGGTGCGGCACGAGCTGCCGCCCCCCGGACTGGACGCGCACGGCGCGGAGATCCGCGCCTGGCTCGCAGGTGACAGGTGACAGGCGACAGGTATTGAGGAGACCCACGACCGTGGCCACCGAACCCGACATCTACCCGACGTCCCTCGGCACGTCCGACGAGACCACGATCAGGCTCCTCGGCCAGGACCTCGCGGGCGACCTGCTCGGCCGGGTCGGCTTCGGCGAACTGGCGTTCTGGCTGGTCACCCTGCGCCGCCCGAACGCGGGCGAGGTGCGGCTGTTCGAATCCGTCCTCGTCGCCCTAGCCGACCACGGCTTCACCCCGACCGCCATCGCCGCCCGCATGACCCTGCTCTCCGCGCCCGAATCCCTCCAGGGCGCCATCGCCGCGGGCCTGCTCGGCGGCGGATCGCGATTCCTCGGCGTCACCGAGGACACCGGCCGGTTCCTCGCCGAGACGCTCGCCGCACACAGCGGCCCGCAGCCCACCACCGAACGGCAGTGGGACGACCTCGCCGCAGCGGCCATCCGGCAGCGCCGCGCGGACGGCAAACTCGTCCCCGGCCTCGGCCACCCCGTCCACAAGCAACAGGACCCGCGAACGCCGGTCATCATCGGCATCGCCAAGGAGACAGGGCTCCACGGGCCCCACCTCGCCCTGTTCGAAGCCGTCGGCCGGGTCGCGCCCGAGGTGCTCGGGCGTGCCCTGCCGCTCAACGGCGCGGGCGTGTGCGGCGCCGCGCTGGCCGACCTCGGGCTGCCCGTGGAGCTGCTGCGCGGGTTCGCCCTGCTCGCCCGTGCCGCCGGGCTGCTCGGCCACCTGGCGGAGGAGCTGCGCAACCCGATCGCGGGCGACATCTACCGGGCCGTCGACCGCAACGCCCGCTACGTCGAGCCGACCGAGGACCGCGGGAACGCCTGACGCCGCTCATACCGGGCTCATGCCGCCGGGCTCATACCGCTCATGTCGCTCATACCGGGCTCGTGCCGGGGGACCCGCGACCTCGACGGTGGTTGGTCGCGGGCCTCGTTGTTTCAACCGACGTTTGAACCGGCCGATAACACCGTTTTTCATAGGTGTCGGGTCCAAGATCACCCGATCGTGTTGCCTGTGATCAACGCAGCCGAAGCCTCCGGTGATCTTACCGCGGGCCAGGTCGGTCCAGGGCGTCTTCGGGCTTCACGCTTGTTCGAGCATCTGGAAGCCCGCGTCGAACAGCGAGTTCGCGGCCGAGTCGAGCACGGCGGAGAGCGGGCCGTCCGGCGTCGTGCGGAGCGCGCGGTCGAACTGCGCGCCGGGCCACCAGGACGTCCGTCGCGGTGAGGTCGGTCGTCTGCTTGGGCCACCAGGGCGGGGTGCGGTGGCGGCGTCGGGCACGATCCGTTACGCGCTCGACCGGCACGACCTGGCCCAGGCCGCGGAGTCCGCCCGGGGCTACGAACTGGGTCGGGACGCGATCGCCAGGGCAGCGCGCCAGGCGGAATCGGCTGGGGGTTGAGCGCCACCGCGTCGTACCCGAGGATCACCGGCCCGAAAGGACCGAACGGACCCGCGTCGTCGGGAGCGGGTCGGTTCGGCGTCCGTCGCCCCCTCGGCCGAGTGAGGGATATCCCCGGGTTGAGCCCGGCAGGCACCGCGTGTGCCCCGTGGCGACCGTTCGGACTGATACCGATGGTGCGCCGGAGTAGGACCACGCAGTCGCTGAACAGGAGTGTGCACAGTGGCAGCACCAGCGGTCGGCACGCCACAACCACCTGTTCCCGGGGGTGACGACCTCGTCGTCGACTGGTACGGCCCGCACGCCGTCATCCGGCGTCGGAGCGAGGCTGCGGTGGACGCCGGTGTGCTGGGCACGGCACCGAGGGGGAACGTCCTGGTCCTCGTGTCGAACGCCGCACAGCACCACCTCGCGCTGCTCGACGTGGTGCCGGCCTGCCTGGGTGCGATCCGCGCCCGGTCCGGCGCGGTGGTGGTCTGGGTGGCCGCGTCCGGCCTCGGCGTGACCGCCGTGGAGCGGCTGCCCGGCCTCGCCGCGCAGTTCGGCATCGAGCTCCGCGCGCCGCTGGGGGAGCTGACCGCCGGGCTGTTCACGGCACGCGGGTGGCGGCGTTTCGCGCCGGGTGTGGCCGGGGAGATCGTCTGCCGCCGGTTCCCGGCGTCGTTCTGGGAACACGACGTGCCCAACGGTCCGCTGGAGGCGGCCGGGGTGGTCACCGAGCACATCCCCGCCGGGCTCGCGGTTCGGGCGGCGGACGCGGCGCCGCACGACCTGTTTCTCGCCGTGCCGATGAGCCCGCGGATCCCCAAGCTGGTCATGGGCGCGGACCTGCCGGTCGCCGCCGTGGCCGAGATCATCCGTCAGCTGCCGTCCCGCATGCAGGCCGAGCTGCTGGTCCTGCTCGGGGGAACCGTCTCGCGGGACTGGACGCGCGAGTTCGCGCGGCTGATGGGGCGCGACGTCGTGGTGGCACCCGGCCTGCACGTCATGACCGCTGAGGGCGTGCTGCGCACGGTCGTGCTGGACGCGAATGGTGCCGAGATGTTCGCGCCGTTCGCCACACTGCTGAGGCAGGGGCCGGGTGGTGAGCCGGCCGAGGTGATCGACATCGCGCCTCCGCCACCGGACTGGGTGCAGAACACCGCCCGGTCGTACCAGTCGGTGCACGATCGCGGCGTGATCGCTGAGGTCGTGCCGGGTGGTCTGCACGTGCGGTCCGCAGCCGGTGCCGCCGTCGTCACGCCGTTCGACCCGCTCGGCTGGACGCTGGCGGTCGGCAGGCCGGGTGAAGAAGTCACTGAGGGCGAGCTGGCTGCCGTGCGGGGTCTGCTGAAGGTGCTCACGCCGGGGCGGCTGCGGACGGCACGTGTCCGGGTGCTGGGCATGGCGTCGCCTGCCGTGGTGGAACGGCTGGGTGCGGATGTTGGCGCTGCGGGTGCGGTGTTCGAAGCACCCGCGTTCGAAGCACCTGTGTTCGAAACACCCGCGCCGCCGCCCCGCCCGGTGAATCCGCCGGTCGCGGTGACGGCGACCCCGGTGGTCACGGTGTCCGGTCCGGCGGTGGTGCTCGCCGCCGACTCGGCGGCGCTCTCCGGGCTGACGGTGCAGTCGCGGGACGACGAGAGCCCCGCCGTCATCGTCACCTCGGGGCAGCTCGGCCTCACCGAGTGCCGGATCTCCGCGGCCGGGTGGACCGCCGTCTACGCCACCGAACGCGGCTCGGTGCTGACGCGCGGCTGCGAGGTCGACAACCCGTCCGGCGCCGGGGTCGTGGTCACCTCGTCCGGCAACCTGCTGGACTCCTGCCAGGTGCACGACCTGGGCACATCGGGTGTCGTGGTCGCCGAGCACGGCGAGCTGGTCATGCGCTCCAGCCGCGTGCGCGACGCGGGCGGCAACGGCATCTGCCTCAACGGCCACGGTCGCATCACGGTCACCGACACCACCGTCACCGCGACCGCCAAGCCCGCCGTCGCGATCGAACAGCACGCGGGCGCGGTGGCCACCCGCCTGGCCGTCACCGACGCCGCGGGCATCGGCTTCTACCTCGCCACATCGGGCAGCGTCCTGCTGGAGGACAGCTCCGTGACCGGGGCGGGCGCGCAAGGCGTGCTGACCGCCGAGGCGTGCGCGCCGGTGTTGCGCCGCGTGCGGGTCGACCGCGCACGCGAGTTCGGGTTCCTGTTCACCGACGGCGCGGGCGGCAGCGCGGACACGTGCACGGCCGCCGACGTCGCCGGCGCCGGGATCGGCGTGTCCGAACGCGCCACCACCGAGTTCACCGGGGCGACGGTGTCGTCCTGCACGTCGGCGGGGGTGAGGGTGGAGGGCTCCGCCGACCCGTTCTTCCGGCGGCTTCGGGTCGTCGGCTGCGACGGCGCCGCGATCGAGGTGACCGACGGCTCGCGCGGCCGGTTCGAGAACGTCGAGGTCGAGCGCTGCGGCAAGAGCGGCGTCGTCGTCACCGGGGGTGCTCGGACCTCGCTGACGGGGCTGAGCGTGCGCGGCGCGGCGGAGAGCAGCGTGCTCGTCGACCGGGCGTCGGTGACGCTCACCGACTGCGAGATCGCCGACTCGGGCGCGCACGGCGTGCACCTCGACACCGGCGCCGAGGCCGTGGTGACCCGCTGCCGCGTGCGGGACGGCAAGGCGGGCGGCGTCCACTTCGGACCCGGCTCGTCCGGCGCGGTCGAGGAGTCGGAGTTCGTGGCCAACGCGGGCAACGGCATCGGTGTGGACAGCGAGGACCAGATCCGGCTCACCGCGTGCCTGGTGCGGGACAACCGCGGCTCGGGCCTGCGCCAGACCCGGTCGAGCCCCGGCCTGACCGTGACCGACCTGCGCAGCTCCGGCAACGGTGTGCAGGACGCCTACGGGTCCGCCCAGTCGGTGGCCGCCGTCGCCGAGGCCACACCCGCGCCGGCCGCGCATCCGGCGGGCGACCCGTTGAGCGAGCTGAACTCGCTCGTCGGGCTGGAGGGCGTCAAGCGCGAGGTCAACTCGCTGGTCAACCTGAACCTGATGGCCAAGCGCAGGCAGGAGGCGGGGTTGTCGGCCCCGCCGATGGCCCGGCACCTGGTGTTCGCGGGCGCTCCCGGCACCGGCAAGACCACGGTCGCCCGGCTGTACGGCGCGATCCTGGCCGACCTCGGCGTGCTGCGTTCCGGCCACCTCGTCGAGGTGGCGCGGGCCGACCTCGTCGCGCAGATCATCGGCGGCACCGCGATCAAGACCACCGAGGCGTTCACCACCGCGATGGGCGGCGTGCTGTTCATCGACGAGGCCTACACGTTGAGCGCCGGGCAGGGCGGCAGCGGCCCCGACTTCGGCCGCGAGGCGATCGACACGCTGATGAAGCTGATGGAGGACCACCGGGAGGACGTGGTGGTGATCGCGGCGGGCTACTCCGCCGAGATGCGCAGCTTCCTGCAGGCCAACCCCGGTATGGAGTCGCGGTTCAGCCGCACCATCGAGTTCGAGAACTACTCGCCCGAAGAGCTGGTGACGATCGTCCGCCTGCACCGCCGCAAGCACGACTACCGGCTCGACGACGCGGCCGTCGACGTGCTGACCGACTACTTCGAGCGGATCCCCAAGGACGGCACGTTCGGCAACGGGCGCACCTCGCGCAAGGTGTTCGAGGTGATGGCCGACCGGCAGGCCTCCCGGCTCGCGCTCAGCGACTCGATGGCCACCGCGGAGCTGACGCTGTTGTGCGCCGAGGACTTCGACGAGTCGATGATCTAACCCGGCTGCCCTGCCTGGCCCTGGGGCCTCAGTTCGCCCAGGGCACTGGTCGCGTAGCCGACACCCGTCGCCGCGTACATCACCGAGTACGCCGCCGCGTGTGCCCTGGGCGGCAGTGCTCGTGTCCGGTGCTGTCTTCGATCTCACCGCGGATGAGCGTCCGGCGTTAGGGTCCGGGACGTGGCCCGTGTTCACGACATCGTCTTCGACAGCAGGCACCCGGCGTCGCTGGCCCGCTTCTGGGCCGCCGTCCTGGACGGGTACCGGGTGGCGCCGTACGACGAGGAGGAACTGCGCCGCCTGAAGGAGAACGGCGTCGACGATCCCGAGGACGACCCCGCGGTGCTGGTGGAGGCCGGTCCCGGCCTGCCGCGCTACTTCTTCGTCCTGGTGCCCGAGGGCAAGGTGGCCAAGAACCGCGTCCACCTGGACTTGAGCGCCGACGACCCGGCCGCCGAGGTCACCCGTCTGGTGGACCTCGGCGCGGTGGCCGTGGAGGAGTACGACGGCTGGGTGCGGATGGCCGACCCCGAGGGCAACGAGTTCTGCGTCCTGCGTTGACCGGCCGAATCTCCCCGAACGCGTCGTCGAGTCGGTCGAACGGTTGTTCTGAGTACGCGGCTTTGTGCCACACGTACCGGTGTACTTTGCCGCCGCGCATCTCCCGGACATCTACGCTAATCCTGTATTGCGGGCAAAAACCGGCCGGACGCGGGGGATGTTCCCATGACGAAATCGACCATTCTGATCGCGATGGAGAAAACGGCGGTCGACAGCACCGTGCCCGCGGCCAAGGTCGAACAGGTGTGCGCGGAACTCCTCGAGTGCGGGCACGAGGTGATGCTGGTGCACTCCGCCTCCGACGCGGCCTCGGCGATCACGTCGCAAGCCGATCTCGCCGCCGCCGTGGTCAGCTGGGAACTGGTCCGCCACACGCTCCAGCCCTCCGACGCAGGTAGGACCGTCGCCGGTGGTGTGCTGCGGATGCTGCTGGACAGGTTCTCCGCGCGGCTGCCCGTGTTCCTGCTGACCGACGGCGACTACAGCGACGAGACACCGCTGTGGGTGTCGGAGGTGATCAACGGTTGGATCTGGCTCCTGGAGGACACCCCGGACTTCATCGCGGGCCGGGTCGACTTCGCCGCGCGCCAGTACCTCGACCACATCCTGCCGCCGTTCTTCCGCGAATTGCGCCGGTTCGACGACACCCACCCGTATTCCTGGCACACCCCCGCCCACGCGGGCGGGATCGCGTTCCTCAAATCGCCGGTCGGTCGGGCGTTCTACGATTATTACGGTGAGCGCCTGTTCCGCACCGACATCTCCGTCTCCGTCGGTGAACTCGGTTCGCTGTTCGAGCACACCGGTCCCGTAGGCGACGCCGAGCGCAATGCCGCGCGGGTGTTCGGCGCCGACGAGACCTACTTCGTCCTGCACGGCACGTCGACGTCGAACCGGATGATCATCCACAGCGCGGTGGCCAAGGACGAGATCACCCTGCTCGACCGCAACTGCCACAAGGCGATCAACCACGGCGTCATCATCGCCGGGGCGCGGCCGGTCTACCTGGTGCCCAGCCGCAACGGCTACGGCATCACCGGCCCCATCCCGCCGGCGCGGCTGACGGCGGACGCGGTGCGCGCGCAGGTCGAGCGGACTCCGCTCGCCGCACGGGCGGTGAGCCCGGACCCGGCGTACGCCGTCATCACGAACTCGACCTACGACGGGCTGTGCTACGACACCGTCCGGGTCAAGGAACTGCTCGGCGGGTCGACCCGGATCCTGCACTTCGACGAGGCGTGGTTCGCCTACGGCCACTTCAACCGGCTCTACGCACGGCGTTACGGGATGGCGGCCGACGGCTCCGCGCTACCCGACGCGCAGAGCCCGACCGTGTTCTCCACCCAGTCCTCGCACAAGCTGCTGGCCGCGCTGTCCCAGGCGGCGATGATCCACGTGAAGTCGGGCGGCAAGGCGCCGTTCGACCGCGCCCGGTTCAACGAGACGTACATGATGCACGGCACCACGTCCCCGCTGTACCCGATGATCGCGTCGTGCGACGTCGCGGCGGGCATGATGGACGGACCCGCCGGGCACTGGCTGACCACCGAGGCGATCACCGAGGCGATCAGGTTCCGCCAGGCCATGATCCGGCTCGGCAGGCGACTGGCCGACGCGGGGGACCGGCCGCCGTGGTTCTTCGGTGTCTGGCAGCCGACCGAGGTGACCGACCCGGAAACCGGTCAGCAGACCGCTTTCCACGAGGCGCCGCTGGACCTGCTGCGCACCGAGCCGGGTTGCTGGACGCTGGAGCCGGACGCCGGGTGGCACGGCTTCACCGACCTGGAACCGGGCTTCTGCATGCTCGACCCGGTCAAGGTGACGATCACCTGCCCCGGCGTCGACGCGCGGGGCGACGTGTCCGGGTTCGGCATCCCGGCCCGCATCGTCACCGCGTACCTGGAGACCCGGCGGATCGTCGTCGAGAAGACCGACGTCTACACGTTCCTCGTGCTGTTCTCCATGGGCATCACCAAGGGCAAGTGGGGCACGCTGCTCGACGCCCTCACCGACTTCAAGAGCTTCTACGACAACGGTGCCGCGCTCGGCGACGTGCTCCCGGAGCTGGTGCGCGCGCACCCGGAGCGGTACGGCCGCCTGACGTTGCCCCAACTGTGCGCCGAGGTGCACGACTACCTGGCCGAGAGCAAGATCATCCAACTGCTGAACGAGGCGTTCACCAGCCCGACGCCACCGCCGGCGGTGATGACGCCCGGTGAGGCGTACCAACACTTCATCCGCGGCGAGACGGAACTCGTCGGGCTGGACAACCTGACCGATCGCGTGGTGGCCACCCAGGTCACCACCACCCCGCCCGGCATCCCCGTGTTGATGCCGGGCGAGCGCGTCGGCTCGCCGGAAAGCCCGCTGCTGCAATACCTCCGGGTGCTGGAGACGTTCGACCAGCGCTTCCCGGGATTCGCCAGCGAGACGCACGGCGTGCACCACGAGGGCGGCAAGTACTGGATCACCTGCGTCGTCGAGCAGCGCTGACGACGAGCGCGCCCCACGACGGTCGGGACCGCTGCGGCCCGACCGTCGTCCTGCGCGCCCCGGTCCTGCGCGCCCCGGTCCTGCGCGCCCCGGTCCTGCGCGCCCCGGTCCTGCGCGCCCCGGTCCTGCCCGGCAACGCCGGACCGATGTGATTCAACGCACTGCGGTGCGGTTGTCCTGCGGGCGTGCACGGCGGATCGTGCGCCCTCGTGTGCGAGCGTCGCCACATTGAAGCCGAACCACGCCCGACGTGCCAGTGGCACGATCGGAATCCCGATGCGTGATTCCGGGAAACCTGAAACGCCCGTAGCCGGCTGTGCGAACCCGAGGTACGTTCAGCTCGCCCTTTCTGTGTTCGGGGAACAACTGCTCGACGGCGCGGTGATCATGGGCCGCATTGCTTTCGTCCGGTAACGACTCGAATCCTCGTGAGCGGAAGAGGGTGGCCCGATGGGGTTGGAAATGTTTCCGGAAGATGACCGGATCGCGGTCATCGGAATGTCCTGCCGGTTGCCGCAGGCGCCGGATCCGGCCGCGTTCTGGCGGCTGTTGCGCGAAGGCCGTGACGCGATCACCGCGCCACCGGAGGGCCGTGCGGGCGATCTCCCCGCGGGCTTCCTCGACCGGGTCGACACCTTCGACGCGGCGTTCTTCGGCATCTCGCCCCGCGAGGCCGCCGCGATGGACCCGCAGCAGCGCCTGGTGCTGGAGCTGACGTGGGAGGCCTTGGAGGACGCGCGGATCGTCCCCGGCACGCTCACCGGTGGCCGCACCGGTGTGTTCATCGGCGCGACCTGGGACGACTACACGACCCTGAGCTACCCCGCGCACGTCACCCCGCACACCATGACCGGCACGAACCGGGGCGTCATCGCCAACCGCGTGTCGCACTTCCTCGGCGTTCGCGGCCCCAGCCTGACCGTCGACGCGGCGCAGTCGTCCGCGCTGGTCGCGGTGCACCTGGCGGTCGAGAGCCTGCGGCGTGGCGAGAGCGAGTTAGCCATGGCCGGCGGGGTGAACCTCAACCTCACCGCCGGCCGCGAGACCAGCACGATCGAGTTCGGCGGCCTGTCCCCGGACGGCCGCAGCCGCACGTTCGACGCCCACGCCAACGGGTTCGCGCGCGGTGAAGGCGGCGGCGTGGTCGTGCTCAAGCCGCTGGCACGGGCGCTCGCCGACGGCGACCCGGTGCACGCCGTGATCCTCGGCAGCGCGGTGAACAACGACGGCCCGACCCGCAGCCTCACCGTGCCCAGCCCCGATGCGCAGGCCCAGGTCATCCGTGATGCCCTGACCAGCGCGGACGTCCGCCCGGACCAGGTGCAGTACGTCGAGTTGCACGGCACCGGAACCCCGGTGGGCGACCCGGTCGAAGCCGCGGGCCTCGGCGCCGCGCACGCGGAACGCGCCACCGAGCTGCTGGTCGGCTCGGCGAAGACCAACGTCGGCCACCTGGAAGGCGCGGCGGGCATCGTCGGCCTGCTCAAGACCGTGCTGAGCATCCGCCACCGCGCCCTGCCGGCCAGCCTCAACCACGCCACGCCCAACCCCGACATCCCGTTCGACGCGCTGAAGCTGCGGGTGCAGACCGAGCTGACCCCCTGGCCACGCGCAGACCAGCCGTTGATCGCCGGTGTGTCGGCCTTCGGCATGGGCGGCACGAACGCCCACGTGATCGTGGCGCAGGCCCCGGAAGCGCAGGTCGCAGAGTCTCAGGTCCTGGACGCGCAGGTCGCGGACGCGCAGGTCCTGGACGTGCAGGCCGTGGATGCGCAGGCCCCGGACGTGGAGCCCGGTGCGGTCGAGTCCGGTGGTGCGGTCGAGTTGGGGGCGGTGCCGTGGGTGCTGTCGGGTAAGACCGAGCAGGCGTTGCACGCGCAGGCCGGGCGGTTGCGCGACCACCTCGTCGCCCACCCGGAGCTGACGCCCGCCGAGGTCGGCCACGCGCTGGCGACCACACGCACGCACTTCGCGCACCGCGCCGTGCTCACCGGCGACTCGCTCACCGCGCTCGCCGAGGGCCGCCCGGCGTCCGACCTGGTCACCGGACGCGCCGCTGACCTGGGGCGGACGGTGTTCGTGTTCCCCGGTCAGGGCGCGCAGTGGATCGGCATGGGCCGCGAGCTCTACGCGACCGAGCCGGTGTTCCGGGACAGCATCGACGCGTGCGCCGAGGCTCTCGCACCCCACACGGGCTGGTCGCTGGTCGACGTCCTGCACGGCGACGCGCTGGACCGGGTCGACGTGGTGCAGCCCGCGCTGTTCGCGATGATGGTGTCGCTGGCGGCATTGTGGCGGTCCTACGGCGTCGAACCGGACGCGGTGGTCGGCCATTCCCAGGGTGAAATCGCCGCCGCGCACGTGGCAGGCGCATTGTCGTTGGCCGACGCGGCCCGTGTGGTGGCATTGCGCAGCCGCGCCCTTATCTCATTGGCCGGACGCGGTGGAATGACTTCCGTCACACTGCCGATAGGTGGAGTCGAGCAACTCATAGCACCTTGGAATGACCGCTTGACGGTCGCCGTCGTTAATGCACCGGACTCCGTCGTCGTGTCCGGTTCTCCGGATGCGCTGGCCGAGTTATCGACGGCTTGCGCGGCGGCGGGCATTCGGGCGCGCGCCATTCCGGTGGATTACGCCGCCCATTCGGCGCAGGTGTCGGCCATTCGGCAACGACTGCTCGCCGACCTCGCGGACGTGCGCCCGAGAGCCGGCGACGTGCCGTTCTACTCGGCGGTGACCGGCGGGCTGCTCGACACGGCCGGCCTCGACGCCGCCTACTGGTACCGCAACCTGCGCGACCCGGTCCGCTTCGACCTGGCCACCTCCGCGCTGCTCACCGACGGCCACGACGTGCTCATCGAGGTGAGCCCGCACCCGGTGCTGGTGCCCGCGGTGGAGCGGGGGAGCGTCGTCACCGGGACGCTGCGCCGCGATCGCGGTGGCCGGGAGGAGGTCCTGGCCGCGTTGGGCCGGGTGTTCGTGGCGGGCGGGCACGTCGACTTCACCCCCGCGTTCCCGACGACGACCAGGCCGGTGGACCTGCCCACCTACGCGTTCCAACGGCAGTCGCACTGGCTGGGCGGCGTGGCGCCCGAGGCACTGCCGGTCGAGCCGACCGCCGATCCCGGCGAGCACATCACCGCCGCCATCGCGGCCGTGCTCGGGCACGCCGACGCCACCGACATCGACCCCACGCTCACCTTCAAGGACCTGGGCTTCGACTCGGTCATGGGTGTCGCGCTGCGCGACCGCATCAACAGCGCGCTCGGCCTGCGGCTGTCGTCCGGGCTCATCTACGACCACCCGACGCCGGCCGAACTGGTGGCGCACCTGCGTCACGGTGCGGTCGACCAACCGGAACGCGTCACGGCCGTGGACGACGACCCGATCGTCATCGTGGGGATGGGCTGCCGGTTCCCCGGTGGAGTGGCGTCACCGGACGACCTGTGGCGGCTGGTCGTCGGTGAGGTGGACGCGATCGGTGACTTCCCGGCCGACCGGGGCTGGGACCTGGGCCGGCTGTACGACCCTGAGTTGCGCAGTGGGGGCACCAGTGCCGTGGGTAAGGGAGGGTTCCTCAACGAGCCGGCCGGTTTCGACGCGGCGTTCTTCGGGATCTCGCCGCGCGAGGCGGTGGCGATGGATCCACAGCAACGCCTGGTGCTGGAGACGGCCTGGGAGACGTTCGAGCACGCGGGCATCGATCCGACGTCGTTGCACGGCAGTCAGACCGGGGTGTTCACCGGCATCTGGTCGTCGGGGTACGCGGTCGGCATGCCGGTGCCGCAGGACGTGGAGGGCTATCTGGTCACCGGCACGGCGACCAGCGTGACCTCCGGCCGGGTCGCCTACCACCTGGGGTTACGTGGGCCGGCGCTATCGGTCGACACGGCGTGTTCGTCGTCGTTGGTGGCGATGCACCTGGCGGCGCAGGCGTTGCGGTCGGGTGAGTGCGATCTGGCGTTGGCCGGCGGCGTCACCGTGATGGCGACGCCGGTGATCTTCACCGAGTTCTCCCGCCAGCGCGGGCTCGCGCCGGACGGCCGCAGCAAGCCGTTCTCCGCTTCCGCCGACGGCACCAGCTGGTCGGAGGGTGCGGGTCTGGTGCTGTTGGAGCGGCTGTCGGACGCTCGGCGGCGTGGGCATCGGGTGCTGGCGGTGGTGGCGGGTTCGGCGGTGAACCAGGACGGCGCGTCGAACGGGTTGTCGGCGCCGAATGGTCCGTCGCAGGAGCGGGTGATCCGGCAGGCCTTGGCGAACGCGGGTCTGTCGCCGTCCGATGTGGACGCTGTGGAGGCGCACGGTACGGGCACGACTTTGGGTGATCCGATCGAGGCGCAGGCGTTGTTGGCGACGTATGGTTCGGAGCGTTCGGAGCCGTTGTGGTTGGGTTCGGTGAAGTCGAACATCGGCCACACCCAGGCGGCGGCGGGTGTGGCGGGCGTGATCAAGGTGGTGATGGCGCTTCGGCACGGCCGGCTGCCGAAGACCTTGCACGTGGACGAGCCGACGCCGCACGTGGACTGGACGACCGGGAACATCCGGCTGCTCACCGAACCCGCCGCCTGGCCCGCCACCGACCGCCCCCGCCGGGCGGCCGTGTCCGCGTTCGGCATCAGCGGCACCAACGCACACCTCGTTCTCCAGCAGGCCCCAGACGACATCGGACCCGACGCCACCGCACCGGACGAGACCGGCCGGACCGTGCCGTGGCTGGTGACCGCGAAGACCGAGGCGGCACTGCACGCCCAGGTCGAACGGCTGCACGAGTACGCGCTCACCCACCCGGACGTGCCGGTCGCCGCGATCGCGCGTGAACTGGCCACCCGTGCCCGATTCCGCCACCGGGCGGTGCTCGTCGGCGCGGATCGGGCCGAACTGCTCGCCACTCCGCCACCAGCCGCCCCACCGACCTCGATCGGCAACCTGGTGTTCGTGTTCCCGGGTCAGGGTGCGCAGTGGGTGGGGATGGGTCGTGAGTTGTATGCGGTGGAGCCGGTGTTTCGGGATGTGATCGATGCGTGTGCCGTAGCGCTTGCCCCGTATGTGGATTGGTCGTTGGTCGAGGTTTTGAACGGTGGTGTGCTGGATCGGGTTGATGTGGTTCAGCCGGCGTTGTTCGCGATGATGGTGGGTTTGGCGGCGTTGTGGCGTTCGCGTGGTGTGGAGCCGGATGCGGTGGTGGGGCATTCGCAGGGTGAGATCGCTGCGGCGTATGTGGCGGGTGCGTTGTCGCTGGAGGACGCCGCTCGTGTGGTGGCGTTGCGCAGCAGGGCTTTGGTGGGGATTTCGGGCCGGGGTGGCATGGTGTCGGTGTCGTTGCCTGCCGACTCGGGGTTGTTGGGTCGCTGGGGTGATCGGCTTACCGTCGCGGTGGTGAATTCGGCGTCCACGGTGGTGGTGTCGGGTGAGCCGGCCGCGTTGGACGAGTTGGTGGAGGTGTGTGGGCGGGAGGGTGTGCACGCTCGGCGGATCCCGGTGGACTACGCCGCGCATTCGGCCCAGGTGGAGGCGGTTCGGGAGCGACTGCTCACCGATCTGGCGGACATCGCTCCGATGCCGGCGCGGGTTCCGTTCTACTCGACGGTGACCGGCGGGTTGGTGGAGAGCGTCGATGCCGCGTACTGGTATCGGAATCTGCGTGAGCCGGTGCGGTTCGACTGGGCGAGCGAGGCGCTGTTGGCGGCCGGGCATGACGTGTTCGTGGAGGTCAGCCCGCATCCGGTGCTCGTGCCGACGTTGGAGGGCGCGACGGTCGCCACCGGCACCCTGCGCCGCGACCAGGGCGGGACCGGCGAATTCCTCACGGCCGCCGGACGACTGTTCGTAGCCGGTGTGGACGTCGACTGGACGCCCGCCCTGGCGCCGGCCCGTCGGGTGGACCTGCCCACCTACGCCTTCCAGCACGAGCACTACTGGCTCACGCCCGCCGCACCGGCAGTGGACCCGTGGCGGTACGAGGTCGCGTGGGCGCCGGTGACGCCCACCTCCGCTCCGGCCGGTCGGTGGCTGGTGCTGCGGCCCGACGGCGAGCACCCCTGGGTGGACGCGGCGGTGGAAGCGTTGCGGGACAGCGGTGTCGAGGTGGTCGACACGGCGGAGCGGGTCGACGGCGTGCTGTCGTTCCTGGCCTTCGACGAGTCGCCGCACCCGGACCACCCGGCCGTGCCCATGGGTGTGGCCCGGACGTTGGAGGCGGTGCGGGAACCGGCCGCCCCGCTGTGGTGCGTGACCCGTGGCGCGTTCGGCGACAACCCACGGCAGGCGCTGGTGTGGGGGCTGGGTGCCTCGGCGGCCCTGGAGTTCCCCGACCGGTGGGGTGGGCTCGTCGACGTCCCGGCCACGCCGGACCCGCTGAGCGTGCGACGGCTGCTCGCCGCGATCGGCGGCCGGGAAGACCAGGTCTCGATCCGCGCCGACGGCGTCTTCGCCCGCAGGTTGCGCCGGTCTCGACCGACACCGTCGGTGCGGACCTGGCGGCCGGAGGGCACCACCCTGATCACCGGCGGCACGGGTGCGCTCGGCGCGCGGGTGGCCCGATGGCTTGCCGGGCAGGGGGCCGAGCACTTGGTGCTGGTCAGCCGTAGCGGGCCGGATGCGCCCGGCGCGGCCGAGTTGCGTGCCGAACTGGCCGCGTCCGGTGCGCGGGTCACGGTGGCCGCGTGCGATGTGGCGGACCGTGCCGGACTGGCGGCTCTGCTGGACGAGATCGGCGAAGTCAGGTCGGTGTTCCACACCGCAGGCGTGATCAGGTCGAGCCGGCTGGCCGATGACGACGTGACCGGGTTCGCCGACGTGATCACCGCCAAGGTGGCCGGTGCGACGAACGTCGCAGACTTGCTACCCGACCTCGACGCGCTGGTGCTGTTCTCGTCGACGGCCGGTGTCTGGGGCGACGGCCACGGCGCGGCCTACGCGGCGGGCAACACGTTCCTCGACGCCCTCGCCGCTCGGCACCGTGCGCAGGGCAGGGCGACCACGTCGGTGGCGTGGGGCATCTGGGCCGAAGGTGGCATGGCCGCGCTGGAGTCCGTGCAGCGGCAACGGCGGCTGCTCGGGCTGGGCGAGATGGCGTCCGGACGCGCGCTCGCCGTGCTGCGGGACGTGCTCGACCAGGACATGCCGCACGCGGTGGTCACCCCGGTGGACTGGGCGGAGTTCGCGCCCGCCTACACCCGCCTCCGGCCCGGCAGGCTGCTCGCCGAACTGCCCGAAGCACAGGTCCGCGAGGAACGGCCGGAGCCGGCTGCCGTGGCGCCCGGTACCGACGTGCTCGACGGACTCGACGTGATCGACGTGATCACCACACACACGGCGGCCGTGCTGGGGCACGCCTCGCCGGACGCCATCGACAGCCGCCAGGCGTTCAAGGACCTCGGGTTCGACTCGCTGACCTCCGTCGAACTGCGCAACCGCCTCACCACGGCGTTCGGTCGGCGGCTGCCCTCGACGCTCGTCTTCGACCACCCCACGCCCGAACGGCTCGCCGCGTACCTGCGCGGGGAGAGCACCGCGACCGTGGCCACGTCCACCGTGTCGACCGACGAACCCATCGCGATCGTCGGCATGGGGTGCCGGTTCCCCGGCGGGGTCGAGTCGCCGGACGACCTGTGGCGGTTGGTGTCCGAGGGCGTGGACGCCATCAGCGGGTTTCCCGACGACCGGGGCTGGGACCTGGACCGGCTCTACGACCCCACGTCCGCCCGCCCGCGCACCTCGTCCACCCGGCACGGCGGGTTCCTGTCCGACGCTGCCGGGTTCGACGCGGCGTTCTTCGGGATTTCGCCGCGTGAGGCGTTGGCGATGGATCCGCAGCAGCGGGTGTTGTTGGAGACGGCGTGGGAGACCTTCGAGCACGCGGGGATCGATCCGACGTCGTTGCAGGGCAGCCGGACCGGCGTGTTCACGGGTATCTGGTCCACCGGGTACGCCGCCGGTCCGGTCCCGGACGACCTGGAGGGCTACCAGGTCACCGGCACGGCCACCAGCATCGGCTCCGGCCGGCTCGCCTACCTGCTCGGCCTGGTCGGACCGGCGCTGTCGCTGGACACCGGCTGCTCGTCGTCACTGGTCGCCCTGCACCTGGCCGCGCAGGCGCTGCGGTCCGGCGAGTGCGATCTGGCGCTGGCCGGCGGCGCCACGGTCAACGCCACCCCGTCGTTGTTCACCGAGATGTCCCGGCAGGGCGCGAGCGCGCCGGACGGCCGCAGCAAGTCCTTCGCCGCTGCCGCCGACGGTGCGGGGTGGGCCGAGGGCTCGGGTCTGCTGTTGCTGGAGCGGTTGTCTGATGCGCGTCGCAATGGTCATCAGGTGTTGGCTGTGGTGCGGGGGACGGCGGTGAACCAGGATGGTGCGTCGAACGGGTTGACCGCGCCGAACGGTCCGTCGCAGGAGCGGGTGATCCGGCAGGCTCTCGTGAACGCAGGTCTGGCACCGTCCGATGTGGACGCTGTTGAGGCGCACGGTACGGGTACTACTTTGGGTGATCCGATCGAGGCGCAGGCGTTGTTGGCGACGTACGGTGCGGATCGTCCGGAGCCGTTGTGGTTGGGTTCGGTCAAGTCCAACATCGGCCACACGCAGGCCGCCGCCGGTGCCGCCGGTCTGATCAAGATGGTGATGGCGCTTCGCCATGGCCGGCTGCCCAAGACGTTGCACGTGGACGAGCCCACGCCGCACGTGGACTGGACGGCCGGGAACGTTCGGCTGCTGACCGACTCCATCCCGTGGCCGGACACCGATCGTCCACGGCGTGCCGCCGTCTCCGCGTTCGGTATCAGCGGCACCAACGCCCACACGATCATCGAGCAGGCACCCCAGGAACAACCGGAGCCGGTGGGGGAGGTCGATCAGCTCTGGCTGCTGTCGGCCAAGACTCCTGAGGCGTTGCGGGACCAGGCCCGGCGGCTGCGCGACTTCATCACCGAAAAGTCCGGCGAGCATGTCGAGATCGGCCGTGTTTTGGCTGGTCGGGCGCGTTTCGATCATCGTGCTGTGGTGTTGGGTCCGGCGGGTTTGGGTGCGTTGGTCGAGGGACGTGAGCATCCGGGTTTGGTGACGGGGACGGCTTCGGTGTTGGGGAAGTCGGTGTTCGTGTTCCCGGGTCAGGGTGCGCAGTGGGTGGGGATGGGTCGTGAGTTGTATGCGGTGGAGCCGGTGTTTCGGGATGTGATCGATGCGTGTGCCGTAGCGCTTGCCCCGTATGTGGATTGGTCGTTGGTCGAGGTTTTGAACGGTGGTGTGCTGGATCGGGTTGATGTGGTTCAGCCGGCGTTGTTCGCGATGATGGTGGGTTTGGCGGCGTTGTGGCGTTCGCGTGGTGTGGAGCCGGATGCGGTGGTGGGGCATTCGCAGGGTGAGATCGCGGCGGCGTATGTGGCGGGTGCGTTGTCGCTGGAGGACGCCGCGCGTGTGGTGGCGTTGCGCAGCAGGGCTTTGGTGGGGATTTCGGGCCGGGGTGGCATGGTGTCGGTGTCGTTGCCTGCCGACTCGGAGATGTTGTCCCGTTGGGGTGACCGGTTGACGGTGGCGGTGGTGAATTCGGCGTCCACGGTGGTGGTGTCGGGTGAGCCGGCCGCGTTGGACGAGTTGGTGGAGGTGTGTGGGCGGGAGGGTGTGCACGCTCGGCGGATCCCGGTGGACTACGCGGCCCATTCGGCCCAGGTGGAGGCGGTTCGCGGGCGTCTGATGGCCGATCTGGCCGGTATCACGCCGATGCCGGCGCGGGTTCCGTTCTACTCGACGGTGACCGGCGGGTTGGTGGAGAGCGTCGATGCCGCGTACTGGTATCGGAATCTGCGTGAGCCGGTGCGGTTCGACTGGGCGAGCGAGGCGCTGTTGGCCACCGGGCATGACGTGTTCGTGGAGGTCAGCCCACATCCGGTGCTCGTGCCGACGTTGGAGGGCGCGACCGTCGCCACCGGCACCCTGCGCCGTGACGAAAGCGACTTCCGCGTCGCCTTGGCGAAACTGGTCGTCAACGGTTACCCGCTGCCGAAGCCCGCACCGGGCCGTGTCGCCCTGCCGACCTACCCGTTTCAGCGCACGCGCTACTGGCTCACGTCGAACGCGACGGAATCCGCGCTGGGCCACCCGCTACTGGACGAGTCCGTGGAACTGCCCGACGACCAGGGCGCTGTGTTGACCGGACGGCTGTCCACCCGCACACACCCGTGGCTGGCCGACCACGCGGTCGACGGAACGGTGCTGTTGCCCGGCACGGCGTTCGTGGAGCTGGTCACCGAGGCGGGACGCCTGCTCGGCTGCCCGGTCGTGGCGGACCTCGTGCTGCACGTGCCGCTGAACGTGACCGAACGCCCCGCACACGTCCAGGTGTTCGCGGGCGCGCCGGACCACGCGGATCGCCGGCCGGTCACCGTGCACTCCCGTGTCGACGGCGAGTGGGTTCGCCACGCGTCCGGGTCGCTCGCGCCCGACCACGCCGCAACCACGTCGGCGTGGACGCCCGGAGGCGAACCCGTCGACCCGGACGGCTTCTACGACTACCTCACCGGTCTCGGCTACGAATACGGCCCGGCGTTCCGTGGTGTGCGAACGCTCCGGCGCGGCGAGGACGAGGTGTTCGCCGAGGTGCAGGTTCCCGACGGCGGCGCGTTCGGCCTGCACCCGGCGCTGTTGGACGCGGCGCTGCAACCGGTGATCCTGCTCCACCCGGACGACCGGCTCCGGCTGCCGTTCTCCTTCACCGGCATCGCCGTGCACGCCACGGGCGTCTCGACGGCCCGGGTCCACTTGTCCCGCAAGGGGCCGGACGCCTTCACCGTCACGTTGACCGACCTGGCGGGCGCGCCGGTGGCGACGATCGACACGCTCACCGTTCGGCCGGCCGTCGAGACCAGGACGACGCTGCTGCGCACGGAGTGGGTCCCGTTGGCCGAGTCCGCGCCCGTGCCGGTGCGGCTCGGGCCGGTGCTCGCCGGATCGGCGGAGGCCGAGTCCGTGCACGCCCTCACGCGGCAGGCCCTGCGCCTGGTGCAGGACTTCCTGCACTCGGACGAGCCAGGTCGCCTGGTGGTGCCGACCCGCGCGGACGACCCGGCGGGTGCGGCGGTGCGTGGCTTGGTCCGCAGTGCCGCCGCCGAGCACCCCGGCCGATTCGTGCTGGTGGAGTTGGACGGGCACGCGACGCTCGCACAGGCGCTGGACGCCGGGGCGGTCGCGGGCGACGAACCGGAGTTGGCCATCCGGGGCGACGCGGTCCTCGTGCCCCGGCAGGTCTCGTTCATCCCGGAGCCGTCGTCGCCGGACGGTCCGTGGCGGCTGGTCGAGTCGGGCACCGGCAGCCTGGACGACCTGGCGTTCGCCGAGGTCGCCGAGGCTCCGCTGGAGCCGGGTCAGGTGCGGCTCGGGGTGCGCGCGGCAGGGCTGAACTTCCGTGACGTGCTCATCGCGCTGGGGATGTACCCGGATTCGGCGCTGCTGGGCGGCGAGGCGGCCGGGACGGTTCTCGAAGTCGGTCCCGGCGTTACGCGGTGGCAGGTTGGGGACCGGGTGCTCGGTCTCGCGTCGGGTGCGTTCGGACCCCGCGCGGTCGCTGATCACCGGTTGCTCGCGCCGATGCCGGACGGCTGGTCGTTCGCGCAGGCGGCGGCGGTGCCGGTGGCGTTCCTGACCGCGTGGCACGGCCTGGTGGACTTGGGTCTTACGCGACCGGGGGACCGGGTGTTGATCCACGCGGGCACCGGTGGTGTCGGTACGGCCGCGATCCAGCTGGCCCGCCACTTGGGTGCGGAGGTGTTCGCGACGGCGAGCCCTGGCAAGTGGGACGTGTTGCGGGGCTTGGGGTTGGACGACGATCACATCGCGTCGTCGCGGACGCTGGAGTTCGAGCAGCGCTTCCCGCGCGTGGACGTGGTGCTGAACTCGCTGGCGGGCGAGTTCACCGACGCGTCGCTCGGACTGCTCGCGCCCGGTGGCCGGTTCGTGGAGATGGGCAAGACCGACGTCCGTGCACCCGAAGGGGTGAGTTACCGGGCCTTCGACCTCAACGACGCCGACCCCGCGCACTTGGGTGACGTGCTGGCCGACGTGCTGCGGCTGTTCGCCGACGGCGAGTTCCGGCTGCCGCCGATCACGACGAGTGACATCGGGCGGGCGGTGGACGCGTTCCGGCTGATGAGCCAGGCCGGGCACGTCGGCAAGCTGGTGCTCACCGTCCCCCGACTGTCCGACGGCACGGTGTTGATCACCGGCGGCACGGGGACGCTCGGTCGGGCGTTGGCCGGGCACCTGGTCGCCAGGCACGGGGTGCGGCGGCTGGTGTTGGTGAGCCGTGGTGGCGGTGAGGCTCCGGACCTGGACGCGGACGTGCGGGTCGTGGCGTGTGACGTGTCGGACCGTGAGCAGGTGGCCGAGCTGGTGGCGTCGATCCCGGACTTGACCGCCGTCGTGCACGCGGCCGGTGTGCTGGACGACGCCGTGGTGCAGGGGCTCACCACCGGGCAGTTGGACCGCGTGCTGCGGCCCAAGGTGGACGGCGCCTGGCACCTGCACGAACTGACCACCGACCTCGACGCGTTCGTGCTGTTCTCCGCTGCCGCGGGCGTGCTGGGCAACGCCGGACAGGCCAACTACGCGGCGGCCAACTCCTACCTCGACGCGCTGGCGCGTCACCGGCACGCGAACGGCCTGCCCGCCGTGTCGATGGCGTGGGGCTATTGGGTGGAGGAGAGCGGGATGACCGCGCACCTCACCGAGACCGACAAGGAGCGCTTCGCCCGCGCCGGTATCGCGCCGATGACGACCGAACGAGCGTTGGCGCTGTTCGACGCGGCCCTGGCCAGTGGACAGCCCGCCGTGACGACCGCGCACCTGACCGCTGTGCCCGTGACCGCTGTTTCCGTGACAACTGGGACACCTCGCGCGCTCCCGCCGCCCGCCGCTCCCGAAGCCGACCTGCTGTCCCTCGTCATCACGCACGCCACGGCCGTGCTCGGTCACACCGACGCGTCGGCGGTCAAGCCCCGGTTGGCCTTCCGCGACCTCGGGTTCGACTCGCTCACCGCCGTGGAGCTGCGCAACCGGCTCACCACCGCGACGGGACTCCGGCTGCCCGCGACCCTCGTCTTCGACCACCCGACGCCCGACGAGTTGGCCGAGCACCTGCGGCTGGAACTGCTGGGCACGCGGAAGGAGATCGCTGCCCCGGTGGTGGAGGTGGTGGACGACGACCCGATCGTGATCGTGGGTATGGGGTGTCGTTTGCCTGGTGGTGTGGGGTCGCCGGAGGATCTGTGGCGTTTGGTGTCGGATGGTGTGGATGCGATCACGGGGTTCCCGGCGGATCGTGGTTGGGATCTTGAGCGTCTTTATCACCCGGATCCTGATCATCCGGGGACCAGTTACACGCGTTCGGGTGGGTTTTTGTCGGATGTGGCTGGGTTCGACGCGGATTTCTTCGGGATTTCGCCGCGTGAGGCGTTGGCGATGGACCCGCAGCAACGGGTGTTGCTGGAGACTTCGTGGGAGACGTTCGAGCACGCGGGCATCGATCCGACGTCGTTGCGGGGCAGCCAGACCGGCGTGTTCACCGGCCTGTGGTCCTCGGGGTACGGGGGCATCACCGACCAGGCGCCGCGCGACGCCGAGGGCTACCTGGCGACCGGTATCTCACCGAGCGTCACGTCCGGTCGCGTCGCCTACCTGCTCGGGTTACGTGGTCCGGCACTGTCGGTGGACTCCGCCTGCTCGTCGTCGTTGGTTGCGATGCACTTGGCGGCGCAGGCGCTGAGGTCGGGTGAGTGCGACCTGGCGTTGGCCGGCGGCGTCACGGTGATCGTGAACCCGTTGGGGTTCACGGAGTTCTCCCGTCAGCGCGGCTTGGCCGCCGACGGTCGGTGCAAGCCGTTCTCCGCTGCCGCCGACGGCACCAGCTGGGGTGAAGGTGCCGGTCTGGTGCTGTTGGAGCGGCTGTCGGACGCTCGGCGGCGTGGGCATCGGGTGCTGGCGGTGTTCGCCGGTTCGGCGGTGAACCAGGACGGCGCGTCGAATGGGTTGACGGCGCCGAATGGTCCGTCGCAGGAGCGGGTGATCCGGCAGGCTCTGGCGAACGCGGGTCTGGCACCGTCCGATGTGGACGCTGTAGAGGCGCACGGTACGGGCACGACTTTGGGTGATCCGATCGAGGCGCAGGCGTTGTTGGCGACGTATGGTTCGGAGCGTTCGGAGCCGTTGTGGTTGGGGTCGGTCAAGTCGAACATCGGCCACACTCAGGCGGCGGCCGGTGTTGCTGGTGTGATCAAGATGGTGATGGCGCTGCAGCACGGCCGGCTGCCCAAGACGTTGCACGTGGACGAGCCGACGCCACACGTGGACTGGACGGCCGGGGACGTGCGGCTGCTCGCCGACACCGTGCCGTGGCCGGAGACCGGCCGTCCACGTCGTTCGGGTGTGTCGTCGTTCGGGGTCAGCGGCACGAACGCGCACGTCATCATCGAACAGGCGCCGCAGCCCCAGTTGGTGACACGACCGGAGTCCGTCGACACCCGACGCGTGCCGTGGGTGATCACCGGCAAGACCGAGCGGGCGGTCCGCGAGCAGGCCCGCAGGTTAGCCGCGTTCACCGAGTCGGCTGATGCGTCCGCCGTCGCCCGTGTTTTGGCTGGTCGGGCGCGTTTCGATCACCGTGCGGTGGTGGTGGATCCGGCGGGTTTGGGTGCGTTGGCCGAGGGGCGTGAGCATCCGGGGCTTGTGGTGGGCACGGCCTCGGCGTTGGGGAAGTCGGTGTTCGTGTTCCCGGGTCAGGGTGCGCAGTGGGTGGGGATGGGTCGTGAGTTGTATGCGGTGGAGCCGGTGTTTCGGGATGTGATCGATGCGTGTGCCGTAGCGCTTGCCCCGTATGTGGATTGGTCGTTGGTCGAGGTTTTGAACGGTGGTGTGCTGGATCGGGTTGATGTGGTTCAGCCGGCGTTGTTCGCGATGATGGTGGGTTTGGCGGCGTTGTGGCGTTCGCGTGGTGTGGAGCCGGATGCGGTGGTGGGGCATTCGCAGGGTGAGATCGCGGCGGCGTATGTGGCGGGTGCGTTGTCGCTGGAGGACGCCGCGCGTGTGGTGGCGTTGCGCAGCAGGGCTTTGGTGGGGATCTCGGGCCGGGGTGGCATGGTGTCGGTGTCGTTGCCTGCCGACTCGGAGTTGTTGGGTCGCTGGGGTGATCGGCTTACCGTCGCGGTGGTCAACTCGGCGGACGCCGTGGTGGTGTCAGGGGAACCGGCCGCGCTGGCCGAACTGGTGGCGGCATGTGACGCCGAGGGCATCAGGGCCCGTGTCCTCCCGGTGGACTACGCCGCGCATTCGGCACAGGTGGAGGCCGTTCGGGAGCGACTGCTCACCGAGTTGGCGGACATCACTCCGCTGCCCGCGCGCGTTCCGTTCTACTCGACGGTGACCGATGGGTTGGTGGAGAGCGTCGATGCCGCGTACTGGTATCGCAACCTGCGGGAGCCGGTGCGGTTCGACCGGGCTGTCGAAGCGTTGACGGCTGCCGGGCACGACGTGTTCGTGGAGGTCAGCCCGCATCCGGTGCTGGTGCCCACGTTGGAAGACGTCACCGTCGCCACCGGCACCCTGCGCCGCGACCAGAGCGACTTCACCGCCGCCGCGGCCCGGCTGTTCGTCGCCGGGGTGGACGTCGCCTGGCCGGTGCCCGCCGCCGGCCACGTGGACCTGCCCACCTACGCCTTCCAGCACGAGCGCTACTGGCTGGCCGCCGTGCCGGGCTCCGCCGACGTCACCGCGGCCGGTCTGGACTCGACCGACCACCCGCTCCTCGGCGCCGCCGTGGAACTCGCCGCGGGCCAGGGCGTGGTGCTCACCGGACGGCTGTCGACGGCCACCCACCCGTGGCTGGCCGACCACGCGATCCACGGTTCGGTGTTGCTGCCGGGCACCGGGTTCGTGGAACTGGCCCTGCGGGCAGGCGGCCAGGTCGGGCGGCGCGTGCTGGACGAGCTGCTGCTGGAAGCCCCGATGGTGCTGCCCGCGCAGGGGTCGGTGCTGGTCCAGGTCGTGGTCGACGCCGCGAACGCGGTCACCATCCACTCCCGCGTCGATGACGTCTGGGTGCGGCACGCAACCGGCACGCTCGGCGTCGAGGCACCCGTGACCGAGGTCCTGGAGTGGCCGTCGGACGCGGAACCCGTCGACCTCACCGGCTTCTACGACGACCTCGCCGATCGCGGCTACGAGTACGGTCCGGCGTTCGAGGGCGTGCGGGCCGTGTGGCGGCGCGGCGACGACCTCTACGCCGAGGTCGCCCTCGACGTCCGTGACGGGTTCGACCTGCATCCCGCGCTGCTCGACGCCGCGTTGCAACCGCTCACGCTCGTCGCGCCGGACAGGCTGCCGTTCTCGTTCGCCGGGGTCACCGTGCTGAAGGCCGGGGTGTCGGCGGCACGCGCCCGATTGACGCCGACCGGGCCCGACACCTACCGCGCGCTGCTCGCCACCGACACCGGTGAGCCGGTGGCCGTGGTGGACGCGCTGACCGTGCGGCCGATGACGGCGGACTTCCACACCCGCGACAACCGCTTGTTCCGCCTCGACTGGGTTCCCGTCACACCGACCTCACCGGTGGACGCTCTGGAGCCGATGGTCCACCACGTGGTCAGCGCGCCGGGAGCCGATCCGGTCGAGGCCGCGCACACCCTGGCCGCCGAGACCCTGGCCGTCATCCAGGACTTCCTGCGCGACTCGGATGACCGGAAGCTCGCGATCGTCACGCACGGCGCTGTGTCCGCTGGTCCGGGGTCCGGCTTGACCGACCTCGCCGCGTCCACTGCCTGGGGACTGGTTCGGGCGGCGGAGGCCGAGCACCCCGGCCGGTTCGCGTTGGTCGACGTGGACCACGACGGCGAGGTCCGGGTGCCTGCCGACGAGTTCCAGGTGGCGGTCCGCGGTGACGCGGTGCTCGCGGCCCGGCTGAACCGCGTGACGGGCGAAGCCGGTGCGCTCGACCTGGACGGCACCGTGCTCATCACCGGAGGCACCGGCACCCTGGGCGTCCTGCTGGCCCGGCACCTGGTGGCCCGGCACGGCGTCCGGCGACTCGTACTGCTCAGCCGCCGAGGCGGCGAGGTGGAGATCGAGGGCGCGGACGTGTCGGTCGTGGCGTGTGACGTCACCGACCGGGCGGTGCTCGCCGACGTGCTCGCGTCGATCCCCGACCTGTGCGCCGTCGTGCACGCGGCGGGTGTGCTGGACGACGGCGTGGTGGCGTCGCTGACCCCGGAACGCCTGCACGACGTGCTGCGGCCGAAGGTGGACGCCGCGTGGCACCTGCACGAGCTGACCCGACACCTCGACCTGAAGGCGTTCGTGCTGTTCTCGTCGGCGGCCGGGGTGCTCGGCGGTGCGGGCCAGGGCAATTACGCCGCGGCCAACGCCTTCCTGGACGCTCTGGCGGCGCATCGGCACGCCCTCGGCCTCCCCGCCGTGTCGCTGGCGTGGGGTCAGTGGGCGCAGGCCAGCGGCCTGACCGGCGGCCTGACCGAGGCCGACCAACGCCGCCTGGAGCGATCCGGGGTCGTGCCGATGTCGACCGAGCACGCGCTGGCGCTGTTCGACGCGGCCCTGGCCGACGGCGGTCCCGCGTTGGTGCCAACTCGACTCGACCTCACCGCGCCGTCGCTGCGCGGGCTGACGCGGCGGGCGCGGCGGATCGTGGAGACCGGCTTGGCGTATCGGCTCGCGTCGCTGTCCGAGGGCGAACAGCACGCCGTCCTGCTCGATCTGGTCAGCACGCACACCGCCGTGGTGCTGGGACGGTCCGACGGGGTTGCCGCGCGACGGGCGTTCAAGGATCTCGGGTTCGACTCGTTGACGGCGGTGGAGCTGCGCAACCGGCTGGCCACGGCACTCGACGTGAAGCTGCCCGCCACACTGACGTTCGACTACCCGACGCCGACCGCCCTCGCCGCCCACCTGCGGGACGTCCTGCTCGGTCGGGAACGCCGGGAACCTCGTGCTGTCGCGCCGGTCGCGGTGGCGGATGACCCGGTCGTGGTGGTCGGTATGGGGTGTCGGTTCCCCGGTGGCGTGGCGTCGGCGGCCGACCTGTGGCGGTTGGTGTCCGACGGAGTGGACGCGATCGGCGACTTCCCCGGTGACCGGGGCTGGGACCTCGACAAGCTCTACGACCCGGCGGGTGGGCCGGGCACCAGCTACACGCGTTCGGGTGGTTTCCTCCGTGAGGCGGCCGGGTTCGACGCGGCGTTCTTCGGGATCTCGCCGCGTGAGGCGTTGGCGATGGATCCGCAGCAGCGGGTGTTGTTGGAGACGGCGTGGGAGACCTTCGAGCACGCGGGGATCGATCCGACGTCGTTGGAGGGCAGCCGGACGGGGGTGTTCACCGGCATCTGGTCGTCCGGCTACGGCGGCGGCGTTCAGCCACCCGACCTGGAGGGCTACCTGGCCACCGGGGTCGCGACGAGCGTGACGTCCGGCCGGGTCTCCTACCTGCTGGGGCTGGTGGGGCCGGCGGTGTCGGTGGACACGGCGTGTTCGTCGTCGCTGGTGGCGATCCACCTGGCGGCGCAGGCGCTGCGGTCCGGTGAGTGCGATCTGGCGTTGGCCGGCGGTGTGACGATCATGGCGACGCCGTCCGGGTTCGTGGAGTTCTCCCGGCAGCGCGGCCTGGCGGCGGACGGGCGGATCAAGTCGTTCGCGGACGCCGCCGACGGCACCAGTTGGTCTGAGGGCTCGGGCCTGGTGCTGCTGGAGCGGTTGTCTGATGCGCGTCGCAATGGTCATCAGGTGTTGGCTGTGGTGCGGGGGACGGCGGTCAACCAGGATGGTGCGTCGAACGGGTTGACGGCGCCGAACGGCCCGTCGCAGGAGCGGGTGATCCGGCAGGCTTTGGCGAACGCGGGTCTGGAACCGTCCGATGTGGACGCTGTTGAGGCGCACGGTACGGGTACTACTTTGGGTGATCCGATCGAGGCGCAGGCGTTGTTGGCGACGTACGGTTCGGAGCGTTCGGAGCCGTTGTGGTTGGGTTCGGTCAAGTCCAATATCGGTCACACCCAGGCCGCTGCCGGCATCGCGGGCGTGATCAAGATGATCGAGGCGATGCGGCACGGTGCCCTTCCTCGCACCCTCCACGTCGACCAACCCACCACGCACGTGGACTGGCAGACCGGCGAAGTCCGGCTCTTGACCGAGGCCACGCCCTGGCCGGCCGTCGACCACCCGCGCCGCGCGGGCGTGTCGTCCTTCGGTATCAGCGGCACGAATGCCCACGTGATCCTCGAACAGGCGCCCGAGGCCGAACCGGTCGAGGTGGTCGGGCCGGTGCCGTGGTTGTTGTCGGCGAAGTCGGCGGAGGCGTTGCGGGCGCAGGCCCGGAGTCTGCGCGAGTTCGCGGACGACCCGGCGTCGGTCGGTGCGGCTCTGGCCCGCCGGGCGCGGTTTGCGTACCGTGCCGCGCTCACCGATCCGACCACGCTCGTGGCCGACCTCGACGCGCTGGCCCGTGGCGACGCGCCCATCGGTGAAGCCCGAACCGGCAAGACCGCGTTCGTGTTCTCCGGCCAGGGTTCGCAGTGGACCGGTATGGGCCGACGCCTCTACGACGCCCACCCGGTGTTCGCGCAGGCCTTGGACGAGGTGTGCGGGCAGCTCGGCTTGGCGTTGTGGGAGGTCGACCTCGATCAGACGCGCCATACGCAGCCGGCGTTGTTCGCGATCGAGGTGGCGCTGTACCGGTTGGTCGAGTCGTTGGGGATGAAGCCGGATTACCTGGTCGGGCATTCGATCGGGGAGATTGCCGCTGCGCACGTGGCCAGCGTGTTGAGCCTTGAGGACGCGTGCACGTTGGTGTCGGCGCGTGGCCGGTTGATGCAGGAGTTGCCGCCTGGTGGGGCGATGGTGTCGATTCGGGCTGCCGAGGAGGAGGTCGCGGAGACGTTGCCCGAGGGGGTGACCATCGCGGCGGTCAACGGGCCTGAGGCGGTGGTGATCTCCGGTGACGAGGACGCGGTGCTGGAGGTCGCGGACCTGTGGGAGACGTTGGGGCACGAGACGCGGCGGCTGACGGTGAGCCATGCGTTCCACTCGTCGCGGATGGATCCGATGTTGGGGGAGTTCGCGCGGGTCGCGGAAGGCCTGAGCTACCACCGGCCGTCGGTTCCGATCGTCTCCACGGTGACGGGTGAGCCGGCCGACTTGGACACGCCGTCCTATTGGGTGCGGCAGGCGCGGGAAGTGGTGCGGTTCGCGGACAGCATGGGGTGGTTGCGTGCCAGTGGTGTGACGGCGTTCCTGGAGATCGGGCCGCATCCGACGTTGGTCCCGACCGGTGTGATGCGCCGTGACCACGACGAACCCGAACGCCTCCTCGCCGCCCTCGGCAGGATATGGGAGCAAGGCGCGGAGTGGACCCTGCCCACCGCGCACGCGGAGCTGCCCACCTACGCGTTCCAACGCGAGCGGTTCTGGCTGATGCCCACCACTCCGACGGACGTCACGGGGGCCGGGCTCGGCACGGTCGACCACCCCCTGTTGGGCGCGGTGGTGGAGTTGCCGGACGACCAGGGCGTGGTGTTGACCGGGCAGATGTCCCCGGCCGCCCAGCCGTGGCTCGCCGAGCACACCGTCCTCGGTTCCGTGCTGCTGCCGGGCACCGCGTTCGTGGAACTGGCCCTGCGAGCGGGCGGGCAGGTGGACTGCCCGGTGGTCGAGGAGTTGGCGCTGGAAGCACCTCTGGTGCTCACCGGCGCGGTCGACGTCCGCGTCGCGGTCGGTCCGCCGGATCAGGCCGGGCGGCGCAGCGTCGCGGTGCACTCCAAGGCCGGCGGCGACTGGGTGCGGCACGCCACCGGCACGTTGGGAGCAGGCGTCGCGCCTCCGGCCCCGTGGAGCGAGCCGGCCACCGAGCCGGTCGACCTCGGCGGCTTCTACGACTCCTTGGCCGATGCCGGGTTCGAGTACGGTCCGACGTTCCAAGGCCTGCGGGCGGTCCGGCGGGCGGGCAGCGACATCTACGCCGATGTCGAACTGCCCGCCGACGGTGACCGGTTCGCGGTGCACCCGGCTCTGCTGGACGCCGCGCTCCAGGCCGTCACGATCGCGGACGACCGCGCCAAGATGCCGTTCTCGTTCGCAGGGGTCGCGGTGTGGGCGACCGGCCGCACGACGGCGCGAGTCCGGCTGTCCGCCACCGGCACCGAGACCTACCGCGTCAGCCTGATCGGCCTCGACGGTGAGCCGATCGCGGCCATCGAATCGCTGACGTTGCGCGCACCTTCGGCCACACCCCGACCACAAGCTCTCTACCGCGTCGCCTGGCCCGAGCTGGAGATGATTCCAGCCTCGACCCCGGAGTTTGACCGGATCCACCACGCCACCGACCCGGTCGAGACGCTGCGAGTGGTGCAGGACTTCCTGACCGAAACGGAGTCCGGGATCGAGTCCGGGACCGAGTCCGACGGCAGGGCGGCACGACTGGTCGTGGTGACCCGTGGCGCGGTGTCGGTGCGGGGCGAGGACGTCACGGACCTGCGGGCCGCCGCAGTCTGGGGCCTGGTCCGCTCCGCCGCCACGGAGAACCCCGGACGGTTCGTCCTGGTCGACACCGACACCGACGGCCCTCCGCCAACCGCGGGCGACGAGCCGCAACTGGCGATCCGCGCCGGACGGGTCCACGTGCCTCGCCTGGAACACGCCGAGTTCGCACCACTGCCCTCGACCCTCAGCCCCGACGGCACCGTGCTCATCACCGGCGGCACGGGCGTGCTGGGCGCCGCGATCGCCCGCCACCTGGTCGCCGACCACGGCGTCACCCGCCTGGTCCTGGTCAGCCGACGCGGCCCGGACGCGCCCGGCGCAGCCGAACTGGTGGCAGAGCTGGGTACCGCGGTCACGGTCGTCGCCTGCGACGTGGCCGACCGCGACGCCGTGGCCCGACTCCTGGCCGAGCACCCGGTCACCTCGGTCGTGCACGCGGCCGGCGTGCTGGACGACGCCGTTGTCCAGTCGTTGGACACCGAGCGGTTCGCCAAGGTCTGGCGTCCCAAGGCCGATGCCGCACGGCACCTGCACGAGCTGACCGGCGACTTGGAAGCGTTCGTGCTGTTCTCCTCCGCCGCGGGCGTGCTGGGCGGACCGGGGCAAGCCAACTACGCCGCCGCGAATGCCTTCCTCGACGCCTTGGCCGCGCACCGGCACGCCAACGGCCTGCCCGCCGTGTCGCTGGCCTGGGGACACTGGGCGCAGGCCAGCGGTATGACGAGCGGCCTCACCGATGCCGACCGGCAGCGGATGGCCAACGCGGGCGTGCTGCCGATGGACACCGAAGAGGCCTTGGCCCTGTTCGACGCCGCCCTCACCGCGGGCGAACCCGCACTGGCGCCGGTCCGGCTCGACCTGCCCGCCCTGCGCAGGGCAGGCGACCCGCCCGCGTTGCTGCGCGCCATGGTGCGCTCACGCCGCCAACGCGTCGTGGACCCGACGACCGACGTGCTGGACCTGGTCCTGCGGACGGTCGCCCACGTGCTCGGCCACGCCTCCACCACGGCCATCGGCCCGAACCAGGCGTTCAAGGACCTCGGGTTCGACTCGCTGACCGCCGTCGAGCTGCGCAACCAGCTCGACGCGGAAACCGGGCTGCGGCTGCCCGCCACGCTCACCTTCGACCACCCGACACCCGGCCGGCTCGCCGACCACCTGCACGGCAGGCTCACCGCCGGCGCGCCGGACCCCGTGCTGGCCGAGCTCGACAAGCTGAAGTCCACTCTGGACGCGACAACGGCGGACACCGACCACGGCGAGATCGCCGTCCGCCTGGAAGCGCTGCTCGCCTCGTGGACCGCCAAGCGCGGCAAGGTCGAGGACGACCTGGACGACGCCACGGACAGCGAGCTGTTCAGCATCCTCGACGACGAACACCGCAGGACCCAGGTCATCCGATCGGGCGAGTACCGCGACGCGGGGGAGTAGCTGCCATGGCTGACGAAGACAAGCTCCGCAGTTACCTCAAGCGCGCCACCGCGGACCTGCGGGTGATGGGCAAGCGCCTGGCCGAGGTGGAGGAGGCCGCCCGCGAACCGATCGCCATCGTCGGCATCGGCTGCCGCTACCCCGGCGGCGTCGAGTCGCCGGACGACCTGTGGCGGCTGGTCGTCGACGGTGTGGACGCGATCGGTGATTTCCCGACCGACCGGGGCTGGGAGATCACCTACGACCCGGACCCGGACGAGCCCGGCGCCACCTACGTCCGTTCGGGCGGTTTCCTCGCCGACGGCGCGGGTTTCGACGCCGGCTTCTTCGGGATCTCGCCGCGTGAGGCGTTGGCGATGGACCCGCAACAACGCGTCCTGCTGGAAACGGCGTGGGAGACCTTCGACCACGCGGGCATCGACCCGACCTCGTTGCGCGGCAGCCGGACCGCCGTGTTCACCGGCGTGTGGTCGTCGGGCTACGCCGCCCAGCCGCCGTCCGAGCTGGAGGGCTTCCTGGCCACCGGTATCGCCACCAGCGCCACCTCGGGCCGGGTGTCCTACCTGCTCGGCCTGGAAGGCGCGGCGGTGTCGGTCGACACGGCGTGCTCGTCGTCGTTGGTGGCGATCCACCTGGCGGCGCAGGCGCTGCGCGCGGGTGAGTGCTCGCTCGCGCTGGCCGGCGGTGTGACCGTCATGGCGACCCCGGCGGGGTTCGTGGAGTTCTCCCGGCAGCGCGGGCTGGCACCGGACGGGCGGATCAAGTCGTTCGCCGACGCGGCCGACGGCACGAGCTGGAGCGAAGGCGCGGGTCTGGTGCTGCTGGAACGCCTGTCCGACGCCCGCCGCAACGGCCACCGCGTCCTCGCCGTGGTGCGCGGCAGCGCGGTGAACCAGGACGGCGCGTCCAACGGCCTGGCCGCGCCCAACGGTCCGTCCCAGGAACGCGTCATCCGGCAGGCCCTGACGAGCGCACGCCTCGAACCCTCCGACGTGGACGTGGTCGAGGCACACGGCACCGGCACGACGCTCGGTGACCCGATCGAGGCCCAAGCCCTGCTCGCCACCTACGGCCAGGACCGGGCGGAGCCGCTGCGGCTGGGCTCGATCAAGTCGAACATCGGCCACACCCAGGCCGCCGCCGGCATCGCGGGCGTGATCAAGATGGTCATGGCGATGCGCCACGGCACCCTTCCGCGCACGCTGCACGTGGACCGGCCTACCGCTCACGTGGACTGGACCGCCGGGCAGGTCGCACTCCTGACCGAGCCGACCCCGTGGCCGGGAACGGACCGCCCTCGTCGCGCCGGCGTGTCGTCGTTCGGCATCAGCGGCACCAACGCCCACGTCATCCTCGAAGAGGTGCCCGAGGAGTTGCAGTCCACTGTGGACAGTGATGTGCCGTGGCTGGTGTCGGCTCGAACCCCACAAGCCCTCAAAGCCCAGGCTGAACGCCTCAAAACGGTCGACGCCCGCGACGTGAACGTGGGCTGCGCGCTGAGCAAACGCACCCACTTCGAGCACCGCGCGGTCATCCTGGACGACCACCGCGCCGGCCTGGACGCGCTGGCCGACGGCCGTGGTGCTCCCGGCCTGATCACCGGCGAGGTCGGCGTCCCCGGCAAGACCGTGTTCGTGTTCCCGGGCCAAGGCGCGCAGTGGCAGGGCATGGGCCGTGAGCTGTACGCCACGTCGGAGGTGTTCCGCGCCCACCTCGACGCCTGCGCCGAGGCACTGGCGCCGCACGTGGACTGGTCGCCGGTCGACGTCCTGCGGGACGGCGCGCTCGACCGCGTGGACGTGGTCCAACCGACCCTGTTCGCGATGATGGTGGCCCTGGCCGGGCTCTGGCGCTCGCACGGGGTGGTCCCGGACGCGGTCGTCGGTCACTCCCAGGGCGAGATCGCCGCCGCGCACGTCGCCGGCATCCTGTCGCTGGAGGACGCCGCGAAGATCGTCGCCCTGCGCGCCAAAGCCCTGGTGTCACTGGCCGGGCACGGCGGCATGGTGTCGGTGGCGCTGTCCCCGGAGCGCGCCGCCGCATACCTGGAACGCTGGGCCGGCCGGGTCACCGTCGCCGTGGTCAACGCGCCCGGCACGGTCGTCGTCTCCGGCAACACCGCCGACCTCACCGAACTGCTGAACGCCTGCGCGGCCGACGACATCCGCGCCCGCGCGCTCCCGGTCGACTACGCGGCCCACTCCGCCTCGGTCGAAGCCGTCCGCGACCGGCTCCAACGGGATCTGGCCGGTGTCACACCGCGACCCGCCGCCATTCCGCTGTACTCGACGGTCACCGGCGAGCCGGCCGCCGAGCTGGACGCCGCCTACTGGTACCGGAACCTGCGCGAGCCGGTGCTGTTCGACCGGGCCACGCGCACCCTGCTCGACCACGGCCACGGCGTGTTCGTCGAGGTCAGCCCGCATCCGGTGCTGGTGTCGGCGGTCGAGGAGACCGCCGACCGAGCCGACGTCCTGGTCACCGGGACGCTGCGCCGCGACCAGCCGCACGAGTTCCGGACCGCCCTCGCCCGCCTGCACGTCCGGGGCGTCGAGGTCGACTGGCGTCCGCTGTTCCCGGCCGGCGTCACGCCCGCGCCCCTGCCCGGCTACCCGTTCCAGCGGCAACCGTTCTGGCTGCGCCCGACCACCACCGCGACCGGCGACCACCCGCTGTTGACCACGGTCGTGGAACTGCCCGACGGCGGCGCGGCGCTCACCGGCACGGTGTCGTTGTCCACGCACCCGTGGCTGGCCGACCACGCCGTGCGCGGCTCCGTCCTGCTGCCTGGCACGGTGTTCCTGGAACTCGTCGGCTACGCCGCCACCACGGTCGGCGCGGCTGCTGTCCACGAACTGGTCCTGGAAACCCCGCTCACCCTCGACCAGGACGCGGTGCGGCTCCAGGTGGTGGTCGGCCCGCCGGACGACACCGGCCGCCGACCCGTCACGGTGCACTCCCACGTCGACGAGTGGGTCCGGCACGCCACCGGCACGCTGGGCGAGGCCCCCGAAGCTCCCGGTGTCAGCGCAGCCTGGGCGACCCCGTGGCCACCGCCGAACGCCGAACCGCTCGACGTGACCGACCTCTACGACACCTTCGCCGGCCTCGGCTACGACTACGGCCCCGCGTTCCAGGGCGTCACGGCGGCCTGGCGCGTGGGCGACGGCGTGCTCGCGGAGGTCGAGGTGCCCGCCGGGGAGCGCTTCACCGTGCACCCGGCGCTGCTCGACGCGGCCCTGCACCCGATGGCGTTGCTGACCCCGAACGGCCCGGCCCGGCTGCCGTTCGCCTTCTCCGGGGTGGTGCTGCGCCCCACGGACGCCACCGTGCTGCGGGTACGGCTGTCCGGCGGCCCCGACAGCTACTCGGTTGCGCTCACCGACCCCGACGGCTCGCTGGTCGCGTCGGTGGAGTCGCTGTCGGTGCGGGCGTTCACCGACACCCCGGACGACCTCTTCCAGCTCAAGTGGGTGCCGGTGACCGGGGACGCCGGCACCGAGAACACGGTCGTGCACCACGTGTCGGATCGCATCGGCGCCAACGCCGTCGACGCGGCGTTGGCGAGTGCCCAGGAAGCCTTGGCCGCGATCCAAGGGCACCAGGGCGACGCCCGACTCGTGATCGTCACCCGCAAGGCGGTCGCGGCCGTGCCCGGCGACGTGGTCGACCTCGCCCACTCCGCCGTGTGGGGCCTGGTGCGCGCGGCGCAGGCTGAGCACCCCGGCCGGTTCGTGCTGGTCGACGCCGACGAGTCGTGGGACGGCGCCCTGGCCGACGAGTCGGAGCTGGTGGTCCGCAGGGGAGTCCTGCTCGCGCCCCGCCTCGTGCGGGTGGACCGGGCACTCGCCGCGCCGGACGGCCCGTGGCGGCTGGAGGACGTCGGCACGGGCAGCATCGACGACCTGGCGCTCGTGTCGCGACCGGCGTTGGCCGGGCCGTTGGGACCGGGACAGGTCCGGATCGCCCTGCGCGCCGCCGGGCTGAACTTCCGCGACGTGCTCATCGCGCTGGACGTCTACCCCGGCGAGGCGCTGATGGGCGGCGAGGGCGCGGGCGTGGTGCTCGACGTCGGGCCGGACGTCGACCGGTTCCGGCCGGGTGATCGGGTGTTCGGCCTGGTGCCCGGCGCGTTCGGCCCGATCGCCGTCGCCGACCACAGGTTGCTGGCCCCGATCCCGGACGACTGGTCGTCCGCGCGGGCGGCCTCGGTGCCGGTGGTGTTCCTGACCGCCTGGTACGGCCTGGTGGACCTGGGGCGCACGCAACCCGGCGACCGGGTGCTCATCCACGCGGGCACCGGCGGTGTCGGCATGGCCGCGATCCAGCTGGCCCGCCACCTCGGCGCGGAGGTGTTCGCGACGGCGAGCCCCGGCAAGTGGGACGTGTTGCGGGGCTTGGGGTTGGACGATGACCACATCGCGTCGTCGCGGACCCTGGAGTTCGAACAGCACTTCCCGCGCATGGACGTGGTGCTGAACTCGCTGGCCGACGAGTTCGTGGACGCCTCGCTCGGACTGCTCGTGCCCGGTGGCCGGTTCGTGGAGATGGGCAAGACCGACATCCGCGACGCCGACGACCACCCCGGCGTCTCCTACACGGCGTTCGACATCGCCGACGCGGGTCCGAGGCGGCTCGGCGAGATCCTGACCGAGACCCTGGAAGCCGTCGCCGACGGCGTGCTGACCCCGTTGCCGATCGACGTTCGGGGTGTCCGCGACGCGGTGGACGTGTTCCGTCACATGAGCCAGGCCCAGCACATCGGCAAGATCGTCCTCACCCCGCCCGCCGCCCTGGACGGCACGGTGTTGATCACCGGCGGCACGGGGACGCTCGGTCGGTCGTTGGCCGGGCACCTCGCCACCAGGCACGGCGTGCGGCGGCTGGTGCTGGTGAGCCGTCGAGGCGGCGAGGCCCCAGAACTGGACGTCTCCGAGCTGGACGCGGACGTGCGGGTCGTCGCCTGCGACGTGTCGGACCGTGAGCAGGTGGCCGAGCTGGTGGCGTCGATCCCGGACCTGACCGCCGTCGTGCACGCGGCCGGCGTGCTGGACGACGCCGTGGTCGGCTCGCTGACACCGAGCCAGGTGGCCGAGGTGTTCGACCCCAAGGCGCGGGCGGCCTGGCACCTGCACGAGCTGACCCGACACCTCGACCTGACGGCGTTCGTGCTGTTCTCCTCCGCCGCCGGCGTGCTGGGCAGTCCCGGTCAGGCCAACTACGCCGCCGCGAACGCCTTCCTCGACGCCCTGGCCGTGCACCGGCGCGCGCTCGGCCTGCCCGCCGTCTCGCTGGCCTGGGGTTATTGGGCCGAGAGCAGCGGTATGACCGGGCACCTCTCCCACACCGACCGGGAACGCCTGACGCGTTCCGGCGTCGTGCCGTTGAGCACCGAGCACGCGCTGGAGCTGTTCGACGCGGCACTGGCCGCCGACCGGGCCGCCGTCGCGCCCGTCGCGCTCAACCTGCCCGTCCTGGCCCGCACGCCCGTGCTGCCGTCGGCCCTGCGCGGGTTGGTGGGCGGTCGCAAGCAGGCCAAGCGCCCGGTCCGCCGGGGTGCGCTGGCCGATCGGCTGCGGTCGCTGTCGGAGGCCGAGCAGTTGGCCGTGGTGCTGGACGTGGTCACGGCCAACACCACGACGGTGCTCGGCCACGCCTCACCGGACGCCATCGACACCCGGCAGCCGTTCAAGGACCTCGGGTTCGACTCGCTCACCGCCGTGGAGCTGCGCAACCGCCTCGGTTCGGCCACCGGCCTGCGCCTGCCCGCGACGGTGACGTTCGACTACCCGACCCCGGCGCGCTTGGCGGACCACCTGCGCGGCGAGATCGTCGGTGCGCGCAGGGAGATCGCTGCCCCGGTGGTGGAGGTGGTGGACGACGACCCGATCGTGATCGTGGGTATGGGGTGTCGTTTGCCCGGTGGTGTGGGGTCGCCGGAGGATCTGTGGCGTTTGGTGTCGGATGGTGTGGATGCGATCACGGGGTTCCCGGCGGATCGTGGTTGGGATCTTGAGCGTCTTTATCACCCGGATCCTGATCATCCGGGGACCAGTTACACGCGTTCGGGTGGGTTTTTGTCGGATGTGGCTGGGTTCGACGCGGATTTCTTCGGGATTTCGCCGCGTGAGGCGCTCGCCATGGACCCGCAGCAACGTGTGCTGTTGGAGACCGCGTGGGAGACCTTCGAACACGGCGGGATCGACCCGACGTCGTTGCAGGGCAGCCGGACCGGGGTGTTCACCGGCATCTGGGCGTCCGGGTACGCCGCCGGCACGCCCGCCGACGTCGAGGGGTACTTCGGCACCGGTGCGGCGACCAGCGTGGTGTCCGGCCGGATCGCCTACCTGCTCGGCCTGGAAGGCGTAGCGGTATCCATCGACACGGCGTGCTCGTCGTCGTTGGTTGCGATGCACTTGGCGGCGCAGGCGTTGAGGTCGGGTGAGTGCGACCTGGCGTTGGCCGGCGGCGTCACGGTGATCGCGACGCCGGTGGGGTTCACCGAGTTCTCCCGTCAGCGCGGCTTGGCCGCCGACGGTCGGTGCAAGCCGTTCTCCGCGTCCGCCGACGGCACCAGTTGGGGCGAGGGCGCGGGTCTGGTGCTGTTGGAGCGCCTGTCCGACGCACGACGGCGTGGGCACCAGGTGCTCGCAGTGCTGGCCGGGACGGCGGTGAACCAGGACGGCGCGTCGAACGGCCTCACCGCGCCGAACGGCCCGTCGCAGGAGCGGGTCATCCGGCAGGCCCTGGCGAACGCCGGTCTGACGCCGTCCGATGTGGACGCCGTGGAAGCGCACGGCACCGGTACATCCCTGGGCGATCCGATCGAGGCCCAGGCCTTGCTGGCCACGTACGGCTCGCAGCGTTCCGAGCCGTTGTGGTTGGGTTCGGTCAAGTCGAACATCGGTCACACCCAGGCAGCGGCGGGTGTGGCCGGTGTGATCAAGATGGTGATGGCGCTCCGGCACGGTCGACTGCCGAAAACGCTGCACGTGGACGAACCCACCCCGGACGTGGCGTGGGACAGCGGCAACGTCCGGCTGCTCACCGAGCCGGTCGCGTGGCCCGAGACCGGACGACCCCGCCGGGCCGCGGTGTCGTCGTTCGGGATCAGCGGCACCAACGCGCACGTCGTGCTGGAGCAGGCGCCGGACGCGGCCGAGGCCGCCGTGGACGTGGAGCTGCCCTGGGTGGTGTCGGCGAAGACCGAACCCGCGTTGCGGGACCAGATCCGGCGGTTACGGGAGTTCGCGGCGACCCACCCCGACGCGGCGGGCATCGGGCGGGCGCTGGCCGGTCGGGCCCGGTTCCCGCACCGCGCGGCGGTCCTCGGCGCGGACGTGGTGTCCGGGGTGGCGGGCGCACCGGACCGGACGGTGTTCGTGTTCCCCGGTCAGGGTGCGCAGTGGGTCGGCATGGGACGTGACCTCTACGTCGGGTCGCCCGTGTTCCGGGACGCGATCGACGCGTGCGCCGGGGCACTGGCCCCGCACACGGACTGGTCGTTGGTCGAGGTGCTGCACGGCGGGTCGCTGGACCGGGTCGACGTGGTGCAGCCCGCGTTGTTCGCGGTGATGGTGGCGTTGGCGCGGATGTGGCAGTCGGTCGGCGTCGAGCCGGACGTGGTCGTCGGCCACTCGCAGGGTGAGATCGCCGCCGCCCACGTCGCAGGCGCGTTGTCGCTGGACGACGCCGCACGGGTGGTCGCGTTGCGGAGCAGGGCCCTGGTCGCGATCTCGGGCCTGGGCGGGATGGTGTCGCTCGGCCTGTCCGTCGACCGGGCCGCGACCTACCTGGCCCGGTGGGGCGAGCGGCTGACCGTCGCGGTGGTCAACGCGCCCGGCTCGGTGGTCGTGTCCGGTGACACCGACGCGTTGGCGGAGCTGCTGGCCTCGGCCGAGTCCGACGGGATCCGCGCCCGCGAGCTGCCGGTGGACTACGCCGCCCACTCCGCCCAGGTCGAGGCCATCCGCGAGCGGTTGACCGCCGACCTCGCGGACATCACGCCGTCGTCGGGGCGGATCCCCTTCCACTCCACGGTGACGGGCGAGGTGATCGACACCGCCGTGCTCGACGCCGACTACTGGTACCGGAACCTGCGCGAGCCGGTGCTGTTCGAGTCGGCGGCCCGCGCGCTGCTGGCCCACGGCGCCCCGGCGTTCGTGGAGATCAGCCCGCACCCGGTGCTGGTGCCCGCTTTGGAGGAGCAGGACGCCGTCACGACCGGCACGCTGCGCCGTGACCGGGGTGGGCACGCCGATTTCCTCGCTGCCGCTGCACGGCTGTTCGTGCTCGGCGTGGACGTCGACTGGGGCGTCCCGCCGACCGGCCTGCCGATCGGCCTGCCGACGTACCCGTTCCAGCGGGAGCGCTTCTGGCTGGCGTCCGGCGGGCACGGGGACGTGTCCGGCGCGGGCCTGGACCCGGTCGACCACCCGTTGCTCGGCGCGGTCGTCGAACTGCCCGGTGATCAGGGTGTGGTGCTGACCGGTGCACTGTCCACCTCCGCGCACCCGTGGCTGGCCGACCACGCGGTGCTGGGCGCGGTGCTGCTGCCCGCGACCGGGTTCGTGGAACTGGTGGTGCACGCGGCCGGCGTGGTCGGCTGCGCGGCGGTCGAGGAACTCGTCCTCGAAGCGCCCCTGGTGCTGCCCTCCGATGGTGCCGTGCGGGTGCAGGTGGTGGTCGGCGCTCCGGACGGCACGGACCGCCGCCCGGTGGAGGTCCGTTCCCGTGCGCAGGACAGCGACGGCTGGGTGCGGCACGCCGTCGGCACGCTCGCCGCCGAGCCCGTCGCCGCGCCGGCGTTCCCCCCGGCGTGGCCGCCCGCCGGGGCGCGGCCCGTCGACGTTCGCGATCTCTACGACGCGCTGGCCGGTGCGGGCTACGAGCACGGCCCCGCGTTCCAGGGTGTGCGTGCGGTGTGGCGGTCGGGCGGTGAGGTGTTCGCCGAGGTCGCGGTGGAGGACCCCGCCAGGTTCGGTGCGCACCCCGCGCTGCTGGACGCGGCCCTGCAACCGCTGGCGCTGCTGGCCGACGGCGCCGACGAAGTGCGGTTGCCGTTCTCCCTCACCGGGATCACGGTCCACCGTTCAGGCGCGGCCACCGCCCGGGTCAGGCTGTCGGGCACGGCCGCCGACGGTTACGCCATCGCGCTCGCCGACGACTCCGGTGCGCCGATCGCCACCATCGGCGCGGTCACCACCCGCCCGATGGCGCGGCAGGCCGACGACGCCCTGTTCAAGCTCGACTGGATCCGCCGGGACAGCGGCACGACACCACTGTCGGCGGGATCCGGGCGGATCGTGTCGCCGGGTTCGGTGGAAGAGGCGTTGGAGCTGCTCCAGGCCTTCCTCGCCGACGGTGGTGTCGCCGACGACAGCCTCGCGGACGGCGGCGAGGACCGCCTGGTTGTGCGCACCCGCGACGCGGTGGCCGCCGTACCCGGTGATCACGTGGACGACCTCGAAGGCGCGGCGGTGTGGGGCCTGGTCCGCGCCGCGCAGGCCGAACACCCCGGCCGGCTCGTGCTGGTGGACACCGACGACTCCGACCCCGTGGTCCTCGACGACGAAGACCAACTCGCCGTTCGCAGTGGTGTGGTCCACGTGCCCCGGCTCGTGCGGACCGCCACGCACCCGATCACCACGGGCGCGCTGGTCGGGTCCGCCGGCGGGAACCTGGACGACCTGGTGTTCGCCGAGGCCGCCGATGTCGCGGAGGTTCCGTTGGAGCCGCACGAGGTGCGGGTCGCGGTGCGCGCGGCGGGGATCAACTTCCGCGACGTCCTGATCGCCCTCGGCATCTACCCGGTCGCGGCGCCCCTGGGCAGCGAGGGCGCAGGTGTGGTGACCGAGGTGGGCTCGGCGGTTACCGGGCTGCGTCCCGGCGACCGGGTGATGGGGTTGCTGCCCGGCGCGTTCGGGCCGGTTGCGGTGGCTGATCAGCGGGTGTTGACGGCTGTGCCTGCGGACTGGGGGTTCAGCCGGGCCGCTGCCGTCCCGGTGGCGTTCCTGACCGCCTGGTACGGCCTGTTCGACCTCGGTCGGCTTCGGGCGGGTGACCGGGTGTTGATCCACTCCGGCGCGGGCGGTGTCGGGATGGCTGCGGTCCAGCTCGCGCTGTGGGCGGGCGCGGAGGTCTTCGCCACGGCGAGTCCCGGCAAGTGGGACGCGTTGCGCGACTTGGGTTTGGCCGACGACCACATCGCCTCCTCCCGGACGGTGGAGTTCGAGGAGCGCTTCCCCAGCGTCGACGTGGTGCTGCACTCGTTGACCGGCGAGTTCACCGACGCCTCGCTGCGCCTGCTGGCCGAGGGCGGCCGGTTCGTCGACATGGGCAAGGCGGACCCCCGCGACGTGCCCGGCTACCGGGCGTTCGACCTCGCCGAGGCTGGCCCCGCGCGGCTGGGCGAGGTGCTGGCCGAGGTCGTCGAGCTGCTCGTGGCGGGTGAGCTGCGCGTGCCACCGATCACCGCCTGGGACCTCCGGCGGGCGGCGCAGGCGTTCCGGCACATGAGCCAGGCCGGGCACACCGGCAAGGTCGTGCTGACCGTCCCGGCCCCGCTCGACCCGGACGGCACGGTCCTCGTCACCGGCGGCACCGGCACGCTCGGCGGCCACGTCGCCAGGCACCTCGTCACCGCGCACGGCGTGCGGAAGCTCGTGCTGGCGAGCCGGGGTGACGCGCCCGAGCTCCAGGCCGAACTCGCGGGACTGGGCGCGCAGGTCACCGTAACCCCGTGCGACGTGGGGGACCGCGGAGCGGTGGCGGGGCTCCTGGCCGGCATCCCCGACCTCACCGCCGTGGTGCACGCGGCGGGCGTGCTGGACGACGGCGTGGTCGGGGCGTTGACCCCGGAACGGCTGGCCGGCGTGCGCGCCCCGAAGGCCGACGCCGCCCGGCACCTGCACGAGCTGACCCGACACCTCGACCTGCGGGCGTTCGTGCTGTTCTCCTCGGCAGCCGGGGTGCTCGGCGCCGCGGGCCAGGGCAACTACGCCGCCGCCAACGCCTACCTCGACGGCCTGGCCGAACACCGCCACCGGCAAGGCCTGCCCGCAGTGTCCGTGGCGTGGGGACAGTGGGCCGAGACCAGCGGCCTGACCGGTCGGCTCGCCGAGGCAGACCTGCGACGCCTCGCCCGCGCCGGGGTCGTGCCGCTGTCCACCGAGCGGGCGCTGGCGCTGTTCGACGCCGCCCTCACCTCCGCCGAACCGACGCTGGTGGCCGCCGGGCTCAGGGTGTCCGCGCTGGGCGGGCAGCCGGTGTTGCGCGCCCTGGCCCGCCGCCGGCCAACCCGCACGTCGGGCGTGGCCCGCGAACTCGGCGCACTGCCCGAGGCCGAGCAGCGCGCCGCCCTGCTGGACCTGATCACCACGCACAGCGCGGCGGTCCTCGGGCGCACCGACGCGGTCGACGCCGACCGGGCGTTCAAGGACCTCGGGTTCGACTCGTTGACGGCGGTGGAGCTGCGCAACCGGCTGTCCACGGCCGTCGGCGTCCGGCTGTCCGCGACCATGACGTTCGACCACCCCACCCCCGCCAGGCTGGCCGAGCACCTCCGCGAGGTCCTGCTCGGCGCGGCACGCCGAGCCGTCGCACCGGTCGCGGTGGCCGCCACCGACGACCCGGTCGTGGTGGTCGGCATCGGATGCCGGTTCCCCGGCGGGGTGGCGTCGGCGGCGGACCTGTGGCGGTTGGTGTCCGACGGCGTGGACGCGATCGGCGACTTCCCGTCAGACCGGGGTTGGGACGTGGCCGGGCTGTACGACCCGGACGGCGGCCCCGGCACCAGCTACACCCGCTCCGGCGGGTTCCTGTCGGACGTGGCCGGGTTCGACGCCGCGTTCTTCGGGATCTCGCCGCGCGAGGCGGTGGCGATGGACCCGCAGCAACGGCTGGTGCTGGAGGCCGCGTGGGAGACCTTCGAGCACGCCGGGATCGACCCGACCTCGTTGCGGGGCAGCCGGACCGGCGTCTACACCGGCATCTGGGCCTCCGGGTACGCGGGCGGTGTGGACCAGGTCTCCCGTGACGTCGAGGGCTACCTGGCCACCGGCACGGCCACCAGCGTCACGTCCGGCCGCGTCTCCTACCTGCTTGGACTGGAGGGACCGGCGGTATCGATTGACACGGCGTGCTCGTCGTCGCTGGTGACGATCCACCTGGCGGCCCAGGCAGTCAGGTCCGGTGAGTGCGATCTGGCGTTGGCCGGCGGTGTGACGGTCATGGCCACACCCGCGAGCTTCGTGGAGTTCTCCCGGCAGCACGGGCTGTCCGCCGACGGTCGGTCGAAGTCCTTCGCCGCCGCCGCCGACGGCACGAGCTGGGGCGAGGGCGCGGGTCTGGTGCTGCTGGAGCGGTTGTCGGACGCGCGCCGCAACGGCCACCGCGTGTTGGCGGTGGTCCGCGGCAGCGCGGTGAACCAGGACGGCGCGTCGAACGGCTTGACCGCACCGAACGGCCCGTCGCAGGAACGGGTGATCCGGCAGGCCTTGGCGAACGCGGGTCTGGAACCGTCCGATGTGGACGCTGTGGAGGCGCACGGCACGGGTACGACGCTGGGCGATCCGATCGAGGCCCAAGCGTTGTTGGCGACTTACGGTTCCGAGCGTTCCGAACCGCTCTGGTTGGGTTCGGTCAAGTCGAACATCGGCCACACCCAGGCCGCAGCCGGCATCGCGGGCGTGATCAAGATGATCGAGGCGCTGCGGCACGGCCTGCTGCCCAAGACCCTCCACGTGGACGAGCCGACGCCGCACGTCGAGTGGCAGACCGGCGACGTCCGCCTCCTCACCGAGGCCACGCCGTGGCCGACCACGAACCACCCGCGCCGCGCAGGCGTCTCCGCGTTCGGGATCAGCGGCACGAATGCCCACGTGATCCTCGAACAGGCGCCCGAGACCGAACCGGTCCACGTCAACGGGCCGGTGCCGTGGTTGTTGTCGGCGAAGTCGCCGGAGGCGTTGCGGGCGCAGGCCCGGCGTCTGCGCGAGTTCGCGGACGACCCGGCGCCGGTCGGCGCGGCTCTGGCCACCCGCGCCCGGTTCCCCTACCGCGCCGCACTCACCGACCCGAACCGGCTCCTGGCCGACCTCGACGCCCTGGCCGAAGCCCCGATCGAGAAGGCCGGCACCGGCAAGACCGCCTTCGTGTTCTCCGGCCAGGGCTCGCAGTGGCGTGGCATGGGGGAGCGGCTGGCAGCGGCGTACCCGGTGTTCGCGCAGACCCTGGACGACGTGTGCGGCCGACTCGGGATGTCCCTGCGGGAGGTCGACCTCGACCAGACCCGGTACACGCAGGCCGCGTTGTTCGCGATCGAGGTGGCGCTGTACCGGTTGGTCGAGTCGCTGGGCATGAAACCGGACTACCTCGTCGGCCACTCCGTGGGTGAGTTGGCCGCCGCGCACGTCGCCGGTGTGCTCAGCCTTGAGGACGCGTGCACGTTGGTGTCGGCGCGTGGCCGGTTGATGCAGGAGTTGCCGCCCGGTGGGGCGATGGTGTCGATCCGGGCCGGCGAAGCGGAAGTCGTCGCCACCCTCGACGGCGACGGCGACGGTGGCGTCGACATCGCGGCGGTCAACGGTCCCGACGCGGTGGTGATCTCCGGCGACGAGCACGCGGTGTCGCGGATCGCCGAACTGTGGCGGGAACGGGGCCGCGAGACGCGGCGGCTGGCGGTGAGCCATGCGTTCCACTCGTCGCGGATGGATCCGATGTTGGGGGAGTTCGCGCGGGTCGCGGAAGGCCTGAGCTACCACCGGCCGTCGGTTCCGATCGTCTCCACGGTGACGGGTGAGCCGGCCGACTTGGACACGCCGTCCTATTGGGTGCGGCAGGCGCGGGAGGCGGTGCGGTTCGCGGACAGCATGGGGTGGTTGCGTGCCAGTGGTGTGACGGCGTTCCTGGAGATCGGGCCGCATCCGACGTTGGTCCCGACCGGTGTGATGCGCCGCGATCACGACGAACCCGAACGACTCCTCGCCGCCCTCGGCAGGATGTGGGAGCAAGGCGCGGACTGGCGTCCGCCGGCTCCACGCGTCCACCTCGACCTGCCCGCCTACGCGTTCCAGCGGGAGCGGTTCTGGCTGGTCCCGAGCAGGTCGGCGGACGTGGCGGGCGCGGGCATGGACGCGGTGGACCACCCGCTGCTGCGGGCTTCGGTGAAGCTCCCCGACGGCCAGGGCGTGGTGCTGACCGGCGTGCTGTCCCGCGCCGCGCACCCGTGGTTGGCCGAGCACACCGTCCTCGACACGGCCCTGCTGCCCGCCACCGGGTTCGTGGAACTGGCACTGCAGGCCGGCGGGCACGTCGGCTGCCCCGTGCTGGCCGAACTCGTCCTCGAAGCACCGCTGCCGCTGCCCGAGCACGACACCGTGCACGTCCAGGTCACCGTCGGCGCACCGACCGAGACCGGGCAACGCCGGGTCACCCTCCACTCCCGCACCGCCGCCGAACCGGACGACTGGACCCGCCACGCCACCGGCGTCCTGCTCCCGGAACCCGCCACCCCACCGGCGGGACCCACGACCTGGCCACCCGCCGGAGCGACGCCGGTGGACATCTCGACCCTGTACGACACGCTCGCCGACGCGGGCTACGACTACGGCCCGACCTTCCAGGGCCTGCGCGCCATCTGGCGGCACGGCGACGACCTGCACGCCGAGGTCACGTTCCCCGCCGACACCGCGGGGCTGACCGGCTACGGCATCCACCCGGCCCTGCTGGACGCGGCGATCCAGCCGCTCACCCTGCTCACCGGCATCACCGCCGAGGTCGACGGCCCCGGCCAGAGCCTGGCCAGGCTGCCGTTCTCGTTCGCCGGCGTGTCGATCACCGGTGCCGCCGCCACCCTGCGGGTCGCGCTGTCGCCCACCGCGCCGGACACCTACGCGGTGCGGATCACCGACACCGGCGGCACCCCGGTGGCCACTGTCGACTCGCTCGTGCTGCGTCCCGTCGAACTGGCCGACCTCGCCGCCACCCGGCACGCCAACACCCTGTTCACCCTCGACTGGACCCCGTTGCCGATCGCCGACGCCCCGGACGTGACGGCGGTGTTCCGCGAGCTCGCGGCCGGTGGGGGAGACCCGGTCGAGGAGACGCACGCGATCACCCGGCAGGTGCTGCACGAAGTCCAGCAGTCCCTGGCCGACGACACCCGCCTGGTGCTCGTCACCCGGGGCGCGACCGGTGACGACCTGCCGCTGGCGGCGGCCTGGGGTCTGGTGCGCAGTGCGCAGACCGAGCACCCCGGACGGTTCCTGCTGGTCGACCACGACGACACCGAGGCGTCCCGACAAGCGCTCCCGGCGGCCGTGCGCACCGCGTTCGCCCAAACCGAACCACAACTGCTGCTCCGCGACGGCGAACTCCTCGTGCCGAGGCTCACCAAGTCCGCAAAGGACGCGAGACCACGTCCGCTGCGCGGCACCGCGCTGATCACCGGCGGCTTCGGGGTGCTCGGCGGCCTCACCGCCCGCCACCTCGTCACCGAGCACGGCGTGCGGCACGTGGTCCTGGCCGGCCGCCGTGGCGTCACGACCCCCGGCGCGGCGGAACTCCAGGTCGAGCTGGCCGGACTCGGTGCGACCGTCACCGTGGCCGCGTGCGATGTCGCCGATCGGGACGCCCTCGCCCGACTCCTGGGCACCATCGAGAACCTGCGCGTCGTCGTGCACACCGCCGGGATCGTGGACGACGCCGTCGTCCAGACCCTGACCCCGGCGCAACTGGACGCCGTGCTGCGCCCCAAGGTGGACGCGGCCTGGCACCTGCACGAGTTGACCGACAACCTGGACGCGTTCGTGTTGTTCTCCTCTGCCGCGGGCGTGCTGGGCAGCCCCGGCCAGGCCAACTACGCGGCGGCCAACTCGTTCCTCGACGCCCTGGCGCGTCACCGGCACGTGCTCGGCCTGCCCGCCGTGTCGCTGGCGTGGGGCTACTGGGCGCAGGAAAGCGGCATCACCGGCAACCTCACCGAGGCCGACCGCCTCCGCCTGACCCGCGCGGGCCTGACGCCGTTGCCGACCGACCGGGCGCTGGCCCTGTTCGACACCGGTCTGGCGGCGGGTGCGCCGGTGCTGGTGCCCGCCCACCTCGACCCGACCACGGCGAGGACCCCGTTGCTGCGCGACCACGGGCGGTCCCGGCGCGGGCAGGTGCCGGTGGTCGCGCCGTCCGACCTGATGGGGAGGCTCAAGCCGCTGGCCGAACCCGAGCAGCGGGCCCTGCTGCTGGAGGTGATCAACGCGCACAGCGCGGCCGTCCTCGGGCACACCACACCGATCACCGCCGACCCTCAGCAGGCGTTCCGCGACCACGGCGTCGACTCGCTGACCGCGATCGAGCTGCGCAACCGGCTCAACGCGGCCACCGGCCTCCAACTGTCCGCGACCGTCGTCTTCGACTTCCCGACGCCCGCCCAGTTGGCCAACCACCTCTACGGGCAGCTGCGCGGCACCGCCAACCGCGTCGCCGGACCCGTGGAAGCGCTGCTGCGCAAGGCGATCGACATCGGCCGCGCCCAGGACGGCGTCGACCTGCTGGCCACCGCGGCACGGCTCGGCCCGGTCACCGGCCGGCTCGACGTGACGCCGGTCAAGCTCACCACCGGGTTCGTGCCACCGGCGTTGATCTGCCTGCCGTCCGCGCTGGCGTTCACCGGCGTGGAGGAGTACGCGAGGTTCGCCGCCGCGCTGGAGGCGATGCGGGACGTGACCGCCGTGCCGTTGCCCGGCTTCACCGGCGGCCCGCTGCCCGCCACCGCCGAAGCCCTGGTCGACGCGCTGACCGACGCGGTCGCCGACGTCGCCGCCGGTGAGTTCGCGCTGGTCGGGCGGTCGGTCGGGGCGTGGCTCGCACGGGCCGTCGCCGGCCGTCTGGAGACCAGGGGCCGCACACCGGCCGCGGTCGTGCTGATCACCCCCGCCGCGGACCCGCACGCCGTGCTCACCGGCGTGCTCGACCCCGAGCACCAGCTCCACCCCGTCGACGACGACCGGCTGGTCGCGATGGGCCGCTACCTCGACCTGGCCGGGCAGCACGAGCCGGGACCCACCACCGCGCCGGTGCTGCACGTCGGCACCGCCCACGAGCGCCCGCCGTCCGGGCAGGAGTCGGCGGTGGTCGCCGGCGACCACTTCTCCGTGCTGGAACAGCACTCCGCATCCACCGCACTGGCGATCAGCAGCTGGCTCACGGACTTCCGCGGGTACGGCGCAGGGTTGTCCGAACTCAGGGAAAGGGACGTCCATGATCTGGGATGACGTGTTCATCGGCGGCACCGGTCACTACCTGCCACCGCGCACGCTCGCGACGGACGCCGTGCCGGACACCGACACCATGCGGCGGCTGCTCGCGCTGTCGGACTTCACCTCGTTCACCCACTCCGACGACGTCACCGAGCAGGCCATGGCGGTGCGTGCGGCGATCGGCGCGCTGCGGCAGTCCGGGCTCACCGGCGCCGACATCGCGATGGCCGCCTACGCCCAGATGGACTCCCAGGACCACATGGCGCCCTCGTGCCACCTCCAACGCGTGCTCGGCCTCGGCCACGCCCTCGTCTACGAGGTGGAGGCGACCAGCAACGGGGGCTCGGCCGCACTGCAGGCCGCCGCCGCCCACCTGGTGGCCGACCGGTCCGCCACCGCCACCCTGGTCACCGCGACCTCCCGGTTCCTGCCGCCGCGCTGGGAGCGCTGGCAGCCCACCATCGGCATCTTCCTGGCCGACGGCGCGGTGTCGGCGGTGCTCACCCGCGAGGGCGGCCGGGCCCGCCTGGTGGCCACAGCCAACAGCTCCGCCACCCAGATGGAAGTCCTCGCCACCCCGTCGATCCCGGACCCGCTGGGCCACCGCAACCGCACGCCCATCGAGGTCACCGGCCTCGCGCCGTACCTGACGCTGATGAGCGAGGCCCTGGTCAGCGCGGTCGAGCAGGCCGCCAAGGAGGCCAACACCGCGGTCGGCGACATCACCCGGTTCGTGATCACCGGCCTCGGGCTCGCGCAGTTGCAGGTGGTGGTGCTGGAACCGCTCGGCATCGACCTGAACCGCACCACCTGGCCGTTCCTGCGCGAACTCGGGCACGTCGGCCCGTGCGACCAGCTGCTCGGCGTGGACCACCTGCTCAACGACCCCACGATGAAGCCGGGCGACACGATCATGGTCGTCGGGCTGGGCATGGGCTCCCGGTTCACCGCCGCCCTGCTGGAAGTCACCGAGCCGCCCACGCGCGGCACCACCTTCGTGGAGGAATCCGTGGAGATCCCACCGGTCGAGCGGTACACCATCGACCCGTCCGGCAGCGACATCTTCGGCGAGGCCGCCCGACTGCGCGAACGCGGCCCCGCCACACCCGTCGAGCTGCCCGGCGGCATCGGGGCGTGGTCGGTGACCAGCCACGAGACGGTCAAGAAGGTCCTGCTCGACCCGAAGGTGTCCAAGGACGCCAACCGGCACTGGCCCGCGTGGCGCAACGGCGAGATCCCGCCCGACTGGCCGCTGATCATGTGGGTGGCGATGAAGAACATGTTCACCGCCTACGGCGAGGACCACTCCCGGCTGCGCAAGCTCGTGGCCAAGGCGTTCACCGCGCGTCGCATCGAGGCCATGCGCCCGCGCGTCGAGCGGATCACCACCGAGCTGATCGACGGCCTGACCGCCTTACCCCGCGGCCAGGCCGTCGACCTGCGCGCGGAGTTCGCGTTCCAGCTGCCGATCCGGGTGATCAGCGGCCTGTTCGGGCTGTCCGAGCAGACCGGCGCCGACCTGCGCGGGCTCGTCGAGGCGGTGTTCAGCCTGGACGCCGACCCCGAAGGGGTGCAGGCGGCGTCCGCCGAGCTGTACATGCTGCTGAAGGGCCTGGTCGCGGACAAGCGCGAACACCCGGGCGACGACATGACCACCGACCTGATCACCGCCCGCGAGGAGGACGGCAGCCGGCTCGGCGAGCAGGAGCTGCTGGACACGTTGCTGCTGACCATCAGCGCGGGCTTCGAGACCACGGTCAACCTGCTCGACAGCGCCATCCACGCGCTGGCCGCGCACCCGTCCCAGCTCGGTCTCGTCACCTCCGGGGTGAGCACCTGGGACGACGTGGTGGACGAGACGCTGCGCTGGCAGGCGCCGGTGCCGAACCTGCCGCTGCGGTACGCGGTGGACGACATCGAGGTGGACGGCGTCGCGATCGCCAAGGGAGACGCGATCCTCGTGTCCTTCGGCGCGGCCGGCCGCGACCCGGCGCGGCACGGTGCGAACGCCGAGGAGTTCGACGTCACCCGGCCGTCCCGCCGCGACCACCTCACGTTCGGCCACGGCGTGCACTTCTGCCTCGGTTCGCCGCTGGCCAGGATGGAGGCCGTGGTGGCGCTGCGCGCGCTGTTCGAACGGTTCCCGGACCTCCGCCTGGCCGTGCCGTCGTCGGAGCTGGAGCCGTTGGGGTCGTTCTTCACCAACGGCCACAAGACCCTGCCCGTCGTGCTGGAGCCCGTCGTGGCGGAGGAGGACTGAGATGGCGCACTTCGCATTCGTCAGCGCGCCCGCCGCCGGGCACGTCAACCCGACCCTGCCGCTGGTGGAGGAGTTGGTCAGGCGCGGCCACCGGGTCGACTACGCCACCGGTCCGTCCACAATGGATGGAGCGGTCACGGCGGGCGCCTCGCCGGTCGTGCTGCCGTCGGAGCTGCCGCCGGACATGGACGCGCGGGGCGAGTTCACCGCCGAGCAGCTGGCGGTGACCTTGGAGTACTTCCTGGCCGACGCCGAGGTCTCGTTCCCGGTGCTGGCCGAGCACTTCGAGGCCGACCGGCCGGACGTGGTCTGCTACGACTCGGTGACCTTCACCGGGCGGATGCTGGCCAACCTGCTGGGCGTGCACGAAGTGGCTCTGGTGCCGACGTTCGCGGAGAACGAGCGGTTCTCCGCGACGCAGGTGTACCTGCCGCCGTCGTTCGACCACCGGTACCCGAGGCTGGTCGCGGCGATCGGGCGGATGGCCGAGTTCGCCTCGGGGTTCACCTTCCTGGAGAACCCGAACCTGATGTTCGGGCACGTCGCGCCGTTGAGCGTGGTGTTCGTCCCGCGCTCGTTCCAGTTGTCCGCCGAGACGTTCGACGACCGCTTCCACTTCGTGGGGCCGTCGCTGGGCAGTTGGCAGGTGGCCGAGGAGTGGTCGCCCGCGTCCGAGGCGCCGGTGCTGTTGATCTCGTTGGGCACGGTGTTCAACTCACGGCCCGAGTTCTACCGGGCCTGCGTCGAGGCGTTCGCCGATTCGCAGTGGGAAGTCGTGATGTCCGTCGGCTCACTGGATCCCGCGGTCCTCGGTCCTTTGCCGGCGAACTTCTCGGTGCACGCCCGAGTCCCGCAGGTGGCCGTGCTCCGGCACACGTCGGTGTTCCTCACCCACGCGGGGATGAACTCCGTCATGGAATCGCTGTACCACGGCGTCCCCTTCGTGGCAGTGCCGCAGATCCCGGAACAACAGGCCATCGCCGCGCGGGCATCCGAGCTGGGCCTGGGCATCACCCTGGAAGACCAGACCCCGGAAGGTCTGCGCAAAGCCGTGTCGGCGGCGTCTGCCAACCGCCCCGCCGTCGAGGCGATGCGCGAGGCGGTCCGTTCCGGCGGCGGCGCGTCCGCCGCTGCCGACGCGCTGGAGAAGCTGCTGAACCGATGACACCGATCCGGTGGTCCCGCCGGCCGGCGGGACCACCGGATCACGCCTTGGGAGCGAGGACGAAGAACCGCCGCTGCCACAACGCCACGAGTTCGTCGCGCACCTCGTCGGTCAGCCGCCCGGCCAACGTGGCGACGGTGGCGGTGCCGTCCGCCGCCGCCAACAGGTCGAACACGGCGGGGGAGACCGTCGCGGAAGGGCCGAACGAGTAGTCCAGGTAGATCTCGCCGCTCACCTCGTCGCCGGGCCGCCAGTCCTTCCGGAGCCGGGTGACCGGGCGGAACGTCAGCACCAGGTCGTCCAGCGCCCGCGCCACCGGTTCCCGCCGCCGGACCAGGAAGTCCTCGACCACCAGCACGTCGATCTCCGTGGTCAGGTAACCGGTCAGCACGTCGTGCACGGACTGCACGATCGGCTCGGCGTTGTTGTTGAACGACGTGTTGAGCAACACGGGTGTGCCGGTGAGCTCACCGAACCGGGTGATCAACCGGTGGAAGCGCGCGTTGGCCTCCGGGGAGACCACCTGTACCCGTGCGGTGCCGTCGATGTGCGTGACGGCGCCCAACTCGGCCCGCCGGTCCTCGTGGACGCGCACCACGAACGACATGAACCCGTGGTCCGCCTTGGTGTCGGTGAGGTCGAAGTAGATGGCCGCCGCTTCCGGCGTGACGGCGGGCGCGAACGGCCGGAAACCCTCCCGCTTCTTGACCATGGCGTTGATCCGGTCCCGGTTCTCCGCCGGGCGGGCGTCGGCGAGGATGCTCCGGTTGCCCAACGCGCGGGGGCCGAACTCGGAACGCCCGTGCGCCCAGCCGACCACCGCGCCGCCGGCGAGCAGTTCCGCCGTCGCGCCGACGATGTCCGCGGGCCGCTCGACGTCCACGATGCCGCTCCACGCGCGCAACTCCCGCTCGACCTCGTCCGGCGCGCCCAGGTCGGGGCCGAGGCTCGCGCCGGCCAGTCGTGCGACGCGGGTGTGCGGCTCGCCCAGCCGTTGTGCGGCGACGATGGCCGCGCCCTCCGCCGCACCCGCGTCGTGCGACGAAGGGTGCACGAAGACCTCTTCGAACAGTCCGGACCGCAGGATCAGCCCGTTGAGGCTGCTGTTGTGCGCGACGCCGCCGGTGAAGCACAGCCTGGTCGTACCGGTCTGCCGCGCCCAGTGCGCGAGCACGTGCATGGCGAGGATTTCCAGCGTTTCCTGGAGCCCGGCCGCGAAGTCCTTGTGCTCCTGCGTCACCGGTTCGCCGGCCCGCCGCGCGGCGAACCCGTTCGCGTAGAACGGTGCCACGGTCGGGTTGATGTCCGGCAACGAGGGAATCATTTCGTAATCGCCGTCGGGGAGCAGCGTGTAGAGGCTTCGGAACTGCTCGCGGTAGGTCGCCGGATCGCCGTACGGTGCCAGTCCCATGACCTTGTACTCGTCGCCGAAACCGTAGCCGACGTGCCCGATCGCGTCCTGGTAGAGCAGGCCGAGTGATTGTGGGACCGAGTACGACTTGAGTGCGCGCATTTCGCCGGACCCGGCCAGGAAGATCGTGGTGGAGGTGTTTTCACCGCGGCCGTCCATGACGACGACCAGCGCGTCCGACATGCCAGATCGGGCGAACGACGACCAGGCGTGCGCGACGTGGTGCCGGGTGAACATCACCTGATCAGAGGCGATGTCCCAGTCGAACTCCGTGCGCAGTCGGTCCAGGAGGAGTTCGCGGCCGAAGCGCACGGGCTGGGCGGGCGTCGCGACCTGGAAGTTCCTCAGGCCGAGGTCGACGAGGTCCTGGTCGAAGTAATAGCCGACGGCGTCGATGTCCCGGGGCTCGGCGCCGGCCAGTTCGAGACAGGCGCGAATGGCGCCGGCCGGGAACTTGTTCGTCTTCTTGATCCGGTTGAACCGCTCCTCTTCGACGGCCGCGACCAGTTCACCATCGGCCACCAGGCAGGCGGCGGCGTCGTGCATGTAGGTCCGGTACAAAGCCGGCAGCAGATCGAAATGTCCGCTTATGCCCAACGTCAGCATTCCGCTCCACTCCAATCGGACTCGCGACGGGTGGTTCTGCTTTGACGAAACCACGACCGAACGCGTCGACATACCGCTGTTCGGCGGGTTTCGAGAATAGCTATTCCGGTGGTGTTGGGATGGCTATTTGTCAAGAGTGGTTACCGCACTGTGAAAGGGGTCACCTCAAAGAACGGAGTATTAAATGATCTGTCTCATCGGGATCCCCTCGGCGTTGACGTGTCTTTTGTGGACTGTCCGCGCGGTACTGGTGGGCGGCTCGCAGCGACCTTGAGTGGTTCATGGTGGTGTGCCATAGTCGCCGGGCCGTTGATGTCCACAGAGAACTCGGAAGAACGCATACGCAGCCTCTCCCGCCTCCCACCGAGGAGTTTCATGACCCGGCGCCGCAGGATCCTGAACCCGCTGACCGCACTGTCCCTCGTGGCGTTCGGGATGGTCGTCACGTCGCCGTCCGCGAACGCGGACTCGCTGGACTTCGCCAACTTCCAGTTGCGCCCCAACGCCTACGGCACCGCGCTGCGCGACCGGGCCGACAACCTGCCGCTGGTGAAGGCCACGGTCACGGACATCATGAACGACCTGAACCGGGTCGACGACGACGATCCGACCGACACCGGGGAGGCCTGTGAACCCAATTCCGTGGTGAACAACTTCGAGCCGGTGCTCTCCCAGAGCATGTGCTTCAACGACGGCGACAACGCGACCACGGAGTGGTACCCGCAGGGCGTGACCACGGCCGCCGACATGCAGAGCGACCAGATCTGGGGCGACGGCTACCAACCGGTCCTGGTGAGCTGGTACGACCACAACAACAACGCCGACGGCATGCTCAAGGGTGTCCGCATCAGCTTCATGAACCGCGACACCGGCCGCTACCGGCACGTTCTGCTGGTGTACCCCCGCGAGATCAACGGCCGCACCGACTACGACACCATCCGCGTGTCACAGGACCCGGCCAGCGGCGACTACAACAAGCCCCTGCACGCGGGCGGCCTGGTCTGGTACGGCAACTACCTGTTCGTCGCCGACACCGCGCGCGGCTTCCGCGTGTTCGACATGCGTCGCATCTACGACCTCGGCGCCTCGTCGAACGGCACGACGACCGGAGACATGGTCGGTTACCGCGGGAGCACCTACTACGGCTACGGCTACCGCTACATCATGCCCCAGGTCGGTTCCTGGACCCGCACATCGGCGACCGGCACCACCTGCACGGCGGCGGACTTGTCGCCGAACTTCTCCTACGTCTCGCTCGACCGCAGCGGCACCGACCACCTCGTGGCGGGCGAGTACTGCAACTGGGACAAGGAGACCAACGGCAGGGTGGCGGCCTGGCCCATGGCCGGTGCGTTCGTCGACAACGAACTCCGCATGGATCCGAACTACGTGTGGAACGCCGACGATGCGCACAACCTCCCGTCCAGCAACGTGCAGGGTGTGGCCCGCTTCGAGGGCAGGTGGTACCTCAGCGTGAGCGACGGGCCCAACGCCGGGAAGTTCTACACCACCGCGAAGGTGGTCACGTCGTTCAGCAACCTGGAAATCGTGGGCACCCAGTACCTGCCCGTCGGTCCCGAGGACCTCTCGCACTGGCCCGGCACAGCCGGCACGAACCCCGCGCGAGGCGTCTTCTGGACCGTGAGCGAACACCCCGGCCAGCGCATGGTGTACTCGGTCATCCCCCAAACCGGCTGACCGGCGCCACGACGTAGGACACCGAACCCGGCAGGGGCGCAGTCAGGACCGCGCCCCTGCCGGGTCGGTCTTCGGTGTCCTCGCCGGTGCCCGTGGCTAGGCCTGTCGGCGTCGGCGGAGCACGAGGACGACCACGAGTGCCGCCGCGACACCTCCTCCGATCAGGGCGGCCAAGGGGATGCCGCCCTGATCGGAGGAGGAAGCCGTCCGCGATACGGCGACCGCTTGACCGGTGGACGTCGGCACCACCGGGCTGGGCGATGGGGAAGAGGCAGTCGCACGAGTGGTCGTGGTGGTCGTGGTGGTCGTGGTGGTCGGTCGAGCAGGTGGGGCAGGTGGGGCAGCCGCCACCGCGGCGGCGCCGAAGTCCACGTCTGCGCACGAGTAGTAGGTGTCCGGCGTGTCGGTGTTCTGCCAGATCGTGTAGATCAGGTGCCGACCGCTCTTCCCGGCGGGCAGCCGTCCCTGGAACGCGTACGAGCCGTTGCCGAACGCGGGGTCGGTGGCGGTGGCGAACGGCTCGGCCTCCAGCGCCGACCACGTCAACGGCTTGGTCGGCTCGAAGCCGTCCTTCGTGACGTACAGCCGGAACGTGCCCTTGTGCGGGATGGTGCCCCGATAGGTGAACGTCATGGCGGCACCCGGCTTCAGCTGGGTGGAAGGCCAGTCGGCGCGGGGGAGGTCCAGGCCCGCGAACTTCGCCTGTCCCGCGCTGCACAGCTTCCCGTCGGGGATCACCTGACGATCCCTGCCGCGCACGTCGGCGACCCGGATGTTGTCCCACTCGGCGGAGACCGAGCGCCCCTGCCCCGACGCGAGGGCGGCCCGGCAGGCGGGTCCTGTCGCGTGCCGGCCTTCGGGTCCGCAGGCGGCGGAACGGCTCAGCGGGTTGGTCGGAGCGCCGTGGGCCTCCGCGGGCAGGGCGGGGAGCACCACGAACAGGAACAGGGCCACGGCCGCCACGGCAACCCGCGCCACCATCCGCCACACCAACATCCCGCAGCCTCCCTCGTGCTCGCACCCCACTCGGGAAGTACGTGGACGGTCGTGGATGCGTTCACCGGCGGGCCGAGCGGACCCGCGACGACGCTGACATCAGGCGCTGACATCAGGGGGGCGACGCACTCCCAGCCGTAGATCCCGCCCGGGAGTTCCCGGCGGTTGGAAACCGGAGTGTCGTCCGACCGCCCGGCGGAACGGACGGCCGGGAACCACTAGGCTGGGTGGCCGGACCAGCGACGAGGATCTGCAGAGCATGGTGCACCCACCCCACCCGTCCCGACCTGTTCGCGCGGTACTGGTGGAAGACCACCACTTGGTGGCGGAGGCGATCCGGCTGGCGTGGGCGGATTCGAGTGAGGTCGAGGTCGTGGCCACGGTCGGCTCGGTGGCCGCCGCGTTGGTGCAGGTCCGGCTGCACCGGCCCGACGTGGTGCTGCTGGACCGCCGGTTGCCCGACGGTGACGGCCTGGACGCGATCGCGGGCTTCGAGGAGTGCGGCGCACGGGTGCTGGTGCTGACCGGCGAGGCGAGCGTGTCCGTCGCCGCGCGGGCGGCCGAGTCGGGTGCGGCGGGGCTGGTGCTCAAGTCGGCCCGGCTGGAGGAGTTGACCGACGCCGTGCTGCGGGTGGCGGCGGGTGAGGTCGTGTTCGACGGCGGGCTGCTCGCGGGCGTGCTGGACAAGCTCACCGGGCGTGCCAGGGACGGCGTGGTGCCGTTGACGGTCCGGGAGCGGGAGACGTTGCTGCTCATGGCCGAGGGTGCGAGCACGGAGGAGATCGGCGAGCGCATGGGCGTGGCCCGCAACACCGTGCGCAACCACGTGCAGCGGGTGCTGGAGAAGCTGGGCGCCAGGTCGAAGCTGGAGGCGGTGGCGATCGCCCGCCGCGACGGCCTGCTCGACTAGTGCAGGTGCACTAGTCGAGTCGGTGTCGGTGCGTCTGGGCACCGGCCGTCCGATGCAGCACAGTGCGATCCGTGGACGTCTCGCTGTCTGGCCCGGTCGCTGAGTTCAGCGCGCCGGCCGTGCGGGGAGCGGCGGGCCTGGCCCGCGATTTCGCCCGCAAGACGCTGACCGATCTTGGCTACCTGGGCGACCACGGCGACGTCGTGCTCGTCGTCTCCGAACTGGTGTCCAACGCCCTGCGGCACACGTCCAGCGTTCCGGTGATCCGACTGGCGGGTGACCGGCACCGGCTCCGGATCGAGGTCGAGGACGGCAGTCCGGTGATGCCGCGCCCGCGGCTGTCGGCGACCGTCGGCGGGTGGGGGCTCCAACTCGTCCAGGGGTTGAGCGCGGCCTGGGGTGCGCGCGCCGAACGCGGCGGCAAGGTCGTGTGGTGCGAGATGGCCGCCGCCGACGCCGTCCCCGGCACGTCCTGACGTCGAGCGCCCGACCGTGGCACTGCGACAGCCCATGGTGCACAGTGACGCCATGGCCGCCGACCAATCCGCCGACCAGTCCGTCGACACCGATTTCGAACGGCCGCCCGAGGACTCGTACCGCCTGCTCGTGGACAGCGTCGTGGACTACGCCATCTTCATGTTGGACGCGACCGGTCGGGTGGTCAGCTGGAACCCCGGCGCGGAGCGGATCAAGGGTTATTCGGCCGAAGAGGTGCTGGGCAGGCACTTCTCGGTCTTCTACCCGGCCGACGACCTGGCGGCGCGCAAGCCGTGGCACGAGCTGGAGGTCGCCGCGGAGGTGGGGCGCTTCGAGGACGAGGGCTGGCGGCTGCGCAAGGACGGCACCCGGTTCTGGGCGAACGTCATCATCACCGCGTTGTTCGAGAAGTCCGGCAGCCTGCGGGGATTCGCCAAGGTCACCAGGGACATGACCGAACGCAGGCGGGCCGAGGAGGCGCTGAAGTCGAGCGAGGAGCGGTTCCGGCTGCTCGTGCAGGGCGTGCTGGACTACGCCATCTTCATGTTGGACCCGGCCGGTCGGGTGGTCAGCTGGAACGCGGGCGCGGAGCGGATCAAGGGCTATTCGGCCGAGGACATGCTGGGTGAGCACTTCTCGGTGTTCTACCCGCCCGAGGACCTGGTGGCGCGCAAGCCGTGGCGTGAGCTGGAAGTGGCCGTCGACGTGGGCCGGTTCGAGGACGAGGGTTGGCGGCTGCGCAAGGACGGCTCGCGGTTCTGGGCGAACGTGGTGATCACGGCGCTGTTCGACGAGTCGGGCCGGCTGCGGGGTTTCGCGAAGGTCACCAGGGACATGACCGACCGCCGACGGGTCGAGCTGACGTTGAGCGAACAGCGCAGGCTCGTCGGCCACCTCGTGGAAGCGCAGGAACTGGAACGGCGCCGCATCGCCTGGGACGTGCACGACGACTCGATCCAGTCCATGGTCGCCGTCGGCATGCGGCTGCAACTGCTGGCCAACCGCCTGCCCGACGAGGACGCCGCCACCGTGCGCCGGCTGGACGAGGCGGTGCGGGCGTCCATCGGACGGCTGCGCAACCTGGTGTTCCGGCTGCGCCCGCCGGAGCTCGACCGGCACAGCCTGGTGCAGGCCCTGGACCACTACCTCACCGACGTCACCGGCCCGTTGGGGATCACCTACCGGCTGCGGCACTCGCTGGACCACGAGCCGCCCGTCGAGTCCGCGATCACGATCTTCCGCATCTGCCAGGAAGCGCTCACCAACGTGCGCAAGCACGCGCAGGCGTCCGAGCTGGAGGTCTCCTTGTCCTCTGTGGACGGCGGCACGCTGGTGGAGATCACCGACGACGGTGTCGGCGTCGGCACGCCGTCCGGCGGACGGGCGTTCGAGCACTTCGGGATGATCGAGATGCGCGAGCGCGCGGAGACCGCCGGCGGCTGGTGGTCCCTCGAAGGGGGCGCCCGAGGGGGCACGGCGGTGCGGTTCTGGGTCCCGACGCCGAACGGCGGTGGTCCGTGACGACCCCCAAGCTCAGCGTGGTGATCTCGGACGACGATCCGATGGTCCGCGACGCCCTGCGCGACGTGCTCGACGCCGAGCCGGACCTCGAGGTCGTCGCGGTCGCGCGTGACGCGGACGAGGCGATCGAGTTGGCCGAACGCCACGCGCCCGCGGTCGTCGTGCTCGACATCCGCATGCCCGGTGGCGGCGGCGGTCGCGCGGCCCGCGAGATCAGGCTCCGCTCGCCGAACACCGGCATCCTGGCGCTGTCGGCCTTCTCCGACCGGGAGGCCTTCGGCGAGATCCAGGCGGCGGGTGTCACGGAGCACATCGTCAAGGGCGCGTCGAACAGCGATATCATCGCGGCCGTCCGCCGGTTGGGACGACCGGGCAGCGGCTGACCGCACTCGTGTGTCGCCGGACGCCGGACCGCGGCGTCACCTGGTAGAACTGTGGGCCGACAACGCATCGCACCGGGGAGTCGACGTGGCCGAGCCGATCAGGCAACCATCACCCGTCCTCGGTATTCGTCTCACCCGAGTGGGGGATGTTCTCGTCGTCGGCGTGTCGGGTGAGCTGGACATGGACACCGTTCCCGAAGTCCGCGCCACCGTGCTCTCCGGCCTGTCCGAGACACCGTCGGCCCTGGTCCTCGACCTGTCCGACGTGGTGTTCTTCAGCTCCTCCGGCTTGTCGCTGCTCCTGGACGCACGTGGCCGCGTCGACACCTTCGCCGTCGTGGCGACCCGCCGCGCCGTGCTGAGGCCCATCGAGTTGACCACCGTCGCGTCGCTGCTGGCCGTGTTCCCCACGGTCGACGAGGCGCTGGCGTGGGTCTCGTCGAGCGAGAGCGTTCACCAGTCCGAGTAGTTTTCCGCGCCCCGATGGCGCGGATCGGCGTCAGTGGATGCCGAGGAAGTTCTGCACGGTCCGCCGAACCATGAACGACATCACGTTGTGGCGGTCGTTGAGGTTCGGCAGGTTCTGCCAGACGACGATGAACCGCTGACTGGTGCCGTCGTGGGTGAGGATGGTCGCCTCGGAGGCCACCTCGCCGCCCGTGTTGAGGCCACCCGACCCGATCTTGCAGTGGGTGATCGTGAAACCCGGGCCGAGACCGTCGATGCCGGGGCGCGCGCCTGTCGTCATGAACGAGCTGTCGCCGACGGACTGGGCGTCGGCCAGGAGAACGCGCATGTCGGACGCGATGCCGTCGATGCCGCGCGAGTCCAGCGTGTTGCCTTCGACGAGCAGGGCGAAGAGGCGGGTCATGTCGATGGTCGTGGTGGCCTGTGCGGAGGGGCCGTCGTTGACCGACGGCACGCGCACGGCGGGGAACGCGCCCGTGAACGTGCCCGCCAGCCAGATGCCGTGGTCGGTGTTCCGGTCGAACAGGCCGGTCTTCGCGAGCAGCCCGTTGATCCAGCTGTACCCGAGTGCCTGGATGGTCGCCGACGCCCGGTCGTTGTCGCTGGGCACGATCATGCCCCGGAGGTTCGCCGCGAAGGTCGGGTCGAACGACATCAGGCACCCGCCGCTGCCGAGTTGTTGAGGCGGCCCGAAGATCGCCGGGTACTTCGGCACGCGCATCGGCTTCGTGATGCGGGGCTCGGTGAGGAACCGGGGCGCGGATGCTTCGATGTCGTTGTCGAACGCGGCCTTCAGCCGGTCGAAGACGATGTCGGGTGTGCAGTCCCCTTCCCTGACCGCGAAGTCGGATGCGCTCTGCCGCAGTTCGAACGCCGCGAACATGGCGGCCACCTTCAGGAGGCTGCCCGAGAAGTGCATCTCCCTGTCGCGGAAGCCCGCGTAGGCGAAGGACGGCGACGTGCTCGTCGGGTTGATCACCGCGGCCACCGAGATGGCGACGATCAGGTGCACGCCCGCGGCCGGAAACCTGAGCGCCGTCTCCGCCTGCGCCGCCGTCAGCGCCGCGGCCATCCTCGGATCCGGGGTGAGCAGGTCCGGGAACGGATCGGGGAAGAGCATCGGAGCCTCCTTCCCCAACGCTACGACGCCCTGACGCGGCGCGGCTCGAAAGCCCTCTCCATCTCGCCGGATCAGGTGAACCCATGTCGCCCGGAACGGTGAAGGCACCGTCTGATCACGGCGTCATGCTGCCGAGCCTGGTAGCCGCCGTCCTCTTCGCCCGGCACCTGTATGTCCAATGAGGACGGTGTCCGGGGCGGTGCGCGTTGCGCTGTTCGGTGGCTGTGTTCCGCGTCGGGCGGCTGTCACGATCGATTCCATGCGAAGACCACCGGTGGTGATGGCATTCCTGGTGATCTGCTGTCTGGTGTTCACCGCGACGCCGGCGAGTGCGGCCGTCGTTCCCGGTGTCACGTACCGCGGTGAAGGAACGTTCTACGGCGCGACCGGCGTCGGCAACTGCTCGTACGACGCGACCGGTGACACGGCCATCGCCGCGCTGAACCACACCGACTACGACAACTCCGCGATGTGCGGCGCGTACCTCCGCGCCACCGGTCCGCTCGGCGAGGTCACGGTGAAGATCGTCGACCGGTGCCCCGAGTGCGCACCGGGGGACGTCGATTTCAGCGAGGCCGCGTTCGCCCGGATCGCGAACCCGACGGCGGGGCGGGTGCCGATCTCGTGGAGGCTCGTCAGCCCGGACATCAGCGGGCCCGTGAGCTACCGCTACAAAGAGGGGTCGTCGCAGTGGTGGTGCGGGATCCAGGTGCGCAACCACCGCAACCCGGTCGCGAAGCTGGAAGTCCGCGTCGGGTCGGGCTGGGTGTCGCTGCCCAGGTACCAGTACAACTACTTCATCTCCGAATCGGGCACCGGCTGCGGCTCGGACATCCGGATCACCGACATCTACGGCCAGACCCTCACCGACACGGGCATCGCCATCAGGGAGCGAGTGGACCAGCCCGGTAGGGCGCAGTTCACCAAGCGCTGAAGCGGAACGCGCGCTCGGACGATCACCGGCTGCCGGGTGGGGCGGTGCTCTTCCGGACGGTGAGGGTGGTGGCGAGTTCGAGTCGGAGCTGTGGTGGTTTTTCGCCGCGGCCGAGGGCGAGGGCGAGTTCGGTGGCGGCCGTGGCCATCTCGGTGAGGGGTTGGTGGACGGTGGTGAGCGGGGGGTCGAGCAGGGCTGTGACGGGCAGGTCGTCGAAGCCGACGACGCTGAGGTCGGTCGGGATGCGCAGGCCGGCGTCGCGGGCGGCCTGGTAGACGCCGAGGGCCTGCAGGTCGTTGCCGGTGAAGATGGCGGTGGGGCGGTCCGGGCGGTCGAGCAGGGCGCGGGCGGCGGTGTGGCCGGCTTCCTGGGTGGGGTCGGTGCGCACCATGAGGTCGGGGTGGACGGGCAGGTTCGCGGCGTCCATGGCGGAGCGGTAGCCGTCGAGTCGGGCGCGGCTGCACAGGATGTGGTCGGGGCCGCTGATCATGGCGATGTGGCGGTGGCCCAGGTCGGTGAGGTGGCGGGTGGCGGCGCGGCCGCCGGCCCAGTTGGTGGCGCCGACGAACGGGACGTCGTCGGGCAGTTCGACGGTGGGGTCGAACACGACCAACGGGATGCCCCTGGCGCGGAGTCGGTCGCGTTGTTCCCGGGACAGTTGGGCGACGGTGACGACGCAGGCGGGTCGGCGGTCGAGTGCGTCGTCGATCCAGTAGCGGATCGCGTTGCCCTGCGGGCCGAATTCCGACAGCACGACGCCCACGCGGTGTTTGCGGGCCGCGCGCTGCACGCCGCGGATGATCTCGACGCCCCACATGTCCACGAGTTCGTCGAACACGAGGTCCATCATGTTGCTGCGGTTCGGCGTGCCGGACTTCCGGTAGCCGTACTCGGTGACGAGCGCCTCGACCCGGGCGCGGGTGTCGGCGGACACCCCGGACCGGCCGTTGATCACCTTGGACACGGTCGGGACCGAAACCCCGGCCGTCTCCGCGATGTAGGAGATGGTGACCGGCTTGGACGAACCGCCGCCGCCGGGATGATCCTGGTCCACGCCGCAAGGATAGGCCGTCTCGGCACGGACTGTGCCGTTCCCCCGACATGGGGTGTTCGCCGAGTTCCGAGCGGCGTCGGCGTGCGGTGATCCGGCGCCGGCCCACCCGCCCACCCGGCGCTGTGTGCGACCGCGACATACGCTCGACAACCCACCAAAACCCCCGGGATTGGACCACCCGATGAACATCAACAGAGTCCGACGCGATATCAGCGTCATCGCAGATCAGCTCGAGGTGCCCGGAATCGGGTTCCTCCCCGTCAACGCCTTCGTCCTGCACGCGAGCCAACCGGTCGTCGTCGACACGGGCCTGAGCCTGCCCGACCGCCGCTTCGTGGAGACGATCAGCGCCGTCATCGATCCCGCCGACGTCGAGTGGATCTGGCTCACCCACCCCGACCGCGACCACACGGGCGGCCTGTTCGACCTGCTCACCGCCGCACCCAAGGCGCGGGTGATCACGACCTTCATCGGTGCGGGCATCATGTCCACCGAACGGCCGCTGCCGCTCAACCGCGTGCACCTGCTCAACCCGGGGCAGTCCATCGACGTGGGCGACCGGCGGCTCACCGCCCTGCGCCCGCCGCTGTTCGACAACCCCGCGACCGTCGGGTTCTACGACCACAGCAACGGCGCGCTCTTCAGCTCCGACTGCTTCGGTTCCCCCATGCCCACCGCCGAGGCGGCCACTGCCGACAACGTCGGCGCCGTGCCGTCCGCCGACCTGCGCAGCGGGCAGCTGCTGTGGGCCTCGGTGGACAGCCCGTGGGTGCACGCGGTCGACCGGAACCTCTTCCACGACTCGCTCGCGCCGCTGCACGCCATGAACCCGGAGTTCATCCTCAGCAACCACCTGCCGGCGGCGGTGAACCGCACGGAGGAACTCCTGCGGACGCTCTCCGAGGCGCCCTCGGCGGACGCCTTCGTCGGCCCCGACCAGGCCGCGCTGGAGCAGATGCTCGCCTCCTTCGAACCGAGCCCGGTCTCGGTCCCCCCGACCGCGAGTTGAGGTGGACCGGCGGGAGGTGTGAGAACTCTCCGCTGATCACCGCTTCGGGCGGCGCGGCGTACTGATCGGGTCAGTCGGCCGCTGCGGCGCCTCGGTGGCGTGCGTCCCCTTCTTTATCGATCTGCCGTGCGGTGAGCGGCTATTCTTTGTCGGGGCGACGAACGCGACTTCTCGTGCTTGTCGGGTATTCCTCGCCGTTGTGAATTCCGATAGTCGGGTCACTCGTTCGGTCGCGTTTGCTTGCGGGGTTTCCGCATCACTGGCAAAGTGCTCTCACGGTAGATGACCGTGCGCGGTCGGCTTTGTGGTGTGCGAGCCGGTTTTCTTTATCGGACTCGGCGGTGCCCGGTGCTGCTTCCGATTCCGGTGATGCCGCAGCTTTGTTCTGCGTTTTTCCGGTAGATCGGAATTGTTGTGGGGGGAACGGTGGCAAGCCGAGGCGTGGACTGGATCGGCCGGGTTCGGTGGCCGGCGTCGGTGTGCGTGTTGTTGGTGGCTGCGAGCTTGTTGCAGCCCGTCACGTGGGCACGTGCGGCGGGCGAGGTGCCGGGCGTGACGGCGGGAGCGGGGCCGGTGGACAGACCGGCGCCCGCGTCGGCTCGGCCGGACGAGGCGGTGCCGCCGGAGAAGTGGCCTCCCGCCGTGCCGGCGGGTGTGCGCGCCGGCGGCGAGCCGGTGCGGCTGTCCGCCCAGGACTGGGAACGGGTGCGCAAGCCCGGCCAGGGCGCGGCGGAGGCCGAGGAGGTGTTCGCCGGCGTCCTGACCAGGCCGGGGTTCGTCGTGGGGGACACCTCGCTGGTGGCCTACTTCGACGTGCGCGAGGACGACCGGGCGTGGTCGTCGTGGCGGGCGCGGGTGTTCGAGGCGTCCACGGGCACCGAGCAGGCCTCGACGGTGTTGCCGCGTTCGGAGTTACAGGTCCCCTGTGGCGCGGTGCGGCAGTTCTGCCGTTCGTTCGGCGGCCGTGAGGGCTGGGTGCTCGACCCGGCCAAGGAGTACTTCGTCACGCTGGCGGCGATCCTCGACGAGGGCGGCGAGCTCGCGTCCGCGCCGGGGCCGAACACGCGTCCGCGCACGACGGTCGAGCCGCCGGCGATCCCGACCGAGCAGACCTCCGGCTGCGGCTGCGGGACGGCGTTGAGCACGACCGGGGCGCGGCAGGCGTTCCGCGGTGACAGGGTGAACACGGCGACCGGCGCGTTCACCCGGATCGAGCCCGATCTGACGATGGCGTCGTTCGGGATGCCGTTCACCTCGACGCGGGTGTACTCCTCGACGCTGAACCAGGGCGGGTTGTTCGGGCCTGGCTGGGCGTGGTCGTACGGGATGCGCGTGACGCCCACCGACGACGGCGCGATGGTGCTGGCCGACGACGGCGCCCAGGTGCGGTACCGCCTGGTCGACGGCTCCTACCGGCGGCCCGCCGGTGTCCGGTCCACGCTGCGCAAGACCGACGGCGGCTGGGAACTGGTCACCCTGGGCAAGGTGGTGTACGGCTTCGACGGTCAGGGTCGCCTGGTGTCGGTCCGCACCCCGCGCGGGATGGGCGTGTCGCTGGCGTACACCGATACCGGGATCACCGTCACCGACGCGTCGGGGCGGGTGGCGCGTGCGCGTGTCGTGGACGGCCTGATCCGCTCGATCACGCTGCCCGACCACCGCAAGGTGCAGTACGAGTACGACGAGGCCGGGCGGCTGGCGGTCTACAAGGACGCCCGCGGCGGCCAGTGGCGCTACGGCTACTCGGCCGAGGGCCGGTTGACCGAGGTGCAGGACCCGCAGCCGCACCGGACCACGTTGGTGCGCAACGAGTACGACGCCTCCGGGCGGATGACGCGCCAGCTCGACGCCGTCGGCAACGCCACCACGTTCGCCTGGAACGCCGACGAGCAGGAGGCGACGACGACCGACGCGGACGGCGTCGTGATCCGCGACGGCTACCGCGGCAACGTGCTGCTCCACACCAGGCGCGGCGCGGGCGACACCGACAACCACCGCTACGACGGCTCGCTCAACCGCAGCCTGCTGGTCAACGGCAACCACAACCAGCACGAGTCGCAGCACGACGCCAACGGCAACCCGATCAGACGCGCCGCGCCGCAGGGCTTCGACGAGAAGACCAAGTACGACGAGCGCGACAACCCGATCGAGTTCACCGACGCCAAGGGCAACGTCTGGAAGAACACCTACAACGAGTTCAACGAACTCGTCCGCAGCACCGACGCCGAGAACCACTCGATCAGCTACACCTACGACGAGCGCGGCCTGCGGACCACGATGACCGACCAGCGCGGCAAGGTCACCCGCTACGAGCACATCCCGGCCGGGCGGCCGAACTCCGGGCTGCTCGCGGCCGTGGCCTCACCGGAAGGGCGGCGCTCGGAGGTCGAGTACGACGCCACCGGCCGCCGCGTCGCCTCGGTCGACCCGCGCGGGACGGTGCCGGGAGCCGACCGCCGGGCGTTCACCACCGAGTACCGCTTCGACGAGCAGGACCGCGTGGTGGAGGTGTCCGAGCCGGGCAAGCGGCACTCGTGGCGCACGAACCACGACGAGGTCGGCCGGGTCACCAGCACCGTCAACCCCGAGTCGGTGAAGGTCGAGTACCACTACCTCGAGAACGGCCGGCTGGCCTCGGTCACCGATCCGCGCAAGACCACCTCGATCACCTACACCAACGCCGGTCGCCGCGCCTCGGTGCGGATCGAGATGGGCCGCGGTGAGCAGGACATCGTCACCGCCTACCGCTACAACGCCAAGGGCCTGCTGCACCAGGTGATCTCGCCGCGCGGGAACGTGCCGGGCGCGGTGGAAGCGGACTTCACGACCACCTACCGCTACGACGCCAACGACAACCTCGTGCGCATCTCGCGCCCGTACCCGGGCGGTCAGGTCGTTCACAAGGACATCAAGGTCGACGAGCTCGACCGCACGACGTCCACCGTGGACGAGTTCGACAAGCCGTCCACGTTCCAGCGGGACAACACCGGCCAGGTCACCGGGACGACCGACACCCTGGGCCGCAGCCTGTCCGTGGACTACGACCGCAACGGCCGCCAGACCTCCACCACCGACGCCGGCCGCAACACCACGAAGTCGACCTACGACGAGGCCGGCAACAAGATCCGCCAGGAGAACGCCACCGGCGGCGTCACCACGTGGGAGTACAGCGACGACGGTCTGCTGCGCAGCACCACCGAACCGCGCGGCAACGTCGAGGGCGCCGACAAGGAGCGGTTCACCACGCACTTCGAGTACGACCTGGCCGGCAACCGCACCAAGGTCATCGACCCGCTGGACCACACCACGGTCTCGGCCTACGACGCGAACAACCGGCTCACGTCGGTCACCGACGCCAACAACCACACCACCCGCTACCGGTACCGGGAGGACAACCAGATCGAGAGCGTCCACGCTCCCGACGCCCGGTTCCACCCGCTCGTGCCGCACATCGAGGCCACCGTCTACAGCTACCACGTCGACGGTCTGCTCGCGGCCATCCGCGACCCCAACCACCACGTCAGGCGCATCGACTACGACCGGGCCGGACGCCCCACCAGCACCACCGACCCGCTCGGCCGCCGCGTCGAGGCGACCTACGACGTGGAGAACAACCTCGTCGCCGCCCTCACCCGGGGCGAGCACGAGTGGATCGGCGACGCCGAACGCGCCAAGCGGACCATCGTCGACACCTACGACATCGTCGGCCGCCGCGTGACCCGCGCCCTGGGCGACAGCGGGCCGAAGTACTCGTGGGCCTACGACGCCAAGGACCGCATCACCGGCTACGGCGACCCGCTCGGCGTGCGGAAGGTCTCCTACGACGACGAGGACCAGATCACCCGCGTCACCCGCGAGGAGGCGGCGGGGCGCAGCGAGACGTTCGACTACGACTACGACGTGCGCGGCAACGTCACCGGCCGCGCCTACCCCGACGGCACCCGCGTGACCAGCGGCTACGACGCCGACAGCCGCTTGTCCGAGCTGACCGTGAGCGGCGGCGGCGCGGGCGCCGAGGCGGCCACGTGGCGGTTCGGCTACGACATCGCGGGCCGTCGCACCAGCACCGCCCTGCCGTCGGCCACGGGTCTGGTGGAGCGGCGCACCTACGACGACGCGGGCCGCCTGACCGCCATCGGCACCGACCGCACCCCGGGAGCCGGTCCGCCGCCGGACGTGCAGGACCCGATCTCGGCCTACCAGCTCGACCTGGACCCGGTCGGCAACCCGACCAAGGTCACCACGACCAGGGGCGGCGTGTCCGAGGCCGTCGTCTACGCCTACGACCCGGCGGACCGCGTCACCTCGGCCTGCTACGCCGCCACCAGCTGCGACCGGCACGCCGAGGCCGCCGGGCGCATCGACTACAGCTACGACCTGGTGGGCAACCGCCTGACCCAGAAGCGCACCGGCACCGCCGGCAGCGACACCACGACCTACAAGTACGACGCCGCCGACCAGCTCACCAAGCGCATCGTCACCCAGCACCGCGCCGGCACCGCACCCGAGGGCGAGGGCATCGGGCTGAGCAGCGTCACCGATTACGACTACGACGTCAACGACAACCAGACCAGGGCGGGCCGGGACACCTTCGCCTACAACCTCGACAACACCCTGGCCAGTGCCACCACGGGCGGGCGCACGACCGCGTTCGCCTACGACGCCACCGGCCTGCGCCTGAGCGCCACGTCCGGTGCGGGTCAGGCCGCCACCACCCAGCGCTGGACCTGGGACGTCAACGGCACCCTGCCGCAGATCGCCCTGGACACCACCGTCAACGCCGCCGGCACCACCACCGGACGCCGGGGTTTCACCCACGGCCCCGACGACGAGCCGTTGGCCCTGCTCGACCCCGCCACCGGCGCCCACCCGTACACGCACGACTGGCTGGGCGGCGTGGCGAACATGCTCAGCCCCGCAGGCGTGCCGGAGGCGGGCTACGACTACGACCCGTTCGGCAACCCGCGCCAGGGCGACACCCTCAAGCCGGGTGGTCCTTCGGGTCCCGCGAACCCGCTGAAGTACACCGGCGCGTACCAGGACTCGACGTCGGGCGAGGGCAACTACTACCTGCGCGCCCGCAACTACAACCCCGACACCGGCCGCTTCACCGGCACCGACCCCATGCCCCAACCGGGGCCCGCCATCTCCGCGTACGCCTACGCCGAGAACAACCCGCTGTCCTACACCGACCCCACGGGCGCCGTCGTCGACAACGGAGGCGGCAGCGGCTCGCCGTCCGAGACGGGTGCGACGCAGCCGACCGGCCCGAGCCCCGAGGACGTGGCCAAGGCGCAGCAGATCCAGAGCAAGAGCCTGCTCGACGTCATCCTGGAGGCGGGCGGCCAGATCCTCATGGAGTTCCTGGGGATCAACGACATCGTCAACTGCCTCAAGGGCGACATCGGCGCCTGCGTCTCCATGGTCATCGGCGCCCTGCCGTGGGGCAAGATCTTCAAGGCGAAGAAGATCGCCGAGGCCATCTTCCGCGCCGGCAAGGCCGTCGTCACGTTCTTCCAGGAACTGAAGTGGGCCCGAGCCGTCGTCCAGGGCGCGGAAAAGGCCGCCGAAGCCGCCAAGGCAGCCGCGGCCGCAGCCGCGAAGGCCGCGGCGGAGAAAGCCGCGAAGGCGCGTGCGCTGGCCGAGGAAGCCGCCAAGAAAGCGGCCGCGAAGGCGGCCGAACGTGCCAAGGCCGTCGCGGCCAAGGCGAAAGCGGCGACCAAGAAGAAGAAGGAACCCGAGTCCTGTCCGATACCGCGCAAGCACAGCTTCGCGGCCGGCACACGCGTCCTCATGGCGGACAACACGACCAAGGCCATCGAGTCGGTCAAGCCGGGTGACGCCGTCCGCGCCACTGATCCCGTCACCGGCCGCACCGAAAACCGCCAGGCGACCCACGTGATCAGGACCGACAACGACGAGAACTACGTCGACATCACCATTCGCGACGACAAGGGCGAGCGGCACACCATCACGACGACGGACAACCACCCGTTCTGGTCGGTGACCGCGAACCGGTGGGTCGATGCCGCGCACCTGCGCCCGGGTGTCCTGCTGCGCACATCGGCGGGGACCTACGTCCAGGTCGACGCGGTCCGGTCCCACCACACCCGGCAGCGCACGTTCGACTTGACTGTCGACGACATCCACACCTACTACGTCGTGGCGGGGTCGGCTACCGTCCTCGTCCACAACCAAGGTTGTCGGACATTCGGGAAGCAGTCGCCCAGTGGTCGGTTGGACATCCCGGAAACCCAGGGTGTCTACATCATCACGATGTCCGATGACATGGTCTACGTCGGGTCGGCGACCAAATCGAACACAATCCACCGCAGGATCCACCGGGCGTTCAGCGACGATGACCACGCCGTCGCGAGCGCGGGGTACAAGCGGACGGACGTTCGGCAGTTGGACTGGATCGAGTTGCCGGGTGGTTCGGACAAGGACATCCACGATCTCGAGCAGAACTTGATCGATTACTATGGCGGAATCGGTGGTGGAACGCTCCTCAACCGGATCAACGCAGTGGGACCGTAGATCATCACGATGTGAGGCGACGAATGGCACGCGGCGACTACCGGATTCTGCGTTGGTACGCCGATATGGACGGTCCCTGGTCTGCGGTGGCGTGGCAGCGGTACCGCGACCAGGGGTGCGACGGACTCGTCCTCGTGCCGGGCCCGGAGTGGTCGCCGCCCGATCTGGCGTTCATCCGGGACCTGCCCGACCTGCGCTACTTCAGCCTCGAACGCAGGTTCGACCCTGACACCGAGGCGTTCCTGGTCGACACGCTCGAGGAGTTGTCCCTGGTCACCGGGTCACGTCGGCCGGTGCCGGAGATCGTTCAGCCGAACATGGTCCGCCTGTGCCTCACCGACCGGCCGGGGATCGACTTGGCGACACGCTGGCCGGGTCTCGAGGAGTTCCGGCTGGGCGGGTGGCGCGGGTCCGACCTCCGGATGCTGGAGGGCGCTGGAAGGCTCCGACTCCTGCACGTCGAAGGGAGGAACCACCGGTCGTCCCTCGACGGGGTGGAGAACTGCGACCTGGAGGTCGTCGAGGTGCTGAGCACGAGCTTCGCCGACCTGCGGCCACTGTCGGGAATGTCCTCCCTGCGCGAGTTGAAGCTCATGGGATCGGTGAAGAACGGCCACGGCGTGCTGGACCTGTCCGCGCTCGCGTCATCGTCTTTGGAGAAGGTGTGGATATCCAACGCGGCCGAGGTCGCCGGCTTGGCCCACATCGCGGAAAGCTCGACCCTGCGCGACGTGCGGTTGATCAAGTGTGGCGTCATGGAGTCGGAGGTGCGGCAGCTCTTCCCCCGACGAGTCCGCGTGGACGTGCGCTGAGCCGTTCTCGTAGAGACAACCCAAGCCACCCGTTACGGTTCGCGGTGTGCTTGCCAGATTGCGCTCGGCGCCCCGGTGGTTGGTGATCATCCTCGTGGTTGTGGTGGTCGGCGTCGGGGCCTGGTGGTTGTTCCGCACGCCGTTGCCCACGCGCGCGGAGGCGGAGGAGCGGGTTGCCGCTCGGGTCGGCACGGCGGCCGGTAGCACGGTGACCGCGGTGTGCGAGGAACCTCGGCGTTCCGGCTTTCGCTGCCTGCTCCGCGACGACGAGGGCCGCTACGGGTACGCGCTCATCGGCTACGACGAACGGCCGGACGGGGAGATCGACGGCGGTACCGACGAGGTGGAGACGACGACCTGGGACTTCCCCATCGACAGTGACGGACGTCTGGTGGAGGAGTTCGACGCGGACTCGCAGCGCGACGTCGACCTCAAGGTGTTCGGCCTGCTCAGGCTGGCCGCCGGTGCGGTCAGCCCGGATCCCGCGACGCACTCCGGGTCCGGCGACGCTTCCTGTCCGCTGCCCCAGGTCGGCGCGACGGCCGAGTGCGCGGGCGAGGGCCTGGTCAGCGGCGCCACGTTGCGCCGCACGACCGACACCCACTACGAACTGCGGGCCTCGTTCACCCTGCCGACCACCTGAGTGCGTCACTCGACCGGGGATCCGGGCCGGAACGCGTGCGCGGAAGCCCTGCGATCAGGGGTGGCGGCTGATGTGCCGGAGGATCGCGTCGGCCACGGTCTGGTGCACGGCGGCCGGTAGGGCGTGCCCGAGGCCTGGGATCTCCAGCAGTTGCGCGTTCGGCAGCAGGCCGGCCAGGTGGCGGCCGAAGCCGGGCGGGTAGAACGGGTCCTCGGTGCCCTGGACGACGAGGGTCGGGGTGGTCGCCTCGCGCAGCTCGTCCGCGCCGTGCGGAAGCGGCACGGATGCCAGCCGCACGTGCCCGGTGGGCGGGGTGAACGTGCCGGCGTGCGCGATCACACGCTCCTCCAACCGCCGGTACTCCGCCGGGTCGAAGGGCAGCACGTCGCCGTGCAGTTCCCGCCACAGCGCGACGCGGCGGTCCAGTTCGGACTCCTCGTCGTCGCGGGGCTCGGCCAGGGCGATCGTCCTTTCCAGGCGGTCGCCGTCGGTGGGCCGCGCCTGGTCGGTCGTGCCCATGTCGAGCGCGCCGGTCAGGGCGAGGGTGAGGGAGCGGAGGCGGTCGGCGTGGTCGATCGCCAGCAGTTGGCCGATGAGGCCGCCCATCGACAGGCCGACCACGTGCGCCCGGTCGACGCCGTGGGCGTCCAGCACCGCCACCGCGTCGCGGGCGAGGTCGCCCATGTCGTAGTCGGCTTCCACCGCGGGTACCGCCGTGGACCTGCCGGTGTCGCGGTGGTCGTACCAGATGACCCGGTACCCGCCGCGCGCCAGCAGTGCGACGAACTCGTCGGGCCACCCCATCGCCGAGGCGTTGGCGCCCATGACCAGCAGCACGGGCGGGGCCGCCGGATCGCCCAGCTCCTCGCTCCAGAGCCGGATGTCGGCCACCTGGACGACGCGTTCCGCCACCGCACCTCCCCGTTCTTGATCAACGACAGGGGAACCTACCCGACACCGCCGGCGGTGCCCAACCCGTTTGCGCCGGGGGTCGGTCCAGCTCAGCCCGAGGCACCCTGAGCGCACGTGACAATTTCGTCTGCAGGCACGAGGAGGCGGGCGATGTCGTTGGCGCGGCCGTTGTCACAGCAGGCCGGCGAGCTTGTACAGCACCAAGGAACCGGCGACGGCGACGTTGAGCGTGGTGCCGTGGCCGACCATCGGGATCTCCACCACCTGGTGCAACAGGTCCACGGCTTCAGACGGAATCCTGTGCCTCTCATGCCCGAGCACGGCCACGGTGGGGACGCGCGCTGTCGGCAGGTCGGCGAGGCGGATCGACTCCTCGGCCAGTTCGACACCGACGATCCGCGCGCCCTGTTCGCGTTGGCGGGTCAGCCAGCGGGTCGGCTCACCGGTGAAGTGCACGCAGGTGCGGTGGCGCAAGGTGTTGCCCCGGGCGAGAGCTTCCGGGACCCACGGCAGCCGCGGCACCGCGAGGCACGCGCCGACGGCGTCGCAGGTGCGCAGCAACGTGCCCAGGTTCTCGCCGTGCATCGGCCACAGCGGCGCGGCGACGAGATGGCCCCAGCAGGAATGGGATCGACGGCGACGGGTGGCCCGCAAGTCAGCGCGCGTGCGCACGCGGACCGCGGTCATGACGTGCGGGAGCAACCCTCCCGCGGGGCAACAGACTGGGGCATCGGTAGCGGATGCTTCGCGGCGCATCCGAAGCCATCGAAGGCAGAGCGGTCGACCACAGCATAGCCGTTCTCAATGGCCCGCTCACTGTTTCTGAAAGCGCTTACCGACAGACTTTCGCAACGTTACGAGAATCGTTGACAACTCGCCGGAGTCGGTCGAACACTGTCTGCACCGAAAGGTCTCGACCCTATCCGCCCCCGCTGCCCTCAACGAGGAGGAAGCATGGACAAGGACGACGTCCCCGCCCACCGGATCAGCCGCAGAACGTTCATCGGTGGCGCCGGCACCTTGGCGCTGGCCACGTCCGGGCTGCTGCTGCCCGGCACCGCCCACGCCCAGACCATCACCCAGAACCAGACCGGCACCCACAACGGCTACTACTTCTCGTTCTGGACCGATGCCGCCGGGACGGTCTCCATGACCCTGGGTTCCGGTGGCAACTACAGCACCTCGTGGCGCAACACCGGGAATTTCGTCTGCGGCAAGGGCTGGAGCACCGGCGGACGCAGGACCGTGAGGTACTCGGGCAGCTTCAACCCGTCCGGCAACGGGTATTTGTGCCTCTACGGGTGGACGTCAAACCCGCTCGTGGAGTACTACATCGTCGACAACTGGGGCACGTACAGGCCGACGGGAACTCACAGGGGCACGGTCACCAGCGACGGCGGCACGTACGACATCTACCAGACGATGCGGTACAACGCCCCCTCCGTCGAAGGCAACAAGACTTTCCCCCAGTTCTGGAGCGTCCGGCAGCAGAAGAAGACCGGGGGAACCGTGACCACCGGCAACCACTTCGACGCGTGGGCCCGTGCCGGGATGAACCTGGGCAGCTTCCGCTACTACATGATCATGGCGACAGAGGGCTACCAGAGCAGCGGGAACTCCAACATCACGGTGAGCTGATCGGGTGCGCGCGTGCGGCGCGGCGGCCAGTGGCCGCCGCGCCGGTCAACGTCAGCGGGAGCGTTCTTGCTGGTATTGGCCCTTGGGGTAGTACTCGATGGTGAGGCGCGGCTCGTCCATGCCGTTGGTGTCGGTGGCGTAGCGCCACTTCGCGTCGATGGCGCCGTCGAACTCCTGCTGACGCCGCAGGATCCCGGTCACGACGTCATCGCCGGCGACGGCGATCCAGGTACCGCCCCCGGAGACGTGGATGGCGGCACGGTCGACACCGAACCGGCTGGTGAGGGTTTCCACAACCGCAAGGGTTTCCGCCGCGGTCACCTGCGGGAGAACCTCTTTGTAAGCACCGTGGTCAGGGCCTTCGTACGGGTCGTCTTCGTCTTCTTCGTCGCGTTGTTCTTCCCACACGTGCTTGTCGAGGCTGTAGAGGCCGCTCGTCAGGTCGGAGGCCTGGCGGTCCACGATGGTCACGCCGATCTCGCGACCGTCGTCGAGGGTGAAGTCGAGTTCTGCTTCCAGGAAGTCACCGGGGTCGACCTTGATGCCGCCGATCACGTTTCCGCTCACGGGAAGTGGGGCCGCGACGGTGTCGGCGACCAGGTTCGCGGCGATCCAGAACGAGGACGCGTCGCGGAAGGCGTCGATGCCGGCGGCGCAACGGGTGCGGAAGTCGTCCACGGCGATCGTCCCGAGCGAGGCGATCGGGTCCCATTCGGCGACGACTTTCACCAGCCCGAACTCCTTGGTGTAGGTCTCCTTGCCGTCCTTGTCGGTGGTGGCGGTCCAGCCCGCGGGTTCGAAGGTGCTCATCGGTTGTTCTCCCGGTCGATGACGCGCCGTTTCCCGTGCGGTCATCACAAATAGCGGCCCCGACCACGCGGGGCTGAAGTTGACCTTGCCAGGCTAGAGCAGCCCACCGACGAAAACCGGCCTTTCGGAGGCATCCGAGGGGCCGACAGGCCGATTGCGCGACATCGACGAGCGCTCGTGTCAGCGATCCGCCGGGGCCGGGTCGATGTGGCTCACCGGGGCCACCACGAGGTCGTGGATGCGCCAGTCGAAATCGCGCGCCCACACGCCCAGCGCCTCCAAGCGCTCCACCAGGCCGTCATCACGGCTGGGCACGACGAGCAGCTCGCCGACGAAGACGTGGCCCTCCTCGCGCACGCGCAGCCACGCGTCGGCGACCCAGTCCTGGTCCAGGACGGCGGCGAGCAGCCGGGCGGGCAGGGGGTGCTCGGCAGTGCCGTCCACCACCTGCGGTCGGCTGTCCATCAGGTTCGCCACCGCCGCACGGGTGGTGCGGACACCGTCACGCACGATGTCCGCGCCGATGACCAGGGCGGCGACGGCGTCCGCCCACCACAGGCCAAGGCCGATGCCGAGCACGCCCGCGACCGCCGCCCCGGCGGTGAGCCAGTCGGCGCGGTTCATCTCGGCGTCGGCGTAGAGGACCTTGTCGTGCAGCTCGCGGGCAATCTTGATCTTCGCGCGGCCGAGGAGGATCGCGGGCACCATCGTGGCCACCAGGACTGCGATCATCAACCACCCGAGCCAGAGTTGGACACCGAGCAGTTCGACCAGGCCGATCGGCGCCCGCTCACCGGAGAGCAGGCGGACCAGCGAGTCGTAGACGACGTACGCGCCGAGCCCCAGCAGGGCGATCGAGCCCGCGAGGAACGCCACGTTGACCGTGCGGTGGTAGCCGTAGGGGAGGCGCCGGTCCGGTGCGCGGTTGCGGTACCGGTCCGCGATGAGGAACGCGATGGGCGGCACCAACCCGAGCATGTCCTCGATCCACGCGGCCTTCATGGCCTGGGACTGGCCCAGGGTGACGGCCAGCAGCGCCACCGCGCACACGAAGAACACGATCGTCCACCACTCCAGGCGCACGGCGCGGCGGTGCAGATCGGCCTTGTCGGGTGGCAGTTCGTAGCGGTCGTAGACGTTCACGCCCCACCTCGTCCCGGCGCCGTTCGGTGGTTCCGGGTTGTCGACGGGGTCCTGTTCACCGGCTGCTCCTCTGCGCCTCGTCCAGCAACCGGACGACCTCGTCCGCCGACAGGTCCGCCAGGAACCTCTCGACCTCGACCTGCCACGCGTTCTCCCCGAGCGGCACCGCCCAGACGTGCTTCTCCTCGTGCAGGACGTGCCGTGTGCTGCGCAGTCCGAGCGGTACGACCCGCCAGTCGTCCACGGCGACCGGCATGTCGTGCACGTCCGCCACGTCGTCGACGCGGACGACCGCCGCGTCCTTGTCGGCCAGTTCGGCGGATTCGGTGCTGCCGGCGGGCGCGGCCACGCGCACACCGGCGAGGTCATCCGGCGCCGCGACGTCTTCAGGGGTCGCGACCACGACTCTTGTGGTGGTGTACGGGCGGGTCAGCGATGCCTGTTCGGTCCACGGCGCGTCGTCGAGCAGACCTCCGACGACCAGGTCGAGTTCCCCTTCGGTCAAGGCCGCCATGAGCGTCGACTCGGAGCCCCGACGCCACTCCACCCGTGCGTCCAGCCGCACGGCGAGGTCCCGCACCAGAGCGGCCTCCGCTCCGGACACCTCGGCTCCGGGCACGTCGGCGCCGACCACCGTCCAGGGCGCGTTCTCCGCCACACCGACCCGGACCGCGTCACCGCGCACCCGATCCAGCGTCCCGTCGACATCGCGCGGCAACCCGCACCCGGCAGCCACGACCACGACGAGCACCAGTGCGTGCCACATACGACCTCCTCGCCGCACCCACGCAGGTCTGCCCGCCTGGTACCCGGTCCACCCCCAAGATCAACCGACGATTGGCGCGTGGCGGCCCGGAATCGTCCGGTGAACCCGCGGAGCCGAACCTGGCTCAACGCCGATGAGCAGCGCGGATGGCGTACGACAGCGCCGGCCGCCAGGGACATGGCACCTGTCGAGGCGGCCGGCGCTGCCGGGTGTGGGTTTGGCGGATCAACGTGAGTCGTTCGAGGAGCTGTCAGGGACGGCTTGGCGCGTTCAGTTGCCGCTGAGCATGCGGGCGCCCTTGGTCGACTCGTCCGTCGCGGTGAACAGGCCCCGTACGTTGGCGAGGAATTCGTCCCGGTCGAGGTGGCCGTCGCTGTCCACGTCCATGGCCCCGAAAGCGATGGCGGCCACCTGCGGATCGGTGACTCCCGCTCCCCGGTAGATGCCGGCGAACTCGTCTTCGTCGAGGTAACCGTCACCGTCCTGATCGGCCAGGTCGAAAGCGCAACGCGAGACGACCTGCCACTTTTCCAGCAGTTCCGACGTCGACAGCCGTCCCGTCTCATGGGCCTGTCGGAATTCGGCTTTGGTCACCACGTCGTCCACGTCGACATCCGCACCGCGGATGTAGTCCCACACGTCCTGGTACGCCTCCAGCAGGCGTTGGACCTCGGGTGATCCGGCTTCGAGCTCGAATTCCCGGCCCACCCCGCGGGCCATCGCCCCGAAGTCGTCCAAGCTGATTTCGCCGTTGCCGTCGAGGTCGATAACCGTGAAAATCCGGTCGATGTTGTCGACCTGCATGTGCTCCGACATGACGAGTGCCTTTCTTCCGTGAATGTCCCGTTGTACTTCAGGGAATCGTACTGAGGGGACACTCCGGCCGGCAGCGGGAATTCGGGGTTCGCCGCTCACTCGAAGTGGTTGCGGTCGAGGTCGTGATGACGACTGTGAGTGTCCATTGCCGCCGAAATCGGACCCGGAAGTGTAAACCTGTGCTCCATGCCGGTGGACCTACGTCAAGGGGTGGTGGCCACCGGTTCGGATGTGGTCACGCGATCGCGGCGGTCGAAAGCGGAAAGCAGTGGCGTGGCCATCGCGGTGGTCACGAGTGCCACCACGACCAACGCGCTGAACAACGCCGGGGTGACGATGCCCGCCGCCAGTCCCACGTTGATCGCGATGAGCTGCATGAGGCCGCGGGCGTTCATCAGCGCACCGACGCGCAGTGCCACCGGCTGCGGCTCGCCCACGGCCCGTGCGGTCAGCCAGCAGGCGCCGAACTTGCCCGCGATCGCCACCACGACGCATGCCACGGTGAACAGCAACAGCGTCCCGCTGCCCAACAGGGCGAAATCGGTGTTGAGGCCGGAATAGGTGAAGAACAAGGGCAGGAACAGCGCGCCCACCGGGTGCAACGCGGCCACCGCGCGGTCCAGCCGTTCGGAACGCGGGAACACCATGCCGAGGCTGAACGCCCCGAACACCGCGTACAGGCCGATGGTGTCGGTGTACCAGGCGGCGAGGAACAGCACCGCCACCACGGCCAGCAGCACGTTCTCCGGTGCGATCCGGTCGGCCAGCACGGCGGCCCGCCCGCGCGAGCGCATCAGCACCGCGAGCAGCCCGACCAGCAGCACCGAACCGCCAACGGCGATGGCGACCGGTCCGGCGTTGCCGCTGGCCATGCCGAGCACCCCGGCCAGCAGCACCCACGCGACCGCGTCGTCCAACGCGCCCGCGCCCAGCGCGATCGAGCCGAAGCGGCTGCCCGCGAGACCGCGCTCGGTGATGATGCGGGCGAGCATCGGGAACGCGGTGATGGCCAAGGCGACCCCGACGAACAGCGCGGACACCGCCAGCGGGACGTCGTGCGGGAACACGTCGACCCGGCCCGCGGCGAACCAGGTCAGCGCACCGCCGAGCAGCAGCGGCACCACGATGCCCGCCGCGGAGATCAGCACGGCCGAGCGCGCCACGCCGCGCATCCGGTCGACGCGGAACTCCCAGCCCGCGCGGAACATGAACGCCACGAGACCGATCTGGCCCACGACGTAGAGCACCGGGCGCAGCTCGGTGGGGAACAGTCCGGCTTCGACACCGGGCAGCAGCGCGCCGAGCACCGACGGTCCGAGCACGACACCGGCGACCATCTCGCCGACGACGGGCGGCTGGCCGAGGGCGCGCAGCAGTCGCCCGACGAGACGACAGGCGAGCAGGACGACCACGACCGCGAGGAAGAACGCCGGGGCCAGTTCGGTGGGGGTCAACGCGCCCTCCTGGATCAGCGGTGGGCCACCGGGCAGCGCCCGGCGGGTGGAGCGGCGGAGTCCGAGGTCTCGAAGTAGCGCGTGGCGAGCCGCAGGCGACGGGCGTCGAGCACCATCACCGTGCCGAGGACGAGCTGCACCACGCTGCGCGCCACGTCCTCCCACCGGTCGCGCAGCCGCACGAACAGCCGCAGCGCCCGCAGTGATCCCGGTCGCGGCGTCGCCCGGGACGGCACGAGCAGACAAGGTGCGCGGTGCGGGATGGACCGGGTGTGCGACGCCGTCGACTCCAGTCGGAAGCGGCGCAGCACCTCGCGGGTCGAGGCGCGCATCACCAGCGGCGCCAGCCGCCACGCCGGGCACGGCCGGTTGGCGGCCACCCCGAACGGGATGTGGTGCGCCCGGCGGACCGAGGTGCGCTCCCAGCGGTCCGGGTCGAACTCGTGGGGCCGGTCGTAGCCGGTGACGTGGTAGTCGGGGTAGCTGAAGCACACCACCGATCCCGGCGGCAGCACGGTGTCGTCGTCGACGCGCACCGCGTCGGTGGTGATGCGGTGGGCGATGCCGAACAGCGGGTACAGGCGCGTCGTCTCGTCCATGACGTGGTCGAGGTAGCGGTCGTCGTCGGGCTCGGCGACCAGCCGCCGCTGCACGTCCGGGTGCTGGGCGATGGCCAGCAGCAGGTGGGCGGTCGCCTCGGACATCTGCACCACGGCCGTGTTGAAGAACGTGCCCTGCAGGTAGTGGACCTGTTCCGACACGGTCAGCGACGCGGGCAGCTCGTGCGGCACCTCGCCTGCCTCGACGCGGGCGCGCAGGTAGCGGGTGAGGCGGGCGCGGCGGCGTGGATGGCGCAGGCCGGTGCACTTCAGCGAGGTGACCACGTCGTCGGCGTGGCCCACGATCAGGTCGCGGGCGTGGGGCGGGCACGGTGCGCGGAAAACCAGTTCGTAGAAGAACTCGGCCCACACCGGCATCATCAGGTCCCGCAGGCGCACCAGGCTGACGCGGTCGGCGGGTAACGCGTCCAGCGCGGCGGCCGTGGCGCGGGTGGCGGCCTCGGCCAACGGTCCGGATCCGCCCGCGATGATCCGGCGGGTGGTGCGGGCGACGTCGTCGTAACGGGGGCCGGGCTCCAGGTGCTCCTGGTGCACCTCGGGACCGGGGGACAGCCAGTACCAGAACAGGTCGGACAGGCCCGCGCCCCGGCTGCGGCCGTTCGCGGCGGGATCGGCGTAGACGCGCTCGAACACCTCGGGCCCGTGCCGGTCGTTGGGCAGGACCACCGCGCGGTCGCCGTTGACCAGTTCGAACACCCGGCCGCGCAGCGCCACGACCCGGTCCGGCAGCCAACGCGGCGCGGTGAGCACCGCGGCGGCGGCAGCCAGCAGCGGCAGGGCCTTCACGGCGCACCTCCTCGCCTGACGACGAGGTCCGCCGTGAGGTCGGCGTTGCCGCGTGCGCCGCACAGCGCGAGTGCGTGGTCGTACTCGTCGAGCAACGTTTCCAGCACCCGCCGCACGCCCGCTTCACCGTCGGCGGCGAGCCCCCACAGGACGGGGCGGCCGATGCCGACGGCGGTCGCGCCCGAGGCCAGCGCGATGGCCACGTCGGTGCCGCGCCGCACCCCGCCGTCGAGCAGCACGGGAACCCGCCCCGCGACGGCCGCGGCGACACCGGGCAGGGCGTCCACGGCGGCGGGCACGGCGTCGCACTGCCGCCCGCCGTGGTTGGACACCACCACGCCGTCCACACCGAGTTCCACGGCCAAGCGCGCGTCCGCGGGGTGCAGCACGCCCTTGAGCAGCACCGGCAACGTCGTCATCTCCCGCAGCCGCGCGAGGTCTTCCCACGACAGCTCCGGCGACATGGCGATGTCGCGGGTGCCGCCGGGTGGTCCGCCGGGCAGGTCGCGCATGTTCTCCGCGGCGTAGCCGGGCGGCAGGTCGGTGAAGCCGTTGCGCAGGTCCCGTTCACGCCGCCCGAACACCGGCGAGTCGACGGTGACCACCAGCGCGGTGCACCCGGCGTACTCGGCCCGGCGCACCAGGCACTCGGTGACCTCCGGCTCGGGATGCAGGTAGAGCTGGAACCACACGGCGGCATCCGGGTCCTCGGCGCGGGCGGCGGCGGTCACCTCGGCGACGGCCGTGGTGGCGGCCATGCCGGTGACCAGCACGACACCCGCCGCCGCGGCGGCACGTGCGGTGGCCGTCTCGCCTTCGGGGTGGGCGAGGCGGTGGAACGCGGTCGGCGCGACCACCACCGGGGCCGTGGCGCGGGCGCCGGGCAGGTCCACCGCGGTGTCGCGGACGCTGCTGCCGCGCAGCACCCGCGGCAGCAGCGCGAGCCGGTCGAAGGCGCGCTCGTTCTCGGCCACCACCCGTTCCCGCCCGGCGCCGCCCGCCACGTAGTCGTAGAACGCCGGGTCGAGCACCTCGCGCGCCCGGTCGTGCAGAGCGGCGAGCACGCCGGTCATGCCCGGACCGTGAGCGGAGTGGCGAGATGGGCGCGCAGGAACGCGTGCAGCGGGGCGCGGTGCACGGCCTCGCTGTCCCACTCGTTCTCCAGGTTCTCGGTCATGTGGTGCTCGGCGACGAACTCCTCGCCCCGGTACAGCCGCACGACGGGGTGCAGGTAGCGACCGTCGAGGCCCTGCACGTCGTCCTGGGACTTGCGCCCGGCCGTGACGTCGAACGGGTCCACCGCGTCGTGGTCGGCGCCGTACTCCAGGGTGATCACCGCGTGGGTGGCGGCCTCGCCGAAGTCGCCGCGCGGCACGGCGACCCGCGCGTGGTCGACCGGCACCTCTTCCGCGTAGCGCATCCGCCCGTCGGGCCCGACCAGCAGCAGGTCACCGAGGAAGGCGAACTGCTGCCACAGCGCCGAACTGGTGTTGACCCGCCGGATCACTTCCTCCACGGCCGCCTCGACCTCTTCGCCGAGGTCGGCTACGGGCCAGTCGACGCCGTGGTGGCGCTGCTCCAGGATGCGGTGCAGGGCGCGCACGCCGTAGCGGAAACCGTGGATGAAACCGCTGGTCGACTTCTTGAAGTCACGGACCTGGGTGATGGTGCCGGCGAAGTGGACATCGGGGACGTTAACCGACTCCCAGGTCTCGGTCTGCGCCGGGAACCGGTCGTTGATGGTGAGCTGTGGTCGGCATTCCGGGGCGAAAACGGAGGCGTCGAAGCGGAATCCGGTGGCGAGCACGACCCGGTCGTAGCGGATTTCCTTGACCACCTCGTTCACACGTTCGAATGCGACCTTCACGTAGTAGCCGTCGGCGTCCCGGCGAATGCCCACCACCCGGCCGTCGAGCACCGCGTTCTGTGATTTCAGCTGGTAGGTGTCGAGGAAGTTGTTGTTCACCGCGCGCAGGTGGCCGACGAAGTGGGTGCGCCACGCCATGCGCAGCGAGCCCGCGCCGAGGACGTGGATGACGGCGGCGGTCTCGATGAGGTTGTCGGCGGTCTCGAAGGCGGAGTTGCCGCGGCCGACGATGAGCACCCGCTGACCGGTGAAATCGGCCGGGTCGGTGGTGACGGTGCCGTAGCGCTCGGCCAGCTCCGCGCCCTCGAAGTCGGGCAGGTTGGGCAGCGACACACCGGTGGCGACGATCAGCCGCTTCGCCCGGAAGGTGTTCCCATGCTGGTCAAGGGCCACGAAGTCGTCCGGGCGGGTGATCTTGACCAGACGCGTGCCGTACCGGACGGCGATGCCGTGGGCGGCGGCGAAGTCGGACAGGTAGCCCACCATCTCGTCGGCGTCCGGGAAGTAGCGCGGGGTGCGGGCGGTGAACAGCGGGGCCCGCTCGTCGGACAGCAGTGAGTTCCAGTCGGTGCGCAACCGCAGCTCCGGGTCGTCCCACCCGGTGTGCACCTTGTTGATCGAGATGAGCTTGCGGTGCCGGGGGAAGCGGGTGAAGAACGTTCCGGGCGATTCGCCCGATTCCACCACCAGGTAGCTGCGTCCGGCTCGGGCGAGGAAATACCCCGCCTGCAGGCCCGCCGGGCCGGCGCCGATCACCAGGTAGTCGACCGCTTCGTCGCTGGACACCTGAATGCTCCCCTCGTCTGACGGATCTTTTCGAAGCTAGTTGAGGCTTAAACAACACCGCTAGCAATGTTCAATGTGATCTACATCACATGCAATTGGGTGTAGTGGATACGATTATTCCGACATGTCCGGTGCTCCGAATGGTCGCAATTTCTGTCGGTGCGCTGTCGATGTTTGATCGGGCAGCCGGGTGGTGGTAGGGAATCTTGACGAGAGATCGGAGACGTCGTGTCGCACGAGCCCGTTTTCCCCCAGGCGCTGCTCGACGAACTGGCCCGTGACCCGGCCGCTCCCGCGTTCGAGCGCGGCGCTCGCGTCACCACCCGAGGCGAGGTGCTCGACCTCGTCCGCCGCACCATCCGTGCGCTGCGCGAGGCGGGTGCCGGGCCGGGGCGTGGCGTGGCGGTCGCCACCGGCGTGACCGCGGACGGTTTCGCCGCCCTGATCGCCGCGCAGGTGCTGGGCTGTCGTGTCGTGGGGGTGCGGCCGGGGCTGCCCGCCGCGCACCTGCCGCACGTGGTGGGCGACGTGGACGTGCTGGTGGTGGACGCCACGACCGACGCGCCGTCGCTGCGCGAGGCGGCGTCGGCGGCGCGGGTCGTCGTGTTGGAGCACGACCTGCCGGCCGAGGGGGAGGAACCGGCACCGGCGGGCAGGTCGGACGACGTGGCCGTGGTGACGTTCACCAGCGGCAGCACCGGCGTGCCGAAGGGTGCCGCCTTCACCTACGCCGCGATGACCGCGAACTGGGCGTGGCAGCCCGCGCGGTGGACCGGGCGGACGAGGGCGCTGGCCGCGGGCTACGGCCGGTTCCTGCTGTTCGGCACCCTCGCCAGCGCCGTGATGTTCGAACACCTGGCGCTGTGCCTGCTCACCGGCGGCACGGCCGTGATCCCGGAAGGTGCGCCGGACCTGCCGCGGGATTTCGGGCGGCTGCGCGCCACCGCGTGCCTGCTGACCGTGCCTCGGCTGCACCACGTCCTCGACGTGCTGCGCACCGAAGAGGTGGACGTCTCCACGCTTCGGGTGCTGCTCGTGGCCGGCTCGCCGCTGGCGCCGCACCGGTTCGCCGAGGCGGTCGGGGTGTTGGGCGACGTGGTGCACCAGGCCTACGGCCAGACCGAGGCGGGGATGCTGTCGCTGCTGACCGCCGAGGACGTGAGGAAGCACCCCGGCGCCGTGGAGTCGGTGGGCAGGCCGTGGGTCGGTGTGGAAGTGCGGGTGGTCGACGAGGACGGCGCCGAGTTGCCCGTGGGCGTGACCGGGGAGGTCGTGGTGCGCACCGCCAACGCCCTGCTGGGCTACTGGCACGAGCCGGAGCGCACGGCGGAGATCATGCGGGACGGGTGGATCCGCACGCGCGACCTGGGCCACCTCGACGAGGACGGCTTCCTGCACCTGACCGGACGGGCGCGCGACGTGGTGATCGTGAACGCGGTCGTGCACTACGTGGGGCCGATCGAGAAGGCCCTCGCCTCGCACCCCGACGTCGACCAGGCCTACGTCGTGGGGGCGCCCGACGAACGCACCGGTGAGGCCGCGCACGCGTTCGTCGTCGCCCGCGCCGGGGCGTCGCCCGATGAGGAGGAGCTGCGTGCCTTGGTCGCCGCCGAACTCGGCCCCGACGCCGTGCCCGCGACGGTGACGACCGTGGCCGCGGTGCCGATCGCGCCCAGCGGCAAGCCGGACAAGAAGGCGCTGCTGGCCCTGCGCCCGTAGCGACTCCAGGGGTGCCGGCGGCTCGGCTGCGCCCGCGTGCCCATCGTCATTGTCCGGTCAGGCACAGGAGCAGATCGCGGCTCGTCGTCGCGATCGCGGGTTCGATGCCGAGTTCGGTGAGCATCTCGACCGCGGCGGACAAGCCGCATGACCGGAAGGGACACGGCGGGTCTCACTGTCCGTGATAGGTCGATCGCCGCTGGTCACAGTGCTGGACGGCGGATCGAACATCACGTGAATACGGGATGCCCGCCCGACGAGTAATCAAGATCCTTGACGCGTTCTCGGAGGGGGGCGCGCCAGGCGCACGGCCACACGGCCGGAGGATCCCGGGAACGCGGGTGCCGCACTGGGGTCGGCGTCCGCCTACTTCGTGGAGGAACTTGATGGGGAAGCTGTCCCGACGCTCGCTGTTAGCCGGCACCTCGGCGCTCGGCGGCGCCGCGCTCGTGCTGCCGGGGTTCTCGGGGGCGGTCGCCGTGGCCCAGCCGGGGGTGGCCGAGGAGCCGCTCACGGTGTTGCGCGACGACCCGCGGCACCCGGCGCTGTCCCGCGGCCAGAACCAGCGGTTCGTGAGCAACCCGGAGTGCGTGTACCTGCCGACCACGACCGAGCAGGTCGTGCGGGCGGTGCAGGACGCGGTGTCCAGTGGCCGCCGGATCGCCGTGCGGTCCGGCGGCCACTGCTACGAGGATTTCGTCGACAGCGCGGACACCCAGGTCATCGTGGACATGTCCCGGATGTCCGGTGTGGACTTCGACGGCAAGCGCAACGCCGTGGTGGTCGAAGCAGGCGGGACGCTGGGCAGCGTGTACGCCACGCTGTTCAAGCGCTGGGGCGTGACCCTGCCCGGCGGCTCCTGCTACTCGGTCGGCGTCGGCGGGCACGTGCCCGGCGGCGGGTACGGCCAGCTCAGCCGGGCGCACGGGCTGATCGTGGACCACCTCCACGCGGTCGAGGTGGTGGTGGTCGACGCCGGCGGCACCGCCCGCGCGGTCGTGGCCACCAACGCGCCCGACGACCCCAACCGCGACCTGTGGTGGGCGCACACCGGCGGGGGCGGCGGCAGCTTCGGCATCGCCACCCGGTTCTGGTTCCGCACCCCTGGCGCCACCGGCTCCGACCCGTCCAGGCTGCTGCCCGCGCCGCCGTCGGAGGTGTGGATCCACCGCGTGGAGTGGAACTGGGACGAGATGACCAAGGCGCGGTTCACCCGGCTGCTGCGCAACTACGGCACCTGGCACGAGCGCAACAGCGCCGCCGACTCGCCGTACGCGGGTCTGTTCGCGCGGCTGGAGCTGAGCACCAAGGTCAGCGCGCCGGTGCACATGATCGTGCAGGTGGACGCCACCCGTCCCGACGCCCGCGCGCTGCTGGACTCCTTCCTCGCCGAGGTCGACGCGGGGGTGGGCGTGCGGAAGCTGGTCACCGACGACCGCAAGCTGCCGTGGCTGCACTCGACCGGCTGGCAGGGCCTGTGGGTGAGCAGCCCGACGGACCGGTACAAGTACAAGTCCAGCTACCACCGCCGCGGGTTCACCACCGCGCAGATCGACGCCTTCTACCGCGCGTTGACCGAGACCGACTACGCGCACCTCGGCTTCGCGGTGTCGATCGCCTCCTACGGCGGCCGGGTCAACTCGACCGCGCCGGACGCCACCGCCGAGCCGCACCGCGACTCGGTGCTCAAGCTGCTGTGGGGCACGGCCTGGTCGGAGGCCGCCGAGGACGGCGTGCACCTGGGTTGGCACCAGCGGTTCTACCGCTCGGTGTACGCCGACACCGGCGGCGTCCCGGTGGTCAACGCCGACACCGACGGCTGCTTCATCAACTACGCCGACGTCGACCTCGGCGACCCGCGCCTCAACACCTCCGGCGTGCCGTGGCACCAGCTGTACTTCAAGGGTGGCTACGCCCGTCTTCAACGGACCAAGGCCCGCTTCGACCCCAGGGACGTCTTCCACCACGCCCAGTCGATCCGGCTGCCCGGACGCTGACCGGAGGACCCGGCCCCACCTGCCCCCGAGGTGGGTGGGGCGCGAGGGGTTCAACTCTGCTTGCGGTAGCGGTCGAGGGCCCGGTCCACCAGCAGCCTCGCCGCGCCCAGGTACTCGGCGGGGTCGAGGAGCGCGGCGGCGTTCACGGGCAGGTCCGCGAGTTCGGGCGCTTCCCGCAGCAGGACCTCGAAGCGGCCCTTGCCCGCGGCGGCGGCCAGCGAGATCCGGGCCAGCACGCGCTTCGCGGTGGCCTTGCCGAGCTGCGGGGCCAGCACCGCGTTGAGCCGTTCGGCGACGATCGCCCCGCCGGTCAGGTCGAGGTTGGCGCGCATCCGGGCGGGGAAGACCTCCAGGCCGCGCACCAGCTCCGCGGCCGTGTGCGCCGCGCCCGCGGTCAGCCGCAGGCACTCGCGCAGCGGCTGCCACTCGGCGTGCCACGCGCCGGCGGCGCGTTCGTCCTCGGACACCAGCGCCTGGGTCAGCGCCAAGGCGTGCGTCGGCACCTGCCGGGCGGCGGAGACCAGCAGGGTGGACAGCACCGGGTTGCGCTTCTGCGGCATCGCCGAGGACGCGCCGCGGCCGTCGGCGGCGGGCTCGGCCACCTCGCCGACCTCGGTCCGCGACATCACCTGGACGTCCACCGCGATCTTCCCCAGCGCGCCCGTCACGAACGACGACACCGCCGCGATGTCGGCCAACGGGGTGCGCAGCGAGTGCCACGGCACGGCCGGTTCGACCAGGCCCAACTGCGCCGCGAAGACCGGCAGCACCGCCATCGCACGCCCGGGATCGCGACCGGCGTACTCGGTGTAGGCCGACAGCGTCCCGGCCGCGCCTCCGAGCTGGGCGGGCAACCCGGTCTCCGTGAGCACCCGCACCCGGGCGACCGAGTCCACCAGCAGCGTCAGCCAGCCCGCCGCCTTGAGCCCGAACGTGGTGGGCACGGCGTGCTGGGTCAGCGTGCGGCCCGCCATCGGGGTGTCGCGGTGCTCCTCGGCCAGCGTCTCCGCCGCGGCGGCGGCGCGGCGGAGGTCCGCCAGCACGCGGTCGGCCATCCGCGCGGTCAGCACCATCGCGGCCGAGTCCAGGATGTCCTGACTGGTGCCGCCGCGGTGGACGTACTCGGCGGCGGACGGGGCGCGCGCGGCCACCGCCGCGGTGAGCAGCCCCACCAGGGCGACGACCGGGTTGGCCGCCTCGCGCGCCGCCACGGCCAGCGCGGCGATGTCGAAGCAGTCGGCGCGGGCGGCCTCCGCGATCGCGGTGGCCGCCTCGGCCGGGATGATCCCCAATCGGGCCTGGGCCCTGGCCAGGGCCACCTCCACGTCCAGCATCGCCTGCACCCAGGCGCGGTCACCCACCTCTCGGTCGGCTCCGGTGCCCGCCCAGACGGGCGAGAGCAGACCGGTGTCGGTGTCCGGGAACGTCATCGTGTCCTCCGCGCGGTCGGGACGGGGGCGCAGCTGGTCGGCAGCCAGGCCAACGGGATGTGCCGGGTGAGGTAGAGCCGCCGGTAGGGCACGGCGGGCCGGCCCAGCGCCAGGCAGGCGCGGGCGATGGCATCGGCGTCGGCGAGGATCACCGAGTTCACCCCCGGTCGCACGCCGGCCGCGGTCACCCAGTGCACCGCCTCGGTGGGCACGCCGAAGGCGAACCGGCGCGGGTGCGGCCTGCGGTCGGCGTCGAGCACGTGGTACGGCCGACGGGTCACCGCCAGACCGCCGGTCTCGTAGTCGCCGTCCATCCGGTCCGGGATGCGGTAGGGGGCGCACCGGCCACCCCGGCGCAGGCCGCGGATCACCGGGTCGGTCGTGCGCCGCACGTCCACCTCGGGCAGCCGGGCCTCGATCAGCGTGCCCACGCGCACCACCGACCCCGGCACACCGGTGGCCAGCGCGACGAACCCCGTGCCCAGCGGGTCCGGCTCGATCCGGGTACCGGGGCCGAGCACGGTCAGCACACCGTGCCTGATCAGCGCGATCATTTCCCGGGCGCGGCTCACCGGCGGCCCGATCGACAGGAAGGCGTTGAGCGGGGTGTACCACTCCTGCAGCTCCGCCCGGTACGAGCGACCGCTGATCCCGCTGTGGTCGACGACCAGCCGCACCTCGTTGCGCAGGTCCCGCAGCACGTCCAGCGCCGCCTTGAGCGGTCCGCGCACGTTGCCGAGCACGGCCTGGGCGACGTCGTCGCGCAGGTGCTCCACCAGCCAGTCGCGGAAGTCGTCCGGCCCGGTGAACACCCGGGAGCCGTACGGGCGGGCGATGGTCTCCCAGTCCCAGCGCAGCGCCGGCGGGATGCCGAAGCGGTCGAGCAGGTCGTCCTCGGCGGCCGGGGACAGGTCGGCGGTGAACTTCCGCAGGAACCGGGCCGCCGAGGCGGTGCGGCCCCGTTCGGCGAGCAGCGTGCAGTAGTAGACCGCGCGCACTTCGCGGGAGACCAGTGGCCAGACGTCGCGGCGGAACTCCGGAGCGCGGCCGTCGTCGGCGTGGGCGCGCAGCTCGGCGATCACGGCCGGGGTGAGGAACAGCGGCTCGTGCCTGCCCGACGCGCCCTTCTGGTTCTCCCCGCGGGAGTGGTAGGGCACGCCTCGCCGCGACCCGGCGTACAGGCGCGGCTCACGACCGGACGGGTGGTAGACGAGCTCCCCGTCGGGCCCCTCGGTGAACCGGCCGTCCCGTCCTCTGGTCAGCAGGGCCATGTAGTCGAAGAAGTTCAGGCCCATTCCGCGCAACGCCACCGCCTCGCCGGGCGGGATGGTGTCGAGGTCGGCGTCGGCGGGGTTGCCGGGCGCGAAGTAGCGCAGGCCGTGCGTGGCGGCGAATTCCCGCAACCGGTGCACGCCGGACTCGGCCGGCATGTCGACGTGTCCCTGGGCCAGCACCACCGACACCAGTCCGGAGAGCACTTGGCCGTTGTCCAGGACGACGACCTGGGTGCCGTCCTCGTCGTCCTCCACCGAGATCGCGGTGGCCCGGTGGCGCACGATGCCCACGCCGATCGGGGCGTTGACCTCCAGGTGGCGCAGCACCCACTTCAGGTAGTGGCCGTAGAAGGCGCGCGAGGGATAGGAGTCCGGGGTGAGTTCGCGGGCCTCACGGCGCACGTTCTCCGGGTAGTCGTCGAATTCCCCGACCAGCCGCAGGCCCGTCGCCCAGTCGTACAGGCTCGGGCCGGGCACGATCGGCCCGACGCACTCCACGCTGTCGTCGGTGAACAGGGTGACCTGCGAGGCGATGGTGTTCATCAGCAGTTCACCGGGTTGGTCGGTGCGCCAGACGCGACCTCCGGAATCGACGTAGGGGTCGATCAGGTGCACCACAACCCGGCCGCGTGTGACGTCGGCGTTGGCGCACAGGCGCTCGACAACCGAGAGTCCGCGCGGTCCGGCGCCGATCACGCAGATCGCCGATCTCACGTCAATGGAAGACATTCCGCCCCCGTACCGGCCTGGTCCGCTGACTGGGTCTTGACGCACGTCCGCACGTCGAGCTTCACCGGCCGCGGACGGACCGGGCATCACGTCTTCGCGTGATTCAGCGCGCACAACGGTTTCGCGGCACGCATTCCGGTGATGGCGGGCCAACATCCCGCGTTCCCGTGATCCTCACGAGGAAAGCCCTGTGTAGAACAGGTTTTGACCGCCTGCCCGATTCCGGTGCGAGGGTGCGATGAGCATGATCATCCAGAAGTACGGCGGCAGTTCGGTCGCCACGGTGGACAAGATCCGCGCGGTGGCGACCGCCGTGGGCGCCGTGCACACCGCCAGAACACCGGTCGTCGTGATCGTCTCGGCGCGCGGGGACACCACCGACCGACTGCTGGACGCCGCGGCGGAGGTGGCCACCGCGCCGTCCCCGCGCGAGACCGACCAACTGCTGGCCGTGGGCGAGAACGCCTCGGCCGCGCAGCTGGCCATGGCGCTGCACGAGCTGGGCGTGCCCGCCGTGTCCCTCACCGGGGCGCAGGCGGGCATCACCGCCGTGGGGCGGCACGGCGCCGGCGTGATCGAGGCCATCGACACCACGCGCATCCGCGCCCACGCCGCGAACGGGGACGTCGTGGTGGTCGCGGGCTTCCAGGGCGTCAACGGGCGCGGTGACGTCGTGACGCTGGGGCGCGGCGGGTCGGACACCACCGCCGTGGCCGTGGCCGCCGCGCTGGGCGCCTCCTCGTGCGAGATCTGCACCGACGTGGACGGCGTGTTCACCGCCGACCCGCGCATCGTCGCGGGGGCACGGGTGCTGCCCACCATCGACGCGGACGTGATGGCCGAGATGGCGTTCGCCGGCGCGCAGGTGCTGCACTCGCGCGCGGTGGAACTGGCCGCGGTCGGTGGGGTCCGCATCGTGGTCCGAAGTTCGTTCGGCCGATCACCCGGCACCACCATCCTGGGACGGAGCAGCCAGCAGATGATCGAGACCACCGGGTTCGTCACCGCCATCGCACACGACCACGAGGTGGCCCTGGTCCGGGTCAGGCAGACCAGCCGCCCGCAGCCCGACCTGGCCGTGGCACTGCTCGCCGAGCTGGCCGGGCGCCGCGTGTCGGTGGACATGGTGGCCTGGACCGGCCACGCCGACCCGGGCCTGGTGATGGGCGTGGCCGTGCACCGCGGGCAGTTGCGCGCCGCCCAGGAGGCGCTGGCCGAGCTGGTCGGCCGGTTCGACTGCGAGATCCGCCTCGACGAACCGGTCGGCAAGCTGTCGGTCGTCGGGACCGGGCTGCTCAACCGGCCCGAGCACACCGCGCGCATGCTCTCCGCGCTCGGCTCGATCGGGGTGGCGCCGATCTGGGTGTCCACCACCCAGCAGCGCACTTCGGTGCTGATCGCGGCGGACCGGCTGGTCGAGGCGGTCGGTGTGCTGCACCGGGCGTTCGACCTCGATCGCGACGGCTTCGAATCCATGACCCCGGCGTGACGACGGAAAGGACACGGTGGTGATGACCAACAGATCGTTCGGCAGCCACGTCCGGCTGCGGAGGCTGTTCCGGCACGTCCAGGACCGGCTCCTGGTGGTCCCCCTGGACCACTCGGTGACCGACGGGCCGATCGCCTCCAGGCACGGCCTGTCCGAACTGGTCTCGCAGCTGGCCGCCAGCCGGGTGGACGCGGTGGTGCTGCACAAGGGCAGCCTGCGGCACCTGGACGCCCGGTCGTTCACCGACACCGCGCTGATCGTGCACCTCAGCGCCAGCACCATGCACGCGCCCGACCCGGACGCCAAGTACCTGGTGTCCACTGTGGAGGAAGCACTGCGGATGGGTGCGGACGCGGTGAGCGTGCACGTCAACATCGGCTCCGACAGCGAGCGGCGGCAGATCGCCGACCTCGCCGCGGTGGCCGACGCGTGCGACCGCTGGAACGTGCCGCTGCTGGCGATGATGTACCCGAGGGGGCCGCGGATCACCGACCCCAGGGATCCGGCGCTCATCGCGCACGCCGCGGTGCTGGCCGCCGACCTCGGCGCCGACATCGTCAAGTCGGTGTACGCGGGTTCACCGCTCGCGATGGCCGACGTGGTGGCGGCCTGCCCCGTGCCGCTGATCGTGGCGGGCGGCCCGCAGCGCGGCGACACGCCCAGCGTCATGTCCTATGTGGAGGACGTCCTGTCGTCCGGCGCGATCGGCGTGGCGATGGGCCGCAACATCTTCCAGGCGCCGGACCCCGGTTCACGGGCCCGAGCCGTGGCGGGCGTCGTGCACCGGTCCAAGGCCACCGCGCCCGAGCCCCGGCTCGCCGCGGGCATCCCCGAATAACCCACCTGTCGAGGAGACCACGATGAAGCTGTGCTGGCTGGATGTCCGCGCCGTACCGGAGCAGACCCGGGCGGCGGTCCTGGAGGAGGCGGTGCACCAGCGGATCGACGGCGTGGTGGCCGCCGACCCGGCCGACCTGGTCGGGCTGCCGCCGACCGTGCGCAAGGTCCTCTTCCCGCACGACCTCCCGCTGCCGGAGGACTTCGGCCCGGCGGACGTGGTGATCGTGGACCCGGATCGGCACGGGCACCCCGCGGAGCTGCGGACCCGGTTCCCGGGGGTGGAGTTCGGGCGGTTCGTGGAGATCGTCGACGCGCCCACGCTGGAACTGGCCTGCCAGTCCGCGCGCACCGAGCCGTGGAGCCTGCTGCTGTTCCGCGACCCCACGAAGATCCCGCTGGAGATCGTCATCGCGGCGGCGGCCGGCGCCACCGGCAACATCGTCACGGTGGCGGCGGACGTCGAGGAGGCCGGGATCATCTTCGGCGTGCTCGAACTCGGCTCCGACGGGGTGATGATGGCGCCGGCCGAGGTCGGCGACGCCACCGCGCTCAAGGCTTCGGCCAACACGACGACCCCGGACCTGGAGCTGGTGGAGCTGAGGGTGACGGCCACCGAGCACATCGGCATGGGGGAGCGGGCGTGCGTGGACACCTGCACGTACTTCCGCGAGGACGAGGGCATCCTGGTCGGCTCGCACTCCAAGGGCATGATCCTGTGCGTCAGCGAGACCCACCCGCTGCCGTACATGCCGACCCGGCCGTTCCGGGTCAACGCCGGTGCGATCCACTCCTACACCCTGTCCAAGGACTCGCGGACGAACTACCTCAGCGAGCTGAGGGCGGGCAGCAAGGTGCTCGCGGTGGACATCAAGGGGCAGACCAGGTTGGTCACCGTGGGCCGGGTGAAGATCGAGACGCGCCCGCTGATCTCGGTGGACGCGGTGTCCTCCGACGGCCGCGCGGTGAACCTGATCCTCCAGGACGACTGGCACGTGCGCGTCCTCGGTCCGGGCGGGGTGGTCCTCAACAGCACGGAGCTGCGGCCGGGCGACGTCGTGCTGGGCTACCTGCCCGCCGAGGACCGGCACGTCGGCTACCCGATCGACGAGTTCTGCCTGGAGCAGTGACGGAATGAGGGAACGGCCCGTGCCTCCCCACAGGGCACGGGCCGTTCCGCTGTCCGGCCGACCGCGCGCCGGAACGCCGAAGCCCCGGGCCGGCCGACCGGACCCGGGGCTCGGGAGGGACTGTCAGTCGCGGACCGCGACGATGACGCTGGTCGGCGACGAGGTGGGCCGGGTCTCCACGTGGCGCAGGCCGGCCCGTTCGAACAGGGTGATGAACTCCGCCTCGGTGCGCACCTGGCCGGTCAGCAGGGTGAGCATCACGATGTCCTCGAACTTGCCGAAGTGCGGCACGTCGCCCTCCGGCAGGACCTCGTCGATGATGATCAGGCGGCCGTCCGGGGGCAGGACGTCGCGGATGTTGCGCAGGATCGTGACGGAGTCCTCGTCGTCCCAGTCGTGGATGGTCCAGGACAGCACGTAGGTGTCGCCACCGGCGGGCACCGATTCCAGGAAGTTGCCGCCCACGCACCGGACCCGGCCGCTCACGCCGGCGGCGTCCAGGTGCGCGGCCGCCTCGGGCACCACGCGCGGCAGGTCGAACACCACCGCGTGCATCTCCTGGTAGCGCTCCAGCAGGGTCGCGACCAGGGTGCCCTTGCCGCCGCCCACGTCCACCAGGGTCCGCACGTCGGACAGGTCGTAGGACTCCAGGGTGGCGCCGTTGACCATCCTGGCCATGCTGGACATCGCGCTGTTGAACATGCTCGCCAGCTCCGGGTGCGCGGCGAAGTAGCTCCACCAGTCCTGGCCGTGCACGTGGTCGAACGAGGGCTTGCCGGTGCGCAGGCTGTGCGCCAGCGCGCCGAAGGACCGCTGCCGCTCGGGCAGGCCGACGTAGCGGGCCAGGCTCCGCATCGAGCCGGGCACGTCCGAGCGCAGCGTCCGCGCCAGCGGGGTCAGCGCGAAGTGCCGGGGGACGACCTCGGTGAACACCCCCACGCTGGCCAGCGCGCGCAGCGCCCGGTACAGCGCGTGCGGGTCGCTGTCGGTGGCCTTGGCGAGGTCGTCGACGTGCGTGGGCGCCTCGCCGACCGCGTCGGCCACGCCGAGCTCGGCCACCGCGATGAGCAGCTGGCTCACCAGGGAGCTGTAGAGCATCTCGTACATGCGGACCGCGGGCGGCACGTCGCCGCGGCCTCCCGCGCCGGTCACGCCGGAGACGTCGAGGGGCTGGATGGTGTCGGTCATGGTTCTCCTATGGCAGTGCGTCCGGCAGTGCGTCTCGCAGTGCGCCGTCAGACGGCAGCGCGGTCCCGGTCCTGGCGGTCGAGCACGTCGGCGAACCGCTCCCGCAGCTGCCGCTTGAGCACCTTGCCGGTGGCGCCGGTGGGGAAGTCGGCGGGTTCGGCGGCGACGACGGCGCCCCTCAACCGGGCCAGGCCCTTGCGGTCGAGCGCGGCGTTGAGCACGCCCAGCAGGTCGTCGGGCGCGGGCTCGTCCGGGCGCAGCTTGACCGTGGCGAACGGGACGTGCCCGGTCTCCGGCGCGGGCGCCCGCACCGCGACCACCGCGCAGTCGGTGACCTGGGGGCAGCTCGCCAGGATCGCCTCCTCCAGGGGCAGGCTGTGCACCGGCCCGTCCGCGCCGTGGATCACGTCGGGCACCCGGTCGAGGTGGAAGAAGCGGCCCTTGCGGTCGCGGTAGACCACGTCGCCGGTCAGCCAGTAGCCCGACGTGGAGGACTTGGTGGTCAGCTCGGAGTTGTTCCAGTAGCCCGGTGTGCGGGTCGGCGTGCGGACGCCGAGCCTGCCCACCTGGCCGGGGCCCAGCTCGCGGCCGTCGTCGTCGAGGACGGTTGCTCGCCGGACCACGCCGACCGGGGTGCCGACGCAGCGGTCGTAGTCGTCCCGCTCGGGCTCGCTGACCTTGCGGAACAGCGCCATCCCCATCTCCGAGGACCCCAGGCCGTCGATGAAGCGGGAACCGGCCCTGCCACCGCCGCGGCCGGGCCGGTGGCCGTGCCTGATGAGGGCCTTGATGTGCGCCTCGTGAGCCGAGTCGCCGGTGTTGATCCAGCTGTGCACGGCCGCGGTGCCCGCGCGGTCGAGGTCCATCGCGGCCAGCTCGGCGTAGGTCTGCGGGAAGGCCACCACGATCATCGGCCGGAACCAGCGCATCGCGGCGTGCACGGCCTTCCCGGACGAGTCGGCCATCACCAGCGTGGGCAACCCGAGCAGGGTGGCCGTCATCAGGTAGCTGATCCCCGCCGAGTGCGACTGGGGCAGCGCGGAGAGCATCCGGTTGCCGCGTGCGGACGGGAACGTCCACAACCGGTGCCGCTTGCCGAGGAAGAACTGGCGGTGCGCGAAGATCGCCGACTTCGGCGGGCCGGTGGTGCCGGAGGTGTGGCAGAGCATGACGGGGTCCTCGTCGCCCGGCGGGTACGGGTAGAGCGCGGGCAGGTCGCGCGGGTCGGCGTCCCGGTCGGGCATCCGCTCGGCCACGCTCCGGAAGCGCACCGACTCCGGCAGCGCGCCGCTGTCCTGCAACGCGCCGAGCCTGCGCGCGTCGGCGACCACGCCCACCGCGCCGACGCGGGTCAGGTACGCCGCCGCGATGTCCGGGTCCATCCGGCCGTTGACCAGGGTGGCGATCGCGCCCAGCGAGCTGAGCGCGAGGAAGTGGAGGAAGGACTCGACGCCCTCGCCGAGGTACACGCCGACGGGATCGCCCTTGCGCACCCCCGCCGCGTGGTAGTGGGCGGCGTAGGCGGTGCGGATCTCGACGAGCCGGTCGAGGCTCAGCGGCTCGACCGTCCCGTCGGGCCGTTGGGCGAACAGGAACGGTTCGTCCCGGGTGGGGCTGACCCGGTGGGCGCGGTCGAGGAAGTTGCCCACGCCGAGGTCCCGGTCGCCCAGCAGGCGGAGCCGGGCGACCAGCGGCATGGCCGCGGTGGGTCGGATGCGGAGAGGGGACGGGTGGGTGCTCTGGCTCATGTGCCTGCCTCCGAGGAACGCGGTGTGGCGACGAAGGGGGTGAGACACCGCCCCGTTCCGCCCGGCACCCGGTCGAGGGCCGGGCGGAACGGTGGCGCCAGGTCAGCCGGTGTAGATGGTCAGCTCGTAGCCGTCGGGGTCCTTGAACTGGAACTCGCGGCCGCAGAACCCGTCGCACGGCGGCTTGGTGATGGTCACGTCGTGCTCGGCCAGGTGCGCGGCGAGCTTGTCCGGGTCCTCGGCGTGGATCCAGATCACCACTCCGTGGCCCAGCTGGGACACCGCGTCCAGGTCGATGACCGACTTGCGCAGGGCCAGCTTGATCGGCTTGGTGTCGAGCACGGCGGCGTTGGGGTTCTTCGAGGACTCCGTGGGCTCGAAGCCCATCAGCTCGGTGTAGAACCGCAGCGACCGCTCGACGTCGCGGACCTGGAGGGTGAGGAAGTTGGGCCCGATCGCGTTAGTGGGCATGGAATCTCCCTGCTCGCCCCGGTGTGCCCACCGGGTAGGGTGGCTGTCCTCCCAGCCTGCCGCCGCGGCGCCGTCCGCCCATCCCGTGTTCGCGCGATAGTCGCGGGATCACGTCCCCCCGAGCCCTTCGAGTCCTTTGTGGATCGTTACGAGACGGCGCTCTCCGGGCCGATGTCGTGCACCAGGACGAGCCGGGTCAGCTCCACGCGGCTGGTGATGCCGAGCTTGACGAAGCTGTGCCGCAGGTGGCTGTCCACGGTGTGCGGCGACAGGAAGAGCTTCAGGGCCACCTCGCGGTTGGTCAGCCCTTGCGCCACCAGCCGCACCACCCGCAGCTCGGACTGGGTGAGGCTGGACCAGCCCGCGCCGTTGTCCTGGCGGATGCGCTTGCGCACGCCCAGTTCGCGCAGCAGCTGCTGGGCCCGGTTCGCGCTGCGCTTGGCGCCGCACTCGCCGAAGAGGCCGACGGCCTCGTCCAGGGCCTCCACCGCGGCGACCCGCCTGCCCGCGAACTCCTCGGCCACCCCCAGGTCGGTCAGGGCGTCGGCCAGGTCCAGCGGGCGCGGACCGGTCCGGTACCGGGCGACCGCCTCGCGCAGCACGCCGGCGTCCCGCCGCAGGAGTCCCTTGGCGTGCAGGGACGCCGCGCCCAGCGAGACCGCGCCCCGGTTGCGCTCACCGAACGCGCGGATCGACTCGACCACCAGCTCCGCGGTCTCCGACGCGCCGGTGATCAACGCCAGGCGCACCAGCCGCGGCGCGGCGGCGGGCTCGCGGCTGAACAGCATGACCCGGTCGGGCAGCCGGTCGAGCAGCGGTTCCAGCCGGGACAGGGCGACGGCGTGCTGGCCGGTGGCCTCGTCCAGCGCCGCCCACGCCCACGGCAGGTACTCCGGCGTGGGCGAGCTGTCGGCGCACACCTCCTCGGCGCGGCGCAGGTAGTTGCGGGTCAGCACCAGGTCGTCGCGGCGGATGGCGATCCGTGCCAGCAGGGCCAGCAGGGGCAGGCCGAGCGGGTGGGCGTTGAGCTGCTCGGAGACCAGCACACCGGTCTCCGCCTCGGCCGCGGCGGCGTCCAGCCTGCCCTCGGCGAAGCGCAGTTCGGCGCGCTCGCGGTGCCACAGCGGACGCGCCCACCAGGCGCCGTGGCCGTCCACGGAGATCTGCGCGTGCGCCAGTTCGGCCTCGGTGGCGGCGAAATCGTCGAGGGCGGCGTGCGCGGCGGCCAGCCACAGCCGGGGGAGGTGCACGCGCGGACCGTCGGCGCGCGCGGCGACCGCGACCGCCTCGGTGGCGTGCGCCAGCGCCCCGGTGAGGTCGCCACGCATCCGGGCGGCACCGCTGCGGGCCGCGGCGGCACCCGCGACCGCGGCGTGGTCGCTCTCCCTGCTGCCGATCAGCACGGCGTCCGCGGCGGCCGCGTCGGCGCTCACCGCGTCGCCGACACCCAGCAGGGCGTGCGCGTGGGTGGCGAGCAGTTCGGCACGGGCGGGGCTGTTGCCGCTGACGCGGGCCAGCGCCTGGGCGGTGTAGCCACCGGTGCGCCCGGTGCGGCCGGTGATCTCCAACGCCATCGCCAACCGCAGCAGCACGTCCACTTCGGACTCCGGGTCCAGCCCCGTGGCCAGCGCGCGTTCACCGAGTTCGATGGCCTCGGTCGCGCGCCCGGCCAACGTGAGCAGCCAGACCCCGTCGGCGATCAACCGGGGCCTGCCGGGGTCGCCGCTGTCGAGCAGGTCGAGCATCCGCAGCACCAGGTCGGCCTCGGTGTTGGGCGCCATCTCGTGCACCGACTGGCGCACCAGGGTGATGGTCTCCAGGTCGGTGCGGCAGCCGCTCCGCATCACGTGCTCCAGGACCTCGCCGGACGAGCCGCCCTCCGTCCGCACGACCTGCACCGCCTCGCGGTGCAGGGCCAGCCGGACCGGCCCGGAAAGCCTGCCGTACAGGGCTTCCCGGATCAGGTCGTGCCGGAAGGACAGGGTGCGCCCGCCGTCGACCAGGATCGCCGCGTCGATCGCCTCGCCGATGGCGGGTAACAGCTCCACCGGCGCACGGCCGACCAGTCCGGCGACCTCGTGCACGGTGAACGGCCTGCCCAGCACCGCGCCCGCGTCGAGCACCCGCTTCGTCGTGTCGGACAGGTCGCGCAGCCGGTGCGCCACCGCGCTGAGGAAGCCGCCGTTGAGCTGCTTGCCCAGCAGGCGGACCCCGCCGTGGTCGACGACCAGTTGCCCGGAGTCGCGCAGGGTGGTGAGCAGGTGGTCGAGCAGGAACGGGTTGCCGTTGCAGCGCTCGGCGAGTTCGAGCACGGTCTGGTCCGGTGGCACGCCCAGCACCTGCTCGCACAGGGTGCGGACCGCGTCGAGGTCCAACGGCCCCAGCGGCAGCCGGTGCGCGCCCTCGTCGAGCAACCACTCGACGGTGTCCTGCGCGTAACCGCGCGCCGGGGCCGGTCGTCTGGCCAGTAACCACATCACCGGTGCGGAGGCCATGGCGGGGATCAACATGCGCAGCGCGAGCGCGGACAGCTCGTCGGACCACTGGGCGTCGTCCAGCACGATCAGCAGCGGCCGTTGCGCGGCGCTCGCCTCGATCAGGTCGCCGACCCGGTCGACCAGCCGCAGCGCGTTGCGCTCGCTCTCCACGTCCGCGAAAGCCTGTGACAGCAAGGGGCGCAGCACGCTGCGCAAGCTCGCCAGCGGCACCCGGTGGTCCAGTTCGGTGGCTCGGCCCGCCAGCACGCCGATCCCGGTGGCGCGGGCCTGGGCGGTCGTCGCCTCCAGTACTCCCGACTTGCCGATGCCCGCCGGTCCTTCCGCGACGAAGCAGGATCCCTTGCCCACCGCCGTCATCCGCAGTCCGGTGTCCAGTCGGGCGAGCACGGGCTCCCGTCCAATGAGCGGACGCATCAGCTTCTCCATGAGAATTCGTCCTCTCATCCAGCCACGATTACAGAGGGAGTGCGATCTGCGACGCACGGTCACGATCATCCAAGGTAGGCGGTGGCCCCGGAAAACCGCTGATCGAGTGACATACCGGACAATCATCCTGTTTTTTCCGCACCATTGTCCTGTGTGGACATAGGGGGACGGGCGCACGTCAGCCTTCGTCCGCGTCGGGCGCGTGCGGACGAAGGCTGTGGACCGATTCGGCTAGCCCTCGACCAGACGCAGCCCCACGATGCCCAGGACGATCATCGACATGAAGACGACCCGTCCCGCGGAGAACGTCTCGCCGAAGGCGATGATGCCCGCGATGGCCACGCCCACGGCGCCGATGCCGACCCAGACGGCGTACCCGGTGCCCGCGGGGAGGTGCTTCATGGCGAGGGAGAGCAGGACGAAGCTCACCAGGGCGCCGGTGATGCCGACGACGCTGGGCCAGAACCTGCTGAACCCCTCGGACTGCTTGAGCGCGGTGGCCCAGACGATCTCCAGGAGACCCGCGAAGACGAGAATGGTCCAGGCCATCGTTGTGCCCTTCACTGTTGCCTTGGTCGTGAGCCGCTCGGTCGTCACGCCCCGCCTGCCTTTCCGATTCCGCCGTGCGCACGGTGGGGCGGGCCGCGCCGGTGTGGAGTCCGCCGCGGCCCGCTACCGTGCTCAGGCGTTCGAGCCGCCGTCGACGGTGATGGACGTGCCGGTGATGTGCCGGCCACCCGGTCCGGCGAGGAAGGCCACCGTGTTGGCGATGTCGGCGGTCTGGCCGTAGCGGCCCAACGGGATCAGGCTGACCTCGTCCTCGGCGGTCTCGCCGTCGGCCGGGTTCATCTCGGTGTCCGTGGAGCCGGGGTGCACGAGGTTGGCCGTGATGCCGCGCTCGCCCAGGTCGCGCGCCAGGCCCTTGGTGAAGCCGATGAGCGCCGACTTGCTCATCGAGTACAGCGCCACGCCGGGGTAGGGCACCCGCTCGGCCAGGCTGCTGCCGATCGAGACGATCCGGCCGCCCTCGGTCATGTGCCGCACGGCCGCCTGGCTGGCCAGGTAGACCGCGCGGGTGTGGATGGCCAGGGTGCGGTCGACCTCTTCGAGCGACACGTCGTCGATGAGGCCGTAGGGGAAGATCCCGGCGTTGTTGACCAGGACGTCCAGCCGTCCGAACTCGGCGGCCGTCTGGTCGACCGCGGCGACGACCGCGGCGGCGTCGGTGTTGTCCGCCGCGATGGCGATCCCGCGTCCGCCCAGGGCCTTGATCTGCTCGACCACCTCGTCGGCGCGTTCCTTCGCGCTGGTGTAGGTGATCGCCACGTCAGCTCCGGACTCGCCGAGGCGCAGGGCGATGGCGGCCCCGATCCCCCGGCTCCCGCCGGTCACGAGCGCCGCCTTGCCAGCCAGTTCGGACATGCGTCCTCTTTTCTGTGTCGAGTGATACATAAATACTATGGCCGGCGTGTCGTACCCTTGTCAAGGAATTACGTGTTGGTCGGTACAGATATGGGGTGGTGACCGTGCCCGGACGCGGTAGGCCGCGCGCCTTCGACCGGACGACGGCGCTGAGTCGCGCCATGATGGTGTTCTGGCAGAACGGTTACGAGTCCACCTCGATGACCGACCTCACCGGTGCGATGGGCATCAACTCCCCGAGCCTGTACGCCGCGTTCGGTTCCAAGGAGCGGCTCTTCCGCGAGGCCGTGTCCCACTACGACGAGACCGAGGGCGCCGCGGCGGCCAGGGCGCTGCGCGAGCAGCCCACCGCACGTGACGCCATAGCCGAGGTGCTGCGGATCAACGCCGTGGCGTACACCGACCAGGAGAAGCCGCGCGGCTGCATGATCGTGCTCTCCGCCACCCTGCACGCCGACTGCGGGGAGGATCTGCACGACCACCTCGCCGAGCTGCGCAGGAGCACCGAACGGGCGTTCCGCGAACGGGTCGAGCGCGGCATCGCCGACGGGGACGTGCCCGCGGGCGTCGACGCCGCGACCATCGCGGGCTTCTACAACGCCCTCCTGGAGGGCATGTCGGTGCAGGCGCGGGACGGGGCCTCGCGCGCCGCCCTCAGCGCCATCGCCGAGAGCGCCATCGCCGCGTGGGACGTGCTCACCGGCGTGCGCTGACCAGGGTGCCGACCCGGGGGCGCCGACCCGCGGCGGGCGGGCGTCCACGACGGGACCCGCCGACCGCGCGCGGGCGGCGGACCACCCGTGCCGGGTGGCTAGTGGCTCACGATCCCGTACTTGCTCTCGGCGATCGCCATCGCCTCGCCAACCCGTGCCTCGAAGGTGTCCGCGGTCGGCGCCTGCTGCCCCTCGACGACCGGGGTTCCGACCTCCAGGAAGAACTCCTCGAACCCGCTGGGCAGGAACAGCAGCAGCATCCTGGCCGCGTCGTCGCCGACGTTCTTGAACCGGTGCGGCGCCCCACGCGGGATGTAGATGAACGAGCCGGGCTCGGCGACCACGGCGCGGTCGTCGGCGACGACCTCGATCCGCCCGCCGAGGATGTAGAACGCCTCGTCCTCGTTGTCGTGGGAGTGCATCGGCGGACCGCTCAGCGGCGGGATCTCGGCCTCCATCAGGCCCAGCGCGCCACCGGTGGAGGCCACCCCGGCCTTGACGGTGTACTTGTCGCCGCTGAAGGCCCACACACTGCGGCCCGCGCCCGGCGGCAGGTAGATCGCCTGCGGGCGCTCCCCGTCGCCGACCGGGGTGATCTCGAACTGCTCCACGTCGAAGCTCATCGGTCCTCGCTCTCTCGCGCCGTTCCCACCGACACTGCTGTGCGCCGCGTGCCGCGCGCATCACGTCTTCTCGGGATCGAGGTCGCGCAACGGCCAGATCCCGTGCGCGGGCCACCACCCCAGTTCCACCCGCGCCGCGGTGCTGCTCACCCGGTGCGACACGACGTCCAGCGGTGCCTCGGCGGTCGCGGGCGGAGGCGGGCAGCCGTCGAAGGCGGCCAGGCCGGACAGGTAGTGCGCGATCCGCAGCGGCTCGTCGGCGATGTTGAACACCGCGCCCGGCCGGGGGTTCTCCACCACGGCGACGACCGCCGCGGCGAAATCGGCCACGTGCACCATGGACACGAACTCCCGCCCGCCGCACGGCCCGCGCAGCGTGCCCTCGCGCAGTTGGCGGCGCAGTTGGTCCTGGCCGGTGCCCGGCCCGACGAACCGCGCGCCGCGCAGGATCGTCCAGGCCACCCGGTCGGTGGGCAGCGCCCGCACGGTGGCCTCCATCGCCGCGACCGGTGCGGCCACCACCGCCCGCGTCGGGCAGGTGTCCAGCTCCTCGTCCTCGTCCAGCCACCGGTCGCCGCCGTCCGGGTAGGCCATCGTGACGCTCATCTGCACCAGCGCGGGCGTGCCCGCGGCCAGCACCGCCTCGGCGACCACCAGCGTGCCCTCGCGGCGCAGCCGGGTGTTCTCCTGCCACGCGCCGCGGGCGGCGAAGTCCCGGGGGATCGCGGTGGCGGTGTTGACCACCACGTCCGCGTCGTCCAGCAGCGCGCGCAGCCGTTCGGGGGTGTCCGGGTCGAGCAGGCCGGCCCGGACCCGGCGGACGCCGTCGGGCAGGGTGTCCAGCCGCCCTCCCGGCGACATGACGGTGACCTCGTGGCCGCCGCGAAGCAGCAGGGGTATGAGGTACCGGCCGAGCACCCCGGTGGCCCCGATGGCGAAGACACGCATCTGTTGGTTCCCTTTTCGCTGTGCGGAATCGGCGGTCAGACCAGCCGCAGGTCGCCCACGTAGTCGGCGAAGCGACGCGCGGGCCGCCCCGTCCACCGCTCGACCGTGTCGGTCACCGTCGCGGCCAGCCCCGCCCGGTAGGTCGCGTACAGCTCCAGGCGCGCTTCCACCGCCCACGGCGGCATACCCGCGGCGGTGAGCGCGGCCTTGGCGGTGTCCGGGTCGACGTCGACGTGCCGGACGTCGAGCCCCAGCGCTTTGCCGACCAGGTCGGCGGCGGTGGGGTAGTCCAGCGCCTGCGGGCCGGTCAGCTCCAGCACGGCGTCGGTCCGCGGTGGTGTGGTGAGCGCGACGGCGGCGACCGCGGCCACGTCCCGGGCGTCGACCATGCTGACCTTCGCGTCACCCACCGGCAGCACGAGTTCGCCGCGGGCGGCGATGCTGGGCAGCCACTGCCGGGCGTTCTGCATGAACGCGTTGGGCCGCAGCATGGTGTAGCGGATGCCGGACTCGGCGACGGCCTGCTCGGCGATGCCGTGCTGGCGGTGGACCCGGCACGCGGAGGTCGGGTCGGCGCCCAGCGCGGACACCTTGACCACGTGCCGCACACCCGCCCGCCGGGCGGCGTCGACGATGCCCTGCTGGAGCATGTCCTGGGCGGGGTGCAGCGGGGTGAGCAGGAACAGCGACCCGGTGCCCGCCAGCGCCGTCGTCAGCGTGCCCGGTCGGGTCAGGTCGCCCTCCACCGGTTCGGCGACGCCCGCGGGCAGCACCGACCCGGGCCGCACCAGGGCACGGACCCGCACGCCGCGCCCGACCAGTTCGGTCAGCAGCGCGCGGCCGATCGTGCCGGTGCTGCCCAGCAGCGTGATCACGTCCCCTCCGGACCGGGGCGGCACGGTCACGCCGCCCGCAGCGCGGTGGCGCCCGCCAGCCGCAGCCGCGCGGGCAGCACGTCGTCCACAGCGGACTCGGCCAGCAGTTCGCCGAGCACCGGGGCCAGCTTGAACAGGTTGTGCCCGGCGATGGCGGTCACGCCGCCGGTGTGCCAGACCCGGAACGCGTCGCTGCCCGCCGGGAGCTTGGTCATCACGCACACCCGGATGCCCACCGGCTCGGAGTCGAGGCCGGGCAGGGCGCGCCGCACGTAGGACTGGAGTCGGCGCACGTGCTCGTCCATCGTGGAGCCCGGAGGCAGGGCGCCCGCGGCGTCGAACGGCACGTCCACGTCGGGACCGATCAGGCCCAACACGTACCGGCCGGTGCTGCCGATCGGCGAGCCGTAGACCTTCTCGCCGAACTCGCCGGTGATGTCCACCCAGCAGGGCAGCGGTTCGCCGCGGTACCCGTCGCGGAGCCGGAAGTGCGGGCGCGCGTGCAGCGCCGACCGCACCGGCATGTCGAAACCGACCCCGGCGCCCAGCCGGGGCGCGGCGGTGCCGGCGCAGATCACGACGTGCCGGGCCCGGTAGATGGACTCGGTGGTCTGGATCTCCACGCCGTCGCCGTCCGGCGGAACCGTGACACTGTGGATGTCGGCCTGCACGATCCGGTCGCCCACCCAGCCCGCCAGCGCGTCGATGGTGCGCTTGGCCCGGATGGCGCCCCCGTCGGGATCGACCAACAGCGGCCCGGACACCGGGGCCAGCGGCCCGAACAGCGACCGGTGTTCCGCGGGATCGGCGAAGCGGTGCTCGACGCCGTGTGCGCGCATGCCCGCCGCGTGGTCGGGGGTCATGCCCGCGTAGACGACGCCCTCGTCACCGATCAGCCTGCGGCCCAACCGCTTGGCCCACCGGTCGAAGCCCTCCTTGCCCGCCACCGCGAGCCCCACCACCTGCTCGCTGTCGTGGCGGTGCCGGAACGTCCGGGTGAGACCGCCGGAGAGCCCGCGTCCGGGTGGACGTCCGTCGAAGCACGTCACGTCCACTCCCAGGCGCACCAGCGCCTCGGTGGTGGCCAGACCGAGGATCCCGGCGCCGATCACCGCGATGTCGAGCTGCCGCCGGTGCTCAGCCATGGGCCCGGCCTTGTCGGATCAGACCGCGAATCATGAACGCCTCCTGCTCCGTGGGGTGGTAGCCAGCCACGGCGATCTTGCTGCCGAGCCGCCGGACCGGTCATCCCGCGTCCTCGTGATAGGCGTGCGCCATCCCGGTGGAACCGGACGGTTCGGGACTGTTCGGGACGGTTCGGGGACCACCGGGTCAGTTGGTGCCGGTTCCCCGGAAGGCGGTGCGGTAGGCGTTGGGGCTGGTGCCGACGACGCGTTTGAAGCGGTCGCGGAAGGCGGTGGGTGAGCCGAACCCGACCTGGCCGGCGATCCGGTCGATCGGGTGGTCGGTGGCTTCCAACAGGTGCTGCGCCTGGCGGATTCGGGCGCGGTGCAGCCATTGCAGGGGAGTGGTGCCGGTTTGTTCGCGGAAGCGCCGGTTGAGGGTGCGGGTGCTCATCCCGGCGTGGGCGGCGATGTCGTCAAGGGCCAGGTCGTGCGCGGTGTTGTCCTCCAGCCAGCGCAACAGGGGCTCCAGGACCGAACCCCGCGGCAGGGGTGGCTGGTCGTGGACGATGAACTGCGCCTGCCCGCCTTCGCGTTCCAGGGGCATGACCGACAGGCGGGCGGCGTCGGCGGCGACCGCGGAGCCGTGGTCGCGGCGGATCAGGTGCAGGCACAGGTCGAGTCCGGCGGCGGCGCCGGCGGAGGTCAGGAACTGGCCGTTGTCGACGTAGAGCACGTCCGGGTCCACCTTGATCTCCGGGTGGAGTCGGGCCAGCGCGGGTGCGGCGAGCCAGTGGGTCGTCGCGGGCAGGCCGTCGAGCAGTCCGGCGGCGGCGAGGATGAACGCGCCGGCGCAGATCGAGGCGATCCGGGTGCCGTTGTCGGCGGCCTGCCGCAGCGCGTCGAGAACCTCGGCCGGGATCGGGGCGGTCGGGTCGGCGCAGCCGGGCAGGATGATCGTGTCCGCCTCGGTCAGGGCCTCCAGCCCGTACGGCGGCTGGAGGGTGAACGCTCCGGTGTCGACGGTCGGGGTGGCGCCGCAGACGCGGAGGCGATAGGCGGGGCGGCCGTCGGGCAGTCGGGTGCGGGTGAACACCTCGATGGGGGTGGACAGGTCGAACGGGATGACCTTGTCCAAGGCGAGCACGGCCACGGTGTGCATGGCGACACGATAGGGACCAGTCGCCGACACCCTGGGCACCACGCGGACCGCCGCGATGTCCGCGGAACTCGGCGCGACCGGCTTGAACCGTCTGCGGTGCGCGGCCGTAACCCCCTATGTCAGGACGACATCTACAGCGGAGGACTCATGCGCCGACAGGCGGCGGCGGCACTGATGGGGTTGCTGGTCTGGACACTGACCGCGTGTTCCATGGCGAGCGGGGGGACTGCTCCCGCGGCGCCGAACGCGGCCGGGGCCAACGAGACCGACATACGCTTCTCCCAGCTGATGATCCCGCACCACCAGCAGTCGATCCAGCTCGCCACGCTGGCCGCGCAGCGCAGCACCTCGGAGTTCGTGAAGAACACGGCGACGGAGATCACCACCGCGGAGACCGAGGAGATCGAGCTGATGTCCGGCTGGCTCCGGTCGTGGAACGTCGAGGTTCCCGCGGGCGGGCAGGCCGCGCACAGCATGCCGGGAATGCTCTCGGCTGCGGAGATCTCCGTGCTGGAGAACTCTTCCGGGCAGGACTTCGATCGACAGTGGCTGGTCACGTTGGCCAAGCACCTGCGCAGCGGCGTCCAGATGGCGAAGACAGCGCTGGCGACCGGGCAGGACGCGGCGACCAAGACCCTCGCCCAGGAGATCATCACCGGACAGGAGGCTCGGATCTCCGCGCTCGACAGCCGGATTTCCCAATTGAAGTAGCGCTGCCGGCCTGTGCGGAGCGGGCGGCCCGACCTGGAAGACGCGCGTCGGTCAGGGATGGGGCAGTTCGGCGGTGCGGGCGAGGGCCGCCGCTTGGGCGCGGTTGCGCAGGCCGAGCTTGGTCAGGACGTTGCTGACGTGGTGGGCCGCGGTCTTGCGGCTGATGAACAGTCGGGTGGCGATCTCCGGGTTGGACAGGCCAAGTCCGAGCAGGTGCAGCACCTCGCGTTCGCGGGTGGAGAGCAGGCCGACGTTCTTGGCGCCGGTGCGGCCGTGGACGCCGAGGGAGCGCAGCAGCGCCGCGGCGGCATCGGCCTCGCGGGCAGCACCCAGCCGGTCGAAGACGGCCAGCGCCGCTCGTGCCTCGGCGACGCCGACCTCAGGGGAGGTGGCCGCGAGCAGGCGGGCCAGCTCCAGCCGGGTGCGGGCCTCCTCCAACGGGAGGGCGGCGGTCTGGAACCCGGCGAGCGCCCGTTCGAGGTGGCCGATGGCGGTGTGGTCGTCGGTGGCGGAGATGCCCGCGGCGTAGGCCGCGAAGGCGGCGAGCAGGGGTGTCGGGGTGCGTTGAGCGAGGGCGGCCAGCCGGGCTGCGATATCGGCAGCCTCCGTCCCGTGCCCGGCGGCGACCTCCACTTCGGTGAGCAGCGCCAGCACCGGGACGGCGTGCACGTCCTCGCCGGAGTTGCCCAGGTGGCGGCGCAGGACCGTGGCGGCCAGCTCCAGTTCGCCGCGGGCCAGGTGCAGCCGCGCCAGCGGACGGACGGCGTAGGCGTCGTGCTCGTGCCCGGCCAGGAGCTGCTCGGCCTCCTCCAGCCGGCCCTGGCGGACGCGCAGGTCGGTGAGGCGGACGATCGCCGCCGAGCGCAGGGCCCGGTAGCTGCGGCCGTACAACCGCAGTGAGCCGGTCAGCTCCGCATCGGCGTCGGCCCAGCGGCCGGCCGCGGTGAGGATGCCCCCGTAGTGGGTGCGGCAGATGGCCGACGCCCAGGCCAGGTTGGCGCGGTGGGACAGCGTGTCGGCCGCCTCCGTCCACTGCTGCGCGCGCCGCACGTCGAGCGTCATCTCGCAGGCGACGAGCATCTTGCACAGGATCTCCCCGGCGGCGACGGGGCTGCGCACCTCGCCGCCCTGGGTCGCGGCGGCCGCCTCGTCCAGGTGTCGCATGCCCTCGGCGATGTGCCCGCGTTCGACGAGTGCCGCGCCGGCGTAGGCGAGCGCGTCGAACTCCAGGTCGGAGTCCCCGAACCGGCGCGCGATGTCCAGGGCGGCGGCCACGTGCCGGTCCTTCTCGTCGAGGTCGTCGGTGGCCGGGACGCACGCCAGCTCGACCCAGCCGTGTTCGGGGCAGTCGCCGCTCGCCCGCGCCAGCCGTCGTCCGCGCTCCAGCCACCCGTTCGCGGCGGCGAAGTTGCCGTGCACGGCGGCGTAGTCGAAGGCCAGGTGGTAGGCGGCCAGCCGGGCGGGACGGCGGGTCTCACCCCGAGCCCGGTACCCGGCGTAGGCACGTTCCCGGAGGTCGATGGCGGCGGCGTAGTCGCCCTGCCAGTAGCGGACCTCCCCGAGCCCGTCGAGTGCCTCCGGGGAGGCGTCGCGTGCCACCGCCGCCTCCAACGCCACCCGGGCGTCGGCCCAGCGGCCGTCCTGGAGCGCGGTGGTCCCGGTCGCCACGAGCTCGTCGGCGTCCACCTGGCCATTATGGGCGCCGAACGCGTCGCCGGATGGGTCGGCTGACCCATCCTCGCCAGTACCGCAGGAGCCACGCTCGTCCTGGTCACAACCAGGAAGGGTTGGTCGGAGATGACTACCGAGACGTTCCGGATCTCCGCTGAGCAGGCCGAGGTCTACGAGGAGAAGTTCGTGCCCGCGCTGTTCACGCAGTGGACGGAGCCGCTGCTGGACCTGGCCGGGGTCCGGCCCGGCGAGCGGGTGCTCGACGTCGCCTGCGGCACCGGCGTCCTCACCCGGCGTGCCGCCGACCGCGTCGGCCCGACCGGGCGGGTGGTCGGGCTCGACCTCGGCGACGGCATGCTCACCGTCGCCCGGCGGCTGCGGCCGGACCTCGACTGGCGTCAGGGGGACGCCGCCGCGATGCCGTTCGCCGACGGCGCCTTCGACCGCGTGCTCTGCCAGTCCGGGCTGATGTTCTTCCCGGACACCACCCGAGCCCTGCACGAGATGGGTCGGGTGTGCGCGGCGGACGGCGTGGTCGGGCTGCAGGTCTACAGCAGCCTGGACCGGCAGCCCGCCTACGGGCCGTGGGTGGAGACGGTCGCGCGGCACACCGGACCGGAGGCGGTCAGCCTGTTGAGCACCTACTGGTCGCAGGGTGACCTGGACGAACTGGCCGCGCACTGCGCACGTGCCGGCTTGGAGGTCGCCGACAGCCACTCGCTGCTGGGAACGGCCCGGTGGGACTCGATCGACCAGATGGTGCGGACCGAGGTGAACGGCACCCCGCTGGCCGACCGGATCGACAGCGGGGTGTTCGAACGGGTCCTGGCCGAGTCCCGTGAGCTGCTGGCCCCCTACGCCACGCGTGCCGGCGCAGCGGTGCCCATCCGCGCCGAGTTCGTCGTCGCGCGGAAACGCTGACCGTGATGACCGTTCAGCACAGCGGCGGCGCCGATGCCACGCGCGGCGCCGGTCACGATCGCGGTACGGGACGGGGACACGCGAACCTCCGGTCAGTCGGGGATCAGTACGGCGCGTCCGCGCACTTCGCCGAAACGCAGTGCGGCCAGCGCCTCGTGCGCGCGGGACAGCGGGAACGACTCCGTGGCGACCGGCAGCTCTCCCGCGCGGGCCAGGTCGACCACGTCGTCGAGTTCGATCCGGGAGCCCCAGAACGGCAGCGACACGCGGCATCCCGGTGGCAGCGCGCCGGGCTTGCGCACCTCCAGCACGCCGCCCCCGCTGCCGACGACGACCAGTTCACCGTGCGCGCGGACGGAACCTGCGGCGAGCGCCAGCGTGGTGTCCGATCCGACGAAGTCGAGCACGACGTCCGCCCGCACGTCACCCCGGCAACCGAGCCGCGCCATCCGGTGTGGACAGCACGGTCACGTGCGCGCCGCACGACCGGGCGAGAGCGAGCGCTTCCGGCCGCACGTCCACCGCGACCACGCGGCTCGGTGTCAGGGCGCGCAGCAGGCGCACCGCGAGATGACCGAGCCCGCCACCCGCGCCGATCACGACGACGGTGGACTCCGCGTCGAGCACCGGGATGTGCGGGGCGAGCGCGTGGTAGGGCGTCAGCCCGGCGTCCGACAGCGGCGCGGCGCTCTCGGCCGCGAGATCCCCGATGGGCACGAGGTGGCGACCCGACGGCACCAGGACGTAGTCGGCCATCCCGCCGTCACGACCCAGTCCCATCCCAGCCCAGCCCAGGTCGGCGCGGCGGTCGCAGTAGTTCTCCAGGCCGGCCGCACAGCGCCCGCACCGCCCGCAGCCCCACGGTCCGTACACCAGCACGCGTTCACCGACGGCCACATCGGCGAGCGGACCCGCCTGTTCGACGCGCCCCGCCACCTCGTGCCCCAGCGTGAACGGCAGCCGGAACGGCAGGTCGCCCGGCCCGGCGTCGAGCACGTGCAGGTCCGAGTGGCACAGGCCGGCGGCCTCCACCGCCACCAGCACCTGCCCGTCGCGCGGCACCGGCCGGTCGACCTCGCGCAGTTCCGGCGCCTGCCCCCACCCGGACAGGCGCAACGCCCTCATGGTTGACACCACCGGGTCAACATAGCAAACTGAATTCAGTTCAGGAAGCCGGGGGTGTCGCGTGGGGCGGTTCGACGGCAAGGTCGCGCTGGTGACCGGCGCGGGTTCGGGCATCGGTGCGGCGGTCGCGCGCGGTCTCGCCACCGAGGGTGCGACAGCGGTGGTTCCGGCGGACGTCAGCGGCGAGCCCCCCGTCGACGTCTCGGACCCCGCGCAGGTGGACGAGCTCGTGGACCGGATCGTGCGCGACCACGGCCGGCTCGACGTGGTCGTGCACGCCGCCGGTGTGGACGACCCGTGGGCCAAGGGGCTCATCGCGGACTCGGTGGTCGACGGCGTGCCGCTCGACGTCGCGTCGCGGCTCGGCGACGAGTCGTGGCGGCGGGTCATGGCGGTCAACCTCGTCGCGCCGGGACCGACCGAGACGGGCATGGCCGACCGCACCCCGCGGGCCCTGCGACAGCGCGCCCGCTACGCGACGGCCGACCAGATCGCCGACGTCGTGCTGTACCTGGCGGGGGAGGAGTCGGCGAACCTCGTCGGCGCGGTCCTGCTCGCGAACGGTGGACGTTTCACCGCGTGACACCTGCAGTCCTTTGAACTGAGTTCAATTAGTGCCTGGAGGTGATCATCGTGGATCAGTTCCTGCTCGTGCTGGTGAGCGGTGTGGCCAGTGGTGCGATCTACGGGCTCATGGGGTTGGGCCTGGTGATCATCTACCGGGCGACCGACGTGGTGAACTTCGCGATCGCGAGCCTGGCCACCCTGGGGCTGTACCTCGCGATCACGTTCCACGACATGGGCGTGGCCCTCGTCGTCGGCGTCCTGCTGGCGATCCTGGCGACGGCCGTGTCCGGGGTCGTGGTGCGCGAGGTCGTGATCAGGCCGCTCGGCCAGGGGCAGCTGTTCTCCGCACTGGTGATCACCATGGGCGTGACGCTCATCGTCGAGAGCGTGATCAGCTCGGTGTGGGGCACCCAGTCCAGGTCGTTCCCCAACCTCGTGGAAGGCACGGTCCGCTGGGGCGACGCGGCCATTCCCGCGCAGAGCCTGCTCACCATCGCCGTGGCGGGTGTCGCGATGGCCGCGGTCGCCTTCCTGTTCGGCCGGACGACCCTCGGCTCCGCCATGCGCGCGGTCGCGGAGTCCGCGGACACGGCCAAGGTGATCGGCATCAGCGCCCACCGGATCGCGCGCATCGCGTGGGCGCTGGGGCTCGGCCTGGCCGCCCTCGCGGCCTGCCTGTACGCGCCGCGTGGCGGCATCGGCCCGGTCGTGCTGGCCGCGCCGCTGTTCCGCGCTTTCGCCGGGATCTTCCTCGGCGGGCTCACCAGCATGTACGGCGCCGTGATCGGCGGCCTGGCAGTGGGCGTGCTGGAGAACCTCGCCGCCGCATACGTGTTCGCGAGCTTCCGCGACACGTTCGTCTTCTCGTTCACGGTCCTCGTGTTGCTGATCAGGCCCCAGGGCCTGTTCGGCACCCGCACGTTCCAACGGGTCTAGTTCCCACGGGTCTAGGAGCAGCACATGGCGCTCGGCCGTTCCACCCTCGTGAAAGCCGCGCTGGGACCGCTGTCCGCCCTCGCCGTCATCGGCGTGGTGGCCAGCGGCGCGGTCCCGGCCTACCAGGCGTACTCGGTCGCCCTGGCCGCGGTCTACACCGTGCTCGCGATCTCGGTCGGCCTGCTCGCCGGGTGGTCGGGCGTGTGGTCCGTCGGGCACCCCGCGTTCTTCGCCACGGGCGCCTACTTCGCGGCCTACGGCAGCGCGCACGGCTGGGCGTTCGAGGTCATCGTGGTCGCCGCCGTCGCCTGCTGCGCGGCGATGGGCGCGTTCCTCGGGTACGCGGGCGCGCGCTTCTCGGTGCTCTACATCGCGCTGCTCACGCTGGCGTTCGGCCTGGTGTCGCTGGAGGTGATCAACCGGTGGACCGATGTCACCGGTGGCGACCAGGGCGTTCCGGTCGGCGCGATGGACAGCGTGCTGGGGCTGGGCACGTTCGCCGGCGGCAGTGAGACCCAGTACCTGGCGATCGGGGTGGCCGGCGTGGTGCTCGCTGCTGCGGTGCTGGCCAGGACGACGGCGTTGCGGATGCGCCTGGTCGCCGCCAAGTCCCACCCGCTGGTCGCGCGCTCGGTCGGGATCGCGCCCGAAGCGCAGACGGCGCTGTCGTTCGCGGTCAGCGCCGGTGTCGCGGGTCTGTCCGGCGTGCTGCCGGCGGGCATCACCGGGTTCGTCAGCCCGGACCCCTTCTCGCTGAACCTCGGTGTCGCGGTGATCGCGGCGTGCGTGTTGGGCGGTGTCGGCTCGGTCGCGGGCGCCGTGGTCGGCGGCGTCTACCTCGCGTGGGCGCCCGCGCTCGCCGGGGCCGTCTCGCTGCCGCAGCCGGTCCTCCAGGCGTGCTGCTGATCGTGGCGCTGATCTTCCTGCCCGGCGGCGCGGTGCCGTTCCTGGGCACAGTGCTGCGCCGGCTCACCCGCCGGTCGGCGCCGACAACGGTCGCTCACCACGTCGGCGACGAGCCACACGCTGTTGAGGCACCGGCACGGCGAACCGTGCCGGACGGGCCTGTTGTTTTGAGGTTGGACGGCGTCACTGTCCGGTTCGGCGGCCTCAAGGCGTTGGAACAGGCGTCGCTCACCGTGCGGCAGGGCGAGGTCGTCGCGATCATCGGGCCCAACGGCGCCGGGAAGACCACTCTGCTGAACGTCCTTTCCGGACTGATCGGCGGCGGCCGGGTCGACGGCGAGGTCGACTACGGGGGCAAGGCGCTGCTCGGCGCGCGGGCGACCACCCGCCGCCGCTACGGCATCGGCCGGACGTTCCAGCACGCCGAGGCGTTCCCCGAACTCACCGTCGCGGAGAACGTGCTGTGCACCAACCGCCGGATCACCGCGGAGCACCGCCGCCGTGCCGCCGAACTGATCACGGGCATGGGTCTCGGCGACGTCGCCGACCGGCGTCCGACGGAACTGCCGTTCGGTCTCCAGAAGCGGCTGGACCTGGCGCGTGCGGTCGCGGAACGGCCCGCGCTGCTCCTGCTCGACGAGCCCTTCGGCGGACTGGACGCGGGCGAGCGGCGACTCGCCGCGAACCAGATCCGCAAGCTCCGCGACGAGGGCAGCGCCGTCGTGATCATCGACCACGTGCTGGACGACCTGTTCGCGGTGGCCGACCGCGTCGTGGCGTTCGACTTCGGCGTGCGATCGCGGAAGGCGAGCCCGACACGATCCTGCTGGACGCCCGCGTCCGCGCCTCCTACCTCGGCACCACGAGCACCCGCGCCGAGCTGCCCGAACCGAGCGACCGGCCGGCGATCAGGCTGAGCGGGGTGAGCCACCACTACGGCGGTGTCGCGGCGCTGCACGACGTGGACCTGACCGTGCCGAGGGGTGCCGTGCTCGGCGTGGTCGGGGCCAACGGCGCGGGCAAGAGCACGCTCGGACGCGTGCTGCACGGCTCACTCGTCCCGTCGGCGGGCGTGCGAGAGGCGCCGGCGGACATCCGCGGCAGTCTGGTCCCGGAAGGCCGTGCGTTGTTCAAGACGTTGTCGCTGCGGGAGAACCTGGAGGTCGCCGGGTACGCGGTCGGGCTGAAGGGCGCGGCCCTCCGGTCGCGGCTGGACGAGACGGCCGAATGGCTGCCGCCGCGGCTGCGCGAGCGGCTCGGGGTGCCGGCGGCGGGACTGAGTGGCGGCGAGCAGCAGATCCTCGCGGTCGCCAGGGCGCTGATGGCCAAGCCCGACGTGCTGATCGTCGACGAACCCGCGCTCGGGCTGGCGCCTTCGCTGGTGGACGAGGTGTACTCGCGCATCAACCGGCTGGCGCACGACGGGGTGACGGTCGTGCTGCTCGAACAGTCGCTGAGTCGGGCGCTCACGTGCTGCCACCAGGTCGTGGTGCTGCACGAGGGCCGGATCGCCGCGTACGGCGAGTCCGCGGACCCTGGGTTCGCGGAACGCGCCGAGGCGGCCTACTTCGGCGGTGGCACACCCGTGCTCCCCGATGCCGAACTGTCGGAGGCGTGACGTGCTGACGATCGATCCCGCGCTGCTCGCCGAGACCGACGAACAGGCGCAACTGCGGTCGGTGCTGCGAGAGTTCTTCGCCGACCCGGGCGCGGACTGGCACACGCTGGCCGGACAGATCGGCGTGCCGGGACTCGCCGTGCCGGAGCGGTACGGCGGCGCGGGGTACGGGTTCCGCGAGTTGGCCGTGGCGCTGGGTGAGGCGGGCCGGGCGCTGTCACCACTGCCGCTGCTGTCGTCGGCCGTGCTCGCGACGAGCGCGCTCCTGGCCTCCAACGACGACGAGGCCTGTGCCCGCCACCTCCCCGCGCTCGCCGCCGGAACGTCCACCGCGACCCTCGGCTTCGGCACGGTGGACGCCGAAGCCGGGCGGCTGCGCGGAGCGGTCGACATGGTGCTCGACGGAGCGGACGCGTCCCTGGTGCTGATCCCCGGCCGCACCCCGGCCGGACTCACCCTGTTCGCCTGCGCCGACGGTTTCACGCGCCGGCCCCGGCGCGTGCTCGACCCGAGCCGACCACAGGCGCTGCTGGAGTTCCACGACGCCCCGGCCACACCGGTCGGACCGCCGGGCGGTGCGGAGGCGATCCTCGCCGCCGCCCGCGACGCCGGGTTGGCCGGACTCGCGGCCGAGCAGGTGGGCGGTTGCGAGCACGCGCTGGAGGCCACCGTGGCGCACGTGCGGCAGCGCAACCAGTTCGGCCGTCCGATCGGGTCCTTCCAGGCGGTCAAACACCGGCTCGCGGACCTGCTCGTGGAGATCGAGGCGGCGAAGTCGGCGGCCGGTTACGCCGCCGCCTGCGTCGACGCCGCGCCGGATGAGCTCCCGGTCGCGGCGAGCGCGGCGAAAGTCGTCTGCTCGGCGGCTTCCGTCCGGGCCGCGGCCGAGTACGTGCAGCTGCACGGCGGGATCGGCTTCACCTGGGAGCACCCCGCGCACCGCTACGTGCGGCGGGCCCGCACGTCGGAGGTGTTCCTGGGGTTGCCGCACGAGCACCGCGCCCGGATCGCCGCACTGCTCGGCCTCGACGATGGCGGCGCGAACGTGGCGTAGCACGCGTCCGACCAGTCTTGACACGGCGTCGTGCGACCTCTACACATGGATTGAATTCAGTTCAGTTTCGAACCCTGGGAGACCACCGTGAGCGTCAACGACGAGATCCAGTTCGAGCGGGACGGCAACGTGGCCAGGGTCTGGCTCAACCGCCCGTGGAAGAAGAACTGCGTCACGCTGCCCATCCTCAAGCGGCTCGACGAGATCATCACCGAGGTCGACGCCGACCCGGAGCTGCGGGTGCTGGTGCTGCGCGGGCGCGGCGGCACGTTCTGCTCGGGCTTCGACCTCGACGAGCTGCAGTCCGACTACATCGGCAGCAGCACCGCGATGGACGTCGCCGTCGTCTCGGCGAAGGTCTGCGACCGGCTGTACTCGATGGCGACGCCGTCCGTGGCGGTGCTGGAGGGTCACGTCACGGCGGGCGGCTTCGAGCTGATGATCTCCTGCGACTTCGCGATCGCCGCCGACGACGCCAAGATCGGCGACTTCCACATCCGCCGCGCGCTGTTCGGCGGCGCGGGCCCGATCTACCGGGTGCCCAGGATGATCGGCATCCGCAAGACCAAGGAGCTGATGCTCACCGGGAAGCTGCTGTCCGGCACCGAGGCCGTCGCCTTCGGCCTGATCAACTCTTCCGCGCCCGCCGAGGAGCTGGACGACACGGTGGCCGAGTTCATCAGCCACCTCACCGACAAGAGCCCGTTCCAGATGCGCATCACCAAGATGACCATCGACCGCAGCCTCGAAGCGGACATCCAGTCGTTGATGGTGATGGAACACCTCGCTGTCGGCGTCACGCTCAACTCCCAGGACGCCGCCGAGGGCGTGGCCGCGTTCCTGGAGAAGCGCGAGCCCAAGTGGACGGGGCGCTGATGCCCTCGCTTCGAGGGGCGCGGTGCGGCGCCTGCGCGGTGACACTGTACCCGGCTGGTGACGCCTGCCCGCGTTGTGGGCAGGCCACCGGGCCGGTGACGCTGTCCGCCGTCGGCGAGCTGTGGACGTGGACCGTGCAGCGGTTCGAGCCCAAGTCGCCGCCGTACGTGCCGCCGCCGGGTGGGTTCGCCCCGTCCGCGGTCGGCTACGTCGAACTGCCGGAGGGCGTGCGGGTCGCCGCCGTCCTCGACACCGACGACCTGGCCTCGATCCGGATCGGCATGCCGGTGCGGATCGAGGCGGGCGTCGGGGTTCCCAGAGCCAGGAGTGCCGATGACTGAAGTGCTGATCGCGGGAGCGGGCATCACGCGGTTCGGCCGCACCGAAGACGTCAGCGGGCGGCAGCACGCCGTCCGGGCGGTCACCGCGGCGCTGGCGGACGCCGGGATCGAGTGGTCGCGGGTCGGGGCGGCCTTCGGTGGCAGTGACGCCGCCGGGAACGCGGACACCCTGGTCGCCGAACTCGGGCTCACCGGTGTGCCGTTCGTCAACGTGAAGAACGGCTGCGCGACCGGCGGGAGCGCGCTGGTGTCCGCGGCGAACGCGATCCGGTCGGGCATGGCGGACGTCGTGGTCGCGGTGGGCTTCGACAAGCACCCGCGCGGTGCGTTCGACCCCCGGCCCGCGGACTGGGGGCTCGACGAGGCGTACGGGCGCGACGGCCTGATGGTCACCACCCAGTTCTTCGGCATGAAGATCCAGCGGTACATGCACGACCACGGCATCTCGGCCAGGACGCTCGGACTCGTCGCGGAGAAGGCCTACCGCAACGGGGCGCTCAACCCGAACGCCTGGCGGCGCAAGGCGATCAGCGCGGACGAGGTGCTCGCCTCCGGCATGGTGAACGACCCGTTGACCCGCTTCATGTTCTGCTCGCCCGGTGAGGGTGCGGCGGCGCTGGTGCTGTGCGCGCCGCACGAGGGCGTGCCGGTGACGCTGCGCGCCGCCGAGGTGCGGACCCGGACGTTCGGCACCTTCGAGGTGTTCAGCCCGTGGGTGCCGGGCGGGGAGCTGACCAGCGTGAGCCGGGCCGCGGCGACGGCGGTGTTCGAACGGGCCGGACTCGGTCCCGGTGACGTGGACGTGGTGCAGGTGCAGGACACCGAGAGCGGCGCGGAGGTCATGCACCTGGCCGAGTGCGGCTTCTGCGCGGACGGCGAGCAGGAGAAGCTGATCGCCGAGGGCGCCACGGAGATCTCCGGGACGCTTCCGGTCAACACCGACGGCGGCTGCATCGCCAACGGTGAACCGATCGGCGCGTCCGGGTTGCGCCAGGTCTACGAGGTGGTGCTCCAGCTGCGCGGGCGTGCGGGCGTGCGTCAGGTGCCCGGTGGTCCCAGGGTCGGTTTCACCCACGTGTACGGCGCGCCGGGCGTGAGCGCGTGCACCGTCCTGTCCGGGTGAGGTGAGGTCATGACCGGAATTCCGGACCCCGCGTCGTTCCGGGCGCAGGCCCGTGCGTGGTTGGGTACCGCTGCCGCACGGCGCGGGGAAACGCGGGCGTGGGGCAGTGGTGACGACTCCGTCGCGGTCTTCGAGAACTGGACCGAGGACGAGGAGCGTGCGCACACCGAGCGCATCAGGGACTGGGAGCGGACCCGGTACGACCAGGGCTGGGGCGCGCTGAGCTGGCCCGTCGAGCTGGGCGGCCAAGGGTTGCCCCCGCACTACGAAGGTCTCTACCGGGCCGAGGAAGCCGCGTTCGACGTCCCACAGCGGACCGAGATCTTCCCGGTGACCAGGCACCTGGTCGCGCCTGCGATCGGGATCTGGGGCACCGAGGAGCAGAAACAGCGGTGGCTGCGGCCCATGTTGCGCGCCGACGAACTCGCCTGCCAGCTGTTCTCCGAGACCGAGGCGGGGGCGGACCTGGCCGCCGTGCGAACCCGAGCGGTACGCCACGACGACGGCTGGGTCCTCGACGGGCACAAGGTGTGGACATCGGGCGCGCGCGTGGCGACGTGGGGGGTTGCGGTCTGCCGCACCGATCCAGAGGTGCCCAAGCACGCGGGCATCACCGTGTTCCTGGTCCGGATGGACGCCCCCGGCGTCACGATCCGCCCGATCCGGCAGATGACCGGCGGGGAGAGCTTCAACGAGGTGTACCTGGACGGGGTCGTCGTGCCGGACGCCGATCGCCTCGGGCCGGTCGGCCAGGGGTGGAAGGTCACCCTGTCCGTCCTCGCCGCCGAACGGCTCGACTCCGGGACGCTCGGCCTGGACAACGCCGACCGCGCGATCGAGCTGGCCCGGCGGTGCCCGGCGGGCGAGGTGCAGCGCGACCTGGCCGCGGACCTCTACATCCGCACCCTCGTGCAGCGGGTCATCGGCCTGCGGATCACCGCGGCACTCGAAGCGGGCACCGCACCGGGCGCGGAAGCCTCGGTGGGCAAGCTGTACGCCACCGAGACGATGCGCCGCACCACCGACCTCGTGCTGCGACTGCTGGGGCCGCGGCTGGTGGCCGACACGGGTGAGTGGGGCACGTTCGCGTGGACCGAGCACCTGCTCGGCGCGCCGGGGTACGCCATCGCCGGCGGCACCGACGAGATCCAGCGCAACATCCTGTCCGAGCGCGTGCTCGGCCTGCCCCGGGAGCCCCGATGACCACCGCACTGTCCACGTTGGCCGGTCGGGTGCGGGACCGACTGGGCGGCGAACCGGTCCCGCTGCCGGGTGGCCACTCCGGGCTCACCTACTCGGTCACGTCGTCGACCGGCCGTTACGTCGTCAAGGCGGTACCGCCGGGCCGGCGGCCGATCGGGCGCGACGACGTGCTGCGCCAAGCGCGCGTTCTCACCGCCCTGCGCGGCGAGAACGTCCCGGTGCCGGAGGTGGTGGCCGTGGACAAGCGGAAACCAGCCTGGTTCGCCATGGAGTTCGCCACCGGTGACGCGGTCGAGCCGGTGACAGACGAGCACGACCTCGACCCGGCAACGGCCCGAGCGCGGATGCTGGCGCTGGTCGCCGTGCTGCGCCGGTTGCACGAGGTCGACCTGTCGGGTCTGCCGACCGACCTGCCCGCACCGACCGACGCGCGCGCCGAACTGGACCGCTGGAGCCGCACGTTGCACGCGGTCCCGGCCGAGTTGCGCCCCGGCTCGGACGAACTGCTGCGGCGGCTCGCCGCGACCGTGCCCGGTGACCTGCCGCCGGTGTTGCTGCACGGCGATTTCCGACTCGGCAACGCGCTCTGCGTCGGTGACCGGGTGACGGCGGTGATCGACTGGGAGATCTGGAGCGTCGGGGACCCGCGCACCGATCTGGCCTGGTTGCTGCTGTTCCGCGACGACACCAACTTCCCCGGTGTGGGGCGCCCAGTCGAGGACCTGCCCACCGAGGCCGAACTGCTGGCCGGCTACGGCCCGGCACTGCCCGACATGGACTGGTTCCGCGCGCTGGGGCGGATGAAGATGGCCGCGATCATGGGCCACAACCTGCGCAGGCACCGCGAGGGCCGGCACCACGACCCGCACCAGGAACTACTGCCGCCGACGATCGCGGCGATGATCCGCACGGCCACCGAGATCCTCGGCTGAGGCCGCGAACCTACTCGCGAACCAACTACGGAGGACAGTCGTGGACTTCGGCTTCTCCCCGCGTGTGCAGGAGCTGCGCGAGCGGATGCGGTCCTTCATGGATCAGCACGTGTACCCCAACGAGGCGGTGTACGACCGGCAGCTCGCGGAGTCCGGCAAACCGCACGACCTGCCGCCGATCATGGTGGAGCTGAAGGAGAAGGCCCGCGCCGAAGGGCTGTGGAACCTCTTCCTCGCGCACGGCGACAGGGGTGCCGGGCTGACCAACCTGGAGTACGCGCCCCTGGCCGAGATCGCCGGGCGGTCGATCATCGGCCCCGAGGTGTTCAACTGCTCCGCTCCGGACACCGGCAACATGGAGCTGCTGTCGCTGTTCGGCACGCCAGAGCAGCAGGAGCGGTGGCTGACGCCGTTGCTGGACGCGCGCATCCGGTCCTGCTTCGCGATGACCGAGCCCGACGTGGCGGGCTCCGACCCGCGCAACATCCGGACGACGATCGTCCGGGACGGCGACAGCTACGTCGTCAACGGCCGCAAGTGGTACACCTCGGGCATCCTCGACCCGGACTGCGCACTCGTCATCGTCATGGGCGTCACGAACCCGGACGCGCCCGCGTACCGCCGGCAGAGCATGCTGCTCGTGCCCAGGGACACGCCCGGCATCACCGTGCTGCGGGACCTGCCCATGTTCGGCTACACCGACCGGCTCGGCCACGGCGACGTGCTCTTCGAGGACGTCCGGGTGCCGGCGGAGAACCTGCTCGGCGGCGAGGGCGACGGGTTCGCCCTGGCCCAGGGGCGGCTGGGCCCCGGCCGGATGCACTACGCCATGCGCGCGGTCGGGTTCGCCGAACGCGCGCTCGACCTGATGTGCCGGAGGGTGTTGCGCCGCACCGCTTTTGGCGGCCCGCTCGCCGACCAGGGCGTGGTGCGCGAGTGGATCGCGCGCAGCCGCATCGAGATCGACCAGGTGCGCCTGCTCGTGCTCAAGTCGGCCTGGCTCATGGACACCGTGGGCAACCGGGCCGCGCGCACCGAGGTCGCCGCGATCAAGGTGGCGGCGTTGGAGGTGGCGCACCGCGTGGTGAGCCGGGCCGTGCAGGCGCACGGCGCCGCCGGGGTCAGCGACGACACGGTGCTCGCGCGGCTGTTCGCCATCACCAGGGCGTTGCAGATCGCGGACGGCCCCGACGAAGTCCACCTGCGCACCATCGCGAAGCTCGAACTGGCGCGGCACGAGGAGAGCGAGTGACCACTTTGGAGGGCAGGGTCGCCGTCGTCACCGGCGGTTCGCGCGGCATCGGGCTGGCGATCGCCAAGGCGTTCCGGGCCGCGGGCGCGCACGTCGTCATCGCGGCCCGCAAGCCGGAAGGGCTCGCGGCGGCCCGCACCGAACTATTGGCGGACGACGGCGGGGGAGAGGTGCTCGACGTCGTGGCCAACGCCGGCGAGCCCGACCAGGCGCGGGCGTGCGTCGATGCCACCATGGCGCGCTTCGGCCGCGTCGACGTGCTGGTGAACAACGCCGCGTTGTCCGGCTCTCCAGACGCGTCGGAGGAGAGCGCGGAAGACATGGCCGACGTGTTGTCGGTCAACCTGGTCGCCCCGTTCCACCTGGCGAAACTCGTCGCCGAGACCGGCGGGGCGGGTACGAGCATCGTCAACGTGGCGTCGATCCTCGGCCTCGTGTCCGGCGCGCCGCTGGGTGGCGCGGGCTACAGCGCGTCCAAAGCGGGCCTGATCGGGCTGACCAGGGAACTCGCCGGCCAGTGGGGACCGAGTGGAGTGCGGGTCAACGCGCTGGCGCCCGGCTGGTTCCGCACCGAGATGACCGCCGGGCTGTTCGCCGACGAGCGGTCGGCGCGGTGGGTGGACCGCAACACGATGCTGCGCCGGCCGGGCGGGGAACGGGAGCTGGACGGCGCCCTGGTGTTCCTCGCCTCCGGCGCCTCGTCCTACTGCACCGGTCAGGTCCTGGTCGTCGACGGCGGCTGGACGGCACGATGAGCCCGGTCACCGTCGTTGTCCACGACGGCGTCGCACACGTGGTGCTGAACCGCCCAGAGGCGGCCAACGCCATCGACCTCGCCATGGCGCAAGGACTGCTGGATGCGGCACGCGCCTGCCGGTGTTCGGCGACAAGGGCCCACCCGCGTTCGGCGATGAACGCCCGCCCGCGTTTCGCGATGAGGGCCCGCCGCTCACGTTCGGCGGCATCACCCCAGGAGGAGATCATGGCTGAGGCTTTCATCGTCGCGGCGGTCCGCACGCCGGTCGGACGCCGCAACGGCGCGTTGAGCGGCGTGCACCCCGCCGATCTCGGGGCGCACGTGCTGCGCGCGCTCATCGAACGCTCGGCCGTCGATCCGGCCAGATCGGCGCGCAGACGGGCAACATCGCCCGCACCGCGTGGCTGTCCGCCGGCCTGCCGCAGCACGTGCCGGGCACCACCCTCGACCGGCAGTGCGGCTCCTCGCAGCAGGCCGTGCACTTCGCCGCGCAGGCGGTGCTCTCCGGCACGGCGGACCTCGTCGTGGCCGGCGGGGTCGAGGTGATGAGCCTGGTGCCGATCGCCAGTCCCATGATCGTCGGTGAGCGCGAGGGGATGGGCGCACCCTTCGACGGTGAAGGCTGGCGGCAGGTGTTCGGCGATCAGGAGGTGTCCCAGTTCCGGGGCGCGGAGCTGATCGCGGAGAAGTGGGACGTGTCCAGGGAAGACATGGAGCGGTTCGCGCTGCGCAGCCACCAACGGGCGGTGGCCGCGACCGCGTCGGGCGTGTTCGACGACGAGATCGTGCCGTCGTTCGGCGGCCGGTACGGGCTGCAGACCATGTGCGAGGGCGGTGGGATGGCGAACGCGACGGTCCTGGAGCGGGTGTAGCCGCGCTCCGGCTCCCCGAAGTGGAACTGAGTTCAAATCAGGTCTAGACTGGCCCGTCGTTCACCGGACGGACCACAAGCGGGGGTATGTCGTGACTGCGGCCAAGATTGTCGAGCCGGACGAGGGACCGCGGTCGAAGCGTGCGGCCATCCTGTCGATCGCCATCAAGTACTTCGGCCGGGAAGGGTACGACGCGACCAAGTGGTCGAAGGTGGCGGAGAAGGTCGGCATCGGGCAGACCGCGCTCTACCACTACTTCGAGTCGAAGGCGCACTGCCTGCTCACCATCATGCGGCTGGAGTTGCAGCGGTCGCACGAGATGTTCCTCCAGGCGACCGCGGACCAGCCGGACGCGGCCGAGGCCCTGCGCGCGGCGATCCGCGCGGCCTACGCCGTGTCGGCGCACGAGGTGCTGCAGATGCGCATCCTGCAGAACAACCTCGACCTGCTCGCCGTGCCACGTCGGTCCAAACGGGAGGAAGCCGAACGGCTGGCCGCGCGCGACCTCGTGCACCAGATCGAGACCAGTTGGACCGAACTGCTCGAACGCGGCATGGCCGAGGGGCTGTTCATCGAACGGGACGCGCAGCTGCTGGCGCAGAACCTGCTGGGCATGATCGTGAGCGTCTGGCGCTGGTACCGGCCGACCGGGACGAAGAAGCTCGCCGACGTCGGCGCACTGGTCGAGGAAACCGGCCTCCGGATGCTCGCCCGGTAACCCGCCGAACACGTCGGTGGCGGCCTCGTCCCGATCCGGCGGCCGATCGGCCGCTCACGCTCGCAGGAGTGCCGCGCCGGCGTGGCGGATCAGTCCACCTCCAGGGTCGGGGTGCCGGCGGCGAGCGAGTCGGCGGTGGCCAGGTCGAACTCGCCGTGGTCACCGCCGAGCCCTTGAGCCACCAGTGCCGCGGCCGCGCAGCCCAGCACGGCGGCATCCCGCAGCGGACGACCGAGGCCGACGCCGCGGAGGAACCCGGCGGAGAACGCGTCGCCGCAGCCCGTGCTGTCGACCACCTCGACGGCGAACGCGGGCACCGTGATCACCTCGTCCGCCGTCATCACGAGCGCACCCCGCGCCCCGCGGGTGACCGCGACACACCCGACGCCCCGCTCGAGCAACGCGCGAGCCCCTTCCTCCAGCGTGGCGGCACCGGTGAGTCCGAGGACCTGCTCGTCGTTGGGCAGCAGGTAGTCGAGAGAGGGCAGAGCGGGTGCGATCCAGGGCAGCACGCCGGGATCGCCGGGGGCGAGCAGGTCGGCCGAGGTCACCACGCCGGCTGCCCGCGCCGGGGCGAGGATCTTCGCCGCGTTCTCGCCGCCCATCAGCTCGGGCGCGCCCAGGTGGAGGTGGGTCGCCCGCGCGATGTCGGTGTATGGGGCGTCGTCGGGCCCGTAGGCGAGGTTCGCGCCGGGAACGTGGAACGCCGGCCTGCTGCCGTCCCGGCGGATCGGTAGCACCGACGCCGAGGTCTGCACGCCGTCGCGGCGCACCACCAGCGAGGTGTCGACCCCGTACCCGGCCAGCATCGACAGCAGCAGATCGCCGATCGGGTCCGCACCGACGGCACCCGCGGTGCGGACCGTCGCGCCGAGTTTGGCCAGCGTGACCGCGGTGCCCGCCGCCGTTCCCGCGGGGCCGAACCGTGTCGCCGAACGGGAAGCTCGCCGCGTACCAGGTCTACTTCACCACGACGTTCCAGGTGGTCGGGTCGTGAGCGCCCCGGCCTCGGTAGACGTCGTCGTGTTCGGGGCCGGGCTGGCCGGGATGTCCGCGGCGGTCACGGCGGCGTCGGCGGGCGCGAAAGTGGTCGTGGTCGAGTCCGCGCCGACGATCGGCGGCTCGGCCGCCATCTCGGGCGGCTACGTCTGGGCCATCGAGGACGAGGAGCGGATGCGCGCCGAGGACCCCGGCGAGTTCCAGCGCCACGGGAACCTCGTCGTGCGCGGCTACCAGGACGCGATCGACTGGCTGCGGTCCTACGTGCCCCCGCTGACCGGCGAGCAGGCGGCGCTCGCCGGTCGGGGCTTCAAGTTCGACATGCCGTCTCTACGCCGCCGGCGTCGAGGCGGTCAGCCCGCTCGACTTCATCACCTTCGCGCTCTACCACAGCAGCCTCGGTGTGCTGCTCGATCCCGCGGGCAGGCGGTTCGCCGACGAGACCCGCCGGGACCACAACAACGCGATGGCGTTGGCCGCGCACGGCGGACGCGGCCTGCTGCTGTGGTCGGAGGAAGTCCAGCGGGGTGCCGCGCAGGCCCCGTTCGTGCCCGGCAGTCCCCGGCTCGACCGCTGGGCGTTCACCAGGGACCGGGGCGGGCGCGCCACCGTCGCCGACGACCTGGCCGCGCTCGCCCCCGTGCTCGACCGGTGGGGCTACCGCCTGCCGCTGGAACTGGACGACGAGGCACGTGCCCGGCTCGGGGCCGGTCCGGTCTACGCGGCCGACGTGGTGCCCGCGATCACCTTCACCTTCGGTGGCGTGGTCGTGGACGACGACGGCGTCGCGGTGGACGAGGCGGGCCGCGCCATCCCCGGCCTGTACGCGGCGGGCGCGGACATGTCGGACGTGTACCACCAGGGCTACGGCGGCGGGTTGTGCCTCGCCGTGGTCTCCGGCCGCCGCGCGGGCGTGGCCGCGGCTCGAGAGGACTCCAAATGACCGGCGAGACCGACGACACCGCACCGGCGCCGTTCCTGACGGCGTGGTTCGAACTCATGGACAGCGACCACCCGGAACGCGTGCTCGACCTGATCAGCGCGGACTTCGCCTTCTCCGTGCTGTTCTCGACGGGGGCGGAGGCGGCCACCGATTTCGCCGGCGGACGTGCGGCGATGGAGCACTACCTGGCACAGCGGGAGAAGGGTGCGTTCACCCATCACCTGATCACGGCCTCCACCAACGGCCCGGACGAGCTGTTCCTCGGCGAGACGCGGCGCGACGGGCAAGTGGTCTCGACGTTCGTCGCGGCGGCGCGGATCAACGCCGACGGCCTCGCCGAGCGCATGCTCATGGCCCGTTCGCCCGCCGTGCGGTTCGGGGAGCAGCGGTCCGGGGAGCAGCCGTCATGAGCGGGACGCCGGACGGCCTCTACAACCTCGTGCTGCTGGCCGCCCGGCCGCCGGACTGGACGCACGAGCGGTTCATCGCGTGGTGGCGCGGCGAGCACGCCGAGCTGACCCTCCGCTTGCCGGGACTGCGGGCGTGGCGGCACACCGAGATCGAGGCCGCGTTCGAGCCGCGTTCGGAGGGCTGGGACGGCTTGTCGGTGCTGAGCTTCGACAGCGCCGAAGACCTGCGCAAGGCACTGGCGAGCCCCGAGTGGGCGGCCGCGGTCGCCCAGGTCGGTGACATGCGTGGCCGCCGGATCGCGGTGATGGGAACCGAGCGGGAGATGTTCCGCGGCTGAGGGTGGAGGAACCGGTGCGACAGGTGGTGCGGGATTTCGTGCGGCGGGCCGAGGAGGGCGACTTCCTGGCCGTGGTGGACGACGAGGGCGAGCACACCGCACGCGAGTTGCTGCGGCGGGCCCACGAGCTGGCGGCCGTGCTCGACGAGAACGCGACCGTGCTGGCGCAGGCCGACAACTCGTGGCGCACGGTCGCCGCGACGCTCGCCGTCGGCCTGCGCGGCTGCGTGCTCGCCCTGGTCAACCGCCACACCACGGCGGCGGAGTTCGCGTCGGCGTTCGACGACATCCGGCCGGACGCGGTGCCGGCCGAGCCGTCCGCGCTGGACGAGTGGTCTGTCGCGCCCCTGGTCGACGGGACGTCCCACGCGGTGTTCGACGGCTGGGTCGTGTGCACCTCGACGGCGGTCCGGGACGCCTCCCGGTGGGCGGGTGGCACCCTGATCGGCCTCACCTCAGGGGCGACGGGCCGGGCCAAGGGCGTCGTGCAGACCGAAGACGCGCTGCGTTACGCCTGCACGAGCACTGCCGAGATCAACGGACTGCGCGAGGGGGACGCGATCGCCGCGATCGTGCCGCTCTCCTCGGCCGCCGCCTACACCTTCGGCGTCTACCTGGGACTGCTGCTGCGTGGTGCCCTCGTGCTGCGCGGGAAGTGGGAACCGCCGGCCGTGCTCGACCGGCTGGCGCGCAACCACGTGCGCTGGACCATGTGCGTCCCCACGATGGCGCTGCAACTCGCCGCCGCGGCCGGCGGATCGCGTCCGCTCTCGGGTGTCCGCTCGATCACCGTGGGCGGCGGCCCGATGGACGCGGCGGCACTCGCCCGCGCGGAGAACGCGCTCGGCACGCGCGTCCTGCGGGTGTTCGGCATGTCCGAATGCCTGGGGCACACCTCCCCGAGGCCCGACGAGCCGGCGGAGATCCGCCTGGGGTGCGACGGCAGGCCGTTCGCCGACACCGTGGTCCGGGCGGTCGACGCCGACGGCGCCGTGCTGGCCACGGGCGAGGTGGGCCGCGCCCAGGTGCGCGGACCGTCCCTGTTCCTCGGCTACGCCCGGTCCGGGGCGGTCGAACCCGCCGAGGTCACCCCAGACGGGTTCTTCCCCACCGGAGACCTGGTGGTCGTGCACGGGAACGGCACGATCACGATCATGGGCCGGGAGAAGGACGTGATCATCAGGGGTGGCCGCAACATCGACATCACCGAGGTCGAGCGGGCGGTCGCGAGCTGCCCTCGGGTCGACCTCGCCTGCGTGGTCCCGGTGCCCGACGAACTGCTCGGTGAACGGGTGGCCGCCCTGGTGGTGACGGCCGACGACCGGCCGATGGCGCTCGACGAGCTCGTCGGGCACCTGCGGTCCGCCGGCCTGGCCAAGACGAAGTGGCCCGAGTTCGTCTTCGCCGTGCCGGACGTGCCGAAGACGAAGGTCGGCAAGGTGTCCCGAGCCGCCGCCCGTGACATGGCCCGCGAGCTGCACGCGGGCATGGAGTGAGCGACTGGGCCGAGCCCGGCGCCCATCCCGTGGCGCCCGGGGTCCACCGCGTCCCGTTGCCCCTGCCCGGTGACGGGCTGCGTGCGGTCAACGTCTACCTGCTCGACACCGCCGACGGGATCGTCATGGTGGACGGCGGTTGGGCGTTGCCCGCCGCACGCCTGCGGCTGGAGCGCGCGATGGCCTCGATCAGGCACGACCTCGGGGAGATCCGGCGGATCCTGGTGACCCACGTGCACCGCGACCACTACACCCAGGCCGTCGAGCTGCGCAGGCTGTTCGGCGCGCGGGTGGCGCTCGGGGCGGGGGAGCGGCACGGCCTGGAGATGCTGAACCGCATCCGCAGCAACATCCCGGTCAGCTCGCTGGATGCGTTGCGCCGCAACGGGGCGGACGACCTGGCCGAGCGGGTGGCCCGCACGCTGGACGACTTCGACGCCACGATCTGGGGAGCGCCGGACGAGTGGCTGTCCGCGGGCGAACTGGCCGTCGGTGACCGCACCCTGCGGGTGATCCCCACCCCCGGACACACCGAGGGACACGTCGTCTTCCTGGACGAGAGCGAGAGGTTGCTGTTCGCCGGCGATCACGTGCTGCCCCACATCACGCCGTCGATCGGGTTCGAACTCGGGGAGCCGGGCTCGCCCCTCGCGGACTACCTGCGGTCGCTGCGGCTCATGACGACCTTCGCCGACGCACGCCTGCTCCCCGCGCACGGGCCGGTCGCCGACAGCACCCACGCACGGGTCGCGGACCTGCTGGCACACCACGACACCCGGCTCGCGGAGGCAGCCGAGGCGCTGGGTGAACAGGTGCTGGACGCGCACGCCGTGGCGCGCAGGCTCACCTGGACCCGCAGGCGGATCGGGTTCGCGGACCTCGACGACTTCAACCGGATGCTCGCGGTCAACGAGACCGCGGCCCACCTCCGGGTGCTCGTCGGCACCGGGCGGGCCACGGTCGTCACGGCGGACGGCGCGTCCACGTGCGTGAGGAGGGCCGCGTCGTCCCCGTCCCGCAGCACCGTGCCGTCCACGTAGGACGTGATGGTGAAGGGCACGCCGAGCACACCGGCGTCCGAACACGACACGACGGCCTGTGGCACGGGCACGCCCGCCCGTCCGAGGGCCTCCACCACCCGGTACTCGCGGACGACGTCGTGTGCCGATGGTGTGAGCGTGCCGAGCGGAGGCCGCCGCAGCACCCACCTGTGCACGCCGTCGCTGACCGCGTAGGTGAGGTTCGACCGACCGCCGTGCAGCACGCGTGCCTCGACCGTGCCGGCGTACTGCGGCACCGTGCGTTCCAGGAACCGGTGCAGTGCGTCGACGTCCAGGCCCACCGCCGTGCCCCGGCTCATCGGCGCGCCTTCACCGCGCGCTTCGCGATCGCCCACCGGTGGGTCTCGGACGGGCCGTCGTAGATGCGGAACGGCCGGACCTCCCGGTACAGGCGGGACAGCGCGACGTCACCGGAGACGCCGAGCGCCCCGCACACCTGCACCGACCGGTCGACCACGCGGTTCACCGCCTCGGACACGAACGTCTTGGCGATCGACGTGTGCTGCGCGCCCGGCCTGCCCTGGTCGAGTTCCCAGCAGGCACGCCACAGCAGCGCGCGGCTCGCCTCGATGTCGATCTCCGAGTCGGCCAGGAGTTGTTGCACCATGCCGAGTTCGGCGAGCGGCCGGCCGAAGGCGGACCGGGAGGCCGCGCGGTCGAGTGCGATGTCCCGCGCCCGCCGGGCCACGCCCAGCCACCGCATGCAGTGCGTCAGGCGGGCGGGCCCGAGGCGGACCTGGGCGTAGGCGAAACCCTGGTCGACCTCGCCGAGCACCTGGTCGTCGGACACCTCGCAGCCGTCGAACAACACCTCGCTGTGGCCCGCGAACAGCCCTTCGTCGAGCGTGTCGATGTTCCGCACGATCTTCATGCCGGGGTTGTCCGCGTCGACCAGGAACATGGTCGCCCCACCGGCTGAACCCGGCTCGCCGCTCGTGCGCGCCATGCAGATCGCGAACGCCGCGCCGTCGGCCCCGCTGATGAACCACTTCCGGCCGTCGATGCGCCAACCGCCGGCGACGCGGGTCGCGGTGGTGGCGAGAGCGCGCGGATCGGACCCGGCGCCGGGCGAGGGTTCCGTCATCGCGAAGCACGAGCGGACGGCACCGGCCGCGAGCGGCCCGAGATACCGCTCCCGCTGCCGGTCGTCCGCGACCACGTGCAGCAGGTGCGTGTTGCCCTCGTCGGGCGCCGCGCAGTTGAGCGCGAGCGGCCCGAACAGCGAGTACCCCGCTTCCTCGAACACGACCGCCTGACCGCGCAGATCGAGCCCGAGACCACCCCACTGCCGGGCCACGTGCGGCGCGAACACCCCGGCCTCCCCTCGCCGCCTCCTGGAGCCGTGTGCGCAGTGCCTCGGGACCGTCGTGCAGCACACCGCCGTGCGCTCGTTCCTCGGGGATGACCACGTCGCGGACGAACCGCGCCGTGCGGTCGGCCAACTCCGCGACCTCGTCGTCGATCTCGAACCCGATGGCCACTACCGCTCCCTCGATACCCGCTCGCGAGTGTGCCGCGACCCTAACTGAATTCAACTTAGTCGTCCACCGGCGTGGTCACGTCGACGGCGACCCTTCGCCGGTGCTCCAGGGGCCGAGCCGAGCGTGGCGAGAGCGCGCTTCCAATCCGAAGCGGTCTCGCGGAAGCCGCGACATGTGGTTGCGAAGATTGCTCGGCAGACGACCGTGTGTGCAACTATCTGGTCGTGGATGCCACCGACTGGGCAATCATCGCCGAGTTGGAGCGTGATGGGCGGCTGACGAACGTCGAGTTGGCCCATCGGGTCGGGCTCACCACCGGGCCGTGCCTGCGGCGCGTTCAGCGGCTGGAAGCCGACGGCGTCATCCGCGGCTACCGGGCCGTCATCGACCCCGCCGCCGTGGGGCGGTCGTTCGAGGTGCTGCTCGACCTCACCCTCGAAGCCCAGGACGCGGACACGGTCGGGCACTTCGAGCAGACCATGGCGCAGGCGTCGGAGGTCGTCGAGTTGCGCAGGCTGTTCGGCAGCCCGGACTACTTCGTGCGCGTGGCCGTCGCCGATCTGGCCGCCTACGAGACGTTCCTCAGCCGGCACGTGATGACCATTCCCCGCGTCGAGCGCGTCATCTCCCGTTTCACGATGAAGACCATCAAGCCCGCCCGGTAGCGGCCTCGACCGGGTCGTGGTCGGGCGCCAAGGGTTCGCCAAGGTTCGGGCAACGTGCCGCCAAAGGGTGCGAGCAACCCTCTGCCGCACAGGCGCGAGAAGCGCCCGGAGCCCAGGAGGGATACCGATGGCGAAGATCATCCGCTGCGACGACGGCGTCGTCCTTCGCGGCGAGACCGACGAGGAACTGCTGGCCGCCGCGTTCGCGCACATCCGCGACGCGCACCCGGAGCTGGACGGGTCCCTGACCCGCGAACAGCTGCTCGCGATGGCCGTCCAGGAGTGAACCACCACGGCGCGGGCCGGGCCGCGCTGAAGCACGCGATGACCGTGGCCGCCCCCCTGATGCGGGGGTGGCCAGGGCGCGTGCGCGTCGTCAGTCGACGGTCTCCGCCATCGAGAGCAGCTGTTCGCCCGAGATGGTGCCGACGAGCTGTGGGTGTGCGGTGCGGATGTGGTCGTTGGCGGCGGCGAGCAGTTCCTCGTCCGTCCCGCCCCGGACCACGTACCCGCACTCGCAGGTGATGATCTTCATCGAACGGGCCTCCGCCTCCCATAATGGACGCGGAGGCTGCCATGGACCAGAGCCCTTCGCCCCGGATCCAGCTGTGCGGACGGTTCGCCGTCGAGGTGGGCGGCAGGCCGGTCGAGGGCCTGCGCGGGAGGCAGTGCAGGCCGCTGCTGGGCTACCTGGTGCTGCACCGGCCCCGGCCGGTGCAGCGGTCCGAGCTGGTCGACGCCCTGTGGGGCGAGCAGCCGCCGCCGGCGGCGGACTCGGCGCTCTCGGCCCTGCTGTCCAACCTGCGGCACGTCCTGGGGTGGGAGCTGAGCGCGCGGAGCGAGGTCCGGCTCCGCGTTCCGGACGGCACGTTCGTCGACGCGGAGGCGGCCGTCGAGAACGTGCACTCGGCCGAGGCCGCACTGCACACGGGCGACATGACCACCGCCTACGCGACGGCTCTCATCGCGAACTACATCACCCGCCGGACGTTCCTCCCGGGTTTCGACGCACCGTGGATCGAGCGGTGGCGCAGACTGCTCGCCGACGTCCGGCTGCGCGCGGTGGAGGCCTTCGCGACCGCCGCGCTGGCCATCGGCGGCTCGGAGCTCGCCGGCGCCGACCGGGCCACCCGTGAGCTGGTCGAGCTGGCCCCCTACCGGGAAAGCGCGCAGGAGCTGCGGATGCGCGTGCTGTCCGCGCTCGGCAACACGGCCGAGGCCCTGCTGGGCTACGAGGCGTTCCGGCACCGGTTGCGCGACGACCTGGGGGTGGACCCCGGCACGCGGCTGCAGGCGGCGCACCGGGAGCTGCTGACCGGCTCCTGAGCACGCACCCTTGATCGCGTCCATCGGAAAATCGGTTCCAAGTCCACATCGGAGCCCCTACACTTCGGCCGGACAACGCGCGCTGACTCGATTTGCGCAGCGCGCCCGTGACGGATGAGGGGAGCCGGCCGTGCGCTACCGCACCGCTGTCGTCGTTCCCCCGTCGCGTTACGAGGTGATCCTGGTGTCTCCCGGAGTCCGGTGCCGGCCGCGCGGCCCGCTCCGGAGCGTCGTGACGAACGCCTGACCTTCCCCCTGCACGGCCGTGATTCGGCCGGTCGGTCCCCCTTGCGCCGCAACGGGTTCCGCAGGGCACGGGTGTGTTCGTCCGGAATCGCGCCGACCTGATCCGGATCACCTCGAAAGGCGCTGTGCCGTGCGCACCGACCTGCACCTCCACCACACGCTCCCGCTGACCGGCGTCCGCAACCTCGGCATCCTGGCCCACGTCGACGCCGGCAAGACCACCCTCACCGAACGAGTCCTGTACGTCACCGGCACGACCTACAAACGCGGCGAGGTCCACGACGGCACCACCGTCACCGACTTCGACTCCCAGGAACGCGACCGCGGCATCACCATCTTCGCCGCGGCCGTGAGCTGCACGTGGGACGACCACCGGATCAACCTGATCGACACACCCGGCCACGTCGACTTCTCCGGCGAGGTCGAACGCTCGCTCCGGGTGCTCGACGGCGCGGTCGTGGTGTTCGACGGTGTCGCGGGCGTCGAGCCGCAGAGCGAGTCGGTCTGGCGACAGGCCGACCTGCGAGGCGTGCCGCGGATCGCGTTCGTCAACAAGCTGGACCGGGCCGGCGCCGACCTCGACACGGTCGTGGCGTCGATCCGCGAGCGGCTGCACCCGGTTCCGCTGGTGGTCCAACTCCCGATCGGCAAGGAGGACGGGTTCGTCGGCGTCGTCGATCTCGTGCAGATGCGGTCGTTGGTGTGGACCGAGGGTGGCGACGAGTTCGGGGAAGGGCCTGTGCCGGAGGCGTTGCGGGACGAGGCGCACCGACGGCGACGACTGCTGGAGGAAGCGGTGGCGGAACTCCACCCGGCCGCGCTGGAGGAGTTCTGCGCGGAGTCCGCGGTCTCGGCGCGGACGTTGACGTCCGCGTTGCGCGACCTGACCCGCACCGGCGACGGCGTGGTCGTGCTGTGCGGATCGGCTTACCGCAACCGCGGGGTCGAACCGCTGCTGGACGCGGTCGTGGCCTACCTGCCTTCACCCTTGGACGTGCCGCCGGTGCGCGGTGTCCGGGGCGACGCTACGCACGAGCGGGCCGCGGACCCGACCGGGCCGTTCGCGGCGCTGGTGTTCAAGGTGAACTCGACCACGACGGGCCGGTTGACGTACCTCCGCGTGTACTCGGGGACGCTCCACAAAGGAGAGGCGGTGTTGGACGCCGGAGCCGGGCGCGTCGAGCGGATCGGCAGGATCCTGCGGGTCCAGGCGGATCGGCACGCGTCGGTGCCCCTGGCGGTGGCCGGGGACATCGTCGCGGTGGTCGGGCTGAAGTCGGCGCGCGCCGGGGCGACCCTCTGCGCGCCCACGGCTCCTCTGGTGCTGGAACCACTGACGGCGGCGGCTCCGGTCGTCTCCGTCGCGGTCGAGCCGCGCACGGGTGCGGAGACCGACCGGTTGATGTCGGCCCTGGCGCAGTTGGTGGAGGAAGACCCGACGCTGGCGGTCAGGACGGACGGCGAGACCGGTCAGACCGTGCTGTCCGGAATGGGTGAGCTGCACCTGGAGGTGGCGGTGGAGAAGGTGCGCCTCGACCACCGGCTCGACCTCGCCGTCGGGCGGACGAGGGTGGCCTACCGCGAGACGGTTGCCCGCGGTGTCTCCGGATTCGTCTACCGGCACGTCAAACAGGAAGGAGGTGCGGGACAGTTCGCCCACGTCGTCCTCGACACGGAGCCGATGGAGATCGCCCCTGGTGCGGTCGAGTTCGATTTCCGGTCGACCGTCACCGGTGGTCGGGTTCCGCGGGAGTACGTGCGAGCGGTGGAGGCGGGCTGTCGGGACGCGCTGGCCGAAGGACCTCTCGGCGGCCATCCCGTGACCGGACTGCGGGTCACGCTGACCGATGGGGCGACCCACCCCAAGGACTCCTCGGAGATGGCGTTCCGCACCGCGGGCAGGCTCGCGCTCCGGGACGCCCTGCGCGCCGGCACGATGGCGCTGCTGGAGCCGGTCGCCGAAGTCACGGTCACCGTGCCCGACGGCAACGTGGGCAGCGTGCTCGGTGACCTCGCGGCTCGACGCGGCCGGATCCTCGGGTCCGCCGCACGTGCCGGCACGACGGTGATCACGGCGAGCGTGCCGCTGGCCGAACTGTTCGGCTACGCGACCCGACTGCGCAGCCGGACCCAGGGCCGGGGAACGTTCACCACCCGCCTGACCGGCTACGCCCCGGCGCCGATGTAACCGGCGACGACGGCCCGCCCATCCACCGATGGGCGGGCCTCGCCGTTCAGCGATGCCCGCTTTTCGTCGGTCTCCCGCCAAGGAAATCGCCAAACCCGCGAGGACAACCCCTTATGGACACGCGGGTCTGTGCATGCCACTCTTCTCGCTGCCCGACGGGACACCGCCCGTGACCGGCCGACAGGTCGTCGCGAACCCCGCCCCTGTGACCTTCGTGGAGAGACTCGCCGTGTCGAGACGCTGGCTCTTCCTGTCCGTCGTCGCCGTGGTCATCGCCTCCGCTGTGGGGGTCGCAGTGTGGACAGCGTCCGCCGACGAGACCGCCGCACCGGTTCCCGACAACACGGCGGTCGCGCACAGCGGCGAGTGCCCCACCGGCCCCGAGTCGGCCAAGTGTGCGTCGACCACCAGCGCGCCGGCCTCGCCATCGCCGACGACCACCACCGCGCCCCCGACCACCACGGTGACCTCGGTCCCGCCGGCGGCGGCGGACTGCGGGAGGCCGGCCGGCGCATCGCCGGTGGTGAACGTGACCGACGTGAACGTGGGGGTTCCCGTTACCGGCTACGGGCGGGAAGGGGACACCGAACCGCTGCCCATGGCGATCGCGGCCACGCCTCTCGGTGATTCCTGGGTCGCGTGGTTGGGCACCGACAGCCGGGTCTACCTGGGCAAGCTCGACTGCGCCGACCGGCTGGTCGGGACGCCCACCAGTTTCGAGGGCATCGACCTCCAGGACGTCCAAGCCGACCGCGACGGCGGTGTCGTGCTGCTCACCCGCCGGGGCGAGTGCCACGACGGACCGTTGTGCGGCGGCGCGTCCAGCCCGTGCAACACCATGTGGATGATCCGCTTCGACAACTCGGGTCAGCAGGTCTGGGCACGCCAGGTCACGAACCTCGACGAGCGCCGCGGCGGCTACGACGACGGCGCCCGGTTCATCTGGTGGTACCAGCACCACGGCCGCCTGGCCTTCGACGGCACGAACTACGCGGCGTACTTCGGCGTCGCCATCACCGTCCGGAACGGCAACTGCGTCGACATCCACGAGGGCGACCGGATGCAGGTGGTCGACGCGAACGGGTCCCTGGTCCCCGGACACCCCGACGGCTTCGAAGTGGGTTGCAGCCACAGCTGGACGGCACGCGTGGTGTGGGACCCGCGCACCGGTCACTACGTGAGGGTCTGTGCCACGGACAACGGGTGCCGCATCGCGCAGCCGAACCCCTACCGCACGGTGGCCGCCGGCACCTGCGACGGCACCTTGTTCGGTGGTGACCTCGTCCTGGCGAGCACCCCCGGCTACTGGACCGCGTGGAGCCAGGGCGGCCAGGCGCGTCTCTCGCACTTCACCAACGGCCAAGCCGACAACACCATCACCACCGCCGCCCGATCGAGTCACCCGCACCTGGTGGGCTACGGGACCGGTCGGATGCTGCTGGCCTGGGAAACGGGCACCTCGATGGCCGCGCAGGTGTACGACGCGGGCAGCGGCAAGACCGTGGGCAGTCAGTTCACCATCAACGCGCGGGACCACGACTACCAGGCGTTCAAGGCCTACGCCGACGGCAGCGTCGCCTACCCGGCCGCCGGCGGCAACACCACGTCGATCCGGATCGCGCGCGTGATGCCGCTCGGCAGCTGATCCGGCTCGGCAACTGATCCGGCACGGCACCGAACCGGCACGGCACCGAACGCGTCGGACCGCGACGGATCCGCCGCACCGTCCCGGACAAGGCCGACCACGTCCGCAACCGTGAGAAGGCGGCTTCGGTGGCGGTCGGCCGCCGAAGTCCGCCCCCCGGGTGACTACCGGTGGTTCAGTTGCTGATGGCGGGCATGGTTCGGCGGTAACGGGTGTCGGTGAGTTGGGGGACGAGGAAGGCGGCGATGTCCGGGCGGGTCATCGCGGAGCCGATCTTGTCGTGGCCCAGGAAGCCGGACTTGATCCGACCGGTGGCGGGTTTGGTGACCGGGTTCGTGATCCGGCCGATGGCACCGGTCGCACCGAAGACGGTGACGCGCATGAGGGTCCTTGTGTGGGTCAGAGGTCGGGGGCTAGATGGCGTAGGGGCCGAAGCGACCCCAGGCGACCACGGCCGCCAGGACCAGCAGGACGGCGTTGAAGGCGATCGCGGAGAGTTCCTCGCGGCGGACGTGGATAAGCGCGGCGAGGATCATCGTGATCACCAGCCCGGAGGCGGCCAGCGGGGTGAGGACGGGGGCGATACCGGTGGCCGCGGGCAGGATCAGCCCCAGAGCGGCGGCGAACTCCACGATGCCGATGAGGCGGACGGTGGTGGGGGAGAAGTCGGCGACCCACGGCATCTTTTCGACGAGCTTGTCCTTGGGCTGGGTGGACTTCATGACACCGGCCATCGCGAACATGGCGGCGAGCACGGCCTGGACGATCCACAGGAAGACGTTCACGGGGAGCGGGGATCCTTCGGGTCGGAACGGGGAGGGGAGTGCTCGGGGTCAGCCGCGGCTGCCGAAGACCTTGGCGGTGGACAGCCCCATGCCGGGGCCGGCCCCGACGATGGCGAGCGTGGGCACGATCGGTTCTTTCTTCCGGTAGTGCGGGTGTTCCGGGAGCGGGTCGGTAAATGGAACGCCCCTTCCCGTTTCCGCGTCAGCCTAACAACAGAAGTGGTCCCGTTGTTCCACTTAGCTGCAGTGGGGGCATGACACAGTCCGTCACTTCACCTGAAAGCCCAGGTCAACAGGCCGTTGGTCGAGGCCCCGACCCCCGCCGCGCTCTACCGCGCCATGACCCGGCTGGCGCGCGCCGCGTCGCAGACCTCCTGAAGCCCTGGATTCGGGGGCGACCCGCGCGGACCGCATCCGTGGATGCAGCTCGTCTGCGTCGTCCGAGTCCGCCGTGCTGTGACTCGGATGCACGTCGGGGGCGTTGATCGGGCGGCGCGTTGCGGCAACGCGACTCACCTGAATGGCCTAATGCGGTGTGGGTCGAGCGGATGCAGACTGACCAATTGAGATGGGCGGTTGGGTGGGGGCGGGCGTTCGGCCGGTGCGCAGGTGGAGGTCGTCATGGTCGAGATCGAGGTGGAAGGCCCGGAGGATCGGGGCCTGCGGCAGTACCTGCGGCTGATCGCCAGGCGGCTGGGGATCGATCTGGAGTCGTGCTGGTACGAGTGCGCGCCGGCCGCCACCGCCTACATCGCGTTGGACGAGCGGCTGCCGCTGCATCCGGACAACGACCTGGCGTTGGTCTGGGACGAGTACACCGGGTGGTGCGCCGGGATCGAGGTCGGCAGGGGAGCGGAACTCGTGGCGCTGACGTACCTGGGGCCGCCGGTGCTGCCATCTCCGGAAGCGGTGACGGTGTTCGTCTCCGACCTGATCGCCGGCAGGCGCCCCGACCACCCCGAACCGCCCGACATGCCGACGCAGGGCGGAGACGACCTCGCCGACCTGCTCGCGCACTACGCCGTCGGAGAGCTCGCCGGTATCCTTTGACGCGGATCGCAGGGTTCGGGTGAGAGCTGCTCCGCATGTCGTGGAAGTCGGTCCGTCGTGTTCAGCCGGGGACCTCGCCCGCCACTTTCCTGCGATGAGTCGCCCGGCGGTGTCCCGGCACCTGCGGGTTCTTGTCGGAGCCGGTCTCATCGCTGCTCGCCGTGACGGCAATCGCCGGCTCTACCGACCAGTGAGACCACCGACGGTTGGGTTCACTTCCTGAAGCGCCTTGCCGACGAACTCCACGGTCACCGGGCTGACGATGAGATCATCGAGACCGACCGCTCCCGGGTGTCCGCGCACCCACCGAAGACATGCCCTGCTTGAAGGCGCGATCTGATCCGGCCCGTAACGTTCGCGGGCACCGCGCGGTTCACCGGGGCGAGGTTCGCGGGCGAAGCCCGGTTCGCCGGCGCCGATTTCCGCAGCACGGCCCGGTTCACCGACGCGACCTTCGAGGGCGACGTGCTGTTCGCCGACGCCGGTCGCAGCGAGGCCTGGTGGTTTCTCGGCGCGAAGGTGACGAACCTCAACGCCGTGCTGGAGGTGCCGGGTTTCCACGTGGCCGCGGACGGCTCCATCGTCGCCGACTCCCGGATCGGGCCCGACGAACTACGGTCGGACCGGTGAGACGCGTCCGACGAGGTGGTCGACGTGCGCGACCAGTCGGTCCGCATCAGCTCGCGCAGCTCCGCCACCTGTCGGTGTCCGTGAGGCTCGTTCTCGGCGGGACGCGCTCGTTCCGGCGGTAAAGTGGGCATGTGCCCACCATAGTGGGCAAGCGCCCACTCATCAACGGTGGAGCCGACGAGGGAAAGAGGTGTGCACGTGCCGACAGGTGTGGCCATCCGTGACGCGCGCCGGCAGTTGTTCGACGCCGCCGAGCGCGTCCTGCTCCGGGACGGGCCGAACGCGCTGACCAGCCGTGCGGTCACCACGGAGGCAGGCTGCGCCAAGGGCGTGCTGCACCGGCACTTCACCGACTTCGACGGCTTCCTCGCCGAACTCGTGCACGATCGCATCGGCCGGATCGAGCACCGGGCCGCCGCCCTGCGCGAGTCCGCCGGGACGGGCACCGTCGCCGACAACCTCACCGGCGCGCTGACGGACCTGTTCGAGTCGATCGCGGTGGCGATCGTCGGTCTCGTCATCTCCCGCGACGAACTGCGCGCCCGACTGCGCCAGGCCTCACCGACCGGCGTCCCGCTCCTGGCGGAAGCCGCGGCCATGATCGCGTCCTACCTCACCGCCGAGCGCGAACTGGGCCGCATCGCCGCGGATGCCGACGTCGACACCCTCGCGCCCACGCTGATCGGGACCGGGCACATGCTGTTCGCCGACCGGACCGGCGCCCCGCCGGAGCCCGGAGCCCTCCACAAGGTCGTGACCGCGGTGATCGCCGGCGTCGTGCGATGACCGCAGTCGTCCATCGCGGAAGACGGAGACGTGGGTCATGAGGTGGCCGGCGACGGCAACATCGACGTCTGCACCACCCTCACCGCGGAACGCGGCTGGGCGCCCGATCGGATCGAACAGTGGTGGACCGAGGTGCCGGCACGAGAACTGCTGAGTGCTCAACCACCGCGAGTGGTGGCCGAAGAGCTGTCGGCGGGGTCGGGCACTTGGGCGACCAGGTCCTCGGGAGCGGACAGCCGCCAGGCCTCGAAGACCAGCTCGGACAACTCGTCGGCCTCGATGCCCGCCAGGTAGACCACGACCCAGCCGAAGCCGCCGGCCGTGAACTGCTCCTCGAAGACGTCCGGCCGCTCGGCGACCAGCGCCAGCTGCTCGGACAGCGTCTGTTTCAAGCCGACCGTCTGCGTGCGCGGCCAGTAGTAGCCGAACCGCTTGCCGCGCACGCTGAACGAGCTGTACTGCCCGCCTTCCGAGCGTTCGACGTCGACGAGCGCGTTCACCATCCGGAAGAACTCGTCACTACCCACAACCACCGCAGCCCCCAAGAAGTCCTACTTCGAAGTGTAGGTCTCACCTCCTCGTGGCACGGACTTGAGGGAGATGCCCGCCGCGACGACACCCAAAGCGGCCAGGACGGTGAACACCGCCGGGTATCCGCCGAGAGTCCCGGCGAGCGCGGTCGCCGCCCACGGGGCCACCGCGGCGGTGACGGTCAGCGGGAAGTGGAGGAGGCCGCTGAGTCGCCCGTAGTGGGCGTTGCCCCAGCGGTCGGAGACGGCGGTCGCGTGGACGAGGGTGAAGATGCCCCGAACGGCGCCCGACAGGACGGCGACGGCGATCAACACGACCGCGGGGCCGGGGATCAGTCCTAAGAGGAGGGTGCTGGCGGAGGCGGTCAGCAGAATGCCCGCTGTCCTGGCCCGCACGCCGGTTCTGGCCACCAACCGGCCGTAACCGATGCGTCCGACGACTTGGCCGACGCCTCCCAGGCCCAGCGCCCAAGCGGCGGTGGTCGTGGACAAGCCGCGCTCGGCGAACAGCGGCACGAGGGCGACGACGATCGCGTAGATGGCCAGTGCGCCGAGGCTCATCGAGACGGTCAGCAGCACGAACGGTCGGCTGCGGGCGATCGTGGTCGGATGGCGGGCGTCCGTCGCGGCCGGGTGGGCGGGCCACGGCAGCCGCAGGCCGAACAGGTGCGCGGGCACCGTGAGCACGGCCAGCATCGCGGCGAGCACCAGGTACGTCTCCCGCCAGCTGAGGTGGGCGGCCAACGCGGCGGTGAGCGGGGCGAACACCGTGCTCGCCAACCCGCCCGCCAGCGTCACGGCGGTCATCGCCGCGACCCGGCGTTCCTCGCCGTGCCAGCGGGTGAGGGCGGCGAACGCCGGCTGGTACAGCACCCCGGCCATGGCCACGCCGACCAGCACCCACCCCGCGTAGAACAACGGCAACGACCGCGCCGCCGCGACCACCGCCAACGCCGCCACCGCGAGCAGCGACCCGACCGTCATCACCACCCGCGGCCCGTGCCGGTCGAGCAGCCTGCCGACCGGCACCCCGACCACCGCGCTGACCAGCTGCGCGACCGAGAACGCGCCGATCACCGCCGTGCCGGACCAGCCCGTGTCGGCCACGATGGTCGGCGCGAGCACCGGGAAGCCGTAGAACAGCACGCCCCAGCCGGTGATCTGGGTGAGGCACAAGACGGCGAGGACCCGGCGTCCCCCGATGACGCCGGGCTCCCGCGCGAGCTCAGACCCGCGCACTCGGCGCGGACAGCGTCAGGTCCGCCACCGCCAGGCCACCGCAGCACCCGCCCGAAGCCGCCGGCTCGGCGACGTCGAACACCCCGGACCCGCCGCACACGCCGGTCTCCGGCAACGTCAGCTCGACCTTCGCCGCCGCGTCGTGGTCGCCCGCGATCTCGGCGACGACACTGCGCGCCTGCTCATAGCCGGTCAAGGCGAGGAACGTCGGCGCGCGCCCGTAGCTCTTCATACCCACCAGGTACACGCCGGACTCCGGGTGCCGCAACTCGTTTGCGCCGTGCGGGTAGACGGTGCCGCACGAGTGCGCGTTCGGGTCGATGAGCGGGGCGAGCCTGGTCGGTGCCTGGAGCACCGGGTCCAAGTCCAGCCGCACCTCGGACAGCCAGGAGTGGTCCGGCCGGAACCCGGTCAGCGACACGACCTCGTCCACCGGGTCGAGCCGGTGCCCGTCCTGCGAGACCAGCACCAGCCGGTCGCCGTCGCGTTCGACGGACGCGGTGCGGAAGCCGGTGACCACCTCGACGTGCCCGGCCTTCGCCGCCGCCTGCGCCCTGAGGCCCAACGCGCCGCGCGCCGGCAACTGGTCGGCCTCGCCCCCACCGAACACGGCTCCGACCGTGCCGCGGCGCAGCAGCCACGTCACGTGCGTGCCGGGGTGCCGTTCGGCCAGGTCCGCCAGCGCGACCAGGGCGGTGAGCGCGGAGTGCCCGCTGCCCGCCACCGCGATCCGCTTGCCCGCGTACCGCGCGATTTCGCTCTCCAGGTCGGGCACGCGGTAGCCGATCCGGTCCGCCGCCTCCCGCTCACCGGCCGCCGGCAGCCCGTCGCCGCCCAGCGGGTTCGGTGAACCCCACGTTCCCGACGCGTCGACCACGGCCCGTGCGGTGATCCGCTCGCCGCCCTCGACGTGCACGGTCAGCGGCTCGCTGTCCCGGCCCGCGTCCACGACCCGGTCCCGTCCCCGGCGGGCGACCCCGACCACGCGGGCGTTCACCCGGACGTGGTCGCCGAGCGCCTGTGCCAGCGGCACCAGGTACTGCGCGGCCCACTCCTCACCGGTGGGGTAGCCGTCGGGGGTGGGTGCGCGCCACCCGGTGCCCTCCAGCAGTCGGCGTGCGGCCGGGTCGATCAGCTCCGACCACTGCGAGAACAGCCGGACGTGCCGCCACTGCGCCACCGCCGCACCCGCTTGCGGGCCCGCTTCCAGCACCAACGGCCGCAGTCCGCGCTCCAGCAGGCGAGCCGCCGCCGCCAACCCGACCGGCCCCGCCCCGACCACGACCACGGAGAGCTCGTCCACCAGGCACCTCTTTCATCGGTGTTTCTCGATCGAACGAGGAGCAATGTATCGAGGAACATAGATTGATGCAACCATCGGTGTTCGTCGATTAGTCTGGGGGTCATGACAACGACGCTGCCCGCGCCGGGCCTCGCGGCCGAGGACGCCACCACGTACGCCGAGTGGTTCGCCTGCCTGGCCGACCCGACCCGGGTGCGCCTGCTGCACACCGTCGCCACCCACCCCGGCGAGATCACCGTCGGCGCGCTCACCGAGGCCGTCGGCGTCAGCCAGTCCACCTGCTCGCACCACCTGCGCAAGCTCGCCGACGTGGGTTTCGTCCGGCTGCGCAAGGAGGGCACCGCCACGCTGGTGTCGGTGAACCCGGCGTGCTGCACCGGCCTGCCGCACGCCGCGGACGCCGTCATGGGCACCATCGTCACCCGGCCGTGCTGCCCGGCTGACCTGCCCACCGACGTCACCGTCAGGGCCCTGACCGACGACGACTGGCCCGACGTCCGCCGCATCTACGGCGAGGGCATCGCCACCCGCAACGCCACGTTCGAGACCGAGACCCCCAGCCGCCGCACGCTGGAGTCGAAGTGGCTGCCCGAGCACCGCTGGGTCGCGGTCGTCGACGGCCAGGTCGCCGGCTGGGCCGCCGCCACCCCCGTCTCGGCCCGCGAGTGCTACTCCGGCGTCGCCGAGACCTCGGTGTACGTGGGCGAAGGCTTCCGCGGTCGCGGCGTCGGCAAGTCGTTGCTGCACAAGCAGGTCACGGCGGCCGACGAAGCCGGCCTGTGGACCCTCCAGACCGCGATCTTCCCGGAGAACCGCGCCAGCATCGCCCTGCACCACTCGGCCGGCTTCCGCACCGTCGGCGTCCGCGAACGCATCGCCCAGCACCACGGCGTGTGGCGCGACACCGTCATGCTCGAACGCCGAGCCGACTCACCCTCCACCCCGACCTGCTGACCACCACCCGAGCGCAGAACTCGGCCGTCCCGAACGTTCGACTCGCGCGAGAGTCGAACACTCAACCCGCGAGAGTCCTACATTCAGACCACGTGTGTCCTACGTTCAGACCGCGAGAGTCCTACTGACGAGACTCGTGCGGGGTCGGCGAGCGCGCGGTCAGAACCAGTGCAGGCAGTGCGGGGAGCGCTCGGCGCGGAAGAGGGCGTCAGCGAGGGTGGCCGCGCCCGGGCGGTGGGCCCGGATGTGTCCGGCACGCACGAGCGTGCTCGGGGCGGTGCCGCCGAGGTAGACCGAGCCCAGGTCGCTCACGTCCAGGGACAGGTCGGCCTCCCGGTCCGTCGGGACGCAGTCGGCCTTGCCGTCCCGGACGGTCAGCAGGTAGCGGCCGTGCTCGCCGAGGAACGGGTCGTCGACGTCGAGGACGAGCTCGCCGTCCGTGAACCAGCCGCGCGCGGTCAGCGCACGCGGAACGTCCAGCAGCCGCACCCAGAGCCAGTCGGTGTCGTCGCTCACCTGGCCGGCGCGGAAGTCCGCGAGCTGCCAGCGCAGCGGGTGCTCGGGCGGGCAGTGCTTGAACACGACCCGAGTGACCAGGTCGTGTCCGAGCACGAACCGGGCCAGGGCCGTGGAGACGGCGTCGTCGGTGGCGATGGTCTCGTCGACCGTCAAGGTGCCGGACTCGCCGACCGAGTAGCTGGCGTACCCGTCCGGGACGCCGTCGGCGTCACGGTGGACGGCGACGTAGCGCGGCGCCGGAGAGACCGGGGGCTGCCCCGCGCCCAAGGCCCACCAGCGGCGCGGCCGGGACAGCGCGCCGGGCTGTGCGCGGCGGTACCGGTCGTAGACCTCTTCCAGGATCTCACCGCACTCGGCACGACGCAGCAGCTCGACCGAGCCGGTCGTCGGGGCGTCGGCCGTTCCGCGCGCCCTGGGGAGGGCGAGGGCGGCCTGGTGGCGCTGCACCGTCAGCCGAGAAGTGTAGGTCGCCGGTCCGTAGCCGAACCTGCCGTAGATCGGGGCCTCGGTGGCCAGCAGTGCGGAGAGGAACTCCCCTCGGGCCCGCAGCTCGGTGAGCTGATGCCGCATCATCGCGCTGAGCACGCCCTGGCGTCGGTGCGAGGGCAGGACGCCGACGGCGGTCACCCCGGCGGCCGGGACGAGGATCTCACCGGGCAGGGTGAGCTCGAAGGAGTACGCGGCGGCGGTGCCGACGGGCCGCCCGTCCGCCGTCATGGCGAGCAGGTTGCGGTCCATTTCGAGCGCCGACCACCAGACCCCGCCGCCCTCGGTCGGGCCCAGCGGTTCAGGTACTGGCGGGAAGCGCCCGAACGCGGCATGGAGTGTGTCGACGAAGACGTCGAGGTCCTGGTCGGTCGTGGAACGGATCTCCATTGCTGCCGCTGCCTCTCCGGGATACCGGCACCACGACTCGTGGTGTCCGGCCGCAGTCCAGCGTTGACCCGTGGCCAGATCAAGCGAATTACGGCCGGGCCCGCGGCAGGTCATCGCACAGCCCGGTCACAGCCCCGCGCCGGGGTGAGTTGCGGTGGTCGGGCTCGGCGGCGGTGATCCCCGCCGCCGGCACGGGAGGCTCAGCCCTCGGCACCACCGCGGGTGTCCGCCGGGGCGCTGTCGGAGGTCGTGGAACTGTCGAAGAGAGAGCGGTCGATGGCGCTTGAGGATCTTTCCGGTCGCGCCCTTGGGAGTGTGTCGACGAAGGCGAGCAGGTGCGGGACCTTGTAGGCGGACAAACACTCCTTGGCCCAGGCGCGCAGCGCCGCCGCGTCCGGGGACGCGTCCGGGCGCAGGCCCCGTGAGTGGACCATCACGGTCGGAAGTCCGCGACGGTCTCGGTGTCCGGGGATTGTCGGTGCCGGCTGTTAGCTTCCCGGCGGCTGTTCAGCAGCCGACCGACAGGGGGTGGGGAGCCGGTGGACGACAGCGAGAAGAACGCCTTGACGATGTTCCTGGACGCGCAGCGCGGCGCCGTGCTCGCGATCCTCGAAGGCCTCGACGGCGAAGCGTTGGCGAAGGCGGTCCTGCCCTCGGGGTGGACGCCGCTGGGCATGGTCGAACACCTCGGCTACGCCGAGCGGCACTGGTTCCAGGAAATCCTCACCGGCCGCGCCGACCCGTTGCCCTGGCCCGACGACCCCGAGCCGCTCACCACGCCGCGACCGCCGTCCGAGGTTTTCGCCTTCTACCAAGACCAATGCGAGCGGTCGAACGCCATCCTCGCCTCCACACCGCTGTCGACGCCCCCACTGGGACGCCACCCCGGAGATCTGGGGGACGAGATCACCGACCTGCGCCGGATCGTCCTGCACATGATCGAGGAGACCGCGCGCCACGCCGGCCACCTCGACGCCGTGCGGGAACTGATCGACGGGAAGACGGGACTCGGGCCCCGGTAGCTCACCGCGTCGTCACCGCGTGGCGCGCCGGATCATCAACGTCGGCGTGACCGGCCCCAGCAGCCGCAGCACGGTGGTCAACCGGGGGAGGAAGTCGCCGGGCTCGTGGATCCACCGCACCGGGCCGTCCGCGGTGACGCTCGGCGGCAGCGGCAGGTACTGGCCGCCGTTGACCAGCCGCACCTGCGGTGGCAACACCGGTCTGGCGGCACCGGCCGGGTCGAAGTCGACGGTGTCCACCAGGAACGCCCACAGGTCGGCCGACAGCGCCACCGCCGGCAGCACCGCGTCGATCTGCCGGCCGATCCGGGCGCTCACCACCAGACCGGCGATACCGCGCCCGGTGGGCAGGTGCACGTTGCCGTCCGACAGGACCAGCGGCCAACGCCTGCCGATGGCCAGGCGTTCCACGGTCGCGTGCAGCTGGTTGGCGTAACTGGCGGCGCACGCCGCTGAGTCGTCCACGGATTCCCCCATCCCTCGGCGGAAGCAGTCGACAGAGGTTCGGAGGTGGGGGCCGTGTCGGTTCGACCAGGGCTCAAGCGCCGGTGAGGTGACGCAGGTACGCCTCGGGGTTGTTCAGGTACCGACGCCAGTGGTCGACCAGTTCCAGGTCCGCCCACGTGGTTCGGCGCAGACCGTGCTCACCGACCTCGATGATGTCGGCTCCCGGCGTGGAGGCCAGGATCGGCGAGTGGGTCGCGCACACGACCTGCGCCCCCGATTCGCCGAGTTCGTGCATCAGAGCCACGAGCTGGAGACAAGCGGTGAACGACAGCGCCGACTCGGGTTCGTCCATCACGTAGAAGCCGGGGTCGCGGAACATCGCCCGGAACACGGCCAGGAAACCTTCACCGTGGCTGAGCCGGGAAGTGTCCTCCTCCCAGTAGCCGGGCACACCGCCGAACGCCTCGGTCATCCCGAACGCGGTCTCGGCACGCAGGAAGAACCCCTTCTTCCTCAACCGGGGCCCGGCCAGCATCGCCGCGCCCCGCGAGGTCGTCTCCAGCCGCAGCACCTCGCCGAGCGGCGTCTTGGTCGGATCGGCGTTGCCGAACACCCGAGCCGCCCGGCCGCCCCGCGCGTCGAGCTTGAACCCCTCGGCGATGGCCTCGACCAACGTCGACTTGCCGGAGCCGTTGTCACCGACCAGGAAAGTCACCGGACGGGTGAACTCCACCCCGTGCTCGACCACCTCCGCCACGGCCGGAACCGTGTACGGCCAGTGGCGGCGGTCGGCGGGACGCAGGGATTCCGGCACGTAGGCCCGGCTGACGAACACGAACACACTCCTAGCCGTAGCGGGACCGGCACGACGGCCGGACATCGGGCGGTCGCCCACGACGTAGCGTGCCGGATCGGACGGTGGGCATTCGGCACACGGGCCCGTGAGTCGCCGACTCACGGGCCCGTCACCGCGCAACCACCGTCGTGGTCAGGTCAGAACGCCTGGTTCGCGAAACCCTTCCGCGCCGCCGCCGACAGGAACGACTGCCACGCCGCACTGCTGGTGTGCGGGTCGCCCGTCGTGCCCAGGCGGGACTTGGCCGTGTTGAACGCGCTCTGCGTCAACGAGCCCCAGTCGCCGTCCACCGCCAGGCCCGAGTTCAGGAAGTTGTTGCACAGGGCCTGGACGAACTTCGTGTCGCTCTCCGAACTCGTCACGCAGCGGACCGGCAGGCCGCCGAAGTCCGAGTGGATGTGGTCGGCGTGGTCGGCGTTGTACCAGCCGTCCAACGCGTACCGGAACCGCCGCCGGCACACCGCGTCGACCGCCAGGTACCGGCGCCGGGTGGCGAGCGTGCCGGACGCGTGGTCGCGGTCCAGCGGCGACGAGATCTGCCCGCCGCTCCACCGGACGTGGTCGAGGTCCATCGCGGTGCCCGCGCCGTGCTGGCCGGGCTTGTTCACGTAGAAGCCCGCCGAGACCAGGTACGTGATGCTGCCGTACGCCGACGACAACGACCGCAGGTCGCGGATCCACAGCACCAGGCTGTCGTAGAACGCCTGGGTGGCCTGCCAGTTGCGCAACGTCGTGTTGCCACGACTGGACCGCCAGTAGTACACGGGGGTGCCGTCGATCCGGCTGAACGTGATCATCGGGCCGCCTCCACGGTGATCAGCCGGCCGCCGGTGAGCCAGCCGGACCGGGTGCCCGCGACACCCAGCGCCTTCGCGTCCTGCGGCACGGCCGGGCGGGTCCGGTCCGCGTCCAGCACGCCGGTGAGCGGGGTGGCGTCCACCATCTCGTTGCCGACCCAGTGCACCCGGCCGTCCACCAGCGTCAGACCGCGCACCGCGACACCGTCCAGGCGGGGGCGGACGGTCCACGTGACGCCGTCGCGCGACGTGTGCAGGACGGTGCCGGAGATGTCCACGGCCGCCGCGATCCAGCCGTCGCCCGTGGCGGCGACGGCGGTGGCCGACAGGCCGTCGGTCCATTCGAGGCCGCGGACGGGGACGGTGTTCCAGCCCGACCCGGTGCGGCGGGCGGCGATGCGGACCACCGGAGCGCGCTCGTGCTTCACCACGGAGCCGAGCGCCAGGCCGTCGCCGACCGCGGTGAACTCCGAGCGCACGCCGTGGAGCCGCCGGGCTTCGCGCCACGTGACGCCGTCGGTGGACTCCCAGATCGTGGCGATCGGGTCGCCGTTCAACGCGCCGACGGCGGTGAGGGTGGTGCCGTTGCCGGTGACGTCCACCAGGTCCGCGCCGGCGAGGCCTTCGGTGATGCGCACCGAACCGTCTTCGGCGATGAGCACCCACTGGCCGTCTTGGTGCGCTAGAAGAAGAGGGGTGCCGCCGGGGGCGAGGAACACACCCGCGTTCTTGCCGAAGATGTCCGATGTGTCGGCCGACGCGGGTGCCGCGCCGGCCGCGTGGGTCGGTAATGCGCTGGTGAGGGCCGCGGTGGCGGCGGCTCCCAGCACGAACGTTCTCCGATCGAGCACGTCAGTCCTTTCGAGGCAGGGGGAAGTGCTGACGTGTAGCAGGGGCAGTTGGAAGTTTTCCAACCCGAGTATTGGGCCGGCCTACCGTCGCGGCAATGGTCCGTTCCGCCCAAACCGCTCATCGCCCGCACCGGCGCGTGGACGGAGGGCTGCGGGAGGGCTGCGGGAGGACGAAGGTCGCGAAGCCCGGCGATGAACGGGCCCCGCCGTGCGCGGGTTCACGGCGGGGCGGGGTGGCGGTAGGATCCGAGGTGTTCGCGACTGGCGTGCCGAGGGTGGGAACGACCACCGGGGAGCGTTGAGCCGAATCGCACCGCGCGCCTGGGTGCTACGGCAGCGCCCCCGCGCGCGTGGAGGTCGTCGTGCACGAACCCGCAATCCCGTCGTTGACCGGTGCGGACCCCGAGGTCGCCCGGCTGGTCCAGGCCGAGGCCCGTCGCCAGTTCGAGAAGGTCCGCCTGATCGCCTCGGAGAACTACGTCTCGACCGCCGTCCTCGAAGCCACCGGCTCGGTCCTGACCAACAAGTACTCCGAGGGCTACGCCGGCCGCCGCTACTACGAGGGCCAGCAGGTCATCGACCCGGTCGAGGAGCTCGCGGTCGCGCGGGCGAAGACCCTGTTCGGCGCCGACCACGCCAACGTGCAGCCCTACTCCGGCTCCCCGGCCAACCTGGCCGTCTACATGGCCTTCCTCGACCCCGGCGACACGGTCATGGGCATGGCGCTGCCCGCCGGCGGCCACCTCACCCACGGCTGGGGCGTCTCGGCCACCGGCAAGTGGTTCCGCAGCGTCCAGTACGGCGTCCGCAAGGAGACCGGCGTGGTGGACCTCGACCAGGTCCGCGACCTGGCCCGCGCCGAACGCCCGAAGGTGATCTTCTGCGGCGGCACGGCCATCCCTCGGACCATCGACTTCCCCGCCTTCGCCGAGATCGCCAACGAGGTCGGCGCGGTCCTCGCGGCCGACATCGCGCACATCGCGGGCCTCGTCGCGGGCGGTGCCCACCCGTCACCGGTCGGCCACGCCCAGGTGATCACGACGACCACCCACAAGACCCTGCGCGGCCCGCGCGGCGCGATGATCCTCACCGACGCCGCCCACGCGAAGGCCATCGACAAGGCGGTGTTCCCCGGCCTCCAGGGCGGTCCGCACAACCACACCACCGCCGCCATCGCGGTCGCGCTGGGCGAGGCGTTGGAGCCGTCCTTCGGCCTCTACGCGCACGCCATCGTGCAGAACGCCCGCGCCCTGGCCGCCGCCCTGATCGAACGGGGCTTCGACCTGATCTCCGGCGGCACCGACAACCACCTCATCCTCGTCGACCTGACCACCAAGGCCATCGGCGGCAAGCCCGCCGCCAAGGCACTCGACCGGGCGGGCATCGAGGCGAACTACAACACCGTCCCGTTCGACCCGCGCAAGCCGTTCGACCCGTCCGGCGTGCGCTTGGGCACGGCCGCGATCACCACCCGCGGCCTCACGACGGACCACATGCCGCAGATCGCGGAGTGGATCGACCGCGCCATCCGGGCGGCGGAGGACGAGCAGGAGCTGGACCGCATCGCCGCCGAGGTGGCCGACCTGATGGCGGGCTACCCGATGCCCGGCTGGGCGTAGCGGACCACGTCGGCCAACCGCGCCACGTCCACCCGGAACGTCTCGTGCCGCACGGTGACGTGATCGGTGACGCGACCGGTCCCCGGCAGCTGGTCGACGGGCAGCACGGCCCCGTCGACCAGCACCGGGATCACCGGCACCGAACGCTCGGCCGCCCGCTCCACCTCCGTGCGCATCAGGTCGGTCGGCGCCCACTCCGGCCCGACGACGGCGAGCAGCACGTCGCACTCGCCGACGTCACCCACCACGGACCGGCCGATGTCGTCGAGCCGGTCCGCGATGCGCCCCGCGAGGTGCAGGTCCTGCGGACGCCGGTAGCTGAGGAACAGCCGCGCGGGCCGTTGCGCGGGCGGCAGCTCGATCCCGGCCAGCACCGCGAACGCCCGGTCCCGCACGTCGGCAGCCTCCAGCCCGCACCGGGCGAGCACGTCGAGCGCCACCCCGTCGCCTTCGGCGAGCACGCCGAGCAGCAGGTGTTCGGTGCCGACGTGCCGGTGCTCCAACGCCAGCGCCTCACGCACCGCCAACGCCAACGCCCGCTTCGCGCCCGGCGTGAACGGCAGGTGTCCGGGCACCGGCAGGCTGCCGCGCCCGTCGATCTCCTGCACGTGCGCCCGGCTCCGCTGCAGCGACAGCCCGAACGACACCAGCACCGACGACGCCGCCCCGCCCTCGCCGATCAGCCCCAGTAACAGGTGCTCGGTGCCGATGGCGGTGTGGTTGAGCCTCCGGGCCTCTTGGAGGGCGAGCACGGAAACCCGGCGCGCACCCTCGGTGAATCGTTCCAACATCAGTCCTTCGCCACCGCATCGACCAGCCGCGTCAGCCTTCGTGCGTCGGTGACGGTAGCGCTCCCGGTCGGGGCGACGTGCACCTCGTCGTCGCCGAGGTGCCGGGCCTCCTCCCGCGCGTGGCTGAGCAGTGGTCTCAGGTCTGCGCTGAACCTGTCGGACACCCGGCACCCCTCCGTGCGTTTCAGGCTGTAGTCACAGCATCGCACTGAGTTTCCGCGTGTTACCGGAATTTGTCAGTAGCCGCGACCCTAGCTTCCGCCAACGCGTCGCTGCCGCCGTGCGCGGTCTCGGGGATGAGGATCAACTCGGCGTCCGGCCAGGCGTGAGCCAGGTCGAACGGCGTGCCAAGCAGATTGCCCAGGTCGAGCACTCCTTGAACGATCACACCCGGGATGCCCGAGAGCTTCCACGCCTCCTCCAGCACGATCCCCTCCGGCAGCCACGACCCGTGCGCCCAGTAGTGCGTGACGAGCCGCGCGAACGCCAGCCCGAACGTCGGGGATTCGAAGCGCAGGCCGCCCGACGACAGGGGCTGCAACGCGTCCTCCCACGCGCACCACTCGGCGGCCGCCCGGTTGTGCACCGCCGGGTCGGGGGAGAGGAGCAGCTCCAGGTACCCCGCCGCCGGATCGCCGGACGGCGCCAGTTCGCGGAACCGGGCGTGCGCCTCCGGGAACATCGGGCCCAGACCGGTCGTCAACAGATCGGTCTCCGCCCGCCGCCCGGTCGCTACGCCCGCGTGCACCATCTCCGACACCCGGTGCGGGAACCGCTCCGCGTACACGAGGCCGAGCACCGAGCCCCACGACGCGGCGAACACCAGCCACCGGTCGACGCCCAGGAACTCGCGCAACCGCTCCATGTCGCCGATCAGGTGATCGGTGGTGTTCGTGGACAGGTCCACCACGGGTTCGCTCGCGTGCGGCGTGCTCCGCCCGCACCCGCGCTGGTCGAACAGCACGACCCGGTACACCTCCGGGTCGAAGTACCGGCGGGCACGGGCCGTGCACCCGGACCCCGGCCCGCCGTGCAGCACCACGGCCGGTTTGCCGTCCGGATTGCCGCACACCTCCCAGTACACGTGGTGCCCGTCGCCGACGTCGAGCATCCCGTGGTCGTACGGCTCGATCTCCGGATACAGCACGATCTACCCCCTCAGAGAGATACGACAGTGCTGTTACATTAGCGCTTACGTAATCGTCGGGAACATCGACCGCACGTCCGCGCCCCCGACCCACAAGCCGATGGCGAACGCCGTCGCCGCCTCCAGCAACTCGGCCCGCTCCAACGGCCCGCCGTCCACCGACACACACCCGATCGACCGCACCAACTCCCGCACGACCTCCAGCGCCGACGCCGAATCACCGCACAACGGCACCCCGAGCGGCCGTCCCTCGAACGTCAACGACGGCCGCCGCCACACGTCCACGTGGCACAGGTTGAACGCCTTCACCACGTGCGCGCCCGACGCCGAGGCGAGCCGTGCGGCGACCCGCGGCTCGTCCAGCACGAACCGGCCCGGCACCACCGAGTTCGTGCAGTCGATCACCACCCGCCCCGGCGCCGCACCCAACACGTCGACCGCCACCGCCGCCGGCACGGCCAGCAGCACCGCGTCCCCGAACGCCACGGCGTCCGCAGGTGATCCGGCGACCGCCCCGATCCGCGACGCCAACTCGCGGGACCGTTCCGGCGACCGCCCGCCGATCAGCACCTCGTGCCCCGCCGCGACCCACCGACCGCCCAACGCCTCGGCCATCCCGCCCGACCCCAGCACGCCGATCCGCATCCCCGTTCGCACCTCTCCTTCACCCGAAGTGGTTGTCTGGGACCGACGCTAAAGAGCCCGACGGGCACCAAACGGTGTCCACGACAGGGGAACCGCCCATGACCTTCCTCGCCGACTGCCGCGCACGGCAGGCGTTCGACCTGCTGGCCAACACCTGGAACCCGGTGGTCCTGCACGCGCTGCGGCACGGCCCGCGCCGGCCCGCCGACCTGCGCCGCGCCATCGGCGGCATCCGGCCCAAGGTGCTCACCGAGACCGTGCGCCGACTGGAGGCCGCCGGGCTGGTGGCCAGGAACGCCTTCCGCGACCGGGTGGAGTACGAGCTGACCGACCTGGGGCGCAGCCTGCTCGGGCCGATCGACGCACTGGGCCGCTGGGCGCACGACCGCGGCGACGAAATCCGGCTTTGACGACGTCCGGCTTGACGGGTGATTCGAAACGCTGGTTTATAACGGTTTTTCAAGAGGTGGTGCGCCATGGAGGCAGGGTTCCGGACCCTCGACCGCGAGATCGTCGCGGACAACCTGGAGGTCCGCGGCGAACTGCCGCGATGGCTCTCCGGCACGCTCGTGCGCAACGGCCCGGCCAGGTTCGAGACCGACGATCCGGTCACGGCGGCTCGCAGACGACACGCTGGAACTGCCCCGCACCTCCTACCGCTCGCACAACGGCCGCGACTACCGGTACGCCGACGGCGTCGGCCCGCACGACAACGGCCGACACGACTTCTTCAACCAGCTCGTCAAGGTGGACGTCCGCAGTGGAGGGACCAGTCGGTGGCGCGAGCCCGGCAGCTACCCCGGGCGAGCCGGTGTTCGTCGCGGCTCCGGACGCACGGGCCGATGAGCCGCACGTGATCCCGTTCGGGTCCACGGCCGGTTCACCTCCCGGCCTCACCAGCTCTCGTCAGCCGTCGCAGCCGTCTCGGCAGTCTCAGCCGTCGATCGTGATCACACAACCTTCGTGGTCGACCTGGGGGACGTCGGCGTCGTCGAACCAATGGCCGTCGGCGCCGAGGTAGCGGAACCGGTGCGTGCCCGGTGGGAGGATCACCGTCACCGTGCGCGTGCCGTCGCGGCGCGGTACCAGTTCGTGCACGCCAGGGGTCCAGTCGTTGAACGTGCCGACCACGCTCACCGGGCCGCGCGGCTGGTCGAGCGGCAGTGAGAAGGTCACTCGGCGCTTCGGGCCGAAGAGGCGAGTGCTGCGGAGCATCGTTCTCCCTCGCGGGTCGATCTTGCCTTCCAGGGACCCTACCGCTCCAGACCGCTCCGGTGTTCCAAGTGGACAGTCACGCGTCGGGGTGACGTATGCTCCGGGACGTGCCGCCGACTTCCGACGAGGACGCCTTCTACCACGCGTGCGAGCAGTCGGACACCACGCTGCTGGACGAGCTCTACCAGCCGGGTTTCGAACGCGTGGTCAACCACAAGCTGGACTTCGAGGACATCGCCGGCCTGCGCTGGTTCCTGGACCACGGCGTGGACGTGAATGCCGAGTTCTGTCTGCACCACGCCATCGGCCGCGCCCGGAGCACCGAGGTCCTCAGTGCCTTGATCGCAGCCGGCGCAGACGTGAACCTCCCGTGGGGCCGCTGGGACGTCGGCCGCCGACCGCTGGCACTGGCCGCTCGGTGCGGACACCTGGCCGCGTACTCACTCCTGCTGTCGCACGGCGCCGAAGCGTCCCTGGACCCGGTGGACGAGGCAGTGCTGGCCGTGGCCCGAGGAGAATCGGTCTCCCTACCGCGCTCCGCAGCCCCAGTCCTGGGTACACCCGCCGGCGACGACTACGGCTGGATCCTGGGCCAGTTCGCGGCTCTGGGCAGGACGGACGTAGTAGCCGCCCTCCTCGACGCCGGCATGGCCGTGGACACCCGAGGCTGGAGCAACTTCACCCCGCTGGACCAGGCCGCGATGAACGGCCGAGTAGAGGTGGTGCGCCTCCTCGTGGCACGCGGCGCGGACCTCACGGACAAGGCCTTCGACAAGGACGGCCCAACCCCGCTCGACTGCGCACTGTGGGGCGTGCGGAACAACCGGACGCCGGACGGCGACTACCCGGGAACAGTCGCGGCTCTAGTCGCGGCAGACGCGCCGACCAGGCACAATGGACCGACAGGCGACGCGGGAGTGGACGCGGCGATGGCCGAAAAGATCACTCCAACGAGCTAACGAAGCGTCAATGGGAAACTTTCAGCGCACCATTGACGTTGCCGGGAAAGAAGGAGGCAGCGGCGCGGCAGGCGAACCAGGCGGTCGCTTCGTCGCAGTAGGTGCGGATTTTGAGGCAGCCGTGGAGGATGCCGACGAGCCGTTGGCCGCGACCAGCGCGGCGGCGAAGCAGCCCCTGCGGCGGGGAAGCAGCCCCGCAGCGCGTCCCGCAGCCGCCGGGTGTGCCAGGTCCGTCCCCAGATCAGGGGCTTGTGGGTGCGGCCACGACCTCAACCGCCTCGGCCTCCGGGCTATCACCGGCGACCGGCCGCAGCTCGTGGGCGTGGGTGCGGATCATGTCGGCCAATACGTGCGCGTCGCCGGCCCTCGCTCTTGGCCCCCCGACACCCCCAACCCGTCGCGGAACCTGGCCGCCTGCAACGGGTCGACCGCCAACACCGTGTAGCCGGCCATCACCAGCGCCGCTGCCCGGGTCCCGATCGGTCGCGATCGGTCGCGGTCCCGACCGGCACCTCGACCTCATCGGGCTCGTCGGCGTCGTCACCGATCAGCCCGCCCGCGATCGCGTGCAGGGCAAGCGAGCCGGATGCACGGGCAGGCCGACCGAACCGCGAACCCGCAGCGGACGGAGACGGAAGCATAGACGAGCGTCTATGAAGTGAGTCCCATTGCATCGACCAGATTCGATTGACCACGCGGCACCGCGAGGCCAAGAATCCGCGTCATGACATCCCCAGCGCTCCTCGCGGTCGACCAGGCCACCGCCTACGCCGAACGGTTCGGCTGCCTGGCCGACCCGACCAGGGTCCGGCTGCTGCACGCCGTCGCCGCCGGCGAGACCACCGTCGGCGTGCTGGCCGACGTGCTCGGTGTCACCCAGCCCACCTGCTCCCACCACCTGCGCAAACTGGCCGCCGCCGGCTTCGTCCAACTCCGCCGCGACGGCACGGCGACCCTCGCCTCGGTCGACCCGTCCGGCCGCGTCGTGCTGCCGCACGCCATCGACGCGGTGCTGGGTGCCATCCCCACCGCGCCGCTCGACCCGCCGGCGGACGTCGTCGTGCGCGCGATGGTCGACGACGACTGGGTCGACGTGCGGCGCATCTACGGTGAGGGCATCGCGACGGGTGACGCCACGTTCGAGACCGAGACGCCGACCCGTCGCACGCTGGACGTGAAGTGGCTGCTCGACCACCGATGGGTCGCGGTGGTCGACGGGTGGGTTGCGGGGTGGGCGGCGGCTACGCCTGTGTCGCCGCGCGAGTGTTATGCGGGGGTTGCGGAGACGTCGCTGTACGTGGACGCGCGCTTTCGGGGGAGGGGTGTGGGGAAGGCGTTGCTGCACCGGCAGGTTGTGGCGGCGGATGCCGCTGGGCTGTGGACGTTGCAGGCCGTCGTGTTCCCGGAGAACCGGGCCAGCATCGCGTTGCACCGGTCGGCTGGGTTCCGGACGGTCGGGATTCGGGAGCGGATCGCGGTGCACCACGGGGTTTGGCGGGACACGATCATGTTGGAGCGTCGCGCCTGAGGGTCGGGGCCGGTGAGGGCGAGGGTGGTTGGGGGAGGTGGCGGGGAAAGATAAAGCGGTCGCCTGGGGTGGCGGGTTCGTGCGACCGTCGGTGTTGCCTGTTCGCGGCTCGGGGCGATTGTGCGGCTGGGCTGGAGGGGCGGGGGCCGCGCGGGGGGAGTAGGGCGCGGGAGAGGGGGATCACAATTGTGCAGTCCCTGCAAAGTTGCAGTACGTGCATGTTTGTCCTTACGCTGATCAAGTGACCACTCAGGCGGCCGAGGGGCTTCGCGACCGCAAGAAGCGGCAGACCCGCGCGGCTTTGAGCCACGCCGCCGTCCGCCTGGTCGCCGAGCACGGCCTCGACCACGTGACCGTCGAGGACATCAGCGCCGCCGCCGACGTCTCGCCGCGCACCTTCTTCAACTACTTCGCCACCAAGGAAGACGCCGTCCTCGGCCCCGACCCGGACACCGGCCCCCGCGTCCGCGCCCGCGTGCTCGCCCAACCGGCGGAGCTGTCCGCCGCGGCGGCCGTGCGCGAGGCGTTGTCGGCGGAGGTCGCCGCGGTGGTGGCGGAGGACCGCGAGTTGTGGTTGCGGCGGATGTGCGTGGTGCAGCAGCACCCCGTGCTGTTGGCGAAGGTGTTCTCCGGCGGTGAAGCGGTGGAACGCGAACTGGTCGCCGGCATCGCCGAACGCGTCGGCCTGCCCGCCGACGACACCTACCCGTTGCTGCTCGGCGCGGCGGCGGGTGCGGCGTTCCGGGTGGCCGTCGTCCGCTGGTCGAGCGTTCGGTGGTCGAGCACCGCCGCATCGCTGCAGGACCTGCTCGCCGAGGCCGTCGACATGCTCGCCGGAGGGCTGGCCGACCCGCCGTCGGCCCAGAGCCAGAGCCAGAGCCGGGCCACGAGTCCGCAGTCTTGAAACATCGTCACTACCTGGGGGATCCGATGTCCACCGAAACCGGCACGACCTCGCGCCGGGACGTCATGCAAGCCATGTCCGGCCTCATGCTGGGCATGTTCATGGCCATCCTGGCCTCGACCATCGTGTCGAACGCACTGCCGCGCATCATCGCTGACCTGCACGGCTCGCAGTCCGTCTACACCTGGGTCGTCACCACCGAACTGCTGGCCATGACGGCGACCGTGCCGCTGTGGGGCAAGCTCGCCGACCTCTACAGCCGCAAACTGCTCATCCAGCTCTCCCTCGGCCTGTTCGTGGTGGGCTCGCTCATCGCGGGCTTCTCCCCGAACGTCGAGGTCCTGATCGCCAGCCGCGTCGTGCAGGGCCTCGGCGCGGGCGGCATGACCGCGTTGGCCACGATCGTGATGGCGGCGATGATCCCGCCGCGCGAGATGGGCCGTTACGCGGGCATCTTCGGCGCGGTGTTCGGCGTCGGCACGGTCGCCGGCCCGCTCATCGGTGGCGTCATGGTGGACACCTCGTGGCTGGGCTGGCGCTGGTGCTTCTTCATCGGCGTGCCGTTCACCCTCGCCTCGATCCTCCTGCTCCAGCGCACGCTGAACCTGCCGGTGGTGCGCAAGGAAGTCACGATCGACTACCTGGGCGCGGCGCTGATCGTCGGCGGCGTGTCCACGCTGCTGGTGTGGTCGACGCTGGCCGGTCAGCAGTTCGAGTGGGCCTCGGCGTGGACCGCGCTGCTGGTGACGGTCGGCGTCGTGCTGCTGGGCCTGGCCGTGTGGGTGGAGTCGCGGGCGGCCGACCCGATCGTGCCGCTGACGATCTTCGCCAACCGCACGGTCGCGTTGACGACGCTGGCCAGCGCGCTGGTGGGTGTGGCGATGTTCGGCGGCACGGTGTTCCTGTCCCAGTACTTCCAGATCGGCCTGGGCAAGACGCCGACGCAGGCGGGCCTGATGAGCCTGCCGCTGATCTTCGGACTGCTGGTGTCGTCCACCGTGGCCGGTCAGCTGATCACCAAGTGGGGCAAGTGGAAGGTGTTCCTGGTCGCCGGCGGCGTGGTCATGGTCGGCGGGATGCTGCTGCTGGCCACGATCGACGCGAACACGAGCGTGTTCATGGTGAGCGTGCACATGGCCGTGCTGGGTGTCGGCGTCGGTCTGCTCATGCAGAACCTGGTGCTCGCCGCGCAGAACGACGTGCCCGCCCGCGACCTCGGCGCCACCACGTCGACCCTCACGTTCTTCCGCAGCCTCGGCGGCGCGATCGGCGTGAGCGCGTTGGGCGCGGTGCTCGCGAACCGGGTGACCGCGCTGAGCGAGGAGAAGCTCGGCCCGGCGCCCGGTGGCGACTCGGGCACGGTGCCCGACCTGGCGCTGCTGCCCGAGTCGGTGCGGGTGATCGTGCGCGACATCTACGCCACGGCGACGGCCGAGCTGTTCCTGATCGGCGCGCCGATCGCGGTGCTGGCGCTGCTGGCGGTGCTGTTCATCAAGGAGAAGCCGCTCAAGACGCTCAGCGGTGACGAGCGGCTGGCCGCGGAGATGGCGGAGAGCCACTAGCTCCCCGAGTCGACAGTCCGTCGCCCGACTGCGACGGAGGACGACCGCGCAGGCGTTGCGGCGCTTGCGCGGTTCGTCCGTACCGGTTTGACGGCTGACCGTGGCCGGTCGGCTGCGGCAGCCACTGCATGCGCACCCGTCCGCGTAACGCGGTCGCGGCTCGGCACCCCCTGTGGTGACGCTGTGTTTCTACTTCGACACCCACCACACTTCAGTCAATTGACGGCTGCCGAGCAATTCAACATCAAATTGTCGCCATTGACCTGACGGTGCGGCGCAACGTGAGAACGATTCAACGGCGCGAGTGGTCGCCCATTCAACTTTCTGTCGCTAGGTCGCGTGGAATTTTCCGTCGTCTGGGTGAACCCTCGTCCGCAGTTGGCGTGGCAGACTCACAGGCGGCTCGCGAAGCCATTGCAGAAGTTGGCCATGTTGTCCCTGGCCGACTTCCCGCTGGTACCAGGCGGGCGAATGTGCAGTCGACGCTACCCAATTTATCGAGTGGTGGCTCCTGCTTGGCCGACCGCCCATCATCGTCAAACGAAAGGCACGATCATGACCACCGCAACGTCCTATGCGTCGCCCGGGCAGACACAGCAGATGCGTGAGCTCGCAGACATGATGGCGCAGGGTTTCAAGGACGCGTTGCAGCAGGCCGGTGGCCCGCGCTCTCGCGACATGGGGCCGGACCAGCTCGGACAGCAGCAGCCCGGTCAGTTCGGACAGCAGCCAAGCCAGTTCGGGCAGCAGCAGCAGCAGCCCGGCCAGTTCGGGCAGCAACAGCAGCAGCCCGGCCAGTTCGGGCAGCAACAGCAGCAGCCCGGCCAGTTCGGGCAGCAGCAGCCCGGTCAGTTCGGGCAGCAACAGGGTCAGTTCGGGCAGCAGCCCGGCATGGGCTTGACCGGGCCTGACGTGCAGGAACGCTTCCTGCCGGTGCTGGCCGCGATCCTGCCGGCCGTGGTGTCCGCGGTGCCCCAGATCATCAACGGCCTCCAGACCCAGAACCGGGACATCATCACGGCGTCGCAGGACCCGCAACAGGTCCAGCGGGACTTCCTGTCGGTGCTGAGCGCGGTGGTGCCGCAGGTCCTCCAGGCGGTTCCGTCGATCATCTCGTCGCTCCAGGGCAGCCGTGACTACCCGCAGAGCGACGAGGAGGTGTCGACCCGATTCTTCGGTCCGCTGATCGCTTCCATCGTGCCGCAACTCGTCCAGGCGGCTCCGGTCATCCTCAACGCGTTCGCACCCGGTCGGCGGGAGCTGGTCGGTGCGAGGCCGCACGACCCCCAGATCGCCCAGCGCATCCTCGGCCCGGTGCTCAGCGCGGTGGTGCCCGCGCTCACGCAGTGCGTGCCGCCGCTGATCGGGCTGTTCACCGGCCAGCGTTACGTGGAGCAGGGTCAGCAGCAGTACGGCCAGCAGCAGTACGGCCAGCAGGCCCAGCAGCAGTACGGCCAGCCGGCCCAGCAGTTCGCGCAGCAGTCAGTCTGACCGGAACGGGGTAGGGCGGCCTCGCCCGGCCGCCCTACCCCGACTTTGTGCCTCTAGGGAGGAAAGATGGCGCAGCGCACGCTGACGCGCGGATCGCAAGGCGAGGACGTACGCCGGCTCCAGCTGGTGCTCAAGCAGGCGAACTACGATCCCGGCCAGGCCGACGGGATCTTCGGGGAACGCACCGAGAACGCGGTCACGGACTTCCAGCGCGACCACGGTCTCGAGGCGGACGGCAAGGTCGGGCCGAAGACCTGGGGCGCGTTGACCGCACTCCACCCGACCCCGGGCGCGGCACGTGGGCGCTCCCTCCACATCGGGCTGAACTTCGTGGACGACGCGGCGTACGGGATGACGGTGCCACCGCTGCGCGGGTGCGAGAACGACGCCAGGGACATGACGGCGCTCGCCCAGGCCCAGCGCTTCGAGAGCAGGATCATGTTGAACGGGCAGGCGACCGCGTCCAATGTCATCGAGGCGATTCGGGACGTGGCCCGGGAACTGGAATCCGGAGACTTCTTCTTCCTCACCTATTCCGGGCACGGCAGTCAGATGCGTGATGCCACCGGCGAGGAACCGGATCAGCTGGACGAAACCTGGGTGCTGTACGACCGGCAATTGCTCGACGACGAACTCTCCGCGTTGTGGGGGGAATTCAGGCCCGGTGTGCGCATCATGATGCTATCGGATTCCTGCCACAGCGGCACCGTCAGCCGGGATGTCGTATTCGCTTACAAGGCGTTCGCGGCCTCGTTCCAGGAAGCCCGCGATGTCGGGTTCTTCCTCGACACGCCGATACCGATGCTCACCACGAGAAGCGCGCCGGGGTGGGACGAGGTGGAGCAGTCGCTGCGCGAAGTGATGCCCACGGTGGTGGCCCAACTGCAGGGCGACCGAGCCGCGGAGGAGGTCCAAGCCCCCGAGGTGGACCACTACGTCGATCTGGTGCTCACCCAACTCGAGGACGACACGCGGATGATGGCCGTCAGCGAGTTCAGCGACACGGGTGCGGTCGTCCTCGACCAGTCGCCCATCACCCGCAACCTCCCGCCGGAGATCGCCCACGCCGACCAGGTCGCCCGCTGGCGCGAATACAGCGAGGTCAAGAAGGAGGTCCGGAACGCGAAACCACCGCAGGCGTCCGTGCTCCTCATCTCGGGCTGCCAGGACAACCAGCTCTCGCTCGACGGCGTGAAGAACGGGCTGTTCACCCAGCGCCTGCTGGAGACCTGGAGCAACGGCCGGTTCAGCGGCAACTACCGGGAGCTGCACCGGCAAATAGTGGCCTCCATGCCGCCCCAGCAGACGCCGAACTACTTCTGGGACACCAACCCGCCCAGCGTCGCGTTCGAACTCCAACGTCCGTTCACGATCTAGCGCTGTGTCTCGGAACGGCGAGTCCGTGGAGCGGGGCCGGAAGCTTCAGCGGATCGGCAGGACCGCGAAGGGGCCGTTGCGTGACGCAGCACCGGCTCCGGAGACACGGGTGTCGCACTTGTCCTGCATATCGCCGGACAAGTGCGACACTTTCGCGCGTGTCGGGACTGCGTGAACGCAAGAAGCTGGCCACCCGGACGGCGTTGGCCGATGCCGCGTTGCGACTGTGCGTAGAGCACGGCCTCGATGGAGTGACCGTCGAACAGGTGGCCAACGACGCCGGCGTGTCCCTCCGCACGTTCTTCAACTACTTCTCCTCCAAAGAGGAAGCCGTGGTCGCGGGTGACGTCGCCACGGCCGCCGCGTTCGTCCAGGCCTTCGCCGGACGGCCCGAGTCGGAGCCGGTGCTGCAGGCCCTGCACCGCGCCCTGGTCGAGACCGTGCCCGACCGGATCGACCTCGAACGGGTGGCGCAGCTGCGCGTCCTGCGCCGGACCCCGGCGCTGCTGCCGCACCAGATCGCCGCCTTCGCCGCGCAGGAACGCGAACTGGCCGCCGCGGTGGCCGCGCGGGTCGGCGTCGACCCGGCCGCCGACCTCTACCCGATGATGTTCGCGGCCACCGTGATGGCGACCTTGCGGGTGGTCGTCGGCTGGTGGCTGGACGCCACCGAGCGACCCGAGCTGTCCGACCTGATCGGGGTCATGATCGACCGGCTGGACACGGGTTTCGCCGCCGTCCGGCCGAGCCGGGCCCGGTCTTAGGAGTCTCGCTCAGGCCTCAGGCTTCGTCCCAGGTGACCGGGAGCGCGTGCACGCCGTAGATCAGCATGTCGCCGCGCATCGGCACGTCGGCCGCGGGCACGTCCAGGCGCAGACCGGGCAGCCGGCGCAGCAGCTCGGTGAAGCCGACGGTCATCTCCACCCGCGCCAGCTGTTGGCCGAGGCACTGGTGCACGCCGTGTCCGAACGCCAGGTGCGCGCCGCGCGGCCGGGTCACGTCGAGCGCGTCCGGCTTGTCGTACTGGCGCGGGTCGCGGTTGGCGGCGGGCACGGAGAGCAGCACGGTCGAGTCGGCCGGGACCACCTCGCCCGCGATCTCCACCTCCTCCCGCGTGGTGCGGACGACCCCCAGGTGGACGATCGACAGGTAGCGCAGCAGCTCCTCGACCGCACCGCCGATCAGCGTCGGGTCGTTCCTCAGCGCGGCGAGCTGGTCGGGGTGCTCCAGCAGCGCGAACGTGCCCAGCGCCAGCATGTTGGCGGTCGTCTCGTGGCCCGCGACGAGCAGCAGGTTCGCGATGCCGATCAGTTCGTCGTCGGTGAGCGTCGGGTCGGCCTCGATCAGGCCGGACAGCATGTCGTCCGTGGGCTCGGCGCGCTTGCTCAGCACCAGACCGCGCATGAACGCCCGCAGTTCGTCGGCCAGCCGCATGACCTCCTCCACGGGGACGTCGAGCCGCAGCAGCATCGCGGTGCGTTCCTGGAACTCGCCGCGGTCGCCGTACTCGACGCCCAGCAGCTCGCAGATCACCAGTGACGGCACCGGCAGCGCGAACGCCCGCACCAGGTCGGCGCCCGGCCCGGCGGCGATCATCGCGTCCAGGTGTTCGGTGACGATCCGCTCGATGCGCGGCGTGAGCTGCTTCATCCGACGGACGGTGAACTGGCCGGTGAGGAGCCTGCGGTAACGGGTGTGCCGGGGCGGGTCCATGGTGATGAAGCTGCCCGCGCGGGCCCGCGCGTCGGTCATCCGGGCGCGGACCTGCTCGGGCAGCTTGTCCAGCACGCGCTTGCTGCCGAACCGGTCGGAGCCCAGCCGCGGGTCGGCGAAGAGGGTGCGGGCCAGTTCGTGGTCGGTGACCAGCCACATCGGGTCGCCGTCGAGCATGGTGACCCGGTGGACCGGGCCCTGGCTGCCGAGCCGGCCGAGGACGCTCGGCGGGTCGAAGGGGCCGGTGTCGCGTTCGGTGAACTCGGGTGGCAGGGGGACGGTCATCCGGCCGGTGCTGGGGCGTTTGTGCTGGGAAGCGGTGGTCATCGACGATCCGTTCCCGACCCGGCGCGCAACCGGGCCGCTGCTCAGCGTAGTGGTAACTCACCGTACCAAAACGTGCACAGCGTGCAGCTTTATTTAGATGCACGCGGAGCAAATTTGCACAACGCGCAAGATAGAGGGGGAGTTGTATGCGGCAAGCAATGCGGGGGAAGGGGCACGGCATGGACGCCGTCGCGCGGCAACTGGAGGACCGGGTGCGTGACCTGCTGAAGGTCGTGCGGATGGTCAAACAGCACCGACAGCCCCTGTCCGACGGACTGGTCGGCATCCTCTCGCTCATCGACCGCGCCGGCGCGGACGCGACCGGCTGCCACGCCAAGGAACTGGCCGCCCGCGCCGGGCTCGACCCGTCCACGGTCAGCCGGGCGGTGGCCGCGCTGGTCGCCAACGGCCTGGTCGAACGGCGTGCCGGTCCCGAAGACGGCCGCGCCGGCATCCTCGTGGTGACCGAACGCGGGCGCGCCGAGCTGGCCGACGCCCGCGACTGGTCCGACCGGCTCCTGCGCCGTGCCCTTGCCGACTGGAGCCCCGCCGAGGTCGAGGCGCCGACCTCGGCGCTGGGGCGCCTGACCACCGACGTCGAAGGAGCCCTCGGTTCCACCTTGGAGGCCGCGCGATGAGCGCACCCGCCACCACCACCGCCACGGTGAGCCACCGGCAGGTCCTGGAGGCCCTGAGCGGCCTGCTGCTGGCGCTGTTCGTAGCGATGCTCAGCAGCACCGTCGTCTCCACGGCCCTGCCGCCGATCATCGGCGCGCTCAACGGCTCGCAGACCCAGTACACCTGGGTGGTCACCGCGACCCTGCTCACCGCGACCGCCACCACGCCCGTCTGGGGCAAGCTCGCGGACCTGTTCGACAAGAAGACCCTGGTCCAGATCGCCATCGTGATCTTCGTGGTCGGCTCGGTGGTCAGCGGTTTCGCGCAGAGCGCGGGCCAGCTCATCGCCGCACGCGCGTTCCAGGGCATCGGCGTCGGCGGCGCGGTGTTCCTGGGCCAGTACTTCCAGATCGGCCGCGGCTACAGCCCGACCGAAGCCGGTCTGCTGACCATCCCGTTGATGGCCGGCGTGCTGGGCGCGTCCATCGTGTCCGGACGGCTGATCACGAAGACCGGCCGGATCAAGCCGTACATCGTGGCGGGCGCGGCCACGCTGGTCCTCGGGTTCCTCGCGCTGGGGCGGATCGACCACGAGACGTCGCTGGTGCTGGTCGGCGGGTCGATGCTGCTCGTCGGCGTGGGTGTCGGCATGAGCATGCAGAACCTGGTGCTCGCGGTGCAGAACACGGTGCCGTTGAAGGACATCGGCGCGGCCAGCTCCACCATCGCGTTCTTCCGGTCGCTCGGCGGCACGATCGGCGTGTCGGTGCTCGGCGCGGTGCTGGCCCGCCGGGTCGAGGACGCGATCACCCGCGATCTGGCGGCGGCGGGCATCCCGGCCGGCGGCGCGGGCGGCGGCAACCTCAACCTGAACGTGCTGCCGGACGCCGTGCAGCACATCGTCCGGGCCGCGTACGGCGACGCCACCGGCCACATCTTCGTGATCTCGGCGGCCATCGCGGTGGTCGGCGTGGTCGCGGCCCTGCTGCTCAAGCCGATCACGTTGCGCACCAGCCTGGACCTCGTCGAGACCCCGACCGCAGTCTGACGCGGGGGTGTTGGCGAGAACCCGTTGGAGTGTGGCAGTCAGGCCACTGCCGCGGCGGCCGTCGCGCTCCTACCGTCACACGTGACTTGATCACCTGCGACGACAAGGACCGCCTCCATCATGATCGTGGTCACGGCACTGCTCATCGGCGTGCTGTACGTGTGCCTGAACTCCTTCATCCGCGAACCGCACCGGCGCCGGTTCAACGCGATCATGGTCGCCGGCGCCGGCGCGGCCTACCTCAGCGGTGGCGGGTTGGGCGTCTGGGAGTTCGTGATCACCGCCGTGATCACGTATTGCGCCTACCGCGGCCTGGAGTCGTGGACGTTCATCGGCATCGCGTGGCTCGTGCACACGGCCTCGGACGTGGTGCACCACCTGCAGGGCACCCCGATCATCCCGTTCGCCGAGCACTCGTCGCTCGGCTGCGCGATCTGCGACCCGGTGATCGCGCTGTGGGCGTTCGCGGGCGGTCTCGACGTCCGGTCAATGACCCCCGCAGCACTCGTGCGGGCTCTCCGCCTCCGTCGGGCGCAGCACGCCGCCGACGGCGGGCTCCACGAGTAGCACCAGCTCGCCGTCCTGGCAGAGCGGGCGGAGGAACCCGAGCGTTTCCACCCGATCGGTCGGTGAGACCGGGACACCGATGCCGACCACCCGGTCGATCGCGGACCCGGCCACCACCTCGGCCGCCGGATGGGTGCCGGTGAGCGTGGACTGGCCGGGGAAGCGGATGCACCGGCCGTCGGTGCGGTCGCGGCCCGCGCGCGCGGCCCGTGCGGCAGGGGAGTCGGGGATGCCGGGGGAGTCGGGGGAGTCGAGCACGACCACCGGGCCACCCAGGGCCTCCGACAGCCGGTCGACGTCCACCTCGCCCGTCACGTGGGCGGACAGCGCGGTGACCGCGACCGGGCCGAGGCGGTCGATGTGCGTGCACACGAAATCCGCCTCGACACCGTCGAACGCGGTCAGCAGCAGTGCGTCCACGTGCGCCGCGCCGTGCCCGCCGGGCAGGGCGGGCACGGCGCCGAGCCAGGTCATCAGATGACGTCCACGAACACCGGGTTCGCGTAGAACCACAGGTCCGACCACGGGTCGGCGTCGCCGATCACGTCCATCACCGGGTGGCCGTCCGACGTCAGCTTGTTGCCGTCCGAACCGCGCAGCCGCAGGTAGAACGCCCCCTCCACACCGCGGAACGCGTGCGTGAACTTCACCGTGCCGCGCGCGGTGCGGGCCACCTCGAACGACTTCACCACCTTCGTCGCCGGCGCGGAGAACGCGTCGCGGTCGACCACCGGGCCGGTGATCGGGCCGGCGATCAGGTCCACCTTCGCCAACCTCGGCACCATCCCGGCGAAGTTCGCGCCACGCGCCAGGTCCACCTCGATCACCACCTCGACGTCGTCACCGCGCCGCACGAACGTCCGACCGCCGATCGTGACGCCCCGGTTGTCGCCCTCGCCCAGCGACCGCACCCGCAGGTTCAGCCCGTCGATGATCCGCCCGTGCACCGCGACGACCTTGCCGCTCTGCATGCCGCGCATGACGTCCACGTAGGACTTCGAGTTCGCGCCGACCAGCGTTGAGCTGTAGAAACCCGGCCAGTAGTCGCTTTGGACCTGCGGGGTGCCGGTGTCGATCGGCGCGCCGCGGCTGCCGGTCTTGCCGTGGTCGCCGGTGCCCGGCGTGAACGTGTCCTGGTGCACCCGGTGCGCGTCGGAGGTGGCCGTGACCCACCACGGCCTGCCCTCGGCCAGCAGCGAGTCCCACAGGCCGCCGACCTTGGCGGTCATCCAGTCGAACCCGCCGTAGGTGCGGTACGGGTTCTCCGTGGCCGTCGGGGCGTAGCCGGGGAAGCTGTCCTGGTTCGGCGAGGCGTCGTAGCCCCCTCGCCCGGTGCCGTTGCCGCCGTCGGCCTTCCGGATGCCCGCCGCCTGGTGACCGGGGGCGCCCTCCATGCCCACCGCCACGTCCGGCGCGGCGTCACGCCAGCCGCGGAACTCGTGCGGGCTGTCCACGCCGCGCCGGGCCGGGTGGTTGGCGAACATCAGCGCGATCTCGGTGCGGCCGGACAGCACCTGGGCCTCCAGGTACCGCAGCGCGGCCAGCGCGTACGGCTCACCGTCGGCCGAGGTCGAGCGGGTGATCAGGCCCTTGCCGCCGTTCGCGACCGGCGTGGACAGCAGGGCGCCGTCGTAGGCCGCCTCGAACGCCTGGAGGATGTCCACGGTGGACCGGCCGGGCGGCAGGAACACCGTGGCGTGCTCGGCGCCGGGGATGTTCCACTCCAGCCCCTGGTAGACCAGCACATCGCGGTGCGACCGGCGGGCCTGCTCGATGTCGGGCGTGATCTGGCCGATGGAGAACTTCTCGTGCGCGACACTGCCGTGGTCGGTGATGACCAGCCAGTCCATCCCGTACTCGCGGGCCTTGGCGACCTGCTGGGCGACCTCGTACTGGCCGTCCTGGGAGTACTTGGTGTGGATGTGGTGGTCGCCCGCGTACCAACGCCCGCGCCCGCTCCACGGGTTCACCGGCGTGGCCGGGCGGTCGTCGTGCGCGTGGGCCGGGGTCGCGCCCAGCGTCGTGGCGACACCCGCCGCGCCCAGACCGGCCAGGAACCGGCGTCGCGCCACCGACAGCGGCCGGTCGTCCTGGCCGTCGCGCCAGCTCCCCTCCACCTCCTCGTGGTGGTGCTCGTGGGTGTGGTCGTGGGGATGGTGGTGCGACATTCTTCAAGCTCCGATCTGACCCGGACGGGCGGCGGTCGGAGCGAAGTATCGTGAGTCGGCCATGTGTCGCGGCGGTGGTCGTGCGCGAACACCGGGTGAACAATTCGGCACGGCGTCGACGTGACGGCCCTCAACCGCGTTGGAACGGGTGCGAGCACACTGAGTCCCGTGGACGGCAAACGCAAGCGCGGAGAGCTGAGGATCTACCTCGGCGCGGCGCCCGGCGTCGGCAAGACGTTCGCCATGCTCGGCGAGGCGCACCGGCGTCGTGAGCGGGGCGCCGACGTCGTAATCGGCCTGGTCGAGACGTACGGCCGGGCGAAGACCGCGGAGTTGCTCGGCGGCCTGGAGGTCCTCCCGTGCAGGCGGATCGTGCACCGGGATGTCGAGTTCACCGAGATGGATGTCGACGCCCTGCTGGCGCGCAGGCCCGAGGTGGCCGTTGTCGACGAGCTGGCGCACACCAACGTGCCCGGTTCGCGCAACGCCAAGCGGTGGCAGGACGTCGAGGAGCTGCTGGACGCGGGTATCGACGTGCTGTCCACGGTCAACGTCCAGCACCTCGAATCGCTCAACGACGTGGTCGAGCGGATCACCGGCGTGGCGCAGCGCGAGACCGTGCCGGACGAGGTGGTGCGGCGCGCCGAGCAGGTCGAACTGGTCGACATCACCCCGGAGGCGCTGCGCCGCAGGCTCGCGCACGGCAACGTGTACGCCGCGCACAAGATCGACGCGGCACTGGGCAACTACTTCCGGGTCGGTAACCTCACCGCGTTGCGCGAACTCGCCCTGCTCTGGGTGGCCGACCAGGTCGACGTCGCGTTGCAGCGGTACCGCTCCGAACGGGCCATCACCGACACGTGGGAGACCCGTGAACGGGTGGTCGCGGCGATCACCGGTGGGCCGGAGAGCGAGACGTTGATCCGCCGCGCACGGCGTATCGCGCTGCGTGCGGGCGCGGACCTGATGGTCGTGCACATCATGCGCGGCGACGGGCTGGCGGGCGCGTCACCGCAGCTGGTGGCCGGGCTCCGGCGGGTCACCGAGGACGTCGGCGCGACGTTCCACACCGTGGTCGGCGACGACGTGCCGACCGCGTTGCTGGACTTCGCCCGCGGTGTCAACGCCACCCAGCTGGTGCTGGGCACGTCCCGGCGCTCGCGGCTGGCCCGGGTGTTCGACGAGGGCATCGGCGCGGCGGTCATCCAGGCGTCCGGGGCGATCGACGTGCACATGGTCACGCACGACGAGGCACGTCGCGCCCCTCGGTGGGGGTGGGGCGGCGGCACGCGTTCCAGGTCCCGGAAGCTGCTCGGGTGGGTGCTGGCGGTGGCGCTGCCGGCCGGCGTGACCGGGGTGGGGCTGCTGCTGGGCGACAGCCTGGCCTTCTCCACCGACCTGGTCGGGTTCTTCCTGGCCACGGTCGTGACCGCGCTGGTGGGCGGGCACGGTCCGGCGCTCGCCGCGGCGTTCCTCGGCGCCGGGCTGCTGAACTTCTTCTTCACCCCGCCCTTCCACAGCCTGGCCGTGGCGACCCCGGAGAACCTGGTCACGCTGATCGCCATGCTGCTGGTCGCGGTGTTGGTCGCGTTGGTGGTGGACCGGGCGGCGCGGCTGGCCGAGCAAGGCGCGCGGGCCCGCACCGAGGCCGCGTTGCTCGCCTCCTACGCGCGGACCGTGCTGACCAGCCCGTTCCCGCTGGCGCGGCTGTTGGAGAAGGTGCGGGAGAACTTCGGGCTGGAGTCGGTGGCGTTGCTGGAGCGGCGCGACGGGGAGTGGGAGCGGGTGGCGTGCGCCGGACCGCGGCCGTGCGCGGAACCGGACGAGGCCGATGTCGACGTGCCGGTGACCGCGGACGTGCACCTGGCGTTGCGCGGCCGGACCCTGCCGGCGGGCGACCAGCGGGCGTTGGAGGCGGCGGCCGGTCAGGCGTTGATGGCGTTGCGGCAGCAGCGGATGGCCGCCGAGACCGCCGAGGCGCAACGGCGCGCGGAGACGACCGAGCTGCGCACCGCGTTGCTGTCCGCCGTGGGGCACGACCTGCGCACGCCGTTGACCTCCATCAAGGCCGCGATCGGCAGCCTGCGCGACACCGACCTGCGACTGTCCGATGAGGACACATCGGAGCTGCTGGAGACCGTCGAGGTGTCCGCCGACCGGTTGACGGGCCTGATCGACAACCTGCTCGACTCGTCCCGGCTGGCCACCGGCGCCGTCGTGCCGCAGCTGCGTGCGGTGACGTACGACGAGGTGGTGGCGCGCGCCCTGGCCGGCATCGACGAACACCGCTCGGTGTCCGTGGACGTGGCCGAACAGCTGCCGCCCGTGCTCGCCGACATCGGGCTGCTGGAACGCGTGGTGGCGAACGTGATCGACAACGCCCTGCGGTACGGCAGGCTCGCCCCGCGCCGGGCGGTCGACGTGGACGCCGACGGCCGGATCGCGGTGGACGAGCCGGAGATCGCGGTGCGTGCCAGCGCCTACGGCGACCGGGTGGAACTGCGCGTGGTCGACCACGGGCAGGGGCTGCCGAAGAACACGGCCGACGCGGTGTTCGCGCCGTTCCAACGCCTGGGTGACCGTGATGCCACACCGGGCATCGGCCTCGGGCTGAGCGTGGCGAAGGGGTTCGTGGACGCCATGGGCGGCACCATCACGGCGGAGGACACACCGGGCGGTGGCCTGACGATCGTCATCTCGTTGCCGATCGCCGAGGTGACGTCCGCATGACCACCGTCTTAGTCGTGGACGACGACCCGCAGATCGTGCACGCGCTCCGCATCAGCCTGACCGCGCATGGCTACGACGTGCTGACCGCGTCGGACGGCACGTCGGCGTTACGCGTGGCCGAGCAGCTGTCCGCTGCCCAGGACAGGCCGGACGTGGTGGTGCTGGACCTCGGCCTGCCCGACCTGGACGGCATCGACGTGATCACCGGCCTGCGCCGGTCCACCACCGCGCCGATCGTCGTGCTGTCCGCCCGGCTCGACTCGGCGGACAAGGTGCGCGCGTTGGACGCCGGCGCGGACGACTACGTCACCAAGCCGTTCGGCATGGACGAGTTCCTGGCCAGGCTGCGGGCCGCCGTGCGCCGGTCGACCAGGCGGCAGGTCGACGAGCCGCCCGTGCGCACGGCGTCGTTCACCATCGACCTGACCGCGAAGAAGATCCACCGCGACGGCGGCGAAGTGCACCTCACGCCGACCGAGTGGGGCTTGTTGGAGACCCTGGTCCGGGCACGCGGCGAGGTGATCAGCGCGCAGCGGCTGCTGACCGAGGTGTGGGGGCCGAACTACACGTCGGCCACCCACTACCTGCGCGTGTACCTGGTCCAGTTGCGCCGCAAGCTCGAACCCGACCCCGCCCACCCCCGGCACCTGCTGACCGAACCCGGCCAGGGCTACCGCTTCCGGACGTGACGGGTCAGCGGACCGGGGTGGTGCTCAGCAGGGTCCACTTCACGGCCTTGAGCGTGCCGTCGGCGGTGGTGCTCTCGCCGACGATCGTGCCCTTCTCGTTCAACGCCACCGGCAGGCTGTGCGCGCCGCCGAGCGAGCCGAGGTAGCTGACCTTCCCGTCCCGCCACAGGAACGCGCGGGGCGCGTCGGGGTTGCCCGCCGACGTCCAGCCGATCACGTCACCGCGGTCGTTGACCGCGACCGCCTCGGCCGGGCCGGGCACGTCCAGGATCACCGGCTTGCCGCCGCCCGGCCACAGCGTGGCCCGCCGGGTGCCGCTGAACTCCGTGGTCCAGCCGACGACGTCACCGCGCTCGTTGATCGCCTGCGGCCCGTTCGCCACCCCGCCGGACGTGGACAGCACCGTCACGCGGTCGCCTTCCCAGCGCAGCACCTGCGTCCCCCGGTCGCCGACGACCACCCCGGCCTCGTTGATCGCCTTCACCGAGTAGGTGCCCGAGCCGGGCACGGTGGACAGCGGCTTGCACGTCGTGGTGTCGGCGCAGCGGAACGCGTGGACGTCGGTGCCGAACATGGGCGCCTTCGACCCCGCGATCACCCCGGCGTCGTTGATCGCGTTGAGCCACAGGTGCGGTCCGGACACCGGCAACGCCGTGTGCTTGCCGTCGCGCCACACCGCCGCGCGTTCCTGGTGGTACCCGGACGGCGAGGTGGAGTATGTCATCGGCACCGCGCCCTTGTTGTTGATCGCGGAGGCGATGACCCAGCCGGAGCCGGAGGGCGTGAGGTCGACGACCTTGCCCTCGTGCCAGATCCGGGGTCTTTGCACGTAGGGTCCGGCGCCGTTGACGCCCTCCTGGATGAGCACCTGACCGATCTGGTTGAGACCGCTGGGGATGCCGGGACCGAGATCGGTGGCCGCGTTGCCGCGCGCCCACTGGACGGTGCGCGGTGCGCCGTTGCCGGAGGCGACGCCGACGACCTGGCCGAGGTCGTTGACCGCGATGGTGCGGTGGGTGGGGTAGCCGGGCAGGCCGGGTAACTCGGTGACGATGGCGCTTGCCTGGGCGGAGGGCGCGGTCACCAGCGACAGGGCCACGGCCAGGGCGAGGACGCCGATGGGCGTGCGTGACTTGGGCATGATCGCTCCATTGCGAGATGTCCGCTGAATCGATCCGAACGGTAGTCCCGCCCGGACGGCGCCGGCGTCGGCCGGACAGCGGAATCGAGGGGGAACCGTTGGCTGCCCAAGAGCTTCCGGCGCACGAGGTCCTGGCCGGGCTGGGCGCCGGGGCCGAGGTGGTCCGGCTGACCGGCGGCGTGGTTCTGCGGCACGGACTCGCCCGCCCGGTTCTTCGACGCCTACCACGAGGTCCGGCCGCGGATTGACCTGCTTGTCGGGGGCGTGGGACATCCCGGTTTCCTGCGTTGAGTCGTTCGAGGAGGAGCCGGAAGGCGTCGACTCGGCCCGGTTTCTGGTGCCCGTAGCAACGTGGCGGCTCTCCGAGGTGTCTTAGTCACCGAGGGGAGTGGCGGTCGGTGAGGTACCGCCACGGTGACTGGGGAGTCCGCACATGTCTCGCAGAACCACGGCACTGTTCGCCGTAGGGCTGGTGACGGCGGCCGCGATGACCGCCGTGACCGGCTCGGGCACTGCGGCGCCGCCCACCGGTCAGGGCGCGGAAGGTCCGGACGGCACGGTCACCCTGCTGACCGGTGATCGGGTCACGCTCCGCGCCGGGCGGGCGGAGGTGCGGCCGGGGAGCGGGCGCGGGTCGGTGCGGTTCTTCCAGCACCGCGACGAGCAGGGCGACCTGCACGTGGTGCCCGCCGACGCCGCGCCCGCGGTCCGGTCAGGGCAGTTGGACGAGCGGTTGTTCGACGTCACCGGCCTGATCCGGGCCGGCTACGACGACCGGTCCAGCGCGGTCACGCCGCTGATCGTCACGTCGACCGGCCCGGCGATCGCCGGCGGTCAGGCGTTGCCGAGCATCGGCGGGTTCGCCGTGGAAGCGGCCAAGGACACCGCGTTCTGGTCCGGCGCGCGGGCGGCGGGTTCAGACCGGGTGTGGCTGGACGGTCCGGTCAGCGCCACGCTCGACCGCAGCGTTCCGCAGGTCGGGGCGCCGGAGGCGTGGCAGGCCGGCCACACGGGTTCAGGCACCAAGGTCGCCGTGCTGGACACCGGCATCGACGACACGCACCCGGACCTCGCGGGGTCTGTGGTGGAGGCGCGGAACTTCAGCGACAGCGACACCACCGACGACCGGCTGGGCCACGGCACGCACGTCGCCGCGACCATCACCGGCTCCGGCAGGTACCAGGGTGTCGCGCCGGACAGCGCGCTGCTGGTCGGCAAAGTGCTCGGCGACCACGGCGGCGGCCGTGAGTCGGACATCATCGCCGGCATGGAGTGGGCCGTGTACGCCGGTGCCGACGTGGTCAACCTGAGTCTGGGCAGCCCGCGGACCAGCGACGGCTCCGACCCGATGTCGCAGGCGGTCAACCGGCTCACCGAGCAGAGCGGCGCGCTGTTCGTCGTCGCGGCGGGCAACAGCGGGCCGGACGACCAGACCATCGGCAGCCCGGCCGCGGCGGACGCGGCGCTGACCGTCGGCGCGGTCGACCGCTCCGACAACCTCGCCGGGTTCTCCTCGCGCGGCCCCCGTCGGCAGGACAACGCCATCAAGCCCGACATCACCGCGCCGGGCGTCGACATCGTCGCGGCCCGCGCCAAGAACGGCACGATGGGCACCCCTGCCGGTGACGGCCACGTCGCCCTGTCCGGCACGTCCATGGCCACCCCGCACGTCGCGGGCGCGGCGGCGATCCTCGCCGGGCAGCACCCGGACTGGACCGCCGCGCAGCTCAAGAGCGCGTTGATGGGCAGCGCCAAGCCGAACCCGGCGTTGTCGGTGTACGAGCAGGGCGCGGGTCGCGTGGACGTGGCGCGCGCGGCCGGGCAGTCGGTGTCGGCGTCGCCCGCGTCGCTGAACCTGGGTATCGCGTTGTGGCCGCACCACGACGACGCGCCGATCGTGAAGGAGGTGACCTACCGGAACTCCGGCACGACGCCGTTGACCCTGGAGATCACCGACGACCTGCGCGACCCGGCCGGCAACCCGGCGCCTTCGGACATGGTCGCCGTCTCGCCGTCGTCGGTGACTATCGCGCCGGGCGGTTCGACGTCGGTCACCGTCACCACGAAGACCTCGGTGGAAGCGCCCGACGGCCCCTACGGCGGCGCGCTCGTCGCCACCGGCGGCACCACGGCGATGCGCACGCCGATCGGCGTGACCAAGGAGGTCGAGAGCTACGACGTGAAGCTGACCTTCCTCGACCACGACGGCAAGCCAACCCCGAATTACTCCTACCGGTTGGACGAGATCGTGCAGCCGAAGTCGCACGCCCGGTACGACTCGTCCGGCACGGTGGTCACCCGGCTGCCCAAGGGCGTGTTCTACCTGGGCGCGTTGGTCGAAACCCGCGGTCAGGGGTCGGTGACCCATTTCCTGGAGCCGAGCCTCACCGTCACCGGCGCTGCCGAGCTGGTGTTCGACGCCCGCCAGGGCAGGCCGCTGACCGTGCGCGTGGACCAACCGGACGCCAAGGCGGGTTACGCGGACCTGTTCTTCACCCGCAAGACCACGTGGGGCGACACCGGCAACGGCATCATCTCGACCAGCCTCGACGGTCTCCTGTTCGTGCCGTCGAAGACGTCCGCGCCCGGCGCGGCGAGCTTCACGGCGGCCGCACGGCTCGCCAAGCCGGACACCGACGGCACGTTCGTCGGCAGCCCCTATCAGTACAACGTCTCGTGGACGCACGACGGCGCGGTGCCGGAACAGCTGGACCGGTCGTTCGCCGACCGCGACCTGGTGAAGGTGAACTCGGTGTCCGCCGCGGCGGCGCCCGGCAAGACCGGGTTCCGCGACAACATGGCGGGCGGCCCGCTGCCGCTGCGCATCACCGAGTTCTACACGCCGGACACCGAGTGGTACGGCGGGTTCACGCAGATGACGGCTCCTTACGCGTACCCGCAGGAGACCTTCCAGTACTCGGTCAAGCCGCGCCGGTTCCAGCCGGGACGGCCGGCCACCGAGAAGTGGAACGCCGCCGTGTTCGGCCCGGCGTTCCCGCTGACCGAGCGGCCCTACGAGTGGGCGGCACGGCGCGGTGACACCGTCGGGGTCTCTGTGCCGATGTTCACCGACCAGGACTCGAACCACTACGGCTACTCGGCGACGGTGAAGGCGCAGACCACGCTGCACCGCGACGGGAAGATGCTGGCCGGGACCTGGGAGGAGGCGGGCTACCTGGATTCCCCCGTGCCCGCCGACAAGGGCACGTACACGCTGAACGCGAAGGCCACCCGGACCGGCGTGGCCGACCTGTCCAGCTTCGTGATGGCGGAGTGGACGTTCACCTCGGAGCACGTGGCGGGGGACGAGCCCGCGCCGCTGCCGCTGCTGGCCGTGCGGTTCGCGCCGTCGTTGGACGACGAGAACCGGGCGGAAGCGGGGCGGCCGTTCGCGTTCCCGGTGTACGTGCAGCGCAACGGCGTGGCGGGTGCCCAGGGCGTTGCCACGCCCGCCGTGCAGGTCTCCTACGACGAGGGCGCGACGTGGAAGCCGGTGCCGCTGGTCAAGGTCGGTGAGCGGTGGATCGCGGCGGTCGCGCACCCGGCCGACGCGAAGTTCGTCTCGCTCAAGGCCCAGGCGCGTGACGCCGAGGGCAACTCGGTGGACCAGACGATCCTGAAGGCCTACGCGTTGAAGTGATCCGTCCCCGGACCCGCCCGGTCACCGGCCGGGCGGGTCCAACGGGTTGTTCGACACCCGCTGCGCCCAGCCGTCGCGCATCAGCTCGGCGGCGGCGCAGTGCGGTTTGCGCTCGACCTGGTCCGCGGCCTTGACCAGGAACGCCTCGGCGAACCCGAGTCGCGGGAACCGTTCCACGATGTCCGCTCCCACCTGGTCGGAGAACCGCTCCAGCCCGCGTCCCGACACGTCGGCGCCGACCGCGACCTGGAGCAGGTGGCTTTCCGGGTCGTCCTCGGCGGCCACCTTGAACTCCAGTGCCGCGTTCACCCTGATGCCTCCTGGTCGTCAGATCGTGGCCGCGAGTCGCGTGCCCTGGTCGATCGCGCGTTTGGCGTCCAGCTCGGCGGCGACGTCCGCGCCGCCGATGACGTGCGTGACGACACCGCGTTCGGTGAGCACGTCGGCGAGGTCGCGCACGGATTCCTGGCCCGCGCACACCACGACCGTGTCCACTTCCAGCACCTGCGGCCGTTCGCGCTTCGGGCCGAACGTGATGTGCAGGCCCGCGTCGTCGATCCGCTCGTAGTTCACGCCGGTCAGCTGCTCGACGCCCTTGGCCGCCAGCGCCGCCCGGTGCACCCAGCCGGTGGTCTTGCCCAGGCCCTTGCCGATCCGGGACGTCTTGCGCTGCAACAGGTACACCTGCCGCGCGGGCTTGGCCGGCACCGGGGTGGTGATGCCGCCGCGTGCCTGCCCGGGATCGGTGACACCCCACTCGGCGCGCCACTCGTCCACGTCGAGAGCGGGGGAGGAGGCGTGGGTCAGGAACTCGCTCACGTCCACCCCGATGCCACCCGCGCCGATCACCGCGACCCGGTCCCCGACCGGCGCACCGTGGCGGACGACGTCCACATAGGACAGCGCGCGCTCCACTCCGGGGATGGCCGGCACCCGTGGCGCCACACCGGTGGCGATCACGACCTCCTCGAAATCGGCCACGTCATCGGGGGTGACCCGGGTGCCGAGGTGCAGTTTCACGCCGGTCAGCTCGATCCGCCGCCGGTAGTAGCGGATCGTCTCGGCGAACTCCTCCTTGCCCGGAATCCGGCGGGCGATGGCGAACTGGCCGCCGATGTCGTCGTCCGCCTCGAACAGCTCCACCGCGTGCCCGCGTTCGGCCAGCGCGGTCGCCGCCGCGAGGCCCGCCGGACCCGCGCCGACCACGGCCACCCGCTTGGAGCGGCGCGTCGGGAGCAGGGTCAACGTGGTCTCGTTGCCCGCACGCGGGTTGACCATGCAGGACGCCTTCTTCAGCGCGAACGTGTGGTCCAGGCACGCCTGGTTGCACGCGATGCACGTGTTGATCTCGTCGGCACGGCCCGTCTCGGCCTTGCGCACCCACTCCGGGTCGGCCAGGAACGGGCGGGCCATGGACACCATGTCAGCGTCACCGCGTGCCAGCACCTCCTCGGCCACCTGCGGCATGTTGATCCGGTTCGAGGTGACCACCGGGATGCCGACGTGCGGGCGGAGCTTCGCGGTGACGTTCGTGAACGCCGCGCGCGGCACGGACGTGACGATCGTCGGCACGCGTGCCTCGTGCCAGCCGATGCCGGTGTTGATGATCGTCGCCCCGGCGGCTTCGACCTCCCGGCCGAGCGCCACCACCTCGTCCCAGGTCTGGCCGTCCTCGACCAGGTCGATCATCGACAGCCGGTAGACCAGGATGAAATCGGGACCCGCCGCCTCACGGCAGCGCCGCACGATCTCGACCGCGATGCGCCTCCGGTTCTCCGGGCTGCCGCCCCAGCGGTCGGTGCGCTTGTTGGTGCGCGGCGCGAGGAACTGGTTGATGAAGTAGCCCTCCGAGCCCATGATCTCGATGCCGTCGTAACCCGCCTCGCGGGCGAGGGCGGTGGCGCGGGCGAACGCGTCGATCTGCGCCCGCACACCCCGGTCTGACAGCGCTCGTGGCCGGAACTTGCTGATCGGCGCCTTGAGGGCGGACGCGGACACGCTCAACGGGTGGTAGGAGTACCGGCCGGCGTGGAGGAGCTGGAGGGCGATCTTGCCGCCGTTGTCGTGCACCGCCTGGGTGATGGTGCGGTGGTTGCGCGCTTCACCGTGCGTGGAGAGCTTGGACGAGAACGGGTAGAGCCAGCCCGCCCGGTTGGGCGAGAAGCCGCCGGTGACGATGAGGCCGACGCCGCCGCGCGCCCGTTCGGCGAAGTAGGCGGCGAGCTTGTCGAAGTCCTTGGCGCGGTCCTCGTTGCCGGTGTGCATGGAGCCCATGAGGACGCGGTTGCGCAGGGTCGTGAAGCCCAAGTCCAGGGGCTTGAGCAGGTTCGGGTACTCGGTCATCGCCGGTCGTCCTCTCGCATGGCCGCCAACACCTCGTCGCACCACTCGATCAGCGCCTGCTCGCCCCGGATCCCGCCGCGCAGCACCAGGTACTGGTGCAGCCGCCGGCCGGACAGGGCCGACGGTGCGGGGAAGTCCTTCTTCTCGATGGCGAGGTAGACGTCGAGGCGTTCGGCGTGCAGGGCGCGGTGCCGGGCGATCTCGTCCATCAGGGCTTCCGGGTCGCCCAACGACGCGCCGCGCACCTTCACCGACAGGTCGTGCCGGATGGTCTCCGGTTCGCCGGGGGAGGCGAGCCAGCGGGCGAGTTCGCCGTGGCCCGCTTCGGTGACCTCGTAGACCTTCTTGTCCGGGCGGCCGTCCTGGGCGACCTCGTGGCACGACACCCAGCCGAGGTCCACCATGCGCTTGAGCGTCCGGTAGATCTGCTGGTGGGTGGCGGCCCAGAAGAAGCCGATGGACTTCTCGAACCGCTGGGCCAGTTCGTAGCCCGAGCCCGAGCGCTCGTCCAGCGACACGAGGATCGCGTGCTCCAACGCCATGGCGGTGACGGTAGCTGTGCAACGGGGTGCAGTGCAACTAGTTGCATAGGTTCCCGGCCGTCGACTCGCCCCACTGACGGGCGACGCGGTTTGACCTGCGTGGCGGCTCGTGCGCGATCTGGTGTGTGACGTCGCGGGTCAGCGCGCCCGGTTCGGCCTCCGTCCCTTGATCAGCACTTCGAGCCCGTCCAGGATCCGGTTCAGGCCGAACTCCCACCCGTTGTCCCGAGGTGCGCCGTTGGTCGACTGCGCCGCCTCGTGCAGCGCCGGGAAGCGCTCGCGGTGTTCCTGCAGGATCTCCCGCAGGTGCTTCTCCGCCGTCCACGGCTGCGTGCCCGCCGTCTCCGCCGACTGCGTGTTCCGGATGTGCCCGCTGAGCAGGAACACCGCGTCCATCCGCTCACCGCCGTCGAGCCCGGTGTCGGTGAGCGCCGCCACCGCCGACTCCGTCCAGCCGACCTCGCGCGGTCCGGTCATGCGCTCGCCCGTGGTCGCGGCGGGCAGCCACGGGTGGCGCTGCCAGGTCTCCCGCATCAGGTCCGCCCACGTGACCAGCCTCGGCCGCCACCCGCCCGGCACCGTGCGCAGGTTCGGCGGCTCGCCGACGGCCGACTCGATCATCACCGCGACCAGTTCGGCCTTGCTCGCCACGTGCCGGTAGAGCGCCATCTTCGTGACGTCCAACCTGGCCGCGACCTGCTGCATCGACACCGACGCCATGCCCTCCGCGTCGGCCACCTCGATCGCGGCGCCGGCGATGCGGTCGACCGTGAGCGCGAGCCTGGGTGGCCGTGCGGGCTTGTTTCGCGACCCCCACAGCAAATCCGCGCGCTGGTCCTCGTTCGCCATCCGCTCACCACTTCCGAAATCGGGACTTGTCGCCGTTGTCGATCTGTGTCTATCGTACACCTTGTGTCCGCCGGACACTCAGGTATCCCGAGGACACGACGGTGTCCGACCGCAGCTATGGGGGCTTCGACCATGTCCGTGAAGATCTTCGTCAACCTGCCGGTGGCCGATCTGCAGAAGTCGATCGAGTTCTTCGCCGCGCTGGGCTTCGCGCACAACCCGCAGTTCACCAACGAGAACGCGGTCAGCATCGTGTTCGGCGACAGCGTCTACGCGATGCTCCTCACCGAGCCGTACTTCAAGACGCACACCACCAAGGAGATCGCCGACTCCGGCAAGACCGCCGAGGTGATCCTGGCGCTGGGCGTGGAGAGCCGTGAGCGCGTGGACGAACTGGCCGACAAGGCCTTGGCCGCGGGCGGCGAGTTCGTGAAGGAGCCGCAGGACCACGGCTTCATGTACGGCCGCAGCTTCGCCGACCTCGACGGCCACCTGTGGGAGCTGTTCTGGATGGACGAGGCGGCTGCGCAGGGATGAGTCGCCTCCGGGGGGTTGGACGCGGCGGCGGATTGATCGTGCTCGCCGCCGCCTGTCTGGGCGTCGCCACGGCCACGGTCCCCGTGGTCGCGGCGCCCTCGTCCGCCGAGGTGGTCTTCACCGACAGCGGGCCGGTGCGCGGGGTCGTAGGGGTCGACCACCGCGTGTTCCAAGGCGTTCCGTACGCGGCGCCGCCCACGCGCTGGGCCGCACCTCGGCCCGCCGCGCCGTGGCGCGAGCCGCGTGACGCGACGAGACCGGGTAACGCCTGCGCCCAGTCGGCGGCGTTCGGTCCGGGCAGCGAGCACGAGGACTGCCTGTACCTGAACGTCACCACACCGCGCTCGGGCCGCAAGCTGCCCGTGGTGGTGTGGCTGCACGGCGGCGCGTTCCAGTTCGGCTCGGGGGCCGAGTACGGCGCGGAACGCATGGCCGCCCTGGGTGACGTGGTCGTGGTGACGGTCGACTACCGGCTGGGCGTGTTCGGTTTCCTGGCGCACCCGCAGCTGGCCGGGTCCGGCAACTACGGCCTGGCCGACCAGCAGGCGGCGCTGCGGTGGGTGCGCCGGAACGCGGCGGCGTTCGGCGGCGATCCGGGCAACGTCACGATCGCGGGCGAGTCCTCGGGCTCCCGCAGCGTGTGCGGCCACCTGGTCTCGCCCGCGTCACGAGGCTTGTTCCACCGGGCGATCCTGCAAAGCGAACCGTGCACGATGACCGACTGGCCGGCGGCCGACGGCACAGCGGAGGAGGAGCCACCGGGCTTCCCCCGGTCACGGCAGGTCGCGGAACGGCAGGGCGAGGCCGTCGCGCGGGCGCTCGGGTGCGCCGACGTGGCGTGCCTGCGCACCAAGACGCCGGCGGAACTGCTCGCCACCACCGAGTGGTTCGCCCCGACCTACGGCACCGCGCTGCTGCCGGTCGACCCCGCCGTGGCGGGCGAGGTGGCCAGGGTGCCGGTGCTGCACGGCATCACGCGTGACGAGTACCGGATCGCCGACGGCCTCAACGAAGCCTTCGGCCTCCCACCGCTCACGGCGGAGGAGTACGCGGTGAGGGTCGCGAACTTCGTCGGCCCGGATCGGGCCGCCGAGGTGCTGGCCGCATACCCGGTCACCGCGAGCCCGAGCGAGGCGTGGTCGGCGGTCGTCACGGACGCGGTCTTCGCCGAGCCGATGGTCGACTTCCACCGCCGGCTCAACGATCGCGTGAGCACGTACGCGTACGAGTTCGCCGATCCGGCGGCACCGTGGATGAGCAACGTCGGCAAGCCCGGTTTCCCGACGGGCGCGTACCACACGTCGGAGTTGCAGTACCTGTTCCGGACGGCGAACTTCGACGAGCCGTTGACGGCGGGGCAGCGGGCCTTGGGCGACGAGATGATCGGCTACTGGACGAGGTTCGCGAGAACCGGCGACCCGAACGGCCACGGCGCACCGCATTGGCCGAAGGGCGTGTTGGCCCACCAGTTGGCGCCCGGTGACGTGGAGCCGATCGACTTCGCCGAACGCCACCGGTACGACATGTGGAAGTCGCTGCCGTGACCTCGCGGCATTCGGTGGGGGGCAGCGGAGTCGCAGGGTGCCCCGCCGCCGCCCACCGAGGACCGGAACCGGGCCGGTCGGAACCGGGCCGGTCGGAACCGGGCCGGTCGGAACCGGGCCGGCCAGAACTGCGCCGGTCAGAACTGCAAGGACCAGCCGTTGATCCGGCCGACGTCATTGGACGCGACGTCCTGCACGCGCAGCTTCCACGTGCCGTTCGCCACCTCGCCCGAGGCGTTGACGGCGTACGTCGTGACGAGGTTGTCCGCGCTGTCGTTGCTCGAGGTCTTCACCCGGAACGCCGTGCCGTCCGGCGCGACCAGGTCGATCACCAGGTCGCCCCGGTAGGTGTGGGTGATGTCCACTCCCACGGCCAGCGCGGACGGCGCGTTGCCGGACACGCCGGACACCGTGATCGGGCTCTCGACCGTGCTCAGGTCGGGGATGGTCACGTCCGTCAGGTTCTCGAACCGGGGCCCGGGAGGGGTGCCGCCGGAGTCGGCCAGGGTCCACAGGGCGTAGGCGATGGCATCGCTGTCGCGGTCCAACGCGGTGGCGTCGATGTTGCTCGCCGTGTCGCACGACCGGTGGTAGCAGCGGTCGAAGGCCACGCCCGACGTGCCGCCCCACTTCTGCGCCTGGGCCGCCGTCTTGGTGACCTCGGCGCCGGTGAACGTGCCGCCGATCGGGATACCGGCCCGCGCGAACGCGGCGTGGTCGGAGCGCCCGCCGACGGACGTCAACTCGGTCGGCACGCTGAACGCGGCCTGCAGCGTCTGCTGCAACTGCAACGACCCGGTCGGCTGACCGGAGGCGCTGTAGACGAAGTACCCGGCGTTCGGCGAACCGATCATGTCGAAGTTCAGGTACGCCTCGATCCTCGACCGCTCGGCCGTCGGCAGGTTGTTCACGTAGTACGTCGACCCGACCAGGCCCAGCTCCTCCGCGCCCCACCAACCGAACCGGATGTGCTTCCGCGGCGCGAAGCTCTGCCGGGCCACGGTCAGCGCGACCTCCAGCAGACCCGCCGAGCCGGAGCCGTTGTCGTTGATGCCCGGTCCCGCGCTCACGCTGTCCAGGTGGCCGCCGAGCATCAGCACGTCGTTCGGGTCGCCGCCCGGCCAGTCCGCGATCAGGTTGTACCCGGTCGCACCGCTGGTGGTGAACTGCTGCACGGACGTCTGCTACCCGGCCGCGTCCAACTTCGCCTTGACGTGGTTGACCGACGCCAGGTAACCGGGGCCGGCCGTGCGCCCGGTTGCCGCCGTTGTTGGTGGCGATCGGTGGGCTTAACAGGGCCGCAGCGAGCAACAGGGCGCTCGCGACCGGGGTCGTCCTTCTCACGGACATGGCTGCCTCCGCAGGGTGCAGGGAAAGCCATGTCGGGCGTGGGCGGTGGACCACCACGGCGGTAGCGGCTTTCGTCGTGGCACATTCGGAGGCAAACCCGACAACTCGGCTCACTCAATAACTTCAGTGTTGACCAAAAAAACACTCGACCAGCCGGGCGCGCACCAAGGCGCACGCAAAGAACCGCCAGGAGTTGAGCTACTGCTGGGCGCGCTGAGCACGAGCCCGGCGCTTGCCCTCGTGCATCGCCTGCACGCGCGCGACGGGGATCGTGTGCCCCTCGGCCACCAGGTCGTCCGGCAGCTTCTGCGGCGCGGGCATCCGCGAGTTCCACGGGTCGTCGTCACCGAGCAACGCCACGGCGGTCCGCACGGTGAAGTCGGCCGGCGTCACGGAATCCAAGTCGTCCCAGTCCACCGGGAACGACACGGTCGCACCCGGCCGGATCCGAGGGCTGTACGCGGCGGCCACGGTCGACCCGTACGCACGCGTCGAATCGAGGAACACCCGCCCACCCCGGTCGTCCTTGATGAAGGCCGTAGTCGCCAACGCCGGGTCCAACCGCTCGGCCCGCGCCGCCAACGCCCGCGTCGCGGCGGCCACATCGTGATCGACGCCGTCCACTGGCACGAACACGTGCACTCCCTTGGACCCGCTGGTCTTCACCACACCCGACAGCCCGTCGTCGGCCAACGCCCGTCGCACGAGTTTCGCCGCCGCCACGACCACGTCGAACCCGGCGCCCTCCGGCGGATCGAGGTCGAGCACCAGGTACGTGGGCCGGTCGAACGCCCCCGCGAGCCCCAACGTGACGTGGTACTCCACCGCCCGCTGGTTGGCGAACCACAGCAACGTGCGCCGGTCCTCGCACACCGCGTACCGGATCTCGCGCTTGGACGTCTCGGCCCACAGCGTCACGGTCGGCACCCACGCCGGCGTGTACTTCGGCAGGTTCTTCTGGGTGAACGGCTCCTGTCCCGGCCGCACCCGCACCACCGACAGCGGCCGTCCGGCCAGCCCCGGGATGATCCGGTCCCGCACCGCGTCGAGGTAGTCGACCAGGTCGCCCTTGGTCGCGTCCGCCCCGTCGAACAGCGGCTGGTCGAGGTTGGTCAACGCCACGCCGTCCCGCTCTTCACCCATCGCACCACCCTTCCCGGTCGCCTTGCCGTCGGCAAGCCGGACACGGCCCCACCAACCCCGGTGTGTCCTACGTTCAGAACAGGTGTGTCCTACGTTCGCGATACCCGAGTTGAACGCTCAGGTGCCCCGTGCGACGACGCGAATGTAGAACTCAGGGGTCCTGAACGTAGGACACACGCGTTCTGGAGGTAGGACACACGCGTTCTGAACGTAGGACACACGCGTTCTGGAGGTAGGACACACGCGTTCTGAACGTAGGACACACGTGGGCTGGAGGTAGGACACTCGCGGTGCCTGGGGTTAGGGGTGGCGTGGGCTACCGGTCGGTAGGTCGATCGGTTAGGTTGCCGGCGTGGCTGAACCGAACGCGCGGGCGCACGTCGAGGTCGCCGCTTCCACCGAACTCGTGTACGCGTTGGTGTGCGACCGGAGCGCGGTGAACCAGCGGACCTGCGTGAGCTGTTCCCGGACGGTTGGCGGGCGTCTCGGAAGCGTTGGCCGACGCGTTCGACGACGCCGTGCGGACCATCGCGGGGTGGTTCGGGATCCGGCCTGATCCCGGCCATTGGCGCGCGAGGGCAGGGCTTCCGTCTTCATCGGTGCAGTGACATCCGTGAAATATGAAGGAATTCCGCGTTAGCGAAATTCACGTTACGTTGACCCCATGGTCGCCCCGACGATGATGGCGCCGCTCCCGGCCGAGCTGATCGAGATCGTCCGCGGCCAGCTGCGGAGGTTGCCCGAACTCGCGGATGAACTCGCCCGACTGCTCGGTGAGAAGGAGGAGTTCTACCGGCGGCTGGAGATCAGCGCGCCCACCGAGGTGCGGAAGGTGTGCGAGGTCAACCTCGGGCACGCCTTCAACGCGTTCATCGAGGCGCGCGAGGTCGATCTGGACGCCGCGCGCAAGACCGGCCGGGCGCAGGCACGGCTGGGCATCCCGCTGTCGGCGGTGCTGCGGGCGTTCCGGATCGCGGGCACGTTCGCCTACGAGGGGATGCTCGAGCAGGCCGCGTCGTCGCGCACGCTCACGCCCGAGCAACTGTTGCCCGCCAACGCCACCGTCTGGCACATCATCGACTCGTTCTCCGATGTCATCGCGGACGCCTACACCGAGGTGGCCACGGACTCGGCCCGCTACGACGAGAAGGCCAGGCTCGCCGTCATCGACGGTCTGCTCGACGGCCGCTACACCAAGCCGGACGAGTTCGACGACGCCGCCCGCGTGCTGCGGCTGCCGCCGTCCGGGCCGTTCGTGGTCGTCTACGGCGAACCGACCGACGACCGCGGCCTGTCCGGGCTGGTCGAGCACAGCCGGATGCGCGCGGTGTGGCGGCGGATGCCGGACGGCGAGGTCGGTGTGGTGGCCGTCGAACGCACGGCCGACCTGCGCGCGTTGCGGCAGGCGCTGGACGCGGCGACGTTCCCGGTCGGGGTGAGCCCAGCGGTGTCCGGCCTGCCGCTGCTGCCCGCCGCGCTGCGCCGGGCCCGGATCGCCCGTGCCTGCCTGGCGCCGGGGGAGACCGGTCTGATCGGGTTCGGCGACCGGCCGGTGACCACGCTGGTGGCCGGCGCGCCGAAGCTGGCCAAGGAGTTGGCCAAGGACGTGCTGGCCGACCTGCTCACGCTGCCGGCCGCCGAACGGGACGTGCTGCTGCGCACCCTGCACGCGTGGTTCGCCGAACACGGCTCCGCGCGTGATGCGGCCGAACGGCTGTTCGTGCACCCCAACACGGTCCGCTACCGGATGCGCCGGGTGCAGGAGCTGACCGGTCGGAACCTGACCGACCCGCGTGGCATATCCGAGCTCTACCTGGCCGTGGAGAGCGTCCGGCTGGAAGGCTGAAGCCGGGTTTTGTGCGCGGGGACAATGTTCGTTGTCTCGTTACGTCCTCCGCGCGTACGACAGCAGGGCCGGAAGGGCGTTCCGGTTGGGCCGGACGGTCGTACGACAGGCCCTGTGGCTCCGGTCACACCTTGAGTCTTGATCCGCCGGATCTACCGTTGAGTAACTTTCGGCCGATGTGACCTGCGTCTCAATGTTGAGGAGCCTGTCGATGCGCTTCGCGGGTGTCGAGCTGTCCGTCGTGGTGCCTGTCTACAACGAAGAACGGCGGCTGCCCGCGAGCCTGGTGGGACTCCACATGGCGTTGCGCGGCATCGCCGCCGAGATCGTCGTGGTCGACAACGCCAGCACCGACGGCACCGTCGACGTGGTCCGCGCGCACGACGGCCCGGTGCGGCTGCTGCACTGCGCGGAACGGGGCAAGGGCGCGGCGGTGCGGGCCGGTGTCCTCGCCGCACGCGGCCGGTTCATCGGCTTCTGCGACGCGGACCTGGCCGCCAGCGTGGACGCGGTGCCGTCCGTCCTGACCCGGCTGCGCCGCGGGGTGGACGTGGTGGTCGGCTCACGGGCGCACCCCCGGTCGGACGTGCGGGCCCGCAGCAGCCCCCTGCGGCACGTCGGCGCGTGGGCGTTCCGCCGGGCCGTCCAGCCGATCGTGCCCGGTATCGGTGACACCCAGTGCGGCTTCAAGTTCTTCGCCGCCGACATCGCGCGGGCCGCGTTCGGGCCGTTGCGCACCACCGGGTTCACCTTCGACGTCGAGGTGCTGGCACGGGCGCAGCGGCTCGGCGCGGTGATCGAGGAGGTGCCGGTGCGGTGGATCGACGTGGCCGGGTCGACGTTCGACACCGTGCGCGACGGCTACCGCAGCTTCGCCGCCCTGCACCGCATCCGCGCCCTGCTCGCCGCCGAGGAGCCGCGCCCCGTCGCACGGCCGGTGCTCGTCCCGGAGGCCGCGTAGATGCGGATCGTCGTGGTGAACTGGCGCGATCTCGGGCACCGGTTCGCGGGTGGCGCCGAGCAGTACGCCACCCGGATCGCCCTGTCACTCGCGGGCACCGGCGCGGAGGTCACCTTCCTGACCGCGCGGGACGCCGGGCAGGCCGCTGCCGATCGCGTCGGGCCGGTCGAGATCGTGCGCCGGGGCGGCCGGTGGACCGTGTACCTGTGGGCGCTGCTGTGGCTGGCCCGGAAGCGGCGCGCGATCGACGTGGTGGTGGACTGCCAGAACGGCATCCCGTTCTTCAGCCCGCTCGCGGTGGGACGTGCGCGGGTCGTCCAGGTCGTGCACCACGTCCACCACGACCAGTTCCGGGTGCACTTCCCGCCGTGGCTCGCCGCCATCGGCCGGTGGCTGGAGGGACCGGCCGCGCGCCGGGTCTACCGGAACGCGGTCACCGTCGCCGTGTCGCCGTCCACGGTGGACGCGATGCGGTGGAGGCTCGGCTGGCGCGGCCCCGTGCACGTGGTGCCCAACGGCGCGGACCCGGCGCCTGCCGACCTGCCGCCGCGCGCGTCGGAGCCGACGTTGGTGTGCCTGGGACGGTTGGTGCCGCAGAAGCGGGTGGACCGGCTCATCGACGCGGTGGACGAGCTGCGGCACCGGATGCCGGGGCTCACGCTGCACGTCGTGGGTGGTGGGCCCGAAGAGGCCGCGCTACGGGAACGGGCGGCGCGCTGCGGTGGTGCGGTGGTCGTGCACGGGCACGTGCCGGAGGTGGTGAAGTCCGACCTGCTGGCCCGGTCCTGGCTCAACGTCACGTTGTCCGACGGCGAGGGCTGGGGCTTGGCCGTGGTCGAGGCGGCGGCGCACGGCGTGCCCACGGTGTGCCGGGACGTGGACGGGCTGCGCGACTCCGTGCGCCACGGCGAAACCGGCTGGCTCATGGCGCACGGTGCGGAAGTCGCCGATGTCCTGGACCGGGCGCTCACCGGACTGGCGGACCCGGCCGTCGCGTCCGGGGTGGCCGCGCACTGCCGTGACTGGGCGGGCAGGTTCGACTGGGACGACTCCGGGGCGCGGTTCGCCTCCCTGATCGCGAGCGGCGCGGGCGGGGGTGGCGGGGGTGGCGGGGGATGGCTGCCCGGTATGCCGGAGGCGACCGTCGCCGAGTTCACGCCGCGCGAGGTGCCGCGCCGGCCGGGGACGCGTGCGGGACCGGGCTGGGTGCTGGTGGAGCAGTGCCGCCCCGGCGACCTGCTCGTGGCCCTGCGCGCGGCCGGCGCCGACGACGTGGTGGTGCGCGCGGCGAGCGCCACCGAACGGCTGCTCGGCCGGGTCGGCGCGGGCGAAGAGAACCGGGTCGGCGCGGTGCCGCCGCCGGGCGAAGACCACCGATCGCGACCGCGATCGTGACCGTTGGAGGAGGACCCTTGCGTCGCTACGTCACCTTCGTCCTGCTGGGCCTGGGGGTGTTCGCGGTGGCCGCCGGCCTGTTGTTGCGCCTGTACGCCTACCCGAGACTCGCCAAGGTCCCGCACGACATCGACACCGAGTCGGTGGCCCAGGGCACCGGCATCACCGCCCTGGTCTACGTGCCGGAAGGGGATCGGGCCAGGCCGGAGATCCGCGAGAACCTGAGCCTGACCTCCACCAGGACGGTCACCGGGAACCTCCGCGCCGAGGAGGTCACCAAGGACGGCGACGTCACGGTGTGGGTCGAAACCTCCATGGTCACCTCCGACGCCGACGACCTGGTCGTCACCGCCGGTGTCCGCTCGCTGTGCCTGGACCGCTACACCGGCGAGGGCGTCACACCGTGCGAGAACCAGTACTACGAGGACGTCTCCGGCCAACGCGTCGTCGCCGACCGCGGTGAGGCGCAGCAGCCCGGCCTGAGCTTCAAGTTCCCCTTCGACACCCAACGCCGCGACTACCGCTGGTACGACGACAACGTCAAGGAGGCCCCCGAGATCCGGTACGTCGGCGAGGAGACCGTGCAGGACCTGGCGACGTACCAGTTCGTGCAGCAGATCCCGCCGACCCGCATCGCCGAGCGCGACGTGCCGGGCGCGCTGGTGGGCGAGCCGGGAGTACCGACCGTGCGCGCCGATTTGTACTACCAGGTGACGCGCACCCTGTTCGTGGAACCCGTGACCGGCAAGGTGATCGCCGGCGGTGAGGACGTGCGGCAGGAGCTGCGCACCGCCGGTCAGGGTGTCGGTCAGGGCACTGTGGTGTTCGACGGCGAGCTGAAGCTCAACGACAAGACCGTGGCCGCGAACGTCGCGGAGAGCAAGGAGAACGTCTCCAGCCTGTCGCTCATCGCCAACCTGCAGCCGATCCTGTGGACCACGGGCGGTGTGCTGATCGCGGTGTCACTGCTGCTGATGTTCACCGGGCGACGGGGGCGGCACAGCCGACCGGGAACGCCGACCCGGGTGGCCGCACCGGTGTAGGCCCTGCGGAACGGGGACGCCAGGTCAGGCGTCCCCGTCCTTGCGCAGCACGAGCACCGCGTTCCAACTCGCCACCTCACGCAGACCCGGCACGTGCACGACCCACGTCGCCCACGACGGGTGGTAACGGGGCAGCGCGCGCACCAGCGCGGCGTCCTCGCACTGCCGGGCCCAGCGCAGCGCCGCGCCGACGGAGAACGCGAACAGGCTGGTGCCGAAGCGGTTCTTCGGTTCGCGGCCGTGCTTCCCGGTGAACCGGCGCGCGGCGTAGTGCCCGCCGAGGTAGTGCCACGGCGACGTCTCGTGCCCGCCCCACGGCGACAACCACGGCGTGAACGACACGAACACCGTGCCGCCCGGCCTGGTCACCCGCACCATCTCGGCCAGCATCGCGTGCGGCGTCGACACGTGCTCCAGCACGTTCGACGAGTAGCAGACGTCCACCGAACCCGTGCGCACCGGCAGGTTCGTCCCGCTCGCGCGCACCATGTCCCGCTCCGGCGCGCCACGCGCGGACAGCTCGCCCACGTCCGGGTCGAGGCCGACGTACCGGGCGCCCTTGGCGCGGAACGCCTCGGCGAAGTAGCCGGGACCACCGCCGACGTCCAGCAGCACCCGCCCGTCCAGCGGCGCGAACGCCTCCACCTGGTCCGCCGAGTCACGCGCCAGCACGCGGTAGAAGGTGTCCCGGTCCGTCTGCTCGTTGCGGAAAGCGCGGAACAGCCTCACCGACCGGGACAACGTCGGCGTGTGTGCGGTGGACACTCAGTTGCCGGACGTGCCGTAGTCGACCACGCCGGCCGACCCGTTCGCGGCGGGCGCGTTCTCGAAGTCGACCGAACGGTCCGGACCCGCCACGGTCACGAGGGTGACGGTGCCACCGGCGGCCAGCGCCAGACCCGCCAGGATCGCGACCACTGCTGCGACGATCTTGCCCACGTGTCACTCCTCGTGCCGTCGGTGTCCGATCAATCTACCGGCCGGTAACGCTTGCCACAACAGGCATCCGGCCACGAACAGCAGTGCCGCCACGTCCGCCGCGACCACCGGAGCCCGAGGCGGGCCGAGGTGGTTCGCGGAGACGGGACCGGGCACGCGATAAAGGCTCAACCAAGTGCCGCGGTGGACCTCGGTGAGCGAATCCGTTGTCCCGGCGTCGATCCGACCGGGCGTGCCGTGCTCGACGAGCACCCAACCGATGCCCAATGCGCCCAGGTCGCCGTTGCGGCGCAGGGCTTCGCGGATCGCCGGGAGACGGGTGTCCTCACCAGGGACGGCGTTCCCGTCGACGTACACGGTGTCGTCGATGACGGTCGTGCGAGGCAGGAAACGTGGCGCCGGATCGAGTTGCGTGCGGTCGTCGTTCCAGCCGAACCGCCGGAACGCGCCCAACGGCAGGGCGAGAACATCGCCCGGACGGTCGTCGTTGGCGAGGATTTCGCGCACCGTCGACCAGTCCGCCGGGTACTGGACGGCCGCCAACCTGCCCCAGCCGCCCCAGGCCAGATCGGGCATCGCCAACACCGGCAACAAGACCGCGACGGCAAGGGCAGGCCGTGCGCGTTCCACCGCCAGCGCGAAACCCAGGGCGAGGGGTAGTGCCCACCACGCCACCCACTTCTGGGCGTCACGCAGGAGAGCCGTGCCGGGGACCGTGCTGACCAGCCACTGCAACGCCGTCGCGCCGAACGGCAGGTGCGCGGCCAACGCGAACACCAGCCCCACGCCGCCGAGTGCGAGCAGGCCCTGTGCCCGGGGAATCCGGCGGACCAACGTCGGCCAGCCGACCGCCGCCACCGCGACGACGGCGAGCGTGAGCACGGGTGTCAGAGGGAGTCCACGGCTGGCGGGCGTGACGTCGGCGTTCCAGAAACCGCCCGTGCCCAGCACGGACACCACGACACCGCCCCAGTTCTCGGCCCGAGCGTCGAACCACCCGACCGCGTCCGGAGTGGACAACGCGGGACGCAACACCGAGGGCACCCACCACGGCGCGTTGAGCAGCACCAAGGCGGGCAGCACGCGCAGTCGTCCGGATGTCGCCAGCGCGGTGCCGGCGGCGAGCAGCCCGCCGGTCGGGGTGAGCACGGCGGGCACCGACCAGAGCACCAGCCGTGCCAGGGATTTCGGCTCACCGCGACGGTGGGCGAACCCGGCCGCCGCCACCCACGGCAGGCACGCGTACGCCAGCAGGTACGGCCAGTGGCCCATGAACAGCCGTTCCGCGACGAACGGCGTCCACCCGTACGCGGTGGCCGCGACCAGCCGGGTGCCCGTCGACGTCGTCGGCACCAGCCGTCCCGCACCCAGCGGTCCGAGCACCAACGCCGCCGCCAGCAGGAGTTTCTGGACCAGGTCACCGGGCGCGAGCAGGGTCGCGGCGGCGATGACGGCGTCGGCAGGCACCGAACGGGCCGGGGTGGTGCCCAGGCCCAGACCGTCGGGGAGCAGGCTGTGCCGTGGCGCGAAAACCATGTCGTAGGCCAGCACGAAACCAGGCCCCAGCACCGGCGCCAGCACCACCAGAGCCATCACCGCGCAGACCGCCGGAAGGGCGGCCCGATCGAGGAATTGCCTGGTGGTCAAGGGTTTCCACCGCCTGGTGGCCCGGTTACAGTGCAGACCTTACCGTCCGGTAACCGAAGAGGAGCGCCGTGGCCGTCAGCACGCGTCACGCCAGGGGGCAGGCGCTCGCGGTCACCGCCGGGGTGATGGCGTCCAACGCCTCCGGCTACCTGCTCACCGTCGTGGCGGCCCGCGCGCTGGCGCCCGCCGCGTTCGGGGAGTTGGGCGCGTTGTTGGCTGTCTTGCTGGTCGGCGCGGTGCCCGCCATGGGTGTGCAGACGGTGGTGGCGTTGCGGGTCGCGGGTAATCCCGGTGAATCCCGTGCGCCGCTGATCGGTCTCGGGTTGGCTGTCGCTGCGGTGGTCACGGCGCTCGCCGGTGGCGTGGTGCCGGTGATCGCCGGTGTGCTGCGCGTGGACGACGTGTTCGCGGTGGTGTGGCTGGCCTTGGCTGTAGGACCGCTCACCGTCAACGGTCTGTGGCACGGGCTCCTGCAAGGGCGTCAGCGGTTCGCGCTGTTCGGTGCGTTCGTCGCGGGAGAGGCGGCGTTGCGGGTCGGCGGCGCGTTGGCGGGTCTCGTGATCGCCCGCTCCACCGCCGGGACGCTGGCCGGTGTCGCCGCGGGGACGGCGGTGTCGGCGCTCTTGGGCTGGGTCGTGTGTGGACGGCCGCTGCCCGCCGGGTTCCCGCTCGCCCGCGTGCGGGAGACCGTGCACGCCGTCCAGGCGTTGCTGGCCATGGTGGTGCTGGTGAACCTCGACCTGGTGCTGGCCCGGCACGTGCTGCCGGTCGCGTCGGGCGAGTACGCGGTCGGCGCGGTGCTGACCAAGATTGCATACTGGCTGCCACATGCAGTCGCCGTCATGGTCCTGCCGCGCTTGGCCGGTGCGGGCCGCGGTCGTGCGGTCACAGGTGCGTTGGCGGTGTGCGCGGCGTTGGACGGTGTGGTGGTCGCCGGTGCCGTCCTGTTCGGACCGCAGGCATTGAGGCTGATCGGTGGATTGTCTTATGTAGACAGTGTGCTGGCGTTGTGGCCGTTCGCTGTCGCCGGGTCGTTGTTGTCGCTGGCCCAGATCCTGCTGTTCGCGAGGATCGCCGGGCACGACCGGTGGTCGACCCTGCTGACCTGGGGCGCGGTGGCGGTCGAGACCGCGTTGGTGCTGCTGTGGCTGAACGACTCGCCGCTCCAGGTGGTGAGCGCGGCGGTGGTGGCGACCGGGCTGCTGGTGGTGGCCGGCGCGGCGGTCGAGCTCCGAGCCGGCCACGATCGAAGGGCCGGGCACGATCAAAGGGCCGTCGACGGTCGAAGGGCTGGGCACGGCTGAAGGGTTAGGCACGGTCGAACCACCTGATCCGGGCGGACACGACGGCGGCCAACGCCACCAGCACCGCCGCCTGCGCCGCCGTGCCGTAGGCCCAGTCCTGACCGTGACCCAGCACGCGGCCCGTCACGCTCACCCCCGTCGCCACCGCCATACCGCCGAACGCGAGCACCATCGACACCGCCCGCCTCCGCCGCGGCACCAGGCTGCGCAGGAACAGGCACGCCAGCAACGCCACCAATCCCGCCATGCCGCCCAGCACGACGAGCAGCGCGGCCAACACCCACGGCACCCACCGACCGTCAGCCGGTCTGGTGCTGAGCACGGGCCGTCGCACCGCCCCGGCCGAGTGCCGCCGTGAGGGCAGCAGAGCCGCACCCAACAGCAGCACCACGGCCAGCGCGCCGATCAACAGCCTGGTCCGGTACGACTGGTCCGGGTGGAACTCCAACACCACCGTCACCGGCCCGGACGGCAGCCGCCACGCCTGCTGCCACCCGTCGACCCGCGTCCGCGGCAACGGCTGACCAGACACGGTCGCCACCCAGCCGTCGTTGGCGTTCTCCGGCACCGCGAGCACCGCGGCCGGCCCGTCCGCCACCCGCACCTCCCGGTGCGCCGCCGTCCACGACACCACGTCGACCACCCGCGACCGGGGCTGGACCTCGGGCGCGCCGACCTGCCGCAACCACACGTCCTGCACCAGGAAGTCCGCCGTCCGACCGGTCCGCAACTCGTGCTCGCCCGCCGGCAACTCCAGACCCTCGGCCAAGTCGGGGCACGTCGTCAGCCGCAACGGCCGGTGCTCGACCACGTCACCGACCGTGCCGGACACCGACGTCTCGTAGGAGATCCCGTCCACCCGCACCGCCGGACCCCGGCCGCACGGCACGACCACCGCCGTGTTCCGGTCGACGGCGGGGAACGGCACGCCGTCCAGCACCAGGTCGCTGATCCCCGGTGGCCCGTCCGAGCCGGGCACGACCTTCGTCACCGTGATCTCCAGCCGGTCGGTCGTCCCGGCGAACGGCACCACTCCGTCCGGCCCCACCGCCCGCCGCACCGTGCCCGCCGCCGTCGTGATGTCCACTTCGGACGGTGTGCTCGCACCCGAACCGGCCGCGGTGGCGAGCCGGAGCCCGCCGATGTCGCGCGGCCGGTCCCACGCCAACCGCAGCACCGGCCGCTGATCGGTGTGATCGGCGATCCACGTGGTGGCAGGGTCGCCATCGATCGCACCCAACGCCGCCGCGCCCGGATCGCCCGCCAACTGCGTGGACGCCGACACGGTGAGCCCCGGCAACACCAGCGGGGGAGACGCGCCACCGGCCGGCAGCACCGTGCCCGTCATGCCGTACGTCGCGGGTGTGGTCGTGCGGAACAGCCGGTGCAGGCCCTGCGGCTCCTCACCGAACCGGGCCAGTGAGGCGTCGCACCGCACCGCCTCGCCCACTCGCAGGCACGCGTACCGGGGCTGCGGTCCCCTGGTGAACGCGAATGCCGTCCGCTGCCCCGGCGCGGGCTCCACGTCGAGAGGCACGCGGAGCGCGCGCTCCGGCTCGACACCGGGCACGGACAGCTCCGCGATGCCCACGTTGCCCGTCACCCGACCGGCCGCCACCGCCAGCACCGTCACCCTGACCCGCCCGGTCAACCCCGCGACCACCGGGAACCGCTGCTCACCCGCCCCGCGGGCCACCTCGTGCTCGACCTCGCCCGCGTCGGTGGTGATCCGCACCCGGCTCACCGGCCACCCCACCCGCCGGTCGTCCACCACCCGCAACCCGACCTCGGTCACCACGCGTGGGGTGTCCAGCGCGAGTTCCAGCCACTGCCCGACCGGCCCCTCGACGGTGGACGACTGCCACGCCGTGTACGGGTCGCCGTCCAGCGCGGCGAACGGCATCGACGCCAGGTCCGAACCGCGCACCGAGTCGGCGAACGCGGCCGACGACGACGCCGTGATCCCGCGGATACCCCGGTGCACCGCGACCGTCCGGTGCTCGACACCGTCGAACGGCAGCACGTCCAGCGCGGGCCGCACCTGCCGGGGCGGTTCGTCGGCGGTCAACGTCTGCCCGAGGTTGTCCCGCATCCGGCCCACGTTGCGCTCCCGGTTGCGCAGACCGTCGGTGACCAGCCAGTCCGCGCCCTCCGGCGCGCCGCCGTCACCCGCGAGCACGGTCGGGCGGCGTGGGTCGAGCAGACCGGAGTCCAACAGCGGCAGCAACGACTCCGGCCCGCCGCTCACCGTGGCGACGTCCTCCAACGCCACCGCCGTGGCCTGCGGCACCTCCCGGTCCACGCGGTAGACCTCGATCGCGGGGACGTCGCTCAACCCGGCGTCCACCTGCGCCGACGACGACACACCCGGCCCGAACTCCGCGACCCTGGTCAAGCCGGGGGAGCGGGCCAACGCCTCCCGCAGCACCGCCACCGGCGGCACGTCCGAGCGCTCGACGTCGTTGCGCAGCAGCAGGAACCGGTGCCCCGAACGGGCCAGGAAATCGGCCAGACCGGGCGCGCCCCGACCGTCGGCCAAGGCGTCCTCCACGGCGTCCATCAGCCGCGTGTTGCCCTCCGAACCGAGCGGGATCTGGCTGCGCAACGCCCACGGCGACCGGGCCAACGACTGCACCGGCTCGTCGATCGGCCGACCCCACGTGTACTCGGCGAACCCGGTGCCCGGCACGAGCAGCGTCCGACCGTGCGCGTCGGCGTCGGCGTCGGTGCTCGCGTCGGCATCGGCAAGCCACGCGGTGGCCTCCCGCCAGTGCTCCGGGATCTCGTCCCACCCCGGTCCGGGCCGCAACGTCAGCAGCCACGCGGGCGCGGCGGCCACCAGCACCAACAACGCCCCGACCGCCCACCGCAGCCGCGTCGCGCGCACCGGCGAGCTTGTTGGATTGCCGCTCCTACGCAGCCTGCCGGTGATGGCGTGGCTGAGCGCCAAAGCCAACGGCAGCCGCAAGCCCGGTTCGAACTTGTGCACGTTGCGCAGTGGCGCCAGCGGGCCGTCGAGCAGACCGCGCACCACCTCCGACAGCGGGCTGTCCAACACGCCGACGTACCCGATGGTCAACAGCACCGCGCCGGTGACCACGCCCAACGTCAGGAACAGCCGTTCAGGCAGACCCGCGCGGGCCAGGCCCGCCAACGCGACCGCCGCCAGCAGACCGGTGGCGGCCATCAGCACCGGGTTGTCCACCAGCAGGAACCCGGCGGGCCACCACGGCGTGCCCTGCACGACGTAGGCGACCCACTGGTTCGTGCCGCGCAGCACCTGGAACAGCGAGGTCGGCGAGGTGGTGTTGGTGGCCGACTCGACGTAGTCCACGAACGGCAGGCTGTACTGGCCGAGCAGCACCAGCGGCAGCACCCACCACAGCACCGCGGCCGTCACCGCCGCGCACCACCACGCCACCAGCCGCGCGTGCGCCCACGTCCACCGCCGGGTCAGCAGCCACAGCCCCGGCAGCACCAGGGCCATCACCACCACGGCCCCGTTCACCCCGCCCATGCCCAGCACCGCGACCGCGGACAGGCAGGCCGCCTTGCGCGGTCCGAGCTTCTGCGCCCTGATCAGCGGCAGCAGCACCCACGGCAGCATCACCGCGGCCAGGGTCTCGGCGGTCAACGGGCCGATCTCGGTCAGCATCCGGGGCGCGAGGGCGTAGGCCAGCGCGCCGACGTGCCGGGTCGGGTCCGTGCCGACGCGCAGCGCCCGTGCCACCATCAGCGCACCGCCGTAGGCCAGGCACAACAGCAGCGCGCACCACAGCCGTTGCGTCACCCACGGCGGCAGGCCGGCCAGGTCGCCGAGGACGAAGAACGGGCCCATCGGGAACAGGTAGCCGTACGCCTGGTTCTGCAGCTCACCGCCGCTGGCCGCCGGGTTCCACAGGTGCAGCGCGCGGCCCAGGAACGCCAGCGGGTCGACGACCAGGTCCAGCTTCGTGTCGAACGTGGTGCGGCCGGGCAGTTGCAGGAACGACAGGACGACCAGCGCGGCGACGACCCACGGGGTCACGCGGACTTGTCCACAGGGGCGGCCCGAAGGCCTGTCGCCGTCGGTGCGTCGTGGCATGATCAAAAACAGGGATCCCCTGGGCGGGGACCCCTGCGGAGCCGTGGACGACTTGCCGGTCCCGATGGTCAACGCTCCCCGGCGAGCTTGCGGATCACGTACCGCGAGTACACCCAGTGCGTCGCCGGCTCACGCGTGGTCGAGGTGTCCACCACCTCACCGCCGTGCGCCCGCACCACTTCGCGCAACCGCGCCGCCGGTACCGCGGTCATCAGCATCGGTGCGGGGTAGCCGAGCAGCACGCGCTGCGCCAACCGCACGACCGGACGCGGCGCGACCCGCCACACCACGCCCTTCACCGTCCACATCGGACGAGTCGTGCACTGCACCAGGGCGACCGCGCCGGGCCGCAGCACGCGGACGAACTCCGCCAGGTAGCCGGCGGTCACCCGCCACGGCAGGTGTTGCAGCACCAGTTCGGAGTACACCAGGTCGAAGCTGCCGCTGGGGAACACGTGCAGGTCGGGCGCCTCGTTCAGGACGAACCGGCACGTCCCACCGCCGTTGTCCGACCGCCGAGCCCCGCCACCGTTGTCTGACCGCCAGGCCCCGCCGCCGTTGTCCGACCGCCAGGCCCCGCCACCGTTGTCCGACCGCCAGGCCCCGCCACCGTTGTCCGATTGTCGGCTCCGCCGACGGTGGTCCAGCGCACGCGCGGTCTCCAGCATCGGCACCGACACGTCCACACCGACGACCTCGTCGGAGAACTCCGCCAACGCCTGCGACAACCGGCCCGCGCCGCACCCGAAGTCCAGCACCCGCTCCCACTCGGTCGGCAGACCCAGCGCGGCCAGCCACTCCCGGGCCCGCGCCACGTCCCGCCGCCCCTGCGCCAGGAACTCGTCGACGTCCCACCGCCCGCCGCGCTTGTCGGGCGCCACGCTCACCGCCCACAGCGGGTCCCGCGCGCCGAGCGTGGTCCAGTCCCGGCGAACCTGGTCGAAGTCCACTCGCGCCTCTCCCGTGACAGCCTTGGTCGGCAAACCTAATCGCGTCGGCGTTGGCACTGGTCACAGAAGGTTTTGTGCGCGCGGACAAAAGGCGTGCGGCTACCGTGCCCCTCGGCCCTTCACGCACTCGGGAGGCACGCTTGCGCCGACGCAGGCCGGCGATCGTGTTCGGTGTGCTGCTGGTGCTCGCCGTCGCGGTGTGGGTCGGCTACCCGCACCTGCGGTTCTCCTCCGCCGACTGCACCCGCACGCTCGACGTCACCGCCGCACCCGAGATCGCGCCGGTCGTCGACGAGGCGGCCCGACGGCTGGCCGACCCGTGCCTGCGCGTCGTGGTGACCAGCGCGGAGTCCGCCCGGACCGGCGACGCCTTGGCGGACCCGGGCGCCGATCATCCGGACGTGTGGATTCCCGAGTCCACCGTGTGGTTGCAGCGCACCCAGGCCAGGCGGGCGTGGGAACTGCCGGTGGGCGGCACGTCCATCGCCTCGTCACCGGTCGTGCTGGGTGTGACCGAGCAGGCCGCCCGCACGCTCGGCTGGCCCGGTGAACCCCTGACCTGGGCGAAGGTGCTCGACCTGCGAGTCGGACTGCCCGACCCGGCACGTGATCCGGTGGGGCTGTCCGCCGTGCTCGGCGTGCGTCGACTGCCCACCGCGACCGCCGCCCTGCGCCGGTTGTCCGCCGACACCGAGGAACGGGTGGCCGACCTGATGGCCAGGGTCGACGGCCCCGAACCGCTGGCCGCGTTCCCCGTGTCCGAGCAGGCCCTGTTGCGGCACAACGGGTTGGTGGCCGCCTACGCCGACCCTCCCGTGCCGCCGCTCGACTACCCGTTCACCGTGATGCCCCGATCGGGGGAGCGCGACGCCGCCCAACGGCTGCTCGCCGAACTCCTCGACCCCCGCACCGCGCCCGCGTTGACCGAACACGGCCTCCGTCGGCCGGACGGCAGCGCCGGTCCCGACTCGGAGCGGACCACCTCGGAGCGGACCACCGCCGCCACCGTGCCGCCGGTCGCCGTGCCCGACACCGACGTGGCCGACGAGATGCTGAACCAGTGGGCGACGATCAACCTCAGCGGCCGCCTCCAGATCCTGCTCGACGTGTCAGGATCGATGGGCCAACCGGTGCCCGGCACCGGCCTCAACCGGATGGCGGTCACGCTCAAGGCCACCGAAGCGGGCTTCGACCTGGTCAAACCCACCACCAAAGTGGGCATCTCGCTGTTCTCCACGAAGTTGGACGGCGACCGCGACCACCGCGAGCTGCTGCCCGCCCGGACCGTGGCCGAGCACCTGTCGGGTGATTCGCTGACCAAGCTGCGCGCGGTGCGGGCCATCGAGGGCGGCGCGACCGGCCTGTACGACAGCGTGCTGGCCACCTACCGGGCGGCCAGGCAGAACTGGGAGCCGGGCCGGTTGAACGTGGTCGTGGTGATGACCGACGGCCGCAACGAGGACGCCGACAGCATCACGTCGGACGCCCTGCTGGCCGAACTGCGCACCCTCCAGGACCCGCGCCGCCCCCTGCCGCTCGTGGGTCTGGGCATCGGGCCCGACGCCGACCTGGACGAGTTGACCGCGATCGCCACCGCCACCGGCGGCCGCGCGTTCACCACGCCCGACCCGGCCGCGATCGACGGCATCTTCTACACCGCGTTGAGCGGGATGCTCTGCCAACCACCGCTGTGCAAACCGTGAATCGCATTTCCGTCCGCGCTGATGCGAATACCTTTCCGCGCCTTTAGGTTAGGCTCGCCTCAATGGTTTCGTGTTGCGGCCCACGGTGGTCGGTGGCAACGTCCCAGGCACCGAAGCTGATGCCGGAGGAGAAGGTCATGACCACCGTGGAAATGCCGCACGTCGCCTCGTGCACCGTCACGGGTTGTTCGTACAACCACGACGGTTGTCACGCTTTCGCGATCACCGTGAGCGGGCACGACGGCGCCGCCGACTGCGGAACGTTCATCCCCCTGGCCCGCAAGGGTGGTCTGGAGAAGGTCATCGCACAGGTCGGCGCGTGCTCGCGCACGGACTGCATCTACAACTCCGACCTGGAGTGCACCGCCGCGGACGTGCGCGTCGGCCCCGGCGAGGGCGGCCACGCCGCCAACTGCCTCACCTACACCAGGGCCTAGGCGGGAACACCGCGCGGTCGAACTGAATAGGCTGGCCGGGTGGAGTACGTCAAGCTCGGATCGAGCGGCCTGGAAGTCTCGCGCTTGTGCCTCGGCTGCATGAGCTACGGAGTTCCCGACCGCGGCCCCCACCCGTGGACCCTGGACGAGGACGCCGCCCGGCCGATGCTCCGGCAGGCCGTGGAAGCGGGCGTCACCTTCTTCGACACCGCCAACGTCTACTCCGACGGCACCAGCGAGGAGATCGTCGGACGCGCACTGGCCGATTTCGCCCGGCGCGACGAGATCGTGCTGGCCACCAAGGTCAGCGGCCGGATGCGGTCGGGCCCCAACGGCGCGGGCCTGTCCCGCCGGGCGATCATGACCGAGATCGACAACAGCCTGCGCCGCCTCGGCGTCGACCACGTGGACCTCTACCAGATCCACCGCTGGGACGCGTCGACCCCGATCGAGGAGACGATGGAGGCGCTGCACGACGTGGTGAAGGCGGGCAAGGCGCGCTACCTCGGCGCCTCGTCCATGTACGCGTGGCAGTTCGCCAAGGCCCAGCACGCCGCCGAGCGCAACGGCTGGACGCGGTTCACCAGCATGCAGAACCACTACAACCTCCTCTACCGCGAGGAGGAGCGGGAAATGCTGCCGCTGTGCGCCGACCAGGGCGTCGGCGTCATCCCGTGGAGCCCCCTCGCCCGCGGCAAGCTGACCCGCGACTGGGACGAGAGCACCGCCCGCCAGGAGACCGACTCGTTCGGCCGCACCCTCTACCAGCCGGACGACAAGCGGATCGTGGACGCGGTGGCGACCGTCGCCGGGGAACGCGGCGTGCCACGGGCGCAGGTGGCGCTGGCCTGGGTGGCGTCCCGGCCCGGCGTCACCGCCCCGATCGTCGGCACCACCAAGCCCCACCACCTGGACGACGCCGTGGCCGCCCTGGAACTGGAGCTGACCGCGGACGAGGTCCGGCGGCTGGAGGAGCCCTACACCGCGCGCCCGATCAGCGGCCACTGAGGCCCTGAACCGCTGAACGCCGACGGGGGCCGTCCGGGAACGAGCCCGGACGGCCCCCGCTGTTCTACAAGCCGGTCAGACGCCCGGCCCGGTGTCGTGGCGGCCTCGGAACGGCTGCCGCCGGCCGGTCAGCACCCCTCACCCTGACCGACCGGCGGCGCGCCGGACGGCGTCTCAGCGCCGCCGGGGGTGGTGCCGTGCCACCACGAGCGCGGCGGCGACCAGCACCAGGTTCTTCAGCACGAACTCACCGGTGACGCTGAGCAGCAGCGGGTTGCCGTCCTGGAACGCCACCCCCGGCTGCACCACCAGCACGAGGAAAGTGCCGAGCAGGTGCGCCACCGTCACCGCCGCCACCAGCCTCACCCGGATCGCCACGATCAGCGCCATGCCCGCCAGCACCTCGAACACGCCGATCACCGGCACGAACCAGGACGCGGGCAGGAACGGCACGGTGTCCGCGACGAGTTCGCGCACCGGCGACGTGCCGGCGACCTTCAACACGCCGAACCACACGAACACCACGCCCAGGGCGATCCGCAGCAGCGGCACGCTCCGGTCGAGCACGCCGTCCACCGCGCGTGACAGCCGTACCCGAAACGACCCGGCACGCGGTAACGACGCCGCGCGGTCCACGTCCGGTGGTCTGGTCAGCTCCTGGCTCATCCCTCATCCCCCTCATCGGTCACCGGACCGGCGGGCGGCCGTGAGCGTGTCGCCCAACGTCCGCAACTGCTCGTCGGTCCGCAGCACCTGCTCGGCGACCACGTCGAGCGCCCGGTCGAGGTGCGGGCGCACCGCCGTGGTCCAGTCGAGGTCCCCGGCCCGCTCGCGGGCCTCCTCGGTCGGCTCCGGGAACGCCGTGGCGACCGCGTACACCGCCGCGCCGAGCACCGCGTCCAGCACCAGCTCCGGCAGCAGGGACATCACCAGGTTCGGCAGGTGCCCCGCCTGCTCGTCACCGGACCGCGGCTGCCACGGGTCGAGGTGCGGTCGCACCGTCTCCCACAGGCCCGGGTCGACCGCGCCCACGCCGTACCGCCCGGCCCACTGCAGCGTGTCCGCCCTGGTCACGGTGGCCGCCAGCACCTCACGGGCCTCCGCGCCGATCCGCAGCAGCTCCGCCAGGTCCAGGTCCTCCGGGCCACCCATCAGCGCCGGCCGCAGGTCCATCGACACCCGGTGGTGCCAGCGCGTCGCCCACACCGCACGCCACCACATGGCCTCCTGCGCGGTCGGCCGGGACAGCCACACCGCGATGTTGCGGTAGTAGGCCTTGATCTCCTCGTACGCGGCCCGGCCCGCCTCCGACGCGGCGAACCCCACGCTCTTCACCGGGTCCTGCGGCACCGTGGGGTCGCCCACCAGGTTGACGTTGAAGAAGTGGTGCCACGTGGCGTCGACCGACACCCGGCCCACGCCCACCTGGTGCCCGTCGTACGCGCCGATCGCGCCGAACGTCGCCGCGCTCAGCCGGCCCTTTCGCGGGTCGCGGTCCGCGGGCCGGGCGTTGATCGTGGACCACGCCACGACCTCCGGCGCGAGACCCGCCGGGTACTCGGTGATCTCGTAGCCGTCGAAGGGGAACGACGCGGTCAGGTCGTCCGGGACGTAGCACTCGCCCTCGTGCGGGTGGTCGGGCAGCACGCGGATCGTGCCGCGCGGCCCGCACAGCAGCGGGTGCGGGTAGGCCTGGTGCGCCCACCTCGGCGAGTCCGACGTGGCGTACATCCGGGGCGTGACGACCTGCGGGATGTCGTCGGACTGGTCGTTGAGCTGGAACAGCGGGTCGTGGCCTTCGGACAGCGTGTCGTTGCGGTCCGGCCCGTCGATGGACGGCGCGACCGGCTCGCCGTTCGGGCCGGGGTCGGGCCAGTGCCACTTGCGCATGTTCCGCACCCGCGGCACCGCACCGGCCATCGACACGCCCAGGTCCTCGTGGTCGCCGGTGGCGAACACGCCGCCACCGCCGTCCATGAACTCCGCGATCGCTCGGAGCTCGGTCTCCTCCAACGGCGGCCGGGAGCTGCGGGCCACCGCGAACAGCCAGATCTGGTCGTACTGCGCCAGGTCGTGCCGGTCGAAGCGGAACGCCGGGATCTCGGCCGACAACGCGGGCAGGTTGCTCTCGCGGTGCGCCTTGGTCACCTCGAACCGGACCCACGGGCCGGGCGGTGTCTCCAGCACGTCCACGAGCGTGGCCAGGCCGAAATCCGCCCGGTCGAAGCTCGCCTCGCCGTCGGTGACCATCAGGATGCGGACCAGTCGCGGCTCGGGCAGGACCGATGTGTTCGGCACGGGTGCTCCCTCTCGGTTCACGGTTCGGTTCTCGGTTTCGTTCACGGCTTCGCTCACGGGACGATCCCTTCGATCTCGACCAGCAGGTCCGGACGGCAGACGTCGACGGTGAACACGGCGACGTCCACACGCCGGGAGAACTCGTCGCGGCACAGCCGCGTCACGGTCGGCACGTCCTCGGGGCGCTTGACGTAGACCTTGATCGCGCGGAGGTCGTCCAGCGCGTAGCCGCCGTCGATGCCGTGCCGGGCAAGGTTGTCCGCGCCGATGAGGGCGGCGATGTTGGCCAGCGTCACCTGGCACTGGCGGACCACGTCGCCGGGGCTGACGGTGGCGTGGTCGAGGATGCTCGCGGTGCCCGACACGTAGAGCGTGCCGCGGTCCCGGCCCGGTTCCGGCGCCAGGTACGTGCCCCGCGCGAAGCTCGGCGGCCTCGGCCCGTACTGCCGCGGGTACTCGTGCGCGGGCACCTGCAACGGGTTCTCCAGGTGCACGGCCGCACGCGACCGGTGCGCCAGGAAGTAGAACGAGACGCCACCGCCCAGCGCGCCGATGCCGGTGGACGCGGGCATGTCGTGGCCGCGCTCGTCGAACGCCCGCCCGCGGCCGACGCAGAAGTCCGCGTACACCTCGGTGCCGTACGCGCTGCGGTCGGTGATGCCGTCGATCATGTTCCACATCCGGAACACGTTCCGGTACCCCAGGCGCTCGACCAGGTCGAACGCCGCCAGGTACGCCTCGCGTGTGGCGTCACCGCAGTCGGCCGACGGGCTTATATGGCCCGCGCAGAACAACACCTCGCCGTCGTGCGCGTAGTGCAGCCCCCGGTATTCGCCGGTCTCCACCGGCCGGTCCTCCGTGGACCAGACCTCCACCATCTCCGGCTCACCCGGCCGCACCATGTGCAGCGGGAGGACCGGGCGGCCGTGCTCCCACCGCGGCGGACCGGCCCTGGTCGTGTAGCGGACGGCGCCCAGCACGGTGTGCCCGGTCAGCTCCGCGAAGTCCTCCGCCGTCCGGAACGAACACGGCGGTTTCGCGATCACTTTGGTGCGCATGGTTTTCTCCCCCTCAGGATTGGACGGAACGCCACGCCGCGACCACGGCGAGCGCCTGTCCGGGATTGAGCCGCGGGTCGCAGAGGCTCGTGTAGGAGCCGGTCGGGAAGTCGTCCCAGCCGCACTCGCCGACCTCGTCCGGCGTGGTCTCCAGGTGCAGGCCGCCCGCCACGCCACCGGCCGCGGGCACGGTGGCCAGGAAGTCCGCCACCTCGCGGACGACCGTGTCGACCAGCCGGGTCTTGCGGCCGTCGGCGGCGGTGACCGTGTTGCCGTGCAGCGGATCGCACAGCCACACCACCGGGTGGCCGGCCTTGCGGACCGCGTCGACCAGCGTCGGCAGCAGTTCGGACACCCGGTCCGCGCCGAGCCGGGCGATCAGCGTCAGCCGACCCGGTTCGCGTTCCGGGTCGAGCCGGTCGCACAACGCCGGCAGCTCGTCGGGCCCGATACCGGGGCCGACCTTGCACGCCACCGGGTTCGCCACCGACGCGAGCAACCGGACGTGCGCGCCGTCGACGTCCCGGGTGCGGTCACCGATCCACGGCCAGTGCGTCGAGGTGAGCAGCGGGACACCCCGGCAGTCGAGGCGCACCAGCGGCAGCTCGTAGTCCAGGACCAGCGCCTCATGGCTCGTCCACACGCCGGGCCGGTGGTGGCGCAGGAACTCCGTCGCCGCCTGCGCCGCGTGGTAACCCGCGATCAACCGCGCCGGATCGGCCTCGCGCGCCCGGAAGTCCGGCTGAGGCGCGTTGACCAGGTCGCCCCGGTACACCGGCAGCTCCACCCCGTCGACCACCTCGGTCGGCCGCGACCGCGGCTTGGCGAACTGCCCGGCCAGCCGGCCGACCCGCACCACCGGCAGGTCGCGGTTCAGCGCCGCGGCGAGCCGGTCGAGCAGGGCCGCCTTGCGGGACAGGTGGCGCGGCCCGCACTCGGCGAACGGCTCGGCGCAGTCACCGGCCTGCACGACCAGCCGCCGACCGGCCGCCACCTCGGCCAGCACCGACCGCAACGCCGCCACCTCGGCCGGCGTCACCAGGCCGTCCAGCCGCGCCAGCCGGGCCCGGAACGCCCGCGCCCGGCGGTCCGGCCACGGCGGCTGTTGAGCGGCGGGCAACGATTTCCAGGACGCCGTCTCCCATTCGGACAACGCCCGTGCGTGGCTTCGCGGAACGGGTTCCGTGGACACTTGGGCCTCCGTCGATCCGGTTTCGCCTTGCTGCTTTCGACGACAATGTTTCCGAATCGCACGGTGTCTTTCGTCGGTCCCCGGGTGGATTGGCCGGGTCCGCTTCCCCGTGCTGCGTCGCCCGATCGAGGTAAAACGCGAGGGGGACCGTCAAGCTCCGACGCGGGGTGGACGATAAGTCCGGAAGGGGGTGGTCCCATTGTTCCGGCGTGCGGGGAAAAGCGCGCCGAACGCGTGGATCGCGCGACAACGGGGAGGAAAAGTGTCCAGTTCCGACGAGCGTCTAGTGGTGTCCGTCCAGCAATACGGTTTCGAGGACAAACCCTGGGAAGGCCACCTGGCCACCGGGTTGCTGGTGGAGCCAGGCAGCGTGCTCGTGCCGGACGCGTCCAACGGCATCGCCGAGGCGACCGAGGGGATCGACCTCCTCGTGCTGCCGCTGCCGCTCGGGGAGAGCGGTCGCGTCGAACGGCTCGTCGCCGAGCAGGTGGTGTTCTCGTCCACGCTGCCCGACGGGCAGGGCACCCGGTTCGCACTGATCCGGATGGCGAACGACTCGCGGCACACGCCCACCGTCGAGGAGTTCACCGAGTGCCGGTTGACCGAGGCGCTCGAGCAGCACGGCGGCGACCTGTGGGCCGCGCTGGAGGCCCTGGGCGCCATTCCGGCCGGCACGCGTGACGCCATCACCCCGGAACTCCTGCGCCAGGTCCCGGCGGTCGAGGCCGAGCAGCGCAGGCCGGAGTTCGAGCAGCCCGGCGACGACCCGGGCGACGGTGGCCCGTGCGACATCCTCCCGCCGTGCAAGAAAGAGCCGGCCTGATGCTCAAGAGGGGACGGCCCCGGTGGTTGTCCCGCGCCACGGCGGTCGACGTCGCCCTGGCGGCGTCGGCCTCCGTGGTGGACGTGTTCCTGTTCTCCGCGGTGAGCAGCCGCCAGCCCACCGGCGCGGGGCTGTGGTTGTTCGCGGCCCTCGTCGCGGTCGGGTTCGCGGCCCTGCTCGTGCGGCGGGCGCATCCGGCGGCGGTGTTCGGGGTCGTCTGGGTGTGGGCGGTGCTCGTCACGCCGACGAGCGAGCTCGGGTTCCAGCCGACCGCCATCCCGTGCGTCGCGCTGTTCACCGTCGCGCTGCACAGCCGGGCGAAAGTGTCGGCCGGCGCGTTGCTCGCCTGCATCGTGCTCTCGGTGCTGGCCGGGTTGCGGGAGGCGGCGTCCCGGCCGCCCGAGGCGCGGGTGGTGGCCACTTACGTGGCCCTGGCGTTCTACCTGCTGCTGTACGGGTGCGTGTGGGCCGGCGGGCGGTGGGCCCGGTTGAGCCGGCAGCACGCCGAGGACCTGGAGTTCCGCCGCCGGGTCGAGGCGCAGGAGGCGGTGTTGTGCGAACGCGCGCGCATCGCGCGGGAACTGCACGACATCGTGGCGCACTCGGTGACGGTGATGGTGCTGCAGGCGGCGGGGGCGCGTCGGATGCTCGACAGCGACGCGGCGCGGGTGCGGCAGGCGTTGGGGCACATCGAGGGGGCCGGTGAACAGGCGATGGGTGAGCTGCGCAGGATGCTGACCGCGTTGCGGCTGAGCTACCCCGAGGACGCCGCGCCGGACGGTGCCACCGGTCGTCCGCAGCCCGGTCTGGGCGACGTCGACCACCTGGTCGGCACGATCGCGGCGGCGGGCGTGCGGGTGCACACGCGGGTCGAGGGCGAGCCGCGTCGGCTGGCGGCCAGTGTCGACCTCGCCGCGTACCGGGTGGTGCAGGAGGCGTTGACGAACGTGACCAAGCACGTCGGGCCGGGCGCGGAGGTGGACGTCCGGCTGGCGTGGGCGGATTTCGAGTTGACCGTCCAGGTCACCGACGACGGGCGCGGGCGGCGGGCGGAACGCGCGCTGTCCACCAACCACGGTCTGCTGGGGCTGCGTGAACGGCTGGCGATCGTGGGCGGGCGGTTGGAGGCGGATCCGTTGCCGGCCGGTGGTTTCCGGGTGACGGCCGTGCTGCCGGTCGCCGCTCCGGTGGGCGAGGTTGTCGGGGAGCGTCTGTGATCCGGGTGATGCTGGTGGACGACCAGCCGTTGGTGCGGGCGGGTCTCGCCATGCTGCTGGACGCCGAGCCGGACATCGAGGTGGTGGCGGAGGCGGACGAGGGCGCCGGTGCGGTGGCGCGTGCCGGCGAGCTGCACCCCGACGTGGTGCTGATGGACGTGCGGATGCCGGGCGTGGACGGGGTGGAGGCCACCCGGCGGATCATCGACGCCGACCCGGCGGGCGAGGACCACGCCACCAAGATCATCATCCTGACGACGTACAACGTGGACGAGGCCGTGTACGCGGCGCTGCGGGCCGGTGCGTCGGGATTCCTGCTGAAGGACGCGGTGCCGCGTGAGCTGGTCGACGCGGTGCGCACGGTCGCGTCCGGCGAGGCGTGGCTGGATCCGACCGTCGCGAAAGGACTGATCCGGGAGTTCGCCGCCCGGCCGCGCAACCAGATGCCGACGTCGGCGGAGCTGCGTGAGCTGACCGCGCGGGAACGTGAGGTGCTGGTGCTCGTGGCGCACGGGTTGTCGAACTCGGAGATCGCCGCGCACCTCGTGGTCGGCGAGGCGACGGTGAAGACGCACCTGGGGCGGATCCTGATGAAGCTCGGGCTGCGCGACCGTTCCCAGGCCATCGCCGCCGCGTACCACAGCGGTCTGGTCGCGCCGGGCAGTTGCCCGCCGCCGCCGGCCGGGCGAACCTCGTGAATCGCTCTCGTGAACGGCGGGTCGACGCGCTACCGTGAGTCGTGCGCATTCGTCCGCGCATTCGTCCGCGCATTCGTCCGCGCAGTGGACAGCGCCGTGCCGCAGCGACGAGCGTGAGGCTCGACCCGGCCACGGCGGAACTCATGCGGCTGGGTGCGTTGCTGGAGGTCGTGGTCCAGGCCGTGGCGTTGCAGGAGCGGGCCGAGGCGATCATCGTCGGCTGCGCGCAACCGGGCGACACGTCGTGGGAGATCGCCCGTAGCGGCCGTGTCGTCGCGGGCCAGTACAGCACGCTGTGCGGCTGGGCGGCGGACCTCGTGTGGCCGACCGACCGTCCCCCGCCGCCACAGCGGATCGTCGAACTCCTCCGCTACCACCTCGGCATGCTCGACACGGCCCTGAAACTGGCGTTCCCCCAATACCGCTCGGACCGCCTGGAACGCCGCCGCCTCTCAATGACCGGCCTGGGCGCCCCGGCCAATGAACTCCGCGAACTCGAAACCACCCTCCGCACCCGCATAACCGCCCTAGGCGGCACCCCCACCTAACCACCAGCCCCGTGTGTCCTACATCCAGAACGCGTGTGTCCTACGTTGGGAACGCGTGTGTCCTACGTTCGGAACGCGAGAGTCCTACGTTCGCGACCCCTGAATTCAACGCTCAGGTCCCGGCGCCCGGACGCGAACGTTGAACTCAGGGGTTCTGAACGTAGGACACACCTGTTCTGGAGGTAGGACACACGGGGTCTGGAGGTAGGACACTCGCGGGAGGTGGGGGGATGGGTAGGATCTGGTGGTGACGATCATCATTCCCGGCTTTGGCGAGCTGACGCCGGTGGACCACACGCCCGAGGGCGTGGCCTGCTGGAACACGACCGCCGCCGGGACGTCGGTCAGCGTGCTGGTGGAGGATCCCGCCACGCGCGACGACCTCGACCTCCTGTTCATCGGCTCCGTCCTCGAAGACCGCGAACGGCTGCTGACCAGCGCCCACCAGGCCGTGGCCGACCATCTGCGCGAGCACCCCGGTTACGGTCCGGACGCGGTTGGCGACCCCGAGTTCACCTTCCACCCGGGCCGCGACTGGCTGGTCCGGTTCGCCGACTGCCGCGTCCCCGGCCTCACCGAGTTGGGGATCGTGGTCGTGTTCAACGGCGCCGACGTGGTCGGGGTGGACGACCTGGCGGACGTCGACCTCGCGGACGACTGAGACCGGACCGTCGACACCGGGCCATCGTCGACGGGTGCCCCTTGCGGCGTGCCCGTAGCCTCTGCGGCATGCCGGGACCGAGAAGGCGATCCGCGCTGATCGCGAGGCTGGTCAGCGACCACCCGGGCAGCTCTCAGGGTGCGATCCTGGCCGAGTTGCGGCGGTGCCTGCTGGACGGTGGGGTGCCGCCGGGGTCGCCCATCCCGTTGGACGAGGTCGCGGCCGCGTTCGGGGTGAGCGTGATCCCGGTGCGGGAGGCGTTGAAGACGCTCATCGGTGAAGGACTGGTGGAGCACCGGCCGAACGCCGGCTACCGGGTCGCCATGCTGACCGCCCACGAGCTGCGCGAGATGTACCTCGTGCGCGGTGTGCTGGAGACGGCGGCGCTGAACGCCGCGGTGGCGTCCGCGACCCCTGAAGACGACGACAACGCGCGTGCGGCACACCGTGCGCTCGAAGACGCCGTGACGGCCGGTGACGCGCGGGCGTACCACCGCGAGAGCAGGCGGTTCCACATGGCGCTGGTGCGGCCGTGCGGGATGCGCCGGCTGCTCGGTATGTTCGAGTCCGCCTGGAACATCACCGAGCCGTTGCAGCCGATGGCGCACGTCGCCGCGACCGACCGCGCCCGGCTGCACCTGGACCACGGCGTGATGCTGGCGGCGTTCCTGGCCAGGGACGCGGACGCCCTGGTCGCCGCCGCACGCGCGCACCACGGCGTGCTGCAATCCTCACTGGAGGCGTTGCCGCTGGACACCGGTCTTTTCGCGGATCCCGGAAATATATGATCGGCGTGACTGCGGCGTAACAGCCCCCTCCTACTTTTGCCTGAACAGCCAGACGGGCCGGATAGCCCGACCAGGCCAAGTCAGGAGCACCATGACCGAAACGCTGCCGGTCGCGGCCACAACCGAGCCGACGACGACCAAGCCGGGGTACGACCCGCGCCTCACCAACGACGACCTCGCTCCGCTCACCGAGCAGAAGTGGGGCGCGTACAACATCTTCGCGTTCTGGATGTCCGATGTGCACAGCGTCGGCGGGTACGTCACGGCGGGCAGCCTGTTCATGCTGGGGATGAGCAGCTGGCAGGTCCTGGTGGCGTTGCTCGTCGGCATCGGGATCGTCCAGCTGTTCTGCAACCTCGTCGCCAAGCCCAGCCAGGTCACCGGCGTGCCCTACCCGGTCATCTGCCGCAGCGTGTTCGGCGTGAAGGGCGCGAACGTCCCGGCGGTCATCCGCGGGCTGATCGCGGTCGCCTGGTACGGCATCCAGACCTACCTGGCGTCGGCCGCGTTGAACATCGTGCTGCTCAAGCTGTTCTCCGGCCTGACGCCGTACGCGGACGTGCAGCAGTACGGCTTCCTCGGGCTGTCCGCGCTCGGCTGGTTCTCCTTCGCCGTGCTGTGGGTCGTGCAGGCCGCCGTGTTCTGGACCGGCATGGAGAGCATCCGGCGGTTCATCGACTTCTGCGGGCCCGCCGTGTACGTGGTGATGTTCGTGCTCGCCGGCTACCTGATCTACCGGGCGGGCTGGGGCGCGATCGACCTGACGCTCGGTGACGTGAAGTACACCGGGTTCGCGTCCGTGCCGGTGATGCTCGGCGCGATCGCGCTGGTCGTGTCGTACTTCTCCGGGCCGATGCTCAACTTCGGCGACTTCTCCCGCTACGGCAAGTCGTTCGCCGCGGTCAAGCGGGGCAACCTGCTCGGGCTGCCGGTGAACTTCCTGGTGTTCTCGCTGCTGGTGGTGATCACCGCGTCGCTGACCGTGCCGGTATTCGGCGAGCTGATCACGGACCCGGTCTCGACGGTCGCCCGGATCGACACGACGTTCGCCATCGTGCTCGGCGCGTTGACCTTCACCATCGCCACCATCGGCATCAACATCGTGGCGAACTTCATCTCGCCCGCGTTCGACTTCTCCAACGTGAGCCCGCAGCGGATCAGCTGGCGCGCGGGCGGCATGATCGCGGCGGTCGGCTCGGTGCTGATCACCCCGTGGAACCTCTACAACAGCCCGGAGATCATCCACTACACGCTGGAGGTGCTGGGCGCGTTCATCGGGCCGCTGTTCGGCGTGCTCATCGCCGGGCACTACCTGGTGGCGAAGCAGAAGGTGACGGTGGACGACCTGTTCACCATGTCCACCAGCGGCCGGTACTGGTTCCGCAACGGCTACAACCCGGCCGCGATCGTGGCCACGGCGGCCGGCGCGGTCGTCGCGGTGATCCCGGTGCTGTGGAGCGATGGACCGGGGATGAAGGCCACGGCCCAGTACAGCTGGTTCATCGGCATGGCGGTCGGCCTCGTGCTCTACACCGTCCTCGCGCCGAGGGCCGCCCGCACGTCCGAGGACGCCGAGACGTCGGCCGAGACGTCGTGAGGATGCCGTGAAGATCAAGCTCGTCAACCCCAACACCAGTGCGGAGATGACTGCGGCGATCGGCCTGGCCGCACGGGAGGTCGCCGCGCCGACCACGGTGGTCGACGCGGTGAACCCCGCCATGGGGCCCGCGTCGGTGGAGAGCCACTACGACGAGGCGTTGAGCGTGCCGGGCCTGCTCGCCGAGATCGCCGCCGGCGAGCGGGCCGGGTTCGACGGGTACGTCATCGCCTGCTTCGGCGACCCGGGCCTGGACGCCGCGCGCGAACTGGCCCGGGGACCGGTGGTCGGTATCGCGGAGGCCGCCATGCGCACGGCCACCCACCTCGGGCGGGGCTTCAGCGTCGTCACCACGCTCGCCCGCACCCGCGGGCGGGCGTGGGACCTGGTGGAGCGCTACGGCGTCACCCGGTTCTGCCGGAGCGTGCACGCGTGCGACATCCCGCCGCTCGACCTCCACGGCGACGCCGCGACCAAGACGATCATCGAGGCCTGTCACGCCGCCGCGGCGGAGGACGGGGTCGACGCGATCGTGCTGGGCTGTGCCGGGATGGCGGACCTGCGTGCCGCCGTCTTGGCGGAGGTCGGGTTGCCGGTGGTCGACGGCGTGCAGGCGGCGACCCTGCTGGTGGAGTCGTTGGTGACGATGGGGCTGCGCACCGGGGACCGGTCGGAGTTCGCGCCGCCGCCACCGAAACCGTTCACCGGGATGCTCCGGGACTTCGGCACGGGGTGAGCGCGGCTGCGTGCGCCGCATTGCCAGGCGGGCGGTGGCTGTGCTGTCATCGGGGTCACCGCCGCGTGGAAAGCGTTTTCCGCGAAAGGGAGAACCCGATGCGCGCACTGGTCCTGGCGACCCTGCTGCTCCTGGCCGCCGCACCCGCACAAGCAGCACGAGCCGCCCAAGCCGCTCCCGCACAGGCCGCATCCACTCAGGCAGCGGCGATGGACTACTGGCAGTACATGGCCACCTACGCGACCGAGGAGGAGTGCGAGGCGGAGGGCGCGAAGATCCCGGAGGGCGTCGACTACTACGTCTGCTGGCCGAACGACGGCGCCTGGGACTTCTACTGGGTCTTCCTGACCTGAGCGCTCTCGAGCCCGGGGATGGATTGGGCGAACCGGAACACGTCGTCCGGGTCGTAGCGCGACTTGACGGCGCGTAAGCGGTCCGCGTTGGACCCGTAGTAAGCGGTCAGCCAGTCGGCCTGGGCCGGGTCGGGGAAGTTCGGGTACCCCCGACCCGTGCCCCAGGGGTGCGGGATGGCCCACGCCGCCGCGAGCCGGGCCAGCACCTCCGGGCCGCGTCGGGCCGCGCCGTTCGGGCCGACCAGGACCGTGTGCTTGACCAGGAACGCCTGGTCACGGTGGGCGAACGCGGTGGCGTCCGACGGCACCCGCCCGTACGCGCCGCGCCACGGCGTGAACGCGATCTCCCGCAGCTCGCCGTGCTCCCGGCCCGCCACGAAGTGCGCCAGCAGCGCCGACACCACGTCGTCCGGCAGCGGCTGGTCGAAGAACTCGGTCTTCGCGGTGGACATCCCGGGCCGTTCGTGGACGAGCGGGATGCTCACCGGATCGCGTGCGACGGCCGAGTGCGGGGTGGCGTGCAGCAGTGCGGCGTCGGCGGCGGACACGTCGACCACCTCGGCGGACGCCGGCGGGACGGGTGCGGAGGCGATCATCGAGTCCACCGCGTCACGGTCGGGGACGGCGCCTACCAGCATCGCCACCGGCTCCTCGTCCGGGAACTCCGGGCAGAGCAGGATCAACTCGACGGACACCGCGTCCGGCGCGTCGGGCGCCCACCTCTGCCACCACCCGACCAGTGCGGCGGCGTGGCTGAAGTCCCAGGTCAACCGCAGGTGGGTGCGGGGCCGGGCGGGCACCGTGCGGAACGTCGCGCGGGTCACCACCCCGAAGTTGCCGCCGCCCGCGCCGCGCAGCGCCCAGAACAGGTCGGCCTCCCGGTCCTCGGACGCCTCCACGACGTCCCCGGACGCCAGCACGACCTCGGCCGTGGTCAGGGAGTCGCACGTCAGGCCGTGCAGGCGGCCGTGACTGCCGAACCCGCCGCCGAGCGCCGCGCCGACGACCCCGACGGACGGGCACGAACCGACCGGGACCAGGCGGTCCTGTGCCGCCAAGATCTCCGACAGCCGTCCGATCCGGACACCGCCACCCACCGTGACCAGGTCGCCGTCGACGGAGATCTCGTCCGACGGCGTCAGGTCCAGCAGGAGGCCGGTGGTGCTGGAGTGGCCGGCATTGCTGTGCCCGCCACCCCGGACGGCGAACGGCCACTCGCGCTCGCGGGCACGCCCGAGAGCCGCGATCACGTCGGCGGCGGAGGAGCAGCGGGCGACCTCGCGCGGCAGCACCTCGTGGGGCCGTCCGATGAACTGGCTGCGGGACAGTGCGTACCGGGGATCTTCGCGGCCCACCAGCTCAAGCATCGGCGTACATCCGGCTCTGCAACTCGTACAGGTCCGCGTACCGGCCACCGAGGGCCAGCAGTTCGGCGTGCGTGCCCTGTTCGGTCAGTTGTCCTTCGTGCAGCAGGAGGATCCGGTCGGCGTGCCGGACGCTGGCCAGCCGGTGCGTGATGAGCACGACCGTCCGGTCCTCGGCCAGCGCGCGCAGCGACTCGTACACCGCGAACTCGGCTTTGGCGTCCAACGGCGCGGTCGGCTCGTCCCAGATGAGGAGGGGCGCGTCCCGGTAGAGCCCGCGGGCCACGGCGAGCCGCTGCCACTGGCCGCCGGACAGCTCAACCCCGCCCCGGAACTGCTTGGACAGCAACGTGTGCCAGCCGTCCGGGAGCTGGTCGACCACCTCGTCCGCGCCCGCCTGGGTCGCCGCGTCCAGCATCGCCAGCCCTTCCGGGTCCGGGCGGTCGTACCTGCCGACGCGGACGTTCACCCGTGCCGTGTGCGGCCACCGGACCGGGTCCTGGAGGACCATCATCACCCGGTCGGCCACCCGGCCGCGGTCCACGAGCGCGATGTCGTGCCCGCCCCAGCCGACCACGCCGGACGTCGGCGTGTAGAGACCGGCGATGAGCTTCGCCAACGTGGTCTTGCCCGAGCCGTTCTCACCGACCAGCGCGATCGTCTCGCCGGGTTCGATGGTCAGCGAGACGTCCCGGATCGCGGGCCGGGTGCTGCCGGGGTAGTGGAACGTGACGCGGTCCAGGGTCACCCGGCTGGGGTCGATCGGGGCGTCGACGCCGTCGCGTTGCGCCGACCGTGCGGCGGAGGCCAGGAACTCCTGGTAGTCGGCCACGTACATGCCCTGTTCCACGAGCTGGTTGGCGGCCAGCACCAGCCGGTTCAACGCGGTCGTGGCGACCCGGATCGCGATCGCGGCGGTACCGGCGACGGCCAGCGGCACCCAGCCGTAGCGCACCAGCCCGCCGAGGACGACGTAGGTGACGGCGAGGCCGAGCCCGGCGAGCGCCCGGCCGATGCCCCGAACCCGCGCCTGGGCGGTGGCGAGCCGGACGTCCTCGTCCCGCAACGGGTCCGCGGCCACCCGGTACTCGTGCAGGACGAACGGTTCCGCCTGGTAGGCGCGGATCTCGGCGGCGGGCTCGCGTTCGGTGGCGAGGTCGGACACCATCTGCACGCGCCGGTCCAGCGCCACGGTCCGGCCGACGCTGGCGTAGGCGAGCTTCGCGGCCCGCTGCACCGCCCACCCGTCCGGGAGCACGGCCAGCAGCAGCACCGGCACCAGGATCGGGTGGAGCACGGCGAGGCTGCCGGTGGCGGCGACGATGCCGAGCACGGCCCCGATCAGTTCGACCAGGTTGTCCGCCGCCCGTTCGAGGAAGAAGAGGCCCCGGTCGCGGGCCCGGTGCATCCGGTCGTGGAACCGTGCGTCGTCGAACGCGGCCAGGTCCGCGGCGAGGCCGGCCGCGTAGAGCCGTTCCTCGGCCAGCCGCCGCACGGCCGGCGTGATCCGGGCGTGCGCGAGGGAGACGCCGACGTCCATCGCACCGCGCAACCCGAACGCCGCGCCGACGAGCAGCAGGTCCGGCAGCGCGGCCAGCACCCGTTCGGTGCTCGGACCGCTCGCCAGCAGTTCGGTCAACACCCCGGTCGTGGCGAACAGCCCGAACGCCGCCGCGAGCCCGGACACCACCTGCATCACGACGACCGCCGCCGCGGGCACGGGTGCCGCTTGGCGGATCATCTTGAGGACGGGCCACGTGGCCGAAGGCAGGCCGCGCAGCACACGGCGGGGTGCGGTCGCGGCGGTGTCGTCCAGTTGCCAGTGCGGGGTGACCAGGGCTCCGTCGCGCGGGTCCGGTTCGGTGGTCACGGCTGGGCCGGTCACGACGGGCCGTCGCCGAGGAGGAGCACCGACGGCAGGTCGCAGTCCGGGTGCATCCGGAGCAGTTGGTAGGCGATGCCGCCCGACCCGGACATGATGCTCGGCGAGTACACCTCGCGGGCCAGGCCGGTGGTCGGGCCGTTGGCTTCCAGGCTGCCGATCGTCATCGCGTCCAACGTCGGCCGGTCGAGCCCTTCGGGGGCCACGCCGGCGTCCAGTGCGGTCGTCAGCAGCTCCCACGTGCCCATGTCGCCGTGGCACAGGGTGTGGGTCCAGCCGATGCCGTCGCGCAGCGCCGAAGCCGCCGCCCGGCGCAGCACGTCCGGGTCTTCCGCGGCCAAGCCGACACCGATCGCGCCATGACACCAGGCGGCGGCGATCGTGTCCGGTTCACGTGGGTCCATCCACGCTTCCCGCACCGGGTTGTACCAAGTCTCCTCGAACGCCGCCGCGCCCTCGGCCAGCGCGGAGAACCGGCGGTCGTCGGTGACCGCCGCCAGCTTGGCCAACGCCCAGCCGATACCGGTGGCACCGTGGGCGAAGCCGCCGATGCCGTCCGGCCAGTTCGGCGCGGCCCACCGGACCAGGCCGCCGTCGGCGCGCGCGTCGTCGGCCAGCCGCCGGCCCGCGTCCACCGCCAGATCCACCCACCGCGCCCGACCGGTCCGCTCGGCCAGCATCAGCAGCGGCACGATGGCGCCCGCCGTGCCGACGACCAGGTCCGGTCCCTCACTGGCCGCGAGCGCGGCGGGCATCTGCTCGGCCAGGAACTCCGCGTCGTCCAGGCATTCGAGGCCCAGCCGGTGCAGGGTCAGCCAGGACCAGATCTGCGAGCCCAGGCCGATGTACCCGCCGACGGGATCCGGCCTGCGACGGGTGTGCTCGGCCTGCGCGGCCCACCACCGCTGGGTCAGCGCGGCCGTCCGCACGGTCGCGTCCAGCAGCTCCGACACACCGTCGACGGCGTCGGCGCGCCCCGCCGCCACCTCCCGGCGGTAGGCCGCGAGCAGCACGGCGACCCCCAGCGTCCCGCCGTACAGGTCGGGTGTCAGGGGAGTGGTCTGCCACCCGGACCGGTCCAGGATCGGCGCGAACCACGTGGCCGTGCCGTCACTGCCGCGTACCGCCTCGGCGGCGAGTTCACGCATCAGCTTCGCGGCCAGTGCTCGTCGGCGTTCGTCCAAGGAGGACAAATCGGGTGGCGGTGCGTCCATCCGGCGGAGATCGGGTTCCGCGCCCTGGTTCAGGTAGGCGCTGACGAGGGCGGCTTGCGTGACGCGGCGTTCCAGCGCGAGGTCGGCGGTGCGCCAGTTGTGCAGCGCCAACTCCACCTGGTCGACCCGAGGCCCGCAGACCAGGCCACCGGGTGTGTGCAGCCAGCCTTCGGCGGGGGTCGTGGTGAACACCGGGATGTCGCCGTCGAGCAGCTCGGCCACCTCGGCGGCGTGCACGTCCGGGTCACCCGGTCCGCGCGTGTTCATCGAGTGCCGGGCGAGCAACGCCCTGGCCTTGCGTTCCGCCGCGTCCTGGTCGTGCAGGCCCGCCGGGTGCCACAGCATCCGGGCCAGTTCGGTGTACGACTCGGTGTCGCGCACGATCACCCGCACCACGCAGTCGGCGAACGTCGCGAGCAACGGCGCCAACTCGCCCGCCCGGTCCAGCCGCGTGATCCGCGAGGCCATCTCGTCGAACCCGGCGACCACCCGGGGCCAGTGGTGCGCCAGCCGGGGCTGCGGGCTCGGCAGGTTCCGGGTCGGCGGCAGTTGCTGCGGCACGATGGCGACCCGTGCGGTGTCCGTGCCCGCGCCCACCAGGTCCGGCAACCCGATGTCGGGCTGTTCGCCGGGCAGCCCGCCCATCGCCGAACCGTCCACGCCGCGCCACCCCAGGCCGGCCCCGCGTCCGGGCAGGAGACCGGTCCGCAGCACGGTCCCGTTCAGCTGTTCGGCGATCCGGTCGGTCGCCTCGCCCGCGCCCGTCGGCGGGTGCGGCGGACGTGGCGTGAACACGCTTTCGCAGTCCACCACCACCGGCACCGGTCCGCAGGCGATGATGTTCTCCGCGTGCAGGTCCGTCCCGGCCACCAGCCGCATCACCGCGAGCCAGTGACCCAGGTTGCGGTAGAAGACGTCCAGTTCCGCGTCGGTCTCGCAGTACCGGTGGGCCACGTGTTCGGCCCAGCCGTAGTCGTCGGCGACGATCGCGCGCGGCACCCGGATGCCCGAGGCGTCACCGGCGGTCAGCACGGCCAGGAAGTCCGCCAGCCGCTGGTCCACCCGCATGGGACGCGGTTTGTAGACCACCGTGCCGCCGGTGCAGTGCAGCAGCGTGACGGTGTGGCCGCCGCGGTGGCTGTCGCCCGCGCCGAACTCGACTTTGCGCAGCTCACCGGCGTCGGCGCCGAGCAGGTCGCGTAGCCGGGGCCGGTCGGCGGCGAAGCGCGACGCCATCGTGTGCACCGCGTCGACCCGGTTGGCCACGACCGTGCGCAGCCGGGTCACGAGGTGCGGGTAGTGCCGGGTCAGGTCCTCCCAGAACGCGGGCTCGGCGGCCCGCGCCAGGAACTCCGCCCAACGGCCCGCCGGGTCGTCGGCGACGAGCCTGCCGGTCACGCGCGCCGCGTTCAGCTCCAGCACGATGACGCGGATGACCTTCCGCCGCACGGTGTCCAGCAACGCGTCGCGGGCGGCGTCGAGCACGGCGTCCGCCTCGGCGGCGCCGAGGTCGGCGACCTCGGCCAAACAGCGGGCCGACCGGTCGAGTGCCGGACCGATCAGCCAATCCAGGGTTCGGTCGAGTTCGCCGACCTCGTCGGGTGCCATCGGTCAGCAGCAGTACACCGGTCGGGACGCGGTGCACGACGAACAACGGCTGCCCGGCGGGTTGCACGCCACGATGTCGCCCTCGGCGAACTCGCCGTTGGCGAACAGCGGGCCGGCCGGGTTGTCCCACTCGTCGAGACCGGCGCGCCAGCGCGCCACCAGTTCCTCGGCGTCGAGCAGCATTGCGGTGGTCATTCTTGCTCCCTTCCTGGGCGGGAGCGAGGAGTGTAAAAATGCCGTGCACACGGGCGCGCACACAAAAAGTGGCGTTCCGCCGTTCAGTTGTGCCCACCCAATTCCGGGGTGGCGGTGTCATTGCGCCGAACGGCCTCGTACAACTCGTTGGTCGCCGCACTCGGCGCCACGCCCAGCTCCGCGTCCAGCACCCTGACCAGCCGTTGGTAGACCGCGACGGCTTCGGTGCGGCGTCCCGCAGCGGCCAGCGCGGCGACGAGGTGCCGCCAGAGCCGTTCCCGCAGCGGGTATTCGACCACCAGCCCGGCCAACGCGGGCACCAACTCGTCGTGGAAACCGAGCGCGAGGCGCACACCGACGAGATCTTCGATGGCGCTGATCCGCTGCTCGTCCAACACCGTCACGTCCGGACGGACCGCCTCGGGCACCGGCACACCGGCCATCACCGGCCCCCGCCACAGGCCCACCGCGCGGGCCAGGGAACGCGCCGCCGCGACGTGCGCGCCGTGGCCGCGCGACTCGTGCCCCTCGGCCACGAGCCGTTGGAACAGCGTCACGTCCACCCCGTCAGGCGGCGCGACCAACACGTACCCGTCCCGTGAGGCCACGATGCCGGGCTGACCGGCTGCGTGTAACAGCTTCCGCAATTCGGCCACATGCGTGCGCACGTTCGCGGCGGCCGACGGCGGCGGTTTACCCGACCACAGCGCCTCGATGATCCACTCCAGCGGCAACGCCCGGTTGGCGCGCAACGCCAACACACCGAGCAGCACCCGCGCCATCCGCCGCGCCGGGTGGCGCAGCACCCCACCGGTCCGCACCACGGGCCGTCCCAGCACCAAGACCGCCATCCGGCACCACCCCTTCACGGGCGAGACCTCCCGATATACAGGCAGTACCGACCGCGGGGCACCGGCGTCGCGGCACGTTCGCACGTCCGGCGCTGCGGTCCGGCGAAGGCCGCCCATCGACAACGCGAATGCCCGAACTGGCGAACGCGGTCCTCAGGGGCCGTGTAGTTGACTGTGGACATGACGACACCTCAGGTCGCGAGGCCCTCGATCCTGACCGTGGACGACGACCCGGGTGTGTCCCGGTCCGTGGCGCGCGACCTGCGCCGCAAGTACGGCGAGCGCTACCGGATCGTGCGGGCCGAGTCGGGGGCGCAGGCGCTCGACGCGTTGCGCGAGATCAAGCTGCGCGGCGAGGAGGTGGCGGTGCTGCTGGCCGACTACCGGATGCCGGGCATGAGCGGCATCGAGTTCCTGGAAGCCGCGATGGACCTGTTCCCGGCGGCACGGCGGGTGCTGCTGACCGCCTACGCCGACACCGACGCGGCGATCCGCGCGATCAACGTCGTGGACCTCGACCACTACCTGCTCAAACCGTGGGACCCGCCGGAGGAGAAGCTGTACCCGGTGCTGGACGACCTGCTGAGCGCCTGGTCGGCGGCCGACCGGAGCCCGGTGCGGCAGGTCCGCGTCATCGGCCACCGCTGGTCGTCGCGGTCCTTCGAGGTGCGCGACTTCCTGGCGCGCAACTCCGTCCCGTTCCGCTGGCACGCGCTGGACGACGGCGACACCGAGGCCGACCGGCTGCTCGCAGCGTCCGGCCAGGACGGCGACCGGCTGCCCGTGGTCATCACCGCGGACGGCGAGCCGCTGGTCCAGCCCTCGGACGCGGAACTGGCCGCGCGGGTCGGGCTGACCACGCGGCCGTCCACCGACTTCTACGACCTGATCGTGGTCGGCGGCGGTCCCGCCGGTCTGGGCGCGGCCGTCTACGGCGGTTCCGAGGGACTGCGGACGGTGCTGGTGGAACGCCGTGCGACGGGCGGCCAGGCGGGCACGAGCAGCCGGATCGAGAACTACCTGGGCTTCCCCGACGGCGTGTCCGGCGAGCAGCTGACCGACCGCGCCCGCAGACAGGCGCTGAAGTTCGACGTCGAAGTGCTGACCGCGTGCGACGTGGTCGGGTTGGAGGCACGCGGCGCGGCACGCGTGGTGCGGCTCGGCGACGGCACCGAGCTGGCCGCGCACACCGTCATCCTCGCCACCGGCGTGTCCTACCGGATGCTGGACGCGCCCGGCCTCGGCGGGCTGACCGGCCAGGGCGTGTTCTACGGCGCGGCGACCACCGAGGGCCCCAGCTGCGCGGACCAGGACGTCTACCTGGTCGGCGGCGCGAACTCGGCGGGCCAGGCGGCGCTGTACTTCGCCGCGCACGCCCGCCGCGTCGTGCTGGTGGTGCGCGGCGACTCGCTGGAGCGGTCGATGTCGCACTACCTGATCGAACAGCTCGCCCGCGTCGACAACATCGAGGTGCGCACGTGCACCGAGGTCGTCGGCGGGGTGGGGGAGCAGCACCTGGAGGCGTTGACGTTGCGGCACAACAAGACCGGCGAGACGACGACCGTGCCCACGTCGTGGCTGTTCGCGTTCATCGGCGCCGCACCGCACACCGACTGGCTCGCCGGCACGCTCGCCCGCGACGAGCGCGGTTTCGTGCTCGCCGGACCGGACCTGGTCGGCGACGGCCGCCTGCCCGAGGGCTGGGACCTCGACCGGCCGCCGTACCACCTGGAGACCAGCCTGCCCGGCGTGTTCGTGGCCGGTGACGTGCGCGCGGAGTCGGTGAAGCGGGTCGCGTCGGCCGTCGGTGACGGCGCGATGGCCGTGTCACTGGTCCACCGCTACCTGGAAAGGTCTTGATCGGCGTGGAGAAGTTGACGGTCGACGACCTGCGCGGGCTGTTCCTGTTCGAGCACCTGTCCGAGGAGCAGTTGGCGTGGCTCCTCGCGCACGGCGAGGTGGAGAGGCACCGGGCGGGCACGCAGGTGTTGCGCGAGGGGCAGCCCGCGACCTGCTTCTTCGTGCTGCTGGACGGCACGGTCGCGCTCAGCCGGGTGATCGGCGGCCAGCGCGTGGAGACCAACCGCACCGACCACCGCGGCGCGTACTTCGGGGCCGGCCAGGCGTACCTGAGCCCGGACGCGGAGACCGCGGCCGTCTACCAGATGACCGCGGACGCGGTGACCGACGTGCGGCTGTACCAGTTGCCCGCGACCGACTTCGGCGCGGTGTTCCGCGAGTGGTTCCCGATGGCCGTGCACCTGCTGGAAGGGCTGTTCTTCGGGTTGCGGAACACCCAGCGGATCGTGGGCCAGCGGGAACGGCTGCTCGCGCTGGGCTCGCTGTCGGCCGGGCTGACCCACGAGCTGAACAACCCGGCCGCCGCCGCGGTGCGGGCGACGGGGGCGTTGCGCGGGCGGATCGCCGGGATGCGGCACAAGCTGGCCCTGCTGGCGAGCGGTTCGCTCGACCCGGCCACCCTGCCGGTGCTGGTGAAGTTGCAGGAGAGCGCGGTCGAGCGGGTCGCGAAGGCGCCCAAGCTGGGCCCGATGGAGACCGCCGACCTGGAGGACGAGGTCGCCGACTGGCTGGACGCGCACGGCGTGTCGGGCGGCTGGGAGCTGGCCCCGGTGCTCGTCGCGGGCGGGCTGGACATCGACTGGCTCGACCGGGCGGCGGCCGTGTGCCCGGTGACGGCGACCGAGGCCGCCGTGCGCTGGCTGGCCTACACGGTCGAGACCGAGACCCTGATGAACGAGATCGAGGACGCCACCACCAGGGTGTCCACGCTGGTGGGCGCGGCCAAGCAGTACTCGCAGGTCGACCGCGCGCCGTTCCAGGTGGTCGACGTGCACGAACTGCTCGACTCGACGTTGGTCATGCTCGGCGGCAAGATCGGCGACGGCGTGCGCGTGGTCAAGGAGTACGACCGGTCGCTGCCGCCACTGCCCGCCTACGCCGCCGACCTCAACCAGGTGTGGACGAACCTGATCGACAACGCCGTGGCAGCGATGAACCGGCGCGGGACGTTGACAGTGCGAACGTCCCGCGCCGGTGATGACCTGGTGGTGGAGATCGCCGACACCGGTGCCGGCATCCCGGCCGAGGTGAAGGGCCGGATCTTCGAGCCCTTCTTCACGACCAAGGCTGTCGGCGAGGGCACCGGGCTCGGCCTGGACATCTCCTGGCGGATCGTGGTCGACCGCCACAACGGAGACATCCGGGTCGAGTCCGCGCCCGGCGACACCCGCTTCCAGGTCCTTCTGCCGCTGACCGCGTCTGCGCAGCCGTCAGCAGGTCCTGCGGAGGATGGATCCTGAGGTGCCCGGCAGCGAGACGGAGGTGACCGTCGCGCCGCGCTCGTCCGTGTGCCCGCCGTCCACCCGCACGGTGACCGCACCGGTGTCGGTCGGGTTCGCGTTGACCACCACCGTGCCGCACGCGAAGTCGCGCTGGAACACGTTCTTCGCCACCGAGCGGTACGGGCCGGCGGGCGTGCCGAGGTCCCAGTCGTACTCGGCGCGCCACGGCGACGCGTCGTCGTACCGGTCCCTCTGCTCGATGTCCGAGATCGCGGCCCGCTCGCCCGCCGCCATGAGGTAGCTGGCCAGCGCGTACCGGAACGGCCGGTCCTGGCCGGCGCTGTAGTGCGGCTGGACCCAGGTGATCTTGCCACGGGCCTCGTTCGCGGCGATCTCGGCGACCTGCCTGCTCCAGCCCTCGGCGTACTCGGGCAGCAGGTTGGTGTCGTCGAACGTCAGCCACCACTCGTCGAAGCCGCCGTCGAGGTGCTCGGTGTAGGCGTCCCACGCGCCGGCGTGCAGGCGTGCGTTGGACAGGTTCGCGACCGTCTTCAACCCGGCCGCGACGAATTCGTCCCGGGTGTTGGCCAACATCGACTTGTACGCGTCCTGCAGCGCCGCGTCGGTGGGGTACTTCGCCGGGCAGACGCCGTCGTGATACGCGTCGCACGGGAAGAGGGCGTTGTCCATGAACACGCCGTCGAATCCGGACGCCTTGCCGCTGGAGATCACATTGGCCGCCCACGCGTCCTGATAAGCGGTGTTGCCGACATCCATCTGCCAATGGCCCGAATATCCGCTGTACTCGAAGCGTCGCCCATTCGGGTCGAGGAGGAACCAGTCCGGGTGATCGCGTTCCGCCTGGCAGTACCCGATCCCGGTGGGCAGCTCCTTGTCGTCCACGCCGTCGCGGCACGCGTAGGAGCGGGTCGACGACAGGTCCTTGTAGACGAACACCTGGACCGCCGGGTTCGCCGCCTTGAGCTTGGGGATCAACGCGCCTTCCCAGGCGTTGAGCACGATGTACGCACGGCGTTTCGCCTCGGTGGCCAGCTGGGCGTCCGTGACCGGCGTGGAGTTCATGTGCAGCCAGAACGATCTCACGCGTCCACTCCCCGCGGTCGCCGGCGCGGTCGGCTCGGAGGTCGGTTCCGCGGTCGGCTCGGCGGCCACCGGCTCCGACGTCGCCGGAGCGGGGGCGCTCGGCTCCGCGGCTCCCGGCTCCGAGGGGGTGGTCAAGGCGGCCATGCCCGTGACACCGGCCATGAGGGTCATCAATACCCGACCGCGTACGCGGCGGGCAAGCCCGTTGATGGCGCGTTCGAGCCACGTGTGCAGGGACATGCGGAAACTCCCAGCGGCAGGCGGCACCCACCGTCGGACCTGTCGGATAGCCCGTGGCGGCAGGGGAACAATGGGCGCGCCGTGCCCTCGTGATTGTGTCGTGATCGCGCTGTGATCACCCTGGCGGGTGGCCCGCTGAACGCGTCACCGCAGTTAAACCGCTACTCGCGGGCAGGTCAAGTAGTGCGCGTCACACCACGTGTGGATTTCTGGTCGGGTATTGATCGTCTATTCCGGTCAGCGGATGAAAAGATCACGGCCGGATGGCGCGCACGTCTTCCCGCGACGCAGGCGCTCGTCGGCGCAGCCGACGAGCGCGATGCCGGCCAGCAGTGGCAGGACCATCCCCCCGGCGACCGCGAGGGCGCACGTGAGTGCGGTCCACAGCAGCAGTCTCATGGCCCTGAGGTTAGAGAGATCCCGGTCACAATCGCACCTGATTTGGGCAAGACTTGAGGTAAAGGCCACCGCTCTCATGGTCACGGCGTGGCGACGAACCCGTCGAGCTGATCGTTTTGTCGGACCCCGTCGCTAGCCTCCTGCCCCACACCGTCGTGAACGACTCGCAGGAGGAACCGTGGGCTGGCTCGATGCCCAACATCTCTCGGGGCGCGCTTCCGGGTACCAGGTGCGGCTCGGGGAGAACGGGCGCGTCCAGTGCCGCAACGGCAAGGGCAAGCTCCTCTCCTCGGTGCCCGCGTCGATCAAGGACGACCCCCAGGTCGTCCAGTTACGGCAGCTCGCCGAGTGGCTGTCGCGCCACGAGGCGGAGTGCCTGTCCACCGTGGACGGCTGGATGGTGCGCTCCCTGCCCGTGCCGACGGCGCTGATCTGCGAGGTCTGGGCGGACGCCGCCTGGGCCGACGCGCTGCGCGACCTCGTCGTCACGGCCGACGACGGTGGCGGCGCCGCGGTCGGGTTCCTGCGCGACGCCGACCCCCGGATCGGTCTGGGCGTGGTCACCCTCGACGGCGACAGCCTCCGGGCGAGACCCGAGTCGGTGCGCATCCCGCACCCCGTGCTGCTGGACGACTTGGACGAACTGCGCGAGTTCGGCGCCGAACTGGGGATCGAGCAGAAGGTGCAGCAGCTGTTCCGGCAGACGTTCGTCCGCCCCGCCGCGTTCCCCGCCGGCAAGACGGCCGTGGACGACTACTCCGGCGGCAAGTTCGAGCAGCTGAACCACGCGCTGGGCCGGTGCCGCACGCTCGGCTACCCGGTGCGCGGCGGCGACGCGGTCTACTCCGCGTTCGAGGACGGCCGGGTCGTGGAGGCCCGCTACTGGCTCGGCTCGGACTACCCCGAGGGCGAGACCTGGACCGGCGAACTGCGGTGGGCGCTGGAGGACGGAACCGCGTTGGCGCCGGCCGACGTCGGACCGGTCGCGTGGTCGGAGGGGATGCGCATGGCGGCGGCGATCCACGCCGGTCGCGTCGTGGAGGAAGCGGTGGTGGCCCCGTGAACGCCCTGATCTCGGCTGGGGCCGTGCTGCCCGGCACCGACGACGTCGGCGAGGACCGCGACACCATCACCGCCCGCCACTACACCCACCCCGCGCTGGACGACCGCGTGGTGGTGCGGCTGGTGCCCGCCGTGCTCGGCCGCGCCGAAGACCTGACCTGCGAGTACCTCGGTTTCGACGCGCCCGCCCGCATCACCGACGTCGGCACCGGCAGGCGCAGCGCGCTCGGCTTCCCCGCGTGGGCGCTGGTGCACGACCCGGCGAACGCCCACCACGCGCTCAACCTGGTCAAGGACGTCGAACGGCTGGCCCGCACCGCCAAGTCGCGGGCGGGCGCGGCGAAGGACGGGTTCACCGCGCTGGGCGACATGCTCGGCCGGTCCGCGCCGCACTTCCTGCCCACGTTCTACGAACAGGCCGGGCGGATCTTCCTCCAGCACGGCAACACCGCGTACGCGGCGAGCATGTTCGGCAAGGCGCGTGAGGCGGAGGAGGTGCACGACCTGGCGGTGGACCCGGAACGCACGCGTGAGGTGTTCCTGGAGTTCGCGTTCGCCGGCGCGTTGACCGCCAAGGCACTGTCCGCGCACGCCAAGGGCTTGGCGCGCAAGCACGATCCGGACGCGGCCTACGAGCTGTTCTTGACCTTGTGCGTCGAACGCACGCGTGGCGGCCTGCCCCCGTACACCGGGATGCCGGAGGACCTGCGGCGGTTGGCCAAGGCCGCGAAGCGCGATCTGGCCGTCGAGGACGGTCGGTTGCTGCGCGCGATCCTGGACAGCTCGGCGATCAGCCGGGCGAGCGGCGCGTTCTGGAAGGCCTACCGCGCTCCGCTGGTGGCGTTGGCGAAGGACGACGTGGAGGTGCGCGGTCGGCTGCTGGCGTTCGTGCCCGATTCGTCGGCGGCGCTCGACACGTGGCTGGACATCCTGACGGCGTGCGGCGCGACCCGTGCCCTCGTCGGGCCCGACGAGGTGGAGGCGAACCCGGCCGAGTGGCTGTCGTCGGTGCTGGCGGTGCGCTTGTCGGGCTGGCGGCGCACCGGGCGGTCGCTCAAGCTGCTGGAGCTGGTCGAGGCGATGGCCGATCGGCTGGCCGCCGACGGTGTGCCGGTCCGGGCGTTGCGGTACTGGCGTCAGGGTGAGCTGGACGTGCTGGACCTGTTGGTGTCGCGCGGGGTGCCGATCGCGCCCGCCGACCAGGACCAGCAGCTCGACGTGGCCGAGTGGCTGGGCGACGGGGAGCCGGGGCGTCGTGACCTGGCCGCGTTGGCCGCGTCCGAACGGTTCGCCGGCGCGCTGGGCAACGGGTTCGTCGCGCACGCCCACGCCACTGCCCGTACGGCGACGGTCGGCCTGGACGTGCTGTCGTCGGCGATGGCGGTGCCGGGTCTGCGCAGTGCGCTGCGCTCGTGGATCACTTCCCGTGCCGCGCGCATCGCCGCCACCGGGCTGCCCGACCTCGCCGAGCACCTGGACAAACTGGCCGTGGTGCGGGTCCCCGAGGCGTTCGTGGACGTCCCGGAGGCGGCCGAGTCGATCGCCGGCACCGATGTCGCCGCCGCCCTGCACCGGACGTTGCGCGCCGGCCTGCTGGACGAGTTGGGGTGGCCCGCGCTGGAGGAGGCGGTCGGCCGACTGCTGTCGGGCGGTGCTCCCCGGGCCGAGAGCGTGGTGGTGTGCGGCGAAGGGTGGCCCGCGCTCGTGCTGCGCCGCGGTGAGACGTTCGTCGTGGTCGGGCCGGACGGTGTGCTCGCCGAACACGTTTCCCGCATTCCGGCCGACGCCCGGGCCCGCTGGGGGTTCGTGCCGGCCGCGTCCTGGTTCGACGGGGTGCTGCTGGTGCGCTGGTACGGGCCGGACGGCGAGTCGGCGTACTGGAGTGACGCGCCCGACCGCATCTTCCCGATCGGTGCCGGCCGGTACTACTACCGGAACGACCTGCCGACGGCGTCGATCGCGCTGCCCGGTGGCGGTCGCTTCGCCGGCGGGCGGGCCGTGCACCCCGGCGACACAGTGGTGCCGCTGCCGCAGCAGGCGCACGGTGACGGCACCACCGTGTGGACCGGGGCGTACCAGGAGCAGGCTTGGCGCTGGTACGAGGTCGACCCGGCCACCGGCGGGCGTGGTCGGGCGAGTCTGCCGCGGTTCGTGGAGGATTTCGCCGCCGACGGCGCCGCACTGGTCCTCGGCGACTGCGACCTGAGGCCCGCGCTGCCGGAGACCGAGGGCAGCCCGCTCGGCGCGTCCGACGGCCTGCACGGGTGGCGGGTGCGTCGTGAGGCCGACGGCTCGTGGGTCGGTGAGGGCGTCGACGGCCGACGGGTCCGGCTTTCCAGTGATCTTCAGCGTCCGGTGGGTGTGTTGCGGCTGCCCGGCGCGACCGAGGTGACGTTGGCGGGTGGGCGCGAGACGATGGTGCTGCTCGACACCGACGGCGTCACGGTGGCCACGGTGTCCGCGAACGCGCAGCACCCGCTGTACGCGACGGGAACACCGTTCGTGCCGCCGCTGGACTGGTGGCACCTCCTCAGGCCGCGTGACGAGGCCGGTTCCGCCGCGCTGCGCGGCGTGACGAGGGAGGCCGTGGACAGGATGCTCGCCGCCGCACTGGCGGAACCGCGGGAGAAGCGCACGATCCGGGAGCGGCTGGCGGCGTTGGCGCGCGGTGAGCGCGGCGGGCTCGACGGCGCCGTCACCGCCGCCCTGCCCGGCCTCACCCATCCCGCGTTGATCGTCGGCGTGGTCGGCGTGGTGAGCCGCGCCGCCGACCTGCTGCGTTCCTACCGGGAGTACGCCACGATCGCGGCGGCGGCCCGCGAAGTCGACCCCGTCCTCGCGCCCACCGGCCCGGAGGCCACCGAGGAAGAGATCAACGCCGCACTCGGCTGGTTCGGCGCGTACCGCTCCCACAACTCGCGTGGCACCGTGCCGACCGGCCTGCCCGCGTTGATCGCGGCCCTCGGTGAGAGCACCGCGCGGCCGGAGGGGCGTTCGCTGCCCGAGTCGGGCAGCCCAGGCTGGTTCTGGGCGCTGCCCCACCTGGCCGCGCTGGCCCACCGCGCCGCGTCACCGCTCACCCCGGACGAGCAGCGCGACGCGTTGGTGTTGGTGCTGCGGTCCGTCGCGGACAGCGGCCTGGCGGACGGCGCGGGGCACTGGCGCACCGTCGGCGTGGTCGTGCACGCGGGACAGGCGAGCCCGAAGGACCGGGTCGTGCCGGTGGGCGACGGGTTCATCGCCCTGTTCGAAACCCAATGGCGCAACGAGCCGGGCAGCCGGTTCGACGGCGTGCAGTACACCCGTACGCCCGGCGTGTTCGACCTGCCGAAGGACTGGCGGATCGAGACGGCCGAGGAGGTGCGAGCGCCGTTCGGGCGTGAGCGAATCGCCCGGTTCCTCGACGTGCTCGCCTCGCGTGGTCCCGCGCCGTGGTTCCCGGAGGCCGTGCCCGCGCTCGTGGAGCGGACCGGTCTGGGCAGCGCCGAGGCGACCTTGCTGCTGGCCGGGATGCCGGGCATCGACCGGTGGGACGCGAACTTCCTCGGCACCGCCGAACGGCACCTGCTCGGGTTGTCCGCGGGCGGGGCGAAGGCCGCCAGGCAACGGCTCCGGCGGCTGAGCGCCGCTTACCGCCGTCGGCTGATCGCCGCCGCCGTGCCCGCCGATCCGGCCGACCTGTGGACGCGCGGGCCCGATGTGGACGCCGTCGCCGAGGTGTGGATCGCCGAGCACGGGCAGCTCTCGCCGGTGCCGGACGACGTGCTGGTGGACGCCGCGAAGCTGCTCTACCTCCCCCGTGACGGCGAGTACGTGACGGGCGTGGTCAACCCGGACCGCACGTCGTGGCTCACCACGGACGCCGATTTCCGGTTCAACGGCTCGTCGTTGGAGGCTCGTCACGGCGACGGGTTCGACCGGTCGGCGCTGCGGGCGGTGCCGCAGGTGTTGGCGTGGCTGGCGCAGCGGCTCCCGGTCGGCTCGCCGCTGCGGGCGCGGTTGCCGGAGGCATTGGCGCTGGCCAGGCAAAGGGTTGAGCACCCGGGCTTCGCCGTCGAACTCAGCGGGTGGACCTCGTCGGAGAACCTGCGCGCCCTGCTGGGCATCGACCTGCCTGCCGAGGGTGCCGTCCACCGGCACCGCGACTGGCTGGAGGTGGCGGGCGTCAACCAGCACTCCTGCCGCTTGGTGGCGCGGCCGGGTCTGATCGGACCGCAGGACCGTGACCTGTTGGTGGCGCTCGTGGAGGCCACCGGTGCGCACGACGTGCTGTGGTCGTTGACCCGGCTCGCGGACGACGGTCTCACCGCCGCGTGCGCGGTCACGGCGCCCGAGGGCGTCGATCCGGCCGCCTACCACCAGGACCCGACGGTGTCGGTGCCGCACCTGGTGGCCGAGGTGTCCGGGAAGTTCGACCTGACCGAGGACGCGGCGGTGCTGTACCTGCAACTGCTGGCCCTGCCCGATCCCACGGACGCCAACGTGGCCCGGTGGACCGGGTGGAAGCCCGCCAGGCTGCGCAAGGCCCGCACCGCCCTCGCCGAGACCGACCTGGTGCTCACCGCGAAACGGGCGCGGGCCGGGCGGTCGCTGTTCCTGCCCGGTGGCTGGCTGGCCCTGGCCGCACCCCACCTGCCGCTGGAGTCGTGGAAGGCGCCGATGTTCGGCTCCACCCCGGGCGGCCACGAGGTGATCGTGCCGTTCGAGCCGATCGCCGTCCTGTTCGAGCGCGCGTGGCGCCGCGTTCTCGACGGTGACGCGCCCGCCTATGAAGAGCTGAAGACCGGAGGACGCAGGTGACCGCTCCCAGGCAGGTCGAACCGGCCGAGGACGCCTACCGCGAAGAATTGGCGTTCCTCGCGGCGTACGACAGTGGTCCTCGGCCGCCGGGGTGGCGGCTCACACCGCGTGCCGTGGTCACGTTCGTGATGGGCAGCGGCGACGTCCTGGTGCTGCCCAAGGGTGTCTCGGTGGACGGTGTGCCGTCCCGGCTCGTGATCAGCACCAAGTTCGTCGGTGAACGCGCCCTGGTCGAGCGGGCCGTGGTGACGCTCGCGGGTGAGCGGGGGCTGTTGTTGGTCGGCGAACCCGGCACGGCCAAGTCGATGCTGTCCGAACTGCTGGCCGCCGCCGTTTCCGGCAGCAGCCAGCTCGTCGTCCAAGGCACGGCGGGCACGACCGAAGACCAGCTGCGCTACGGCTGGAACTACGCGCTCCTGCTCGCCGAAGGGCCGAGTCCGCGTGCGCTGGTGCCGTCACCGGTTCTCACCGCGATGCGCGGCGGCGGTGTGGTGCGGGTCGAGGAGGTCACCCGGTGCCTGCCCGAGGTGCAGGACGCGTTGGTGTCCATCCTGTCGGACCGGCGCATCGCGGTGCCCGAGTTGTCCGCGCCCGAATTGTCCGGCCCCGACGGTGCGACCGTGCACGCCGCGCCCGGCTTCACCGTGATCGCCACCGCGAACCTGCGTGACCGGGGCGTCTCGGAGATGTCGGCGGCGTTGAAGCGGCGGTTCAACTTCGAGGCCGTCGGGCCCATCGGCGACCTGGCCGCCGAGACGGCGTTGGTGCGACGGCAGGCGAGCGCCGCGCTGGAACGGGTGAGCGCGCCGTTCGCGGTGGACGACGTGGTGCTGGAAGTGCTGGTCACCGCGTTCCGCGACCTGCGCAACGGCATCTCGGAGGAGGGCTGGGCGGTCGAGCGGCCGTCTACGGTGATGAGCACGGCGGAGGCGGTGTCGGTCGCCACCTCGCTCGGGCTGGCCGACGCCTACTTCCCCGGCGACCGCGACCCGCTGTCGTTGCTGCCCGGACACCTGCTCGGCGTGGTCCGCAAGGACGACCCCGGCGACGCGGCCCGGCTGCTCGGCTACTGGGACGGCGCGGTGCGGCGGCGGGCGGAGTCCGGTGCGCGCACCTGGCGACGGCTGTGGGAACTCCGTGACGTCCTCGACGCGTGACCTCGTCGACCGGCTGGCCGAGCACGACACCCCGCACCTGATCGGGGTGCGGCACCACTCGCCCGCGCTGGCGGCGGTGGTGCCCACCCTGCTGGAGGCGTTCGCGCCGGAGGTCCTGCTGGTCGAGCTGCCCGAGGAGTCGGGGCGGTGGCTGCCGTTCCTGGCCGATCCGGACCTGGTCGCGCCGGTCGCCCTGTCCGGCGCCTCCCCCGACGGTGACCTGGCGTTCTACCCGTTCGCGGACTTCTCGCCCGAGTTGGCCGCGATCCGCTGGGCGCACCGCAACGGCGTGGAGGTCCGCCCGTGCGACCTGCCGCTCGCCGTGCGCGGTGACGGGCGCCGGGGCGAACGGCAGGGTGCGTCACCGCTGACGGACGCGTTGCGCCGCGCCACCACCGGCCGTGACGGTGACGACCTGTGGGACCGGTTGGTGGAGGCCGCCGCGCCCGGCCAGACCGCCGAGGCGGTGCGGCGGGCGGCGTTGCTGGTCGGCTGGGCGTTGCGGCAGGACGCCGAGGGCGCCGGGGTGGACCCGTTCGACCTGCGCCGGGAGGCGTGGATGCGGCGCGCGGTGCGGCGGACGGACGGGCGGAGAACGGCGGCGGTGATCGGGTCGTTCCACGCGGCGGCGTTGCTGGACGGGCCGGTGGACGATTCATCGCCCGGTGACACGGACGTCGTGACGTCGTTGGTGCCGTACGGGTTCGCGTTGCTGGACGAGCGTTCCGGCTACCCGGCGGGCATCCGCGATCCGGAGTGGCAGCAGGCGGTGCTGGAGGCGGCGGGCGATCCGGGCGCGGTGGAGGCCGCCGCCGCGTCGGTGATCGTGCGGATCTGCGCGCGGGTCCGGGAACTCGGCCACCCGGCCGGTCCGGGTGAGGCGCGGGAGGCGTTGCGGCTGGCCGTCGACCTGGCCCGGTTGCGCGGCCTGCCCGCGCCCGGACGGGGCGAGGTGGTGGAGGCGGTGCAGACCGTGCTGACGCACGCCGAGCCGTTGGGCCGCGGGCGGGTCGTGGCACGGGCCGCCGGCGACGTGTTGGTGGGCCACCGAACCGGGGTGCTCGCACCCGGCACGCCACGGTCGGGTCTGGCTCCGGCGGTGGAGGCGTTGCTCGCCTCGCTGCGGCTGCCCGGTCCCGACTCGCGGGAGCGGGAGCCGGTGTCGTTGCGGCTGGACCCGTTGCGGTCGGAGTTGGACACGTGGCGTGAGGTCGCGTTGCGGCGGTTGGCCGTGCTCGGGGTGACGTACGCCGAGGAGACGGCGACCACCGGTGTCGGCGGTGGCGACGCGCTCACCACCCGGTGGACGGTGGCGTGGACCCCGGCGACGGCGGCCACGTTGCCGGTGGCCGGGTTGTGGGGCGCGACGCTGGAGCTGGCCGCGTCCGGACGGTTGCGCGCACGGCGTGCCGAACGCGAACAGAAGGGCGGGCACACGCCCACGGCGGTGTTGGCGGACCTCGTCGACGCGGCGCTGTGCGGGTTGCCCGAGTCGGTCGACACGTTGTTGGCCGACGCGGCGACCGTGCTGCCGTCGGCCGGGACGTTGCGGGAGTTGTTGTCCGCGTTGGACCTGCTCGACCGGTTGCGCGCCGGCCACCTGCCCGGGACACCCGGTGACGTCCTCGACGGGCACCCGACGCTCGCGCGGGAACTGGAGACTGCGGCGGTGGCCCAGTTGGACGGGCTCGCCGGGTCGGAGGACGTCGCGGACGCGCGGGCGTTGGTGGAGCTGGTCCAGCGGCACGAGGTGCACGGGCTGCGACTTGAGGCTTGTCTGCGACGGTTGGCCGACGAGGGTGCGCCGCTGATCGCCGGAGCCGCCGGTGCGGCGCGCGTCCTCCTCGGGTCGGTGCCGCCTTCGGCGTTGGGGGAGCGGGTGGCGTCGTGGGTGGACGGCGCCGGCACCCCCGAGCGGAGGGACGTGCTGCGGCGCGGGCTGACCGGTGTGCTCGCGGCGGCGGGGCCGTTGCTGGAGACGCCGGAAGCGCTGTCGCCGTTGCTGGACCGGGTGGAGGGGTTGGCGGACCGGGATTTCCTCGACCGGCTGCCCGCGTTGCGCGGGGCGTTCACGTCGGTCGGCCCGGCGGCTCGGGCACGGGTGCTGGCGGTGGTGGAGCAGCGCACGGGCGAACGGGTGGACGGTCACGGCACCCCTGATCCCGAACTGCTGGCGGTGTGGTTGGACGCCGAACGAGCGGGTGTGGATGCCTTGCGCGCCCACGGGTTGCTGACCGAGCGTCCTGCTCGGTCAGTCGGGAAAATGCCGGAGTCTCCGGTGGCTGCGGTGTCCGTGTCGGGCGCGTTGCCGGTCGGGGTCCGGTGGCGGCTGGTGCTCGGCTTGTACGGCGAACGTCCGGCCGGTGCGGCACGCTATGCCGCTGCGTTGGACGAGCTGTACGGGCGTGATCGCGGTGAAGGGGCGTTGCGCGGTGATCTCGGGGCCGACCGCTCCAGCCCGTTCCCGGACGTGCGCGAGTGGTCGGAGGAGCTGCGGGACCTGTTCGGCGACCACGTCCGGGAGGAGGTCCTGGCCGCCGCGGCGGAAGGGGGACGGCTGGAGGCGGCGCTGGAGATCGACCCCGGTTCGGTGCGGCCGTCGGTGGAGTTGCTGCGGAACGTCCTGTCGTTGGCGGGCGGGTTGTCGGAGTCGGCGTTGGCCCGGCTGCGGCCACTGGTGGCACGGCTGGTGCGGGAGCTGACCGCACAGCTGGCCAACCGCGTTCGGCCCGCGTTGACGGGGATGCAGCTGCCGATGCCGACCCGCCGACCGGGTGGTCGGCTTGACCTGCCGCGCACCTTGCGCGCCAACCTGGCGACCGCGCGCCGTGACGCAGACGGCCGGGTGGTGGTCGTGCCGGAACGTCCGGTGTTCCGGACGCGGGGGCGGCGTGCGAGCGACTGGCGGTTGGTGTTGGTGGTGGACGTGTCCGGGTCGATGGAGGCGTCCACGGTGTGGTCGGCGCTGACCGCGTCCGTGTTCGCCGGGGTGCCCGCGCTGTCGACGCACTTCCTGGCGTTCTCGACCGAGGTCGTCGACCTGACCGAGCGGGTGGCGGACCCGTTGTCGCTGCTGCTGGAGGTGCGGGTCGGCGGCGGCACGCACATCGCGGGGGCGTTGCGACACGCCCGTTCCCTGGTGGCCGTGCCGGAGAGGACGATGGTGGTGTTGGTCAGCGATTTCGAGGAGGGCGGTCCGGTCGGGCCGCTCGTCGGGCAGGTCCGGGAACTGGTCGCCTCCGGCGTGACGGTGCTCGGCTGCGCGAGCCTCGACGACCGCGGCGTCGCCCGCTACTCCACGTCGGTAGCGGGCGCGCTGGTCGCGGCCGGGATGCCGGTCGCCGCCCTGAGCCCGCAGGCGTTGGCCCGCTGGGTGGGGGAGAAGGTGCGCGGATGAGCGTGCCCCCGGTGTCCCCGGCGGTGGTGGCCGATGTGCTCGACGGGTTGCCGCCCCGGCTGCGGAAGCGGGTCGACGCGGCTCTGGTGCGTGTTGCCGAGTGGACGGTGACGGCTGACGCCGACACGGCGCACGCCACGCTCGACTCCGAGACGGCGCTGACGTGGACGTTGCGCCAAGGCGTGCTCACTGCGGCCGACGATCTGGTGTGCAGCTGTCTGCTCGCGCCGAAGTGCCTGCACCGGGGTATCGCGGTCGCGGCGGCCGACACCGCCGCCGACACCGCCGCTCCGGCCACCGTTCCCGAGGTCGTACCGGACGACGTGGACGCAGAGACCGCGTCGGACAGCGAACGTGCCGCCGCGAGCGCCCTCTGGGAGGCGTGCGCGACGGTGCTGCGGGCTGGTGCGACGGGCAGTGGTGCGGTGGTCCGGGCCGAACTGCTGCGTGCCGTGCACACCGCACGCGTCGCGGGCCTGCACCGGGCTGCCGCGAACGGCCTGCGCATTGCCGCCGCCCTGGCCGCCGCACGTGCCGGTGACTCGTCGTTCGACCGCGAACTGCTCACCGCCGAACTGGTCGAGCTGATGCTCCTGTGCCACGACCTGCGCACCGACATCGGCCCGACCACCGAACTGCGCGGCACGGCCAGGCGCGAGTACCGCCCCATCGGCGCTCTGCGCCTGTACGGCCTGTGCACTGAGGCGATCATCAGCACCTCCGGCTACGCCGGCGTCGTCACGCACCTCGTGGACGACGCCGGCGTGCTGTGGACGGTCCCCGCGATCATGCCGGGTGGCGCGGAACGCGTCGCTGCCGCCGCGAGCGGGCCGGTGGCGGTCGGCGAGTCCGGGCTCAGCCAGCACGAATTGGGGCGTGGCGGCGTGCTGCTGTCCGGCGGCACGGCGTCGCCCGACCACCGCCTGGGTGCGGGCAAGAGCGTTCGTGCGGTGGCCGCGTCCGCCGCGTCCTGGAACGAGCCGCCGCTCACCGACCTGTGGGCACAACCGTTGCCGGATCAGGTGTTGCGCGCCTTCCAGGCCGAAACCCGTCCCGAGGCCTACCGCCCGGCTGGCGCGAACCTGCTGTTCCTGGACGGCACCGTGCTCGGCGCGGCCGGCGGCGCGTTGCGACTGGCGACCTCCGCGGCTCACCTGGACCTCGTCGGCGAGGGCGAGTGGGCGCGGGAGAACCTGCGCGTGCTCGCGGGCGCCGCAGGCCTCCGGCTGCGCGTCGTCGCCCGCCCGCTGCCCGACCGACCCGGCACGGCCGTCGCGCTGGCGGTCTCCGGCGAACTGGACCTGCCCGCCGACCTCCGGCACCACGTCGACCTGGGCCTGGACCGAATCCAACGCTCCCACGTCGCCGGGGACGGCACCCGTGAGCTCCCACCCCGCCCGGAACCGTCCGAACGCGTGCCCCGGCCGGTGCGTCCGCTGGAGAACGTGCTGCACCGGGTGGCATCGGGCGGACGTGCCGTGGCGGCCGTCGCATCGGCCGACCGTGACGTGGCCGCCCTGACCCGAACCGGTCTCGCCACCACCGCCGACCTGCTGGCCGACCTCGCCGCCGCGTCACGCGACCGTGGCCGCGATGCGTTCGGCCGGGTGGTGCGTGACGTCGGGGACGATTTCCCGTTCGCGTGGCTGCGCGCCGGGCTGCACGTCCGCGAGTTCACCCGTGCCGCCGCTCGGCGCGCGTGGCTGGCGGCGGTGGGCCACGGCTGAGGGCGCGTAACCCGGTTGATGGCTCGTGGGGCCGTGACTAAGGTCCGTCGGGTGATGAGCCCCGAGTCGGACAGAGCGGAGCCGCCGGTCGTCGGCGGCGGGTTGTCCGACCGGTAGTCGACCGGTCTTGATCGATCTCCCTTCCGGCGGCCGGACACGTGCTCCGCGTGTCTGTCCGTTTTCGGCTCTCGCCCCAATCCTGGGTGACGCGGCTCTACGGCCTGGCACGCGGATTTCCTGACCGCGTATGCCAACGCTGGAGTCGATCCCTTGCCTGTGTTCGTCTACGTCCTCGGCCTTGCCGTCTTCGCGCAAGGAACCTCCGAGTTCATGTTGTCCGGTCTCGTACCCGGCATCGCCCGTGACCTGTCCGTGTCGGTGGGCGCGGCGGCGAGCCTGACGTCCGCGTACGCCATCGGGATGATCGTCGGTGCGCCGGTGATGGCCGTGCTGAGCGCGCGCTGGCCACGCCGTCGCGCACTGGCGAGTTTCCTGACCGCGTTCGTCGCCGTCCACGTCATCGGTGCGGTCACGACGAATTTCCTCGTGTTGTTCGGAACCCGGATCGTCGCCGCGATCGTCAACGCCGGTTTCCTCGCGGTCGCGATGTCCGTCGCGACGGCCCTGGTGGTCCCGGCGAAGCAGGCCAGGGCCACTGCCGTCTTGTTGTCGGGGGTGACGCTGTCGTGCGTCGCGGGCGTGCCGGCGGGCGCCCTGCTGGGGGACTGGTCCGGTTGGCGATCGGCCTTCTGGGCGATCGCCGCCCTGTGCGTGCCCGCACTGGCGCTCGTGTTCCGGTCCGCGCCGGCCGACCCGTCCGCTAGGCGAGAGGTGTCGATCAGGCGGGAAGCACGGGCGTTGAGGTCACGGCCGGTGCGGTTGGCGCTGGTGCTCGCGGCTCTGGTCAACGGGGCCACCTTCGCGACCTTCGCCTACCTCGCCGTCATCGCCACGGACGTCACCCACCTGCCCGACGGTGCGGTTCCCGGGCTGCTCGCCGCGTTCGGCGTGGGCGCGTTCATCGGAGTGACCTTGGCCGGACGCCTGGGCGGCGGCCGGTTCGGGCCGGGCCTGATCCTCGCGATGTGCGCTCTGCCCGCCGGGTGGGCGGCACTGGCCGTGGCCGGCGCTCACCCGGCACCGCTGTTCACCCTGGCGGTCGTCCAGGGCGGGCTGTCGTTCGGTGTCGGATCGGCACTCGTCAGCCGCGTCATGCACCTCGCGTCCGACGCCCCCTCACTCAGCGGGGCGTTCGCCACCGTCGCGTTGAACGTCGGCGCGTTCCTGGGTCCGCTGTTCGCCGGCATCACAACCGAGACCACGAACGATTACCTGGGCGCCACGTGGGTCAGCGTCGCTCTGGCCACAACGGCGATCGCCGTCATCGCCGTGGACGACTCGCGGAGCTAGTGCGGGGTGGTGAGGTGCTCGTAGGCGAGGTTCGTTCCGGTCACGGCACGTTCCGCCGTGATCACGGTGTTGTCGCCGACGAGCAGCGCGCGGTCGTCCACGAGAGGGGTGCCGTCCTCACCTCGGCTCAGGCGGCAGCTGAGCAGGGCGGGCGAACCGGGATCGCGCTGGAGCACCCCGGCCTGCTCGGCGGTCAGCGCGACCGCCTGGATGGTCTCGCTCGCCTGCCGCACCGGCGTTCCCAGGTCCTCCAGGAGGCGGTAGAGGGACTGGTGGCGCAGGGGCTCCGCACCGATCCGCGACCCGATCCCCTCCGGCAGGTACGACGTCTGCAACAACAACGGGACCGGCCCACCGGTGGTGCGGGTGCTGCGCAGCCGTTCGACTGCCAGCACCCGACCACCCGCCGGGACGCCCAGCCGTGCGCTCACATCGGCCGGCGGCACGACCAGCCCGGCGTCCAGCACCTCGGTCTCCAGCTCGATGCCCTGCTCGACCAAGTCCTGCGACAGGCTGCGCAACCCGGTGAGGCCGTACGAGAACGCGGGCCGGCGCACGAACGTGCCGACCCCGTGCCGGGTCTCCAGCAGCCCGTCCGCCTCCAGCGCCTGGATCGCCTGCCGCACGGTCATCAGCGAGACGTCGAACTCCTCGACCAACTCCCGTTGGGCGGGCAGCGGCGCGTCGGCCGGGTAGCGCCCGTCGGCGATCCGGTCGGCCAGCACCCGGTAGATCGCGAGGTACTTGGGCACGCGCGTCTCGTACTCGCGGCCAGTGCGCCGCCCGTCGTCCACCTGTGGAAACTCCCCGCTCTCAACCTCCGACCGAGGATAGCGCCCGGCGGAACGCGGCCACCGCGTCCACGACCTCGGCGACCGGCGCGCCGTCGACCAGCATCCGCATGAGCGCCGAGCCGACCACGACGCCGTCGGCGTCCACACAGGCCTCCACCGCGTGCTCCACAGTGGAGATGCCGAAACCGGTCACCACGGGCAGGTCCGTCATCCCCTTGAGCCGCCGAGCGGTCTCACGGGCGGTTGTGGCGAGGGCGTCCCGTTCACCGGTCGTGCGCATCGAACTCATGCAGTACACGAACCCGGACGACGCCCGCGCGATCTCACGGCACCGGTCGTCACCGCACGAGGGCGCGGCCAGCAGCACCGCCGCGACCTCGGCCTCCGCCGCACGCGCCAGGTACTCCGCCGACTCGTCCAACGGCAGGTCCGGCACGATGACCCCGCGCACGCCCACCGCCGCGAGGTGGTCGAGGAACCCGCCCACGCCACGCTCGGGCGTCAAGGTCATCGCCACGTTCGCATAGGTCATCACGACCAGCGGCACGTCGACGTCCAGCCCGGCCAGTTCGTCCAGCAGCGACCGAGGACGTCCGCCACGACCGGTCGCGAGGGCGGCGGCCTGCTGCACGGTGGGTCCGTCCAGCATCGGGTCGGAGAACGGCAACCCGATCTCGACCGCGTCAGCACCGGCCTCCGCCGCGCCCCGGACCAGGTCCAACCAGTCCGGCACGACACCCGCCATGACGTACGGGATCAGCAGCCGGCGCCCGTCGGCGCGGGCGGCCCGCAAGTGGTGTTCCAACGTGGCGACCGCGACGCTCATCGGAGGTGCTCCCTGACCTGTTGGATATCCTTGTCACCGCGTCCGGACAGCGTGACCAGCACCGTCGACCCGGCCGCCAGCTCACCGGTCGCGGCGGCGTCGACCACCCACGCCAGGGCGTGCGCGGATTCGAGCGCGGGGAGGATGCCCTCGGTCCTGGTCACCAGCTTCAACGCCCGCACGGCCTGGTCGTCGGTGACGCTCGTGTAGTGCACGCGCCCGGTTTCGGCGAGGTGCACGTGTTCCGGGCCGACGCCCGGGTAGTCCAGCCCCGCCGAGATCGAGTGCGCTTCGAGGACCTGGCTGTCGTCGTCCTGCAGGAAGTGCGACATGAACCCGTGCAGCACGCCGAGCTTGCCCTTCTCCACCGCGCTGCCGCCGGCCGCTTCGACGCCGACCAGCCGGGCCGGGGTGTCCACGAACCCGGCGAACGTGCCCGCCGCGTTCGACCCGCCGCCGACGCAGGCCACCACGACGTCCGGCACGGCGGTCGGCAGCCGGTCGGCGCACTGGGCGCGGGCTTCCTCGCCGATGACTCGCTGGAACTCGCGCACCATCCACGGGTACGGGTGCGGGCCCATGGTGGAGCCGACGCAGTAGTGCGCGTCCTCGGTCTCGTTCACCCACGCGCGCAGCGCGCCGTTGGTGGCCTCCTTCAGCGTGCCGACGCCGTTCGCCGACGTGACCGGCACGACCTCGGCGCCGAGCAGTTCCATCCGGAAGACGTTCATCTCCTGCCGCCGGACATCGGTCTGTCCCATATAGACGGTGCAGGTCAGGCCGAGGAGGGCGGCGGCGGTCGCGGTGGCCACGCCGTGCTGCCCGGCGCCGGTCTCGGCGATCAGCTTTCGCTTGCCCATGCGCCGCGCGAGCAGCGCCTGGCCGAGCACGTTGTTGATCTTGTGTGACCCGGTGTGCGCCAGGTCTTCCCGTTTGAGCAGCACCCGCACGCCCAACGCCTCGGACAGCCGCGCGCACTCCGTCAACGGCGTCGGCCTGCCCACGTAGGTGGCGAGCAGCCGCCGGTACTCCGTCGTGAACGCGGCGTCGGCCCACGCCTCGCGGAACGCCGTCTCCACTGCCTGGGCTGCGGGTATGAGTGCTTCCGGCAGGTAGCGCCCGCCGAACCTTCCGAACCGACCGGCGGCGTCGGGTGCGCGCATCGCGCCGGTGCTGACGACCTCTTCGACTGACACATCTAGAACTCTAGAACTCTTTGACCGTGCTCGGCAAGTCTCGGGCTGTCGACCGTCCACATGTGCCGGCAGTCTGTGCGGGCACACCGTCGAACGCCTTTGTGATCCCGAGGAGTCGTATGCCATCGCGTGTCGTCGTCACCGGCGGGAGCGGCAAGCTCGGCCGCGCGGTCGTGGCCGATCTCGTCGCCACCGGCTGGGACGTGGTCGTGGTCGACCGCGTCCTCCCGGCCACGCAACTCGCCCCGACGACCCTGCTCGACCTCACCGACTACGGGCAGGTGGTCGAGGCGTTCACCGCGATCGACGACCGCTATGCTGGCGTCGACGCGGTCGTGCACCTGGCCGCGATCCCCGGACCGGGCGTCGCCACCAACGCCACGATCTTCCACAACAACGTCACCAGCACGTACAACGTCTTCGCCGCCGCCAGGCAGGCCGGCATCCGCAACGTGGTGTGGGCGTCCAGCGAGACCCTGCTGGGCCTCCCGTTCGACACGCCGCCGCCGTACCTGCCGGTCGACGAGGACTACCCGGCCCGGCCGGAGACCTCCTACGCCCTGGCGAAGCACCTGGAGGAGACCATGGCGGCCGAGTTCTGCCGCTGGGTGCCGGACCTCAAGGCGACCGGCCTGCGCTTCTCCAACGTGATGGAACCCGGCGACTACGCGGCCTTCCCGTCGTTCGACGCCGACCCCGGCCTGCGGTCGTGGAACCTGTGGGGCTACATCGACGCCCGTGACGGCGCCCAGGCCGTTCGCCGGGCCCTGGAGCGCGAGGGCGTCGGCCTGGAGGTGTTCATCATCGCCAACGCCGACACGGTCATGTCCAAGCCCACCGCCGACCTGGTCGCCGAGCGGCTTCCCGACGTCCCGCTGCGACGGCCGGTGGAGGGCAACGAGACGCTGCTGTCGATCGACAAAGCCCGCAGGCTGCTCGGCTACGAACCCCGCTACAGCTGGCGCGACCAGGTGTGACCCGTGCTCAGACCGGCGGCATCCGCTCGACCGGCTTCCTCGGCGCGGACACCCGGTAGCTCTCGGTCAGCAGCTCGGCGACCTCGTCCCAGTCCGTGTCGTCGTCCAGGACCAGGCCCACGACGTTGGCCGCCCACACCGGCTTGAAGAACGGGTGGGCGGCGTGGCTCAGCGCGGCCAGCTCCGGGCCCGCCGAGCGGAACGTCAGCACCGGCCCGTCGGTGCCCGCCGCCTGGGCGTACGACGGCGGGTTGCCGTCCTCGACCTCCAGCACGTGCGCGAACGCCCGCTGCCGGATCCGCCACCGCGTGCCCCGCCAGGCCCGTTCCTCCACGACCTCCGGGAACGCCAGGCACACCGCCCGCAGCCGTTCGACGATCTCGTCCGGTACCTCCGCCGGTTCACCCATCCGTGAATTATCGGATGAACGCGGGAGGGGGTTGACCCCGGCCGCGGGCTCGGAACCCCCGGATCGGGGCCGCCCGGGTCCGGGGTTACCTTGCACTGGTGGAGATCCGTCGTGGCGACCTGGCCGACCTGCCCGCGATCATGGAGATGCTGGACAGCGCCGTGTCGTGGCTGGACGCCGTCGGCCGGACCGGGCAGTGGGGGAGCGAGCCGTTCACCGAGCACCCCGAGCGGATCGAGGGCATCGTGGAGAAGATCCGCGAAGGCACGGCGTGGATCGCCGAGGTCGACGGTGTGCCGGCGGGCGCCATGACCCTCGCGCCCAGACCGCCCGGTTACGTCGCTCCGGCCGACGAGCCGGAGATCTACGTGACGTTGTTGGTGACGTCCCGGTCGTTCGCCGGGCTCGGCGTCGGCAGCGCGTTGCTGGCGCACGCCCGCGAGGAGACGCGGCGCGCGGGCGTGGAGTTGCTGCGGGTGGACTGCTACGCGGGCTCGGACGGCCGGTTGGTCGACTACTACCGCAGCAACGGCTTCGAACCGGTCGAGCGGTTCACCGTCGGCTCGTGGCCGGGACAGGTGCTCGCCCAGCGGGTGGAGCGCTCCGACACCTGACGCTCCGCCACCCGACCGGGGGACGCGCGACCCCGTTCGGCCGCGGCGCGGCGATCCGCGGAACCGCACTTCTGCGTTGTGGCCGGGCATTTTGAGTCGTGCGGATGAAAATGAACCCGACCCTTCGGGTAGTTGGCCGCCTGTTTTCGGACCAGTACGGTCGGATTCATGTCGCTGGACGTTCTCGATCTGCTCAGAGCAGGATTGCCGGAGAGTGCCGCGCCACGGCGGCGGATCGTCGTGGTCGGCGCCGGAATGGCCGGGTTGACCGCGGCCATGCTGTTGAAGGAAGCCGGCCACGAGGTGACGATCCTCGAAGGCCAGAACCGGCTGGGCGGGCGCATCCTCACCTATCGGGGATTCGCCGGCGATATGTACGGCGAGTTCGGCGCGATGCGGTTCCCGCTCCAGCACCCGTTGGTGCAGTGGCTGATCGAGGACAAGTTCAAGCTCGCCACGAAACCGTTTCCCATGTACGACGAGGACACGTTCGTGTACCTCCAGGGAAAGGGTGTGCGGCGGCGGGATTTCAGCGCCGACCAGTTCACCTTCGACCTGTCGCGCGGTGAGGCCGACAAAGCGCCGCACGACCTGCTGCGGCACACCGTGCAGCCGCTCGTGGACATCATGGAGCAGGAGGACGACGCGAAGGCGTGGCACCGGCTGCTGACCGACTACGACGGGTACACGCTGCTCGGGTACCTCAAGGAGCGCGGTCTCAGCGACGGCGCCCTGTCGATGCTCGGGCCGTTGTTCAACCTGGAGGGCCGGTACCACTTCTCGCTGGTCGAGTGGTTCTCGCACTACTACGAGGACGTGTTCGGCCGGCTGGTCTACATCGTGGACGGCGCGGATTCGTTGCCCAGGGCGTTCGAGCCGTTCCTGATGGACGACATCAGGCTCGGCGCGCAGGTCCACGCCGTCGACCAGACGGACGGTGAAGTGCGAGTCCACTTCCGGGCCGGGCGCAAGACACACACGATCACGGCGGACGAGTGCATCGTGACGGTGCCGTTCGCGAGCCTGCGGCACATGGAGATCCAGGGGCTCGACCCGGACAAGTGGTACGCGATCCGCAATACCTACTACGGGCGGGCGCACAAGCTGTTCATGCAGTTCAGCGAACGGTGGTGGGAAAGCTCGTACGGCATCACGCACGGGCTCACCGTGACCGACCTGGCGATCCGCAACATCGTGTACCCGCCGGCGGGGCAGGACACCCGCTTCCGCAAGGGCGTGATGATCGCGTCGTATTGCTGGGAGCAGGACAGCATGCCCTACACGCCGTTGGCGGGGGAGGAGAGCGTGGCCCAGGCGTTGGAGGACCTGGTGAAGATCCACCCGGAGGCGCGGGACACGTTCGAGTTCGGCGTGTACAAGGACTGGGCGCTCGACTGGTTCGCGTGCGGTATCGGCCCCCTGTTCCGGGCGTTCGAGATGAGCGAGGCGTTCTACGAGGACGTGATCCGACCGGTGAACCGGGTCTGGTTCGCGAACGACGCGTGCGACCGCCGTCACCGGCGGTGGGTGGAGGGCGCGCTCAAGGCGGCGGTGAAGAACGCCTACGCGATCCACGAGGGGCTGCGCGACGAGATGCCCTGGAAGGACTGAGCGCGCCGGCTACCGGGTGAGTAGCTCGGCGTCGTGGAGGGCGGCGGCGACCCGGTCCGGTGGCCAGCCCAGCTCGGTGGCGAGCCGGTCCGCGCTGTCCGGGGTGACGGCGCGGACCAGTGCCGCGAGCATGGTGACGACGTCGCCGGTGGCCGTGCCGGGACCACCGGACATGTCGTCGCTGAGCTGCGCGAAGAACCGGCGCATGTGGTCCAGGCGGGCACCGGCCGGTGTGGTGGGGTCGAAGACGTCGACGCCGCGCTGGGCGGTGGCCGCCAGCATCGCGTTCGTCCGGGCACTCGTCAGCCACGTCCGGAGCCACACGTCGTCGTCGATGAAGTACCGCTCCCGCCGGGAGTCGCGTTCGCGGCGGACCAGTTCCAGGCCTTCCAGGTAGCCGACGGCCTTCGACACCGACGCGGGGCTGACCCGCAGCCTGCCGACCAGTTCCGCGGCCGTCAGGGCGCCCGCGTCCGTCGTGACCAGGCTCGCCAGCACGCGGGCCGCCATGCGCGGCAGTCCCGTCTGGACCATCAGCGCGGCGAACTCCTCCGCGAACGCGAGCACCGCCGCCGGATCGCGGCCGGGTGCGCCGACGTCGGCCGGTGGTTCGTGGGGCGTGGCGGTCCTGCGTCGGCGGGCGCGTCGGCGGGTGGCCAGGTGGGCGCGGTCGGCGCGGTAGTCGCGCGGGCCGCCGTTGCGGCTCACCTCGCGGGTGATGGTGGACGTCGGCCTGTCCAGCCGCCGCGCGATCTCGGCGTACCCGAGGCCCTCGGTCAGACCGGACGCGATGTCGCGGCGGTCCTCGTCGGTCAGCCTGCCTCCCGGCATCGCCGGCCCACCTCCTGCTCGTCGGTCCGCCCAGTGTGCATTCACGACCAGCACATTGCAACGGACTGGTCTTGGGAATTGCATTCGTCGGCAACGTCATTGCAATGATTTGCACGGCATCTACCAGGGTAAATGCGGATACAGGGCACGGCTTCGCGTTGTAGCTCTGTGAAACGCAACGTAGCGTTCGCTCCCTTCTGAAGATCAGTTGACGAAGGGGGAGGTATGGCGAGCGAGCAAGTCGTGCTCGACGTCGAAGGCCTGCGCATGCGCTACGGCACGACCGACGTCCTGCACGACGTCACGTTCCAGGCCCGGCACGGCGAGGTGCTGGCCCTGCTCGGCCCGAACGGCGCGGGCAAGACGACGACCATCGAGATCCTGGAAGGTTTCCGGATGCGCTCGGCCGGCCGGGTCTCGGTGCTCGGCGTCGACCCGGCGCACGCCGACGAACGGTGGCGCGCCCGCGTCGGCGTCGTCCTGCAGTCCTGGCGCGACCACGGCAAGTGGCGGGTCCGCGAACTCCTCGCGCACCTCGGCACCTACTACACCTGCTACGCCACCGAGCAGATCACGCGACCGTGGGACGCGGACGACCTGGTAGCGGCCGTCGGCCTCACCGCCCAGGCGCACAAGAAGGTCAGGACGCTGTCCGGCGGGCAGCGGCGCAGGCTGGACGTCGCCGTGGGCATCGTCGGCCGACCCGAGCTGCTGTTCCTCGACGAGCCGACCACCGGCTTCGACCCGGTGGCCCGGCGCGAGTTCCACGAACTCGTGCACCGGCTCGCGAGCCAGGACGAGACCACCATCCTGCTCACCACGCACGACCTGGACGAGGCTGAGAAGCTCGCCGACCGCATCGTCGTCCTCGACGGCGGCCGGATCGTCGCGGACGGCACGGCGGAGGAGCTGTCGCAGCGGATCGCGGGCGAGGACGAGGTCCGCTGGACCCACGCCGGGCAGCGGCACGTGCGGTCGACCAAGGAGTCCACCAGGTTCGTCCACGACCTGTTCCGCCGGTACGGCGACGAGATCACCGACCTCGAGGTCCGCCGGGCCTCACTGGAGGACACCTACCTGTCGCTGGTGCGCCGGGTCGAGGCGGAAGGAGCGGCCCGGTGAACCCGACCGCGACCGCGTTGCGCGCCGGCTGGAGGCGCGGCCTGATCGAGCTGCGGCAGTCGCTCACCAACGGCGCGGACCTGTGGAACCACGCGTTCTGGCCCGTGCTGATGCTGGTCGTCACGTACTTCCTGCGTGACGTGTCGTTCGGGCAGAGCGGGTTCTCCGTCGGCGCCCTCGCGTTGCCGGGCATCCTCGGCATGAACGCCGCGATGGCCATGGTCACCATGAGCCAACTGCTCACCGCCGAACGCGAGGACGGCACCCTGCTGCGCGCGAAGGCGACACCGAACGGGATGCTCGGCTACCTGGTCGGCAAGATCGTGTCCGTGGCCGGCGGCCTCATCGTGGACCTGGCCATCTTCCTGGTCCCCGGCGTGCTCCTCGTCTCCGGCCTGGTGACCGGGAGCCCGGACTCCTGGCTGACCCTGGCGTGGGTGCTGGCGCTCGGCATGGTCGCCGCCCTGCCCATCGGCGCGGTGCTGGGCTCGGTGTTCTCCAGCGCACGCGGCCAGGGCCTGCTCATCCTGCCGATCCTCGGCATGATCGCGATCTCCGGCATCTTCTACCCGATCACGTCACTGCCCGTCTGGCTGCAGTGGGTCGCCCAGGTCTTCCCGGTCTACTGGCTCGGCCTCGGCATGCGTTCGGCGCTGCTGCCGGACGCGGCGGTCGCCGTGGAGATCGGCGAGTCGTGGCGGCACCTGGAAATCGTCGGCGTGCTCACCGCGTGGGCCGTCCTGGGCCTGGTCCTGGCGCCGATCGTGCTGCGCCGGATGGCCCGCCGGGAATCCGGGTCGAGTGTCGCCCAACGGCGGGAGAAGTCCCTCCAACGAGTCGGATAGGTGACGGACCCTCGACCGACCGCAACGAAAGAGGGCTTCCGCACGACCAATCAGGTGAGTGCCGAAGTGACGTGCCCGTACCGGAGGGCGTGACCATGACCATCTTCGTCAGCTACACCCGGGCCGACGAGACCCTGGTGCGCGCCCTTCGGGACGACCTCGGCCGGATGGGGCAGCAGGTCTGGCTGGACCACGAGATCCGCGGCGGCGAGCTGTGGTGGCGGGAGATCCTCGAGACCATCCGGTCCGCGCGGGTCTTCGTGTTCGCGCTGTCCAAGGCGTCCTGGAAGTCGCTGCCCTGCCACGCGGAGTTCGACTACGCGCAGCAGTTGGGTCTGCCCGTGCTCCCCGTGCAGGTCGGCCCGCTGGACAACCTCCGCATCCCGATCATGGAACGGCAGATCGTCGACTACCGGGAACGCAGCGCCGACGCGATCGTGTCGTTGGCCGGCGCGCTCGCCGAGCTGACCGCCCGTCCGCTGGTGCTGCCGAACCCACTGCCCCCGCCGCCGAAGGTGCCGTTCGAATACCTCTACCGCATCGCCGAACTCCTCGGTCCGCGGCCCATCACGCCGGAGCGGCAGGAGATCATCATCGGGCAGTTGCGGCGGCACCTGAGGACGGAACAGGACGAGGTGGCCCGCGCGGACATCATCAAGCTGCTGCGCGAGTTCCGGGAACGCGGCGAGATCACCAACATGAACTCGCGCGAGATAGACGAGATCCTGTCGAAGGTAGAGCAGGGAGAGGTCGAGGTCGCCGCCGGCGCCACCTGGCTCCCGGCGGCCGACTACTGGCGCCAGGCCCAAGCCGCAGCCGGTCCGCAATCCGCTCCGGAGCAGGCCGACTCGGAGCAGGCCGAGTCGGAGTGGGGGCAGCCGCAGCAGGTCGAGCGTGAACAGGCCGAGCCGCAGCAGGTCGCGCCGAAAGAGCCGGAAGAGCCGGGAGAGGCCGAACGAGCGTTGGGCCAGCCTGAACGGGCCGAACCGACGCCGGTCGCCAAGACAGTCCAGCCGGGCCGGGAGACGCCGCCGCGTGCCCGGGGGGCGATGCCTCCGCCCGCACGCTCCACCAACACGGGCCCCGGCCCCGGCCCCGGAACGGCACCGCTCTGGCTGCGGCGCGTGATGGCGGACGCAGGTCAGCCGACCGTCGAAAAGCCGAATGTGGTCCCGCCCACCACGCGGCTACCCGCCACGCCGTCAGCCGGCTCGCGACCGTCCACCGGGCCGTCGTCGAGTTCGGGGCCACCACCCACCTCGCCGTCGACCTCGCCGTGGTGGCAGGGCAGCAAGCCCGAGCCGGAAAAGCCCGAGCCGGAAAGGCCCGTGCCGCACCCTCCGCCATCCGACAAGCGCCCGTTGGCGTTCGTGGCCGCGGTCCTCGGTGCGACCGGCATCCCGTTCCTGCTGCTGTCGATGATCGACATCCCCGACACCCCCGAGGTCGTCGGGATCACCGCCACGACGGGGTTGGCGGCCCTTGTCGGCCTGGTCCTCGGCGTCGTGGCCGCCAGGAGGGACGAGCCCCGATCCCGTCACGCCGTGGTGATCGCGTCGATCGGTCTGCTCGGTGTGATCATCTGCGTGGCGGCCTTGAGCGGCTAGTCCGGCCGATTGCGCCGCATCAGCCCGATCACGAACGTGAACAGGGCCGCCACAACACCCAGCAGTACCGCCGGGACAGGTTCCGCCTCGGACGCGGCGAGAAGGCCGAGAAACAGGCCGATGACAGCGGCGACCACGAACACGCTCGTGAGCGTCGGCCGCTTGGCCTCAGGCTCCTCCGCCGGAACGGGCAGGTTCCGCATCGCCGGATCGACCGCGGTCCACCAGTCGCCGCGTCGCGGCTGCGGTGCGACGAACGGTGGAGGTGGAGGCGGAGGCCGGAGCGGCGGGCGAGGCGCCTGAACGGGCGCGGGCACCCGCATCCGTTCCGGCACGACCGCCGTCGGCGTGCGCTCCCACCAGGGTTGGACCTGGGGCGCGAGCATGTCGTCCAACCCCGCGTCGGCGATCCACCCCGGCGCGCAGCACTGCTTGAGCCGCCGGGCCAGCTCGTCCAACCGCGCGTCGCCGATCCCCGCCAGGTGCGCCCACACGGGCGTGTCGAACGGCGACCGGAAGTCCTCCCGCCGGAACAGCAGGTTCTCGCCGTTGTACAACGTGCGCCAGCCGGCCGGGCTCTTCGCCAACGCCAGCAACGACAGGTAGATGACCAGCGCCGAGAACGTGTCCATCCACCGACCCCACGGCCGGTTCTCCGGCTGGTAGTTGCGGTGCCCGGTCTCGCTCGGCGCGAGCGACCCGGAGAACCGGGCGATCCACGAGCAGTCGAAGTCGACCAGCCGCAGGTCACCGCGCTGGTCCACCAGGACGTTGCCGTGTTGCAGGTCGCCGTGCGCGAACTCGGCCCGCTGCATCCGGCTCACCAGGTCACGCCACGACTGCGCCAACGCGGACAACGACGTGGTGTCCGCGCGCTCCACCAGCCCGTCCACGTGCCGGTTCAGCGTGTGGCCCTCCACCCACTGCATCCGCACCACGGGCCACGTGGCGCCGTTGACCCGGATCCCGTCGTCGATCCACCGGGGCAGGGCGACCGCGCTCACCAGGCCGCTCGACGTGAAGTGCTCGTGCAGCGCGCCGTAACGCGCACTGCTGGACACGTCGTGCCTGGTGAAGAACCGCAGCGCCTGCGCCTCGCCGCCGGCCATCGCCTTGAACACCACGGCGCTCGTGCCCGCCGCCGGCATGGGTATCCCGTACAGCGGGTGCACGACGAGTTCCAGTCCGCGCAGTTCGTCCACGAGGAAGGACTCGGGGTGCTGCACCGCCTTCATGTACTCGTCGGGAGTCGGGTACCGGTTCACAGGCACACCACCAGGTACGCGGCCTGCGCGCGGTCGATCCAGACCCGCATCAGGGTGACGTCGTCGTTGGTCATCTCCCGTGCCGCGCGCTGGTCGGCGACGAGCCTGCGGAACGTGTCGGGGTGGTCCAGGCCCGCCAACGTCGTCCACAACGCGTGCCGGTCGCGCAGGTCGGTCGCCGCGATCCACTGGGCGAACGCGTCCGTGGCGAAGTAGAGCTGGTCGCCGGCCACGAGGTCGCCCCGGGCGAACGACGCCCGGCCGATCATGTCGGCCAGCGTGGCGGACCCGGTGGGCAGACCGTCCGGGTTGGACCCGAACCCGTCGGCCGGTATCGGCGGGAACTGGGTGACCACGGTGCGGTCGCGCACGTGGAACAGCACCGCGTCGCCCAACGCGACCGCCGCCCAGTGCGGTCGCGGTCCGGCGAGGTCGCGGAGTTCGCAGCCGAGGAACGTGGCGAACGAACCGACGTTGGCCTGCTTGATCCGCTGCAGGTCCGTCGCACCGGCCAGGCGCGGGTCGTCGCGCCAGCGGTCCTGCATGTCCAGCACCCAGTGGTACAGCGCGTTCGCGGTCAGGTCCGGCGCCGCGCCCTGGTCCCCGACGAAGCCCGCGACCAGCTGCTGGGCCCAGCGGGCGGAGCCGAAGCCCTGCGTGGCGCCGTCCGCGACCGCGAACCGCGGGCCGTGACCGTTCGCGTCGGCCGGCGCCGCCGCCGCGCCGTCTTCCCACTCGGCCTCGGTGTTGCCGTGCTTGGACGCGTAGAAGACGACCTGTCGGCTGTGGATCACGACACCTCCTACCGCGGCCGATCCGGGACTCTCGTGCCGATCTGCAACACCCGGAGCAGGGTCGAGCGGCCGACGTTGAGCGCCAGGCCACGCGCGCCCGGCTGGACGTCGTAGCCGTCGACCCTGGCGTTGTCGATCATCGGCTGGGGCAGCGGGCTGCTCAGCTCGAACAGGTCCGGTCCGGGCGCCGGCAGGCCGGTCGGATCGGACGGGAAGACGATCTCGGCGACCTCGAAGGGGGACAGGAAGATGTTGAAGAACAGCGTCGCCCCGTCGTTGGTCTCGATCGACGTCAGCCGCTTCACCCAGTCGTGGAGGGAGGCGCCGTCGTGCGGGCTGTCGGTCACCATGCCGTCGGTGATGTTGATGACGATCGGCGGGAACGAGTTGGGGTGCCCGGCGGCCCAGTCGAACACGTGCGCGCCGGCGACCTCGATCGCCTGGCACATGGGCGTGCGGTAGCCGTGCACCGGGTCGACCCACACCGGCATCCGCGCGCTCACCGGCATCAGGTCGATGGACGGCTCCTCGCGCACCGCCATCGGGTGCTCGGCCAACTCGGGCAGCGGCACCAGACCGCGCCCGGCCAGCACACCGCCGAACGCCGACTCGACACCCTCGCCGGGTGTGTTGACGCGGGCGCCGTAGCTGAAGATGCCGACGTCGAAGTAGTGCCGCACGGGTGCGTTGACCTCGGTGGTCGCCTTGATGCACATGTCCAGCAGGATGTTGTTGACCGCCAACGCCGCGCCGACCGCGAGCGAGGCGCCGGTGCGGCCCCAGGCGAGCTTCATCGAGTCCGAGCGGTCCAGCAGGATCACCACGCACCCCGGCTCGGACCGCGACACGGACTGTCGATACCTGTCCACGCTGCACCGCCTCTTCGTCGTTCTCGGCCGTCACGTCATCCGGTGAGGTTGCGGCGGACCACCGTCGTCGGCCACGGCGCGCCCGCGCTCCACTCCCACCGGTGGCCGCAGTTGGGGTTGCGGCAGTGGAAGGCGTACGCGTCGCCGTGCTGCTCCACGTCCAGTCGGAAATCGCCGCAGTGCGGGCACTGCGCCACCACCGCGCGGTTGGCGTCGTAGCTCGTCAGCGGTGTCGCGGCGGCCGGCTGTTCGGTTCGGACGGCCGCCGGTCGACCGGGCGTCTCGGTCCACCACGGGCGGTTGTTGCCGGATCGGGCCGGTTCGGGCGACGGGGTCGGGTGGACGAACACCGGTGACAGGGACGTGTCGTCCGTCGGGTGCTCGAAAACGGGCGGCGACACGGGTGCGGCTCCGGTTCCGGTCTCGGGTTCGCGTTCGGTTTCGGGTTCGGTTTCGGGTTCGGCCTTGGGGACCGAGCGCCTCTCGGTGGTCAACAGCCCGATGGCCACGGCGAAACCGAGGAGCGCGCTGACCGCCACCAGGACCACCGACTGCGACGTGTCCAGGTACCGGAGCCGACTGCCGAGCAGCCCGCCCGCCGTGGCACACACGACGGTCAGGGACACGACCACCACACTCTTCGTGGTCATGACGTCGGCCTGTTCACGAGGAGTTCGATCCGCCTGTCGCCGCCGACGACCTTCGGGACGCGCTCCGCCCAACAGGTGAACTCGCCGCGTTTCGTCGTGCCCGGAGCCGACCACTCGCGGGGGAGCTCGGCGCAGACCGTCAGCGACTCGCCCGACATGACGTCCTCGACCTTGCCGTCCGCACCGACCTCGAAGCCCGATCCGCGTCCGACGAGAACCGTCACCTCGGCGATGTCCGGTCCGGTGACGGGCACCGGCGTCGTGCCGCCTTGCTCGTCCTTCGTCGTCACGAACTGGAGGTCCACCGTGGGCTCCTCGCCGGCCGGTGGGGTCGTCGCGGGCTCGCTCACCACCGCCCCGAGCAGCAGGACCGAGAGGAACGAGATCACCAGCGCGTACACCGGCGCCAGCCAGCGGCTGCGCAGGCCGTCGGGTGTCACGGCCCGGTTCGGGGTATCGGCAGACCCGCCCGACAGGTGCACCTGGACCTCCGCGCGGAGTGTTTCGGCGTGTACTCCTGGTATCGCGGAGGATCTCGCAGTCGTGTCGCCGTGTCCCCCGGATGGGCGAACGGCCGCTGGTCAGAAAGGGGTCACGGCAGCGCACCCGTGGTGGCCAGGAGCAGGGCCACGGCGGGCAGGAAGTTGTTCACCTGGTGGGCGACGACACTGGCCAGCAGGTTGCCGGTGAACAGCCGGGCCAGGCCGATCGGGATCGACAGCACCAGCAGCAGCGGTGTGCGCAGCAGTTCGAGGTGCGCGAAGGAGAACGCCAGGCTGGTCACCGCGAACACGACCCAGCGGTTCCAGCGCCAGTGCTCCAGCGCCCGCCACAACACGCCCCGGAACAGCACCTCCTCGCCGAGCGGGGCGACCAGCCACACCACGAGGAACGTGACCGCGGCCGCCACCGGCCCCAACTCGCGCCCGGCGAACACGTCACCGACCGCCGACGTGGCCTGCTCGTCACCCACCCAGGCGGCCCACAACGCCGCCGCGGGCAGCGTGAGCACCAACCCGCCCAGCCCGAACGCCACACCGATGCCGATGTCCCGGCCGTTCCAGCGGACCGCCAGCTCACGCCGCGCCCGCCCGGCCTTCGGTCCGCTGCCCAGCCGGGCCACGCCCAGCACCGCCACGACCGCGCCCACCGAGGTCGGCACGACCAGCAACGCGAGCAGCAGACCGTCCTCCAGCAACGCCGGATCCCCGGTGCCGAACGCGAGCAGCACCACCACCGACGCGGCCACCATCACCAGCTGCGCGGCGAGGAACACCGCCACCAACGTCAGCCCGGCCCGCCGTTCCCTCGCCGGGGCGTCGACGGACGGCCACGGCGCGGGTGCGCGGTCGTCCAGGGGGACCGGCTCGTTCTGCTCATCGCTCACAATCGTGAATAACCCGCGCAGACGGCCAGGTCAACTGTGTTGGTGGCCGCCGCTCCGCAGACGGCGGCGCGGTCGCCTGGGAGGGTCGCGCGGAGCAACAGCCTGAACACCCCCGGTACACCCGCCGGGCTGTAGACCGGGAAGAACACCTCGACCGCACCACCCGGGAACAGGTTCACCGAGAGTGCGGAATTCGCGCTATATCGAATTTCCGGGAATCTTCTTGTTCGCCGGGTGGAACCGCCACCGTTGTTCGCCGTCGTCGCGGAACTCCCCGGTGGCACGCATGCCGATGCGGCGCGCGACCGCCTCACTGGCCGCGTGTTCGGGCGCGATGTGGGCGTGCACGTCACGTGCGCCGCGTTCGACCAGCCAACCGACTACCGCCGCGGCGGCCTCGGTGGCGTACCCGTGGCCCTGGAACGGCACCCCGATCACCCATGCCAATTCCGCGACCAGCCCATTCACCGTGACCGTCGTGGTCGCCTGCACGGTGCCGACGGCGACATCGTCCGCGTCCCGCACGGCGATCCAGTTCAACCAGCCTGCACTCCCGTCATCGGACGTCGGCCGTTCCCAACGCCTGTAGCGCAGCGCGAGTTCGGCGACGCTCGGCGGGGCGCCACCGATGATCGAGTACAGCGCGGGATCGCCCAGTACCTTCGCCATCTCCTCCGCGTGCGCGACCCGCACCGGCACGACCCGCAACCGCGCCGTCCGCACCACGGCGTCCTGCGGCCACCGCGCGGGCACCACCATCGCGTCACCCAGGGCTGGTTCGGTGCGTGGGTTCATGTCGGCGGTCCCCCTGGACGATCGCGGCTGCGGCGGGTCGGCAGCCGGGTAGGCCCGGTCGCCACGGTCACTCTCCTGTATCGGCACCTCCGAGAGGAAGCCGGTTTCCCAACCTGTGAACACGCTCAGTGAGCACAAGGTAACTGTGCGGCGTTCCGGATGAAACACGTTCGACATCACCCGTCGCTGTACTTCAACCGTCGAATCGCATCCCGCCGACGCGGTGCGGACTCTTCGAAAACCCTGGCCCGACGCGGAATCCCGCGCTGTCCGAAGGGATCGAACCGTGGTCGAGCACGACGAGTTGGACGGCGCGCACCTGCCCGTGGTGGTCGTGGGCGGTGGGCAGGCCGGGCTGTCGATGAGCCACCGGCTGGGCGAACGCGGCGTCGAGCACGTGGTGCTGGAGAAGGACCAGGCGGGCGGCGAGTGGGCCGCCCGGCGGTGGGACTCGTTCTGCCTCGTCACGCCCAACTGGCAGTGCCGGCTGCCAGGCTTCCCGTACTCCGGCGACGACCCGGACGGGTTCATGGGGCGCGACGAGATCGTCGCCTACATCCGTGACTACATCCGCTCGTTCGGACCACCGCTGCGCGAAGGCGTCGCTGTCACCCGCCTGAGGCGCACCGACAAAGGATTCCGGCTCACCACGACGAACGGCGTGCTCACGGCCGACCAGGTCGTCCTCGCCACCGGCCCGTACCAGGTGCCACGCATCCCACGCCCGGCCGAACGGCTGCCCGAAGCCATCACGCAAGTGCACTCCTCGACCTACCGCAACCCGGAACAGCTGCCCGACGGCGAGGTGCTGGTCGTGGGCAGCGGGCAGTCCGGCAGCCAGATCGCCGAGGACCTGCACCTCGCCGGTCGCCGGGTGCACCTCGCGGTCGGCACGGCGCCGCGCGTCGCCCGCTCCTACCGGGGCCGGGACGTGGTCGCGTGGTTGGACGGGATGGGCTACTACCGGCGCGGCATCGAGGAGTTCGACGACGCCGACGCGGTGCGGTTCCGGGTCAACCACTACGTCACCGGACGGGACGGCGGGCGCGACATCGACCTGCGGGCGTTCGCGCGGGACGGGATGCGGCTGCACGGCAGGCTCACCGGGATCAGCGAAGGCGTGCTGCGGTTCGCCGACGACCTGAAGGCCAACCTCGACCACGCCGACGCGGTGTCCGAGGGCATCAAGGACTCCATCGACGCCCACATAGCCCGACAGGGCATCGACGCTCCACAAGAGACTCGTTACACACCGGTGTGGACGCCACCCGATGGCCCCGGAGAAGTGGACGCGGCAACGCTTTCCGCCGTCGTGTGGGCCACCGGGTTCGGCACCGATCGGCGGTGGATCGAGGTCCCGGTGTTCGACGGCCGGGGCTACCCGACGCACGTGCGCGGTGTGACCAGCTGCCCCGGCCTGTACTTCCTCGGCCTGCCCTGGCAGCACACGTGGGGCTCGGGCCGGTTCTGCGGTGTCGCCGACGACGCCGAACACCTGGCCCGCGAGATCACCCGGCCACGCGCGGCGCCGTCACCCGCCGAGGTCCGCTGGATCGCGGGCACCCGCACCGACACCTGGCCCCGTGACGACGACTGGACCGCGCCGCGCACCGTGGCCTGACCACCCGGAGGTGACCATGGGCACCGTCTACGACGCGCACCGACACCTCGGCGTGCTGCCCGCCCACCCGTTCTACGGCGGCCCCGCCGTGAACCCCGACCGAAACGCCCGCGCCACCATCCGTGAACTGATCGCCGACCTCGACGCCGAGGGCACCGAACGCGCGCTCGTGATACCCAACTACGGCGTGCCCGACCCGGCGCTCGCGTTCTCCTTCAACGAGTTGTGCGTGGAGGCGGCGAGCACCGACGACCGGATCCGGGCCGGGCTGTGGGTGTCACCGCTGGCCCGTGACGCGGACCGCACCGAGGCGGCGCTGCGCCTGGCGGGCGAGCCGGGTGTGCGGGCGCTGAAGCTCAGCTTCCTGCTCGGCGGCAGACCGACCGACCCGGCGTGCCGCCCCGGCCTCGACCGGATCTTCGCGGTGGCGGCCGAACACCACCTGGTGGTGCACGTGCACACCTCGCCCGGAGCCGCGTCCGACATCGACGAGGTCGGTCACCTCGTCGACTGGTACGGCGACCACGTCGCGGTGCACCTCGTGCACTTCGGCGGCGGTATGAGCGGGCACATCAAGCTGGTCGGCTCGCGCTTCTTCGACTGGATCGACCGGGGCAAGCGCGTCTACACCGACCTGTCGTGGGCGATCGGCTTCGCGCCGCGCTGGCTCGCCGACGAGATCGACAAGCGCGGCACGGGGCACGACCGCGTGCTGTTCGCCAGCGACGAGCCGTGGGGCGACCACCCCGGCGAGTGCGCCCGCCTGCGTGCGGCGGTCGGGGACGGCGAGCTCGCCGACCTCGTCTTCCGCGCCACGTTCGAAGAACTCTACGGCTGACCCCAAGTGCTCAAGAGATGACAAGGAGTCGAGATGGCCGACCTGACCGAACTCGAGAAGCAGAGCCTGGACGAGATCCCGCACCCGTCGCTGCCCGAGGGCTCGTCCCTCTACGGCGGGACCAAGGTGTTCCCCGACTACCAGGCCGAGGCGGGCGAAACGTACTTCACCCTGGTCCACGGCATCGCGCACGAGTCGTCGGTGAGCTTCGTGGCGATCCTCCAGGCGACCCGCGCGCTGCGGAAGGGCTTCGAGTCGGCGATCTACTTCTACGGTCCCGGTTCGCTGAACTGCCTGGCCACCAGGGGGTTCCCGACGACGGGCAACGCCGCGTTCCCCGGTGAGATGAACATCAACGACCAGCTCAAGACGTTCATCGCCGAGGGCGGCAAGGTGTTCTGCTGCCGGTTCGGCCTGTCGCTGCACGGCGCGCGGGAGGAAGACCTCATCGAGGGCGTCATCCCCACGCACCCGTTGGACGTGCAGGACGCGTTGATCCACTACGCGCGCAAGGGCGCGATCATCAACTCCACCTACATGTTCTAGGGGGTCGTCGTGCGCGTTGGCACCGAGAACGACGTGATCGCGGCGAGAGTCGGCATCGCCGTGCAAGGGGTGCGCGTGGACGCGCCCGTGCGACGGCCGCAGGGCGCGGGGCCCAGCGACGACGGGCACGTCCTGGTCGACGGTGCCAACGCGGCACTACCCCGCAACCCCGACAGTCCCTACGAGGTGCGGGACGGGAGGATCTTCCACGGCGCGGTGGACACCGGGCTGTCGTTGACGGTCGTGCGGCGACCCAGGTTCTACGACCTGGTGACCGCGGACGGCGTGCCGTACGAGCAGATCGCCCGGTTGCACGGCAAGGACGTGCTGGCGACGACGGTCGTGCAGACGTGCATACGGTATGGAGAAGACCAGCGGTGCCGGTTCTGCACGATCGAGGAGTCGTTGCGGGCCGGGGCCACGGTCGCGGCCAAGACGCCCGCGCAGTTGGCCGAGGTCGCGTCGGCGGCCGTTCGGCTGGACGGCGTCCGGCAGATGGTGATGACGACCGGGACGACCGCCGGTCCCGATCGCGGTGCGCGGAACCTGGTGCGGAGCGTGCGGGCGGTGCTGGAGGCCGTGCCGGGGTTGCCGATCCAGGTGCAGATCGAGCCGCCGGGTGATCCGGGTGTGCTCGCCGAGCTGCGTGCGGCGGGTGCGACGGCGATCGGCATCCACGTCGAGTCGTTGGACGACGAGGTGCGGCGGAGGTGGATGCCGGGGAAGTCGACCGTGCCGTTGGCCGAGTACTGGGCGGCGTGGGACGAGGCGGTGCGGGTGTTCGGGTGGAACAAGGTGTCCACCTACCTGTTGATCGGCCTCGGTGAGGACGCCGAGTCGGAGGCGGATTCGATCGTGGCGGGTGCGGCTTCGCTGATCGAGCGCGGCGTGTACCCGTTCGCGGTGCCGTTCCGGCCGATGGCGGGCACGTTGGCGCGGCGGGACGGGGTGGCGGGGCCGTCGGTGGAACTGGTGGCCTCGGTGACGTCGCGGATCGCCGAGCTGCTGCGTGCGGCCGGGATGACCGGTGCGGGGCAGGAGGCCGGGTGCGCGGCTTGCGGTGCGTGCGGCGCGTTGCAGGCGGCGGGCGGATGATCGCCTTCGACGGCCCGCTCCGGGCGACGGCGTCGGAGGTCGTGGCGCTGCTGGGTGAACGGCCGGTGCGACCGGGGTTCCGGATCGAGCCGGCGGACGACGTCGCGGCGTACCGGGAGCTGCGGCGGCGCGTGTTCGTGGAGGAGCAGGGGCTGTTCTCCGGGACCGACTTGGACGAGCACGACGACGATCCGCGCACGGTCGTGCTGGTGGCGCGGGACGAGCACGGGCAGCTGCTGGGCGGGGTTCGCCTGCACCCGGCGCGGGTCGACGGCCCGGACATCGGCTGGTGGCAGGGCGGGCGGCTGGTGGTCGACCCGGCCAGTCGCGGCACGCGCGGCGGCGGCGGCAGGCGCGGCGGCGGCGGCAGGCGCGGCGGCGGCGGCGGCAGGCGCGGCAGCGGCACGGATAGTGCCGGTGGTGCCGGCGGCTCTCATGGTGCGGGTGGAGTCGCTGATTCGGACCGAGTCCGTGGCGGTGGCGGCTCCGGTGGTGACGACGGCGGTGGTTGGTCGCGGTCCTCGTTGTTTCAACCGACGTTTCAACCTGGCGATAACGCTGTTTTCTTTAGGTCCTCAGGCCATGATCACTCGATCGGGTTTGGTTCGGGTGGTGTCGGTGGGGTCGGGCCGGCTCTGGTGCGGGCGGCGTGCGCTTACGTCGAGGGTGCCGGGGCGTTGCGGTTCGACGCAACCGTGCAGGCGCGTAACGAGGTGCTGTTCACCCGGTTGGGGTGGACACGGGTCCGGGACGTCGTCGTGGCCGGGCAGCCGCACGTGTTGATGCGGTGGCCGATCGGTCGCATCGCGGCTTTGGTCGCCGCCACCAAGCGCGACCTCGGGCGTCTGCTGCACGGGCTGAACCCCGGCGGCGCCGGCTTCGTCGGTGACGACGGCGCGCCCGTGCCCGGCAGCGATCTCGTGGCGGCGTGTGACGCGATCGTGCCCTCGATGGTGGAGCGCTCACCAGAGTGGGCCGGGTGGTGTTCGGTCCTGGTCAACCTGAACGACCTGGCCGCGATGGGCGCGGAACCGGTCGGGCTATTGGATGCAATAGGCGCGCGGGACGTGTCGTTCGCGTCCAGAGTCCTCAGTGGACTTCGTATGGCGTGTACTGCATACGATGTGCCGGTTCTTGGTGGGCACACGCAGCTCGGTGTGCCGGCCGCGCTGTCGGTCACGGCGCTGGGGCGGACCGCGCATCCCGTGCCGGCCGGTGGTGGGAAGCCGGGACATCACGTCAGGCTCACCGCCGATCTGGGCGGTGGGTGGCGGACGGGCTACCAGGGACGTCAGTGGGACTCGACGTCCACCCGCCGCACGCCCGAACTGCGCGCGATGCTCGGCTCGGTGGCCGTCGCGCGACCGAAAGCCGCCAAGGACGTGTCCATGGCCGGTGTCGTCGGCACGCTCGGGATGCTCGCCGAGGCCAGTGGCTGCGCCGCCGTGCTCGACGTGGCCGCGGCGCCACGGCCACGTGAGGCGAGCGCGGGCGACTGGCTCACCTGCTTCCCCGGCTTCGCCATGCTCACCGCCGACGAACCGGGCACCCCGGCCCCGCCCGCCGGCCCGGCCGAGAGCGCGGTGTGCGGTGAGCTGGTCGCCGGGCGCGGTGTAGTGCTGCGCTGGCCGGACGGAGACGTCACCGAAGCTGTCACGGGCGCCGTGACGGGAATGGGGATCGCATGAGCGTCCTGCGCGTGGCCGCCGCGGCGGCGCCGTTCGACCGCGACCTGGAAGCCGATTTCGCCCGGGTGGCCGACCTGATCGAGGGCGCGAAGGCGGCCGGGGTCGGTCTGCTCGCGCTGCCCGAGGCCTGTCTCGGCGGCTATCTGTCCACTCTGGACGGCAGTGCGGACGGTCCGCCCGCGCTGGCGCTGGACGGTCCCGAGATCGGCAGGCTGGCGGCACTCGCGGGCGACCTGGTCGTCACCGCCGGGTACTGCGAGCTGGCCGACGGCGTGCGCTACAACAGCGTCGTCTGCGTGACCGGTGACGGCGTGCTCGGCAACCACCGCAAGGTGCACCAGCCGTTGAACGAGAACGCCAGCTACGGCGCGGGCGACGGTTTCGCCGCGTTCGACACGCCGGTCGGCCGGCTCGGCATGATGATCTGCTACGACAAGGCGTTCCCCGAATCGGCCCGCGCGCTGGCACTGGACGGCGCCGAGATCGTGGTGTGCGCGTCGGCGTGGCCGGGCAGCCGCACGAACGCCGCCGCCGACCTGGCCGAGGACCGGTGGACCCGCCGGTTCGACCTGTTCGACCGGGCGCGGGCGTTGGAGAACCAGGTCGTGTGGGTGTCGGCGAACCAGTCCGGCGAGTTCGGCTCGCTGCGGTTCGTGGCCAGCGCCAAGGTGGTCGACCCCGGCGGTGACGTGCTCGCCACCACCGGTGTCGCGGCGGGCGTGGCGGTGGCGGAGATCGACGTGACGGCGGCGTTGGAGGCGGCCCGCCGGTCGATGGGCCACCTGCGGGACCGCCGACCGGAGGCCTACCAGCCGGTGGACGGCGACCTCGCACGGGCATGATGCACTCGTGAGCACCCTTCGCATCGGGGCCGCGGCGGCGGCGTTCGGCCGCGACCTCGACTTCGACCTGCGCCGCATCGGCACCCTCGTCGACCACGCCCGGCGGTCCGGTGTCGGACTGCTGGTGCTGCCCGACGCCGCGCTCGGCGGCTACCTCGCCGACCTGCGGCACCCCGACCCCGACGCGTTGCCGCCCGCGTTGGAACCGGACGGTCCGCTCATCAGGGAGGTCGCGCGGATGGCGGCGGAGATGGTGGTGTGCGTGGGGTACTGCGAGGCCGACGGCGACGACCGGTACAACAGCGCGGTGTGCGTCAACGGCGACGGCGTGCTCGGCAGGCACCGCAAGGTGCACCAGCCCGCGGGCGAGTCCATCGCCTACCGGGCGGGCGACGAGTTCACCGCGTTCGACACGCCCGTGGGTCGGCTGGGCATGCTCATCGACTACGACAAGACGTTCCCGGAGGCCGCCCGGTCGTTGGCACTGGACGGGGCGGAGATCCTGGCGTGCCTGTCCGCGTGGCCGACCAGCATCACCAACCGCGCGCCGCGGATGGCGCAGGACCGGCAGTCCCGGCTGTTCGACCTGTACGACTGCGCGCGGGCGGCCGAGAACCAGGTCGTGCTGGCGTCGTCCAACCAGACCGGCGCGTTGGGCGGGATGAAGTTCCTCGGGCAGGCCAAGGTGGTCGGTCCGGGTGGCGAGGTGCTGGCGCGCACGTGGTCCAAGGCCGGGATCGCGGTGGCGGAGGTCGATCCGCCGGTCGAGATCGCCAAGGCGCGCCGGGTGCTCAGCCACCTGGCCGAGCGGAAACCGGCGGCGTACGCGTGAGGGTCGCGCTGCTGACGTACTCGTCCAAGCCGCGTGGCGGGGTGGTGCACACGTTGGCGTTGGCGGAGGCGTTGGCTGCTGCGGGTGCTTCCGTGACGGTGTGGACGTTGGGGCGGGGTGGGGACACCGGGTTCTTCCGGCCGGTGGACCGGCGGGTGGCGTTGCGGGTGGTGCCGTTCCCGGAGGTGGAGGGCGAGGAGGTCGGGGCGCGGATCCTGCGGTCGATCGCCGTGCTGCGGGAGGCGTTCGACCCGTCCGGGTTCGACGTCGTGCACGCGCAGGACTGCATCAGCGCCAACGCGGTGGACGTGTGCGTGCGGACGGTGCACCACATCGACCACTTCACCACGCCGGAGTTGGCGGCTTGTCATGAGCGCGCGCTGACGTCGCCGGTCGCGCACGTGTGCGTGTCTTCGGCGGTGGCGGGGGAGTTGCGGGACGGGTGGGGGATCGCGGCCGAGGTGATACCCAACGGGGTGGATGCGGCGCGGTTCGCTCGTGCTGGGCGGCGCGGGTGGGAGCACTTGGGGCGGTACGTGCTCGCGGTGGGTGGGATCGAGCCGCGTAAGGGGTCTCTCGAGCTGCTGGAGGCGTATGCCTTGTTGCGGGCTCGGCATCCTGATGTGCGGTTGGTGATGGCGGGCGGGGAGACGTTGTTCGACTACCGGGACTACCGGGCTCGGTGGGAGGAGCGGGCTCGGGAGTCGGGGGTGGAGCCGGTCGTGCTCGGGCCGGTGGACCACGACGCGTTGCCGTCGTTGGTGGCGTCGGCGGCGGTGTTCGCGTTCCCGTCCACGAAGGAGGGGTTCGGGCTGGCGGCCATGGAGGCGTTGGCGGCCGGTGTGCCGTTGGTGGCGCGTGACCTGCCGGTGTTGCGGGAGGTGTTCGACGGTGCTGCGCGTTTTGCCGTCACTCCGTCGGAGTTCGCGGAGGCGTTGGCCGATGCCTTGGCCGACGGTGGGGCGTTCGCCGAGGTGGGTAGGGCGTTGGCGGACCGTCACACGTGGGCGGAGGCGGCCCAACGCCACCTCACGTTCTACCGCTCTCTGCTCGACCGGGGTGTTCTGAGTGTTGAACTCGGGGGTCCTGAAGGTAGGACACGCGCGTTCTGAAGGTAGGACACACCTGTTCTGAAGGTAGGACACACGGGGGCTGGGGGTAGGACACACGCGGTGGTTAGGGGTGTTCGGAGTGGACGTGGGTGCGGGAGACGTCGATCGCCCTGGGCGGTGACGGCGGCACGCCGGCGCGGGACGTGGCGCGGGCCTACGTCGAGTGCGTGGAAGGCGACATCACCGGGCGGAACTGCGAGTGCTACCACAAAGATCGGTAGTGGTCCAGCACCCTCTGCACCCCGACCTCCGGCGGCTCGACCGCGGAATCAACCACGAGGTCCGGGTCGTCCCAGTTCTCCCACCGCTCCTTCATCCGCAGCACGTGTTCCCACGACACCGTCTGGTGCCAGCCGGGGATCCCGCGCGCCCGGCCCTCGACGCGGCTGCGCTGCAACACCTCGTCCGAGCACACGCACTCCACGCCCACGAACACGCCACCCAGGCGCTCGGTCACCGATCGCCACCGCCGCCGGGTCTCCCGGCGGTGCCCGGTCGCGTCCACGATCACGTCGAGACCGAGTTGCAGTTGCCGCGCCACCGACGCGGTCAGGTTCACCTCCGCCAAGTGCGCGGTGTTGTCCGACCGCAGGGCGCCGAACGGCACCAGCGCGCCCAGTTGCCAGTCCATGGAGAACACCGGCGCGGTGAGCCGCCAGGCGAGGGCTTCCGCCAACGTGCTCTTACCCGTCCCCGGCACACCCGCGAGCAGGATCGTCCGAGGCCGCCGCACGGCGTCCGGGCGTGGAATCGGCCGCAGCTTCTCGTACTCCGCGTGCGCCCGGTCCGCCATCAGTGCCTGCAACTCCTCGCGCACGACGTCCAGCCCCGGAACACCCGGCGGCCGGACACCGCCCTCCTCGACCGCGCGCACCCAACCCAGCACCAGGTGCTCGGGACGCACGAACACGTCACCCAGCCGTTCGGCCTCCAACGACGCCGCGCTCACCAGCACCGCGCGTTCGACCGTGCCGACGCCGAAACCAGGCACGTCGAGCCGGGCCACCAGTTCCGCCGCGATCCCACCCGCGCCGGGGTCGGAGAGCCGGGAGAGGTCGGCGAGCAGGTCACCGGCTGACGGGTGCACCGGAAGATCGACCACGAGGCTCCAATCGGCAATTCCCTTGGTGCTGACCAGGCTGGCCGGCAGTACGTGTCGTGATCGTGAACCGTACTGAACCCGTCGACCGGAGCGCCGGCCGTTGCTTGCCGGAGAACCGGTACGACTGCGTCCCCCGGACGTGTCCGACGCCGAGGCCCGCTGGCGCTGGCGCTGGAACAGCGATCCCGGGGTCACGCGGTGGATGTCGACCGGCTATCCGAATGGGCCTGCTGGAGGGCGAGCTCCGGAGCTGAGCTGGAACGCCCGGCGGGACCAGCGGATCACGGTGCGCTCGTACCGGCCGACCACCCGCCACGCGACGATGCCCGCCGCCAGGCTCGACACCACGACGAGCGAGCGCGGCAGGTGGTCGAGCAGCGCCGGGAACACCGCGTAGTGCGTCAGGTAGATGTAGAGCGACGCGCTGGCCACGAGTGTCACCGCCGCCACCGCCGCCCTGGGCAGCCACACCCGCGCCACCACGACCAGCAGCACCAAGCCCACCACCACGACCGCTTCCCGTGCCCGGTCGTCGAACGTGCCTGGGATCAACGCGAACGCCAGGACCAGCACGACCACCTTCTGCCACCGCGTCTCCGCCCGCTGCACGAGCCAGCCGAGCACGAAGAACCACACCGCGCCCAACGTGGTCATGTTGCGTTCGGCGAAGGAGCTCGACGCGTCGAAACCGACGCGCAGCAGCAGAGCCAGACCGAGGAACAGCAGCGCGGTGACGAACCCGTGCGCGCGTTCGACCCGCCGCACCACGGGCACCGCGAACAGCACCGCGAACGCCACCAGCACGTGCACCACGACTTCCACGAACCAGTAACCGACCGCGCCCGTGCCGACGAAGTTGTTCACCAGCAACACGTTCACGACCGTCACGTCGTCCGTGGCCGCCACCCGGTACGCGAGCCACAGCACGGCCGGTGCCGCGATCAACGCCGCACTGCGCAGCATCCGAGCGGGCTCGGGCAGCACGAACCGGGCGAAGTTCCACCCCGCGATGACGAGCAGCAGGTGCGCCCCGCCCGTGATGTCGAAGAACTCGATGTGCGACCCGACCACCAGCACGATCGCGAACGCCCGCAACACGATGTTCGTCTCGACCGAAGGCGTCCGCGACACCGGCGCACGCCGCCGTTCGAGCTCCGCCACCGGTGTGGTCGGCCAGTCCTCCGGCAACGGGCCGAGCACCCGTTCCAGCGCGACCGACGTCCGGACGTAGCTCAACGAGTCACCGCCGAGGTCGACGAACGTCGCGTCGTCCGGCACGTCCGAAACCCCGAGCGCGGAAGCGAACACCTGCCTGACCGAACCGCCACCGGCACCCGCCGCCCGGCCCAGCCCGGCCACCGCCGCGTAGTCGACCTTCCCGTTCGCCAGCCGGGGGACGACGCGGGCACGGACAACGCGCACGCTCGCACCGGGCAGGCCGAACCTCGCCCGCACGAGCTGGTCCACCCGCCGGACCGAACCCCGCACCGCGACCACGAGCACGTCATCGGTCCCCGCGCACGCCGCCTCGAAGCCCTCCTCGGCCAGCACCCGTTCGACCCGGTCGAGGTCGATCCGCAACCCGAACAGCTTGAGGAACCGGTTCTTCCGCCCGATCACCTCGTACAGGCCCTCGGGCGTGCGCCGCCCCAGGTCACCGGTCCGCAGCTCACCGGTCGTGCGGCCGAGCGCGAGGTCGGCGCTGCTGGACGCGTAACCGAGCATCACGTTCGGACCGCGGTACACCAACTCACCGTCCGACGCGATGTCGAACTCACCGCCGGGGACGGGCACGCCGATCGCCGACGGGTGGGTGCGCGCCAGTTCGGGTGGCAGGTACGCCATCCGGGCCGTCGCCTCGGTCTGCCCGTACATGACGAACAGCCGCCAGCCGCGCTCCTCGCCGAGCCGCGCGAACCGGCTGACCGACTCGGGTGCGAGCCGCCCGCCCGCCTGCGTCACGTACCGCAGGCTCGGCAGGTCCATCCGCTCGAACCCGACGGTGTCGAGCAGGTCGAACGTGTGCGGCACGCCGTGCAGGCTGGTCACGCCGTGCTCCCGGACCGAGGCCCAGAACGCCGGGTCGACCACCGACCGGTCCGTCAGCACGAGCCCCGCCCCGCGCAGCAGGTTGCTGTTCACCACGGACAGCCCGTAGCAGTAGTGCATCGGCAACGATGTGATCGCGCGGTCCGTGGCGCGGATGTCCAGGTACTCGGCGATCGCCTCGGCGTTGGCCGCCAGGTTGTCCGCCGACAACCGCACCAACTTGGGCGATCCGGTCGAGCCCGACGTGGACAGCAGCAACGCGAGGTCGGGGTGCAACTCGTGCGCGGTGCCCGTCCGGTGCTCGGTCCACCGGCCGTCGACGACCACGTCCGGGTCGTAGGCGGACGACAGCGCGGACACCTGCGCGGGCGCGGCGAGCAGCACCGGGTGCCCGCCGCGCAACGCGGCCAGGTAGGTGACGAGCGAGTCGACGTCGTTGCGCACGGCCAGCAGCACCAGCCGGCGCACCGGGCCCAGCCGGTCCACGGCGGTGGAGACCCGGTCGTCCAGTTCCCGGTAGCTGATCGCGGCGCCGTCCGGTGTCACGAGGGCGATCCGGTCACCGTGCGCGGCGAGCCCCGCCGCGAACCCGAGGTCGGCGGTGGCGGTCATGACGGGTGGCCGTCGAAGAACAGCGCCGAACCGGACACGCGCACCGCCGTGGCGTCACCGGGCCGCACCGGCGGCGGTCCCTGGACGCGCGACCGCACCCGCGTGCCGTCGCCCAGCCGCAGCAGCACGGTCGCGTCGTGGCCGTGGAACAGCACGTCGTCCACGGTGGCCGCGACGCCGTCCGTGCCGACGTGCAGCTGCTCGGGCCGCACCAACACCGTGCCGGCACCGAGAGCCGTGTCGCGGACCGGCAGCCGGCCCAACGGCGTCTCGGCCACCCCGTCACGCGCCGAACCGTCGAACGTCACCGCCTCGCCCACGAACAACGCCACCCCGAGATCGGCCGGTGACGTGTAGATCTGTTGCGGCGCACCGAGTTGCGCCACCACGCCGTCACGCAGCACCGCGACCAGGTCGGCGACGCCCAGCGCTTCCTCCTGGTCGTGCGTCACCAACAAAGCGGTCGCGCCGAACGCGTGCAACGCCGCCCGCACGTCGACACGCAGTTCATCGCGCAGGCTGGCGTCCAGCGACGAGAACGGCTCGTCCATGAGCACCACACCCGGCCTCGGCGCCAACGCCCGCGCCAGCGCGACCCGCTGCTGCTGCCCGCCGGACAGCTGCGCGGGCATCCGCTTGCCGTACCCGGACAGCCCGACCAGCTCCAGCAACTCCTCGACCCGGCCGTCCCGCCGCTGCGCCCGCGTCAGCCCGAACCCGACGTTGCCCGCCACGGTCAGGTGCGGGAACAACGCGCCTTCCTGCGGCACGATCCCGATACCGCGCCGTTCCGGCGGCACGTGCGTGGACCGGTCCGCCAGCACCCGGTGACCGAGCCGGACCTCGCCCGACCGCACCGGGTGGAAGCCCGCGAGCACCCGCAGCAACGTCGTCTTGCCGCACCCGGACGGCCCGAGCACGGCGAGCAGGCCGCCCTCGGGCACGGCGAGGTCCAGGCCGCGCAGCACCGGTTCGGGCCCGTAGCCCGCGACGAGTCCGCTGACGCGCAAGTCGCTCATCGATCACCTCCACGCAGGAACCGGTCCAGCACCACGGCGGGTATCGCCGCGACCACCAACAACACCGCCGCGTACGGGGCCGCGGCGGCGTACGCGGCGACCTCCGTCTTGGTCCACAGCTCGGTCGCCAGCGTGTCGACGCCGGTCGGCCGCAGCAGCAGGGTCGCGGGCAACTCCTTGGCGCAGGTCAGGAAGACCAGCGCGGCGCCGGCGAGGATGCCCGGCGCGGCCAGCGGCACCGTCACCCGCAACCGCGTCGCGGTCCGGCCCTTGCCCAACGACCGCGACACGTCTTCGAGGACCGGCGGCGCGTGCGCGACGGCCGTGCGCACCGCGCCCACGGCGAGCGGCAGGAACAGCACCGCGTAGGCGAACGCCAGCATCGGCGTGGTCTGGTAGAGACCGGGCGCGAACCGGATGCCGAAGAACACCAGCGCCAGCCCGATCGTGATGCCCGGCAACGCGTGACCGGCGAACCCGGCGAGCTCCACGCCCCGCACCAACGCACCGCGATGACGTGCCGCGAGCACCCCGACCGGCAGCGCCATCACGATCGTCAGCGCCGCGCCCAGAGCCGACACCGTCACCGTGTTCAAGGTCGTGGTCAGCAGGTCGTCGCCCATGGTGGACCGACCCGCGGCCAGCCACCAGCCGAGGCTGAACACCGGCACGCCCAGCGACACCACGACCAACGCGGCGGTGCCCACCAGCGCCGGGACACGGGCCCGACCCAACGGCACGGTGACCGCCCGGCGAGGGCCGCGGGTCGCGGCGGCGGCACCGCGCGCCCGGCGTTCACCGACCGTCAACGCGATCGCCAGCACCACCAGGACGCACCCCAGGATCGCGGCGGGCGTGCGGTCGAACGTGGCCCGGTAGCTCGTGTAGATGCCGAGCGTGAACGCCTCGTAGCGCATCAACGACACCGCGCCGAAATCGCTCAACGCGTACAGCGCCACCAACAACCCGCCCGCCGTCGCCGCCGGCCGGATCTGGCGCAGCGTCACCGAGAAGAACGTCTGCGCGCTCGTCCGCCCGAGCGACCGCGCGACCTCCTCCACCGCCGGGTCGGCCGTGCGCAGGGCGGCGGCGACCGGCAGCAGCACGTACGGGAACGACACCAGCGTGAGCACCAGGAACGCGCCCGCGAACCCGGTCAGGTCCGGCAGCAGCGCCACCCAGGTGAACCCGGCCACGTAGGACGGCACGGCCAGCGGCAGCACCAGCAGCACGCCGGCGACGTGTCGGCCGACCAGGTCGCTGCGCACCACCAGCCACGCGCCGAGCACGCCGATCACCACGCAGGCCACCGTCACCGCGCCCGCCAACGCGAGGCTGCGCACGGCCAGGTCGAGGGTGCGGGCACGCAGGAGCACCCGCCCGACCTCGCCCACACCGCGGTCGAAGGAGCGGACCGCGAGGTAGGCGAGGGGTGTCAGGGCGACCCCGGCCACGACCAGGGCGAGTGCTGTGTTCGTCGGTGCGGCCCGCAGCGGACCGCTCAGGACAGCCCCGCTTCCTGCAACAGGGCCAGCGTCTGCTGGAGCGAGGACAGCTTGGACAGGTCGATGTCCGGCCCGTTCAGCTCGGTCAACGCCGGCAGCTGGTGCTTGCTCGACTTGACCGACGGGTTGGCCGGGTACTCGGCGGTCTCGTCGGCGAAGTACCGCTGCGCCTGCTCGGACAGCAGGAACCGGACCGCCTTGACGGCGGCGTCGTTGCGGTCGTTGCCCGCGATCACGCCCGCGCCCGCCACGTTCACCAGACCCAGCGGGTCGCCACCGCTCACGTGGTGCAGCTTCACCTTGACCGCGTCGGCGCCGTTCTCGGCGACCTTGGCGTACCAGTAGTAGTGGTTGATCAGCCCGGCGGGCAGCTGACCGTCGTCGACCGCGTTGAGGATCGCGATGTTGTTGTCGTAGCGCTTCGGCTCGTTCGCGGCGAACCGGCGCAGCCAGTCCTTGGCGAACTCCTCGCCCTTGAGCACGCGCACCGACGTGACGAACGCCTGCCACGACCCGTTGGTGGGCGCGTACCCGATCCGGCCCTTCCACTTCGGGTCGACCACGTCGTCCAGGCTCTGCGGCAACTCGGCCTCGGTGACGACCCGCGGGTCGTAGGCGACCACCCGGGCACGGGCCGAGGTCGCCACCCACCGGCCGTCGTCCGCGCGGTACTCGGCGGGCACCAGGTCGAGCACGTCGGAGGGCAGCTCGGCGAGCCTGCCCTGTTCGGCGACCGCGCCCAGCGCGCCCGCGTCCTGCGAGAAGAACACGTCGGCCCGGGTGCCGTCGCCCTCCTCCAACAGCTGCGCCGCCATCTCGCCGCTGCTGCCGTAGCGGACCTCGACGTCGACGCCGGTGGCCTGCTCGAGTTGGTCGAGCACACCGCCCACGAGTCCCTCGTTGCGGCCGGAGTAGATCACCAGCGCGTCACCGCCGCCGGCACCGCTGCCGCACGCGACGACCGGAACGGTCAGCAAAGCCATGATCAACGCGACAGCGCGTGCGCGACGGCTCACTGCGGGTCCTCCTAGAACTCACCCCCCAGGCGGCTCAGGCGGAGACAAGGTAAAGCTAACCTAAATGCCGCACAAGACCGCGACGATAACGGCTGGTGCGACCCCGGACACATCACTCGTTCGGGTACACAGGGGTCCGTTCCGGTGGGCGGACCGACGCCATTTCGTGCTGGACGAGTTCCGTGTTCCGCGTGCTAGCGTCCGCGCGATCAGCGCGCCCTGGGACAACGCGCTTTTTCTCGGAATGGATCATCATGGTGCGTGCTGACCTGCCATCGCATGTGGACCCCGCGTGGAACGACCCGGAGTTGGAGCGCGCAGTCAGGGCGCTGTGCGACGGCGACCCGACCCCGGCGTTCGACCTCCTCGCCGCCACCCGCGAGCAGCCGGATCGACGTGAACTGTGCGTCACGATCCTCGGCCAGGCGGGCTCTGCGGTGCTGCCGCTCCTGCGTGCCGCTGCGGAGGAACAGCGTGACGACGTCGAGCGGTTGTTGCTGTGGGGCAGCGCGCTGGACGCGGCGGCGTGGCAGGCCAGGGGCGCCGCCTTCGCCGAGCACACCACCGACGAGCAGTTCGGCCAGTTGGTCGACCTGACGAAGCAGGCCAGGGCGGTGCTGCGGCGGGCGGCGAAGCTCGCGCCCGACGACGCCGTGCCGTGGAGCGAGTTGATGCACGGCGCCCTGGGCGCGCCCGAGCACGACGACGAGGGCGACGAGGTGTTCGCGCAAGTCGGCCGGCGTTCGCCGGACCTCTACGGGGCCAACTACACGCGTCTGCAGTCGCTCGCGGCCAAGTGGTACGGCAGTCACGAAACGATGCTGGAGTTCGCCAGGTCCCGCACCGCCGACCTCCCGCCCGGCCACCCGCTGCTGGCCTTGATCGCCGTCGCGCACGTCGAGGTCCACATCCACAACCTGGACAACGGCAACTTCTTCAAGCGGCTCTGGAAGGGCATGACGTACCTGGGCAAGGCCCCCGTGCGCGCGGAGGTGGACGCGGCGTCGGACCGCCTGCTGGCCGGTGTCGACGTTTTCGGCGGGCACCCGAGGTGGTTGGCGGCCAACCAGGTCTTCGCGACTTTCTACCACCAGTTGGGCGACGACATGGCGAGCAAGCCTTCCGACACCATGCGCCTCGCTCGACACCTTGCGTATTCGGGCGAACGCCCTGCGTTGTGGCCGTGGGGCTATTTCGGCGACCACGAAGAACAGTTCGCGAAGGCTCGCAACGCCGTCGCCGGAACCGGCATGGGGATCGGGTAGTGACGATGGAACAGACGGTGATCGACGGGGTTCCCGTCTTCTGGGCGCAGGGCCCGGCGCCCATGACGGCCACGCTCACGTTCGGCTGCGGGACGCGGGACGAGACGTTCCGCACGATCGGCATCACGCACCTCATCGAGCACCTGGCGATGAGCACGCTGCCGCGCGTGCACCACGAGCACAACGCCTCGGTCGGCCTGGAGATCACCCAGTTCTTCGCGACCGGCAAGCCCGCGCAGCTGGTCGAGTTCCTGGACGTGGTCTGCCGGGCACTGGCCGACCTGCCGCTGGACCGGATCGACAAGGAGGCGGGCGTCCTCGCCGCCGAGGGCGGCCAGGTCACGCACCCGACCGCCGCCACCCTGCTGGCACGTCGTTTCGGCACCTCCGGGTACGGCCTGGCGCCGTGGATCGGGCCCGGCTACGACCGCATCCCGGCTTCGGCCGTCGCGGCGCACGCGGCACGGTTCTTCACCAAGGGCAACGCGGTCCTGACGCTCACGGGCCCGCCGCCGGAGGGACTTCGGCTGCCTCTCCCGGACGGACCGAGGCCCTTCCACGAGCCGCAGGCGCCGTTGCCGGTCGCCGGTCCGCGCTGGTCGGCCGAGAGCGTGCCGTGCCCGGGGCTGGGCATGCGCGGACCGGCGGTGTCGGCGGCGTGGAGCCTCGGGATGCAGGTGCTGCAGGAGCGGCTGACCACGGTCGCGCGGCGGGAGAAGGGCCTCAGCTACGACGTGGGCGCCGAGCGTGCCGATGTCGACCCCGTCACGGCCGAACGCATGATCTGGGTCGACGCCCGGGAGGGCCGGGAGACCGAGGTCGCGGAGATCCTGTGGGACACCGCGCGCCAACTGGCCGCGTTCGGGCCGGATCAGGACGAGATCGACCACGAGGTGACCGCGTTCGCCGAGGCGATCGAGGACCCGAGGCTGGTCGACGCCGAACTGGACCTGCGGGCGCGCGCCGAACTGCTCGGCGAGTCGTTCCACACCAGCCAGGAGTGGCTGGCGGAGCTGAAGGCGGTCACGCCGGAGCAGGTCGCGGCGGTGATCTCGGAAGGGCTGCGGACGGCGCTGCTCGTCGTGCCGGAGGGCGGCGTGCTCGAGTTGTCCGACCGGGATGGCAAGCGGGTCGCCGTCGGCGGCTGTGCGCGTGCGGGCGCCGTGCCGGACGGCCGGGTGTTCCGCCCGCCGCTGTTCGCCCGCATGGTGAACGGCTCCGCCCGCCGGGCATCGCTGGTGCTCACCGCCGACAGCGTCACGCTGCGGGACGACGACGGTGACGTGCACATGGTCCGGTTCGCGGACGTCGTCGGGGTCGAGGTCCACGACGGTGCACGCACGGTGTTCGGCAGGTACGGGTGCCTGGTGCCGATCGACCCCGACCTGTTCCGCGGTGCGGGGGAGGCGGTCGTCGCGCTCGAAGCCGCCGTGGACCCGGCGCTGTTCTACCCGAGGACGGATCTGATCGGCTGAGGACGAGCCCGTGAACGGAGAACGGCGCCGACCCCGGCTCGGGGATCGGCGCCGTTGTTCCTCGATGTCCTCAGTGACCCAGGTCCACGAGCTGGTGCCGGAGCCGTTCGTGCAACAGGTCCACGGCCTCGTGGTAGGTCTCCCCGCCCGCCTCGGCGTTGATCGGAGTGCCGTTCACGTCCAGCGAGGCGTGCGCGACGATCCGCCGCGGACCGTCCGTGGTGAGGCGGACCTTCGCGTACTGGATGTCGGCGGGGGCGTACTTGGCGACGGAGGCGACCTTCACCCGCGCGTAGTCCCCGGCCGCGCCGGGGATACCGGTCGCCAGATCGGTCTGGATGTTCACGATCTCGTGCACGCGGCTCATGTCTGAAAGCCTCCTCGTTCACCAGAACAGTACGCCCGATCCCCTCAGACACCGTGGTGGACGACCGCGCGCCTGGAGTCGTTACGCAGGGACGAGTTCACGGCCCACCGGACCGGTCCGGTGAGGGCGAGGTGGTCCGTCGGGTACTCCAGCACCTTCGCCGTCCACTCCGCAGTGGCGACGTCGGTCGTACGGGCGAGGTCCAGCAGGACGCCGTCGAACGGGAAGCCGGGCTCCTGGTGCGGGTAGACCGGTGCCAGGTCGGCGTATCGGTCTGCCGCGCGCCGGTCCGCGGCCTCGGCTCCCGGCACGACCAGCCGGTCGAGGTCGCCGGCCGCCGTCGGGTCCGCCCGCGGCACGAACGTCAGGCCGTGCCGGGACCGCACCGGCTCGGTGTCGGGAGCGACCGCCGACGTGCGGGCCGCCAGCGACTGCCCGTAGGTGTCGAAGACGGAAGCCAGCTCGATCTCCCCGACCCCGTCGGTGAGCAGCACCCCGATCGTGGGGCGGTCCCAGCCGAAGCCGGTGTTGAGACCGACCACGGTGTCGGCCGGCCCGAACCGCGCCTGCGCCATCGAGGCCGCCGTGCCCCGGCGGTAGTGCCGCCAGCCGGTGGCGTCCGCGGCCCGGACCGCCGCCTCCGGGCTGACCAGCCGCTCGACCACGCGCAGCGTGCCGTCGATACCGGACAGGATGCCGGCCGCGCTGATGATGTCGCCGTCGTCGACGTACCGCGTTCCACGCACCCACTCGACGGCCGGGTAGCGGTCTTCGGAACCATCGACGCGGAACCAGTGCGTGGCCGCCTCACGCCCGTCGAGCAGGCCGGCCGAGGCGAGCACGGCGGATCCGTTGCAGACGCCGAGCAGCAGCGATCCGCCCGCCGCCTGCCGGACGAGCCAGTCGGTGACCGGCTTCGACGTGCTCTCGCCGACGTCGGGCATGGCCGGCACGACGACCACGTCCGCGGCCTCACCGAGCAGGCGGTCGAGTTCGGTGAACGTCAGGTCCGGGACCAGGTCCAGGCCACCGGTCAGCGGAACCGGGCGCCCGGTGGGCGCGACCGTGTAGACGTTGAACGCGCCCGTCGTGGCCAGGACCTCGTAGGGGGCGAGCGCGTCGGACACGACGGCGCCCTTGTCACCCACCACGACGACGGCGGTCGGCTTGGCCGGGTCGTGCGCCACCGGTGCGGGTAAGGGCGCCGCGCCGTCGGTTCGCGGAGCGTGCAGGTCGTCGAACGCGGCCACGACGGTCGGGGCGCCGAAGCCGGCGGGCAGGGCGAGGACGGCGAGCAGGAACACCAGGGCGGTCCCCGTGATCCGAAGGGCGGTGCGCATGGCCGTTCAGCACCCGTACTCGTGGCGGCGGCGCAGCATCGCGGCGATCATGGCCGGGACCATCAGCACGTGCCCGGCGGTCATCAGCGCCGTCCCGGACAGCAGACCGGTCCAGTGGAACGGCAGCAGGACGAGGAACGGCAGGTACATCGCGGCGGACATCTCGGCGATGCCGGCCCAGCCGTGGCGGCGTACCCGCGCAACTGCTGTGCTGGAGCCCGAACACCGTGGTCAACCGCGTCGGAGAGCCGGTGGGGAGATCAGGACGCGCACCCGGCCGGTGATCGTGCCCCGGTCGGTCGCACATGCGTTCGCAGGGCCGGAAGTCCCTACCTGTCAGGGACCGTTGCGGTGACCAACGGCCCTGTGTGCGGTGCTCCGTTCGGACGAACCTGGACGTCAGCTCACAGGAGGAGGTCGGGACATGGACCCGCGATCGGGTGCGCCCGTCCCACGGCTGGTGCGTCAGGTCTTCGCCTGGCGCAACCCGATGGCCGATCTCGGTGACCGGCTGGAGGGCGCCGTGGCGGTCGCGTCGGTGACGGTGACGTTGTTGGGCCTGCCGATCGCGGCGGCGGTCGGGTCGGAGGTCTACGCGGCGCAGGCCGAGGCCTCGGAGGAGCAGTTGCGCGACCGCCGCGAGGTCGACGCCGTGCTGCTGGGGGACACGCCCGACTCCGCGGGCGGCAACGTGCACGACGGGTCGGCGCCGAGGTCCGACGTCCCCGCGACGTGGACGCTGCCCGACGGGACGACGCGGCGGGGTGACGTCGAGGCGCCCGGTGAGGTGCCCGCCGGCGGCAAGGTCCGGATCTGGGTCGACGGCACCGGTTCGCCGGTGGCGCCGCCGTCGACGGCCGAGGGCGCGGTGGTCACGGCGGCGGCCGTCGCCACCGGTTCGTGGATCGCGTTGGGCGGGGCGGCGGCGCTGTTCTACGTGGTCGTCCGGTCGGCGCACGCCAGGATCCGCCGGCGCCGCTTGGAGTCGGAGTGGGCGGCGGTCGAGCCCGGTTGGCGGAAGCTCGGATGACGACCCACCTCGACGAACCGGGGCAGAACCCCCTCACCTGCCGCAGACGTCCGAACAGGCGGACCGGTGGAGGTCCGCCTGTTCGGGTGGGCCGTCAATCGCAGCCAGGCGTTGCCGCGGACTTGGGCCGACTCACGCCGCGTAGGTGGCGTCCTGGGCCGTGCTCACCACCTTCCGCGCATCGGCGGCGGTGAGCAGACCGGCGTCCGCCCACGCCTGCGCGGTGGCCTTCACGTGCTGGATCAGGTGACCCTTGCCCCGGAACGGCGCGGCGGCCCACACCTCGTCGAGGAACGTCGTGCCGTCGCTCCGGCTCGGGTTCGCCACTCCGGAGTCCCGCCCGCCGAACGCGATGGCCGGCTCACGGCGGTGGAAGTAGACGTGCGTCGGGTCCTCCGTGCCCTCGAAGAACGGCGCGAACTCGACCCCGTCCAGCACGTGGTGCAGCGGCTTGCCCGACACGGGCGTCAGGCTGGGCAGCAGGTCACCGGACAGGCCGGCGTTGCGGTACAGCCCGAGCTCCAGGAACGTCCGGCGGGCGTCACGCGCGACCAGGTTCACCGGACCGTAGAACAACGTCTGCGTCGCCGGATCGTCCAACGCCCGCTCCACCCGCAGCTTGAACGGGATCGAGACGCTCACGGTGTCGCCGCTGCGCCACGTCCGGGACAGGGTGAAGTACGAGCCCGCGACGGCGTCACGCGGCACCCTCTCACCGTTGACCTCGACCCGGAACCCGGACCGCGCCCACCCCGGCACGCGCAGGTGCAGGTCGAACCGGCCGCCGCCGCGCACGGTGATCGTGGTGCCCTGCTCGATCGGGTAGTTCGTGGTCTGCGTGACCGTGACGCCCTTCTCCTCCCACTTCAACGTGGACGCGCTGTAGAGGTTGACGTACAGCGCGCTGCCGTCGGCCTTGGCGAAGTACACCGAGTCCTGGTACTTGGTCGCGCTCTCCATGCCGGTGCCCTCGCAGCACGTGGTGCCGGCCTTCGGCGTGTAGTCCCGCACGTGACCCGGCAGCAGCCCGATGAAGTACGTGACCAGTGGCTTCTCCGCGTCGGCCCGGTCCTGTTTGGACCCCAGCACCTGGTTGTAGAGCGCGCGCTCGCAGTAGTCCATGTACTTCGGGTCCTGCTCGTGGAAGAACAGCACCCGGCTCAGCTTGAGCATGTTGTAGGCGCAGCACGTCTCGGCGTTGGTGTCGCTCAACGTGCCGACGATGCTGCCGCGCGCCTTCCAGAACTCCGCCGTGCTCGTGCCGCCGATGCTGTACATGCGGGTGGGCACGACCATGTCCCAGAAGTTCCGCGCCGCCGTCAGATAACGCTGCTCGCCGGTCTCGTCGTGCAGCCGCACCATGCCGGTGAGGATCGGGATGTGCTGGTTGGCGTGCAGGCCGTCGAGGATGTCGGTGCCCGCGGCGCACGAGTCGATGAGCCGGTCCAGGTCGAACAGCTTGGCCAACGCCAGGTGCTCGGCCTTGCCGCTGATGGCGTGCAGGTCGCAGATCGCCTCCACGAGGCCGCCGAACTCGCCGCTGGAGAAGATGCCCCACATCCGCTGGAGCGTGGCCTTGGGCAGCTTGGACAGCCGCGAGTGCATCCAGTCGCACATGCCCTCGGCGAGGTCGAGCGCCCGCTCGTCGCCGGTGTTGAGGTAGGCGTCGAGCAGGCCGCGCAGGATCTTGTGCGCGGTGTAGTACGGCGCCCACACGACGGTGTAGTTGCCGCTGGTCATCGATTCCAGCGTGATGAACTGCGTCTCCGGGTAGGCGGCCAGGAAACCGGGGTGGCTCGGCAGGCCCCACGTGCGCCGCAACGTCGCGTGCTGACCGCGCCCGGACGCGTCGGCGAACGTCGCGCCCTGCGTCTCGTCGAAGCCGTACGACGCCAGGTCGCCCTTGGCCGGGGTGTCGCGCAGCTGCCGGATCTCGTCCGCGCTCAACGCCCGCGACCACACGTTGACCTCGTCCAACGCACCGGCGAACACCGGGTCGGGGTAGTTGGACCGGCCGAGCCAGTTGTTGCGCAGCTGCCCGAGCACCGCCGGGTTGAGCGTCATGGCGGTGTTCAGGCCGACCTGCTCGCCGTTGACGTACAGCGTGCCCGTGGTGCCCGCGATGGTCACCGCCACGTGGCTCCACTCGTTGAGCGGCAACGGCGCGGTGCCGTTGATGCCCTGCTCGCGGCCCGGACCGCCGGTGGTGATGGCGAACCGCGGCACGCCGGTCTGGTTCCGTGCGGCCAGGTACAGGTACCGGGTGGTGTCGTTGCCGAAGTCGAACACCCGCGCCCAGTTGGCGTCGTGCGTCGGCTTGACCCACGCCGAGATGGTGATGGTGGCGGCGTTGCCGAGCACGGTCGGCGGCAGGTCGACGTACTGGTACGAGCCGCGCAGGTGCTCGGTGGCCGACCCGAACCGACCCGGCGTGGCGAGCACCACCGGGTCACGCCGCAGCGCGTCGCGGACCTCGACCAACGCGCCGATCATGTACCGGATCTTGTCGGCGTAGCTCTCGTCCCCGGTGCCCGCGTACGCCTGGGACAGCATGGTGAGGAAATGCCCGGTGTAGTGGCCCCGCAGGTTGCCGTTGGCCTCGCCGTCCAGGCCCTCCCAGCCGCCGGGCGCCACCGCGCCACGCGTGGACAGCCCGGCGTTCGCGCGGAAGACCTGCAACAACCGGTCCACGTCGTACCCGCGGCCGTAGTCGAGCATCAGATCGCGCTTGGCGGCGAAGACGCTGTTGCCGAGTGACACGTCGTCCAACGCGAACGGCCGCACCCGCCACGCCGCCGGCGGAGGCAGTGCGGACCCGGACCCGGACCCCGCCACCGACGCGGCGGCGGGCTGGGCGCTCGCCTGCCCGGCGATGCCGGACGCGACCAGGGGAGTGGCCGCCGCCAACGCCGTGGCGCGGAGGAAAGCTCGCCGGTCTACGGGCTGTGCCATGTGGGACCTCTCTGGAAAGGGACGGCAGGGGACGGCTGTCGGCGGTGCACAGGGCACCGCCGACAGCCGGGATGACGGACTGGCGGCGCGGATCAGGTCAGCTGGATGTAGTCCAGTTCCGCGTACCCGGTGGCGCCGGCGAAGTAGGGGGAGCCCTTCGCCAGCCGGATCACGTTGTAGCCGGCCCGCAGGCTGACCGTGGTGCTCACGGTGGAGCCGAACTGACCCCACCCGGTCGTCGGCGGGTAGCTGATCGTCGACCACGCGCCGCCGTTGTAGGCCAGGCCGTGTGTCGAAGTCGCCCCGGTGCCGTTGGCGTACCCGATGGTCATCGTGTAGTTGCGCGCCGTCGGCACGTTGACGATGAAGTCGACGTAGCTCGCGGTGCGCGAGTCGCCGGTGTTGTCGATCCGGCCGACGTACCCGCCGTTGGACGCGCCGCTCGCGGAGAGCCGTTCGGCGCGGAACACCGACGCGTTCTCGGCCTCGTACCGCTGCTGGTAGGCCGGCACGCCGCTGGTCGGCTCGATCACCAGGTGGTACGCGGCAGTCGCCGACATGTTCTGCACCGGCACCGTGATCTGCCCGTTGGTGACGGTGTAGGTGGTGTTGGAGATCGTGGTCGGGGCGGACACGGCGGTGAACCGCCCGGAGCCCGGCGTGGACTCCAACCTGACCCGGACGGTGCCGCCCAGCGCGCCGAGGCCCGTGATCCGCACCGAGTTCGTGCCCGACTCGTCGCCGAACGCGACCTCGACCCTCCGCCGCGTGCTGTCGTAGGCGGCGAACCCGTCGATACCGGTCTGCGCGGGCGGGGTGGTGCGCACCATCTGCCCGGCCATGTCGCCGTACCACTTGTAGAGCCACCACGACGCGGTCGGCTGGTTGTTGTTCACCACCAGGCCGTTGACCGTGCCGTACTCGTACCAGAACGTCCGGTCGGCGGCCCACACCCCGGCGCGTTCCAGCTTGGCGATGTAGTTGGCGACGCGGCCGGGCACGTCGACCTCGTCCGGCGCGGCGTACTCGTTGATGAAGATGCGGCGCGGGCTGATGCCCAGCGACGACTCGATCGACCGGTAGGCCGCGACGTTCGCCGCGATCCTCGATGACGAGGTGTTGTTCAGCTCGTGCCACACCACGATGTCGGGCAGGGCGTTGTTGTCGCGGGCGACGGTGAGGAACGTCCGCATCCGGTCGGCGTTCCAGGACGCGTGGCTGGGACCGGCGAGCGGGGTGACCGTGTCGCGGGTGCGGATCCGCTGCACGGTGCGCACCCAGCCGGCGTTGAAGTCACCGGCCGCGGAGGTGTTCCAGGTGTAGTCCGGCTCGTTCCACACCTCGTACGCCGTGATGTTGCTGACGCTGGTCGCGGCCAGCCGGTCGTTGACGATCTGGTCGACCTTGGCCAGCCAGTCGTCCCAGCTCACCCACTTGTACGGGAAGTCCGGGTAGATGTCCGGCAGCCGCACGACCTGCGCGGCGCCCACCCGGTCGGCCTGCGGTGCGACGAGGATCGCGTCACCGCCGGGCGGCTGGCCGTTGGGGCGCTGCCCGACCCTGGGCGGCGGCTGGGTCAGGGTGTGCATCTTGATGGGCAGCAGGGTCGAGTCGGCCGGCCTGCTGTTCTCCGCGAGCGCGTACAGGCCGCCGGACGCGGCGTGCGTGACCGGCCGGAACGGGACGCCGGCGTCGACCACCAGCGTGTGACCGGCGGCCTGTGCTTGCGGGGGTGGGGCCACCAGGGTGGTGGCGGCGAGGGCGGAGACCGCTAATGCGGTCCGCAGTGTCGGCTTTGGCACCGTGCACCTCGTTCAGGGGATGGGGTGGGGAGGGTGGCGGCGTGTCATCCGGTGGTGGCGGTCGGGATCCAGACCCGCATCGGACCGGGGGCCCGGTTGCCCCACAGGAAGTACGGGATCGCGGTGAGGCTGAGCGGTGTGGCGTCGTGCTCGGGCATGTCGGTCCGGTACAGGTCGTCACCGCCGGGCGGCACGACCGTGCCGTGAGCGGTCAACGTCACCGGGACGGCGGGCAGGTCGGTCTCGACGACGGCGGCGGCCGGGTCGATCCGCACGTCCTCCAGCACCACGTCGGCGGGCAGATCGGCCTGCTCCACGCAGTAGACGAGCGGGCCGCGGGCCAGCGCGACGCAGCCGCGGACGGCGTCGACGCGCGGGTGGGCGGTGACCACGCGGACCGGCATCGCCAGGTCGAGCGTGACGGTGACACCGGCCGACCAGTCCCGGTGCAGCCGCACGTACCCGCCGTCCGGTGTCACGTCGACCGGCACGCCGTCGACCAGCACGGACGGTTCGGCGCACCAGCCGGGCACGCGCAGGGCGAGCGTGAACGGCGCCGAACCCGTCACCGTCAACTCCACCCGCCCGTCCCACGGGTACTCGGTGCGCGTGACGACCTCGACGGCGGCGCCGTCCACCTCGGCGCGCACGGTGCCCGCCGAGTACAGGTGGACCTGGAGCCCGCTGTCGTCCGTGGTGGCGGTGTAGCCGTGCAGGGAGGCGACGAGGCGGGCCAGGTTCGGCGGGCAGCACGCGCACCTGTACCAGGGCAGGCGTTGCGACGGCGCGTCCTCGTCGGAGCCGTCGTGGCCGGTGCGCAGGTGCAGGGGGTTGGAGTAGAAGAAGTGCTTCCCGTCCAACGATGTCGAGCCCGCCACCGCGTTGTAGAGCGCGCGCTCCATCTCGTCGGCGTAGCGGGCTTCACCGGTAGCCAGCAGCATCCGCCAGTTCCACTGGACACTGGCGATCGCTGCGCACGTCTCGCCGTACGCCCGGTCCGCCGGCAGCTCGTACGGGTCGCCGAACGCCTCGTCGCGGTGACGTGACCCCTGCGCGCCGGTGATGTAGGTCTTGCTGCCGAACGCGTCCTCCCACAACCGGCGGGCGGCGTCGAACAGCTCGTCGTCGCCGGTCTCCACGGCGACGTCGACGACCCCGGCCAGCAGGTACAGCTGCCGCACGACGTGGCCTGCCACCGCGTCGGCGTCGCGCACCGGCACGTGGTCCTGGAGGTAGGCGTGGCCGAAGTGCGCGCCGTCGAGCAGACCGTTGCCGCGCACGTCGACCATGCGTCGGGCCAGGTCGAGGTAGGGCCGGTGCCCGGTCACCCGGTACAGCTCCACCAGGGCGGTCTCCACGCCGGGGTGCCCGTCGAGCGGGGTGGGGCCGTCGGGCGCGCCGAAGTGGTCGACCAGCAGGTCGGCCACGCGGCGGGCGACCGCGACCAACTCCGCGCCGACCCCGGCGCGTGCGGCGGCGACGGCCGCCTGGATGAGGTGGCCAGCGCAGTACATCTCGTGGCTGTAGTGCAGTTCCTGCCAGCGGAGTTCGGGCTTCACCACGGTGTAGTACGAGTTGAGGTAGCCGTCGTCGCCCTGCGCCTTCGCCAGCAGCGCGGCGGTCGTGTCGACGAACGCGAGCAGCCGTTCGTCGTTCGGGTCGGAGGTGAGCTGCCAGGCGGCGGCTTCGAGCGTCTTGTGGACGTCGGAGTCGGCGAACCAGAAGTTGCGGAATTCGCCGGTCTTCTCGCCGGTGACCAGCCGCAGGTTGTCCAGCGCGCCGTGGGTGCCCAGTTGGTCGATGCAGTGCGGCAGGGTGCCGGTGGCGTTGCGCCGCTGCCACCCGCCGAAGAAGCCGTCCGGCGCGAAGGCCACGCCGTCGAGCGGGACCGGGAGCAGGGTGGTTTTCGCGGTCGGGGTCGGCTGGACGGGGCCTTGGTGCAGGTCAGTCATGGAGATTCCTTCTCAGCCCTTGAGGGCGCCCGAGGTGAAACCGCGTACGTAATGCCGTTGCAGCAGGAGGAACACGACGACGCACGGCAGCGCCGACGTGACCACACCCGCTTGCAGCGCCTCGAAGTCGACCGACCCGAGGCTGCCGGACTGGAGGTTGAACAACGCGACCGGAAGCGTGAACTTCGAGCCGTCGGTCAGGAAGATCAGCGGCGCGACGAACTCGTTCCACGCCGCGAGGAAGGAGAACAGGCCGACCGTGACGATGCCGGGGAGCACACCGCGCAGCAGGACCCGCCACAACGCGCTGCCCGGCGTGCAGCCGTCGATGAGCGCCGCCTCCTCCAACTCGCGCGGCAGCGCCTCGAACGAACTGCGCATCATGAACAGCCCGAACGGCAGCTGGAACATCGCCAGCACCAGCCCCAGGCCGATCAGCGAGTTCTGCAGGCCGATCCAGCCGAGCAGGATGTAGAGCGGGACCAGGATCGTGGTGTACGGCACCATCAGGATCGCCAGCGTGACCAGGAACAGCAGGTTGTGGCCGGGGAACCTCAGCCGCGCCAGCGCGTACCCTCCCAGGGTGGTCGTGACGACGGTGACCACGACCGCGACCACCGCGACCACGACCGTGTTGAGCAGGTACGTGCCCACCCCGCTGCCGTAGTCGGCCAGCCGCTCGTAGTTGTCCACACCCCAGCCCGGCTCGCCGCCGGCGGCCCGCCTGCTGTTGACCGACGAGTAGAGGGTCCACAGCATCGGCAGCAGGAAGAGCACGGCCAGAGCGGAGCCCGTGACGTGGAAACCGGCGGTGCGCGCGCGGGACATGGCGCCCAATCTCCTTGCGGTGGAAGCGATCAGCGGCCGCCACGGCGCAGCAACCGCAGCTGCGCGCCGTTGACCAGGATGAGGACGGCGAGGATCGCGACGGACACGGCGGCGGCCCGGCCGAGGTCCTGGGACAGGAACGCCTCGCGGTAGACGCTGATGACCACGGTGGCGGTCTCGTGCCTGCCGCCGGTGAGGATGAAGAACTGGTCGAAGGCCAGCAGCGAGCCGGTCAACGACAGCACCATGGTCAGCGCGAGCGTCGGCCGCAGCAGCGGCAGCGTCACCCGCCACAGGATCTGCCACCGGTTCGCACCGTCGGCGCGGGCCGCCTCGTAGAGCATCGGGTCGATGCTCTGCAGTCCGGTCATCAGGATGAGCATGTAGAAACCGGCGAACCGCCAGGTGATCATCCCGACCGTCGACGCGAGCGCGTTGTCCGTCGAGCCGAGCCAGTCGACCGAGCCGAGCCCGAGGAACCGGACCAGCTCGTTCAACGGTGACGCCTCGGTGTTGAACAGCCCGTAGAACAGCAGGCTGGTGGACGCGAGCCCGACCACGCTCGGCAGGAACAACGCGGTCCGGTACACACCCACGCCCGGCCGGCTCTCCTGCACCAGCAGGGCGAGTCCGAACGCGACGAGACCGAGCACCACCGTCGTGACGGCCGTGTACTTCAGGGTGAACACGATCGCCCGCAGGAACAACGGGTCCTGCAGGGCGCTGTAGTTCTCCACCCCGTTCGGGGCCGACGCGCCCAGCAGCGGCCAGTGGTTGAACGACATCCACACCATCAGCACCAGCGGGATGACGAACAGGACCACCACCAGCAGTGCCATCGGGCTCGCGTAGAGGATGCCCAGCCTGCGCCGCGCACCGGCGATGGTGGCGCGGCGTCGGCGGTCCGGCGGTGTCGGTCGGGTCGACGTCGGCGGTCGGGTGCGGGTGACGGTCGCCATCGTCAGCCGCCGCTCGCCAGGGACTCGGTGATGGTGCCGTTGTGCTGCTTCAACGTCTCGCCGACGTCCCGCGAGCCGAACAGCGCGTCGGTGACCGCGGCCGTCCACGGGCCGTTGGTGTCGTTGAACGTCTTGCCGAAGTTCACCGAGATCGGCGTCTGGCCCTCACCCGCGAGCAGGTTGAAGACCCGCAACCGGTTGTCCTGCTTGGCGTAGGTGTTCTCGGCGAGGTCGCTGCGCACGGTGATGTTCTTGTTCTTCGCCAGGACCTCGACCTGGGCCGACTCGGAGAGCGTCCAGGAGATGAAGTCCCACGCCGCCGCGGCCTTCGTCGAGTTGGAGCTGATGCCGAGCACGTCACCGCCGACGAACGACGACCGGCCGCCCTTCGGGCCGGGGATCGGCGCGACACCGATCTGGAGGCCCGCGCCTTCCTTCATGCCCTGCAACGCGGTGGCGCCCATCGGCTGGATGCCGATCTTGCCCTCGCTGAACAGCTGGGTCCACGTCGGACCGGACTCGTTCTTCGCCGACGTCGGCACGATGCCCTCGGCGTACATCCGGCGCATCGTCGCGTAGACGTCGGTGGCGGAGCCGTTGTCGAGGGTCGAGGCGGTGCCCTCTTGGTCGAGGACGGTGTCACCGGAGGCCCAGATCATCGGCCAGGTGGTGAACAACATGCAGCCGGGGCACGCGCCGCCGTAGAAGTAGCCGTCGACGTCACCGAGCGCGTCGATCTTCTTCGCCGCCTCGTACAGCCCTTCCAGCGTGGTCGGCGGGTTCTCCGGGTCGAGCCCGGCCCGGCTGAAGAGGACCTTGTTGTAGAACACCGCGGACAGGTCGATGTCGTGCGGCACCCCGTAGACCTTGCCGTCGTGCGTCGCGGCCTCCACGTGCGCCGGCGCGAGCTTGTCCTTGAACGGCAGCGTGTCGACCCTCGCCGACAGGTCGAGGTACACGCCCTTGGAGGCGTAGTTCGGCGCGTACACCACGTCGGCGGCGAGGATGTCCGGCAGCTGCTTCGCACCGGCCGCCGTGCCGACCTTCTGCTGGTAGGAGTCGGCCGGGAAGACGGTCAGCTCCACCTTGTTCTTGTGGCTCGCGTTGTAGGCGTCGACCAGGGTCTGGCTGAACGTGGCCGTCGGCGACCGGGTCCACATGGTGAGCGTGGTGCCGTCGTCCACGGAGGTGGTGTCGTTCGCCGACGAGGCCGGCGGGGCGCTCTGGCACGCGGAGAGGAGCAGCAGCGCCGCCGCGGCGGTGGCGAGCCTCCGGCGTGCCCGGGTCGGGGGGAGTGGACTCATCTGGCTGTCTCCTCGTGCGTGGTCGGCGCCGGCTTCATCGCACGGAAAATTAGGAAACCGGTTGCCTTGAGAACCTAGGTACGTGTTCACCCTGTGTCAAGACTAGGTTTCGAGCCTGTGACGTGCTATTTCGTCGTTCGACTCAGCTGTCTGGGTAGGCCGGGGTAACCTTCGTCCCATGCCGCCGAGGAAAACGTCGGAAAACGCCGGATCGTCGGGTCGTGGAACGCTGGGCCGTCCGGCCACCATCAGCGACGTGGCCCGGTTGGCGGGCGTCTCGGTCGGCACGGCGTCCAAGGCGCTCAACGGCCGCGGCTCGCTGCGCGAGGAGACCCGGCGGCGGGTCCGGTCCGCCGCCGACGAGCTCGGTTTCCAGCCGAACACCGCCGCCCTCACGCTCAACTCGGGCCGTACCTACACCGTCGGCATGATCACCACCGACACCATCGGCCGGTTCAGCATCCCGCTGATGACCGGCGCGGAGGACTCCCTCGGCGCCGGTCGCATGTCGGTCTTCCTCTGCGACGCGCGCGACGACCCGATCCGCGAGCAGTACTACCTGCGCACCCTGCTCAGCCGCCGGGTCGACGGCATCATCGTCACCGGGCGCCGCACCCAGGCCCGCGCGCCCATCGGCGTCGACCTGCCCGTGCCGGTGGTCTACGCGTTCATCAGCTCCACCGACCCGAACGACTGCTCGGTGGTGCCGGACGAGGCGGGCGGCGCGCGCAAGGCCGTCGACCACCTGCTGGCACTGGGACGGCGGCGGATCGCCCACGTCACCGGCCCCGAGCACCACCATTCGGCGGCCGTGCGCGCGTCGGCCGCCGTCGAGCGGCTGGCCGAGTCCGGGCTGGACCTGGTCGGCGCTCCGCTGTTCGGCGAGTGGAGCGAGGCCTGGGGCAGGCAGGCGACCGGCATCCTGCTCGGCGCGGGCGAGGAGTTCGACGCGGTGTTCTGCGGCAGCGACCAGATAGCGCGTGGTGTGGCGGACGCGTTGCGGGCGGCGGGCCGGCGGGTGCCCGACGACGTCGCCCTGGTCGGCTTCGACAACTGGGACGTCATGGCGCTGGCCTGCCAGCCGCCGTTGACCAGCATCGACATGGAGCTGGAAGGGCTCGGGCGGACGGCGGCGGACCTGTTGTTGGCGGCCATCAACGGCGAACCCGCGCCCGGCAGGCACGTCAGCCCGTGCCGGCTCGTGCTCCGCGAGTCCACCGCCGTGTCGGTCCTGCCCGGGTCCACCCGGGTCGAGCAGGTCTAGGGCCACGCGAGCGAGCGGGCGTCCTTGCCCCGACCTTCGGATTCCCCTCGAACGCGCTGGCCGGCGCCCACTGCCGCGGATAACCTCCGACGTCATGACCGACAGCGCTGAACCGGTTGAGCGGCGATGATCGACGACGAGCTGCGCCGGGCGGCGGAAACCGAGCTGCGCCACCGCGTCCTGCCGTTCTGGCTGGGCCTGGCGGACCGCGAGCACGGCGGCATCCACGGGCACGTCGACGCGGACCTCGTGGTCGACCGCAAGGCGGACAAGGGCGCGGTGCAGGCGTGCCGGTTCCTGTGGACCTTCTCCGCCGCCTACCGGCACTTCGGCGACCTCTCGTACCTGGCCGCCGCGCGGGACATGTACCGGTTCGTGACCGGGCGCCTCGTGGACGACGAGCACGGCGGGGTGTTCTGGTCGGTCGACCACACCGGAGCCCCGGCGGACACCGACAAGCACGTCTACGCCCAGGCGTTCGCGCTCTACGCGTTCAGCGAGTACCACCGCGCCACCGGCGACGACGGGGCGTTGGCCAGGGCGACCGAGGTGTACGACGTCGTGACCGGCATCGGCTTCGACCCGGCGACGGGCGCGTACCGCGAGCAGTTCGACCGCGCCTGGGTGGTGAAGCCGAACGTCCTGCTCGGCGAGGCCTACCTCGCCGACATCACCATGAACACCCACCTGCACGTCCTGGAGGCGTTGACCGCCTACCACGCCGTCGCGCCCTCACCGGCCGTCGCGGGTCGCATCACGGCACTGCTCGACACCTTCCGCGAACGGCTCTACGACCCACACCGCCGTTCGCTGCGCGTCTTCCTCGACCCGGACTGGCGCGAGCTGGGCGACGTGATGTCCTTCGGTCACGACATCGAGGCGAGCTGGCTGATCGACGAGGCGTGCCGGGAGATCGGCGCGGACCTGCCGGACATGGTCGTCGGCCTGGCCGCGAACACGGCCGAACGGGCGGTGCTCGCCGACGGCGCGGTGGCCAACGAGACGGTGTCGGGGCGGCTCGACGCGACACGCGTCTGGTGGGTCCAGGCGGAGGCGGTCGTGGGGTTCCTCAACGCGCACGAGCGCACCGGCGACCGGGCGTTCCACACGCTGGCGCGCGGCACCTGGGACTACATCACCACCAGCGTGATCGACCCGCGCCCGACCGGGGAATGGCTCTACGCCAGGGATCCGGACAACACACCGCTCCCGAAGGAGGTGGCCGGGATGTGGAAATGCTGCTACCACAACGGACGCCTCTGCCTCCAGATGGTCGAGCGCCTCGCCGCGACTTCCCGCGCGTAGGCGCCTCGTGATCGGTGCCGGCCCGCGCCACCCGAACGGGCGGAAGCTCCTCTCCCCGTTGGATCTTCGACCTGTGGTGGGCAAGGATGTGCCTCGGCACGCGTGTGTCGCACCCGAGGTGGGCTGACGCCCTGGCACGAACGGCAAGCCACGATGAACTCTGTTGCGAGCGAGGTGTTGCCGCCCTCGGCGGACACCGATGTCCCGCTCGGCTCGGCAGCCGAGGACATGGTGCCGGTCGCCGATACCGGCGCCGGTCGCGGACCGCGGTGGCTGGACGACTGGCTCGACGCCAACCTCACCCGCGTCATGTCGTGGCGGCGGACCCTGCACGCGTACCCCGAGCTGATGCGCGAGGAATTCCGCACCACGGAGACGGTCGTCGGCATCCTGCGCTCGCTCGGCCTCGAACCACGCGTGCTGCCGATCGGGACCGGTGTCATCTGCGACGTCGGCAGCGGGCCGCGGTGTGTCGCCCTGCGCGCCGACATCGACGCGCTGGCCGTCACCGAGAACACCGGCCTGTCGTTCTCGTCGCGGGTCCCCGGTGTCTCGCACGCGTGCGGCCACGACGTGCACACCGCGATCCTGCTCGGCGCGGCGGCGGCGTTGGCCTCGGCGCCCGAACTGCCGGGCCGGGTGCGTTTGCTGTTCCAGCCCGCCGAGGAGGAGCCGGGCGGCGCGCACGACGTGATCGCGGCCGGTGGGCTGGACGGTGTGGAGCGGATCTTCGGGCTGCACTGCGACCCGAAGATCGAAGTGGGCCGGATCGGCACGAAGGTCGGGCCCGTCACGTCGGCGTGCGACCTGCTCGAGCTGCGGGTGGCGGCGTCCGGGGCCGGCGGGCGCGACGAACTCAGCTCCGACGTGGTGCACGCGCTCGGTGTGGTGGCGACCGGGCTGCCCGCGATGCTGGCCCGCCGCGTCGACGCCCGTGCGGGCACGGTGCTGGCGTGGGGGCTGATGGACGCGCCGGAGACGCCCTGCGGCACGCTGCGCGAGGGCGTGCTCCGCGGCACCCTGCGCACCGGTGATCCGCTGGTGAACGCCCAGTTGACCGACCTGGTGGAGGAGATCGTCGGCTGGTTGCTGCGGCCGACCGGGGTGCGGTTCGAACTGGAGCACGTCCGCGCTGTTCCGGTTGTGGACAACGACCTCGACAGCACGGTCGTGCTCCAGACCGCGGTCGCCGCCGCGCTCGGGCCGCAGGCGGTCGTGCCGACCACGCAGTCCTGCGGCGGTGAGGACTTCGGCTGGTACCTGGAGCACGTGCCCGGTTCGTACGCGCGGTTGGGCACCTGGTCGGGTGAAGGGCCGCAGGGGGATCTGCACCAGGCGACACTCCACGTGGACGAACGGGCGCTGCCGATCGGCGTGCGCACCATGGTCCACACGGCGCTCACCGCGTTGACTGCGTCCGGTGGACCCGAGGCTGAGCCGCCTGCCTGTTCAGCGGCCGTTCAGCGGGTTGTCTGAACCGGGTCTTCTCCTGTGTCGCGTCGGTCGAGGTCCCGCCGGGGACGGCGGGGTGGCGTGAACTGGGGGGAAGGTCGTGACGGCAGTCGATCCGATCAGTGCCCGGAGCAGCACCGATTACGTGCAGTTGTTGAGACGCCGCAGGGAAGTCGCCGGGCTGTCCTTCAGACAGCTGGACCGGCGGGCGCGTAGGTGCGGAGAGTCGTTGCCGCCCAGCACGGTGGCCACGATGTTGCGTCGCGCCACTCTTCCGGGGGTCGGTCTGGTGTCCACCTACGTCCGGGCGTGCGGCGGTGACGACGCGGAGGTGGCCGTGTGGTTGGCGGCACGGGCGCGGATCGCCGCGCCTGGCGCGTCGGTGCCGGTCGCGAGCACGGCCGCCACCGGGTTGTGCCTGCCGGTCCCGCCGCGTCAGCTCCCGCCGGGTGTCGCGGGCATGGTCGGGCGGTGCCGTGAACTGGCCGAGTTGGACGCGGCGACCAGCGGTTCGGAGTGCGGGCTGGTCGTGGTCACCGGCGGGCCGGGGGTGGGTAAGACCGCGTTGGCGGTCCAGTGGGCGCATCGGGCCACGACCCGGTTCCCGACGGCCAGCTGTACGTCGACCTGCGCGGGCACGGTCCGGGGGAGCCGTTGAGCGCGGGTGCCGCGTTGGCACACCTGCTGGTCGGGCTGGGCGTGCCGGCGGACGCGGTGCCGTCACTCGACCGCGGGCATGCGTTGCGGGTGCTCGCGCAGTCGGCGGGGGAGCGGGCGGTGGCCGACGAGCTGACGGCGGCCGGTGTGTTGGCCGATCTGTGCGACGGGCTGCCGTTGGCGTTGCGGATCGCGGCCGGCGCGCTCGATCAGGGAGCGCGGACACCGACCGCGGATCTGGTCGCCGAGATGTGTGCCGACGGGCTGCTGGCGGCGCTGGGTGTGCACGGCGATCCGCGGGCTCGGTTGGACATCTCGTTCGGGTACTCGTACGACGTTCTCGGTGACGTCGAGCGGCGGTTGTTCCGGCTGCTCGGGACGTTGCCGGCGCGGGACCTGGCCGCGCCGGTCGTGGCGGCGGCCGCGGAGATGACGATCGGCGCCGTGCGGGTGGCGTTGCGCCGTTTGGCGGACGGGCACCTGGTGGTGCGGCTCGGCGGTGACCGGTACGAGGTGCGGGGTCTGCTCCGGGAGTACGCGCGGGTGCTCGCGGTGGAAGAGCAGCAGCACCTGCCCGCCCGACGGGTGCGCCAGGCCGGAACCGACGCCGCCTAGGGCTCGCCTGGGCGGACACCCGACTCGGTTCGGGTGCGGAGTAGGCACGAACCGCCGCCGAGCCCGCACACCACCGCCTGGCGGCGGTTTGGCGGGGTCGGCGGCGGTTCGCGCGGGAAGTCCTGAGTGGACCGCCCAGGCACTACTCCGGGCGCTGCCACCGAGGATCGTCACCAGGCGGAGCGATCTGCGGAGCGGGCTGCCCCGGCAGGTCGACGGGAGCCAACCCGGCGGACGTCGGCGACAAGACCTCCGCCGGCGTGACGAAGCCCGGCACGGACTGCCACGCGCCGATCCGCTGCACGACCATCACCGCGAACACCGCGGCGGGCACCGAGAGCACGGCCGCCACGACCACCATCGCCGCGCCGTTGCCCAGTTCCTCCACGGTCTCGCTGCGCGTCATCATCCGGTCCGCGATCCGGTCGACCACCAGGTAGGCGAGGAACAGTCCCCACCACCAGTTGACCTCCGACGGCGACCGTCCCAAGTCGTGCCGGGGCCGGCTGATCCGCCACACATCGATCGTCAACCGGCGTGGAACCCACAGGCTGACGATCGGCAGCCAACCCCAGATCGCCCACCCCTTGCGGTAGTGGTGTTCGTGGGGTGCCACCAGGTCGGCGTTCGAGCGGACCCGCCACAACCACACGATGAACACCACACCGGCACCCACGTACAGCGCGCTGTTGCCCAACTCCAGCAGCTCGGTCGTCGCGATCGTGCCGTCGAACTCGACCTGACCGACCCGGTCGTCGACGTAGTCGCGCAACACGTCCCGCAGGTGCCACACCCACCCGGCCATGATCACGTCGGACAACGCCGTCAGCGACACCAGCACGACAAACGCGATCCCAAGCCCGCGCACCGAACGGAACACGTGTCCCCCCACATAGACGGTCCCCCGACCGGCGCGGAGCGTAACCGACGCGGCCTCACCACCGGACCGCGAATTCGTACCAGGGGCCCTCGATGTGTTCGTAGATCACGCCGTCCCCGTTCGCGTCCACCGGCACCCGGTCGGGGCAGTAGGCGTACCCGGTCGGATCGAGGAACCCGGCGTCGCTCACGGTGAGCAACGTGCAGCCGCCGGCGTCGACTTTCGCCGTCCTGATCGTGTGCAACCCGACCTGGCGGTCCAGGAGCCGGTGGTCCGGCTCCGCCGCCACGTCCGCGACCACGGCCTCCAACCCGGACCGGTGCGCCTCGAACACCGCGCTTTGGACCACCTCCGTGCGGACCGCCGCCCACGTCACCACCACCAGCGCCGGGACCAGCAGGAACGGCCACAGCCTGCCCACGTGCGGTTTCCGCGGCCGGGGCAGCGCGAGCACCGCGAGAACGCCCACCACCAGCCACGCGACACCGACCACCAGCCAGCACCCGTACACGGACAACGCCACCCCGAAGTACCCGCCGGGCGCGCTGACCGCCCACAGCGTGAGCAACACCGGAACCGCCGCTGCGATCACGGGCCACCACGGAGACCGCCACCGCGACACACGTCCGACCATCGAACCCCCTCTCCGTTCAGGGGGACGTGCCGCAGGACCCTCCGGTTCCGCTGTCCGCGCAGTTCTTGCACCGCACGGTGACCGCGTGTCCACCCGACGGCCACTCCGGCGCCGTGCGCGTCCGTTTTGGACGGCCGGTGTGCCCGCTTTCCTGTGTTCCACGTCACTTCCGTCGGCGGCATCCGGGCTCGATGCTTGGCTCTCATGACTCGCCCTCCGCCGCCCGCTCGCACCAGCCGGCGGGCGCGTGGCGCGGTGGCCGTCCTGTTCTTCGTCAACGGCGGGGTGTTCGCCAACGCGGTGCCGCGTTACCCCGAGCTGAAGGCCGGGCTCGCGTTGTCGAACGCGGGGTTCGGGTCCGTGGTGGCCGCGTTCCCGCTGGGCGCACTGCTGGTCGGGACGATCGCCGGTGTGTTGGTCGGCCGGTGGGGATCGGCGCGCACGGCGGTCGCCGCGTCCGTCGTGCTGGCGGCCAACCTGGTGTTCATCGGTGTCGCGCCGTCGTGGTGGGCGCTGGCGTGCGCCTTGTTCGTCGCGGGCTCGTTCGACGCGATCGCGGACGTGGCCGCCAACGCCCAAGGGCTGCGGGTGGAACGGCTGTACGGGCGGTCGATCCTCAACTCCCTGCACGGCGTGTGGAGCATCGGCGCGGTCGTCGGCGGCCTCACGGGTGCCGCCGCCGCGGGCCTCCACGTACCGGTGTCGTGGCACTTGGCGACGGCGGCCGTGCTGTTCGCGGGCCTCGCCCTGGCCGCGTCCCGTTTCCTGCTCCGAGGCCCGGACACCACAGCCGTGGCCGGCGTGGGACGGGTGCGGCTGCGGCTGATCGCGAGCGTCGGGCTGCTCGGCGTGGTCGCCGCGATGGCCAACGTGATCGAGGACGTCGGCGCGACGTGGGGCGCGGTGTACCTGCGCGGCGATCTGGGCGCCGGTCCGGCGATGGCGGGCACGGCGTTCATCGCGCTCCAGGCGACGCAGACCATCGGCCGGCTACTCGGCGACCGCGCCGTGACGCGCTTCGGTGACCGCGCCGTGGCGCGGACCGGTGCCACCACGGCGGGTCTCGCCATGGCGGTGGCCCTGATCTTCCCCGCACCCGTCACGACCGTGATCGCGTTCGGGATCGTGGGCCTGGGCATCGCCACGCTCGTGCCGGCGAGCGCACGTGCCGCCGACACCGCACCCGGCCTGCCACCCGGCCTGGGGCTGACCCTGATCGGCACGGTGGACCGCCTGGCCCTGATCGCCGCCGCACCGTTGATCGGCGCGGTCGGCGACGCCTACGGCCTGCGGACCGGACTGGCGCTGATCCCGGTCGGGGCGGCGGTCGTCGTGATCCTCGCCGTCACCCTCCACGACGGCGGGCCGGCACGCGGGCGCGCCGGCGGCCACCAGGCGTGACGGCGGTGCTACTTCGAGGACGAGAGCGGTTCCTGGAAGAGGACGGGCGGGGCGTCGCTGGGCGGACGCGGTGCCGCCGGTTCCTGGCGGGGCGCCCACTGCTCGGCGACCGGCTCGGGCGTGACGTCCTCGACCGGGGCTTCCACGACGGGCGCGGGTGCGGCGGCGGGCACGGCCAACTGCTGCTGCACGTGCGCGATCCACACCAGCCACATGGCCTCGTCGCGGTGACCGCGGTACTCGGCCTTCAAGCCCGCCAACGCCCCGCGGACGCGTGCGGCGATCACGGGGTCTTCACGCACGGCCGACCAGACGCCGCGCGACGCGGCGTCCCGGGCCTTGACCAGGAGGCGGACCTGGTCGGCCAACTCCGGTGCGGGCAGGTTCGCCCACGCCGCTGCGATTCTCTGTGCCTTGGTCACGGGTGCCATCCTCGTCGAGCGGACGGCACTCGGTTGCCGTGACACGATGTTATCAACCTCTCGTTTTTTCGAGGTCAGCCACCGGGTGCGGCGGGCGGGCGATGACGCTCAGACACCACTCGGATACGTCTCGGGTTCGAGGACGTCGACCTCGCGGGTGTGCAGCGGGCGCAGAGCCGTGGTCTGGTCCACCCAGATGAACGCGTCGTAGCGCTCGCCCAGGACGGTCTCCACGTAGTTGCCCCACCGCTCGTGCTCCGGGTGGTACACGACGCCGATCGCGCGGTGGGGGAGGGTGTCGGTGAGCAGGTCCGGTTGGTCGCCGCGGGGGAAGACGAACAGGGCTTCGCCGGGCGCGGCGTGGTGCAACGCGTCCTCCAGCGATCCCGACCGGGCCGGGGGCACCGGCATCGCGCGCATCCCGGCGCCCCACGCCTCGGCGGCCACCACCGTGCCGCGATGGGTGCCGAAGCCCACCAGCACGACCTGGTCGGGGCCGTACCGCTCGCGGGCGAGCTGACCGGTGTTGACCAGTCCGGAAGCGGCCATGTCGGTGGCACGCGCGTCGCCGATGTGGGTGTTGTGCGCCCACACGACCGCCTTCGACCCCGGCCCGTGGTGGTCGAGCAGCCGGTCGAGGGTGTCGTCCATGTGCCGGTCGCGGACGTTCCACGACGGCTGCCCGCCGCCGAGCAGGGACCGGTAGTAGCGCTCGGCCCCGGCCACGACCTCGGCGTTCTGCCAGGCCCCGAACCGGCCGGCGCCGTCCGAGGCCGCGTGCCGCCGCAGCCGCACCAGCAGGCCGACCACCTCGTTCTCGCAGCCTTGGGGCACGAACCGGGTGGAGAGCGCGTAGTCCTGCGGGTCGGTGCCGTGCGGCTCGAAGCACCGGTAGGCGGCCACCGCCGCGGGCACCTCCTGCGGGTCGTGCTCACGAAGGTGGATCAGGATCTCCCGCAGCGATTCCCACAGCGAGTAGACGTCCAGGCCGTGGAACGCCACCCGCTCCTGCTCGGGCAACCCGGCGTTGTGCCGGCGCAGCCACCGGCAGAAGTCCACGACCTCCTCGTTCGCCCACATCCACGTCGGCCACCGGTCGAACGCGGCCAGCGCGGCACGCGGGTCCTCGGGCGCGCCCGCCCGGCGGCGCACGGTGGCGTCGACCCGGTCGCAGGCGGGCCAGTCGCCCTCCACCGCGACGAACGAGAAGCCCTTCTCCGCGATCAGCCTCCTGGTCAGCTGCGCCCGGCGGCCGTAGAACTCGTGCGTCCCGTGACTGGCCTCGCCCAGCATCACCACCCGCGCGTCGCCGACGCGGTCCAGCAGCATGTCGAAGTCGCCGGCGTCGTGCAGCGGCACGGCCATCGCCGCGACCTCGTCCCCATAACGGCTCATGGGTCCCTCCGATGGGTGCTCGGTGTCGGCCTACCCGACGTGCGGTCGGGCAAAACAGGTAGGCGCGCCCCGCCCGCCGGTGCGCCACGGAAGACTTCGCGCCATGTCACGGCCGAGGCGTGCGGCGGAGCTGGACGTGGTGGACCTCGGGCTGCGGGCGAGCCGGGGACGCGCGGGGCGTGCCCGCCGAACTGCTCGACGGCTACCTGGAGGACCTGGCCGCGGTCAGCACGACCGGCGCGCAACTGGGTGTGGAACGGTTGCGGGCACGGCACCACGTCGGCGCGCGTGCGGCGGCGGACGGCGTGGCGTTGCGCGGGCTGATCGACTTCATGCGCCAGGTGGCCGCGGCGATGGGAGCCGAGGCGGACTGGCGGGTCGGGCTCGGGCGTCCGCAGTCGGGGCCGGGAGGTGCGGTGCGGTCGTTCGAGCAGGCCCGGTACGCGTTGGACATCGCCGAGCGGCTCGGGTTGCCGGGTCGGCTGCACAAGGCGGCCGACCTGCTCGTCCACAACGGACAGTTCATCGCCGCCGCCGTGCTGCACGCGTTCAGCCCGGCCGTGATCCCGCGCCCGGCCGGCGATCGCAAGGTGTTCGTCAGGTGCGGCGGGGCGTCGCGGTGGGACGCTCGTACGGTGACGGCCGGCCCTGACACGGTTGTCCTGGTCGTCCAGGACGGGGACTCGACATCGCCCGAGGAGGTCGCCGACTGGGTGCGCGAGTGCCTGGACGGCTGGCTCGAGCTGGACGTGGTGCTGGTCCGCCTCGTGGTGGGCGAGCTGTTCGACAACGCCCGGCGGCACGGTTCGCCGCCCTACGTGCTCGAACTCGTGCTCGACCGGTGGCGGGAGGCCCTGGTGGTCAGCGTGCGCGACCGCGCGGTCCGCCGGTCGACGCCGTGGCGGTCGTCGGCGGGGCTGGTGTTGGTCGACGGGCTGTCCTCGCGCTGGGGCGTGCTGACCAAGGCGGCCTTCACCACCGTGTGGGCCGAATTGGTCTTCGAGGACTGAGCCGCGCCGGTCTATCCACGATCCTGAGGCATAGGACGCCACCCGATCGGGAAAACAAGCACGTGGAACTCCTCGGTATCGATCCCCTGCGCACGGCCGGCGGTATCGCCAAGGGACTGGTCGGCCTGGCCCTCGCCCCGCTGGAGCAGACCCCCGTGCTGCGCCGCGACCGGCGGAAGGTGTGGTCGTGCCCGGGACGCCTGCACATAGAGGCGCACGGCGTGCACGGCCCGCGTGGCAAGCAGGTCGCCGGCCGGATCGAGCGCACGCTCGAAAACCACCCCGGAGTGCTCTGGGCCCGCGTGAACGCCCCCTCCGCACGGGTGATCGTGGCCGTCGAAGACCCCGCGCCACCCACCTCCGACCTGCTCGCCCTCGTGCGCCGGGCCGAAGCCGAGCCCGCCACCGAGGACGAGCGCCTGGTCGAGGACGAGCTGCACCACCCGGCGGACGGCCTCAAAGGCACCCGCCTGCTGTCCACGCTCGCCGCCGACGCGGCGGGCCTGGCGTTGGCCGCCGTCACGAAGATCGCCCCGTGGGCGCCGCTGCCCGGTGAACTGGTCGCCCTCATCGGCGCCGTCGACCTGCACCCCAGGCTGCGCGAGCTGGCCGCCGGACGGTTGCAGGGCCGGGAACGCGCCGATACGGCCACCTCGATGCTCGCCGCGCTCATCCGCGGCCTGGCCTCCCGCAGCGAGGGCACGGTGCTGGACATCGCCCAACGCGTGCAGCAGTGGCGCGAGGCGAAGGCGTACGAACAGGCGTGGTGCGCCGCCGAGGCAGGGTTGATCGGCGGCCCGGACGACGCCGAGGCCGAGCCGATCGTGGTCGAACGACCGCGCCCGTTCCCCGAGGGCCCGGTCGACCGCTACGCGCGGCGGGCGTTGGCGGCGGGTGCGGCGGCGGGCGTCGCGGCGGCCCCGTTCACCGGTCCCCGCCGGGCCGCGGCACTGGGCGTGGCGAGCCTGCCGAAGGCGCCGTCGGTCGGCCAGGCCGCGTTCGCCGCGCAACTGGGCCGTGTGCTGGCCACCAGGGGCGCGTTGGTGATGGACCGCGCCGTGATCCGCCGACTGGACGCGATCGACGTGCTGGTGCTCGACGAGACCGCGCTCGGCTCGGGCCGTTCGGTGCTCAGCGACCTGGTGCCGCTGCCGGACACCGAGCCCGCCGAAGCGGCCGAACGCGCGTTCGCCCTGTTCGACCCCGACGACCCGACCGCCGTGCGACACGACGGCGACTGGACCATCGGCCCGGTCGACCGCCTCGACCTGCAAGGGCGCAAGGGCACGCGCGAGCAACGCCGGTTGGCCGACCACGCGGCGGTGCTCGGCCTGACCAAGGGCCGTCGCCTCCAAGCCGTGGTGGCGGTCGACGTCGAGACCCCACCGGCCGTGGACGCGATCGCGGCCGCGGCACGGGAGGCCGGGCTCCGCGTGATCGTGGCCACGGACCGCGAACATGCGCCGGTCCGGTTCGCCGACCGTCTCATCCCGTCGGGAAAAGGCCTGGTCGGCGCGGTGCGAGCGCTCCAGGGCGACGGGCACGTGGTGCTGCTCGTGTCCGACAACCGCCGGGCGCTCGGCTCGGCGGACTGCGGCGTCGGCGTGCACCAGGACGGTGATCCGCCGCCGTGGGGCGCGCACGTCGTGGTCCGCGATCTCGAACCGGCCGTGCTGCTGGTGGAGGCGGTCCCGGCGGCCCGGCTGGTCAACCGGGACGGGATCATGCTTGCCCAGGCGGCGAGCGGCATCGGCGCGGTGAGTGTGCTCAGCACCCGTGGTCCCACGCCCGCCCAAGGTGCGGCCCGTGCGGTCGACGGTGCGTCGGCCATCGCGTTCGTGGACGGTGTGTGGCGGGCGAAGCGGCTGAGCGGCGCCACGCCGGCATCGGATTCCTTGGCCGCACCCGCCACCGCGCAGCCGTGGCACCTGATGCCGGCGGCCACCGTGCTCGACCGGCTGGGTTCGGGCCGCGACGGGCTGGCCGACGGCGAGGCGCAACGCAGGCTGCGCACGTCCGCCGGGCGGCAGGCCGTCGGCACGAGCCTGGGCAGCGCGTTCCTGGCCGAGTTGTCGAACCCGCTGACGCCGGTGCTGGCCGGTGGCGCGGCGGTGTCGGCGGCGGTGGGTTCCCCCGTCGACGCGGCGCTGGTCGTGGGCATCGTGGGTCTGTCGGCGCTGATCGGCAGCGTGCAGCAGGTCGTCACGGACCGGGCGCTGGCCAACCTGCTCGGCCGCTCGGCGGTGCGCGCCACCGTGGTCCGCGACGGGCGCGACCGCGAGGTGACGGCCGACGAGTTGGTGCCGGGAGACGTGGTGCGGCTGGCGGCAGGCGACGTGGTGCCCGCCGACTGCCGCCTGCTCGACGGTGAAGGGCTCGAAGTCGACGAGTCGTCGGTCACCGGCGAATCCCTCCCGGTGACCAAGGACCCGGCCCCGGTGGTGGCCGCCGAACTGGCCGACCGGTCGTCCATGCTCTACGAGGGCACCACGATCGCCGCCGGTGAGGCGCTGGCCGTGGTCGTCGCCACCGGGGACGCCACGGAGGTCGGCCGCAGCATGGCGGCAGCCAGGCGCAACACGCCCACCACCGGCGTGGAGGCACGGCTGGCCGAGTTGACCCGCAAGGCGCTGCCCGTCGCACTGGGGTCGGCCGCGGCCGTCACCGGCGCGGGACTGCTGCGCGGCGTGCCGCTGCGGCAGAGCATGGGCGCGGCGGTGAACCTCGCCGTCGCTTCGGTGCCCGAAGGGCTCCCGTTCCTGGTCAACGCCGCCCAATTGGCCGCCGCACGACGGCTCGCCGAGCACGGCGCGCTGGTCCGCAACCCGCGCACGATCGAGGCGCTGGGCCGGGTCGACGTGCTGTGCTTCGACAAGACCGGCACGCTGACCGAGGGCAAGCTGAGCGTCGGCCGCGTCGACAACGGCCGCCGTGGCGCGGCGCTCGGTGAGCTGAACGACGAACTGCGCCGGGTCATGGCCGCCGCCGTCCGGGCCACACCGGCCGCCGACGACCCCGGTGAACTGGCGCACCAGACCGACCGTGCCGTGCTGGAAGGCGCACGACGGGCGCGCGTCGGCCCGACGACCGGTGCCCGCGGCTGGACCCTGGTCGAGGCGCTGCCGTTCGAACCGTCCCGCGGCTACCACGCGACCGCCGGCAAGGTCGGGAAGCGGATGGTGCTGAGCGTGAAGGGCGCGCCCGAAGTGGTGCTGCCGCGCTGCGACGCCGACCCGCGCGAACTGCGCCGGCTGGAAGAGCGGGTCCGCCGGCTCGCCGGTCGCGGCCACCGGGTGCTGGCGGTCGCCGAGCGCACCGGGTTCGAAGGCGACACGGTGACCGACGACGACGTGAAGGGCCTGTCCCTGCTGGGTTTCGTCGCGCTGGCCGACCCGGTGCGCGACAGCGCGCCACCGGCCGCGGCGAAGCTGCGCGAGGCCGGGGTGCGGATCGTGATGATCACCGGCGACCACCCGGCCACCGGCGAGGCGATCGCCACCGAGGTCCGGGGCGACGCGGACATGACCGTGGTGACGGGATCGCGGATCGACGAGCTGGACGACGACGGGCTGGACGCGCTGCTGCCGACCGTGGACGTGATCGCCCGCTGCAGCCCGGCGCAGAAGGTGCGGATCATCGAGGCCTACCAGCGGCTGGGCCGGGTGGTCGCGATGACCGGTGACGGCGCGAACGACGCGCCCGCGATCCGGCTCGCCGACGTCGGCATCGCGTTGGGCAGGCGCGGCACGCCGGCCGCCCGTGCCGCCGCCGACCTGGTGGTCACCGACGACCGGCTGGAGACGATCATCGCGGCGCTGGTCGAGGGCCGGGCCATGTGGGCGTCCGTGCGCGAGGCGCTGGCGATCCTGCTCGGCGGCAACTTCGGCGAGATCGCGTTCAGCGTGCTCGGTTCGGCGTTGACCGGGCGGTCGCCGTTGACCGCACGGCAGCTCCTGCTGGTGAACCTGCTGACCGACCTGGCGCCCGCGTTGGCCATCGCGCTGAGCAGGCCCGCCGGCGAGTCCGTGCCCGACCTGCTCCGTGAAGGACCGACGTCGTCCCTGGGCAGCGCGCTGAACAAGGACATCACCGCCCGTGCCATCACCACGACCCTCGGCGCGACGGCGGCGTGGACGGCGGCCCGTCTCACCGGCCGCTCCCGCCGGGCGAGCACCGTGGCGTTGGCCGCGCTGGTCGGCACCCAGCTCGGCCAGACCCTCGTCACCGGCGGGCTGGACCGGTCCGTGCTGGCTGCGGGCCTCGGTTCGGTGGCCGCGCTCGGCGCGGTGATCCAGACGCCGGGCGTCAGCCAGTTCTTCGGCTGCACGCCGCTGGGCCCGATCGGCTGGGGCATCGCGCTGTCCAGCGCCACCGCCGCGAACGTCCTCGGCCTGGTGCTGAACCCACTGGTCACTCGACGTGCCGACTGACGGCACCGGGTACTTAACCGGTTTATCAAGGGCCCACCCGTTGGAAAATAGTTCGTCTCATTAGGCGGATCTTGACACTTAAACGGTTCACTGATTGCCTGGAGCGGCTGGGTTGGATGCGAACACGTACGGCCCGCCGCCGAACTGGACAGCAGCCCGTGCGAGTCAACGTCGCCTCGCACGGGCTGTGTTGTGCGTTGCGCGTCCCCAGCGGCAACCCTGGGCTGACCGGGCCGGCGTGCTGCACCAGAATCGGTCGGTCACACCACCGAGCCGCGGAGGTCGGTCCACCCGATGAGTCTCGTCCCCGGAGCCCGTCCGTCCGGCCGTTGGGTGCACACGTGGGTGTCCTCACCGCAGCCGACCAACCCGGCCGACATGCCGCCCGCGCCGTTCACCCAGGACAGCCTGGTGCTCGCCGACGCCACGCTGCGGCAGACCGTGCACACGTCCGTCGGCGGCGATCGGCTGCGGCTGTGGTTCTCGAACGCGTTCGGCAGGGCCGCGCTGCCGATCACCGCCGTGTCCGTGGCGCTCCCGGCTCACGGGCAGGCCGGGGTGAGCGCGGTCGAGCCGGGCTCGGTCCGCCGGGTCACCTTCCACAGCCGGTCCACTGTGGTCGTGCCGGTCGGCGCGCAGGTGGTGTCGGACCCGCTGGACTTCCCGGTCGCACCGGACGCGAACCTCACCGTGACGGTGTTCCTGGCCGACGGCCAGGCATCCGACCTCATCACCTCGCACCCCGGCTCGCGGACCACCTCCCACCTGCTGGCCGGTGACCACGTCGAGGCCGTCGACCTGCCGGGCGCGTCGACCACCGACCACTGGTACTTCCTCAGCGGCGTCGAGGTGTGGTCGGAGCGTTCCGCCGCGGCCGTGGTCGTGCTGGGCGATTCCCTGAGCGACGGGAGGGGCTCCACCACCAACGGCAACGACCGCTGGCCGGACCGGCTGCTCGCCCGGCTCCGGTCACGCCCGACCACCGCCGACGTCGCCGTGCTCAACCAGGGCACGGGAGGGAACCGCGTGCTCACAGACGGGGTCGGCCCGAGCGCGCTGGCCCGGCTGGACCGGGACGTGCTGGCGCAGAGCGGTGTGGCGTGGCTGGTGCTGTTCGAGGGCATCAACGACATCTGCACCGCCGACGCGACACCGGTGGCGCAGAAGCAGGTCGTGGACGACCTCTGCGCGGCCTACGAGCAGATCGTGGTGCGCGCCCACGCCCACGGCATCGGCGTGTACGGGGCGACGTTGGCGCCCTTGGGCGGCAACGAGGCCTACGACGATCTGGACGGCTGCCGTGAGGCGACCCGGCAGACGGTCAACGAGTGGATCCGCACCAGCGGCACGTTCGACGCGGTGCTCGATTTCGACGCGGCGGTGCGCGACCCGCAGGAGCCCCGACGCCTGCTCGCGGCCTGCGACGAAGGCGACCACCTGCACCTGAACCCGGCCGGCTACCAGGCGCTCGCCGACGCCGTCCCGGCGGACCTGTTCGAACGGCGCCCGCAGGGGCGCTGACCGGCTCGACGCGGGAGGCGTTGCCACGCAAAAGTTTCGTAACCCGGCTGTTCACGTATGTCGAAAGTGGACGTACCTCGGTCGGGCCGTTTTCCTTGCCGTGAAAGTGAAATCGACATAGGTTGGTGTGACCGAGCCCGAACCGGAAAGGGACCGAGCATGGTCGGCGCGATGTCACCGGAAGTCCTCGAAGACCGGACACCGGTCGCACCGTCGCCCGAGGGCGTGCACCCGGCGTGGCTGCCGTCCTCCGCATTGCGTCCGGTCGGTTCACGGCGGGTCCGGGTCGTGGGTGACGGGCCGGTGGTCGCCACCGTGCGTGGCGAGGTCGAGGCGGCGGTGGCCGAGCACGGCGGCGCGCTGGTCGACCACGGCCCGGCGCAGCTGGAGTTGGTGTGCGCGCCGGACGACGGGGAGGAGAACCCCGAGGCGTTCGTGGTGGCGCGCACCGAGACAACAACCACGGTCCGCGCGGTCGACGGTGTCGGCCTGCTCTACGGCTTCCACCACGTGGTGCGGCAAGGCGAGTCGGTCTTCACGGGCGTCCAGGAGCCGCGGCGCCACGCGCCCCGGCAGCCGGTCCGGATGCTCGACCACTGGGACAACGTGGCCGTGGACCCGGTGATGGGCCAGGTCGAACGCGGGTACGCGGGCGGCTCGATCTTCTACGCCGACGGCGCGGTGCGCACCGACCTGTCCCGGGCCCGCGCCTACGCGCGGCTGCTCGGCTCGATCGGCGTCAACCGGGTCGGCCTCAACAACGTCAACGTGCACCGCACCGAAGCCCGGCTGCTGACCGACCTGCTGCCGGACGTCGTGCGGCTCGCCGAGGTGTTCCGCCCGCACGGGATCAGGGTGCACCTGTCGGTGAGCTTCGCCGCGCCGATCACCCTCGGCGGCCTGCCCACCTCCGACCCGCTCGACCCGGCGGTGCGGGACTGGTGGGCGCGCACCACGGCCGGGGTGTACGCGGCGATCCCGGACTTCGGCGGGTACGTCGTGAAGGCCGATTCCGAGGGCCAACCGGGACCGTTCGCCTACGGTCGCGACCACGCCGACGGGGCGAACGTGCTGGCCCGCGCGCTGGCGCCGTTCGGCGGCACGGTGTTCTGGCGCGCGTTCGTCTACAACCACCGCCAGGACTGGCGCGACCGCACCACCGACCGCGCCCGTGCCGCCTACGACAACTTCGCCCCGCTCGACGGCGCGTTCGACCCGAACGTCGTGGTGCAGGTGAAGGCCGGTCCGATCGACTTCCAGGTGCGCGAGCCGGTCTCCCCGGTGATCGCGGCGATGCCCCGCACCCGGCTCGCGGTCGAGGTGCAGGTGACGCAGGAGTACACCGGGCAGCAGAAGCACGTGTGCCACCTTGTGCCGCAGTGGCGCGAGGTGCTCGGCTTCCGGCCGTGGGGCGAGGGCGAGCCGACGGTGGCGGACATCGCCGGCGGCCGTGCCACCGCGCCCGCCGGGGGTGTGGTGGCGGTGTCGAACGTCGGGGACGACGCGTTCTGGACCGGGCACCCGTTGGCGCAGGCCAACCTGTTCGGCTTCGGCCGGCTCGCGTGGGACGACCGGCTGGAGCCGGAGGCGCTGCTGGACGAGTGGATCGGCCTGACCTTCACCGAGCCGTCGACCGTGCGGGAGGCGTTGCACGAGTTGATGGACGGCTCCTGGCTCACCTACGAGCGCTACACGGCCCCGTTGGGCGTCGGCTTCATGGTGCGTCCGGGCCACCACTACGGGCCGGACGTCGACGGCTACGAGTACTCGCCGTGGGGCACCTACCACTTCGCCGACCGCGACGGTGTGGGCGTGGACCGCACGCGGGCGACGGGCACCGGTTTCACCGGCCAGTACCCGGCGCCGTGGCGGGACCTGTACGAGTCGACCGGGACGTGCCCGGACGAGCTGCTGCTGTTCTTCCACCACGTGCCGTACGACCACGTCCTGCACTCGGGCACCACGGTGATCCAGCACATCTACGACACCCACTTCGCCGGCCCGGAGGAGGTGTCCCGGATGGTCGACACGTGGGCAAAGCTGGAGGGCAGCGTGCCGCCGGAGGTGTTCGGCCGGGTCACCGAGCTGCTGGAGGAGCAGCTGCGGTGCGCGACGGAGTGGCGTGACCAGGTCAACACCTACTTCTGGCGCAAGTCCGGAGTGCCGGACGCCCACGGTCGCCTGATCCACTGACCGCTAGAAGTGGCGGCCGGCACCCCGCTGCCGGCCGCCACCCGCGCCTACCGGCAGCGGATCACCAGCACCGCCGTCGGCGCGAGTTCCAACTCGTCACCGACGCTCAGCTCCCGGCCAGTCAACAGATCGGTACCGTCCACCGGCGCGGCCACGGTCCGGGCCTCGCCGTGGTTCAGCACGAACAGGTGCCGCACCCCGTCCGGCGTGACGCGCTCCGCGACCTCGACATCGGGTACGTCGGCGAGCGGCCCGAGAAGACCGTGCTCGTCCAACGCCTCACGCACGACCGAAGCGACACCGGCGTCGTCGAGCAGAGTGCCCACGTACCAGGCACTCCCGCTCCCGCGCACCGACCTGGTGACGGCAGGCGTCCCGGCGTAGAAGTCGGCGCCGTAAGTGCCGCGCACCTCCGCCGCAGGTCCGGTCGGCCCCGCCTCGGGGATGATCACCTCGAACACGTGCCGCGCCTCGTGCACGTCGGAGCCGAGCGTCACCGGGTTCACCACGTCGGGCTGCTGTGCGTCGGTCTCCTCCACCCGCAACCCGAGCAACGACGCGAACGGCCCCGGCACGTCGGTCAGGAACGCGTTGTCGTCCTCGTCCACCCGACCCGACAGCGCGGTGGTCACGAACGTGCCGCCACGCTCGACCAACGCCGTCACCCGCTCCGCGAGATCGCCCTTCACCATGTGCAGCAACGGCGCCACGACCACGTCGTAACCGGAGAGGTCCGCCGTCACCGGCACGACGTCCAGCGCCGCGTTCGCCTGCCACAGAGCCCGGTGGTACGCCGTCAGCACCGCCACGTACCCGACGTTGCGGTTGGGCCCGTCGGACATCTCGACCGCCCACCAGCTGTCCCAGTCGATGAGCAGCGCGACCCGCGCGGGCGTCCGACCGCCGAGCACCGCGTCACCGACCCGGGCGAACTCGCCACCCAACTCGGCCACCTCGCGGAACAACCGCGTGTCCGTGCGGCCCGCGTGGTCGAGCACCGCGCCGTGGTACTTCTCGCACGCACCGCGCGACTGACGCATCTGGAAGTACAGGACGGCGTCCGCGCCGTGCGCCACGGACTGCCACGACCACAGCCGCAACACCCCCGGCCGCTTGACCGGGTTGACGTCCCGGCTCGCGGTGACCGACGGCGTCTGCTCCATGACCCAGAACGGCTCGCCGTCGCGCAACCCGCGCATCAACCCGTGCGCCAACGCCATCCGCGCGGCCGTGCGGGACGCCGACGGGTCCTCCGGCGGGTAGTTGTCCCACGACGCGAAGTCGAGGTGCTGCGCCCACCGGTGGTAGTCGATCGGCTGGTACAGGCCCATCATGTTGGTCGTCACCGGCGTGTGCGGCGAGTGCTCGCGGATCGCCGCCTTCTCCGCCACGAACCCGCCCAGCAGCGCGTCCGACATGAACCGCTTGTAGTCCAGCGTGATGCCCTGGAACGCGGTGTGGTTCGGCCCGCGCCAGTGCTCGGACAGGATGTTCGGCGGCTGGATCTCCGCCCAGTCGGTGAACGTGTGCGACCAGAACGTCGTGTTCCACGCGTCGTTGAGCCGGTCGAGGTCGCCGTAGCGCTTGCCCAGCCAATCGCGGAACGCCTCACCGCACCGCGGGCACCAGCACGCGCCGCCGTACTCGTTGCCGACGTGCCACGCCACGATCGCCGGGTTGTCCCCGTACCGCTCGGCGAGCCGCCCCGCCATGTCCACGGAGAGGCGGCGGAAGTCGGGCGACGACGGGCACGCGTTGTGCCGCTGCCCGTAGACGTGCCGACGTCCCTCGAAGTCCACCCGGCACGCCTCCGGGTACTTGTGCGCCAACCAAGGCGGCATCGCGCCGCTCGGCGTGGCGAGCACGATCCGCATGCCCTCGGCCGTCGCCCGCTCCACGATCGCGTCCAACCGCGAGAAGTCGTACCGGTCCTCCGCGGGCTGGAGGTGCGCCCACGCGAACACCCCCAGCGTCACCGTGTCTACGCCGGCCAACGAGAACGCGGCGCAGTCCTGGTCCCAGACCTCGGGGGGCCACTGCTCGGGGTTGTAGTCGCCCCCGTAGCCGATCTGTCGGGTCATCCGGTTGTGAACCTCTCGGTCGCGTCGCGCAGCACCGGGTCGGCGTTGCGCAGGAGGGCGAGCGTGAACGGGGAGGCGAGCAGTGCGAGCACCCAGTCCGAGGTGAGCACGACGAGCCCGCCGGCCGCCACCAGCAGCGACAACGCGCCGAGCGCGCTCGCCGGCCGGGCGGCCAGGTAGTAGGACGCCAGCCGCGCGGTGTCCCGCGTGCGCAACGCCAGCGTGGAGGACAGCACCAGCGCCTGCGACGACCACAGCAGCACCGCCACCGCGATCACGACCAGCACGAGCCCGTACCCGGCGGGCACACCCGCCAGACCCAGGTTCGCCAGGGAGAAGCCGATGACGGTGAGCACCGCCAGCGCGGGCAGCCACCAGCGCAGCACGTCGAGCCAGTTGAGCCGGTAGCCGCGCCAGAAGTGCCGGGCGGGCGAGAGGTCGCGGTCGTTCAGGAACACCCGCCAGGCGAACACCGCGGCGGACAGCGCCGGACCCACCGGGGCGAAGCACAGCCCGATCAACGGCGCGTTGCCCGCGTCCCGCGCCAGGAACAGCAGCGCGACGAACCCCGGCGCCGTGGTCAGCACCAGCAGCGCCTCGATGACCACGAACCAGTACACGACGGACGCGACGCGCGACAGGATGCCCGCGCCGATCTCGGCCGCGGGATCGCCGCGGCGTTCGCCCGCCACCGTCACGCCCGCTCGTGCGGTGCGACGAGGCGGTCGTCGGACACGCCGAGCAGCCGCCGGTCGTCCAGCCCGACGTGTTCCTCCTCGTGCACGGGGGTGATCTCGACGAACGTGACCTCGTGCCGCGACAACGCCAGGTCGAGCACGAGACGCCCGTCCACGACCGCCTCCGACCGGTGTTCCACGGCCGGGCGCGCGCAGTCGCGCAGCACCTCGATGGTGCGAGGGGACGGCGAACGCGGCCGGCCCAGCTCACGCCACGCCGCGAACGCGTTGCCGTCGTGCTCGTTGACCCGCTCCCGCCGGACGAACGCACGCGGACCGGTCATCGGGACCGACAGCCGCACCTCGTGCCGCTCGGAGACGGCAGGCCCGTCGGTGCCGCCGACCGGCTGCCACGCCAACACCGTCACCCGGCCGTCGTCGGAAGCGCACACCAGGTGGTCGTCCCCACGCGCCAGCACGTGCGAGCCCATCCGCGCCATGAACGTGTAGAGGTGGTAGGTCGGCTTCGGCACCTGCCGGTGCGTGAGCAGGCCGAAACCGCCGTGGAACAACGACGTCGGCACGTTGTCCTCCTCGAAGACGTCGCAGAACGTCCAGTAGGAGTACGAGTCGACCAGCTCGGTGCCGCCGGTGAGCACGGGCGCCAGGTAGGCGGCGTGGTAGGCCGTGTCGTGGATCGGGTTGTCCGGTCGGTAGGAGCTGTTGTACTCGGTGATGTGCACCGGCAGCCCGGCCAGCGCGGTGCCCGCGAGGTGCTTGCGCGGCGCGTCGAACTGGTCCAGCAGCGTCTCCGGCGCGGCGAGCGTCTGGTACGTGCCGAACGGCACGTGCTGCGCCGGACCGGACGAGTAGGCGTGCCTGCTGACGAAGTCGATCGGCACGTCGCGGCGGGTGACGAACTCGGCGAACGGCTCCCACCACCGGTCCGCGCCGGGCGAGATCGCGGGTCCGCCCACCTGGAGCCCCGCGTCCACGTCCTTGACGGTCCGCGCGGTGATCTCGTACAGGCGGAAGTACGCCTCCTGGTCGGCGTCCTTCCAGAAGTTGACGAGGTTCGGCTCGTTCCACACCTCGATCGGCCAGGTGCGCACCTCGTCCAGGCCGTAGCGGTCCACGAGGTGCCGGACGACGGCGCGGACCAGCGCGGCCCACTCGTCCCAGTCCTTCGGCGGGGTGATGTTGCCCTTCCACCAGAACACGGTGTCGTCGCCCGAGGCGAGCGCGGTCGGCATGAACCCCAGTTCCACGAACGGCCGGATGCCCAGCTCCAGGAACCGGTCGAAGACCTGGTCCACGTACGTGAACGAGTACCGGGTGACGCCGTCCGCGAGCCGGTGCACGCCCATGTCGTCGGACAACAGGCCGTGACCGCGGATGTAGCGGAAACCGATGTCGCGCTGCACGCGGGCCAGGGACTCCTGGTAGTCGGCGCGCAGCGCGAGGTTGAGCCGCCCGGTGCCCACGCAGTGGCGCCACGACTCGGACAGGCGGCCGATCGGCGCGCCGGGTACGACGATGGGTGCGTGACTCACGAACGACACTCCTGAACGTGGTGCAGGACAATGGATACGGGCCCGGCCGCAACGATCGCGACCGGGCCCGGGACAACTCAGCCGTTTTTCTCCTTGTACCGCTTGTACGCGCTGTTCACCAGCTCCATGTACTCGGTCATGCCCTTGGCGTCCAACTCCTTGACGTAGGCGTCCCAAGTGGACATGTCACGGCTGCCGAGGATGAACTGGAGCGTCGACTGCAGGACGAAGTCCTTCAGCGGGGTCTCCCAGAGCGTGGCCCGCTCGCGCTCCAGCTCGTCGAACGGCGCCGGCGGGGCCAGCGGGAGCACCTTCTTGTCGGCCATCGTCTTCTGGAAGGCGACTTCTTCCTCGGTGAACGTCGACTGGAGCAGTTCGGTCGGGCCGCCGTAGGCGAAGACGCCACCGGAGAAGCCGAAGTCACGCTGGAGGTTCTTGGGAGCGCCGACGTTCATCCCGCCGAACGCCACCTCCGGCTTGAGCTTCCGCTTGCCGGAGGCGTCCTTCTCGAACGTCGTCCCCTCCACGCCCCACTTGACGAACTCCTGGCCCTTGTCGGAGTACCAGAGCCAGTCGATGAACTGCATCGTCGCCACGAACTTGTCGCTCTCGACCGCCTTCGACGAGATCATGATGCCGTTCTCGGTGCGCAGGCCGCGGATCACGTCACCCTTGGGCCCGGCCGGCAGGGGGATCTTGGCGACGGTCGCGCCCGGGATGTTGCCGAGGTTGGGGCGGTAGTCGTTGACGATGTTCTGCGCGTTGCTGCTGATCGCGAACGACTTGCCGCTGGCGAACTTCTGGATCGCCGCGTCGTCCTTCTGGGTGAAGCTCTCCGGGTCCATCAGCCCTTCGTCGACCAGCTTGCGGAAGTACTCGATGAGCTGCTTGTACTCGGGCGTCACACCGGTGAAGTCGAACTTCTGCTCGGACTCGTTCCAGGTCGTGTTCTTGACGTAGCCCCAGCCGGCCTGGGTGCCGAAGGTCTGGCCGGCGTAGTTCAGGATGGCCTTGCCCTCGAAGCGGTCGGAGAGCGGGTAGCTGTCCGGGTGCGCGGCCTTGATCGCCTTGAGGACGGTGTAGACCTCGTCCCAGGTCTTCGGCGCGGACAGGCCCAGGCGGGTCAGCTCATCGGTGCGGAACGCCAGCGTGTAGTCCTGCCACACGGCCTCGTGCACGCCGGGCAGCAGGTAGAACTTGCCGTCCGCCTGACGCAGCGTGTTCAGCTCCGGCTGGAGCTTCCACTTCTCGATCTTCTCCTTGAAGTGCGGCATCAGGTCGAGGTAGTCGCTCACCGGGAGGATCGCGCCGGACGAGACGAACGGCTCCTCCTGACCCGGGTAGGTCTTGGAGATGATCGTCGGCGCGTTGCCCGAGCTGATCACCAGGCCGCGCTTCTGGTCGTAGTCGCTGTAGGGCACGACCGTCGGCTGGAGCTTGACGTTGGTCCGGCTGGTGATCTCCGACCACAGCAGCCAGTCGTTCTTCAACGGGTAGTGGGCCTGGTCGAGGTAGAGCAGGCTGACGTCCAGCGGCTCGGTGGCCTTGAACTGGTCACCCGCCTTGTACTCGGCCATCGCGGCGACCTTCTTGCCTTCGAGGTCGACGCCGCCCGCGCCGGTGCTGTCGTCGCTGCACGCCGCCGTGCCGACCACGAGGCTGCCGGCCACGAGAGTCAGAAGCGTGCGCTTCCATTTCGTTCGCATCGTGCTCTCCTCAGGTGTGTGACACCGTCGTCAACTCGGAGGGGCGCGCTACTGCTTGACCGCGCCGAGCATCACGCCCGACACGAAATAGCGCTGGATGAACGGGTAGACCACGACGATGGGCAGGACTGTGAGCACCATCGTCACGGCCTTGATGTTGGCGGAGATCGCCAGCGCGTTGGACTCCACCGCGCCGACCGCCGTCGCCGACGAGGCGCCCGCGATCATGTTGCGCAGGTACACGGTGACCGGGAACAGCTCGGAGCGGTCGAAGTAGATGAACGCCTGGAACCACGAGTTCCAGTTCGCGACCGCGTAGAACAGGATCATCGTCGCGAGCACGGCCTTCGACAGTGGCAGCACGATCTTGAGCAGGATGCCGTAGGTGTTCAGGCCGTCGATCGCGGCGGCCTCCTCCAGCTCCGCCGGCAGGCTCTCGAAGAACGCCTTCATCACCAGCAGGTTGAACACGCTGATCGCGTTGGGCAGCACGACCGCCCAGATCGTGTTGGTCATGCCGAGACCGGACACCAGCACGTAGTTCGGGATCAGGCCGCCGTTGAAGAACATCGTGAACACCGCGATGCCGATGAGCAGGTTGCGGCCCTTGAGCCGGTGCTTCGACAGCACGTACGCGTAGATCGTGGTGAGCACGATCGAGATCGCGGTGGCGGTCACCGTGTAGATGACGGTGTTGAGGTAGCTGTTCCAGAACACCGGGTCGGCCGCGACGAGCTTGTAGGTGTCCAGGTTGAACCCGCGCGGGAACAGGTTCACCTGCCCGGTGCGGATGTACAGCTCGCTGCTGAACGACTGCGCGACGATGTTGACGAACGGGTACAGCGTCACCGCGACCACGCCGAGCAGCACCACCACGTTGACGACCCGGAAGATCCGGTAGCCGCGCGAGTCGTCGAGCGACGTGCGGCGGGGCGCGGCGGGCTTGTCCAGCCGCTCCATGAGCTGCGTCGGGTCGGTGGTCACCACAGGCTCGTCCCCACTGTTCGGCGCGAGATCGCGTTGGCGGACAGGACCAGCGTCAGGCCGATGATCGACTCGAACAGGCCGATCGCCGCGGCGTAGCTGAAGTTGTTGGACACCAGGCCGACCCGGTAGAGGTAGGTCGAGACGACGTCCGCGGTCGGGTAGGTCAGCGGGTTGTACAGCAGCAGGACCTTCTCGAAGCCCACCGCCATGAACGTGCCGACGTTGAGGATCAGCAGCGTGATCATGGTCGGGCGGATCCCCGGCAGCGTGACGTGCCAGGTCTGCTGCCAGCGGTTGGCGCCGTCGATCCGGGCTGCCTCGTAGAGCTGAGAGTCGATCGTGGTCAACGCCGCGAGGTAGAGGATCGTGCCCCAGCCGACCGTCTGCCAGACCTCGGAGGAGACGTAGATCGTGCGGAACCAGCTCGGCTCCTGGATGAACGAGATCGCGTTGCCGTCGAAGGCCTTGATGATCTGGTTGACCGTGCCGTCCAGCGACGTCAGCTGCATGACCATGCCGGCGACGATCACGATCGACAGGAAGTGCGGCAGGTAGGACACCGTCTGCACGAACCGCTTGAAGTAGCGCGAGCGGACCTCGTTGAGCAGCAGCGCGAGGATGATCGGCAGCGGGAAGCAGAACAGCAGGGTCAGCGCGCCGAGGACGAGCGTGTTGCCGAACACCTCCCAGAAGTTCGGGTCGCTGATGAACAGCTTCACGTAGCGCAGGCCGACCCACGACTCGCCGTAGATGCTGCCGCCCGGCACGAAGCGGCGGAACGCGATGACGTTGCCGAGCATCGGCAGGTAGCGGAAGACGAGGAAGAACAGCAGCGGGACGATGACCAGGGTGTAGAGCTGCCAGTCGCGCTTCCACGCCTTGCGCCAGGTGTTCTTGTACCGGGGCGGCTTCGGGTCCTTCGGGACCTTCTTCGACTTGTTCGGGGCGGCTTCGGTCGCCGGTTCGCCGATCTGGGTGGTCATGCTCGTTCCACCTCCTCGTGGGTGACCGACACGGCGGTGAGCCAGCGCCGCGTGTGGTCGACTTCGCGCAGCGGGCCCACGAGCGTCAGGTCCACCGCTTCGTGCACGTCCGCGCTGGACCGGGACACGCGCAGCTGCAGCGCCCCCGGTTCCACCACGCGCCGTCCCTCACGGCCGGTGAACGACGTGACGTCGGCCGGGACGCGGAACGCCACGCGTGCCGACTCGCCTCCGTCCAACGCGACCCGCGCGTAGCCGACGAGCCGCACCACCGGGCGGGTGACCTGCGCGACCGGGTCGTGCAGGTAGAGCTGCACCACGTCGGCGCCGGGCCGGGTGCCGGGGTTGCGCACGTCGAGTTCGACCTCGACCTCGCCGTCCGTGGTCCACGGTTCGGTCGACACCACGCGCACGGACGACCAGGTGAACGTGTCGTAGCCCAGGCCGTGGCCGAACGGGAACACGGGCGTGGGGTCGACGTTGGACACGCCGCTGCGCCGTCCGAGCGGAGCCGACAGGTACGTGCCGGGCTGGCCGGACGGGTCGCCCGGGATGCCGACCGGCAGCCGGCCCGACGGCGCGACCACGCCGGTCAGCACGTCGGCGATGGCCCGGCCGCCCAGCTGACCGGGGAAGAACGTCTGCACGACCGCCGCCGCGCCGTCGGCCAGGTCGCCGATCGCGTACGGCCGTCCGGTGATCAGCAGCAGCACGACCGGCGTGCCGGTGGCGAGGACCGCGCGGACCAGCTCCTCCTGCGCGCCGGGAAGCACGAGTTCGGTAGCGTCGCACCCCTCGCCCGACGTACCGCGCCCGAACAAGCCCGCCAGGTCGCCGACGGCGACGACGCAGACGTCCGCTTCCGCCGCGGCGGCCACCGCGGCGGCGATGTCCTCCGGGTCGGTCTCGGTCCTGATCTCGCAGCCGCGGGCGTAGCCGACGTCACCGCCCACGGCGTCGCGCAGCGCGGAGAGCACGGTCGGGATCTCCAGGCCCAGCGGGACGTCCGGGTGGTGCACGCCGATGTGCGCGGGGAACGAGTAGCAGCCGAGCATCGCCATCGGGTCGTCCGCGAGCGGGCCGACCACGGCGAGCCGCAGGTCGGGCCGCAGCGGCAGCACGCCGTCGTTGGCCAGCAGCACCACGGACTCCCGCGCGAGGCGCAGCGCGACGTCCCGGGCGTGCGGCGAGTCCAGCTTCAGGCCGTCGAGGTTCTCCGGCAGGGCCGACCAGTCGGGGTCGAGCAGGCCGAGTTCGACCTTCTGCCGGAGCACGCGGCGCAGCGCGCGGTCGACCAGGGCCTCGTCCACGTCGCCGCGCTCGACCGCCTCCAGCAGCGGCCCGCCGTAGCAGCGCACGGTCGGCAGCTCGACGTCCACGCCCGCGGCCAGGGCGAGCGCGGCGGCGTGCCCCTCGTCCTCGGCCACCCCGTGCAGGGTCTCCAGGAACTTGACCGCGAAGTAGTCGGCGACCACCGTGCCGTCGAAGCCCCAGGTGTCGCGCAGCAACGTGGTGAGCAGCCCGGCGTCGGCCGCGGACGGCAGGCCGTCGACATCGGTGTAGGACTGCATGACCGACCGGACGCCGCCGTCGCGCAGCGCCATCTCGAACGGCGGCAGCACCACGTCGGCGAACTCGCGCGGGCCGATGGCCACCGGGGCGAGGTTGCGCCCGGCGCGTGAGGCCGAGTAGCCGGCGAAGTGCTTGAGCGTGGCGACGACGCCGGACTCTTCGAGACCCCGCACGTAGGCCGTGCCCACGGTGCCGACCAGGTACGGGTCCTCACCGATCGTTTCTTCGGTACGGCCCCAGCGGTAGTCGCGCGTGACGTCCAGGACGGGCGCCAATCCCTGGTGCACGCCTGCCGCGCGCATCGAGCCGCCGATCAGGCCCGACATCTCGGCCACCAGCGCGGGGTCGAACGACGCGCCCCAGGCGAGCGGCGCGGGGTAGGCGGTGGCCTGCCAGGCGGCGAAACCGGTGAGGCACTCCTCGTGCACGAGCGCCGGTATGCCGAACCGGTTGGCGGCGGCCACCTGTGCCTGCGACACGGCGAGCGAACGGGCGCCGGTCACCGGGTCGACCGGCCTGGTGCCGAACGGGCGGGTGAGCTGGCCGAGGCCGGACGAGATGACGTCTTCCCAGATCACCGGGTCGCTGGTCATGTCGTGCTGGTGGGGCGCGACGCCCGCGCCGGAGGGGTCCGCGCCGACCCACACGCCGACGAGCTGGCCCAGCTTCTCCTCGAGCGTCATCGCGCCGACGAGTGCTTCGACCCGATCGGCGACCGGCAGGGTGACGTCCTGCCAGACGGCGCTGCTCTGGCCGGCGGCGGTCCGATCGGCGTCGCCTGCCGGCGTCGCCACGGCGTCCGTCGTCCTGTTCGTCATCGACCAGGTACCCCCGCTCACGTCCTCGTGAAGACCGAAACTATCGAAGTAACTTCCGACATGCCGATCCGGTGGGGAGACCGTAGGGGGATCTCTGCACTACGTCAACAGTTCGTTGTGCTTCGGGGTCTTCGCAGTTCATCGGTGCCCGCTAGATCCGAACTCCGCTGTGTTACTGGACCGATCAGGAGGAAGAGCCGCCTCGCGGACTGGCATGCTGGTGGTCGGAAGGTCGAACGTTTACGCTCGGCCGTCGAAACTTTAGGCGGTATGCGGCGTGCGGGCAGCGGCGCGAACAGGGGGCAGCATGAGTTCGTCGACGGAGCCGAACGCCGATGCCGTTCCGGAGAAAACCGCGCCGGAGAAAACCATGCCGGAGAAGACCGTGAAGGGCGCGGCGTCCATCTCGTCCATCGCGGCCGAGGCGGGCGTGTCCATCCCGACCGTCTCGAAGGTCCTCAACGGACGGCCGGACGTCGCCGCGGACACCCGCGCACGGGTCGAGAGCATCATCGAGCAGCACCGGTACCGACGACGCCGGGCGCGTCAGTCGTCCCGGCCCGCGCTCATCGACCTGGTCTTCCACGAGATGCACTCGGCGTGGTCGACCGAGATCATCCGCGGGGTCGAAATGGCCGCCGCCAACGAACGGGCCGCCGTCGTGCTGTCCGAACTGGGCGGTGAGCACCGGCCGCGCCGGGAGTGGTTCGACGACCTGCTGGCCCGCCGACCGCTCGGCGTCATCCTCGTGCTGGCCGGGTTGGACACCGAGCAACGCCGTCAGCTCACCACGCGCAACATCCCGTTCGTGTTCGTGGACACCGCCGGCGAGCCGCCGCCCGGCGTGCCGACGGTGGGCTCGGCGAACTGGGCCGGCGGCCTGGCCGCCACCCGGCACCTGCTAGCGCTCGGACACCGCCGGATCGCGGTCATCTCAGGGCCCACGACCATGCTGTGCAGCCGAGCCAGGGTGGACGGCTACCGCAGCGCGCTGGAGGACGCGGACATCGTCGTGGACCCGGATCTGGTGCGGTACGGCGATTTCTACGTCAAGGGCGGGTACGGGCACGGCCTGGACCTGCTCGACCGGCCCGACCGGCCCACCGCCATCTTCGCCGGCTCCGACTTCCAGGCTCTGGGCGTCATGCGGGCGGCCCGCGAGCTGGGACTGTCCATTCCGGACGACCTGTCCATCGTCGGCTACGACGACCTGTCGGTCACCGAGTGGATAGGGCCGCCACTGACCACCGTGCGCCAGCCGCTGCGCGAGATGGCGACCACGGCGGCGCAGATGGTGTTCAGCCTGGCCCGCGGCGACCGCCCGCCGAACGAGCGCATAGACCTCGCCACCGAGCTGGTCGTGCGGGAGAGCACCTGCCCGCCACGCGAGCTCTAGCTCTTACGGCCGGCGCAGCGGTGTGTGCGCCGGGTCCACCCGTTCGTCCTCGAGGACGGGACCGGGCGGCGTGCCGTCACCGAACGGCCGCCCGCCCAGCGCTTCCCGCCCGTGCGGCGTGACCCACCCGGACAGATCCGGACCGACAGGCACGATCCCGGTCGGGTTGATGTCCTTGTGGACGATGTAGTAGTGCTGCTTGATCTGCTCGAAGTCGACCGTGTCACCGAATCCGGGCGTCTGGAACAGGTCGCGGGCGTAGGCCCACAGGACAGGCATCTCGGACAGCTTGCTCCGGTTGCACTTGAAGTGGCCGTGGTAGACGGGGTCGAAGCGCACGAGGGTGGTGAACAGGCGGACGTCGGCCTCGGTGATCGTGTCGCCGACGAGGTAGCGCCGGTCGCGCAGCCGGTCCTCCAGCCAGTCGAGCGCCGTCCACAGACGCGCGTACGCGTCTTCGTACGCCTCCTGCGTCCCCGCGAAACCGCACCGGTACACGCCGTTGTTGACCTCGGTGAACACACGCCGGTTGACCGCGTCGATCTCGTCGCGGTGGGCTTCGGGCAACAGGTCCGGCGCGCCGTCCCGGTGGTGGTCCCGCCACTCCGTGGAGAGGTCCAACGTGATCTGCGCGAAGTCGTTCGTCACCACCGCGCCGGTGGTGGTGTCCACGATCGCGGGCACCGTGATCCCGCGCGGGTAGTCCGGGTCGCGCTTGAAGTACGCCTCCTGCAGGCGTTCGATCCCGAGCACCGGATCCCGCCCGCCGGGATCGAGGTCGAACGTCCACGACCGCGCGTCGTGCGTAGGTCCGGGCAGCCCCAGCGAGAGCACGTCCTCCAGGCCCAACAGCCGCCGCACGATGATCGCCCGATTGGCCCAAGGGCAAGCCCGAGCCGCGACCAACCGGTACCGACCGGCCTCGACCGGAAACCCGTCCCGCCCGTCGGCGGTCACCCGCGTGGTGATGTACCGCGTGTCGCGGGTGAACTCCTTGCCCTTGACCGAATAAGTCCCACCCCGCCCGTGCTCGGGATTCCCGCCGTTCGCGACAGATGTTGAATTCTCACTCACCTTCGCGAGCCTACGTGCTCCAACCACCCCCAGCTTGTCGTGCGGAGCACCGCTGTCAGGTGGGTTGGATCGCGATGGTGGTCAACGCGGCTTGGCCTGGGCGCCAGGTGGGGGTCGTCACGGCGATGTACCTGGTGGTGGAGTCGAGGGCCACGCGGGCGCGGTGGTGCTGAGGGGCGGTTACCGGCGGTCCGTAGGTGCGGCCGTCGGTGCTTGTCGTGATCGTGCAGCGGGGGACCGGGGCTGCTGTCCACGTCAGCTCGACGTGACCGACTCGGTGCGTCGAGCCGAGGTCCACGACCATTCGGCCCGCCGGCCCCGGTGTCCACGCGGTGCGCGGGTTGTCGTCCACGGCGGCGGACGGGGCGGACATGCCGGGCGGTAGGGGAGAGGTGGGGAACGTCGTCCGGCCCAGTGCCAGGTCGTTGAGCGGGTATGGGCGGGTGTTCGGCATGGTGATGTCCCGGCGTACGCGGGCGGGCAGGGTGATCGGCACCCGGCCGCCGTCGGCACCTACGAGCACCAGCCGTGCGACCGGGCCGGACGGCGCGCCGGTGAGGGTCACGTGCGCGCCGTCGTGCACCAGTGCGGTCAGGCCGACCGGCACGTTGCCTTCCAAGGTGAACCGGGGTGGCTCGATCCGGGCGGTCGCGCCGTCGATGCGCAGGTCGTAGTCGGTGCCGGTGCGCGTCACGACCTGGCGGCCCCGGTAGAGGCGTACGCGGTCCTGTCGCAGGGACACCGTCCCGGTGGCCGGCGGTCCCGGTGGGCAAGGTTGCGGTGCCGACGTGCCCACCCGCGAACGTCAGCAAGCTCGCCGTGCCGTCGAACCCGTCGCGAACCCGCTGGTACACCGCGACAGAGCGGCCAACGACGGTCAACGACGTCGAGGGCAACAGCATGGGCGTGGTCCCGCTGACCACGAACAGCCAGTCGTCGTGCGACGGCTGCCAGGCGAACTTCGTGAACCCCGCCTTGGTCACCGTGCCCGACCGGGCGTGGGCCGACTGGTGCGCCAGCAGACCGGGTTCGACGCCGTAGTCCGTGGTCGCCGCCGCCCGCGAGAAGAACTCCTCCTCCGACACCGGCGTGATGGCCGGACCGGTGCGGGTGCGCCACTCGTGCAGCAGGTAGCTGATCGCCAACTCCGCCCGTGCCTCCGGCTCGTACTTCGCCTCACCGGAGAACTTCGCCAGCCGGTACACCGGGGGATAGGCCTGGTACGCGGCCAGGCGTTCGGCCAACGCCGCCTCCGCCCGAGCGGCCAGCCGGTCACCCAGCACCTGCGAGCGGAACGCCAGCGGGATGACGTCACGGCCGTACAGGTGCTCCCGGTCGTCCACCATCGGCATCAGCGGCTCGCCCGCGTCGCTCATCGTGGCCAGGATGGTGCGCCACAGCCGCTCACCGTTGGGCTGCGCGGTCAACACCCGCGGCAACGGCGTGCCGGCGAGCAGGAAGTGGACCGCGTTGCGGCCGGACGTGCGCCACAGCTCCTCCTGGTAGTGCGGGCCGTAGGAGCCGTGGTTCTCCACGATGAACGTGTCGTAGAGGTTCGCGGCGGTGTTCGCCGACACCGCGGCGCCGTCGACCACCGACGGGTTGGCCAGGTCGGCGGCGGGCAGCCCGGCTTCGTTGCGGCTCCACCGACCGAACGCCTCCCGCCACGCGCCGGCGTCGGGGTCGTCGGCCGCCCACGCCGGCCCGGGAGCGAGTGCCTGCGCGTAGACGCCCATTTCCTCCAGCTTGGTGTCGCCCCGGAAACCACCGCTCAGCCCGTTCGGCGTCCAGTCGCCGGAACGCGGGTCGTCGCCCGTGCCGAGCGCGGCGGTGTACGCGGCCTGGGCACGGGCGATCGTGTCGACGGCGGTCCGCGTCGCCGGGTCGAGGTCCGCCCACAGCAGGCGCGCGGCTAGCACGAAGTACGACTGGAACGTGGTGTCCCAGAACAGGGTCTTGCCCCATTCCGATCCGCCCGCCAGGATGTTGCTCGCGGCGAAGTGCCGGATCGTGTCGACGGTGTGCGCGTGCAGCACCGACTTCTCCACGCCGGTGCTGTCCGCGTCATAGGCGCCCCTGGTCAGCAGGACCGCGTTGCCCAGCACGACGGCGAAGCCGAAATCCGTCCGCCGGTACCGGCCCGCCGCCGGGTCGTACTGCTGCTCGGCCCACCGGGTGTGGCGCGACAACACGTCGTAGTAGATGCGCGCCACCGGGTCCGTCTCGGCTGACGTCGGCGCGGCGAGGGCGAGCCTGGGTGACAGGGTGAGCGCGCCGCCGACACCCACCGCTCGCAGCAACTGACGACGGTTGATCCGCATGTCCGACGCGCTTCTCACGCGCAGGCCAGCCGGGCGTCGGCCCAGTCGGCGTGGTCGAAGTTGCGGCCGTCACCGCCGGAGGTCTCGCCGTTCGACTGGTCCCGTTCGACCGGACCCCACCCGTTGCTTTCACTCATGAACGGCAGGTCGCTCACGTACTGGGCGCCGGTGGGCACCGGAGGTGGCACGAACGCGCGAACCGCCTTCTCCACGTGCACCCGGGGGTGTCCCGGCGCGCGGAACTCGGCGAAGACCGGCACGTCGACCGTTCCCACCGGGCTGTCGTCGCCGACCCGCACGGTCCACCGACCGTTGACGGTCTCGCCCGCCCTCAACGTCCGCCGTTCGACGGCGGCACCGGTCACCGTCCAGCCGACAGGCGCGGCCGCGGTGAGCACGACGTCCTCGACGGTGGTGTCGGCCGTGAAACTCCCGGTGACCTCGAACGTCGACCCCTTCGCCGCGTCCACGGGATCCGCCGGCGTGACGGTGAGCGTGGTCGTCGGCACCGGGACGACCGGCCGGTCGCACGTCAGCAGACCGGGCAGGTACGGGCAGATCACCGCCGCGAACCCGCCGTTGCGCGGCACCTCGACCTCCAGCGCCGCCGACGACCGCACGATCCGGCTCTCCCGCCGCACGTCACTGCGGCCCTCGCCGTCACGCACCACCTCGACCAGCCACCGGCCGGCGCCCAGGAAACCCAACGACGCCCGCAGCGTGCGCGGATCACCGGCCGCCACCGCGCCGACGAACCAGCGGTTGCCGGAACGGCGCGCGACCACCGCGTGATCAGACGGGGCGCCGTCCAGCAGCCGGGTCTCGTCCCACACCGTCGGCACCTGGTTCAGGTAGCGCAATGCCTCCGGGAACCGCTCGTACGCCTCCGGCTTGTCGGCGAAGTGCGTCCACCCCGACTCGTAGAGCACCGGCAACGCGACCTCGTGCGCGACCGACGCCTCCTTCGTGCCGACCTCCAGGGACACCGGCGTGTAGTCCATCGACCCGACCACGTTGCGGGTGAAGAACTGCACCGGGTTGTTCGCCGCGGGCGGGAAGTTCTCCGCGCCGCGCACCGCCTCCATCGTCATGACGTGCGGCCACGTCCGGGCCAGGCCGTGCGGGATGGTCGAACCGTGGAAGTTCACCATCAGGCGCAGCTCGGCGGTCTTCGCGAGCACCGCGTCGTACCACTGGTAGCGGGCCTGGGAGTCGGACTCCATGAAGTCCAGCTTCACGCCGCGAGCACCCCAACGCGCGACCTCGGGCAGGACGGAGTCGCGCTCGGCCGGCGTGTCCAGGTCGGACCAGCGGAACCACAGCAGCACCTCGACGCCCTTGGCGCGGGCGTACCGGATCAGCTCCGGCACCCACGCGTCCTGCCACCCCTCGTCCACCAGCACGTACTGCCAGCCGTTGCGGGCGGCGAAGTCCACGTACTGCTTCTGCCGCTCGAAGTTCCCGGGGCTGGAGTGCTCGCTCAACCACGACCACGCGACCTTGCCGGGACGCACCCACGACGTGTCGGTGAACCGGGCGGGTGACGCGAGGTCGTCCACCAGGGTGGACTGGCTCACCGTCGCGAGGTCGCCCACGATCGCGGTGCGCCACGGCGTGCGCAGGCCGTCCGCCGAGGTGATCCGCTCGTCCGCGAGCACCACCCGGTAGTCGGTCGACCCGGCGGCGTGCCGCAGCCTGCTGCCCGGATACCGGCCGTCCACATCGGACTCCGTGAGCAGCGCGTAGTCGTCGCCGACCTGGAACAACGACGGGTGGCCGAAGTCGCCGTCCGCCGTGCCGTCCGCCGTGGTGCGCACGCGGTTCGCCTCGTACCAGGCGTTGTAGGGCAGCAACCAGGCCGGGACGTCCGGTGCCGACTCGATCCCGGCCGGCAGCTTGAACGACGACGCCTCGCCGGTCACCGTCACCGGGCCGGGCACGACGTACCGGTAGGCCACGCCGTCGGGCGCGACCCGGACCACCAGGTCCAGCCGTGCGCCGCCGGTGCCTTGGAAGCCGAGCGTGGTCTCGGTCATGCGGGCGTGCCGGTTGAGCCGCTTGCCGGTCGTCATCGAGTACCGCTCGGTGACGAGCCGGTCCGTGCGGCCGACCGCCCGGAGGTCCTCGGTCAGGTCGGCGTCCGTCGTGTGCAACCCGATCGGCGACGGCGCGAGCACCACGCGACCGTGCCGCGAGACGCCGAACGTGAGGCCGCCGGTGGCGGGGTCGAGGGTCACCTGGGCGGCCACCGACGTGGTGCCGGGAGCGGTGATCACCCACTGCCCGGGTGCGGCGGCCACCGCGGGCGTGGGTAACAGGCCGGCCAGGACCGAGCACAAGACCACGGACAGGACGAAGATCCGCCGTCTGATCACGCCGCGAAGCGGTGACATCGTTGTCAACTCCCAGTGCCGGTCGCGCCGAGTGGTTTGGACCACCATCGTCAGTGTCGGTCGAGCGGCGGGTCAAGGTCATCGACCGGACAGGTTTTGTCCTGGTGCGGACCTTGACACGGCGTGGGTGACACGATCGGCGCAACCGCCTCTGGCAGGCTGCCGCACAGGCGCCGCAGGGCGCCGCCGTGGAGGGATGGGACGACGTGAGCGCTCGAGACCGCCGCTGGACAGATCGCGGTGAGGCCATCGGACACGCAGTGACCTGGATGGCGCGCTGGAGCACCCGCATGGCGCTGGTCGCGATCGGCTTCGTGCTGGTGTGGGTGCTCATCGGCAAGCTCTGGGTGGTGGTGATGCCGGTCTTCATCGGCCTGCTGATCACGACCGTGCTGTGGCCGCCCGCGAGGTGGCTGCGCTCGCGCGGCGTGCCGCCCGCCTTGGCCGCGACGATCGTGCTGCTCGCCGGACTGGCCGTGCTCGGCGGCGTGCTGGTGTTGATCACGACGTCGATCGTCTCCGGTGTCCCCGATATCGCGGAGAGCGCCAGCAGCGCTCTCCAGCAGGCCGGCGCCTGGCTGGCCGGTCCGCCGCTGAACCTCGCCGACAGCCAGCTGGACCAGTTGCTCCAGCAGGGGACCGAGCAGTTGCAGTCCAGCATCGGCTCCATCGCGGACAGGCTGCTCGCCGGTGTCGGCACGGTGACCTCCGGCGTCATCACCGGCATCCTCGCGCTGCTGCTGGCGTTCCTGTTCGTCAAGGACGGACCCCGGTTCACGCCGTGGCTGCGCGGCGTGATCGGCGAGCGCGCGGGCGGGCACGTGACGATCGTGCTGGACCGGGTGTGGACCATGCTGGGCGGCTACATCCGCACGCAGGCGGTCGTGAGCCTGGTCGACGCGGTGTTGATCGGCCTCGCTCTGGTGGTGCTGGGCGTGCCGCTGGCCGTTCCGCTGGCGGCGTTGACGTTCCTCGGTGGCTTCGTGCCGATCGTCGGCGCGTTCATCGCGGGCGCCCTGGCCGTTCTCGTGGCGCTGGTCAGCAACGGCCTGACGGCCGCGGTGATCATGCTGGTGGTCGTGTTGGTGGTGCAGCAGGTGGAGGGGAACGTGCTCCAGCCGGTCCTCCAGGCGCGGAGCCTGCGCCTGCACGCCGCGGTCGTGCTGCTCGCCGTGACGGCGGGCGGCAGCCTTTACGGCATCGCCGGCGCGTTCCTCGCGGTGCCGGTGGTCGCCACCGCCGCGGTCGTGCTGCGGTACCTGGGTGAGGTCATCGACCGGCACTCCGCGCCCGAACCCGTCGTACCGGACCGTCCGGACGAGCGTGACCCCGAACCCGTGCCCAGGGTCGAGCCCGACGTGCCGGGGATGTCCGGCGGCGCGTGAGTCAGCGCATGGCGTCGGCCCGCCGACCACCGGTGGGCCGGCGGACGCCGCCCGGTTCGCTGGGAGCGCGGTGTGCGATCAGGACGGGACATCGGGAGTGGTGGAGCGCGGTGCGGGCGGTCAGGCCGCGGTCGCTCAGCACGAGCAGGTCGGTGTCGGCGTAGCGGGCCAGTGCCTCGTTCGGGTGCATCGGCGCCAGCACGGACGTGTGCCGGACACCGCGCAACGCCTGGTCGGCGTGCGCCACCGGGCGGTCCGGCGCGTCGGCCCGCACCGGCAGCGGCGGAGCGGCGTGCAGCACGCGGAGTGCGGCGCGTCGGCGCCCGGCGAGGTCGGCCGCGCGAGCCAGCGCCAGGTCGTCGCGTTCGTCGCCGGTGACCAGCGCCGTGATGCGGTGGTGCTCACCGTCCAACGCCTCGGGCGTGCCGCGCACCACGACGATGTCGCACGCGGCGTGCCAGACCAGCGGCAGGACGAGCGGGCTCAAGCCGAACGGCGTGCGGTTGCCGCCCCGGTGCGCCACCACGACCAGTTCGGCGCGGGCACTGGCCAACAGCAGGTCGTGCACCTGGTCGGACGTCGGCGGGTGCACCTCCAGCGGCGCGCCGATCAGGGAAGCGTGCGCCGTCGCCCAGCGGAGCGCGGCGTCGCCCCACGCGGAGCCGTCGCCCGCCACGACCACCGGCGGGGGAGTGGGAGTCGCCTGGTTGCTCATACCTCCACGATCCGCCGACAGCCGGTGCTGCGACAGTGTTCGACGCCATCTCCGGGCCGGTGGCGGCATCGGTTGCCTCGTTTGACCCGAACGGGTGAAAGCGCTCCCAGTGTGGGCGAGTAAGTTTCTTGATGAAACTCATGCTTATCATGCGCGGATGCTCCGACGCACATACGACGACCAGCTCTGCTCGATCGCACGCACACTCGAGGTCGTCGGTGAGCGGTGGACGCTGTTGATCGTGCGGGACGCCCTGTCGGGTGTCACCCGATTCGACGGTTTCCTCACCTGTCTGCCGATCGCGCGCAACGTGCTCAGCGACCGCCTCAACGGCCTGGTGCAGCACGGCGTCCTGGAGCGGGTGCAGTACCAGGACCGGCCGCCGCGCCACGAGTACCGGTTGACCGCCAGGGGGCGTGAGCTGACTTCGGTGCTCCTGGCACTCATGGAGTGGGGCGACCGCCACGTGCCGAACCCGACCGGCCCGCCGAGCGTGGCGGAGCACGTGGGCTGCGTCGGCACCGTTCACACGCGGGTGGTCTGCGACTGCTGCGACGAACGGCCGCCCGCGGCCGAAGTGGTCACGCGGCCAGCCGGCGCTGCCACAACACCAAGACCGGCGGGAGGATGAGTTCGACGCCGAGCAAGACCACCATCAGCCCGTGCGGCTGTCCGGTGTCCAGCCACGACACGATCCGCGCCAGGCCGCCGACGAACACGGCGGCGCTCACGAAGCGCAGCACCGTCGTGGCTTCACGGACGCGTGGCACCACCGACAGCATCGCCACCCCGATCGCCAGCCACATCACCGCGAAGAACCGGTAGTTGCTGTCCAGCGTGGGCACCGCTTCCGGGCTGCCTGGCAGCAGTACGGCGGGGCCGAACACGACTTCCAGCAAGCCGGTGCCCGCGACGAAGAGCCCGAGCACCACCAAGACCGCCTGAAACGCCTTCACCTCGACACCACTTGTTCCTCTCCGGGTCGGTCGGTTGAGGCATGTCGTCTTGAACCGGTCACGTCTCCCGCGGGTGGTCTGGTGCGAGCCGCATGGTGAGCGCGTAGACCTCGCGCAGGTCGTCCGAGCCGACCGGTGGCAGCACGTGCCCCGCCCCGACCAGCACGAGGTACAGCAGGTTGGCCATCGCGGCGGCTTCGGTCGCCGGCCCGCCGAACTCGGCCCACACCGTGCGCACGTAGGAGATCCGCACCTGGTCCACCCGTTCCTGGACCGCGCGCACCTCCGCGTCCTGCATCGCCCACGCGCGTATCGCGGGTTCGAGCGTCGGCCTGATGTCGTCGTCCAGCACCATGCCGATCAACCGCTCGACCTTCTCCCGCGCCCCACCACCGCCTCGCTCGACCTGGTCGATGTAGCCGGTGGCGCAGACCGCCTCGAAGTGCGCGAGCAGGTCGCTCTTGAACCCGGACATGCCTTTGAAGTGGTGGTAGAACGAGCCCTTCGTGACGCCGAGCCGTCCGCTCAACCGCTCGATGGTCAGGGCGGGCGCCCCGTCCTCGGCCAGCACCACCAACCCGACGTCCAGCCAGTCCCGCTTGCTCACCACGACTCGACCGTACCATACGGTATGGTATGTCGCCGGTCGGCAGGCGTGTGTCAGACGTCCCTCGGGATCAACCCGGCTTCGTAGGCGACGATGGCGGCCTGCACGCGATTGCGCAGGTCCAGGCGCTTGAGGATCGCGCTGACGTACACCTTCACCGTCCCCTCCACGACATGGATGCGCTTCGCGATCTCCCCGTTGGACAGACCGGCTCCGACCAGTCCCAACACCTCCCGTTCCCGCTCCGTCAACACCGCCACCCGCTCGGCGGCCCGCAGTCGCGGCCCACCGCCGGACAGGTGGTCGACCACCCGCCGCGCCACCAGGGGGGAGAGGTAGGCGGCCCCGGCCGCCACCGCCCGCACCCCCGCGATCAACTCGTGCGGATCACCGGTCTTCAGCACGAACCCGCTCGCACCCTCGCCCAGCGCGCGGGTGATGTACGAGTCCTCGGCGAACGTGGTGAGGATCAGCGTCGCCGTCCCGCCGCCGGCCCGCTTGATCTCCGCCGCCGCGTCGAGCCCGGTCAGCCCCGGCATCCGGATGTCGAGCACCGCGACATCCGGTCGGTGCCGCAGCACCAGGTCCACCGCCGACCGGCCGTTGTCCGCCTCGGCCACGATCTCCACGTCCTCGGCCGCCGCCAACACCGCCCGCACCCCGACCCGCACGATCGCCTCGTCATCGGCGAGCACCACCTTGATCATGTCGGGCATCCTGCCTCACGGGTCGCGGACGATCAGGTCCTTGGCCACCAGCACGCCGTCGCGGAAGCACACCCGGTACCGGTCGTGCCGGCGCTCGTCGAACGGGTTCGGGTGCGTGCTGTAGAGCCGGCACGTCGACCGCTCCGGCCCGCCGCCGGTGTCGTCCGTCCGCGTCTGGGGCGGCAGCACGTCGGCGACCTCCGCCTCCGACTGCCCCACCCGCAGCTCGGCGAACCGGGCGGGGGTGAGCGTCGAAGCGGCGGCGTCGTACACCAGGTACCCGACCACGCCGACCACGATCACCGCCGACACCCCGACCGCGAGCCGCATCGCACGCCGCGAGTTCCGCTGGACCCGCGCCTGCGCCCGCAGCCGCAGGAGCGGCGTCATCGCGTCTGCCGGCCGTTCCGACGCGGGCCGGTCCGGGAGCTGGGCGACCACCTCGAACCCGCCGTCCTCGACCCAGCGCACGGTCAGCTGCCCGCCCACCAGCGCCACCCGCTCGGCCAACCCGAGCAGCCCGCGCCCGCCGCCCGCCGTTCGCGGCACGGCCGCTCTGCCCGGCCCGTTGGACACCCGCACCTCGGTGCCTCCGTCGGACCGGTCGAGCGACACGGACACCGACGCGCCCGACGCGTGCTTCATCGCGTTGGTGATCGCCTCGGTGACGACCCGGTGGATCGTCCGGGCGATGACCGGATCACGCGCCACCGCACCCCGCACCTCCAGCTCGACCCGCAACCCGGACCGCCTGGCCCGTTCCACCACCTCCTCCACCGATTCGATCGCCGTGCCCCAGTCGGAGCGCAGCAGCCGCACCACGTCCGCCAGCCGCTCGGCCGCCGCCGTCACCCCGGCCCGTGCCTCGCGCACCGCGTCCCGGTGCTCCGGCGGGAGCGTCGGGCTGACCTCCAACGCCCCGACCTGCAACGCGGCGTGCGCCAACTCGTGCCCCACCAGGTCGTGCATCTCAGCGGCAAGCCGCGCCCGCTCGTGCGCCCGCGCCTCCGCCGCGTCCCGCTCCAGCAACGCGGCCCGGTCCCACCCCGCGCCGATGAACTCCGTGTACCCGCGCCGATACCGCCCGAGCGCCCACGGCACGACGGCCAGCGCACCGAGCGCCGCCACCGCCGCGATGGCGGTGTCCGGCCCGGCACCTGCGGCAACCGTCGCCACCACGGCCCCGACCGCGCCGACGGCCAACGTCACCACGCCCCGCTGCTCGTGGTCGGCGTTCCGACCGGCCACCAGACTCAGCGTGGCCATCCCGCCGCCCGTCGCCAGCAGGGCGATCGTCGTGTCCGCCCTGACGTGCAGGAAGAAGCTCACCTCCCACGTCGCGACCGCGAGCACGAGGGCGGTGACCGGCCGGTGGCGGACCAGCACGAGCAGCCAGAAGAACACCACCAGGTACGCCGCCGTCTCCCACCGGCCGAGACGTTCCGGCTGCGACGTGCCTGACGCCCACATCAGCGGGAAGGACGTGGCGGACCAGAGGAGCAGTGCGCGCAGTCTCGGCTTGGGTTCGATCGTCCGGTTCCTTCCACTAGCGGGTCGGTGGGTCGGCCGCCGTGGCGCGTGTCCGAACAGGACGGTCGACCCCGCCTGCTTCGACCCCGCCTGCTTCGACCCCGCCTGCTTCGACCCCGCCTGCTTCGACCCCGCCCGCTTCGACCGTAACGGGCTGCAACGGTTGTCCACGCCGGCGGGTCAGGGAAGTGGTGAGGCGCGTCAGCAGCGGGAGGAGAGCGGCCACCGCGGCGCCCAGCAGGAGGCCCGCGACGACGTCGTGCGGGTAGTGGACGCCCACGAAGACCCTTGATGCCGCAGCCATGAGCGCAACGGTCAAGGCGAGAGCGCCCAGGGCCCGGCTCGACCACAGGACCGCGACGGCCGCGGCGCCGGCTACGGTCGAGTGGTTGCTGGGGAACGACCAGTCGCCGACCTCCGGACACGACACGACGGTCGCCACCTCGCCTAACACGCGGCACGGTCGGTCCTCCCGCCACGCGACCTTCACCGTCTCGCTGACCGAATACGCCAGTACTGTCATGACAGGCGCTAAGAAGGCCCGGTGTCGGGGCTCGGGCGGACCGTGGCGCGCCCGCCACCACACCACGGCGAACAGCACGGCGAACACGCCCAGCACCGCCTCGGTCGCGAACGCGGCGAACGACCGCACGAACTCCGGGCTCGCCGCCGCCAGGTCGACCACGTCCAGGTACCACCACGCGCTCACATCGGGGACGTCCGGCACCGAGACGACGTCCGACAGCTCCGACAGTTCTTGTGCCACAACGATTTCGTTCATGGCACCGACCGTACGGAGATCGCGCTGGGTGATCTGCTGCCGATAGCTACGAGTCACCCTTGTCGAAAGACAAGGGTGCGACCTTGCCGATCGGGTAAATCCGCTGGCCATGGCACCGCCAAGCCGATCACCATGACGGCCATGATGCTGTTGGTGCCGGCGGACCCGCTCCGCCCCACCCGACCGGACGTGCACTTCGCACCGGAGGCCGCCGCCGCCCGCGACGCGGGACACCGGGTCGCCGTGGTCGACCACGACGCCCTCGCCCGCGGAGAAGCGGACCGCGCGGTCGCGAAGGTGCCCGCCGCCGAGGACGTCGTCTACCGGGGCTGGATGCTGCGGTCGGAGCACTACGCCGCCTTCGCCGACGCCCTAGGACAACGCGGCGCCGTGCTCCGCACCACCCCCGACCAGTACCGGAGCGCACACGAGCTCCCCGGCTGGTACGACGACTTCAAGGACCTCACACCCGAGTCCGCCTGGACCGACGGCTTCGACCGGGCCGGGTTCGAGCAGGCCGGACAACGCCTCCACGAAGGCCCGGCCGTCCTCCGCGACTACACGAAGTCGATGAAGCACCACTGGCACGAGGCCGCCTACATCCCCGACCTCGCCGACGCCGAAGCCGCCTGGACCGTCGCCCGGCGCTTCACCGAACTGCGCGACGACGACGCGACCGGCGGTTTCGTGCTCCGCCGCTTCGAACCGTTCACCTCGACCGAGGTCCGCACCTGGTGGGTGGACGGCTCCTGCGCGCTCATCGGCCCCCACCCGGACACCCCCAACGAGGTGCCCGACGCGCCGGACCTGGCCGCGATCGGACCGCTGGTGCGTCACCTGCGGTTCGTCACCGTCGACCTGGCCCGGCGCGAGGACGGCGCATGGCGGGTGGTGGAACTCGGCGACGGCCAGGTGAGCGACCGGCCGAGCACCACCGCCGCCGACACGATGATCGCGATCCTGCGTTAGAGGGGGCCGTGGCGGCGAAGGCCACGGCCCCTACCAGGTCACGCCGTGCAGGCGGCCCCTACCAGGTCACGCCGTGCAGGCGGCCCCGCCCAGCGTCACGCCGGAAGGCGTGCTCGCCGTGCCGTTCGCGGTGAACCCGAGCGCCACCGACGCACCAGCACCCAAGGAGGGCGAGTACGACGGCGCGGTCACCGTCACCGTCGTCCCGCTCTGGCTGAACGTGCCGTTCCACCCGCTGGCGACGGTCACGCCCGCGGGCAGCGTGAACACGACCTTCCACGGGTTGACCGCGCCGGTGGCGCTGTTGGTCACCGTCAGCGAGCCCTGGAAACCGCCCTGCCAGGCGTTGTCCTGCCGCCACACGGCCTTGCACGCACCCGACCCGTTGCCACCGGACGTGGTGGTCGTAGTCGTGGGAGTCGTCCCACCACCCGTCGGCGGGATCAGATACGGCTGGAGGATCGACTGCTTGGCCTGGTTCACCGTGGTCCAGTCGTCGCCCACGATGCCGCCCGTGTCACCGGAGTTGGGGTTCCACGACCAGTAGGTGAACGACATGCCGTCGACCCCGGTGCCGGTGTAGGCCATCAGGTTCTCCAGCCAGATCTTGTCCTTCGGGTTGGCCAACGTGGAGCCGAACTCGCCCATCATCAACGGCGCGGTGCCGCTCTTGTACAGGTAGCCCCAGTACTTGTCCCAGATCGCGGGCAGGTTCGCCGGGTAGTCCGGCGCGTTGAACCACTTCTGCTCGAACACCGACGTCGCGTACTCGTGCGGCGAGTAGACCAGCCGGTTCGCCACGTTCAGCCGCACCGGGAACTCGCCCGCCTTGGACAGGTTGCCGCCCCACCAGCCGCAGTCCTCGTCGTTGGACGGGTCGTTGTCCCAAACGTTGGACAGGCCGCCGCTCGGGCAGCTCACGCCCTCGACGAAGATCAGCCAGTTCGGCTGCACGGACAGGATCGCGTTGCCCGCCCGCTCGGCGGCCAGCCGCCAGTCGCGCTCCACCACGCCGCAGCCCCAGCACGCGCCGGTGGCGTTGGGGTTGGTGCCCTCGGCGTGCGGCTCGTTGTGCAGGTCGGCGCCGATCACCGTGGTGTTGCCCGCGTACCGCCGGGCGAGCATCTTCCAGTCGTCGATCCAGGTGCTCTCCGGGACGGTCGAGGTGTACCAGAGCGCGGACTGCCCGGCGCTGGTCGGGCGGTGCCGGTCGAGGATGATGCGCATCCCCTTCTGGCCCGCGTAGTCGACGACCTTGTCCAGGATCTGCAACGGCGACAGCCCGACCAGGTCTGGGTTGACGAAGTCGTTGACGCCGGACGCCGTCGCGCCCGGCTTGAGCGCATCGTTGGAGAAGGGCACGCGCAGGGTGTTGTAGCCGAGCGAGGTCATCTGGTCGAGCTGCTGCTTCCACGTGCGGTTGGACCACAGCCCGTGGAAGGTCTTGTTGTCGGTCTCCATGCCGAACCAGTTGATGCCGGTCAGCCGGACCGTCGCGCCGGTGCTGTCCACGATCCTGTTGCCCGCGGTGTGCAGGTAACCGCCCGCCGGGGCCGCCGTGACCTGTCCCGCCGTGGCGATCGCGACGACTCCGCCGACGGCCACCGCGGCCGCGAGCAGGGCGCCGAAGATCGATCTCCGTTGCCGCATACCGCTCTCCTTTGAGGATGTTCGCAACGCGTTCTGGGAGCGCTCCCAGGCCGGAGGGTAGTGACGGCGGTCGTGGTCTTCAAGAGCGGGAATGCGGCCCGCTACCAGCGAGGACGCCAGGACCTCGTGGATCGCTGCGCCGAACGGGTCAGCGCACGTCCCGCGGTCGGAACTGGATGCTGATGCGCGGCCCGACCGACTTGGCGGCCTTCGGCACCGCGTGCTCCCACGTCCGCTGGCACGAGCCGCCCATCACGATCAGGTCGCCGTGGCCCAGCGCGTAGCGGACCGTCGCGCCGCCTCCGCGCGGGCGCAACGCCAGCGCGCGCGGCGTGCCGACGGACACGATCGCCACCATCGTGTCCTCGGTGGAACCTCGCCCGATCGTGTCACCGTGCCAGGCCACGGAGTCCCGACCGTCGCGGTAGTAGCAGAGCCCGGCGGTGCGGAACGGCTCGCCCAACTCCTCGGCGTACCAGGCACTGAGTTCCGAACGCGCCCGCGTCAGCACGGGGTCCGGCAGGGGAGCGTCCTCGTCGTAGAAGCAGAGCAGGCGCGGGACGTCGACCACGCGCTCGTACATCTGCCTGCGCTCGGCACGCCAGGGCACCTCGGCGGTCAGGCGCTGGAACACCGCGTCCGCACCGGTCAGCCAGCCGGGGAGCACGTCGACCCACGCGCCGTCGCCGAGGACCGTCCGCCGGACACCGCTCAGCGGGCGCAGTGCGGGCGCCTCCGCGCCGTCGTCGAACAGCGACACCTGCATGACGACAGCATATCCCGTGGGTCGAACACCCGTTCGACCCATAGCGGGCTCTATAGCTTCAGTGTTGACTTAAAAGTCATGCATCCGGTTCGGGCTTGCGCCTTCTGCCGCCGCTGCGGACCTGCTTGGAGGCCTCGTCAGTCGGTTCGGCCTGCGCGGGCTGCTTCCCGGGGGCGGCCACGTCCGCCGCGCCAGGGTGGTCGGCGAGCAGGATGGCGGCCAGCTCGTCGTAGATAGGTGTGCTGCTCATGGAAGATCCTCTACCCCGTTTGGACGGAAGTTACACGCGCGTTCAGGGAGAGGTACGGCCAGGGTTCCGAAAAAGATCGACGCCGATCGAGTGGTGCCCGGCCGCGGGCACGTAGGTGACCTGGCGCACAACTCGCTAGTACCTCCGATAGACGGATGTCCTAGTAATCTGGAGGGCAGTTCCGCGCTGCCGAAGGAGCCAGTCGTGACCGCCACCCCGCTGCACGCCCCGCTGCACCCGGTCCGCTTCGTGACCGCGGCCAGCCTGTTCGACGGGCACGACGCCGCGATCAACATCATGCGCCGCATCCTCCAGTCGCAAGGCGCGGAGGTCGTGCACCTCGGCCACAACCGGTCGGTGCGCGAGGTCGTCGCCGCGGCCGTGCAGGAGGACGTGCAGGGCATCGCGATCAGCGCCTACCAGGGCGGGCACGTCGAGTACTTCAGCTACCTGGTCGAGCTGCTGGCCGAGCGCGGCGCGGAGCACATCAAGGTCTTCGGCGGCGGTGGCGGCGTCATCGTGCCGGAGGAGATCGAGCTGCTGCACGCGCGTGGCGTGGCGCGCATCTTCTCCCCGGCCGACGGCCAGGAGCTGGGCCTCGCCCGCATGATCAACACGATGGTGGAGGCGTGCGACCACTCGCTGGCCGAACGCCCGCCGTCGTCGTGGGACGGCCTGTTCACCGGCAGCGAGGACGTGCTGGCCCGCGCCATCACGCTCATCGAGGCCGGCGCGCTGCCCGCGGACGTGCGCGATCGGATGGTGCGGGCGGCGGCCGAGCGGTCCGTCCCCGTGCTCGGTATCACCGGAACGGGTGGTTCGGGCAAGTCCTCGCTGACCGACGAGCTGGTCCGCCGGTTCCGGCTGGACCAACAGGACAAGCTGCGGGTCGCGGTGCTGGCCGTCGACCCGACCCGCCGTCGTGGCGGTGGCGCGCTGCTCGGCGACCGGATCCGGATGAACTGCCTGGACGGCGACCGCGTCTTCTTCCGCTCGATGGCCACCCGCCGGGCGGGTTCGGAGGTGCCGGACGGCCTGGGCGACGCGATCCTGGCGTGCCGGGCGGCCGGGTTCGACCTGGTCATCGTGGAGACGCCCGGCATCGGCCAGGGCGACGCGGCGATCGTGCCGTTCGTGGACCTCTCGCTGTACGTGATGACGCCGGAGTTCGGCGCCGCGTCGCAGCTGGAGAAGATCGACATGCTGGACTACGCGGACGCGGTGGCGATCAACAAGTTCGAGCGCCGGGGCGCGGAGGACGCCCGCCGTGACGTGGCCCGTCAGCTGGTGCGCAACCGGGAGGCGTTCGGCGCGTCGTGGGAGGACATGCCGGTCTTCGGCACGTCGGCGGCGACGTTCAACGACGACGGCGTGACCGCCCTCTACCAGCACCTGCGTGGCGAGTTGGCGCAGCGCGGGCTGGACGTGACCGACGGCGTGCTGCCCGTCGTGCCGGGCAAGGTCTCCACCTCGGCGGCGACCGTGGTGCCCGCGACGCGGGTCCGGTACCTGGCCGAGATCGCCGAGACCGTGCGCGGCTACCACCGCGCCACCGAGACGCACGTGGACGCGGTGCGCCGGGTCGCGCACCTGCGGGCGGCGCGCGCGGAGCTGGAGGCGGTCGGGCACGACACGTCGGCGATCTCGTCGCTGCTGGACTCGGCGGAGAAGCAGGTCGACGCGGTGGCGGCCGAGTTGCTGGCCCGGTGGCCGAAGGTGGTGGAGGGCTACAGCGGTGACGAGATGGTGGTCCGGGTGCGGGACAAGGAGATCCACACCAAGCTGACCCGCGAGACGTTGTCCGGCAACAAGGTCCGCCGGGTGTCGCTGCCGCGCTACGACGACGAGGGCACGTTGCTGCGGTTCCTGCGCAAGGAGAACCTGCCCGGCCACTTCCCCTACACGGCGGGGGTCTTCCCGTTCAAGCGGGACGGTGAGGACCCGGCGCGGATGTTCGCCGGTGAGGGCGACGCGTTCCGCACCAACCGCCGGTTCAAGTACCTGTCGAGGGGGTCGGAGGCGACCCGGCTGTCGACCGCGTTCGACTCGGTGACGCTCTACGGCCGTGACCCCGACACCCCGCCGGACGTCTACGGCAAGGTCGGCACGTCCGGTGTGTCCATCGCGACGCTGGACGACATGAAGGCGCTCTACGACGGTTTCGACCTGACCTCGCCCACCACGTCGGTGTCGATGACCATCAACGGTCCCGCGCCGACCATCCTGGCGTTCTTCCTCAACACGGTGGTCGACCAGCAGGTCGACAAGTTCCGCGCCGAGCACGGTCGCGAGCCGTCCGAGGCCGAGGCGGCGGAGCTGAAGGCGTGGGCGCTGGCGACCGTGCGCGGCACCGTGCAGGCGGACATCCTCAAGGAGGACCAGGGGCAGAACACCTGCATCTTCTCCACCGAGTTCTCGCTGCGGATGATGGCCGACATCCAGGAGTGGTTCATCCAGCAGAAGGTGCGCAACTTCTACTCGGTGTCCATCTCCGGTTACCACATCGCCGAGGCCGGGGCGAACCCCATCAGCCAGCTCGCCTTCACGCTGGCCAACGGGTTCACCTACGTCGAGTCGTACCTGGCGCGCGGTATGAAGATCGACGATTTCGCGCCGAACCTGTCGTTCTTCTTCTCCAACGGCATGGACGCCGAGTACAGCGTGATCGGCCGGGTGGCGCGGCGGATCTGGGCGGTGGCCATGCGGGACCGCTACGGCGCCAACGACCGGTCGCAGAAGTTCAAGTACCACGTGCAGACGTCCGGGCGGTCGCTGCACGCGCAGGAGATGGACTTCAACGACATCCGCACCACGTTGCAGGCGTTGTGCGCGCTCTACGACAACACGAACTCCCTTCACACCAACGCGTACGACGAGGCGATCACCACGCCGACGGAGTCCTCGGTACGGCGGGCGATGGCCATCCAGTTGATCATCAACAAGGAGTGGGGCCTGTCGGCGAACGAGAACCCGTTGCAGGGCTCGTTCGTCATCGAGGAGCTGACCGACCTGGTCGAGGAGGCGGTGCTGGCCGAGTTCGACCGGCTCTCCGAGCGCGGCGGCGTGCTGGGCGCGATGGAGACCGGCTACCAGCGCGGCCGGATCCAGGACGAGTCGATGCTGTACGAGCAGCGCAAGCACGACGGCTCGCTGCCGTTGATCGGTGTGAACACGTTCCTGCCGGAGGACGGGTCGCGTGAGCCGGTGACCATCGAGCTGGCGCGGGCGACGGAGGACGAGAAGCGTTCGCAGGTCGAGCGGACGCGTGCCTTCGCCGCCGCCCACGCGGCCGAGGCGGAGCCCGCGTTGCGGCGGCTGAAGGAGGCCGCGGCGTCGGGGGAGAACGTGTTCGCGGTGCTCATGGACGCGGCCCGGGTGTGCACCCTGGGACAGATCACCGACGCGTTCTTCGAGGTGGGCGGCCAGTACCGGCGCAACGTGTGACGGCCGTCCGGTAGGTCTACGGCGTTTCGCCTGGTGCGCTGTCGGTGCGTTCGGTCAGACTTCGCATCGCCCGGTGGGCGGATTCGAGGTGGGCTGTGAACCGGAACGCGGTGCCGGTGGGCGCGGTGGTGATCGCGGCGGCGCTCGGGGTGGTGGGCAGCCTGGCGGCCAACACGGTGGACGTGAAGGCCGGTTGGTGGAAGCCGGTGCTCTGGTCGGCGGTCGGGTTGCTGGTGGCCGGCGCGGTCGCGCTGGAGGTGGTGCGGCTGCGGGCGCAGGACCCTCCGCCGGACGACCCTCCGCCGGATCAGCCGCCACCCGGGAGACGGTGGGTGAAGTGGTCCGCCGTGCTCACGTGGCGGCGACCACGGCCGCGGCTGGTGGCGGTGCTCGGGACCGCCGTCGTCGTCGTGCTCGCGGTGGCGCTGTGGCCGTGGGGCGGGGGAGGAGAAGGCGCGGCGCCGGCCACGGTCCCTATGGGACCGGTCGATCCCGCCACGGTCCCGGCGGGACCGGTCGATCCCGCCGCGGTGCGGTCGGTGGCGAAGCTGCACGCCGACAGCAGTGGAGTGCGGTCGGTGGCGTTCAGCCCGGACGGGAAGCGGATGGCCGCAGCCACCGTCGAGGGGCGCGTGGTGGTGTGGGACACCGAGACCCGGGTGCCGACAAGCACGATCACGACCGGTCTCGACGCCGTCGTGACGGCTGAGTTCAGCGCCGACGGCGCCACCATCGCCACCGCGGGCAAAGACGGCGCTCAGGCCGTGGTGCGGTTCTGGGACGCGCAGTCCGGCGGGGACCGCGGCCGGATCACCACCGCGGGCGAGGGGGCCACCCTGGACGTGGACTACTCACCCGACGGCAGGCTGCTCGCCACCGGGGACAGCACCGGGGCCGTCCGGTTCTGGGAGACCGGCGACCTCTCCGCCACCGGGGCGCCGATCGAGCTGGCCGCCGACGTCTTCGCGGTGGCGTTCAGCCGCGACAGCGGACTGCTGGCCGCGGGCGGGGGCGACGAGACGGGCGAGCTGGCGGTGTTCGACACGGGCACCCACCAACCGGTCGGCCCGACGAAGGACTTCCCCAGCCGCGTCACGTCCGTGTCGTTCAGCCCTGACGGCACCAGGATCGCGTTGGGCTGCCTCGACGGGGTCGTCCGCATGTTGCACGTTCCGGAGTGGACGGAGACGGCGTCGCTGACCACCGGCGGCCCTCGGCAGGTCCAGGCCGTGATCAACGCGGACGGTCGGACCGTGGCCGGCCACGTCGGTGCCGACATCCAGCTCTGGGACCTGACCTCCACCGACACCCTGGGCGCCCCGCTCGTGGGCCACGCCGCCGGCATCGGCGCCCTGGCGTTCAGCCCGGACGGTCGCCTGCTGATCACGGGTGACGAGGAGGGCTGGGTGCGGCTCTGGCAGCTCCGCTGACCGGTCGCGACGGCGACGAGCGGCATCAGCGGCTGGAGGCGCGGACCACCAGCTTGGTCGGCAGGAACGCGGGCTCCGGTTTCTCGCCGCCGTGCACCATGGTCAGCACGGCCCGCGCCGCGGCCACCCCGATGCCCGCCTTGTCCTGCGCCAGCGTGGTCAACGGCGGGTCGACCAGGGCGGCCAGCTCGATGTCGTCGAACCCCACCACGGCCAGTTCGTCCGGCACCCGCAGCCCGGCGTGGCGCGCGGCCAGCAGGGCACCCACGGCCATCTCGTCGCTCGCGCAGAACACCGCCGTCGGCGGCTCGGGCAGGGCGATCAGCGCCCGCATCGCCGCCTGGCCGCTCGGCCGGTAGAAATCGCCCTCCACGACGTACTCCGGCGGCACGCCCAGCCCCGCCTCCGCCATCGCGGTGCGGAAGCCCTCCAGCCGGTCCACGGCCGGGCGGTTGGCCCGCGGCCCGGTGATCGTGGCGATCCGGCGATGGCCCGCCGCGACGAGGTGCCGCACGGCCAGCGCCGCGCCGCCGACGTTGTCCGACGTCACGTACGTCGCCTGCGGCCCGTCGACGTCCACGTCCACCGCCACGCACGGCAGCCCCGACTGGGCGAACGCGGCGAACGCCGGGGCGTCCGACCCGCTGTCGATGAGCACCAGCCCGCCCAGGTGGTGCCGCCGGGTCATGTTCACGTACGCCACCGGGTCGGCCAACGACGCGCCGACCGCCCGCAGCGCCGCCGAACCGCTCGTGGCGAGCATCAGCAGGTGGTACCCGTGCGCGCTCAACGCCGACTTCAACCCGATCAGCAGCTCCTGCAGGTACGGGTGCCGCCAGCCCGGCCTGCGGTGGTCGGTGTCCCACACCAGGCCGATCAGCCCGGACCGCTTGGTGGCCAACGCGCGTGCCGACTCGTTGGGCCGGTAGTCCAGCTCGCGGGCCACCCGTTCCACCACTTCGCGCTTTTCCTTGCTGACTGTCAGCGGCTGGTTGAAAACGCGTGAAACGGTCGCCACGGACACGCCGCACAGCTGGGCGATCTCACGGATCGTGGTCATCTCCCGCCCTTTCTTTGTAACCGCTTACAGGCTCCCACGGAGTGTGCCCTGACCAGGGTTGACACGCTACCACCTGCGGAAACGTCGAACCCTTGGAACGGACAGGTTATCGCTTCGTTACTTGACGGTATCGCGGCCCACGGCTGTCATGTAAACCACACCGGCCGGGTGCCAGTCCCGGTCGAATTCGCCGGAAACCCCCGGATCGACCCCACGTGTATCCGGCGTGCCCGAAACAGCCGGCGTTGATGGAGAGGGAGAACCGCGAAATGAGACGAACCGGGACCGTGGTCGGCGTCGGCCTGCTGGCCGCGAGCCTGCTCGCCGGCTGCGGCAGCGGTGCGAGCGACGGCAAGACCAGGATCACGATCGGTCTGTTCGGCAACTTCGGCTACCAGCAGCTGTTCGAGGAGTACGAGAAGGCGCACCCGGACGTCGACATCACCGACCGCACCGCCTCCTACTCCGACCACCACAAGAACCTCGCCGCGCACCTGGCCACCAACAACGGCGCGGCCGACATCGAGGCCGTCGACGTCGGCTACATCAACCAGTTCAAGGCCAACCCCAACCAGTTCACCGAGCTCAAGTCCGATATCAAGGACCGCTGGCTGGACTGGAAGTGGGAAGCCTCGCTGTCCAAGGACGGCAAGCAGATCGGCTACGGCACCGACATCGGCGGCCTGGCCATCTGCTACCGGCGCGACCTGTTCGAGGCCGCCGGCCTGCCGAGCGACCGCGACCAGGTCTCCGCGCTGTGGCCGACGTGGGAGCAGTTCATGGCCACCGGCAAGCAGTTCGCGGCCAAGGCGCCCGCCGGCGCGAAGTTCTTCGACGGCGGCCCGACCGTGCTCAACGCGATCGTCGGCCAGGCGCCCACCGGCTACTACGACAAGTCCGACAAGATCGTCGTCGGCGACAACGCCGACATCAGGAAAGGCTGGGACCTCGTCGCGCAGGGCGTGGCCGATGGTCTGTCCGCCGGTCTGCTGCACAGCACCCCGCAGTGGAACACCGGCTTCAAGCAGGGCCAGTTCGCCACCCTCGCCTGCCCCGCCTGGATGATGGCCAAGATCAAGGACCAGGCGCCGGAAACCGCCGGCAAGTGGGACCTCGCGGCCGTGCCCGGCGGCGGCGGCAACTGGGGCGGCTCCTACCTGACCGTGCCCAAGCAGGGCAAGAACGTGGACAAGGCCGTCGAACTGGCCACCTGGCTCACCGCGCCCGAGCAGCAGGGCAAGGTCTTCGCCAACGCCGGCCTGCTGCCGTCCACGCCCTCGCTCTACAGCGAGCAGTCCGTGGCCACCAAGCAGGACGCGTTCTTCAACAACGCCCCCGTCGGCCGGGTGTTCACCGACGCCGCCCGCGCCCTCAAGCCGCAGTACCAGGGGCCGAAAGCCGGTGACGTGCAGACCGAGATGGGCAACGCCATGCAGCGCGTCGAACAGGGCAAGCAGGGCCCGGACGAGTCGTGGACGCAGTTCGTCCGCGACGTGACGAGATGAAGACGGACTGGCGCGAACGCCGCCACCGGTGGGACATCCGGTACGCGCCGTACGCCTACATCGCGCCGTACTTCCTGCTGTTCGCGGTGTTCGGCCTGTTCCCCCTGCTCTACACCGCGTGGGTGTCGATGCAGGAGCGCAACCTGATCGACGGCGACGCGGCCACGTTCGTCGGGCTCGACAACTACGTCGAACTGCTCACCGCGGACCCGTACTTCTGGAACGCGATGGGCAACACGCTGAGCCTGTGGCTGCTCACCACCGTCCCGCAGATCCTGTTCGCGCTCGGCATCGCGCAGCTGCTCAACCGGCGGCTGCGCGGCCGGACGTTCTTCCGGATGGGCGTGCTGCTGCCGAACATCACGTCGGTGGCGGCCGTGACGATCATCTTCGCGCAGCTGTTCGGCCGGGACTTCGGCCTGATCAACTGGGCGCTGGAGCTGTTCGGCGCGGGCCGGATCGACTGGCAGGCGGGCACCGCCAGCTCGCACACCGCCATCGCCGCGATGGTGGTGTGGCGCTGGACCGGCTACCACGCGTTGATCTTCCTGGCGTCCATGCAGGCCATCCCGACCAGCGTGTACGAGGCGGCCCGGCTGGACGGCGCGAACGGCTGGCAGCAGTTCTGGCGGATCACCGTCCCCATGCTGCGCCCGCAGATCATCTTCTCCACCGTGATCGCCACCGCGGGCAACATGCGGCTGCTGGCCGAGCCGCTGCTGTTCAACCCGGGCGCGGGCGCCGAGACCGGCGGCTCGGACCGGCAGTTCCAGACCGCCGCGCTCTACCTCTACGAGCACGGCTTCAAGAAGTTCGACTTCGGCTACGCGTCGGCCATCGCCTGGCTGCTGGTCATCGCGACGGTCCTCATCACCGGGCTGAGCTACCTGGCCGCCCGCCGCATCCGGACCGACTGAAAGGGCTGGACAAGATGACCAGCGTGCTCGAACGGCCGGCTCCGGTCGCCTCACCACCCCCCAAGCGGCGGCGGGCGTTGCGGCTGCCCGGACCGTGGACCTACGCGGCGCTGATCGCGGTGCTCGCCGGGTCCGCGTTCCCGGTGTACTGGTCGCTCGTCGTGTCCTCGCAGACACCGGACAAGGTGACCAGCGTGCCACCCGTGCTGGTGCCGGGTGGCAACCTGTTCGCCAACATCTCACGGGTGTTCGACCAGACGGACTTCGCGCTGGCGATGATGAACTCGCTGATCGTGTCGGGGACCATCACCGTCTCGGTGGTGTTCTTCTCCACCCTGGCGGGCTTCGCCTTCGCCAAGCTGAGGTTCCGCGGCCGGTCGGCGCTCATGCTGCTCGTCGTCGCCACCCAGGCCGTGCCCACCGAGCTCGGCGTCATCCCGCTGTACATGATGATGAGCGACCTCGGCTGGGCGAGCGAGATCCACGCGGTGATCGTGCCCGGCCTGGTCACCGCGTTCGGCGTGTTCTTCATGCGCCAGTACTTCGAACGCGCCGTGCCCGACGAGCTGCTGGAAGCCGGCCGGATGGACGGGTGCAGCTCCCTGCGCCTGTACTGGCACGTGGTCCTGCCCGCCGCCCGCCCGGCCGCCGCCGTGCTCGGCCTGTTCACGTTCATGCAGGCGTGGAACGACTTCTTCTGGCCGCTGGTCGTGCTGACCCCCGAGAACCCCACCGTGCAGTACGCGCTGAACACCTTGGCCAGCGGCTACACCACCGACTACACCCTCGTGCTCACCGCGGCGACGATCGGCACCGTGCCGGTGCTCGCGGTCTTCCTCCTGTTCGGCCGCCAGATCGTCGGCGGGATAATGCAAGGAGCGCTCAAAGGATGATCTTCCCCCAAGGATTCCGCTGGGGCGTCGCCACTTCGGCCTACCAGATCGAAGGGGCCGTGGACGCCGACGGGAGAGGCCCGTCGATCTGGGACGCGTTCGGCGCGGTGCCGGGTGCGATCGCGGGCGGCGACACCGGGGCCGTGGCGTGCGACCACTACCACCGGATGCCGGAGGACGTGGCGCTGCTCGGCGAGCTCGGCGTGGACGCGTACCGGTTCTCGGTGTCCTGGTCGCGTGTCCTGCCGACGGGCGCGGGCCGGGTCGAACAGCGCGGCCTCGACTTCTACCGCAGGCTGGTGGACGGGTTGCTGGAACGGGGTATCGAGCCGTTCCTGACCTTGTACCACTGGGACCTGCCGCAGGCGTTGGAGGAACTGGGCGGCTGGCGGTCGCGTGACACCGCTGCGCGGTTCGCCGAGTACGCCGTGGTCGTGCACGACGCGTTGGGCGATCGGGTGTCGAAGTGGACGACGTTCAACGAGCCGTACGTGTCCTCGATCGTCGGCTACGGCGAGGGCAGGCACGCACCCGGAGCGCGGGAGGGCCACGGCTCGCTCGCCGCCGCGCATCACCTGATGGTGGCGCACGGGCTCGCGGTGCAGGCCATGCGCGGCACGTCCGGTCACGAGTTCGGGATCGTGCTCAACCAGTCGCCGTCCACGCCGGTCACCTCGTCGGAAGCTGATGTCGCAGCGGCCCGCAGGCACGACCTGCTGCTGCGCCGCCAGTTCACCGACCCGCTGTTCGCCGGGCGCTACCCGGAGGACTACGAGGAGACGTTCGCGGGCGTCACCGACCTGTCGTTCCGGCAGGACGGCGACCTGGAGCTGATCTCCACGCCGCTGGACTACGTGGGCATCAACTACTACTACCGCCAGCACGTCGCCGACGCACCGCACCGCGACCCGGACCCGGCCACCCGCACGTCGATCGACATCGGCATCGACACCACCCGGTTGCCGGACGTGCCGCGCACCGCGATGAACTGGCCGGTCGAGCCGGCCGGGCTGACCGAGACGCTGGTGGGGCTGAAGGAGCGGTACCCGGACCTGCCGCCGGTGTACGTCACCGAGAACGGGTGCGTGTACCCGGACAACCCCGGGTTCGTAGACCAGGAGCGCATCGACTACCTGCGCAGTCACCTCGCGGCGGCGCGTGACGCGATCACCGCCGGCGTGGACCTGCGCGGCTACTTCGTCTGGTCGTTCCTGGACAACTTCGAGTGGGCGCACGGCTACAAGCACCGGTTCGGCCTGGTCCACGTGGACTACGACACGTTGGTCCGCACACCGCGGGCGAGCTTCCACTGGTACCGCGACCTGGTCGCCGAGCAGCGAGGCTCTATCTGATTGCCCCTGCTCCGCAGATGGCAGGCGAGGTCGCGGGCCACCGTCGTACGGAGGTGTGTCCGTGCGACGGTGGCGACCGGCTCACCAGGACGGCCACGGGTTCGGCGTGCACGACTTGCCGTCCGGCGTGACCACGACACCCTGGTCGCTGCCCGTGGTGATCGACGCGAGCCCGTCGTTGTCGACGCTCAGCGTCTGCTGCATCATCACCGGCGCCGGGGCGCCGTCCTGCGGGCACACCTCGTGGCCGAGGCCGAGGAAGTGCCCGACCTCGTGGTTGACCGCGTAGATCCGGTAACCCCGCAGGTCGTCGCCGTACGTGTGCGCGCCACGGAACCAGCGCGCCGTGCTCAGGTAGACGATCGGCCCCACCCGGCACGACGTGTCGTAGGGCAGTTCGAAGCCGCACAACGCCCGCGCGGTCTGCTGGGACGTCAACCTGATCCGCAGTTCCGGTTCCACGCCGCCACCGACCCGGCGGAACGCGTACCGGCCGGCCCACCCGCGCGGGTGCCTCAACGCGTGGTCGACCACGGCGGCGAACGAGTTGTCGCCGTGCGGCAGCACCACCCCGTCCTCGACCTCGACCGTGTAGGTGATGCCGGTCGTGGCACCGGCCGATGCCGGAACGACCCGCCACGTGCCCGTGCCGTGCTGCGGGAACGCCGGGCCGGGCGGCAGGTCCGCGCCGGACCGGAAGGTGTCGAGCGGCGGCGCGCCCGCCTTCGAAGTCGGTGTCGGCGTCGAAGTCGGTGTGGTCGAAGTCGGGATCGGTGCGGCGGGCACCGCACCGGCGGCCGGCCACGTCACGGTGGTGGGCGACGCCATCCCGAAGTCCAACGCCACCACCGTCGTCGCGGCCAGGCACACCCCCGCCAGGTAGAGCGCCAGTGGAACCGACCTCATGCGGGCTCCAGGCCGGCCGAGCCGTAGGTGCAGGCCGCGTTCCACAGCAGGAACGACGGGGCTCCCGCGTCCGCCGAAGCCACCACCTGCGCCTTCACCTCACCCGGACCGTAGGCGTGGCCCAACGAGAACGCCTGGAGCCACGGGATGACCGTCGCGCCGGTGCCCTGGGTCAGCCGGACGAAGTCCGCGACCGACGCCTTCACGATCTCGTACGGCCGGGCGTTCGGGTTGTCCACGCCGTACTCGCCGGAACCCCAGTGCGACGGGTAGACCATCGGCGCGACGTAGTCGACGTGGGCGGAGATGGCCGGGATGTCCTGCGCTACGTCGTGCCCGCTGTGCGCGGCGATGCCGAACACCGACGCGCCCAGGTACGCGCCGAGCGGGCGGACGGCGGCCCGGTTGTCCCTGAGGAAGTCCACTATGGACTGCTCGGGGGTCGTGGTCAGGCCGGGGAACACCATCTGCCCGATCGGGCCGTCCGGCCGGCGCACGTAGTCGTAGAGGATGTCGTCGAAGCCGAGGGCCGCGGCCTCCTTGGCGATCGCGATGTTGTACTCGCGGACCTCGGGGTTGGCGAAGTTGGTGAACGCGTACTGGCCGTAGTGCGCCGACCAGGGCGCGCCCCACGCGTTCTGCGACACCCGGTCGCGCGCGCCCGACTCCCACGACGCCTTGCCCAGCACCGGGTCGCGGAACGCCACCAGCCTGCCGACCACCCGCAACCCGAGCCCGTGCAGCTCGTCGAGCACCGCGCGGGCGTCGTAGTAGTTGCGGTTCGCGCCGATCTGCCTGGCCAACGGCACCTGCGAGTCGTAGCCGATCTCGCCGCTCTCGTCCTTGATGTCGAGTTGCACGGTGTCGATCCGGCCCTCGCGCGCCAACGCCAGCACGGGATCGCGCAGCGACGCGGTCGCCCACGCGGCGGCGCTCATGTGCACCCCGCGCATCCCGGGGTGGGTGATCTTGACCGGGAGGTCGTGGTGCCGCGCGTTGCCCGCGGCGTCGTTCGCCTGGACCCTGACCATCGTGGGCACCGACGCCAGCGAAGCCTCGAACCGGCCGTCCCGGACCGGCACCCGCTGATCGCCGATCAGCACCGAGTCCGCGCCGTCCGCGCTGCCCCGCACGGTCACCGGGCCGCGCGGCGATTTCGCCTCGACCACGTCCACGTCCAGCGCGGGCGGTGTGGCGTCGACGGTGAACTCGCGTCGCACCTCCGCGTCGGGCAGCCACGGCAGCGGGTTGTCCGCGCGCACGGAAAGAGTGTGCTTGCCCTCGGCGAGCTTCACCCCGGTCAACGTCATGCGACCGTCGGCGCGTCGCGCCTTCACCGGCTGTCCGTCCACGTGCACGGTGACACGATCGAGCTCACGCGGGTCCGCGGTGGTGATGGACACGCGTTCGACACCCGAAGGTGTGACAAAGGTTCCATCGGTCAGGTCAGTGACGGCGAGACCGATGGCACGGCTGTGCACGATCGTCGTGACGACCCCCGCGATCAGCAGCAGTACGACCACACCGACCACCGGTATCAGCACGCGCTTCATCTTCCGCGGCGAAAACTTCGCGGTCGAACCCCGTGGGGCCGAATGCGACATCGGGCGACTCCGATCTGGCTCGGCATCAGCTACCAGCGACTAACCCTGCTGACGGCCGCCAAACCAAAGGTCATCCGATGGGGTGTACCCCGGTTGTTCCCGGGCGATCAAGCGCAACCATCCACAGGTGAACACCATGTCGCCGAGACCGGTCCCGGTCGTCGTGGCGCTCGTCGCCGCCCTGTGCTGCGCGTGTGCCGTCGAACCCGTCGTGGACTCGCCCGAACAGGCCGCGGCCATGCCGCCGGCGCCGCAATCCCCTTCCGCCGCTTCGTCCTCCGCGCCACCCGATCCGGCGGCGGTCCGGGCCAACGAACTGGGGCAGGTCCCGATCCTGATGTACCACCGGCTGGTCGATCAGCCCACGTCGGTCTACGACCGGACACCGGCGGCGTTCCGGGCCGAACTGGAACGGCTGGCCGGCGAGGGGTACGTGCCGGTGACGACCACCGAGTACGCGACCGGCCGCATCGACATCCCGGCGGGCGCGCACCCCGTGGTGCTCACCTTCGACGACGGCGACGCGACGCAGTTCGCGCTCGGTCCCGACGGGCAGCCCGTGCCCGGCACCGCGATCGCGATCCTGCTCGACGTCGCCGCGCGGCACCCCGGTTTCCGGCCGGTGGCGAGCCTGTACGTCAACGCGGCGCCGTTCGGGTCGACGGACGGTGCGGCGTTGCGGTGGCTGCGCGATCACGGCTTCGAGATCGGCAACCACACGTTGGACCACACCAACCTCGGCACGGCGACCGACGGGCAGGTGCAGGAGGCGATCGCGTCGGGTCAGCGGGAGATCCAGCGGGCCGTGCCGGACTACCGGGTGTCGAGCCTCGCGCTGCCGTTCGGCGCGGTGCCGGGGAACGCCACGCTCGCGCAGCGCGGAGCCTTCGACGGCGTGTCGTACGACTACGTGTGCGTGCTGATGGTCGGCGCGGGACCGGCGCCGTCACCGTACGCGGCGGAGTTCGACCCGCTGAGCACGCCGCGCATCCGGTCGCAGGACGCGACCGGTGAGGACGCGCGTTACGGCTCGACGGTGTGGCTCGACCAGCTGGCCGCCGCGCCGGACCGGCGCTACACGTCCGACGGCGTGGTCGAGCGGATCTCGTACCCGACGTCGGCGGGCGCGCCGGCCCGGCACTTCGCGGACCGGGCCTTCGGCTACTGATCGGCTATTGATCGGCGTTTCAGGCGGTGGCGCGGGCTTGGTTGCGCAGGGCGACCGCGGCCCGTTCCAGGCTGCCCAGCACGCCCGACGGCAGCTCGTGGTGACGTCCCACGACCTCCTGCACCATGACCTGCATCGGCGCGGACTCCTCGGCCTCGACCACCGCGAGCACCTTGAACGCCGTGCCCGGCGGGAACACCACCCGCTCCTGGATCACGCTGCCGAACGAGTCGACCACCGACACCCGTCGTCCGGTCACCGACCACATCAGGAACTCGACCCGACCGTCGATCGGCATGGTCGGCCCGGCCACCGTGTTGAGCAGGCCGTGTTCCACCAGCACGTCGCCTGTGCGGTACCGGCGCGCCTCGCCCCAGCACACCGTCACGCCCTGGTGCGCCGGCAGCCGGCGCAGCCCCGACACGACCGACGCCGCGTACGGCCACAGCCGGCCCAGCTTCCCGGTGCGCAGGGCCTCGACCAGGATCTCCTCGTCGTGCTGGAGACACGCCGACACCGCCGCGAGGTCCGTCACCACCGCTTCGAACGCCTCCGGGTCGTCCGGGCGTTCCACGATGTGCCGGCACGCCACCGCGGCGTGCTCGCCGTAGCGCTCGCCGAGCATCCGGCGCAGCGCGTCGCGCTCCTGCTCGGTGCTGCGGTGGTCCACCGGCACGATCTCCTCGCCGACCTGCTCACCCCACGCGGGCGCGGGGGAGTCGGGCAGCGGACCGTCCACGCTCAGCGGCACCGGTTCGTTCGCCACCACGGGCGGCGGCTCCTCCTCGGCCACCGGCGGCCGCGGCATCGGCGCCGGGTCGCAGAACACGACCTTCAGCAGCCGGCGGACCTCCGGCTCCAGCCGTTCGACCAGGGACGCGCCCGCCACCGCGACCGCGCCCGCCGTCGTGCGGCCGGGCGTGCCGACGGTCAGGCGGGCCCACTCCGGGTCGACCGGCAGGGACCGCACCTCGGGGCCGTTGTCCTCCGCGTCACGCACCCACAGCCCGGACGGCACGACCTCCAGCACCACGCCGCCGCCCAGGTCGAAGATGCCGGGACCGCGTTCCACCAGGCCCGGCACCGGCACCCGGTAGCCCGAGACGACCGGAACGCCTGCCGGCGCGTACCGCACCTCGGTGACGTACGGCCGCCACGTCTGCTGCCCGCGCGGGTTGACCGCCACCACGGCAGCGCCGTTGCGCAGTGATCCCACCGGCAGGCCGGTGTAGAGCGAGATCGGCTCGCCGAGCTGGTCGGCCACCGCCTGCGCCTGGTGCTCGCCGCCGTACCAGACCAGCCGCACGCGCGACCGTGCCGCCGACGGCAGGCCGCCGAGCAGTCGGCACACCTCTTCGGTCGGGATCGCCTGCTGACCGGGTCCGCCGATCACGACGGTCAGCACGTTGTCGCGGCACGGCAGCCCCACGACCGCCCGCGCGTCCGGCGCCTGGGGGTCGAACCGGTCGCGCTGCGCCCGCAGCCACAGACCGGCCGGGATGGGCTCCGAGATGCCGACCTCGCCGGTCGGCCACGGGGTGTTCGGGTCGACGGCCTCCCAGTTCGGCACCGGGAACCGCCTGCCCATGGGCGACGGCGAGGCGCCCGGCAGGAACCGCAGCCAGCACCCGTACCCGCCGTTGCCGACGACGAACGCCGCGCCCGGCACCGTGGTCACCGCACCGTCCGGCGCCACCACCTCGGCCTGCAACTGCTCGGTGAGCCACTGCGCGGGGGCGGTGGGGCGCATCGTGCCGGAGTGCGAGGTCATCAGCCGGACCGGCCCTCTGCCCTGCAACGCGGCGGCCACGACCGGCCAGAACGACGTCTCGTCGCCGTTGGGCGGGTCGATCACCACCACCGTGCGGCCGCGGTCGACCGGCAGGCTCCGTCCCAGCGCGACCGCCGCCGGGGTGGCCCCTCCGGGCGGCCCGATCACCAGTGTCGCGCCCGCGAACGAGGCCGAGAACTGGGTGGGCGCGGGTGCGGGTGCGGGCGGTGGGGGTGAGGGCATGGGCTCTCGCTCGGCCACGGGCTCCACCAGCGGGGCACGCTCCTTCGGTGCGGCACGTCGGAACATCAAGGCGCCCGATCACCTCCAGCCACGACAGTGCGGGAATGCCAGCACCCTACCCGGACGGCGTCCGGGTAGGGGTGGCCGCATCGCACCACCCTCGTCCACTGTGGACCGGACGACCGCACCCACCAGCGCGCCGAACGCCACGTGGTCGGCCCACTGGGCCGCCCGGTCCAGCTCCCGGACCGCCGGGAACCCCGGCCCACCACCTCCAGGTCGATGACCGCGATCACCAGCCCCGCGACCGCGCCCCCGCGTGCGTCCAGCGGCCACCGCCGACTGACCAGGGTCAACACGGCGGTCCAGAAGGCCGAGACCAAGAGGTGGGCCACAGCGCCCCTGACCACTCCGGTCCCACCCGACAACGACGCCGCCGCCCGGGGCGAGCGCAGAACGTCGCGACCCGTAAACACTGCGTGAAGAGTCGACGGCAACCCGCTCAGGACTGCGGCGACCATCCAAGCTCGCACCCACCGTGCCGCCGTCTGCTGCTCAGGGTGACAACGGGGCCTGCTCTTCCGCATACCCGCATGATGCGCCGATCCGGTGCGGCCGGTAACGACAGGCGTGGACCGGGCGAGCGGAGGGTATGGACAGCACGAGGCGGGGGTCCGGGCGGGGAACGGCAGCGAGATACCGGTTCCGCGTTCGAACTTGTGTTCGAGTATGGCAAGATCGCCGGTGAACCACCGAACCACGTGGTCGACGGTCCCCGGACACCGGGCTGCGCAAGATCGCAGGCCCGCCTCGGTTACCGTGAACCGCTCGACGCACGCCACGACCTGGGGAGAACGACCCGGTGACCGCTGAGATCCTGTACGGGGCCGACGACCTGACCCACCTCGAGGGTCTCGAGGCGGTTCGCAAGCGCCCCGGCATGTACATCGGGTCCACCGACAGCAGGGGCATCAACCACCTGTTCTCCGAGGTGGTCGACAACTCCACCGACGAGGGCGTGGCCGGTCACGCCACCAAGATCGTCGTCACCCTGCACGCGGACGGCAGCGTCCAGGTGGACGACGACGGCCGCGGCATCCCCACCGGCACCCACGCCAAGTCCGGCCTGTCCGGCGTCGAACTGGTGCTCACCCGGTTGCACGCCGGCGGCAAGTTCGGCGGCTCCGGCTACAAGACCTCCGGCGGCCTGCACGGCGTCGGCGCATCCGCGGTCAACGCGCTGTCCCACCGCTTCGACGTCGTCGTCCGCCGCGAGGGCAAGACGCACGAGATGTCGTTCGCGCACGGCGTCCCCGGCGTGTTCGACGGCCCCGGTCCCAAGGCCGCCTTCACCCGCCAGTCCGGCCTGCGCGTCACCGGCCGCACCAAGCGCACCGGCACGTCCATCCGCTACTGGTACGACGCCCGCTACTTCGAGAACGGCGCCGCGCTCGACGTCGAGGCGGTCCGCACGAAGCTGCGCAACACCGCGTTCCTCGTCCCCGGCGTGACCTACGTCCTGCGCGTCGCCACCGACAGCGCGATCGGCGAGGAGACGTTCCACTACCCGGGCGGCCTGGTCGACATGGTCGACTACCTCGCGCCCGCGAGCGACAAGCCGGTCTCCGGCACGCTGCTCATCACCGGCACCGGCATCTACCACGAGAACGCGGCCGACGAGAACGGCGTCATGCGGTCCAAGGTCGAACGCCAGGCCGAGGTCGAGATCGCGTTGCGCTGGGGCACCGGCTACGAGCGCACCGTGGAGTGCTTCACCAACACCATCCGCAACGTGCACGGCGGCACCCACCGCAAGGGCTTCGAACGCGCCGTCCTCAAGGCCGTCCAGGACGCGATCGGCAAGACCAGGGGCCTGCTCAAGCCCAAGGAAGACCCGCCGACACTCGACGACGTGCTCGAAGGCATGACCGCCGTCGTCCACGTCCGCATCCCCGAACCGCAGTTCACCTCGCAGACCAAGGACGAGCTGTCCACCGCGGGCATCACCAAGGTCGCGTCCGCGATCGTCGACAAGCACATCAAGACCTGGACCGAGGACCGCCGCACCAAGTCCGAGGCCAAGGTCGTCCTGCAGAAGGTCGTCGACGCCGCCCGCGTCCGCCTGACCCAGAAGCAGCAGAAGGACGCCGCGCGCCGCAAGACGGCCCTCGAAGGCGCCGCGATGCCCGCGAAACTGGTCGACTGCCGCACCACCGGCGTCGCCCGCAGCGAGCTCTTCCTCGTGGAAGGCGACAGCGCCCTCGGCTCGGCGCGCATGGCCCGCGTGTCCGAGTACCAGGCGCTGCTCCCGTTGCGCGGCAAGATCCTCAACGTGCAGAAGGCCAGCCTGGCCGACACCCTCCGCAACGCCGAGATCGCCAGCATCGTGCAGGTCCTCGGCGCGGGCACCGGGCGGACGTTCGACCTCACCACCATGCGCTACGGCCGGGTCATCCTGATGGCCGACGCGGACGTGGACGGGTCGCACATCCGGACCCTGCTGATCACCCTGTTCGCCAAGTACATGCGGCCGGTGATCGAGGACGGCCGGCTGTACGCCGCCATGCCGCCGTTGCACAAGGTCGTGACCAAAGGCCGCAACGCGGAGACCCACTTCACCTTCAGCCAGCGCGAGATGGAGCAGAAGGTCGCCAAGCTGGAGAAAGCGGGCAAGACGGTGATCAAGCCGGTGCCCCGGTTCAAGGGCCTCGGCGAGATGGACGCGGACGAGTTGTGGGAGACCACGATGAACCCCGCCACCCGCTCGGTGCGCCGCATCACCATGCACGACGCGGAAGCCGCGGAAGCCGCGCTGGAACTGCTGATGGGCGAGAAGGTCGAGCCGCGCCGGGCGTGGCTCGTCGAGTCGGCCGCCCGGGTCGACCAGTCCGCGATCGACGTCTGACACGCCTGACACGAGGGAACACGACCGACCATGGCACGCCGCAAGACCCCCACGACCAGGGTCGACCCATCCGCCTTCGACCGCGCGGGCGCCCAGGTCTTCGACAACTCGCTGACCACCGAGATCGAGGACTCCTACCTGGAGTACGCCTACTCGGTGATCCACTCCCGCGCCCTGCCCGACGCGCGGGACGGCCTCAAGCCGGTGCACCGCCGCATCCTGTTCTCGATGAACGAACAGGGCTACCGCCCGACCAGCGCGTACGTGAAGTCGTCCCGCGTGGTCGGCGACTGCTTCGTGCGCGGCGCGCTCGTGTCCACGCCCGAGGGTTTGCGGCCGATCGAGGAGATCGAGATCGGCGACCACGTCCTGGACGGGCGGGGCGAGCCTGTCGCGGTCAACGCCGTCTACGAGAACCCGGTGTCGGAGCTGGTCCGCGTCACCTGGTCGGACGGCCACTCGATGCTGGTCACGCCCGGCCAGCGGTTCCGCACCCGGGACGACTCCGCCGACTCGACCGGGTCCAGCGACGACTGGACCGACGCACGCGACCTGGTCGGCGCGCGCACGGTCGGTTTCGGCGCCGAACGACACGCGAACCTGCTCGCCGACGGCGACGCGACCGGCTTCGTGCTCGGCCTGGTGGCCGCCTGCGGTGACGTGCTCGCCGACGGGCGGGTGCGGCTGGAACTGGCCGACGTCGACCCGATCGACATCGCGCACGGCTGGGCCATCACGCACGACGTGACCGTGTCGCGCGACAAGATCCAGACGAACGAGCGCGAGCGGCACACCCTCACCTTCGCCCGCCACCCGCAGCTGGAGGCGGCGACGTCCGGCCGGCTGCACGCGGTGCTGCGCGACCGCTCCGCGTGGACGCCGTTCCTCGCGGGCCTGTTCATCGCCTCCGGTTTCGTCCGCCACGGCCGCGAGATCGTCATCCCCGGCGGCGAACCCGAGTACGCGCTGCTCGCCGACGCGGGCATCCGCGCCCGACGCGACGCGACCAGCCTCACGATCACCGGCCGCGACGCCGCCGCGCTCGCCGTGGCACTGCTGCGCTGGACCGGCGTCGGCCCCCGCCAGGACGGCCTGGTCCAGGCGATCCGCAACGCCAGGCACGCCGTCGACAAGCCGTTCCCGCACGTCGTGTCGGTGGAGCCGGCCGCGCCGGACACGACGTACGACATCCAGGTCGCCACCGAAGAGCACGCGTTCGTGGTGAGCGGCTTCGTCGTGCACAACTGCATGGGCAAGTACCACCCGCACGGCGACACCGCGATCTACGACGCGATGGTCCGCCTGGCCCAGGACTTCTCCCTCAACACCCCGCTGGTCGACGGGCACGGCAACTTCGGAAGCCCAGACGACGGACCGGCAGCGTCCCGCTACTGTGTCGTCGGCGATACTCGAATTCGGCTCGCAGACGGCACCAGTCCGCGTATCGCCGATTTGGTGAACCTCTCGGCCGATTCTGAAGCTGACGCGGATTTCGAAGTTCTGGACAAGGACGGCAAGGCTGTCCGGATCAACAAGGTATTCAACTCCGGTATTCATCCCACAATCCGCATGACGACGAAGTCGGGCTTCTCGTTGCGCGGCAGCGAGAACCACCTCGTGCTTTGCTTGGAAGCCCCGATGGGGGTGCCGTTGTTCCAGTGGCGGCGACTGGATGAACTCCAGCCCGGCGCGGTCGTGGCGGTCGCACGGAACGCCTGGTCGCAGGTCGTGCCCACGGCACAGGAGTACATGCTCGGAGTCCTGGGCGGCGCATGGGTGTCCGAAGGATTCGCCAGCGAGAACCGAGCGGGCTTCAACAACACCGACGAGCACTTCTTTACCGAAGTGCTGCACGCTTACGACCAGGTGGTCGGAGGCAAGCGCTATGTGTCGGAGCGGCATACCCGTCGAGACCGCAAGCTGATCCGCGAAATCGACATCCAGGACTACGCCGGTGGCATGGAGGCCTTCCGGAACAGTCCGCTCGCGGAGTTCATCGGTCACCAGGCGCGTGACAAATTCGTTCCTGAGTTCGTCTGGAACGGCGGCTGGGGTGTCAAGCGCGCGTTCCTGATGGCGGCGTTCGAGGGTGACGGCGGTTGCCGCGAGGCCTACAACAGCTTCACGATCCAGTACACGACCTACAGTTCCCGGCTGGCCTCGCAGATGCAGGAGTTGCTGGCTGAATTCGGCGTGATCGCTGTTCAACGCCAGTACCGGCGTCCGAACGGATCGTTGGAATACCGCTTGGTCGTGTCCGGCCTCCGGAATGTCCGGGCCTTCGCGGAACGAGTCGGATTCCTGAGGACCAAGCAGGCGACGCTGAGCACCTTGCTCCGCCGTTCCCCGCTGCGGGCGCACCGTCTGAGCTCGGACAGCGTGCCGTTCGTCGCGGACTACGTGCGCGGGGCGTTGGACTTCGATCGGCGTGGCAGTGGCCGCAAGTGGCTGACGCAACACAACTTCGATCGCGTCGAACGGTGGGAGACCGAGCGCCTGCGGATCATCGACCGGATCAAGGACACCGAGATCCTGGCGACGATCCTGCCGATCATGGACTCGGGTTACCGCTTCGAGGCGGTGACCGAGGTCGAGGCGTGCGAGCCGGCTGAGGTCTACTCGGTGCGAGTCGAGTCCGAGGACCACTCGTTCCTGGCCGGTGGGTTCGTCAACCACAACACCGAGGCTCGGATGTCGCCCGCCGCGATGTTGCTGGTCGGTGAGTTGGACGAGGAGACCGTCGACTTCCGGCCCAACTACGACGGGTCGTTGCAAGAGCCGACGGTGCTGCCCGCCGCGTTCCCGAACCTGCTGGTCAACGGCACGTCGGGGATCGCGGTCGGGATGGCGACGAACATGATCCCGCACAACCTGGGTGAGGTCGTGGCGGCGGCGCGGTATCTGGTGACGCATCCGGACGCGACGTTGGACAAGTTGATGGAGTTCATCCCGGGGCCGGACCTGCCGACCGGTGGGGTGCTGCTCGGGTTGGACGAGGTGCGCAAGGCGTACGAGACCGGGCGCGGTGTGGTGCGGATGCGGGCCAAGGTGGAGACCGGGTTGCTGGAGGGCAGTCGGGGTCGGCAGGCGATCACGGTCACCGAGCTGCCGTACGGGGTCGGCCCGGAGAAGATCATCGAGAAGATCACCGACGAGGTGACCAAGTCGAAGCGGCTGACCGGCATCTCGGACGTGAAGGACCTGACCGACCGCGAGAACGGCACCCGCGTGGTGATCGAGTGCAAGGTCGGCGTGAACCCGCAGGCGTTGCTGGCCGATCTCTACCGGCTCACGCCGATGGAGCAGTCGTTCGGCATCAACAACCTGGTGCTGGTGGAGGGCCAGCCCCGCACGCTGGGGTTGAAGGCGCTGCTGGAGGTGTTCCTCAAACACCGGTACGAGGTCGTCACCCGGCGCACCCGGTACCGGCGGCGCAAGCGGGAGGACCGGCTGCACCTGGTCGAGGGCCTGCTCAAGGCTTTGCTCGACATCGACAAGGTGATCAAGCTGATCCGCGGCAGCGAGAACGCCGCCGCCGCGAAGGAGGGCCTGGTCAAGACGTTCAAGCTCTCCGAGATCCAGGCGACCTACATCCTCGACACGCCGTTGCGCCGGCTGACCCGCTACGACTCGTTGGAGTTGGAGGCGGAGCAGGAGAAGCTGCGCGGTGAGATCGCCGAGCTGAGCAAGATCCTGGACGACCCGCAGGTGTTGAAGAAGGTGGTGTCGACGGAGTTGGCGAAGGTGGCCAAGGACCTCCAGCAGGACCGCCGCACGACGCTGCTCGACGGTGACCTGAAGGAGGTGCTGGCGGCGTCGAAGCCGGCCGGGCCGCTGGAGGTCGCCGACGACCCGTGCCAGGTGGTGTTGTCCGCGACGGGGCTGGTGGCGCGGACGGCCGCCGAGTCGGAGGAGGCTTCGGAGGCGCGTCGGCGCAACGGTCGGACGAAGCACGACGCGGTGGCGGCCACCGTGCACACGACGGCGCGCGGTCAGGTGCTGTTGGTGACGAACCGCGGTCGGGCGTTCAAGACGGACGTGTTGCCGTTGCCGGTGTTGCCGGAGCAGAGCGGCACGGTGTCGTTGAGCGGTGGCATGGCGGCCAGTGAGCTGGTCGGCCTGGAGGCCGGTGAGAAGGTCGTGGGCATCGCGCCGTTGACCGACACGGATTCGCCGGGTCTGGCGTTGGGCACGAGGTCGGGCACGGTGAAGGTGTGCTCGCCGGAGTGGCCGGTGCGGTCGGACGAGTTCGAGGTGATCACCCTCAAGGAGGGTGACGAGGTCGTCGGTGCGACCTGGTTGACCAGTGCCGACGAGACGTTGGTGTTCGTGACGTCGGAGGCGTCGCTGTTGCGGTACTCCGCGTTGTTGGTCCGCCCGCAGGGCCTCAGGGGCGGTGGTATGGCGGGCATCAACGTCGGGTCGGACGCGTGGGTGGTGTTCTTCGGGGCGGTGCGCACGGACGACGACGAGCACGGTGAGCCGATGGTGGTCACGTCGACCGGGCAGAGCGTGAAGGTGACGCCGTTCTCCACGTACCCGGCGAAGGGGCGCGCGACGGGTGGTGTGCGGGCGCACCGGTTCCTCAAGGGTGAGACGGCGTTGGCGTTGGCCTGGGTGGGGCCGCGGCCGGCGGGTGCGGCGGCCAACGGGTCGCCGGTCGAGTTGCCCGCGCCGGACGAGCGGCGGGACGGTTCCGGTCACGCCCATCCCGGTCCGGACGTGGTGGGTCACGTGATCGAGCGCGACTGACAATCGTTTTCGATAAGCTTGGCGGTATGACACAGCTGAGCCGTGCGGACGCCGAGGAACTGCGGCGGAGTTGGGATGTGCGGCAGGAGCCGTTCCTGCCGCACCGGGACGAGGCGTTCGCCGTGCTGGCGGACGCCGCCACCGGACGTCGGGCGCTCGACCTCGCGGGCGGCACCGGGACGATCGCGTCGCGGCTGGTGAACGCCGAGGTCACGCTGCTCGACGTCGACCCGGTGCTGCTGGCGGTCGCCCGTGTCGCGTTGGGTGACCGGGTCGAGGTGGTGGCGGCCGACCTCGGTGCGCCGGGGTGGGGTGTCGGGCTGGAGTTCGACGCCGTGGTGGCCGGCACCGCGTTGCACTGCTTCGGGCCGGGCCGGCTGCGGGCGCTGTACGCGGAGATCCACGCCGTGCTCGCGCCCGGTGGTGTGTTCGCCAACGCCGACCGGATGCCCGAGGGCGGGCCCGTGGCGTCGGGTGACGACGGCCTGGCCGGTTGGCACGAGTGGTGGGCGAAGGCGCTCGCGCACCCGGCGTTGGCCGAAGCCGCGCGGGGCCGGGTGGACGGCGGGTCGGCCGACTTCTACCCGCCCGCGTCCTGGCACCTGGAAGCCCTGCGCGCGGCGGGTTTCGACGAGGTCGAGGTCCGGTGGAGGCGGGAAGGCACGGCCGTGGTCGTCGCCCGTCGGACCCGCTGACGAACGACCGCTGTCCGTGGCGGGGTCGGGGCGTGATCAACCCGGAGCGAAGAGCGCGCGGACGGGCCGGTCGCGGCTAGCTGTAGAACCGGCGCAACTCCGGCCACACCCGCGACCACACGACCGGATCGCACACGGCGATCTCCGTGCCGTCCTCCTCGTTCTCCACGGCCGCCTCGTGCGCCATGGCCACCCGGCAGCCGGTGAACACGGGACTCCGCCCGCCCACCACGACGACGGGCCCGGTCGCGGTGTCCGGTGGCGGGCCCCAGTCGGCATAGGACATGTGGCCGGAGAACGGCCGGGGCAGCCCGAATTCCGGTCCGTACCGCTCGATCGCGCCCGCCTGCCCGTAGTTGCGGGTGAAGATCACCGCGTCCGGGCCTGCCTGCGACCAGACCCGCGCCACCGACCCGGTGAACTCACGCCACCCGACCTGCTCGCCCTGTTCCGGGTTCACCGCCAGCATCGGCCCGAGCGCGCTCGTCGGCAGCGCAGGCAGTCCGATGACCACGGACATCACCGCACCCACCACCACACCGGTCGACGCCCACGCCCGGTGCCGCAGGGCCCACCGCCACGCCGGCCCCGCACCCGCCGCGACCAGCAGCACGAGCAGCGGCATCGTGTAGTACGGCTTGCCGCCCAACGCCACCGTCACCACGCACAGCACCGGGTACGCCAACGCGATCGACCGGAACCGCCCGTCCCGCCACAGCGCCAGGAACCCGGCGACCCACACCGGCACGAGCACGGGGGAGAGGTACACCAACTGCATCGGCACGAACAGCGCCCGGTTCTCGCCGCCGTCCACGTCGCTGATCCCGCGGGCCACCGTCACCAGCGGGAAACCGTGCGCGGCCTGCCACACCAGGACCGGCGCGGCGACCACCACCGCGACCGCGACACCCGCCGGCAGCCACCAACTCCGCAGCACCGCACGGGGACCGACCGCCACCAGGCTCGCACCCAGGGCCAGCACCAGCAGCGGAACCAGCCACTTGTTCGTCAACGCGACCCCGACCGCCGCGCCGATCGCGACCCACCACCGGCCGTCACCGGTGCGCAGCAACCGGATCGCGAACAACCCGATCACCGTCCACAGCAGCAGGTCCACCGTCGCCGTGGACAGCATGTGCGTCACGCCCAGCACGAACCCGGACAACGCCGTCGCCACCGCGGCCGGCACCTGCGCGCCACGTCCGCCGCCGAACTCCCGCGCGGCCAACGCGACCACCACCACGGTCGCCGCACCGAGCAGCGTCGCGGCGATCCGCAGGGTGAACGGCGAGTCGCCGAACGAGAACAGCCGCGCCAGCAGCGGCGTCAACGGCGGCTGGTCGACGTAACCCCAGTCGAGCCGCTGCCCGGCGGCCCGGAAGTACAGCTCGTCCCGGTGGAACCCGTACCGGCCGGACAACGCGGTGAGCACCACCACCTGCACCGCGACGACGATCCCGACTTCACGCACGGCGAACCGGGGCGGCACGGCGAGCCGGGACATCAGACCTCCCGCTGCCGGCCGAGGAACACCGGACCGTAGCGCTCCACGTTCGCGTTGGGGTGCAGGATCGCGTGCAGGTTCAGCGCGTGCACGTCCCGTTGGATGCGGTGCAGCGCCGGGCCGTCCGCGCCGAGGACGTCGACCGCGTCCCTGGCCCGCAGGCACGCCTCGCCGAGGTCCCGGCGCACCCGGGCGCGGTCCTCGGTCGTCCACTCCTCGCCGCCGGACGCCTTGTGGTCGACCGCGGTCGCGGTGCGGCGGGCGTGGAACTCGGCCTCGTCGGCGAGCACCGTCGCCTCCCTGATCCGCAACGGGAACGCGGACGTGCGCGCCCCGAACGCCTCCACCGCCGCACGCGCCAGGCCGGCGGCGGGAGCGCTGACCGTGGCGCAGGCCGCGGGCATGAACGGCGCGCGGAACATCGGCGCGGTGGCGTCCGGGTGGGCCCGGAGCACCGGCGCCAGGCGCAGCACCCGTTCCGCCGGCACGAAGACGTCCTTCGCCACCGTGGTCACGCTGCCCGTCGCACGCAGACCGGTGGTGTGCCAGTCGTCCACGACCTCCAGGTCCACCAACGGCATCGCCAACGCCACCGGCACCCGGTCCGGCGCCAGGAGGGCGGCGTTGGTGGTCCAGTGGCTCTGCGGCGCGCCCGTGGTGAACGCCCACCGCCCGTTGACCAGCACCCCGCCGGCGACCGGCTCGGCCGTCGCGGTGGGACTGAGGATGCCGGTGACCCGCACGTCCGGTTTGGCGAAGACCTCGCGCCGCACGGCGTCCGGGAACTGGCCGACCACCCACGTGGAGATCGCCCAGACCGCCGCCGTCCACGCCGCCGACCCGTCGCCGCGGGCCAGTTCGGCGATCACCTCGACCACCGTGGTCAGATCGGCCTCGTGTCCGCCGTGCTCGGCGGGGACGCGTAAGCGCAGCACACCCGCTTCAGCCATCGCCTCCAACGCGCTCTCGTGCAGTCTGCGGTTCTCGTCTCCCCAGGCGGCGTGGGCGCGCAGGACCGGGACGATCTCCGCGGCGCGCCGGACCAGCTCGTGCACCGTGCCTCCCCCGTAGGCGACCCGTGACACACACCTTGGCGTGGTCCGCGCCACCAGACAACAGCGGAATAGCCGAAGACGCGGTACCGTTGGGCAAGATAGTTGAAAGTGCAACTACCTGGATTGAGGAGTGGCCATGCAGTTCGGTGTGTTCACCGTCGGCGACGTGACGCCCGACCCCACCACGGGCCGGACGCCGACCGAGGCCGAGCGCATCAAGGCCATGGTCGCGATCGCGCTGAAGGCCGAAGAGGTCGGCCTGGACGTGTTCGCGACCGGCGAGCACCACAACCCGCCGTTCGTGCCGTCGTCGCCGACCACCATGCTCGGCTACATCGCGGCGCGCACGGAGCGGCTGATCCTCTCCACCGCGACCACGCTGATCACCACCAACGACCCGGTGAAGATCGCCGAAGACTACGCGATGCTCCAGCACCTGGCCGACGGCCGGGTCGACCTGATCATGGGTCGGGGCAACACCGGCCCGGTGTACCCGTGGTTCGGCAAGGACATCCGCGACGGCATCGACCTGGCGATCGAGAACTACGCGCTGCTGCACAAGCTGTGGCGTGAGGACGTCGTGGACTGGCAGGGCAAGCACCGCACGCCGCTGCAGTCGTTCACCTCGACGCCGCGCCCGCTCGACGACGTGCCGCCGTTCGTCTGGCACGGCTCGATCCGCAGCCCGCAGATCGCCGAGCAGGCCGCCTACTACGGCGACGGTTTCTTCGCCAACCACATCTTCTGGCCCAAGGAGCACTTCCAGCGGCTGATCACCTTCTACCGCGAGCGCTACGAGCACTACGGGCACGGTGCCGCGCACCAGGCGATCGTCGGACTCGGCGGTCAGGTCTTCATGCGCCGCAACTCGCAGGACGCGGTCCGCGAGTTCCGGCCGTACTTCGACAACGCCCCGGTGTACGGGCACGGCCCGTCGCTGGAGGAGTTCACCTCGCAGACCCCGCTGACCGTCGGCAGCCCGCAGGAGGTCGTCGACAAGACGCTCACCTTCCGCGAGCACTTCGGCGACTACCAGCGGCAGCTGTTCCTGATGGACCACGCCGGCCTGCCGTTGAAGACGGTGCTGGAGCAGTTGGACTTCCTCGGCGAGATCGTGCCGACGCTGCGCCGCGAGTTCGCGGTCGGCCGACCGGCGGACGTGCCGGACGCGCCCACCCACGCGTCGCTGCTGAAGGCGGACGTCCGATGACCGCCGGCCCGATGACGACCCTGGCGGTTGTGCACGCGGGGCTCGGCTCGCCGTCGTCGACCCAGCTGTTGGCGACCCGGCTGGCGGAGGCCACCCGGCAGGAGGTGGCACGGCGGGGCGGGCCCGACCTGGAGGTGCGCTCGGTGCACCTCCGGGACGTCGCGCGGGACGTCGCGGACAACCTCGTCACCGGGTTCCCGAGCGCACGGCTGCGCGAGGTGGTGGAGTCGGTGGTCGGCGCGGACGCGCTGATCGCGGTGACGCCCACGTTCAACGCGTCCTACAGCGGCCTGTTCAAGTCGTTCGTGGACGTGCTGGAGCCGGAGTCGTTGGCGGGCAAGCCGGTGCTGATCGGCGCGACCGGCGGCACCGAGCGCCACTCGCTGGTGCTCGACCACGCGTTGCGCCCGCTGTTCGCCTACATGCGGTCGATCGTCGTGCCGACCGGTGTGTACGCCGCGTCGTCCGACTGGGGCGCGGAAGGACTGCCCGGCCGCATCGACCGGGCCGCCGGCGAGCTGACCGACCTGCTCGTCGGCCGGTCGCCCGCACGTCCGGCCTCCGCACCTGCCTCCCTCTCCGTTTCCGTCGACGGGTTCGTGCCGTTCGACCAGTTGCTCGCCGGTCGGTGAACGGCTAGTTAGTCGTCGAGACCGATGTAGCCGTATTCGGGCTTCCCGGTCGGCTCGCAGGTGAGGAGCGTCGCGCCGCTGCCGGTCGTGCGGCTGTCCACCAGCCGCATGCCGGTGGGCGGCGTGCCCTCCCGGAACAGGCGCTTGCCCGCGCCCAGCACCACCGGGACCACCCACAGCCGGTACTCGTCGACCAGGCCGTGCGCGATCAACGTCTGGAGCAGCTCGCCGCTGCCGTGCACCTGCAGCTCACGGCCCGGCCGCGCCTTCAGCTCCTGAACCTGCCCGACCACGTCGGTGAGCACGGTCGTGCCCGCCCACTCCGGATCGGTCAACGTGGTCGAGGCGACGTACTTCGGCAGGGCGTTGAGGTTGGTCGCGACCGGGTCGTCCGGGGCGTCCACGCGCGGCCAGTACCCGGCGAAGATGTCGTACGTGCGGCGGCCCAGGAGGAACGCGTCGGCCCGGCCGAACCGTTCGCCGACGATCGCGTTCAGGTCGTCGTCCACGAACGGCGCCATCCAGCCGCCCGATTCGAACCCGCCGTCGCGGTCCTCGTCGGGACCGCCGGGACCCTGCACCACGCCGTCCAGGGTGAGGAACGTCGTCACGGTGAGTCGCATCTCGTGCTCCTTCGTCTCGTGCCTTCACCAGTGAGACGAACAGGAAACCGCCGGATCGACAGGTCCGCAGGAAAAGGTCGATCGCGGCGCCGAGTCCGGGTGCACGCCGCGTCGTCCGACCGCGTTGCGCCAACGGCACTGCTCTCGGTGCTGTCAGCGACCTCGTGACCCGGAGCCGCCGTCGTCGTGCCCGGTCAGCCTCGCGACGAGGTCGACGGCCACCTCGCCGGCCCGTTCACCACCGGGGTGCGCCGCGCTCGCGTACATGCCCTCGATGACGAGCCAGATCTGGTCGGCCAGCACGTCCGGTCGCGGGCTGCCGGTCTGCCGGGTCAGGGCGGCGACCTGCGCGCGCACGTCCGCCAGGTGGTCGGCGGCGAACCGGCCCACCTGGTGGTCGGGGAACTCCGTGAAGCAGTTGCGGAAGGCGCAGCCCCGGTAGCCGACCTCGTTCACCTGGGCGGCGGCCACCTCGGTGATCGCCACCAGCTGTGCCGCCGGGTTGCCCGCGTGCGGCGCGATCGCCTGCTCGACCTGCTCGGCCCAGGCCGCGCGGAACCGGGCGAGGTAGGCGACGACCAACGCGTCCTTGCCGGGGAACTCCCGGTAGAGCAGGTTCTTCCCGCAGCCGCACTCGTCGACGATCCGCTGCATGCCGACCGCGCGGACCCCGTGCTCGGTGAAGAGCCGCGCCGCTGTGTCCAGAATCCGGTCCCTGGTGCCCGGCGCCGGCTGACGTGCCATCCCTGCCTCCCGCCGCGAGTTTAACGGACCATTCGGTCCGTTCGGCCTTGACGCGGCCTCCGTCATGCCCGCAAGATTGGCGGACCGATCGGTCCCGGACCGATCGGTCCCCTTCTTTGAGGGGATCGGAAGACGTTTCGAGGGGATCAGAAGATGTCAGCACCCAGCGTGCTCGTGCTCGGCGCCACCGGTCTGACCGGTGGGGCGGTGGTGAACCGGCTGCTCGACGCGCACCGCGGCGGCGAACTGCGGCTGATCGCGGCGGTCCGCCGCCCGGAGGCCGCGGCGGCGTTCGCGGAGCAGGGGATCGAGGTGCGGCACATCGACCTCGACGCGGCCGAGCGGCACGGGTCGGACCCGGTCGTCGCGGAGCTGCGGGGCGTGCGGCGGGTGTTCCTGGCATCCGGCTACGACGTGCGGATGCTCGCACAGGCGAAGGTCGCGATCGACGCGGCCCGGCTCGCCGGCGTCGACCACGTCGTCCGCCTCGGGGTGCACGCCGCACCGGAGACCACGGTCGTCCACTTCGGCTGGCACCAGCTGGTCGACGCCTACCTGGAGCGGTCCGGGCTCGGCTACACCCACCTCCGGCCGACCGCGTTCATGCAGAACCTCCTGATGCCGGCGATGAGCGACGTGGCGTCGGCCGTGCTCACCCACTACATCGGCGACGCCGCGACCAGCTGGGTGGACACCGAGGACATCGCCGAGGTCGCGTCGGTCGTGCTGCGCTCGCCCGCGGACCACCACGGGCGGAGCTACGAGTTGGGCACCGAGGTCGCCACGATCGGCGAGATCGGTGCGTTGCTCTCGGAGCTGACCGGACGGGACTGGCGGTACGAGCCGAAGGGACCGGCGGAGTTCTTCACGGCGATGACGGCGGCCGGCGCGGACCCGGTGTACATGGACTGCGTGCGCAACGTCTTCGAGCGAACGGGAGAGGGCTCCCTGTCGGAGGTGGCGGACACGTTCGACACCGTCGAGCGGGTCGCCGGGCGGGCGGCCACCTCACTGAGGAGCTTCCTCTCGCGCCACCGCCGGCACTTCCAGCCGGCGCCGCACGCGAACCCACGTCGATTCCCGGCAGCGTGAGCCCGAGCCGACCGGTGTCCGCCCCGAAAACCCCAACCGGGCGAACGTCACCAGACCGATGACGACATCCCCCGGCACGGGCGATCTCGCAGGTCATTTCGGTCTTCCGGCGTTACCTTGGGAGGATGGCCGCAGAGGTGGGGCAGCGGTCCCGGCTGGCCGCGGTGGACAACCTGAAGGTGCTGCTCGTCGCCTGGGTGATCGGCGGGCACGCGCTCCTCGGGTACTCGGCGGTGGGCGGGTGGCCGTACGACGAGGTCAACGAAGTCACCTTCGAGCCGCGCGTCGAGGCCGTGCTCGCCGCGGTCCTCGGCCCGTCCGGTCTGTTCCTGATGGGCACCTTCTACCTCCTGTCCGGCCTGTTCACGCCGGGTTCGCTGGCGCGCAAGGGAACCGGCCGGTTCATCGGCGAACGACTGGTGCGGCTGGGCACCCCGTTCGCGCTGTCGGCACTGCTGGTGTGGCCGCTGACGCTCTGGGTGGCCTACCAGGCCGCCGGGCACGACGTCACACCGTGGTGGGTGTTCACGCACCGTGACCCGCTGCTCGACTCCGGCTCGCTGTGGTTCGTGGAGATCCTGCTGCTGTTCTCCATCGCCTACGCGCTGTTCGGCCGGCCGAAGCCGACCGCGCTCGTGCTGACCGGCGGCCACCTCGCGGCGATCACGGTCGGTGTCGTGGTGAGCACGTTCGTGGTGCGGCTGTGGGTGCCGGCGCGCAGCGGGCAGATCGGCGACCTGCACATCTGGTGGTGGCCCCAGCTGATCGCGATGTTCGGCCTCGGCATCGCGGGCGCCAGGTCGGGCCTCGCGCAGCGGGTGCCGGAACGGATGTGGCGGGGCAGCCGGATGGCCGCGGTGCTGACCATCCTGGCCGTGCCGGTGGTCGCGGTCGTCCTGGGCGCGTCGGACCTGGCGGGCCAGGCGGACCGGTTCCTCGGCGGCTGGCGGTGGGAGGCGCTGCTGCTCGCCGTGGTGGAGGCGGTGCTCGTGGTCGGCGGGTCGGTGTGGCTGCTCGGCTGGGCGCAGCGACGGCTGACCGGGCACGGTCCGCTCGCCGCGGCGCTGTCCAGGGGCGCGTTCGCCGCGTTCTGCATCCAGGGGCCGGTGTTGATCGTGCTCGCGGTGGCGGCCCGGCCGTTGCCGTTCCCGGCCGAGGTGAAGGCGTTCCTGGTGGCCGGGGCGGCGATCGTGGCGTCGTTCGCGGCGGGCTGGGCGTTGACCAGCCGAACCCGCGTCGGCCGTATTTTCTAGATCGCGGCTGTCGACCCGCCACGACGACGTAGAGGCCGCAGCCGACGAGGGCGGCGCAGGGCGGTGGCGATGGACGTCGGCATGACCGACGTTCTCGTCGGGTTGAAACGAATGGCAGGCCGCTCTTGGAGGGCATTAAATGTCCACTCGAATTCGGTACAAATAGACGTGCCGTTCGATGTCGGACGTCACCTGTTCAGGTAGTGGGAAGCCCGGATGGGTGATGTGAGCGGCGACACCGCGTGGTTTCCACACCGTGGGACACCAGGGCATACCCGAGACGGGGAGGGGCCGTGGCGTGTGGGAGACTGCCCGTCATGGCTCCTCTTCGCTTCGCCCTGCCCAACAAGGGCTCGTTGAGTGCTCCCGCGGCGCAAATGCTGGCCGAAGCGGGTTACCGGGTGAACAGGTCCGGCCGTGAGCTGATCGTGGCGGACCCCGCAAATGATGTGCAGTTCTTTTTCCTGCGGCCCCGCGACATCGCGGTGTACGTGGGCGAGGGGTCGTTGGACGTCGGCATCACCGGTCGTGATCTGCTGCTCGATTCCACCGTGTCCGCGAAGGAAATCCTGCCCCTCGGCTTCGGCCGGGCGTCGTTCTACTTCGCGTCGAAGCCCGGCGGCATCAGCGACGCCCCCGGCCTGGAGGGCAAGCGGATCGCGACCAGCTACCCGAACCTGGTCGAGCACCACCTGGCCGACCTCGGCATCAAGGCGCACCTCGTGCGGCTCGACGGCGCGGTGGAGACCGCCGTGGAACTCGGCGTGGCCGACGCGATCGCCGACGTGGTGGAAACCGGCATCACGCTGAAGACCTCGGGCCTGGAGACGTTCGGCTCGCCGATCCTCAAGTCCGAGGCCGTGCTGATCCAGGGCGACACCGTGGCCGACAACGGCGACTCGGTGCGCGCGGTCGAGATCCTGCACCGCCGGCTCCAGGGCGTGCTGATCGCCCGCCGCTACGTGATCCTCGACTTCGACTGCCCGGTGGAGGCGCAGGAGGAGGCCTTCAAGCTGGTGCCGGGCATCGAGTCGCCCACCGTCTCGCCGCTGGCCCGCGAAGGCTGGGTGGCCGTCCGCTCGCTCGTGCCGCGCGACGACGCCCCGTTCATCATGGACGAGCTGTGGCGCGTCGGCGCCCGCGCCATCCTGGTCAGCTCCCTGGACACCTGCCGCATCTAGCAACGACCGCCGCATCCGGCGCAGCACACCCCGGACTCCACGTTCCGGCACGTCACGGCGTGCGGGACCGTGGAGTCCGTCGTCTGTCGGGTCGCTAGATCCGGTCTAGCGGGCCATCTCGCGCCTTCTCCGTGAGAGGAGGTGGCAGATGCAGCCGCTGCACATCGCCGTGATCATCGGCAGCACCCGCCAGGGACGCGTCGGCGACGACATCGGCCGGTGGATCACCGGGGTCGCGGCACAGCGCGTCGACGTCGAGCCGGTCGTGGTCGACCTGGCCGACTACGACTTCCCGCCGTGCTACCCGGAGCGTGCGACGCCGGAGATGAGGCGGTTCACCGGCCAGGTGGCGGACGCGGACGGGTTCGTCGTCGTCACGCCCGAGTACAACCGCAGCTTCCCCGCCTCCCTCAAGCAGGCCATCGACTACGCCTACGACGAGTGGCACGCCAAGCCCGCGGGGTTCGTCTCCTACGGCTACCGCTCCGAGGGCTTCCACGCGGTGGAACAGCTCCGAACAGTTTTCACCGAGCTGCACGTCATGACTATGCGCACCGGTGTCGGCGTGAACCTGCTCGCCGACGAACCGCTCGACTCCGAGCACCGCGTGCGCGCCGCGGAGGCGATGTTCGACCAGCTCACCTGGTGGGCGTCGGCACTGAGGGAAGCCCGCACCCGACGCCCCTACGTCTCCTGACCTGTATCCATTCCACGAGGGGAAACCATGAACGCCATCGAAACGTCGGGCCTGGTCAAGGTCTTCGGCGACACCCGCGCGGTGGACGGCGTCGACCTGACCGTGCCCGCCGGGACGGTGTACGGCCTGCTCGGCCCGAACGGCGCGGGCAAGACCACGACGGTCCGCATGCTCGCCACCCTGCTACGACCCGACGACGGGGAGGCGCGGGTGTTCGGTCACGACGTGCGCGCCGATCCGAACGCGGTGCGCCGACTCGTCAGCCTGACCGGCCAGTACGCCTCGGTGGACGAGGACCTGACCGGCACCGAGAACCTGGTCCTGCTGGGCAGGCTCCTCGGCCACACCCGCGCACACGCCCGCGACCGGGCCGCGCAGCTGCTGGAGGCGTTCGGGCTGACCGACGCGGCGGCCAAGCAGGTCAAGCACTACTCGGGCGGTATGCGCCGCCGGTTGGACATCGCGGCCAGCATCCTCAACACGCCGAAGCTGCTGTTCCTGGACGAGCCGACCACCGGCCTGGACCCGCGCAGCCGCAACCAGGTGTGGGACATCGTCCGCGCGGTCGTCGCGCACGGCACCACCGTGCTGCTGACCACGCAGTACCTGGACGAGGCCGACCAGCTCGCGTCCCGCATCGCGGTGATCGACCACGGCAAGGTCATCGCCGAGGGCACCAAGGGCGAGCTGAAGGCGTCCGTCGGTGTCGGCGCGGTGCACCTGCGGCTGCGTGACGCCGACCAGCGGTCGCGGGCGCAGCAGGTGCTGACCCGCGCGCTGGAGTGCGACGTGCTGCTCGACTCCGACCCGGTCGCGCTGACCGCGCGGCTGACCGGCCGGGCCACCGAGCAGGCCGCCGAGGCGCTGGCCCAACTCGCCCGCGAGGGCATCACCGTCGACACGTTCTCCCTCGGCCAGCCCAGCCTGGACGAGGTCTTCCTGGCCCTCACCGACAAGTCCGGCAAGTCCGACACGTCCGACAAGAAGGAGGCGGCGGCGTGACCGTCACCAAGGAACCCGAACTCCTGCCCGCGCCCAAGGCGGAGGACTTGGCGGCGGTGCTGCTGGAGACCGTGCAGCCGACCCGCCCGAGCGCGTTGTCCGCGTCGATGACGTTCGGCTGGCGCGCGGTGCTCAAGATCAAGCACGTGCCGGAGCAGCTGTTCGACGTCACCGCGTTCCCGATCATGATGATCCTGATGTTCACCTACCTGTTCGGTGGTGCGCTCGCGGGCTCGCCGGGGGAGTACATCCAGTACCTGGTGCCCGGCATCACGGTGACCAGCGTCGTGATGATCACCATGTACACGGGTGTCGCGGTGAACACCGACATCGAGAAGGGCGTGTTCGACCGGTTCCGCACGCTGCCGATCTGGCGGCCCGCGCCGATGGTCGGGTACATCCTGGGCGACCTGCTGCGGTACGTGCTGGCGTCGCTCACCATCATGATCGTCGGCCTGATCCTCGGGTTCCGGCCCGAGGGCGGGTTCGTCGGGGTCGTGCTCGGCGTGGCGGTGCTGGTGGCGTTCTCGTTCGCGTTCTCCTGGATCTGGACGATGTTCGGCCTGCTGATGCGCAGCGAGAAGTCCGTGATGGGCGTGAGCATGCTGGTGCTGTTCCCGCTGACGTTCCTGTCCAACGTCTACGTCGACCCGGCCACCATGCCCGGTTGGCTCCAGGCGTTCGTCAACGTCAACCCGATCAGCACGCTGGTGGCGGCGGTGCGGTCGCTGATGGCGGGCGGCTTCGACGGCAACGCGATGCTGTGGACGCTCGGCTACGGCCTGGTGTTCACCGCCGTGTTCGGCGCCCTGACCATGCGCCTGTACAACCGGAAGTGATGCTCCGGGAACGAACTAGAGCCTGAAGCGCTCGTGTCCTGAGTAGACGCACGTCGCCCCGGTCGACACGGTCTCCCGCAGGTGGGCCGCGAGATCGGGGTGGCGTTCGTCCAGTTTCCGCAGGGTGTCGCGGATCCGGGCGGTGACGGCCTTGCGGGCGCGTTCGGCTTCGTCGCCCAGCCTCCGCGTGCGGCCGGCCAGGCCGGCTGCCGCGCGCAGTTCCTCCAGCAACGCCGCCCGTTCGCGGTCGAGCTCGGCGGCCCGGTCGTCGTCGAACGCCCGGTCGATCTCCTCGTCCAGCCGCGCCAGCCGCCGCCGGTACCGGGCCTTGGCCTCGTCGTCCAGCACCGGGTCGCCGCCCAACCGCGCGGACGCCACCGCCTCCGGCGCGAGCAACGACACCGCGGCGACCGGCTCGCCCGGAGCGCTCAGCAGCACGTGCAGGTCGCGCAGCCCTTTCGAGTCCGGCATCCGCACGGTGACCCCGCGGTACGACAGCGCCCACACGTCATCGTCGCGGCGGAACTCGTCGGCGGGCCGTTCGTCGGCCGACGGTCGCAGGCCCGACGTGGCCGCGTCCCGCGCGACGGACGCCACCAGGTCCGCCGCCGGAGACCCCTGCGCGTGCAACGCCTCCGCGAGGTGACGGCGCGCCCGCACGGCCCACGGCCGGGCCCGCATCAGCTCCGCCGACCGCTGCGCCGCGGTCAACTCCTCGACCGCCTCGGCGCACCGGCCCAACGCCAGGTCGACCACGCCGAGCCACAGGTCGACCGGCCCGCTGATATCGCAGCCGTACAGCGACACCAGCCACTTGCCCCGGTGCGGCGCCAACCGCTCGCGCACCCGTGCGGCCAGTTCACGATCACCCGCGGCGAGCGCGAACTGGGCGTGGAACCGCAGCCACAACGGCTCGAACACCGGCAAGACCCGGTCGTCCTGGACGGGCTGCTCCAGGTAACGCCGCGCGGTGGCCACGTCACCGCGTTCGAGCGCGGTGAGGCCGGCCGGCAGACCGGCGCACGGGTGGGTGCTCGCGGCGATCTCGGTCGCCAACTGGTCCAGCCCGTCGAACAGCCCCTGCGGCAACATCAGCGCCCACCGCAGGTGCAGGTACATCATCCGGAACGCGGTGTGCGTGCCCGCGCCCATCTCGGTCGCCTCGGCCAGGAACGCGTCGGCCTCCGCGTACCGGCCCTGCATGGTGGCGATGATGGCCTGGTCGATGGCCGCCGAGAAGTTGAACCTGCTCATGCCCAGCCGCTCGGACAACGCCACGAACGTGTGCAGCTGGTCGAGGTAGCGCGGATCGCCCAGCTCCACCAACGCCACCCACCGGAACGAGGTGGCGAAGTGCTCGGCGGTGTGGTCGCCGCTGCGCCGTGACACGGTGATCAGCTCGTCGGTCAACGCCAGCCGCTGCTCGGCGTTGCCGATGCCGGCCGCGGTGTCGTGCATCGACCACAGGCCCGAAGCCAACGCGTCGTCGTCGCCACCACCCCGCGCCGCCTCGGTGGCGTGCAGGCTCATCTCCCGCGCGAGCACTTCCGGCGGCAGGTCCGAAGGCGGCCCGATCAGCCGGGCGTACGCCTCGCGCAGCACGTCGGCGGCCGCGCTCTCGACATCGGCGAACCGGTAGACCGCCAAGGCGACCCGGGCGAACGGTCCGGGGTCCTCCAGCTCACGCGCCAGCGCCGCCGCCTCCGCGAAAGTCCGCTGCGCCTCGGCGGGCCCGCCGCAGTGGACCAACTCGTGGCCCAGCTCCAACGCGACCGCGATCCGCCGCCTGTCGCCCTGCGCGCGCTCCAACGCCCGGCGGTAGTGCCCGACGGCCTCCTCGACCGCCATCCGACGGCTCGCGTCCCGTGCCGCCGCCACGATCAGGTCCACCGCGCGGTCGGCGGGCAGGAGGTCGCCCGCCAGGTGCGCGTGCCGGGCCAGGTCGGCGGGGAACACCTCGTCGGCCAGGTCGCCGTCCAGCGCGCGCACCACGGCCGCGTGCCGTGCGTCCACATCGGACAGCGACGCGTACAGCGTCTCGCGCACCAGATCGTGCGCGAAGGAGAACCGGCCACCGCCCAAGCCCAGCACCAGCCTGGCCTGCGCGGCCTGGTCGAGCAGCCGGTCCACCGCCGGTACCGGCAGCGCCGCCGTGGCGGCCAGCACCTTCCGCTGGAACTCGCGCCCGAGCACGGCGGCCGTGGTCAGCAGGTCGCCGACCGGCCTCGGCAGCAGCGACAACCGCCGGTGCAACGCGTCGCGCACGCCGGGGGCGATCGCGGTCACCGGGCCGCCGCCGTGCCACAGCCGTGCGGTCTGCTCGACGAAGAACGGGTTGCCGCCGGTGCGCAGGTGCACCTCGGCGACCAGGTCCGACGCCGGCTTGCGTCCGGCCGTGCGTGACATCAACTCGCCGACCTCGGCCGGCGCCAGACCCGTCAACGCGACCGTGACAGCCCGGCTGAGCAACGGAGTCATCAACGGCCGCAGCGGGTGGTCCTCGGCATCGCGGTAGGTGCCGACCAGCAGCACCCGTTCGAACCACGTGTGCTGCGCGGCGAACTCCAGCAGCTTCAACGACGCCGGGTCGGCCCAGTGCAGGTCCTCCAGCACGACCACCACCGGCCGGTCGTGCGACACGGCGACCAGCGCCGTCGTCACCGCGTCGTACAGCGGGAAGCTCTCCGGCGTGTGCTCCGACGGCGCCTCGCCGAGCAGCACCGCCAACGGCCCCCGGTCGACCTCCGCCCACTCCTCGGGCGTGACGGCCCGGCGCAACGCCCGGATCACCTGCACCCACGGCCAGTAGCCGGGCGCGCTGTCGGAATCCCAGCACGACCCGCCGAGCACCAGCGCGCCCTGCCGACGCGCGTCCTCGGCCGCGCCGGTCACCAACGTGGTCTTGCCGATCCCGGCCTCGCCGGCGACCAGCACGAGCCCGCCGTGGCTCCGGGTGGCGCGGTCGATCTCGGCGCGCAGCACCCCGGCTGGATGATCCCGTCCGATGAGTCGCATGGCAGGGTGAAACCTAACCCACCCGTCCGACACCCGACCGGCGATCAGGCGATGTGGGGCGAGGCCAATTCGCTCAGCTGTGCGAACGCGGCGTCCACCGCGCCGGGCAGCGCGGCCGGGTCGCCGCCCGCGATGTCCTGCCCCGCGTGGAAGCACGCCAACGCGATCTGCGGCGCGAGCGCGGCCACCACAGGAGGCGCCCCGCGTTCGCGCAGCGTGGTGCGGAAGACCTCGGCGAGCCGGGCGAACTTCCGGGCCGCCCGGTCGCGCAGCTCCGGGTTGTCGTCCAGCAGCTTCGCGTGCGCCCGGTAGTGCTCCTCGTTCGCGGTGAACTCGTGGCACAGCTCCAGCACCACCGTGCGGATCTGCGCCACGGCCTCCGCCAGCTCCGTGACCGGCGGTTGGGCCTGGTGCCGCTCGGCCAGCTCCTCCAGCAGCAGCTGCTCGTCGGAGAAGACGACCTCCTGCTTGTCGCCGAAGTAGCGGAAGAACGTGGTGCGGCCGACCTCGGCCCGCTTGGCGATGTCGGCGACCGTCACGTCGGCGAACCCGCGTTCGGCGAACAGCGCGAACGCCGCCTCCACGATCTGCTCCCGCGCGCGCTGCTGCTTGCGCTCGCGCAGCGGCATCCGTCCCGACATGGGCTCAGCATAGCCGTCCGGTACTAAGTCCGGTACGGTACTGAGTACCAGTTAGTACGACGTACCACTCGAATCGGGGAGACCATGGGCACGACACTGATGACCGGCGCGAGTCGAGGGCTCGGCCGCGAGGCCGCCGAACACCTCCTGCGCCACCACCCGGACCGCCACCTGCTCGTGTTCAACCGCAGGCCGGGACTGGCGGCCGAACTGGCCGACCGGACGGGCAACCGCAACGTCTCGGAGGTGGTGTGCGACCTGGCGTCGTTCGCCGACATCCGCCGGGCGGTGTCCGAAGTGGACGGACCGCTCGACGGGTTCCTGGGCAACGCGGGCCTGCAGATGGCGTCGACGCGCAAGGTCACCGCCGACGGCGTGGAGATGACCTTCGGGGTCAACGTGCTGGCCTACCACCTGCTGCTGAACCTGCTCATGCCGCGCTTCACGAATCCCGCCCGGATCATCGTGGTCGGCAGCGACGTGCACGACAGCTCCCACAACAGCATGGGCCTCATCCCGGCGCCGCGGTGGGACGACCCCCGCAAGCTGGCCGAGCCGGGGGAGGACACCGGCGTCGCGGGCAGGCGCGCGTACGCCACCAGCAAGCTCGGCGTGGTCTACCTCGTCCACGCCCTCCAGCGCCGCCTGCCCGAAGGCGTGGACGTCTACTCCTACAACCCCGGTTTCGTGCCCGGCACGGGCCTGGCGCGTGACGCCGACCGGTTCAGCCGGGCCGTGTTCCGCGTCGTCGGCTCCGCCCTGCTCGCCCTGCCGTTCGCCACCAGTCCGGCCAAGGCCGGTCGGCTGCTCGCGGAGGCGATGACGGGGCCTCGTCCCGGTGACGGCGGTTCCTACATCAGCCGGGGCAAGGTGATCCCGTCATCGCCCGAGTCCTACGACGAGCGACGCGAGGAGGAACTGTGGGCCGCCGCCGACGACCTGTGTGGCATCTCGTCGGACAGCATCCCGTCGGACGGCATCACGCGCACGCCACACCGTTCAGCGTGAACCCGCTGGGCGCGGTGGACGACTCGGCTGCGGCGGGCCTTGGTGGTTGCCCGCGGTGATGGTGAAGTCGGTGTCCGAGGCGCTGATGCGCTGACCGTCGTTCGCGCCCCACTCGTTGTTCTGGACGACGTGCCGGCCGCCCTGGATCTTCGTGGTGCCGTACCTCTCGCAGATGGTGGTCGCCGCGGCGGCCTGGGGCGGGCTGAGGGCCATGGCCAATCCGGCCACCAATCCGGCGACCGCCAACGCCGTGGCGGCCAGTCGGGGAACTCGGGGATGCATCGACGAACAACTCCTTTGTTGTGCGTGTCGTGCGGCCTATGCTCTCTGGGAGCGCTCCCAGAACGTACTGGGAGCGAGGCCGGCGCCCCTACCAACGACGGTGAAGGGACAAAGACGACGTGAGGTTGTTGCTGCTCGTCTCGCTGATAGCCCTGACTCTCGCCCCACCAGCGGCAGCCGCCGCGCCCGGTGACTGGATCGAGGCCGAGGACGGCGCGCTGTCCGGCGTCGTGGTCGAGACGACCGTCGAGGGCTTCTCCGGAACCGGTTACGTCAGCGGGTTCGACGAGGCCGCGGACAACGTCACCATCACCATCCCGGACAGCCCCGGCGGCCTGCACGACCTCACGATCTTCTACGCCACCCCGTACGGCGCGAAGACGGCGTCACTGTCGCTCAACGGCAGCGGACTCGGCGACATCTCGTTCCCCGAGCACCCGACGTTCACGTCCATCCCCGCCGGCAAGGTGCTGCTGCGCGAGGGCGACAACACCATCACCATCACCAACAACTGGGGCTGGTACCTGATCGACGCGATCAAGGTGACGCCCAGCGCGCCCCGACCGCCGCACCAGGTCACCGGCGCGCTCACCGACCCGGCCGCGACCTCCGCGGCCAAGGGCCTCATGCGCTACCTGGCCGCGAACTACGGCGAGAACACCCTGTCCGGCCAGCAGGACCAGCCGAGCATCGACTGGGTCGAGCAGAACATCGGCAAGGCGCCCGCGATCGGCGGCTACGACCTGATGGACTACTCGCCGAGCCGGGTCGAGCGCGGCACCGTCGGCCGGGACGTCGACCACGCCGTCGCCTACGACCGGCGCGGCGGCATCGTCACCCTGGCCTGGCACTGGAACGCGCCGAGCGGTCTGATCGACCAGCCGGGCAAGGAGTGGTGGCGCGGCTTCTACACCGACGCGACCACGTTCGACGTGGCCGCCGCGCTGGCCGACCCGACGTCCGAGGACTACCGGCTGCTGATCCGGGACGTGGACGCGATCGCGGTGCAGCTCAAGCGGCTCGCGGACGCCAAGGTGCCGGTGCTGTGGCGACCGCTGCACGAGGCCGAGGGGGGCTGGTTCTGGTGGGGCGCCAAGGGACCCGGCCCGGCCAAGGAGCTGTACCGGCTGATGCACCAGCGCCTGGTCGGCCACCACGGTCTGCACAACTTGATCTGGGTGTGGAACTCCGTCGCGCCCGAGTGGTACCCCGGTGACGACGTCGTCGACGTGGTCAGCATGGACTCCTACCCGCCGACCGGCGACCACGGTCCGGTGATCGGTCCGTACGAGCGGCTGGTCGAGCTGGGCGGCGACCGCAAGCTGGTGGCGCTGGGCGAGGTCGGCTCCATCCCGGACCCGGAGCTGGTGCGCGCCTACGAGGCCCGCTGGAGCTGGTTCGTCACCTGGTCGGGCTCGTTCATCCAGGACGGCGTGGTCAACCCGCGCGACTTCGTGCAACGCGTCTACAACGACCCGCACGTGATCACCCTCGACGAACTGCCCGACTTCAAGACGACCCGAGGCGACTGCACGGCCACGATGCGGGTCGTCGCGCAGTGGGGCAGCGGGTTCCACGCCGAGGTCACCGTGCGCCACCAGGAGAACTCGCCGTCCAACGGCTGGCAGGTGTTCTGGCCGATGGGCCCCGGTCAGCACATCCGGCACGTCTGGGGCGCGACCGTCTTCAGCGACGGCAAGACCGCGACCGCGAGGAACCTGTCGTGGAACGCGGGGATCAAGCCTGGGGAGAGCACCACGTTCGGGTTCCTGGCCGACGGCCTCCCGAACGCGTCCGTCTTCACCTGCACTATCGGGTGATCGCGTCCGGTGGGCCGGCGGGAGCGAACAGGGGACCGGACGCGGTGTCCGCACCCACTTCCCGCCACCACCGGGCCTGTTCGGGTGTCGTGACGCCGGCGGCGGTCAAGCCGACGCCGGCGTCACGCACCACCTCCAGCACCCCGGCCAACGCCCGCGCCACCGCCGAGTCCGGCTCCGCGGCGGCGGACTGCGTCATCCGCACCGCCCGCACCGGCAGGCCGTCCAGCAGGCGCACCAGGTCGCCGGGCGCGGCGGTGAACTCCTCCAGTTCGACGCCGACCTCGTCCTCGGCCAGGTACTGCAGGTTGTCGGCCACCTCACCGCGATCGCCGAACAGCGCCTGAGCCGGCGCGCCCAACCGCAGCGACGACGGCGGCAGCCCGGTGTCGGACAGCACCTCGCGCACCACGCCGAGCAGGTCCGGGTCCGCCGCCTGGCTCGGTGTCAACGCCCACCGCACCGGCAGGTCGCGGCGCAGCTCCCGCCGCCACGCCCGCGCCTGCTCGCACGCGACCCGCAGCGCCCACGTGCCCAGCGGCACGATCAGCCCGGTGTCCTCGGCCAACGCCAGGCACTGCTCGTGCGGCAACGCGCCCAACTTCGGGTGGTCCCACCGCAACAACACCTCGGCCGACTCGACCTGCCGGTCCGACAGCCGCACCACCGGCCGGTACAGCACCTGGATCTCGCCGTTCTCCCACGCGCCGGGCATGGTCGCGGCCAGGCTGAACGTGCGCCGGTCGCGGCCGTCCTGCGCCCGGTCGGCCAGCTCCCACTGCCTGCGCCCGTTGCCCTTGGCGCGCCGCAACGTCAGGTCGGCCGAGTCGAGCAGGGCCGCCGGCGTCGAATCGCGCGGCGGCCGGTGCACCACGCCGATCGTCGCCGACACCGCCACCCGGTTGCCGTCGGAGTGGAACGGCGCGGACAGCACGTCGTTGATCCGCCGGATCATCGTCACCACGTCCGGCGTGGTCTGCTTGTTCTCCACCAGGATCGCGAACTCGTCGTGGCCGAACCGGGCCACCATCGCGTTCTCCTCGGCCACCACCGCCTGCAGCCGACCGGCGACGATCTTGAGCACGTGGTCGCCGACCGCGCGGCCGAGGCCGCCGGTGAAGCGGGAGAAGCCGTCCAGGTCGAGGTGGAACACGCTGACGCCGGTGCCCGGGTCCGCGGTGCGCAGCGCCTGCTCCAGCCTGCTGGTGAAGTACTGCCGGTTCGGCAGCCTGGTCAGCACGTCGTGCAGCGCCTGGTGGTTGAGCTGGCCCTGCAGCAGGTTGACGTCCGTCGCGTCCTCGGCGAGCACCATCACCTGCGCCGGGCCCTCGATGCGGCGCAGCGGCGACAGCGTGAGCGTCACCCAGGCCCGCTCGCCGTCGGCGCGCAGCAGCCGGCGCGGCTGGGTGATCGACGCCGTGCCGCCTTCGGTCAGCTGCGCGAAATCGGTCCGCAACGCGGTCCGGTCCTCCGGGTGCACCAGGTCGAACAGCGACATCCCGGTCACCTCGGCCGGCTGCCGGTCCACGATCCGGGCCAGCGCGCCGTTGGACCGCACCAGCCTGCCGTCCAGGCCGGCGGTCGCGATACCGGTGGACAGGTGCTCCTCCAGCAGTTCGAACCTGAGCTCGCTGGCCTGGAGTTCCGCCTGGGCCTGGCGCATCGCCTTGTACAGCGAGCGGCCCAGCTGTTCCTGCTGGGCCAGCGTGGACGCCCTGATCCGGTCCACGAACCCGGCCGCGAGCGAGGCGATCACGTCGACCACGCGTTCGCGCAGCTTGTCCGGCGGCGCGAGCGAGGACATGCCGAGCAGGCCCTTGCTCACGATCTCCACCGACACCTGGAGGCTCTCGGCCGACGTGCAGTTCAGCGCGACCAGCGCGTCGCCGACCTCCCGGCCCGCGCGCTGCGCCAGCGCCTCGGACACCACCCCGGCGCACAGCCGTTCCACGAATCCGAGCAGCTGCCGCTCCAACTCGGCGCCGGCCATCGGGATGAACGTCTTCGAGCTGAGCAGGTAGGCCCACTTCTTCGCGAGCTTGGTGCGGGCGCGCAGCCCGTCCGCGTCCTGGGGGAGCGGGGCGGTCATCTCAGCGGCCTCCGATCACCGGCTTGCGCCCCACACCCGCCCAGACCTGTGTGTTGTCCTCGGCCGTGTCCGCGATGTCGCCGACGCCGCCCGGCCGCCACAGCGCGTGGCCCACCACGCCGGGCTCGACCAGCTCGTAGCCGTCGAACAGCTCCGTCACCTCGGCGTGCGTGCGGTACACCAGGTTGTCCTTCGACTTGCTCTCCCGGACGGTGTCCGCGGCCCGGCGCATGGTCTCCGCCCGGTCGTCCGCCGTGGCGTGCGAGATCACCATGAAGCTGCCCGGCGCCAGCCGGTCGCCGTAGCGGGCCAACAGCTTGCCCGGCTCCTCCTCCGGTCTGACGAAGTGCACGACCAGCAGCAGGAGCAGCGCGATCGGCTCGTCGAAGTCCAGCAGCCCGGTCACCTCGGGCCGGCTCAGCACGTCCTCCGGCTCCCGCAGGTCCGCCTGCACGGCCGTGGTGTTCTCGTCGTCGGCCAGGATCAGCCGGCTGTGCGCGATGGCCACCGGGTCCTTGTCGACGTAGACCACCCGGCAGCCCGGGGCGACCTCCTGCGCGATCTCGTGCACGTTGCCCACGGTGGGGATGCCCGACCCGATGTCGAGGAACTGCCGGACACCGCGCTCGGCGAGGTAGGTGACCGCGCGGCGCAGGAACGACCGGTTCAACCGGACCAGGTCCCGCGCACCGGGCAGGACCTGGAGCATCTGGTCGCCCATCGCCCGGTCGACGGCGAGGTTGTGCGCACCGCCGAGCAGGTAATCGTAGGTCCTGGCCACGCTAGGCACGGTGATGTCGATGCCTTCGGGTACCCAGTCAAGGTCGCTCATGGCGTACTCCGTGGGCTTTCGAGCTTCGGGGTCGGGGAGTGAACTATGACATCCAACAGTCCGGGTGCCACCGGCACCAGCGGATCCAACAACTTAACTCTAATGCGCGATCCCGCAGAGGTCCGAACGGCGCATAGAGTGCACGCCGTCAATCACTTGCCCACTTGCCCGAGCACTGCTGGAGCCTAGGAGCGGCACTCGATGACCGCCAGTCAGAATACCAGCGACACGGGAAGACATGAGGTTCCCACGGTTCCCGGCCGATTACCCGTCCTCGGCCACACCGCCGCCTTGCTGCGGCAACGTCTCAGGTTCACCGCCGATCTGCGGTTGCACGGCCCGGTCGTCCGCGTCTTCCTGGGCAGCCTCCCGCTGCACTTCGTCACCACGGCCGAATTGGCCCACCAGGTGCTGACCGGTGAGACCGAGAAGTTCGACAAGGGCATCTTTGTCGACAAACTGCGGCGCGCGTTCGGGAACGGGCTGGTCAGCACCAATGGCGATTTGTACCGCAGGCAACGTCGGATGATCCAGCCCGCGTTCCACCGCCGCCCGCTCACCCGGTATTCGGAGACGATGACCGCACTGGCCGCCGACCTGGCGGATTCCTGGTGGAATGGACAAACCGTCCGGTTGGACCGGGTGATGCAGGACCTGGCCATCTCCGTGGTCGGCCGCACGCTGTTCTCCGCCGATTTCGGGCCCGAGGTGAGCGCGGAGATCCGGGCGCACACCCCGACGTTGATCCGGCTGGGCGTGGTGCGCGCGCTGTCGCCGCCCGGCCTGGAGAAGCTGCCGATCCCGGCGAACCGCCGCTTCGACGAGGCCATCGCGCACGTGCACCGGGTCGTGGACGACGTGGTCGACTCCTCCCGCGGCGACCGGGACGACCTGCTGTCCGTGCTGCTGAACGCGCGCGACGAGGACACCGGCGAGCCGATGGGCAGGCGGCAGATCCGCGACGAGGTCGTCACCCTGCTCACCGCGGGCACCGAGACCACCGGGATCGCCCTGGCCTGGCTGTTCCACGAACTGGCCCGCAACCCCGCGGTGGAGCGGAAGGTGCACGCCGAGGTGGACGACGTGCTCGCCGGCCGTGCCGCGACGGTCGACGACGTCCGCCGGCTGCCGTACCTCCAGCGCGTGATCACGGAGGTGCTGCGGGTGTACCCGCTGTGGCTCACGCTCCGGCGCACCAACACCGACGTGGCGCTGGGCGACGTGCGGGTGCCCGCGGGCACCGAGGTCGGCTTCAGCCCGCACGCCCTGCACCACGACCCGCGCTACCACGACGAACCGGCGCGCTTCGACCCCGACCGGTGGCTGCCCGAACGTGCCGCCGCCGTGCCCAAGGGCGCCTACGTGCCGTTCGCGGGCGGCCTGCACCACTGCCCCGGCCACGCGTTCGCGCACATGGAGATCGCGATCGTCGCGGCCACCCTCGCGGCCCGCTGGCGGCTCGTGCCCGTGCCGGGGAAACCCGTGCGCCCCAAGGTGATCGGCCTGCTGTACCCGAACCGGCTGCCGATGACCGCCCACTCGCGTCCCTGAACGACCGGTTGCCCGATGGCCGGTTCCGATGATCCGTTCGATCCGTTCCCCTCGATGATGATGGAGGTCGTCCTTCTTGCGGTACTCACTCGCCGTCGGCCTGGTGGCGCTCGTGGTGGCGTCGTCGCTGACGTCCGCGTCCGCCTCGGCAGGTGCCACGTGTCGTGACGTCGACGCGCCGGTGACCGTCCTCGGTCACCGCGAAGTCGTGCACGGCACGCTGTGCACGCCGGCCGCCGGCGCCGCCACTGTCCAGGTGCTCGTCCCGGGCGCCACCTACAACAGCTCCTACTGGGACTTCCCCGACGGGAAGCACTCCTTCCGCGCCGCGCAGAACGCGGCCGGGTTCGCCACGTTCGTCGTCGACCGGCTCGGCACCGGTCGCAGCTCGCGGCCGTTGGCCGTGACGCTGACCGCGTTCGTCCAGGCCGACGCCATGCACCAGGTCGTGCAGGGCCTGCGGTCCGGCGCGTACGGGCCCAGGTTCAGCCGGGTCGTCATCGGCGGCCACTCGCTCGGCGCGGCGATCAGCGCCGTGGAGGCCGGCACCTACCAGGACGTCGACGGCGTGCTGCTGACCGGCATGACGCACCGGGTCAACCCGTCGGGCGTGGCGGCGGCGTTCGCGAACTTCCGCCCGGCCAACCTCGACCGCAAGTTCGGCCCGCTCTACCCGCTGGGCTACCTGACCACCGCGCCCGGCACCCGGTACGACAGCTTCCACGCGCCCGGCCCGTCGGCACCGGACGTGCTGGAGCTCGAGGAGTCCACAAAGGACGTCTTCTCCCCGACCGAGGCCGCCGACGGGCTCGGCGTGGCCGTGCTGCTGCCGTACAGCCTGCTGATCAACGTGCCGGTCATGGCCGCCGTGGGCAGCCAGGACGCGGCGGTGTGCGGCCCGCTCGCCACGGACTGCTCGACGTCCGCGACGCTCCAGGCGGCCGAGGCGCCGTACTTCCGCGCGCCGCTGCGGACGTACGCGCTCCCCGGCTACGGTCACTCGATCAACCTCGCGCCCAACGCGCGGGACTACTACTCGGCGGTCTCCTCCTGGGTCTTGGAGGAGGTGGGCCGCTGACCGGTGGTGCGGGGTCCGCTCGCGCCGCGGACCCCGCACCACCGCTTCCGCCGACCACCGGCCGAACCACGCGGAACAGGGGTGATCGAAGCGGTGGTGCGCGGCGGTAGAGTTCGCCGGTGCGGACCCGTTCGGCGAAATTGGATGAGCTGATCTCCGGCGTGTCGTCGCTGGACGAGTTGGCGCGGCGGGTCCAGGTCGACGACCTCGACGCGGGCGCGGCGGCGGCGAAGGCGCTGGTGGAGGCCTACGACGCGTGGTTCGCCGAGTGCCTGGCGGTGCTGCCGGAGGACCTGCGGGAGAAGTTCCGCTTCGAGTACGAGGGCCACGTGCCCGGCCTCAAGTACCGGATCAAGCACTTCCTCCACGAGCCGCTGCGGCCCCGGCCCAGATTTTTCGGCGGTGGCGGCAAACCCAGTTCCTACAAGGGCATCCTGGGCTATTGGCAGCACCCCTACAAAGACCGCTTCCGCGGCCCGATCGACACCCAGAAGCAGCTGCTGCTGGAAGCGCGGGCCAGGGCGAACACCGAGGTCACGCCGCCGGTCGACGCGCTCGACCTGCTGGAACGCCTGGCGCGACGCCTGCCGCACGCCTACACGGTGCTGGCGTCCCCCGGCAGGCGGCCGGTGGAGATCCACGACGAGTACGACGTCCAGCGGATCCTGCACGCGGTCGCCGTGCTGCACTTCGACGACGTCCGCGCGGAGGAGGCCACGCCGTCGATGGCCGGCGCGTCGTCCCGGCTCGACTTCCTGCTCCGGGAGGAGCGGATCGCGATCGAGACGAAGTTCATGCGGCCGAGCCTGAGCGAGAAGAAGGTCCGGGAGGAACTGGCCAACGACATCGTCTACTTCCGCGCCCACCCGGCCGTCGGCTCGCTCTTCGTCTACGTCTACGACCCCCAACGCACGATCCGCAACCCCCGCGGTTTCGAACGCGACCTCGCGTCCGCCGGTGGTGACCTGCCGGTCCGGGCCGTGATCGCGACCTGACCGGCCCGCGTCACCTCGTCGGAACCTCCGCCCACACGACCTTGCGGTCGACGTGGTGGTCGAACCCCCAGCGCACCGACAACCGGTTGACCAGCAACAACCCGTTGCCCAACGACGGGTCGTCGGCTCTGCCGAGCACGGGCAGCAGGCTGGGACTGCGGTCCTCGACCTCGACCCGCACGACCCGCCGGTCGTCCACCCGGTACAGCCGCACCCGCCACGGCCCCTCGGCGTGCCGACGCGCGTTGCCCACCAGTTCGGCGGCGATCAACACGAGGTCGGCGACGCGCTGCTCGTCCACTTCGTAGGCAACCTGCCTCACCCAAACGCTGATGCCGTCCAGCGAAGGGATGCCCCCCAGCTCCAGGTCGAGCCCGTCATCAGGCAGCTCCACCATGTTCATGGCACGCTCCTCCAGCACCCTGTCCGCTCAAGGCGCAAGCAGGAGATAACCGTTCGGCGGACGGCCCAAACCACATCTTCCGACACATCCTCGGGCCGACACGTGCTGACGGTGTGTAGCGAACTCGCCACCTCCGGCCGGCGCACTCGGTAGGCTGGCACGACGATCTTGCTCTCGAGGAGAGTTGCGGAGGTCACGGGTGGTGGGCGAGGAGTTGTCGACGCGCAACGAGTTCGACGGTTCGGCGCACGCCGTGGTGCAGGCCGGTGAGGTCCACGGCGGCGTGCACTTCCACCGCTGGCCCGCGACGAGGGTGCCCCGCCAGCTCCCGCCGCGCATCGAACTGCTGAACCAGGTTCGCGTGCTGGCCGAGTTGGAGAAAGGCGTCGCGGACCGGCCGCCGATGGACGACCCGATCATCAAGGTCGTGCTCGGACCGAGGGGGAGTGGGAAGTCGACCGTCGCGACGTCCTGGCTGCACGGCGTCCACGAGAGGTTCCCCGACGGACAGCTGTACGCGACGCTCGGCGCGTGGAGCGATCAGCAGGCCGCGCCGCGCGAGGTGTTGGGCGAGTTCCTGGTGTCGCTCGGCGTGGAGCGCGGGAGCCTGCCCGCGGACGTGGAGTCGCGGGCGTCGATGTTCCGGTCGGTCACGCACGGTCTGTCGGTGGCCGTGTTCCTCGACGACGTGGTCTCGCCCGCGCAGGTCCGGTCGCTGCTGCCGGGGCCGGGTGGTTCGGTCGTGGTCGTCACCGGTCACGGCGCGTTCGGCGTGTTGGCGCGGCAGCGGGCGACGTTGATCGACATCGATCCGCTGGAACCGGACATGGCGGTCGAGTTGTTGCGCCAGTTCGTCGGTGACCGGGTTCGTGGCGACGAAGACGCGTTGCAGGCGGTCCTGGAGCTGTGCGCGGGACTGCCCGTCGCCTTGTGCCTGGTGGGAGGCATGCTCGCGGAGCAGCCGACGCTGTCGGTGGCCGAGTTGCTGGAGGAGTTGGCCGATCCGGAGGCCGGGATCACGTCCGTGGCGGTCGGTGACGAACCCACGTTGGGTTCGCTGTTCGACGCCACCTACGCCCGCCTGAGCCCGCAGGCGCAGGCCGTGTACCGGGCGTTGGGCGCGCACCCGGGTAACGCTGACGTGTCGGTCGCCGCTTTGGCCGCGGGTATGGGCGTCGGTGAGGCGAAGATCCGCGGCGCGGTGCGTGAGTTGGTGTCGATGAGGGTGGTCGAGGACCCCGTCGCCGGTCGGCTGGTCGTGCACAACCTCGTGCGCGGACACGCGGCACGGGTCGGTGACGTGGTCGACCGGGCCGAGCGGAACGCCGTCCGGGTGCGGTTGATCGACTGGTACGTGAGGGGTGCGGTCACCGCCGAGGCCGCGGTCATGGGGCAACGGGTGTGGCGGCGCAGGCTGTTCCCCGACGTCCGACCGCGGTCCGGACACACGGCGGAGGCCGATCCGCGCGGCTGGTTGGAGCGCGAGCGGGCCAATCTGCGTGCCGTGGTCACCGCGTCCTATGAGGATGGTGCGCTCGAAGCGGTCGTCGTGCTGTGCCTGGTGTTGTGGGCGTTGTACGAGCCGGGCAAGTACTACGACGACCTGCTGGCCACGAACGAGCTCGGTGTCCGCGCGGCGGAGCACTTAGGAGCCGACGTCGTGCGAGCGGTGTTGATGACGCAGATGGGCTTCGCCCACCTCCACCTCGGCGACGCCGACGCGGCGGTCGCCGGGTGTGTCGCGGCGATCGAGATCGCCCGGCGGGCGGGGGACGTCGAAGCCGAGGCGACTGCGCTGGAATGCGCCGGACTGGCGCGGTTGGCCCGTGACGACGTGGACGAGGCGCGTGGCGTGCTGCGGCGGAACCTGGAACTGGCCGAGTCGGTCGGTGACCCGCGCCGGATCGCGTTGGCCCGCTTCCACCTGGCCAAGGCCGAACCCCCGGAGGAGGCCGTCGTCCTGCTCGACCGGGCGTTGGCCGGGTTCCGCGGGCTCGCGGCGCCGGAGCCGCGCAACTTCGCCAAGATCATGACCTGGCAGGGGCGCAAGCTCGGGGAGTCCGGATTGACCGCGCAGGCCCGCGAACGCCTGGAGCAGGCCAGGGCGATCACGGGAGAGCAGAACTGGCCGTTCGACCACGCCCAGGTCCTCGACGCGTTCGGTGACCTGGAGACCGGTGACGCCGCGAAGGAGTTCTACGAGCAGGCGATCGCGCTCTACACCGAACACGGGTTCGTCAACGCCATGACCCGCACCGCTCAGCGGCTGGCCGCCCTGAGCTGACGCACCTCGGAGGTGAACCCGTCCTCGCCCAGCACCACCGTGACCTGCGCGGGAAACGGGAGGGCGAGGAGTTCCCAGGCGTGCACGACGGACGCCCACACCCGTCCTGGCTGTGCCGGGCCGGTGAACGCCAGCAGCGTGCCGTCGCGTGTTCCGACCAGCCACCGTCCGGAGTGGTCGGGCATGGACGCCAACCCGAGACCGGGCAACGCGTCGAACATCGCGGCGATCCACCGTTCGGCGTCACCGGCGTCGTCCTGGACGACGATCTCCGCACTCTCCAGCAGCGTGGCGTTCGGCGTGTCCACGCCGACCACCAGGTGACTGTCCGGCGGTGAGGCGCGGCGCAGGTCGACGGGAAAGCGGATCACCGTTGCCCGGTCGGGCGTGTCGAACTCGAACTCGACCCGGACCCATTGGTGCACCACCGGTGGCATCGGCACCCGCGCGACGGGCACCGTGCGGACCTCCGGATCGTCCGGCGGTTCCGTCAGCCGCAGTCGGCGGTAGAACTCGGCGCGCAACAACGTCGCGGCCTGTCCCGGCACCGAGCTGACCAGCGCGGCGATCGCCGCGACCTCGTCGCTCAACTCGGCGGTGTCCACCTGCTCGCGCAGCGGACGGCCGGGGACGAGCCGGTCCGCTCTGTCGATGAAGCGACCCACGGCTGACGCGGGGTCCACGGCGTCCTGCCCGGCGGCGGCCAGCAACACCGGTCTGCCGAGTGCGGCTGCGTAGAACGTCACCGATCCGTGGTCACCGATCACCACGTCGGCCGCGACCAGTGCGGCACGCCAGCCTTCTTCCGGCGGCAGAACCACCACACCGGCGCGTTCGCACTCCGCGAGCCACATCCGCACCTGCCACGGTGAGTGGCCGAACCAGGTGTTCGGGTGCAGCGCCAACGCGATCCGGTACTCGTCCAACGGCAGTTCCGCGCGCAGTCGGCGCACCACGTCCGCCGCCTTGTCGTACAGACTGCCGGGACCCCACGTCGAGGACACGACCACCAACCGTTGACCGCGCCCGACGCCCAGGGCCTCGCGGTACGTGGCGCGCAACGGGCCGCTGGCCAGCATCCGGTCGAAACACGGATCACCGGCCACCACCGCCGCCGGAACCGCCTCCGGGCAGCTCAGCCGCAGCCGGTCCAACTGCTCGGTGTGCGAGAGGACCACGCTCGACGGGATCAACCGGCCGTCGCGGGTCAACCACTCAGCCGAAAGCCCGAATACCGGTTTCCGGTTTCCGGTTTCCGGTTTCCGGTTTCCGGTTTCCGGTTTCCGGTTTCCGGTTTCCAAATATTTATTGTATCCCATTCCGTGTGGCAATACGGCGAGCGGAGCGCGCAACCGCTCCAGCGGCCCGCCGTAGCTGGACGCGATGGCCAGGTCGAACGACGTCCGCTCGGCCTGTGCCCAGTCGATCGACATCACGCCGAGGTCCGCCAGGTGCTCGACGGTGCCGGGCGTGAACGCCGACGACCCGGTGCACGTGAACAGCACCTGGATCCGGGGGTCGGTGGCGACGAGCGGCAGGACGTCGAACAGGCGCGTCGCCGAGGTGACGTTGTGCACGACGGCGAGCACGAGCTTTTCGGCCCGACGGGTGGCCCAACTTGTGGCAACCGGTCGAGCCGGGACCACCGCCCACCGCTCATCGAACACGATGGGCGATCTTAATCAGCCGAACGGTGACGATCTTCCGGCCCGCCGACTCCACCGAGCCGGCGGACGGTGCAAGATCGCCTACGCTCGCGTTCGTGGACGTTTCGCCGTGGGGTGGGCTCACGCCGGAGGACATTCGACGGCAGGTCGGACGTGGCAGTTCGTTGGTGCTCCCGGTCGATTCCGCCTCGGACATGCCCGGGGTGTCCGCGATCGCACAGGCGCTGCGGGCGGTGTTGCCCGAAGACCTGCTGGTCATCGCGTCTCCGGGGAGTGCCGGCGGCGGGCCACGGCTCGTGGTGTTGCGACTCGTCGCCGAAGAGGAAGCGGTGGAGCTCCGGCCGGAACTGGGCCACCGCACCGCCGTGCTGCGCACTCGGGACGGCAAGCCGGTGTCGGAGTCCTCGCGCTTGTTCACCCCGTCCGACGCGGGTCCGATCGCGCTGTCGTGGGAGGAGACGGCAGAGGACCGGTGGAGGTTGGTCGGCGTCGACCCGGAGGACGGCCTGGTGCACCCGGTGGTTGACGTGCCGTGCGGGGGACGGTTGCCCGCGGCCACCACGAAGACCACGCTCGTGTGGATCTGCACGACCATGACGGGCGCGGAGCTGATGTGGCAGGAGTGGGGCGCCGCGACCGCGGACCGGTTGCCGCTGACCGGGTGGCCGCCGCTTTGGGACCAGTCGGCCGACTACTACCAGGTCGACGTGCTCCCGGCGCCGGGCTTTCTCGCCCTCGTCCGGTACGGCGACGAAGTGGTGACCGGCTACCCCGGCTAGGAAGCGTCGTGCGCCGTGAACGTTCGGGAACGGATCCGGGAACTCGCGGACCAGGTCGTGGTGCTGCGTGACGCGTACTACCGGGGCTCGCCGCTGGTGGCGGACGCCGAGTACGACGCCATCGAGGACGAGTTGCAAGGGCTGGTCGAGGCCAACCCGGAGTTGGCGCCCGACCCGAATCCCCTGGAGCAGGTGGGCGCGCCGGGGGTGCTGCACGCGCCGGTCCGGCACTCGCGGCCGATGCTGTCGCTGGAGAAGGCGACCAAGCCCGAGCAGGTCGCCGCGTTCTTCGACCGCTTCCCCGGCCAGCCGGTAGTCGTCATGCAGCCCACGGGATCCACCTCAACGGGATCTACGATGGCGCAGGCGGCCACTACACGATCTTGATAGGTCCCGCCCCACCGGCGCCGGGCTGGCCGCGCCGGCCTCGCGCCGCTGGTGGCGCGCTACGGCCCGCGCGTCGTCAGATCAACCTCGACCGGCCCCGGTACCGGGACGCCGAGCCGCCCGCGTGTCCGGTTCGCATATGTCGGCGATATGCCGTGCCGCCTAGGCTCCGGGTATGCGCGTGCTGATCGTGGAGGACGAGCCCCACCTGGCCGAAGCCGTCCGGGACGGTCTCCGGCTGGAAGCGATCGCCGCCGACATCGCAGGCGACGGCGACACCGCCCTGGAACTGCTCAGCGTCAACTCCTACGACCTCGCGGTCCTCGACCGCGACATCCCCGGACCCTCCGGCGACGAGATCGCCCGGCGCATCGTCGCCTCCGGCAGCGGCACCCCGATCCTCATGCTCACCGCCGCCGACCGGATCGACGACAAGGCTTCCGGGTTCGGGCTCGGCGCCGACGACTACCTCACCAAACCGTTCGACCTCCGGGAGCTCGTCCTGCGGCTGCGGGCACTCGACCGCAGGCGCGCGCACGTCCGGCCGCCGGTCCGCGAGATCGCGGGCCTGCGGCTGGACCCCTTCCGCCGGGAGGTCTTCCGCGACGGGCGCTATGTCGCGCTCACCCGCAAGCAGTTCGCCGTGCTCGAAGTCCTCGTCGCCGCCGAAGGCGGTGTCATCACCGCCGAAGAGCTGCTGGAGCGGGCCTGGGACGAGCACGCCGACCCCTTCACCAACGCCGTCCGCATCACCGTGTCCGCGCTGCGCAAGCGACTCGGCGAACCATGGCTCATCGCCACGGTGCCCGGTGTCGGCTACCGAATCGACACCGGCATGGACACCGGCATGGACACCACCCACCCTGGCAGTACTCATGAATAGACGCCCAGGGCTCAGCGCCCGCCTGAAACTCACCCTCAGCTATGCCGGATTCACCTTCCTCACCGGCGCCGTCCTGCTGGCCGTGGTGTGGGTGTTCCTGCTGCGCTACGTACCCGACAGCGAAATGGGCCTTCTCGGGATCGCACCCAACCGGCGCGTCCTCCTGATCGTCTTCGCCCCCGCCGCGGCCACAGCACTGGCCGTCCTGTTCGTGTTCGGCCTCCTGGGAGGATGGATCCTCGCCGGCCGGATGCTCGCACCACTCACGCGGATCGCGGACGCGGCACGGATGGCCTCGAACGGATCACTGTCCCACCGGATCCGGATGGAAGGCCGCAAAGACGAGTTCCGCGAACTCGCCGACGTGTTCGACACCATGCTCGAACAACTCGAATCCCACGTCACCGAACAGCAAAGGTTCGCCGCGAACGCCTCCCACGAACTGCGCACCCCGCTGGCGATCTCGCAGACACTCCTCGACGTCGCCCGCAAGGACCCTGCGCGGGACCAGGGTGAACTCATCGAACGCCTCCACACCGCCAACAGGCGGGCGATCGACCTCACCGAGGCCCTCCTGCTGCTCAGCCGGGGCAACCGCAGGAGCTTCACCCGCGAGCCCGTCGACCTCTCCCTCATCGCCGAAGAAGCCACCGAAACGCTGCTCCCCCTCGCCGAACAGCGCCAGATCACGCTCGACGTCACCGGCGGGACAACGCAGACCGTCGGCTCCGCGGCGCTCATCCTGCGGATGGTGACGAACCTCGTCCAGAACGCCATCGTCCACAACCTCCCCGCCGGCGGCACCGTCACGCTCCACACCGAATCGCAGCACGACGCGAGCGTGCTGCGGGTCGAGAACACGGGCCACCCGCTCCCGCCGGAACTGGTACCGACCCTCACCGAACCCTTCCAGCGCGGAACAGAACGCATACGCACCGACGAACACGCCGGCGTCGGCCTCGGGCTGGCCATCGTGCACAGCATCGTCCGAGCACACGACGGGACCCTCGACCTCACACCCCGCCCCACCGGCGGTCTCCTCGTCATGATCCGACTCCCCGGCACGCCGCAGGCATCGTCCCGGACCCATGAACGTTGCGATCTCCGGCAGGAGTACCAGCCGCCAAACGGCTCGAGTCACCGACGTTCATCGTGCCGCAAGAGGTAGGCGATGGCCCGAGTTCTGGCCAGGATCATCGAACATCGCCGCTGCGATCGCGCTCACGAACGACTACGCCATCAACACGAGCTTGCGGTCCACTGGGTGATGATCCAATGAACCGGAACCATCCTCGGATGCAGTGCAGTGTCGGTGGTCGCCGGTAGCTTGTGCGACGTGAACGCTGAGGAACGGATCCGGGAACTCGCGGACCAGGTCGTGGTGCTGCGTGACGCGTACTACCGGGGCTCGCCGCTGGTGGCGGACGCCGAGTACGACGCCATCGAGGACGAGCTGCGCGGGTTGATCGAGGCGAACCCGGAGCTGGTGCCCGACCCGAACCCGCTGGAGCAGGTGGGCGCGCCAGTCGTGTTGCACGCCCCGGTCCGGCACTCGCGTCCGATGCTCTCCCTGGAGAAGGCGACCAAGCCCGAGCAAGTCGCCGCGTTCTTCGACCGCTTTCCCGGCCAGCCGGTGGTCGTCATGCCGAAGCTCGACGGGCTGTCGCTGGCACTGGTCTACGAGGACGGCCGGCTGGCCCGCGCGGTCACCCGCGGCGACGGCACCACCGGCGACGACGTGACCGTGCTGGTCCGGGCGCTGACCGACGGGGTGCCGGATCGGGTCGACGCGCCGGGCCGGGTGGAGGTCCGTGGCGAGGCGGTGATGCTGCGCTCGACGTTCGCCGCCTACAACGCGGCGCACCCGGACAAGCCGCTGATCAACCCGCGCAACGCCGCCGCCGGCACCCTGCGGGCGAAGGACCCTGCCGTGGTCGCCGAGCGGCGCCTGCAGTTCTTCGCCTTCGACCTGGACACCTCTGCGGACACGACAGCGGCCGACCTGGAGCAGGGCCTGCGAACGCTCGGGTTCGACGTCGCCGACATGCGGCACTGCGACGACGCGGATGCGGCGCAGGCGGTGATCGGGGAGATCGAGCAGCGGCGCAACGACCTGGACTACGACCTGGACGGCGCCGTGCTGCGACTGGCGAACCGGGACGCATTTTCTGCTGCCGGCACACGGTCGAGTTCGCCTCGCGGTGCATTGGCCTACAAGTTCGCCGCCGAAGAGAAGACCACGGTGCTGTCCGATGTGGTCTGGGACGTCGGCAAGACGGGCAAGATCGCCCCGGTCGCCCAGCTGGAGCCGGTGTTCGTGGGCGGCACGACGGTCACCCGCGCGACGCTGGCCAACCAGGAGGTCATCCGCGCCCGCGGCATCAGGATCGGGGACACGGTGCTGGTCCGCCGCGCGGGTGACGTGATCCCGTTCGTCGCAGGCGTGCTCGACGAGTCCAAGCGCACGGGCGCGGAGCGGGAGATCGTGCCGCCCACCGCGTGCCCGTCGTGCGGGCACGGGCTGACCGAGCAGGGCAACAGCCGGGAGTTGTTCTGCACCAACGTCGCCTGCCCCGCGCAGACCGTGCGGCGGCTGATCCACTGGGCGTCACGAGCGGCGGCCGACATCGAGGCGGTCGGTCCGGTGTGGATCGAACGGCTTGCCGAAGCCGGGATCATCGAGCACCCGTCGGACTTCTACCAGTTGACCAAGGAGAAGCTGCTGGAGTTCGACCGCATCGGCGAGGTCTCGGCCGCGCGCATGATCGAGTCGATCGCGGCCAGCCGTCAGGTGGGGCTGCGCCGCGCGCTGATCGGGCTCGCGATCCCGATGGCCTCGGAGGGCACCGCGACACGGCTGTGCCGCGCGGGGTTCGGCTCGCTGGAGGAGGTCGCCGACGCCGGCGAGGAACGGCTCGTGGCCGTCGAGGACATCGGGCCGAAGGTCGCCGCCTCGCTGATCGAACACCTCACCCGGCTGCGGCCCGAGCTGATGCGGCTGCGGCAGCGCGGCGTCTCCCTGGACGTGCGCGAGGAGGACCTCCCGCCTGTGGTCGCGTCCGACGCGCCACTGGCCGGCAAGACGGTGGTGATCACCGGCGCGATCAGCGACCCGCGCTCCGGCGAGAAGGTCCCCCGCCCCACCTTCCAGCGGCTGTGCGAGAAGGCAGGCGCGACCACCGCGTCCTCGGTCTCGGCGAGCACCGACCTGCTCATCACCGGCGGCGACGTCGGCGCGAGCAAACTCGCCAAAGCCGAGAAGCTCGGCGTCGAGGTCGTCGACCAGAGCGGGATCTGGCAGCAGCTGATCGCAGCCGGCATCGCCTGAACTCGTCCTGCCGGGGATCGGCGAGACGCTCCGCCTCAACGTTGTAGCCGCGGAGAGGGCGACCGTGTGACCGTCAACGTCCGAAATCGGGGCTGCCGCAGGCTTGTCAGGCTCACGAGGTGATCATGCGCGGGGAGCCGTCGCACGTTGTGGTCGACTGGTCGCGGCTGTCGCACGCCTATGGCTCGGCCGAAGAGACTCCGGTGCTGCTGGAGCAGCTCCGGGGCGAGGGCTGGGAGGAAGCGCTGGGCGAGCTGTTCGGCTCGCTGCTCCACCAGGGAAGCGTGTACCCCGCCACGGTGGCCGCCCTGCCGTTCCTCACCTGTTGCCGCTGCTGGAAGACGCGGATCCGCACGTGCGCGAAGGGGCCTACGGCTGCACTGCGCACCTCACCTCCACCGCCGTGGTGGCCGAGGTCGCGGCCCGCCTGGCGGGGGCGCTCGCGCGGGTTCTTCCCGGCGCACCGGAACGGACACCGGAGACGTGCGACGCCATCGCCCGGATCGCCGACGACGCCTCACTCCGGATGGACGGACGGGCACAGCAGGGATGACGGTGCTCGCGAGCGCGGCCGTCGCCCCCTTCGCCGCTCACGACCAGCGATGGGCCGCACTCCCGGCCAGTGAGGCCGTGGTCCGCACCGCGCTGACCGCCGTGCCGCACGCGTCGGCTTGCGAGCTGCTCGCCCGGATCGGGGTCGAACACCCCGAGGTGCTCACCCCGGAGCTGCGCGCGCTGGTCGTGGCGGCGCTGCGAACGGAACCGTCCGGTGACGATGCGGCGGCCTGGCTCACGACCGCGCGGGAGGTCCTGGACCCGACCGACGGGCGTGACGCGGCGTTCGAACGCGCGTGGCAGCTGGGCGGCGGCGACGAGAACGCCGGAGCGAGCCTCCTGGCGGTCTGGGCCGAGCACCCCTCGCCGGCGTTCCACGCCACGTGCCTCCGGCTGCTCGACGGGGTGGCGTGGATATCCTTCCCGGCTCAGCGGCGCCAGTTCGTGGCGGCACGAGCGGTGGTCGACGCCGGGGACGCGGCCCGTGCGTGGCCCACGGTTCGCGCCATCGTGGACGAAGCCGGCGACCCGCTCTCACTGGAAGACCCGCTCGCACTGGAACCGGACCGCCCGGTCGACGTGGACCTGGGCGGAACCCGCCAACTCGGTCCCGCCGGCTCGGCTGGACGGGACGTTTCGCGTTGCCACCCGTCGCCCGCCGCCCTATTTCGTGCCCACCCCGATGTTCAAGGGCGCGGTGAGCACGGCCGGGCCGTTGTGGGCCGCCCGCTCGCGGACCATGCCGTCGAGCACCCGGATGATGTCGTCGCGCTGCTCGTCCGTGAAGTCGGCGACGAGCGCGCTGGGAATCGGGTTCCCGCCGAGGAGCCAGTCCCAGAGCTGCTGTCCGGTCCGCACCTCGATCCGCTCCTGGTGGCTCGTGTCGACGATGACGTCCTTCAAGCCCGCGTCGGTCATCCGCTGACGCAGGACCTCCGGGTCCGAGACTTGGAACTCGAGCGGCGGCTCGTCCTCCGGGATGCCCTCGAATTCGGGGACGACCGCCTGCACCGCGCTGATGAAGAAGTGCAGTGCCTCGAATTCGCCCGGGTTCCCGTACGCGGTGAGGAGCACGCGTCCACCGGGCTTCGTCACCCGGACCATCTCCCGCAGCGCCCGCGCCTGATCCGGGACGAGCATGACGCCGAACTGCGAGCCCGTGACGTCGTAGGTGTCGTCGGCGATGTCGAGCCGGTGGCAATCCATCACCCGACCCTCGGCGTCCAGCCCTTCGGCTGCCACCCGCGCGTTGAAGTGCTCGATCATCCCGGGCGCCCAATCGGTGGCCAGCACCTTGGCGCCGAGCCGCGCCGCCGGGAGGCTCAGCCCGCCGGTGCCGGCGGCGACGTCGAGGAACGTCTCGCCCGCCCGCAGACCCGCGAGCCGCAGTCCGGCCAGGGCCAGATCGGACTCACCCGGTGCGACGTGCTCGTCGTACAGCGGTGCGATCGCTTCCCACGCCTCGACGGGAAAGCCTCGCCGTGTCGTCTCGTGCTGAAGGTTCGTCATGACTTGCTCCCTTCCAATGCCCCTGTGAACCGGACGTTAGGCGCGGGAAAGCCGGACGGCTTCGGGCGAACGACCCAGACCTCCTCTCGAGGGCGTGGGTAGTTCTGTCCATACGTCCCTAGATCAGGGCGTTCTCGTACGCGTAGGCGGTGGCCGCGGCACGGGACGGCACTCGGATCTTGGTGAAGCAGTTGCTCACGTGGCGGGCGACGGTCTTCTCGGAGAGGCCGAGCTCCTTCGCGATCGCGCGGTTCGTCCTACCGGACGCGACCAGCCTCAGCACCTCCACCTCACGCGCGGTCAGACCGCCAGGGGTCTTCCCGTGCGGCGGTCTCATGAGTGCGTCGAGCCGCTCGATGTCGGGTTTGGCCCCGAGCTGCTCGAAGACAGCCCGCGCGCCGCGGAACTCCATGTCGGACGTCTCGGGATCGTCGAGCGCGCGGCAGGCCAGCCCGGTCAGCACCCGGACGCGTGCGGTCTCGTGCGGAGCGTCCAACTCGCGCCACAACGATCCGGCGCTGCGGAGCCTCCGCAACGCCGATCGCGCGTCACCCTCGGCGAGCAGGACCGCTCCGGCGGCTGAAGCGGCCACCGCGTCCAGGTACGGAGCGTCGAGGGCACCCGCGATTCGCGCGAGCTCGTCGGCTCCCGTGCGGGCCGACGGCACATCACCGGCGGCGATCATGACCTCGACGTGCGCGGGCAGCACTCGTGACCGTGAGGACGGGTCTTCGGTTTCGTCGACCACGCGGCGCATCACGGCGGCCGCCGCGTCGATCCGTCCCTGCGCCAGCCTGAGCAGCGCGAGACCCGGCTCGGGCCGGCGGCCGGCTTCACCGGCCTTGCGGTAGCTCTCCTCGGCCCTCGTGAACTCGCCACGCAACCGCTGCAGCTCACCGAGCTGGTAGTACGCCGCACCGAGCGTGTCCCACTTGACCGGACCGGACAGGAGGCCGCACGCCTGCTCGGCGGCCTTCAGCGCGTCGTTCCACGCGCCTTGCAGCTGCATCAGCTCGCACCGGTGGACCAGGCAGTTCCCCCGATACGGGACGAGGTCGGGCTGGAAGTCACACCAGCGGGTGAGCGCAGCGGTCCATTCGCGGGCACGACGCAGGTCGAACAGGTCGGAGCAGGCCGCGATCACGGTGCAGTACGCGATCCCGGCGTACATCGGCGAGACCTCTCCGGACGTCACCCCGACCATGACCTCGTCCAGCAGGCTGATGCCCGCCGGGCCTTGCCCCCGCAGGACCAGGCACATGCCCTGGCCGAGGCGCGACATCGTCACCAGGTCGAGGTCGCCGAAGCGCCGGCCGGCCTGGACGCTCTCGCCGAACACCGGCTCGGCCCCCACCGGGTCTCCGCCCCACATCTGCGCGAACGCGCTCCAGATGTGCAGCCACGCCCGTTCGGCGCACTCATCGCAGCCTTCGAGCACACGGCCGCCGCGGGCGAACCACCCCATCGCCGGCGCGACCTCGCCCCGGAACATCAGACCGGAACCGATCAGGACGGCGTTCCGCGCGGCGCGCTGCGGATCGTCGCGGAGGAGGGCCTCGTGGTGGGCACGCGTCCACGCGCGCGTGGACACCTCGTCGTTGCCCGTCAGGTACGCGGCGAGCCCGAACCGCTCGAGGTCGTCGACGTCGAGGGGCGTGTCGCCATCCGCGGCCGCGAGCTGGGTGTACGCGCCGCCCCATGAGCGCTGCGCGAAGGACGTGCGTCCCTGCTCAAGCTCATCGGTCGTCATCGTTCCATTGTGGGTCTGACGCCCCACTCCGGCACCGCGAGCCGCCCAAGGGACCTCATGAGCTGACGTGGTGGTTCCGCTCCCGTGACACCGGTTCGCCGGCGTGATGGGGCTGCTTCGCCATCGCGTACGCCAGCGGGAGGAGAGCCGCGAGCCCCGCGACGCCTTGCACGTAGAGCTGGGCGGCGGCCAGCGGGACGAAGCGCGACAGGGCCATGACGACGAACGCCACCACGACGAGCCTGGTGAGCCCTGGGCTGAGAACCCGGCTTCGCGACACGCCCCTCGCCATGCCGAGCACACCGACGCCGAAGGTGAGCGCCCCGGCCGCCAACAGCGGGACGAACCAGGGGAGCAGCGCTTCTTGCGCCGCCCGTGCGCTCCCACCCGTCTCGACCGCCGCGAACGGAGCGAACTCCATCCCGGGCAGCATCGCGTACAGAGTGTTCCCGATGATGACGAACGGCAGTGCGGCGGCGCTCCAGCGATCTTCGCCCGCCTCGTGGAGGTAACTGCGGATCGCGAGGAACGCCAGGCTCAGCAGCCCGAATGCCACACCGGCCCCGAGGTGCACGACCGCCCAGCGCGACGGGTCGAGTTCCACGGCCGAGGCCACTGCGTCGAGGTTCGGCTGGCGTCCCGGGAGGTGCGGGTGGTAGCTGAGCGCGGCGAGCAGGACCACGGGTGCGATCGCCACGATGCCCACGCGAGCCGGACGTCTGGTCGAGGCGGACATGAGTGCCTCCTGTGTTCGAAGCCGTTTCCGATGGCCCTGACGCTAGGACCGAACGCGGGCTGACCCCATCGGGAGTTCTCCCTATGCGGTGACGCCCTGCCGCATGGCGAACAGCGCGGCCCCCGCACGCGTGGAGACCCCCATCTTGCGGTAGGCGTTCTGGATGTGGTGGTCGGCGGTCTTGACCGAGATCCCGAGGGTCCGGGCAACCTGCTTGGTCTGCAGGCCGCGGACGAGCAGGACGACGACCTCGCGCTCACGGTCGGTCAAGCCGGCGGTGTGACGGATCCGCGGGACGCGTTGACCGGCCGCCACGAGCACGGCGCCGACCGCGTCGGGATCCAGTCGGCCGACCTGTGCCTCGGCGCCGACGGTCTCGGCGGCCTGTTCCGGTGACAACGGCGCGCGGTGCGGCCGTGGCTCCGTCATGGCGTGGTACGCGTCGGCAGCGGCGAGCAGGCGTGCGGGCACGCTCAGCACCGAGGCGGTGGCCTCGCGGTGGTAGCCGGTGCCGTCGAGGCGTTCGTGGTGGAAGGCTGCGATCGGGGTGAGCGCGGAGAGGAACGGCGAGCGGTTGAGGACGCGCTCGGTGTGGTAGGCGTGCAGCCTGACCCGCTCCCAGTCGTCCGGTGACAGCGGCCCCGCGTGCAGCCAGATGCGCGTGGGCACGGCGACCCGCCCCAGGTCGTGCACGAGCGCCGCACGCCGCAGCGCCCGAATCTCCTCAGCGCGGAGTCCGCACCGCCCACCGGCGGCTGCGGCCAGTTCCGCGACACCCGCCGAGTGACCGACCAGGTGTGGCGAGAGGAGGTCGGCGAAGTCGCCGATGGAGCTCAGCGCGCGGTCGATGGCCTCCTCTTCCAGCACGAGGTTCGGTCGGGGTTCGCAGGAGAGCGTGTCCGCCCAGACCGAGGTGTGCGGGTCGATGGCCAGGATCTCGGCGGCCCGGTCCGCGAAGGGCCTCGCGATGTCCGGGTCGAACGCGCCGCCGGCACGGCTGCGCACCACCCTGGCCGCGTGGTCGTCGCCTCCCAGCATGCGTTGGAAGGCGGCGTCGCGGGCGACGTGGACGATCCGCATCGGCAGGGGGATCGCGTCGCCCTCAGCGCCCCGGCGGCCACCCCGACCGTCCCAACGGTCGTTCGCGTGCACGAACAAGGCCGACGTCGCGGACGGGAGGCTGAGTCTGCGCGTGAGCATCTGCGCGACGTCGCACTCGGCGGCCACGACAGCGGGAAACTCGCGCACCAGCCTCGGCAGTCCTCGAGCAATCCGCATCGCGCGCACGACAGGGGGGCGATCCGGTGACGCGACGGCGCGGGCCATCCCGGCCAACGTCTGCCTCGGCGACCCGAACCGGACCGGGACGCCGTACGTCGTCAGCGCGTTGTCCCCGTCGAATATCTCCGCCGCCATCCCCGCGTTGGCGGTACAACCGACGTAGTACAGCAACGAGACGTAGTAGGCCTGCGCCGTTGTCTCCGCGTCGGTACCGAGGCTGTCGCAGAGCCGCGCCGCGATGAGTGCGCTGTGCAGACCGTGTTCGAGGGGCACCCCGAGACCGAGGTCCGTCGCGAGGGAAAGGGCCGCGACGACCTCGGCCGTGCGGACCCGCTCCCTGCCCCGCGACGTTCCGTTGGGCACCCGACCACGCTACCGCGCGGCCACATCGACGTCCGTTTGCGCACGTCCGCGCTGAACGCCACCGCGAGCCGTCGTTCCTCACGGTGGCGTGGCCCCAAGCCACCGCGGCGCGTCGGACCCGGCGTCGGTCAGTCGGCGTGGGTGCGCCGCGACGTGCTGACCGGCGGTTTGGTCGAACTTCCGGTGCGGTGGTGACCGGCATGCGGGAAAGATGTGATGGAGGTAACTGCAAAAGTGCAATGTGAAATATGTTCATACACGGGCCGTTCGCGCTTGGGAACGACCCGAACCGAATAGCTTCCGCGTTCTCCGGAATTCTGTCCCACCTCGCGGCGTGGTGTGCGCTCTCCGGGCTACCTTTTGCCAGGCCGAACAGCGCCGCCGGCCGAGTGACTTCCTGGCTCGGTAGGCGGACTTCGCAGAGGGGGCCCCGATGACATCGGCATCCCAGTTGCCCGACGGCGTGCACGCGTCGGTCGGACGGTCGGCGTTCATCGCCAGGCTGACGAAAGCCTTGCGGCCGCTGCTGCTCGCCGCGCCATCGGGGTGCCGTGATGACCTGCAGGCCGCCATCGCAGCCGCCATCTCCGTGCACGTCGACGCGCCGGCCGGCGACGGCTTCCGGCTTGAGGACCGCGCGTCCCGGCTGCGGCGGGTCGGCGCGGACTGGGCCATCGCCCGGCACCCCGTCGACCCGTTGCTCGACGTGCTGAACACCCTGACCGAGAAGGCCGCCGACATCGCGGTCTCCGCGCTCCCGGCCGACCGGCCGGACCTGCGCGATGCCGTGGAAGCCGAGGTCGTCGAGAGGGGCAACGCCACCATCGCCGCGGTGCTCGCGGGCTACCAGGAGTTGCGGCAGTGGAAGCCCAGGAAGGTGCTGTCCCCGGAGGGAAGCCGGGTGTTGGCCACGGCCCTGCTCTGGGGTCTGCAGGTCGATCCAGGCCACGAGCGTGCACTCGCCGATGGCTACGCGGTGATCGCCGTGGGCAGACGGGGCGAGGACGCGCCGAGCCCGCTGCCCGCCAACGTCAACGCGTGCGGGTCGGTCGTGCCCGCCGGCCGGCTGGACTACCTCGTGGCTCCCGCTCCGACCGCGACTCCGCGCGTGACCTCGCCGAGGAGCTGCACCGGCAGTTGATCAGCCCCGGCTGGATGGCCGTGGCGTGGCGCCCGCGTCCGGATGTCCCGTCCGGACGGCGGGAGGTCCACGACATCGCGACCATCGCCGTCACCTCGAACTGGCCACCGGAGGTCTACGTGGTCGACGACGTTCTGGTCGAGTACGCGGTGCTCCAGGAGGAGTCGGTGGTGGACAACCTCATCGACGGCATCGCTCGCGTGGTGGACCAGCCGCCGCTGCTGCGGGCGCTCGAAGCGCTGGTGGCGGCGAACGGCAACCGGAGCAAGGCCGCGCTGAGCCTGGAGATCCACCGCAGCACGCTCGACTACCGGCTCTCCCGCGTCGAGGACCTCACCGGCTGGCGGCCGACCAGCCTGCAGGGGCTGGAGAACCTGGCCATCGCACTGACGACCTACGCCGTCATCAGCAGCCGGGAAACCCAGACGCCACCCACCGAGTAGCGCTCGCGTGACACCCGCCGCGTGACATCCGGTTCAACCATGCGGGCCGCCGTGCCCCCGTACGTCGGCCCGCCCGTGTTCATCAGGGCTCGCGGGCCAGGGTGTGTGCGACCAGCGCTGCCCTGAGCACTTGCGCTCCGCGCCTGCTCATCGGGTCTTGACCGGTCATCTGCGCGATCCGGGCGATCCGGTAGTCGAGCGTGCTGCGGTGCACGAACAGGTTCTGGGCCGTGTCGTTGCGGTTGAAATCCGCTCGCACCAACGCTTCGAGCGTCTCGTAGAGCACCGGTTGGGTCGTCATCAGCCGCGCCACGATGGACGCGAGGCTGCCGCTCACGAACGCGTGGCGGATGACGGCGTACTCCACCAGGAAGTTCTCCAACCGGTACACGCCCGGTGGACGCCGGGTCGCGTGCGCCAGGTCGAGGATCTGCGACGCTTCGCGGTACCCGCTGGGGATGCCCGCCCGTGTGCGCGTAGCGACACCCGCGATCAGGGACCCGCCGAGCCGCTGCTGGAAGTGCTCCACGGTGCGCTGCTGGGCGCGTCGGGGAATCAGGGCGACGATCCCGGTCTTCGTGACCGATGCGAAAGTGCCGCTGCCGCTGTACTCGCGCGACAACTCGGCCGCCTGTGAGGCGGACGCGCCAGGGGAGTGTCGCGCTACGAGGACGCAGTACGACTCGGCCAGGTGGACGTGCTTTTCAGGCGATGGCTCGTCACCCGCGAGTAAAACCGCGATGACGTCGTCGGAATCGTTCCAGGTCCGCTTTTGGACAAAGTCGGAAATCCGCCGAGCGAGATCACCTGCCTCAAGGGTCTGAAGTGGGGCGCTCGACAACGGCTGCAGAACGTGACGTGCGAGTGGTACTCCCAGGACCTGCTGAGCGCCAAGTACGGCGACGACGTGTGCCTCAGCATGCAGCGGGCAGACAACGTGTGGCAGGTCAACGGGCGCACGATCAGCCAGTTCTGGACCTGGTGATCCCTCCGCACCTCGCAGCCGGGGATCGAAGAGCCCTCGCGAGGTTCAGTCGCCGGCTGCGGCATCCGACTGCCCAGCTCCCCGTCCGGGAGCTGGGCGGTCGGCCTTTGGTTCGTGATCACCTCGGCATCGGGTGCCACCGACGCGAAGCCGACGCTCGGATGCCCACGACCAGCGGAGGTGGCCGGTTGGGCGGGTGGGGAAGTAGCGTCTGGCTGTGTCGGAACGTGACGAGGTCATTGCCGGGCGGTATCGGCTTGTGGCGTTGGTCGGGCGTGGGGCCGCCGGTCTCGTGTGGCGGGCGCGGGACGAGCGGCTGGGACGGACCGTCGCGATCAAGTTACTCAGGGCAGGCGACTCGCCTGACGCTGTGGAGCGGATCGTGCGGGAGGGGCGGGTCGCCGCGCGGTTGCGGCATCCGCACGCGGTCACCTTGCACGACGTCGTCGAACACGGCGGGAAGCCGTGTCTGGTGATGGAGTACCTGCCGTCGCGGACGTTGGCCGAGTTGGTCGACGAGCGCGGGCCGTTGCCGGAGGAGTTGGTGGCGGGCGTCGGGTGGCAGGTGGCGTCGGCGTTGGCGGCGGCGCACGCGGCAGGGATCGTGCACCGGGACGTCACGACGTTCAACGTGCTGTTGGCCGACGACGGCACCGCGAAGATCGCCGACTTCGGCATCGCGCGGGCGATCGGCGAGGGCACGGTGACGGACGCGCGAGCCGTCGTCGGCACACCCGCGTTCCTCGCGCCGGAGGTGGCGGCGGGGGAGGAGGCGATGTTCGCGTCCGACGTGTACTCCCTCGGCGCGACGCTGTACGCGGCGCTCGAAGGCCACCCGCCGTTCGGGGCGACCGACAACCCGTACGCGCTCCTGCGGCGCGTGTCCGAAGGGCAGGTGGCGCCGCTCCGATTCCCCGGCCCGTTGGGCGAGGTGCTGCTGCGCGTCCTGCGGCGCGACCCGGCGGAACGGCCGACGATGGCCGAGATGCACGCTCTGCTGGACGCGGTCGTGCAGGGACGGCCGTTGCCGGGCACGCAGGGTGATCCACTTCCTCTCCCGGCGTCGCGTCAGGTGCCGTGGCAGAGGATCGCGCTGGTGGCCGGTGCCGTGGTGCTGGTCGCGGGCGGCGCGGTGATCGCCGACTCTCTGGGGGGCGACGAACCGTCCGGCAGAGCCCAGCCTGCCCCGACCACCACCACGACGACCCCGGCCTCCACGATCACGACGCCCACCGCGATCACGACCACCAGCACGACCACCAGCACGACCACCGACACCGACACCGACACCGCGACGTCGACGCCCGACTGCAGCGCCCGCTTCGAGGTCACCAACTCCTGGCCGGGCGGCTACCAGGTCCAGGTGACCGTGCGCAACGCAGGCGAACGCGCGCTCACCGAGTGGACCGTGACCTGGCCCCAACCGGCCGATCACGCGATCAGCAACCTGTGGAACGGCACCCTCACCGTGGACACCGGCTCGGTGACGGTCACCAACGCCGACTACAACGGCCCACTCCCCGCGAACGGCTCCACCACCTTCGGCTTCACCGCCAACGGCCCCGCAACCCCTCGGCCGGACGTCACCTGCACGTCCAGCAGTTGATCAGCCGGCCGAGCCTGCCGTGAGTGTCGGGCGGCAGCAGGGTTGGCACGGCGCGGTGCTTCAGGCTCGGAACGACTTCGCGCCCACCGCGCCTCTTTCACCGGACACAGGCTCATCGGACACAGGCTCGTCGGCTGCCACCTCGTCGAGGAAACCGCCGGACTGGTGGCGCCACAGCTTCGCGTACGCCCCGTCGGCGTCGAGCAGCTCGGCGTGCGTGCCCTGTTCGACGATCCGGCCCCGGTCGAGCACGATCAGTCGATCCATCCGCACGACCGTGCTCAGCCGGTGCGCCACGACGAGCGCGGTGCGGTCCTCCATGAGCTGCCACAGCGCCTCCTGGACCAGCACCTCGCTCTCCGAGTCCAACGCGCTGGTCGCCTCGTCCAGCAGCAGGACCGGCGCGTCGCGCAGGATCGCGCGGGCCAGCGCGACCCGCTGCCGCTGCCCGCCGGACAGCTTGATCCCGCGTTCGCCGACCACCGTGTCGAACCCCTCGGGCAGCGCGTCCGCGAACTCCGTCACGTGGGCGGCGTGCGCGGCGCGGCGGATCTCGGCGTCGGTCGCTCCCGGCCGCGCGAACGCGATGTTCTCGCGCAACGTCCGGTGGAACATGGCCGGGTCCTGAGGCACGTACGCGATCAGGCTGCGCAGGTCGGCCTGGCGCATGCGTGCGATGTCCTGGCCGCCGATGAGGATGCGGCCTTCGTCGATGTCCATCAGCCGCAGCAGCAACCGGGTGAGCGTGGTCTTGCCGCCGCCGGAGCGGCCGACGAGCCCGACCCGCGTGCCCGCCGGGATGTCCAGGTCCAGCCCGGTGAACAGCGGCTTGCTCCCGCCGTGCGCGAACCCCACGCGCTCGAACCGCACCCCGGAGTCCTTGACCCGCAACGGTTCCGGGTGCTCCGGGTCGAGCACGGTCGGCGGGTCGAGCAGCAGTTCGGTGAACTGGGCGGCCTCGGTGAGCGTGCTCTCGACCCGGCGGTAGATCTGGTTGAACTCGAACATGATCCGCGTCGCGTTGCCGAAGTACGCGAACGTCACCACGATCGCCTCGACGCTGAGCCCGCCGCTGACCCCGACGGCGACCGCGAGACCGAGCGCGTTGGTGAGCACGGACAGCGGCGCGACCACGGTGTCGATGCGCAGGTTGCCGTAGTCCCACGACCGCAGCGCCAGCATGCGGCTCTCGGCGGTGCGGGTGCGGTGCTCTTCGCCCTCGCGCTGCTCGGCGGCGAACGCCCGCACCGTCTCCATGTTCATGAGCGTGTCGGCGACGTGGCCGGACACCCGCGCGTAGGCGGCCTCGCGCTCGTCGACCATCTGCTGGCGGCGGCGGATGAGCGGCAAGACCACGGATCCCGTGACGAGGATCAGGCCGAGCAGCACCACGACGAGCAGCGGGTCGTAACCCCACAGGACGACACACGCGAAGCCCAGCGGGACGAGGTTGGCGACGATCTTGAACGCCACCGTGTCCACGAACTCCTCGAAGCGGGACGCGAAGCTCAGCACCCGCTTGGTGAGCGACCCGGCGAAGTTGTCGTGGAAGAACGCCGCGTCCTTGCCGAGCAGCGCGTCCATGCCGAAGATGGACAGGTGCTCGATCCCGCGCGCGTCCGTGCGGTTGATGCAGTGCATGCCGATGCGCCACAGCAGTTCCGCGAACAGGATCAGGCCACCGAAGGCCAGCACGTACGGCAGCACGGTGGCGAGACTGGTGTCACCACCGTCCGCGAGCCGACCCACGAGGGCGCCCACCGCCAGGGGCGCGAGGTAGAGCTGGCACGTGACGCCCAGCGCGGGCATCATGAGCGCGCCCACGGCGACGTACCGGAGGCGCCACAACTCCCTGCCGTACAGGCGCAGGGCGAGTAACACCGCCTTTTTGCGGGCGTGGACAGGTTTTTCGAACCCTGGCGCGACCATCCGACTCCCTTCGGAGGCACCGTGGCCATGCTCATGCTGCCGCAGTGGACCGGGAGAGAGCGATCGAATATCGGCCGGCGGTGATGGGAGTGGGCGTTGGTCGTCAGGTATGCGCGAGGTGTGACGTGATCAACGAGCCGTCACCCGCAACACCGGTTCGCCGTGCGCGTCACCGGCTGGATGACCGACGAGCGCGGTGAATGCCGGTGTCCGCACCAGCACGCCCTCCTCGGCTGCCTCCGCGGACACCGGCATCGGGACCGCCTCCGGCCCGTAGCACAGCGCGAAGACGACGCGGCCGTGCGGCATGTCGGAGACCGGTTCGGCCAGGACGTGGTTGGTCGCGACGACCCGCTGCCAGCCCGCGTCCGGATTGCCGTACCCCCTCGGGTCGTCGCCCAGCGCGAACGCCACCTGTTCCTGGGTCAGATCGACGGTCTGCGTGCTGTTGACGTACGCCGGGCCGTCCGGCGGGTTCACCACGCGCAGGGCCGCACCCGCGCTGATCGCGAACCCATCGGCCAGCAGAACACCTTTCGTCGTCAGCACTTCGCCCGGCCCGCCCAGGTCGAACGGCGCGCCACCGGGTTCGGCGACCGTCCGGATCCTGCGCTGCCGTTCCCCGTCCGCGGTCGCGTACGGCAGGCCGGCCAGGAACGTCACCTCCACGTCGGCGGGCAGCGCGGCGCGGTCGAGCACCGCCACCACGTGCATCCGCTCGCCGTCGGACACGTACAGCTGTTGCACGGCGAGCATGACCTGGTCCCTGGTGACCACGGCCTTGGTCACCAGCTTCGCGCCGAGCCCGTCGCCGGTCGCGTCGCGCACGCGTGCGGGTCCGAGCGGGCGGGTGAGCAGCAGCGTCTTCCCGTCCGGGTACCGGACGAGCGGCCCGATCCCGTGCTGGTGGTCGACCACGGACTCGATCACCGCGGTCGAGCCCGCGTCGATCAGGTACGGGGTGAGCTGCCCGGTCAGCGACACCGACACCTGCCCGTGCCGCAGCGAGTAGGGCGTGTGCACCGGCCCACCGGAGGTGTCGCGGTACCACTTGTGGTCGTCCTGCCAGAACCACACGGTCGTGAACGCGAAGTGGCCGCTCGCAACGCCGGGTGTGGCGGCACAGTAGTAGGCCACGCGCCGGTCGCCGAGGTAGCGGCCGAGGTCTGCCCGGATGCGGCCGCTGAAGAACCGCAGTCCCAGCATGCCCTCGCACCCGCTGTGCTGCTCGCTGTACCTGGGGCCGCCGAAGTCGAAGCCACGGGCGGACAGCCTGCACTCCAGGTGCCGGGCGATCTCGTCGCCGTCGTCGAGGAAGCACTGCTCCCCGCTGACCTGGTGGGCACGGGCCAGGAAGGTCAGCGAGATGGGCAGGTAGTTCTGGTCGTGGCCCGCGCCGTGCTCCACCGGCAGCCGCAAGCCCCGGTCGGTGATCCGCTTCGACCTGACCTCGCTGTGGTACAACGCCATCGACTCGTCCACTATGGACTTGTCGGGGAGCAGTCGCCCCAGGGTCAGACCCGCCACCACGGCGCCGATCGCCTGGTTCGCCGTCTGCTGCGGGTTGAACACGCTGGCCTCGGTCAACCACCGCCAGAACCCGGTTGCCACGTCGGCCAGCTCGGCGTACCGCGCGTCGGTGAACAGGCCTTGGCCGAGTTCCAGCACGTTGACCGCGTGCAGCATGGCCCACACGGTGCTCGGCCAGTCCCCGAAGGGGTGTTCCCCGTCGCCCAGCACGTACCGCGCGTACGGCAGTCCGCTGTGCCGGACCCGGTAGAACAGCTCGCCGGGGTTGTCGGTCCGGAAGACCCGTTCGGACAGCACGAAGTCCAGGCCGCGCCGAGCCGCTTCGACCAGTTCGGCGTCCCGTCGATCACCGCGGTGCCAGGCCAGGCACAGCAACGAGAGCACGCCGAGCGACATGTCACCGACGTCGTCATCGGCGGCCGGGTCCTCGAAGTTGCCGTCCGGGCGCTGGCGTGCGATCGCCGCGGCCACCGCCTCGGCGAGCACCGCCCGCAGCTGTTCGTCGTCGTCGGGCAGGTTGTGCACGCTGGCGTGCTGGCTCGGCAGGTACACCGCGGAGGTCATCGCAACTCCAGGCCGGTGGTCCGGGAACGGACCACTGTGGAACCGACACCGGTGGTGTGCGTGGGTTGGGACGCTCCTTCCCGCTGTTCTCCTGGGCGAAGCGGCTGGGACCCGCCGTGTTCGTTAAGCAGTAAACTTACGAGCACGCTCCGCTGTCAAGGTATACGGTTCCCCACCATGGTGGCGTTAGCGCTGTCCGACAGCGCTCGCGAGGTGTTCACCGGCCTGGCGACGCTGCGGCGCGCCACCCGACCGGAGCTGGCCGCCGCGTGCGGGCTGTCCAAGCCGACCATCTCCGCGGCCGTCGCCGAACTCGAAGCGCTCGGACTCGTCGAGCGCAACGGCACCGCGCACGGCGCGACCGGCCGTTCGGCGGCGGTCTACCGACTCGGCCCCGCCGCCGGGTACGTGCTGGCCGTGGACCGCGGCTCCACCCAGGTCGCCTACCGCGCGGTCGGCCTGGACGGGCGCCTGCTGGACCAGGACCACACCGACGAGCCGGACGCCGCGCGCACCATGGTCCGCACCGCGCTGCGCAGACGTACCCGGAGCGGCCCGCTGAGGGCTGTGGTGGTCGCGGTCTCCGACGTGGTCACGCCGGAAGGCCGCCGCGGCGACCCCGCGGTCGACCAGCGGATTCGCGCCGCCGTCGACGGTCTCGGCCTGCCGCGCGGCGCAAGCGTCAGGGCTGAGAACAACGTCAACTGCGCCGCTGTCGCCGAACTGCACGCGGGCACGAGCGGGTCCAGGGACACGTTCGTCTACCTCCAGGTCGGCGTGGGTATCGGCGCAGGCCTGGTGGTCAACGGCCGGCTGGTGCGCGGTGTGAACGGGGCCGCGGGCGAGGTCGCACGGCTGGCCTACCCGTGGGTGGACGACCAGGCCGCCCGCCCCGATGCGCTGGAGGCGCGTCTCGGTTCGCCCGGTCTGCTGCGCCGGGCACGGGCCAGGTGGTCGGCCGGGCACGGCCCGGTACCCGACAGCGCGGCGACCCTGTTCGAGCTGGCCGACCGGGGGCACCCGTTGGCGGGCGAGCTGGTGGCCGAGCACTCCGGTGAGGTGGGCAAGCTGGCCGCGTCGATCAGCGCCGTGCTCGACCCCGGCCTGATCGTGCTGGGCGGCGGTGTCGGCGGCAACCCGTTGCTCACCGAGGGCGTCGCGGCCACGCTCACGACGTTGAGTTGGCCGACCGAGGTGGCCGTCAGCAGGCTGGGTGAGCAGGCCACCGTGCTGGGTGCGACCCACCTGGCCAGGGAGCAAGGCGTTCTGGCGGCGACCTTGACAGCCGTGTGACCGCTTCCTACAGTCTCGGCAAGCGCTTTCCGGTTCCCTGGGACGGACCACTGGAACGGCGCCGTGCGTGGGGTCGGACGACGTCGAACACCAACTCGCGTTCACCCGTGTCAACGGCAGTCCAGCAGCGATGACGTCCCAGGAGTGAAGCCCAATGTCGGAGAACGCCGGCGTCGCCGTGCTCGAACCGCCTGCCACCGCGCCCGGCGCCCCGGCACCCGCGCGCAAGCGGAAGCGGCACAAGCACAACAGAGCGGGCTACGCCTTCCTGGCCCCGTGGCTGATCGGCATCTTCGGTCTCACCCTGATCCCGATGCTGTACTCGCTGTACCTGTCGCTGACCAAGTTCAACCTGCTGACCGATCCGCAGTGGACCGGGTTGGACAACTACGCCCGGCTGCTGTCCGACGAGCGCTACCTGCAGTCGATCAAGGTCACCTTGCTGTACGTGGTGACGTCGGTGCCGCTGAAGCTGGCCGCGGCGCTGCTGGTCGCCGTGGCGCTCAACCGCGGCCTGAAGGCGCTGGGGTTCTACCGCGCGACGTTCTACCTGCCGTCGCTGCTCGGCGCGAGCGTCGCGGTATCGGTGATGTGGCGGCAGATCTTCTCCCGCGACGGACTGCTCAACGACTTCCTCGCCCTGTTCGGCATCCGGGGCGCGGACTGGATCGGCGATCCCCGGTACGCGCTGTGGACGCTGGTGCTGCTGTCCGCCTGGCAGTTCGGCACCCCGATGCTGATCTTCCTGGCCGGGCTCAAGCAGCTGCCGCAGGACCTGTACGAGGCCGCCGAACTGGACGGCGCGGGCCGGTTCCGGGTGTTCTTCTCCATCACCCTGCCGCTGCTGTCCCCGATGGTCTTCTTCAACCTCGTGTTGGAGACGATCAACGCGTTCCAGACGTTCACGCCGGCCTACGTGGTCTCGGGCGGCCTGGGCGGTCCGATCGACTCGACCCTGCTGTACACGCTCTACCTGTACTTCAGGGGCTTCGGCAGCATGCAGATGGGCTACGCGTCGGCGATGGCCTGGGTGCTGTTCGCGGTGATCGGAGCGTTCACCGCGCTGTACTTCTGGTCCGCCCGCCGCTGGGTCAACTACACGGATTGAGAGGGGATTCGCGATGACCACGACCGCCAAGCCCCGCAGGCGCGTGAAGTACCACTGGCGCGCGCACACCCTGCTGCTCGTCATCCTGGTGGTGATGATCTACCCGATCGTGTGGCTGGTCGGCGCGTCGTTCAAGCCGGAGAACCAGATCTTCACCACGGTCAACCCGCTCCCGTTCGGCTTCACCATCGCCAACTACGTCAACGGCTGGACCGCGACCGGCACCTCGTTCACCGTCTACCTGTCCAACTCGCTGACCATCTCGGCCTGCGTGGTGGTCGGCAACCTGGTGTCCTGCTCGCTGGCGGCGTACGCGTTCGCCCGGCTGGACTTCGCGTTCCGCCGGACGTGGTTCGCCCTGATGCTGGGCACGATGATGCTGCCGTTCCAGGCCACCCTGATCCCGCAGTACTCCATCTTCTACGAGCTGAACTGGATCAACACGTTCCTGCCGCTGGTGGTGCCGCACCTGTTGGCCTACGACGCCTTCTTCATCTTCCTGATGGTCCAGTTCATCCGCGGCATCCCGAGGGAGCTGGACGAGGCCGCGGCACTGGACGGCGCCGGTCACGTGCGGGTGTTCGTCAGCGTGATCCTGCCGCTGATGAAGCCCGCGCTGATCACCACCACGATCCTGACGTTCATCTGGACGTTCAACGACTTCCTGCGCCAGCTGGTGTACCTGTCGGACAACACCCGCTACACGGCGCCGCTGGGCCTGAACTCGTTCGTGGACAGGGCGAGCGGGTCCAGCTACGGCGGGATGCTGGCGATGTCGGTGGTCACCCTGGTGCCCACGGTCGCCGTGTTCCTGATCTCGCAGAAGCGCCTCGTCGAAGGCATGGCGACCACCGGTCTCAAGTAGTCCTTCCACCGCCAGAGAAGGGGAGCGGCACATGTCCGAAAACCTGTCCAGGAGGGGGTTCCTCGGCCTGACGGCCGGTGGACTCGCCGCGACCGCCCTCGCGGGCTGCGGCTTCGCCCCACCCGACAACGCCGGCTCGTCCGGCAACTCGCTGGTGTTCCGCTGGTGGGGCGGTGAGGCCCGCAACAAGGCGTACCAGGAAGCGCTCAAGGTGTTCACCGAGAAGACCGGCGTCGCGGTGGAGACCCAGTACTCCGGCTACGACGGCTACTTCAACAAGCTGAACACCGAGTTCGCGGGCGGCAACCCGCCGGACATCTTCCAGATGGACACCGCCCTGGTGAGCACCTACGCGGCCAAGGGCGTGCTGACCGATTTGTCCGGCTACGTCCCGGACACCATCCACCTGGACACGCTGTACTCCGCGGTGCGCACGGCCGGCACGGTGAACGGCGTGCCCTACGGCGTGCCGTCGGGCTCGGGTTTCGCCCCGATCCTCTTCGACAAGACCCTCTTCGAACAGGCCAAGATCGCTCCGCCGACGGACAACTGGACGTGGGACGACTTCGGTGCGATCGCGGGCGAGATGTCCAAGGCGCTGGGGGAGGGCAAGTACGGCGCGCTGGACGCCTCCAAGGACGACTCCGGGGCACTGCAGCCGTGGCTGCGCCAGCGAGGCAAGGACCTGTACACCACCGACGGCAAGCTCGGCTTCACCGCGGCCGACCTTACGGAGTGGTTCACCTTCTGGGCCGGGCTGCGGGCGTCCGGCGCGATCTGCCCGCCGGAGATGCTGTCCAGCACGGACTCCGCGACCGGCAACCACCCGCTGATCGCCGGGCAGATCGCGATGACCACCGGGTGGGGGTTGGCGCAGATGCAGCCGTTGACCCAGCACACCCTGGACGCCGTGATCGTCCCGCGCGGCAGCAACGGCAAGACCGGCCAGGCGCCCAGCGGTGGCGTGCTGCTGTGCATCCCGGTCAAGAGCAAGAACCCCGACGCGGCGGCCAAGCTGATCGACTTCTTCGTCAGCGACACCGATGCCATCAAGACCATGGGCATGACGCGCGGTATCCCGCCGTCGGACAAGGCGTTGGACATCCTGCTCCCGTCGCTGAGCGGGTGGGACAAGAAGGACGTCACCCACGGCCAGTACGTGGCCCAGGAGGTCGCCAAGGACGGCCTGCCCAGCGCACCCACCGCCCCGCCGGGCTACAACGACGTGAAGACCGCGCTGGACGCCACGGCCAAGCAGATCGCGTTCGGCAGGATGTCCATCGCGGACGGCGTGAGCCAGTTCTTCCGCGACGCCGAGGCCGCGCTGGCCGGCGCCAAGTAGCACATGCGGATCACCAGCGTCCAGGACACCGACCTGTTCGTCGGGTCGACCTCGGCACCCCGCCAACTGGTCCGGGTGGGTATCGCCGGGCCGAGGTCGGGACCGGCACGGGTCCGCGTCGTCGGCCCGATGGTGCGCACGCCCGAGCCCGCCGCCGTGGCGGCCGGTGCGGACGACGTCGTCGTCGAGGTCGGCGTGACGTTCGCCGCGCCGACCAGCGAAGGCGTCTCGTACCCGGCGACCGTGCTCGTCGAGCCGGTCGCCGGTGGCGCGGCGGCGAGTCACGACACGGCGGTCACCGTCGCGGAGACGGGCTGGACCATGTGGATGATCTCGCACTTCCACTACGACCCCGTGTGGTGGAACACCCAGGCCGGTTTCACCGAGACGTGGTTGGACCTGCCCGGCGCGCAGGAGAAGCGGATGCCGTTCCAGCTCTCCGCGTTCGACCTGGTGCGCGCCCACCTGGACGCCGCACGACGTGATCCGGACTACCGGTTCGTGCTCGCCGAGGTGGACTACCTCAAACCCCACTGGGACGCCTTCCCGGAGGACCGGCACGACCTGCGCCGGTTCCTCCGGGACGGGCAGGTCGAGATCGTGGGCGGCAACTACAACGAGGCCAACACCAACCTCACCCACCCCGAGTCGACCATCCGCAACGCCGTCTACGGCATCGGCTACCAGCGGGACGTGCTGGGCGCCGAGCCGCGCACCGCCTGGATGCTCGACGTGTTCGGGCACGACCCGTCGTATCCCGGCCTGATGGCCGACGCCGGCCTCGATTCCAGCGCGTGGGCACGTGGGCCGTGGCACCACGTCGGAGCGAAGCGGCACACCGGGGACATCACCCGGATGCAGTTCCCGTCGGAGTTCGAGTGGATCTCGCCGAGCGGACGCGGGGTGCTCACCGCCTACATGGCCGACCACTACGTGGCGGGCTGGGACATCGAGCGGAAGGCCACGCTGGACGAGGCGATGGCCGAGGCCTACCGGCAGTTCAGCTCGTTGCGCCGGGTCGCGGCCACGCGGAACGTGATGCTGCCGGTGGGGCACGACCACAACGTCCCGTCCCGGTTCTGCACCGAGATCCACCGGGAGTGGAACGCGCGTTACGTGTGGCCGCGGTTCGTGGTCGGCCTGCCCCGCGACTTCTTCGCCGCGGTGCGCGCGGACGCCGCCGACCGCTCGGTGGTGTTCAGCCCGCAGACCAGGGACATGAACCCCGTCTACACCGGCAAGGACGTCTCCTACATCGATACCAAGCAGGCCCAGCGCGCCGCCGAGGTGTCCGTGCTGGACGGTGAGCGGATGTCCGTGCTGGCCGCGTTGCTGGGCGCGCGCTACCCGGCGGAGGCGCTGGACAAGGCGTGGCGCCAACTGGTCTACGGCGCTCATCACGACGCGATCACCGGCACCGAGTCCGACCAGGTGTACCTGGACCTGGTCAACGGGTGGCGGGAAGCGGACGAGCTGGGCCGCGAGGTACTGGACGGTGCGGTGGACCACCTGGCCCAACACGTCGACACGACGGGTGTCGGCGAGGCCGTGATCGCCGTCAACACCCTGGCGTTCGTGCGGGACGCGGTCACTTCGGTGACCGTTCGCCACCCCGTTCCGGGTCGCCGTGGTGCCCGCGTCGAAGACCCGGACGGACTGCCGGTCCCGGCCGTGACCGAGGCCGTGGTCCGGCATCCGGACGGCACCTTGGCTTCGCTCACGCTGAGCTTCCTGGCCCGTCAGGTACCCGCGACCGGTTACCGGGTGTACCGCGTGGTGGACGCCGACACGATCCCGCCCTCGTGGACCGTGCGACCCGGCCGTCCGGCGATCTCGAACGAGTCGTTCACGGTCGAGGCCGATCCCGCTCGGGGTGGGGCGTTGACCAGCGTGCACGACCGGCGGGCCGGGCGTGAGCTGGTGCGGCCCGGCGGCCTGGCAGGCGAACTGGTGGTGCAGGACGAACACCCCGGGCACCCGGTGTGGGGTGAAGGCCCGTGGCACCTGCTGCCCACCGGGCCCGGTCAGGGCGTCGACTCGGCCCAAGTGCACGTCGAGACCAGTCCGGTCGGTGAACGCATCGTCAGCCGAACGGCGCTCGGTGGCCTGCGGATCACCCAACACACCACGCTGTGGCACGGGTTGCCCAGAGTGGACGTCCGCGCTTTCGTGGACGGTTCCGTCGGCCAGGACCGGCTGCTGCGCGCGAGGTTCGCGTTCGACGTCCCCGGCGCGCTGCCCGTGGCCGAGGTCGGTTTCGCCGCCGTGGGCCGGTCGTTCGGCTTCCCGGACGTCGACGCCGCCGAACACCTGTGGACGCTGGACAGCCCGGCGCACACGTGGGCCGGCTTGTCGAGCATGGTCCGGTTGCGGTTGCGGCACTCCGACGGCCAGGTTGAGCAGCACGCCATCGGCGTGGCCGAGCTGGTCACGGCGGAGGACGGGCGTGCTGTGATGGCGGCGCTGGCTGCCAAGGGGGTCACCGCCACGTGCACGGGTCCGCGGGGACCGAGGTACGGCGCTCTCGACGCCGATTCGAACCTGCCCGATGTGCGCATCGTCCTGGGTGACGACCAGTTCGCCGCCGAGGTGCTGGACAGTGCCGGCGCCGGTTACCGGGAGGCGTTGGCCGCCAACGGTCGGGTGTTCGTGCCCGCTTCGCGCACGCGACTCGAACAGTGGGTGCCGGACGCGGATCTCCGCGGGCCGCGCGATCTGCCGGTGCTGATCGTCACCGATGCCGACGACCTGATCTCCGACTTGGGCGACGGGTGCGTCGAAGTGGACGTGCCGGCCGGGCTGGCGGGCACGTCGGAACCCCTGGTGGACTACTCGGTGGCCGTGGTCAACCGGGGCACACCTGGGTTCGTCGTGGCGCCGGACGGCACACTGCACGTGTCCCTGATGCGGTCGTGCAGCGGCTGGCCGTCGGGTGTGTGGATCGACGGTGAACGCCGTACCGCGCCGGACGGGTCCAGTTTCGCCTGGCAGCACTGGTCGCACACGTTCGAGCTGAGCCTGGTCGCCGGGAACGGGGACTGGCGGCGGGCCGGGTTCGCCCGGTCCGGGCAGGACGTCAACCACCCGGTCCGGACCCGCCAGGTCAGCTCCGGTCCCGGACCTCTGCCGCGCGAACTCGGTCTGATGTCGGTATCACCTCCTGACGTGCTGCTCACCGCCGCCAAGGCCGCCGGTAACCCCCTCGCGTCCTGCGTTCCGGCGGACACCGGCTCGGACATCACCGTCCGGTTGTACGAGACCACCGGAACGCCGGTGACCGCGGTGGTTTCCCTGTACGGGGGATTGGTGGCGGCTCATCGGGCGGACCTGTTGGAGGAACGCACCCTCTTGCCGTTGACCGTCGAGTCCGGACAGGCCAGTGTGGACTTGACGGCTGCCGACGTCGCCACGCTCAACCTCGTGCCCGCTCTTGCGCGACCTCGCACCGGAGTCGAACTGGCCCGGTCCACCGAGCCGGTGCAACCGGTTTACACACGTTACTGGCGGCACAACGCGGGTCCCGCGCCGATCGGCAACCTGCCGCTCAGCGTGCACGTCAACCCTTCCCGCCTCCGGCTCGACCCCGGTGCCACCGGTCAGGTTCGGATCACCGTCAGTTGCACCGGTTTCCCGGCTTCGGGGCTCGTCGAGTTCGCTGACCGGGAGCCGTTGTCCTACGACCTCGTGGCCGGTGAGTTCGCCGAGTTCACGGTGCCGATTGTTGCTCCGGAGACGGCGGGTCGTCACCTGCTCGCCGCACGAGTCCGGGATCACCTCGGCCAGGTTCTGGAGGACACGACCGAGGTCGTCGTCGGTCCTCCGTCCGATGTGGACTTGGTGGACGTGCGACTAGAGGGTGACGTGCTCGAACTCGTCCCCGGCGGCCGGAGCTCGTTGGCCGTGTCGTTGGCGAATCGGGCGCAGAGCGAGGTTCGCGGCGAGGTCACCCTGATCAGCCCTTACGGGACATGGGGTGACGAGGTGACCATCGGCCCGAGGACACAGGCGTTCACGGTTCCGCCCGACGGCGAGATCACGGTGCCGGTCGTGGCCACGGCCGCGGGCACGGCTCGTCCTGGTTCCCATTGGTGGGCGCTGGTCAGGGTCGCCGCCCACGGTCGTCTGCACTACACGCCTGCGGTTCGTGTCACCGTGCGGTGACGTCGACGGTCGATCGCGCGCTTCCGCTCGTGGGACGTCTAACGCTGCCTGTGCCTCGGCCGTCAGGACCGCCGGCCGGATCAGGTGGGTTCGACCGCCTTCGAGCCGGTCGCGCTGGTGCTGACCAGCTCCCGCACCGTCGCGGCGACGCGGGAGGCCAGTTCGGCGTCCACCAAGTCGACCTCGGCCAGGAACGCTTCGACGGTCGCCCCGAAGGCGCGGACCAGCTCCGCCGGGTCCGTCGCGCGGACGAGGGTCGTGCCCAGCGGCGCGGTCACCTCGGCCGGCAGGTCGTCCACGCCCCGCCCCTGCACCGCCGACACACCGTGCCGCAGACACGCGAGGGCGATCACCTGGTCCCGCACGCCGCTCACCATGTACTCCGCCTGCCACACCCGGCCGCGCGCGATGGCGGACCTCGCGTGCAAGGCGTAGAGCCAGCCCATCCCGACGAGGTCGAGCGCCTCGGGCGGCCCGGCCTTCGGCACGTCGGCGGCCGTGCCGAACAGCAGCCGGAACGCCGGGCCGGTCGCGCCGAACTCCGCGGGAGCCCAGAACGAGAGGTCGACCTGGAGGGTGTTGTGCAGCAGGAACACCCGGAAGAGCGTGGCACCGCGCCGGACGTCGAGGTGGTGCACGACGTCGTGGTCGCGGTACATGCGATCGCTCCAGTCCCGCACCACCTCGTCCACGTCGGCGTCCGCGTCCAGGCACAGCGCGAGGTCGACGTCCGACCACCGGTCCTCGCGGTCGACCGCGGCGGACCCCACCACTGCGGCGCCGGTGATCCGAGGGTCGGCCTCCGCCGCCGACACCAGCCCGGCCCGCAACCGCTCCCGCTCATCCCGAGTGAACATGGGGACACACGCTAGGGAGTCCCGGAACTCGGCGACCGACCGGCTGTGTGATCGCAGGTGCCGGGTTCCCGGCTTCCGAGCCGCAAACCGCCGGCCCGTGCAGATCGACAGTGCGGGAAATGGGCGATAAAAAGGCGTTGCGACAACTCATGTCGGCGGTGCATGCTTGTAGCACATCACGAGACGAGGGGTCGAAGTCATGACGAGCATGTGGAAGCGAGGTTCGCGGCGCTTGTCCCACAATACCGCGATCATCGTCGTGTGCCCGTCAGTCGACCGGCGCGAGCCCGTCCCGTTCGGGCACGAAACGATGCCGAGCTGCGCGGACTCCCCCTCCATGACCTAGGTCTGGTCATGTCGACAGGGAGCCGCCCATCGGGGAACCGATCCGGGCGGCTTCTCTATTTCGCACACCCTGAAATCGGTTTTTCCATCACGGCCGAATGCCGCCCATTTCGGATGGGGTCGGCGTGTTCGTTGACAATTCCACATCGGAGCAGACGCGGTGGAGACGGGCTGTGGAGCCCGCCCCACTGCAAAATTTGGTGCCCTCCTGGGGCACGTGACCTTCCCGTCGCAGAGCGGTGGGGAGGGTTGTGCGGTCGTGGTGAACTCGGCGGACACGTCGGTCTTCCAAACCGAAGAAGCGGGTTCGATGCCCGCCGACCGCTCGGGCGAACCCCCTGGTCGGGGTTCGTCGAGGCCGATGGGACTGCCAGCTAGGTCGCCGCACTTTCACTGCGGAGGACCGGGTTCGATTCCCGGATCGGCTACGCACCTTGCCCCTGTAGCTCAGGTGGAACAGAGCGCGACGCTACGAACGTCGAGGTCCCAGGTTCGAGTCCTGGCAGGGGTGCCGGCCGGTGTCCACCCGAGGACACCGGTCTCGGGATGCTCACGTGGCCCAGTGGCTAGGGCACCGCATTGTCGATGCGGCGATTCGCGGGTTCGAGTCCCGTCGTGAGCGCGACCCATCGGCGGTGGCGTCGGTGGGCGCCGGATGCGAGGGGTACGGCGACCCCACCTGATTTGGGATCAGGACGCACCGCGTTCGACTCGCGGGCATCCGACCAGGCCGGAAACGACACCACGTCGCTCTGGTCTCGCGGGAACGTCGGACAGGACGCTTCCCCGCAGCGCGTTGGTCCAGTGGAACGGATACCGGACTCTCACTCCGGTGACGCGGGTTCGACTCCCGTACGCGCTACGCGGCCGGTGCTTGGGCACTGGCACGACCCGCCATCGCGCCCGCAGTTCAGCGCGGGCGACAGGCCTCTTCAGCTCAACAGGTCAAGAGCACCCGCCTCGTAAGCGGGAGGACCGGGTTCGAGTCCCGGGAGAGGCTCGCACGACGAGGTGAACGGCGGTCCGTGCGGCACTCCGATGAAGTGTCCGACCCAGGTTCGACACCTGGCGCCTCGACCACCACGGCAGCGGCCGGAACCGTTGCCGTGCAAGGAGGATTGGCCGAGTCGGGTAAGGCAGCCGTCTCGAAAACGGTGGTCGGCGTGACGAGCGTCGCGCGGGTTCGAATCCTGCATCCTCCGCAGGTCGCTAGCTCAACGGGTAGAGCAGTCGCCTCTTAAGCGACGGGTACGGGGTTCGAGCCCCCGGCGACCTACCAACCAACCCGCGGCGAGTACCACCTTGCCGCACGGGGCTGCTAGCTCAATCGCGCCAGAGCAGCCGGCTTTTACCCGGCGGGTTCGGGGTTCGAGTCCCCGGCAGCCCACCGCGAGCCCTCGTGGTCCAACGGAACACGACACCGCCCTGCGACGGCGGAGATGCAGGTTCGAGTCCTGCCGAGGGCACGTACACCATTCCCCTGAGGTGCAACAGGTTGCACGCCCGACTGTTAATCGGGAGGACCAGGTTCGAGTCCTGGTAGGGGAGCGGACGTCGAGGACACACCCTCGTCTTCCACCACCACCACCGCACCGAGGGGCCGGTGGTGCCCGCGCGTGTGGCTCAGTGGCGAGAGCACCCCGGTCACATCGGGGAGGGCCCAGGTTCGAGTCCTGGCACGCGCACCCGGTCGTCGCCGTTGACAGGCGCCGACAACGTCCCGTAGCTCAGCGGTGGAGCGTCCGCACGACAAGCGGAAGGTCCCAGGTTCGACTCCTGGTGGGACGACTGTGACCGAGGCCGAAGAAGACGAGGCGCCAGATTGTGATTCTGGTCCAAGCCGGTGCGAGTCCGGTCGGTCACCCCAATCTCGTTCCGCACCCGGCATGGGTGCGGTGACAACGCGCGTGGCCCGGCGGCCACCTGGAGCTCATATCTCCGGGGCGCCTGGTTCGACACCAGGACGCGCGACCAACCGACTACCCGGCGGACGACAGCCACCCCGACCAGTCGACCAGCCCGGCGAGCCGCGCGTGCCCCGCCCGCCGGGCGGCTGCCAGACGCTCCGGCACACGGCACACGGCACACGGCACACGGCGCGGAGCCGGGCCCACTGGTCGGCGTCGAGGACCAGCGCCCGCACGTCCAGGTCCGCCGGCGCCGCCACGTCGACCAGTGGTTCCCACCGGTTGCGGCGGCCCGGTGGGAACCTCCGCCGCGCCTTGGCCGGCCGCCGTGAGCCCGGTCGGTACCAGCGGCGGGCCCACGGTGATCCCGGGCGGGCGACGCGGCACGTGGCGAACAGCGCCGGCAGCGGCACGAACAGTCCGCAGATGCCCAGCAGCGTCCGTCCTTTCAGGATCGCGATCACGTCGAACATCAGCATGGCGGCTGCTCGGTTCCTCAGCGGTCGTCGCCCTTCAGCGTGTGCGCGTCAGACCTCGAGCGCCCAGCGCACGTACCGCATCTTCGGCGTGAAGCCGGCCTTGTCGAAGATCCCGAACGCCCCGAAGGGGTTCGCCGAGTCCACGCTCAAGCTGGCGCGGTCGTAGTCCTGGTCGGCGGCGGCCCGCAGCGCGTGCGCGATCAGCGCGCCGGCGACGCCCCGCTTCCGGTAGTCCCGGAGCGTTCCGATGAGCATGAAGTGCGCGTCGCGGACGCCGGTGGCCACCGTGTCGGCCTCCCAGTACATGGTCACCAGCATGCCCGCCGGAGCCCCGTTCGCCACATCCCGGAGCAGGAAGCTGACCTCGGGCCTGAACGTCTGGTTGGTGATCTTGTTCTGCCAGGAGTCCACGGGCATCGGCGCCGAACCCCAGTGGTCCTTGAACGACTCGTTCCGGATCAACCGGAAATCCTCGTCGTTCTGCTTCGACCACGGCTCGACCCGCAGCCCGTCGGGGATCGCCGCGTCGGGGATCGCGTCGCCGAGCGGGTGCTCCATGCGCTGGTAGTAGCGGACCGGCGCGAAGCCCTGGGAGCGGACGAGTTCGGCCACGCCGGCGATGTGCTCGCACTTGTGGACGTCGACCACGAGCTTCAGTGTCGGGTGATGCAGCGCGTGCACTACCTTCGCCGCCGCCACCCCGGCTTCCGCGAGCACGGTGCCGACACCCCGGCGGCGGTAGTCAGGGTGACAGGATGCCTGCGGCGGCCTTCACCGCGACCTCACTGCCGCCCGACGGCGCCGCCGGTAACTGGTGGAAGCGCTGCTCGACCTTGTCGACGTGCGCCGCCTGCACCACCGGACCGTGCACCCCGCCCTCGACCCGGTTGGCGTCTCCTGATCGACCCTCCCGTCGCACACGTGCGGCGCACGGATGACCCGGATGGCCCGGGGATCGGATGCGAAATCCGAGGAGACGCAGGTGCAGGCGATCGGGTCCAGTGACGTTTTCTCGGCGAAATGGCCGGAGGTGGGCGTTCACTCGGTGGCGGGTGCCGCTTACGGAACGGCGTGAGCCCTTGACGGGAACAGGTCCGCGAAGATCATTTCCAGAATGCCGGGCTCGCGTTGGTGACATGTATTACATACTCGGCGCCGCCCGCCCTGTGGTGGAGATGAATGAGGTCAGACTTTGGTGAGTCGGTATTCGTAGCTGGAACCCGAGGTGGAACAGTTGTTGCCCAGACGTGAGGCCGTGTACGTATAGCCGGACGGGATCTGGCAGGCGTACGTGCCGGTGAGGTCGTAGTTCACCCCGTCGAGCAGGTAGTACTCGTAGCGCCATGCGCACCGGGTGTTGATCCGCACGGCCGACCAAGTGTGGCCGGATGGCACATCGCACGCCCATGACCTGTGCACGCTGCTGATGCCGGGCCCCTGGTCGGCGATGGCCGGCGAGTCGACCGGACGTGCCTCGGCGGCCGATCTGCCCATTACGACCAACGCTGCGAGGACAGCGGTCATCGCCACCGTCGTGCCGATACGTCGAAGTGTCGAGGTGGTCATTATTCCTCCCGACAGTGAGAAGTTGTCGATCTGGTCGAACGGTTTTATGGAACTCGCTGACCCGGGGCTGCGGTACCGCCGAAAGGTCGTTGACCGCTCGGCCCGACGACGCGCCACACGCACGATCCACATGAGCGAACGGCAACTCTGCCAGGTGGGCGAATCTGCGCGGCCAGTGTCTGCACCGACATCGATCACGATTCGGCCAAGAGATGCGATCGGAATTGGCGGAGATCCGCAGTCACTTCGCACCGTCGCAATCGAACGCGCAACTGTGGGCCGCCGATCGTGTGAAGAGCCTGTGTTTTCCTGCGTGGAGCAGGTCAGGGCTGGTATGCACGCTGCCGGGGGAAGGGGGCGTAGTGGCGGAATTCCGCTTGTTGGGGAAGGTGGCCGTCGTGGTGGACGGTTGCCCGCTGGATCTGGGGCC